>NZ_BMTL01000017.1 GCF_014649655.1 Streptomyces humidus | reverse complement strand
GCAAAACGCTCGGCTGGGAAACCCCAGCCGAGCGCCTCGCTAAGCTCCTGGCCACAGCCAGTTGATCACTGTGTTGCAACGACCCCTGGAATTCGCCACACCGGGGGCCCTTTCACGCGTGCGCTCGGGGGCGCTCATGCCAGCTTCAGGGCACCGGCCATCGTCGACAGCTGACCGAAGCCGCCCGTGCCCGCGACCACCGTGGTGGAACCGTCGGCGCCCTTCAGCACGAGCGCGTCGTAGCGGCCGCCGGTGTAGCGGGTCCAGGTGCGGCCGCCGATCTGCTCGGTGACCTCGGTCTCGGTCGATCCCTGGCTGGCCTCGTCGATGAACTGCGAGCGCCGCTGAGTGGACTGCTCGATGGTCACGTACTCCCCGTCGGGGGCGTGGAAACCGAGGTGCCAGGCGTCGAAGGCGTCGCCCTTGAAGCGCACCGAGGTCGCCTTCCACGTGCCGGGCAGGCCCTCGGGCGCGGCCACCGGGTAGGACGCCGCGCGGCGCGCCGTGAGGAGTTCGACGCGGTAGTCGACCCGCTTGACGTCGGGAGCGCGGTCCTCGTGCGGGACGAAGAGGTAGATGACCCACGCCGCGATCATGATGAGTCCCAGGGAGAGGATCATGTCCCGGGCCGTCTTCTGCTTGCCGTTCGAACCTGCCACGCCCCCTATCGTCGCAGGTGCCCGGCGCGCTCATCCGTGGGGTCCCCTGCTCATTTTGTCGGACTGACGATAGAGTCGGGCATCGAACCCTCATCCGGCCGTCGTCGTATCAGTCAGAAAGGTGCGCTCCGATGACCGAGCATCATCACTTGCCGTCCGAACTCGACGTCCCCTCCGAGGCCCCCGACCGCAACCTCGCCCTGGAACTCGTCCGGGTGACCGAAGCCGCCGCCATGGCGGCGGGCCGCTGGGTGGGACGCGGGGACAAGAACGGCGCCGACGGCGCCGCGGTACGCGCCATGCGCACCCTCGTGTCCACCGTGTCGATGAACGGCGTGGTCGTCATCGGAGAGGGCGAGAAGGACGAAGCCCCGATGCTCTTCAACGGCGAGCGCGTCGGTGACGGCACCGGGCCCGAGGTCGACATCGCGGTCGACCCGATCGACGGCACCACGCTGACGGCCAAGGGCATGCCGAACGCGATCGCCGTCCTCGCCGCCACCGAGCGCGGGGCGATGTTCGACCCGTCCGCCGTGTTCTACATGGACAAGCTGGTCACCGGACCGGAGGCGGCCGAGTTCGTCGACATCGACGCGCCCGTCGAGGTCAACATCCGCCGGGTCGCCAAGGCCAAGCGGTCCACGCCCGAGGACGTCACCGTCGTCATCCTGGACCGGCCCCGGCATGCCGGCATCATCGAGGAGATCCGGGCGACCGGCGCGCGCATCAAGCTGATCTCCGACGGCGACGTCGCCGGCTCGATCCTGGCCCTGCGCGAAGGCACCGGCATCGACCTGCTGCTCGGCGTCGGCGGCACGCCCGAGGGCATCATCTCGGCCTGCGCCGTGAAGTGCCTGGGCGGCGTCATCCAGGGCAAGCTGTGGCCCAAGGACGACGAGGAGCGGCGGCGCGCGGTCGACGCCGGGCACGACCTCGACCGGGTGCTCACGACCGAGGACCTGGTCACCGGCGAGAACGTGTTCTTCGTCGCCACCGGCATCACCGACGGCGAACTGCTGCGCGGGGTCCGCTACCGCTCGGAGACCGCGACCACCGACTCGATCGTGATGCGGTCGAAGTCGGGAACGGTACGGCGCATCGACTCCGAGCACAGGCTGAGCAAGCTGCGGGCCTACAGCGCCGTCGACTTCGACCGGGCGAAGTAGCTCCGCCCCGCAGAAGCGGCTCGATCCCGGTCCACGGGCGCCCCCCGGTGCGGAGGGGGGCGCCCCTTCCGCACTTCGTCACCGGCCCGGACCCACCGGACCCAGGACCCGCACGACGGACGCGCACGACGGACCCGCACGCCGGATCAGGCCGACCGATCAGGCCTGAGGACGACGCCGGGGACGACGGCGCCGGAGCGGGCGAGGGCCCGGCCCTAACCGGCCTGGGCTATGCGGCCCGCCGCCCGCGCCTTCTGCAGTTCGACGTCACGACGGCGGCGCCGGGCGAGGACCACGCGGCGCTCGGCGGCGGTGAGGCCGCCCCAGACGCCGTAGGGCTCGGGCTGCAGCAGCGCGTGCTCGCGGCACTCCACCATCACGGGACAGCGTGCACAGACCCGCTTCGCCGCCTCCTCGCGCGACAGCCGGGCGGCCGTGGGCTCCTTCGAGGGGGCGAAGAACAGACCTGCCTCGTCCCGGCGGCACACCGCCTCGGTATGCCAGGGAGCGTCTTGGTCCCTGTCGCGCGCTGGCACCCGCTGGGCCGGGACAGCGGCGACCTGCAGGGACGAATGCGGCGGTTGCAGCACGGGTCTACTCCTGACGACGGCTTCGCGAGCGAGCGACGATGCAGCAAGGCCTACCCGCTGTACGCGCGCCTATGCACAGGGTTCACGGCCCCGGACACCGCCGTCCGGGCGATGGCGCATTCTCGTCCGTCAGCGGTCCAGGTGTCTGCGCAGCCCCTTGTCGACCTTGCGCTGAACACGGTCGAGGATGTCCGCCACGAGCTTGCCGCGCTTGGGCCGGCCCTCGATGTTGCCCAGGACCGCCCAGCCGTCGACGTAGACCACCGGCGCGTCCGGCTGGGGGGAGTCGAGCGCGTCCACCTCGAAGCTGCCGAGGACCGCGCCGCCGGTGCCGCGCAGCGACACGTTCTCCGGGACGCGGACCTCCACGTTGCCGAAGACCGAGATCGCCTTGATCACCACCTGCTGGTACTCGAAGAGCGCCTCGGTGAGGTCGATCTCCACGCTGCCGAAGACCGCGTAGACGTGGATGCGCCGGCCCGCGCGCCAGCGCCCGCGGCGGACCGCGCTGCTGAAGACGGCGACCACGCTGTCGTCCGGGTCGGCCGGGATCGCGCCGACGGTGGGCCGGGAGGGGGCGGAGGCCGGAGCCGCGCGCCGCTCGTGTGCGGCGGGCAGGTCCCGGACGAACGCCTCCAGCTCGCCGACCGTCTTCGCGGCCAGCACGCCGTCGACGCGCTCGGCGTGCTCGTCGGCCGTCAGACGGCCCTCTGCCAGGGCCTCGCGCAGCATGTCGGCGATACGGTCACGGTCGGCGTCGGACGCGCGCAGCTCGGCGGCCGGGGCGGAGGCCGTGGTGGGGGCGGCGGGCGCGCTGCTCTGCTTCTGAAGGTCCACGACAGCAGCGTACCGAAACACGATAGATCGCGATACCCCCGGTCGGCCGGTCCCCGCGGAGCCTCCCACGGGGCACTGAGCCTTACCTCACAGGCCCGCCGTCCACGGCAGGTTCTACGCTGGTGGGCGCCCGCCGATGGAGGCGGGCGCCGTCTGCCGAGTGAGGAATGGGCGAGATGCCTGAGTTCGCGTACACCGATCTGCTCCCCATGGGAGAGGACACCACCCCCTACCGGCTGGTGACCTCCGAGGGTGTCTCCACCTTCGAGGCCGACGGGCGGACGTTCCTCAAGGTCGAGCCGGAGGCGCTGCGCAAGCTCGCCGAAGAGGCCATCCACGACATCCAGCACTACCTGCGCCCCGCCCACCTCGCGCAGCTGCGCCGCATCATCGACGACCCCGAGGCCTCCGCCAACGACAAGTTCGTCGCGCTGGACCTGCTGAAGAACGCGAACATCGCGGCGGCCGGCGTGCTCCCCATGTGCCAGGACACCGGCACGGCCATCGTCATGGGCAAGCGCGGACAGAACGTGCTCACCGAGGGCGGCGACGAGGCCGCGCTGAGCCGCGGCATCTACGACGCGTACCTGAACCTGAACCTGCGCTACTCGCAGATGGCCCCGCTGACCATGTGGGACGAGAAGAACACCGGCTCCAACCTCCCGGCCCAGATCGAGCTGTACGCCACCGACGGCGGCGCCTACAAGTTCCTGTTCATGGCGAAGGGCGGCGGCTCGGCCAACAAGAGCTTCCTCTACCAGGAGACGAAGGCCGTCCTGAACGAGGCCTCCATGATGAAGTTCCTGGAGGAGAAGATCCGTTCGCTGGGCACGGCCGCCTGCCCGCCGTACCACCTGGCGATCGTCGTCGGCGGCACGAGCGCCGAGTACGCGCTCAAGACCGCGAAGTACGCCTCCGCGCACTACCTGGACGAGATCCCGGCCGAGGGCTCCGAGCTGGGGCACGGCTTCCGGGACAAGGAGCTCGAGGAGAAGGTCTTCGAGCTGACGCAGAAGATCGGGATCGGCGCGCAGTTCGGCGGCAAGTACTTCTGCCACGACGTGCGCGTGGTCCGCCTCCCCCGGCACGGCGCGTCCTGCCCGGTCGCCATCGCCGTGTCCTGCTCGGCCGACCGCCAGGCCGTCGCGAAGATCACCGCCGAGGGCGTCTTCCTCGAGCAGCTCGAGACCGACCCGGCGCGTTTCCTGCCGGAGACCACGGACGAGCACCTCGACGAGTCGTCCGACGTCGTCCGGATCGACCTGAACCAGCCGATGGACGACATCCTCGCCGAGCTGACCAAGCACCCGGTCAAGACCAGGCTGTCGCTGACCGGTCCGCTGGTCGTGGCCCGCGACATCGCGCACGCCAAGATCAAGGAGCGGCTGGACGCGGGCGAGGAGATGCCGCAGTACCTGAAGGACCACCCGGTGTACTACGCGGGTCCGGCGAAGACTCCCGAGGGCTACGCCTCCGGTTCCTTCGGGCCGACGACCGCGGGCCGCATGGACTCCTACGTCGAGCAGTTCCAGGCCGCGGGCGGCTCCAAGGTGATGCTGGCCAAGGGCAACCGCAGCAAGCAGGTCACGGACGCGTGCGAGGCCCACGGCGGTTTCTACCTCGGCTCCATCGGCGGCCCGGCCGCGCGCCTCGCCCAGGACTGCATCAGGAAGGTCGAGGTCGTCGAGTACGAGGAGCT
Organism: Streptomyces humidus; assembly: GCF_014649655.1. GTDB lineage: Bacteria > Actinomycetota > Actinomycetes > Streptomycetales > Streptomycetaceae > Streptomyces > Streptomyces humidus. The sequence goes on along the minus strand of NZ_BMTL01000017.1, from coordinate 189,456 downwards.
CGGCATGGAGGCCGTCTGGAAGATCGAGGTCGAGGACTTCCCGGCGTTCGTCGTCGTCGACGACAAGGGAAACGACTTCTTCCAGGATCCGGCGCCGGCGCCGACGTTCACGTCGATTCCGGTGCGGGGGCCGGGTTTGGTGTGACGCGTGTGATCCCGTGACGGACGCCCGCCCCTGAGAGACGCAGGGGCGGGCGTCGTCGTCCGGTCGGGACCCGGTCAGCCGGCGCACACGGCGGAGTCGTCCGGGTCGCCCGGCTCGACGGTCTTCGGCGCGTGCGGGGTGCCCCTGCTCGACTGCTCGGCGCGAGAGCGCCCCCGCCCGCTGCGCCGCCCCGGCGGGACCCGGGTCTCCTGCCGGACGACGCCCGGCGGCGCGGCGCGCGGAACATCCCGGCCGCCCCGATCGCTGTACCGGGCATGAGCGACTACCGCATCGAGCACGACTCCATGGGCGAGGTACACGTCCCGGCGAACGCCAAGTGGCGGGCCCAGACGCAGCGCGCCGTCGAGAACTTCCCCGTCTCCGGCCAGCGCATCGAGCGCGCCCACATCGAGGCGCTGGCGCGCATCAAGGGGGCCGCGGCGAAGGTGAACGCTCGGCTCGGAGTGATCGACCCGGACATCGCCGACGCCATCCAGGAAGCGGCCGCTGAGGTCGCCGAGGGCCGGTGGGACGAGCACTTCCCCGTCGACGTGTTCCAGACCGGGTCCGGGACGTCGTCCAACATGAACGCCAACGAGGTCGTCGCCACCCTCGCCACCGAGCGCCTGGGCCGGGACGTGCACCCCAACGACCACGTCAACGCCTCCCAGTCCTCCAACGACGTCTTCCCCTCCTCCCTCCACATCGCCGCGACCGCCGCCGTCACCCGCGACCTGATCCCCGCGCTGGAGCACCTCGCGGACTCCCTCACCCGCAAGGCCGAGGAGTTCGCCGACGTCGTGAAGTCGGGGCGCACCCATCTCATGGACGCCACGCCCGTCACCCTGGGTCAGGAGTTCGGCGGGTACGCCGCCCAGGTGCGGTACGGCGTGGAGCGGCTGAACGCCTCGCTCCCCCGGCTCGCCGAACTGCCGCTGGGCGGCACGGCCGTCGGCACCGGCATCAACACGCCGCCCGGGTTCTCCGCCGCCGTCATCGAGGAGGTCGCCCGTGTCACCGGGCTGCCGCTGACCGAGGCGCGCGACCACTTCGAGGCGCAGGGCGCGCGGGACGGCGTCGTCGAGACCAGCGGCCAGCTGCGGACCATCGCGGTGGGCCTCACGAAGATCGCCAACGATCTGCGGTGGATGGCCTCGGGGCCGCGCACGGGCCTGGCCGAGATCAGCCTGCCCGACCTCCAGCCGGGTTCCTCGATCATGCCCGGCAAGGTCAACCCGGTGATCCCGGAGGCGGTGCTGATGGTCGCCGCGCAGGTCGTCGGGAACGACGCGACCGTGGCCACGGCGGGCGCGGCGGGCAACTTCGAGCTCAACGTGATGCTGCCGGTCATCGCCAAGAACGTGCTGGAGTCGATCCGGCTGCTGGCCAACGTCTCCCGGCTGCTCGCCGACCGGACCGTCGACGGGATCGTCGCGCACCGCGAACGCGCCCGGGAGTACGCCGAGTCCTCGCCGTCCGTGGTCACCCCGCTGAACAAGTACATCGGGTACGAGGAGGCCGCGAAGGTGGCCAAGAAGGCGCTGGCGGAGCGGTCGACGATCCGGCAGGTCGTCCTGGACGGCGGGTACGTGGAGCGCGGGGATCTGACGCTCCGGCAGCTCGACGAGGCGCTGGATGTCCTGCGGATGACACGCCCGTGACGATTCACGCCCCGGCGCGAGAACCGTGACGCGCGCGGCAGCGTCGTATGGCCATGGCACCTAATATCTGTCCATGGCAGACGGCGGAGCGGTGAGACGCGTGGGAACGGGCGGTGCGGCGGACTTCTGGGGGCCGGGTGACCGGATCCTGTGGCGCTACCGGGAGAACGGCGGAGCGGGATTCCACATCGCCCGCCCCGTCACCGTCGTGCGGGACGACGAGGAACTCCTCGCCGTGTGGATGGCCCCGGGCACGGAGTGCGTCAAGCCGGTGCTCGCGGACGGCACCCCGCTGCACGAGGAGCCGCTGCACACCCGGTACACCAAGCCGCGGACCGTGCAGCGCGGCCGCTGGTTCGGCACCGGCGTGCTGAAGCTGGCACGGCCCGGCGAGCCCTGGTCGGTGTGGCTGTTCTGGGAGCCGGGCTGGACGTTCAAGAACTGGTACGTCAACCTGGAGCAGCCGCTGGCCCGTTGGGGCGGTGGCGTGGACTCCGAGGACCACTTTCTGGACATCTGCGTCTACCCGGACCGCAGTTGGGACTGGCGCGACGAGGACGAGTTCGCGCAGGCCCAGCAGGACGGGTTGATGGACGCCACGGTGGCTCGGCGGGTGCGCGAGGCGGGCCGCAGGGCGGTGGAGCGGATCCGCGCCTGGGGGTCGCCGTTCGACGAGGGTTGGCAGCACTGGCGCCCGGATCCGTCCTGGGCCGTACCGTTGCTGCCGGAGGACTGGGACCGCACCCCCGCGCACCTGTCCACATGAGACCCTTGATGCGCCCCCGGGCGGCAACCGTAGGATCGTCCTCCGCAAGGCATCGCAGGCGGTAACTCCCGGAGCGCGAGCCGGGTCTGATTGAACGTCACCGAGGGGCGGCAGGGCGTGAGCGAGGGGCATGAGGGAAACACCGGCGGGATGCTCCCCGTAGGCTCCCAGGGTCGCGCGAGGCCCACCGGCGACACAGGAACAACCTCTGACCACGCGGGAACTCCGTTCCGGGGACATGTATTCCGGGTATCGGGTTTCCTGCGGGACCAACTGCGCGCGCGGCGTGCAGCCCCGGACGGACGGATTCGACACGCGTGACGGAGCAGCCCATCTCCTACGAACGCCCCCAGGGCGTCGACCCCACGGACCACCGTGGGGCACTTCTGCATACCCCGGCGCCCGCACCGGGTGCGACCGCGTCACCGCCCGACGGCTCGGGTACGACGACCTGCGGAAAGGGCGGAAAGGGCACCATGGGCGGCCAGGGAGCTGTGGGAAAGGACGCGGCGGCCGGTCCGGAGGCGGGCTCCGGGACCGAGCACTCCCAGCCGTCCGCGTCCACCGAACCGGACACGCATCGGCCGCGCCCCGCGCCCGAGTCCGTCCCGGCCCAGCCGGGGGCCGAGGCGCGCCCCGAGCGGGGGCCCGGCCCGCAGGAGCGGCGCACCGGGATGGCGGTGGCCCCCGGCCGGCCCACGCCGATGCGGCGGGACGGGGACCGGTTGCGCTTCGTGGGCGCGGCGACCCGGCGGATCGCCCGCGGCCTTGACCTCGACGAGATCGTGATGGGGCTGTGCCGGGCCACCGTGCCGACCTTCTCCGACGCGATCCTGGTCTATCTGCGCGATCCGCTGCCGGTCGGCGACGAGCGGCCCGCGGCGGACCGCATCATGCTGCGGCTGCGCCGCACCGACCGCATCCCGGAGGAGCGGGACACCGAGACCGGCTTCGCCGCGCTGGCCCTGCCGCCTCCGGAGCCCGGCGAGCTGACCGCGGAGCTGTCGGCGTCGGTCGGGGACATGTGCGAGGTGCGGCCCGGCGGCGCGCTCGCGGAGGTGCTGCGCGGGGTGCGTCCGGTGTTCGCGGACGGTCCGGCCGCCCGGGCTGCTCTGCCCGAACTCCTGGGCGAGGAGGCCACCTTGGTCGTCCCGGACGGTCAGCGGGCCGTCCTGGCCCCGTTGCGCGGCCGGCGCCGGGTGATCGGCGCCGCGGTGTTCCTGCGCCGTCCGGAGCGCCTGCCGTTCGAGAACGACGACCTGCTGGTGGCCGCCCAGCTCGCCACGCACAGTGCGCTCGGGATCGACAAGGCGGTGCTGTACGACCGTGAGGCGTACATCGCCGACGAGCTGCAGCGCACGATGCTGCCGGAGACCCTGCCGCGTCCCACGGGCGTGCGGCTGGCGTCCCGGTACCTGCCGGCGGCGGAGACGGCCCGGGTCGGCGGCGACTGGTACGACGCCATCCCGCTGCCCGGCAGCCGGGTGGCGCTGGTCGTGGGCGACGTCATGGGGCACTCCATGACGTCGGCGGCCATCATGGGGCAGTTGCGCACGACGGCGCAGACCCTGGCCGGGCTGGACCTGCCGCCGCAGGAGGTCCTGCACCATCTCGACGAGCAGGCCCAGCGGCTGGGCACGGACCGCATGGCGACCTGCCTGTACGCGGTGTACGACCCGGTCGCGCACCGGATCACCATCGCCAACGCGGGGCATCCCCCGCCCGTGCTGCTGCATCTGGGCGGCCGGGCCGAGGTGCTGCGGGTGCCGCCGGGCGCGCCGATCGGCGTCGGCGGGGTCGACTTCGAGGCGGTGGAGCTGGACGCGCCCGCCGGGGCGACGCTGCTGCTGTACACCGACGGCCTGGTGGAGTCCCGGCTGCGGGACGTGGCGACCGGGATAGAACAGCTGCGGGAGAAGCTCGCGGCGACCGCCCGGCTGACCGGGCCCGATCACCCGCCGCCGCTCGAGGCCCTGTGCGACGAGGTGCTCGACATGCTCGGCCCGGGCGACCGGGACGACGACATCGCGCTGCTCGCCGCCCGGTTCGACGGGATCGCGCCGAGCGACGTCGGGTACTGGCTGCTGGAACCGGAGGACGCGGCGCCGGGGCGTGCTCGCCGGCTGGCCCGGCGGGCGCTCTCGCGCTGGGGGCTGGAGGACATGTCCGACTCGGTCGAGCTGCTGGTGAGCGAGGTCGTCACGAACGCGGTGCGGTACGCCACGCGGCCGGTCACCCTGCGGCTGCTGCGGACCGACGTGCTGCGGTGCGAGGTGGGGGACGACGTCCCGCAGCTGCCCCGGCTGCGGCAGGCCCGGGCTACCGACGAGGGCGGACGCGGGCTGTATCTGGTGAACCGGCTGGCCCGGCGCTGGGGGGCCACGCGGCTCAGCACCGGCAAGGTGGTCTGGTTCGAGCTGAACCGGAGCTGACGGACCCGCGCAGACGCGCGAAAGGGGGCGCCCGGAGATCTCCGGGCGCCCCCTCGCCGTTTCGCCGCAGCCGGCGTCGGCTGCGGCGCCGGCTGCGGCGTCGCCGTCCTGCTAGCCGAGGATCGGGTTGCCCGGGTCCCCCGAGCCGCTGGAGGGGGAGCTCGTGCCCGGGTCGGGCGAGGTGCCGCCCGACGGTGAACTGGACGGGGACGTGCTCGGCTTCGGCGACGACGACGGCGACGTGCTCGGCTTCGGCGACGACGACGGCGAGGCGCTCGGCTTCGGCGACGACGACGGCGAGGCGCTCGGCTTCGGCGACGACGACGGCGACGGGGGCGCCGTCTGGACCGCCGCGCCCTGGTCGGTCTCGAGGTCGAACTTGGTGACCTCGGTGGAGACGCCGAAGGTGTAGGCCGCCCAGATCAGCGCCGGGAAGCCACCGCCGTTGACGCGGCCGTCGTCCGAGGTCAGGCCGTTCGTCGCGCCGGTCATCGGAACCTGTGGGTGCGGGGCCTTCGCGGACTCGCCGAACAGGCCGACCGAGGTGACGAGATCGGGGGTGTAACCGGTGAACCAGGCCGACTTGTTGTTGTCGGAGGTGCCCGTCTTGCCGGCGACCTTCTGGCCCTTGCGCAGCGGGTTGTCCCGCACGGACAGCTTCGCCGTGCCGTCGTCGACGACGCCGGTGAGCACCGAGGTGACCGAGTCGGCGGCCTCCCGGTCGATGACCTGCGCGCCGATGGGGTCGGTGTGCTTGAAGGACGGGTAGGCGCTGTTCTCCGCCGACCTGATGAGCGCCGGGGTGACCTTCTTGCCGTGGTTGTCGAGGGTGGCGTAGACGCCGGCCATCTGCAGGGGGCTCGCGCCCATGGTGCCGAGGGTCTGGGCGGGCACGGCCTTGAGGTCCTTGGTGTGCATGCCGAGGTCGGCGGCGACCTTGAGCACCTTGTCCATGCCGACGTCCACGCCCATCTGGGCGAAGACGGAGTTGATGGACTTGTTCAGCGCCGTCTGGACGGTGACGGGGCCGTAGTCCTGGTCGTCCTCGTTCTCCGGGGCGAAGCCGATGTCGCTGCCGACGACCGGGCGCTTGCTGGTGCCGTCGTAGATGGTGTTGGCGGTGATCTTCTTGTCGTCCTGGGTCACGGCGTTCTCGTCGAAGGCCGCGGCGAGGATCACCGGCTTGAAGGTGGAGGCGGGCTGGTAGTCGGTGCGGGTGGCGTTGTTGAGGTAGTGCTCGGTGTAGCTCGTGCCGCCGTACATCGCCACGACCGCACCGGTCTTCGGGTTCACCGAGGCCGCGCCGGCCTGTACGTCGCCGTCGACCGCGCGCTTCTTCTTGTCCAGCTTGCTGGTGAGCTGTTCCTTGACCGCGGCTTCCAGCGCCTTCTGCTTCTTCTTGTCGATGTTGAGCTCGATGGTCCAGCCGCCCTTGCGGACCAGGGCCGCGGCCGACTCGTAGTCGTCGGCGACGCCCGTGGCGACGAGCTGGTTGGCGAGCTCGGAGTTGGCCGCGTCGACCAGGTAGCCGATCTGGCCTTCCTTCCCCGGGGCGGCCTTGGGGTCCTTGGGGATGTCGAACTTCATCCCCTCGCGCTTGGACTTGTCCAGCCAGTTCTGCCCGACCATGTTGTCGAGGACGTAGTTCCAGCGGGCCTGCACCAGGCGTTTGCCGGTGTCGGAGGCGACGGCCCAGTCGTACTGGCTGGGGGCCTGGAGCAGCGCGGCGAGATAGGCGGCCTGCTCGACGCTGAGCTTGTCGGCGTCGACGCGGTAGTAGGCCTGGGCGGCGGCCTGGATGCCGTAGGCGCCGCGGCCGTAGTAGCTGGTGTTGATGTACCCGGCGAGGATGTAGTCCTTGTCCTTCTCCCGGTCCAGCTTGAGGGAGATGACCAGTTCCTTCAGCTTGCGCGTGACGGTCTGTTCCTGGGACAGATAGTAGTTCTTGACGTACTGCTGGGTGATCGTCGAACCGCCCTGCGCGCCCTTGCCCATCAGGGTGTTGAGGACGCCGCGGGCGGTGCCCTTGAGGTCGATGCCGTTGTCGCTGTAGAACGACTTGTTCTCGGCGGCGACGAAGGTGTGCTGGACGGGTTTGGGGATCGTGGCGAGGTCGACGTTCTCCCGGTTGACGTCGCCGTCACGGGCCAGGAGCGCGCCGTCGCCGTACTTGTAGACGTTGCTCTGCAGGTCGGCGTCGGGGTTGCCCGCGGGGATCGGGGTGCTCACGTAGAGCCAGATGAAGGCGCCGATCACGGCGATGGCGAAGCCGAGGAACGTGCCGAGGATCTTCTTCCAGGTGAAGAGCCGGCGTATGAAGCCCTTGTCCTTGCCGCCGGGCTTGCCCGCCCTGCCGTTCGCGCCTCTGCCGGCCTTCTTCGCGCCCCTGCGTGCCGCCGCGCGGCCGCCGGGCACGGGCGCGGGCGCGGTGGTCGTGGCGGTCGCCGTCCCGGCGGCGGCCTCGCGGGCGCGGGGTGCCACCGACTCCGTCTCCGTCGAGCGGTTCCTGGGCGCCGCGCGGCGGCCACCGCGCTGTCGAGCTCGTCTCTCTTCCGCTCGTCCCATGAGTCCGCTCGCTCCGCTTCCTACTCGGCAGTCACACCAGTGCCCGGGGGCAGGGGCAGGTCAGCTCAGAAAGCTAACACCGCTGTCTATGACGAGGCGCCGCCGATCCGCCCTTCGGGCGGCGTGAGAATCAGCACCCCGCCCGGTGGAACCGGTCCGACCTCCCCACCGGTTCGACGTCCGAAGGGGGTGCGGGGTTGCCATCGCACGCTAAAGTGATATCACTTAGATAGGCAGCCGATCACTGAAAAGGCTGCTGACGAGAAGACGAGAAACGGGGATCCACCATGTCCGTACACGACCCCTCGGCCCACGACGCGTCCGCCCACGACGCATCGGCGCCCGGCCCGTCCACCGCCGTCCGGCCCGTCGCCGATTCCATCCCTGACCCCCTCGCCGATTCCGTCGACGCACCCGAGATGCCCGCCCCGCGCGTGACCGAGTTCCCCGCGCACAGCGTGGGCGGCGGACTGGCGCTGCTGCTCGGTCTGGGCGGGCTGGCGGCCGGCGCCGGGATGATCGCCGCGGCCACCGCGGTGACGGCGACCGGGCCCAAGGCGGCGCTGATCGTCGGCGGCATCCTGGTCGCCCTTTCCGCGTTCCTCGCGATGTGCGGACTGAACACGGTGGCGCCGGGCGAGGCGCGCGTGGTGCAGCTCTTCGGCCGCTACCGGGGCACCATCCGCGAGGACGGCCTGCGCTGGGTGAACCCCTTCACCTCCCGCGAGAAGATCTCCACCCGGGTCCGCAACCACGAGACGGCCGTCCTCAAGGTCAACGACGCCTACGGCAACCCGATCGAGCTCGCCGCGGTCGTGGTGTGGAACGTGCAGGACACCGCTCAGGCCTCCTTCGAGGTGGACGACTTCCTGGAGTTCGTCGCCACCCAGACCGAGGCCGCCGTCCGGCACATCGCCATCGAGTACCCCTACGACTCGCACGACGAGGACGGCCTCTCCCTGCGCGGCAACGCCGAGGAGATCACCGAGAAGCTCGCGATAGAGCTGCACGCGCGCGTGGAGGCGGCCGGCGTGCGGATCATCGAGTCCCGCTTCACCCACCTCGCTTACGCTCCCGAGATCGCCTCGGCGATGCTCCAGCGGCAGCAGGCGGGCGCGGTCGTCGCGGCGCGACGGGAGATCGTGGACGGAGCCGTCGGGATGGTGGAGGCGGCGCTCGGCAGGATCGCCGAGCAGGGCATCGTGGAACTGGACGAGGAGCGGAAGGCGGCGATGGTGTCCAACCTGATGGTGGTGCTGTGCGGGGACCGGGCGCCCCAGCCGGTGCTGAACACCGGGACCCTCTACCAGTGACGGATCCCGCCGGGGGCGCGGCCCCGCAGGGCCGGCCGCAGCGCAAGCAGGTGCTGCTGCGGCTGGATCCCGCGGTGTACGAGGCGCTGGCCCGGTGGGCCGGCGAGGACCTGCGGTCCGCCAACGCGCAGATCGAGTTCCTGCTGCGGAGAGCCTTGAAGGAGGCGGGCCGGCTGCCCGGCGACACCGGCCCCCTGCCCCGCCGCGGCCGGCCCCCCGGAGGCCCCGCCCGCAAACCCCCGACACCCTGAGGGCCCGGCGCCCCCGCGCCCGTCACGAGGCGGGCGCGGGACGGCCGTCCTGAGGCGGGCGCGGGGGCGGGACGGCCGTCACGGGGCCTGTAGCGAAACGGTGACAAACGGCCGTCACCTGCGGCACCGTACCGCCCGCTGTCAGCCGCGCACTCGGCGTATACACGGCGGGTATACACCGCATGTACAGTCCTCGCATGTCCATCGGTCACACCCTCCTGGGACTCCTGGAGTCCGGGCCACGCCACGGTTACGACCTCAAGCGGGCCTTCGACGAGAAGTTCGGTCACGACCGGCCGCTGCACTACGGCCAGGTCTACTCGACGATGTCGCGCCTGCTGAAGAACGGGCTCGTCGAGGTCGACGGCATCGAGTCCGGCGGCGGCCCCGAGCGCAAGCGCTACGCCATCACCGACGCCGGGATCACCGACGTCGAACAGTGGCTCGCCACGCCCGAGAAGCCCGAGCCGTATCTGCAGTCCACGCTGTACACGAAGATCGTCCTCGCGCTGCTCACCCACCGCGACGCGGCCGACATCCTCGACACCCAGCGCGCGGAGCACCTGCGCAGCATGCGCATCCTCACCGACCGCAAGCGCCGGGGCGATCTCGCCGACCAGCTGATCTGCGACCACGCGCTGTTCCATCTCGAGGCCGACCTGCGCTGGCTGGAGCTGGCCGCCGCGCGTCTCGACAAGCTGAAGGCGGCGGTACACACGTGAACGCTCCCGGGGGATCCCTGCTCGTCGCCGAGGGCCTGCGCAAGGCCTACGGTCCGACCATGGCGCTGGACGGCGCCGAGTTCTCCATCCACCCCGGCGAGGTCGTCGCGGTGATGGGCCCGTCCGGGTCCGGCAAGTCGACGCTGCTGCACTGCCTCGCCGGCATCGTGACGCCCGACTCCGGCTCGATCATGTACGACGGCCAGGACCTCGCCACGATGAGCGACGCCCAGCGCAGCCGACTGCGGCGCTCGGACTTCGGCTTCGTGTTCCAGTTCGGCCAGCTCGTGCCCGAACTGACCTGCGTGGAGAACGTGGCGCTGCCGCTGCGGCTGAACGGCGCCCCGCGCAAGCAGGCCGAGCGCACCGCGCTGGAGTGGATGCAGCGCCTCGAGGTCGACGACCTCGGCAGGAAGCGGCCCGGCGAGGTCTCCGGCGGGCAGGGGCAGCGGGTCGCCGTGGCGCGCTCGCTCGTCACCGACCCGCGGGTGCTGTTCGCCGACGAGCCGACCGGCGCGCTGGACTCCCTCAACGGCGAACGCGTGATGGAGCTGCTCACCGAGGCCGCACGGTCGGCCAACGCCGCCGTCGTCCTCGTCACGCACGAGGCGCGGGTGGCCGCCTACTCCGACCGCGAGATCGTCGTCCGGGACGGCAAGTCGCGGGACATGGAGCGCGTCATATGAATCTGCGCCAGTGGTCCCGTGACCTGGGGCTGGGGGTCCGGTTCGCCTTCGCGGGCGGCCGGGAGGGCTGGATCCGGGCGGTGCTGACGGCCGTGGGCGTCGGCCTCGGGGTGGCCGTGCTGCTGCTGACGACCGCGGCGCCGAACGCGCTCGAGGTACGCCACGACCGTGAACAGGCCCGGCTGGACTGGCCGTTCGGCGAGCCGCCGGCGAAGTCCGACAGGACCCTGTTGATCGCGCAGTCCGACACCACGTTCCGCGACAAGGACATCCGCGGCCGGATGCTGGAGCCGGAGGGCGCCCGCGCCCCGCTGCCGCCCGGCCTGAACCGGTTCCCGGCGAAGGGCGACATGGTCGTCTCGCCCGCGCTGAAGAAGCTGCTGGCCGCCGACGACTCGGCGCCGCTGCGGGAACGGCTGCCGTACCACGTCGTCGGGACCATCGGGGAGAGCGGGCTGGTCGGCTCGCAGGAACTCGCCTACTACTCGGGCGCCACCGGGCTGACCCCGCATGTCAACGGCGCGGTGGTGAACCGGCTGGAGACGTTCGGGGACCCGAACCCGTCGCAGGAGAAGACCGACCCGGTGCTGCTCCTGCTGATCCTCGTGGTCATCGTGGTGCTGCTGATGCCCGTCGCGGTGTTCATCGCCGCGGCCGTGCGGTTCGGCGGCGAGCGGCGCGACCGCAGACTCGCGGCTCTCAGACTGATCGGCTCCGACGGCCGGATGACCCGGCGCATCGCGGCGGGCGAGGCGATGGCCGGCTCACTGCTGGGCCTGGTCCTGGGCACGGTGTTCTTCCTGGCCGGCCGCCAGGCGGCGGGCACGGTCGAGGTGGTCGGCGTGAGCGTCTGGCCCAGCTACCTCAACCCCTCCCCCGCGCTGGCCGCGCTGGTCGTCCTGGCGGTGCCGACGGCGGCGGTGCTGGTCACCCTCTTCGCACTGCGCGGTGTGGTGATCGAACCCCTCGGAGTGGTGCGCGCCGCCAAACCCGCACGGCGGCGCCTGTGGTGGCGACTGCTGCTGCCCCTGGGCGGTGTCGCGATGCTCTACCCGATGATCGGGCAGGGCCACGCGGGCGGCGACTTCAACCAGTACCTGGTGAGCGGCGGCGTCATCCTGATCCTCGTCGGCATCACCGCACTGCTCCCGTGGCTCGTGGAGGCGGTCGTCGGCCGGCTCGGATCGGGCGGCGTCGCCTGGCAACTGGCGGTGCGGCGCCTGCAGTTGAGCAGCGGTACGGCAGCCCGGATGGTCAACGGCATCGCGGTGGCGGTGGCCGGGGCGATCGCGCTCCAGATGCTGTTCGCCGGCGTGGACGGCGACTACACCAAGGCCACCGGTCAGGACGTCAGCCGTGCGCAGATGCAGGTCCGGGTGCCGGACGGCGCGCCGCTGGGCCCGACCGCCCTGAAGTTCGCCGACACCAAGGCCGTCCGCAAGGTGACGGCGCTGTGGGAGGGCTACCTCGGCGACTCCTCCTGGAAGAGCCAGGACGGCCCGCAGACGCTCGGCGCGCTGGCCGTCGGCGAGTGCCCGGCCCTGCGCGAGCTGGCGAAGCTGCCCTCCTGCAAGGACGGGGACACGTTCGTCCTCGACGGCGGCGGAACGTCGAACGACGGTCCGATCCTGAACAAGCCCGGCAGGAAGCTGTACTTCGAACAGTCCTCCGACGACCACAGCGCGGACGTCCTGTGGACCGTCCCTCCGGGCGTCAAGAAGGCCCATTCGGTGAAGGGCCTGACCGACTGGGAACGGGACGGCTTCCTGATGACGCCGAGCGCGCTGCCCAAGGCGGCCGAGAAGCGGGTCAGCGGGGAGATCTACCTCTCGATCGACGAGTCCGTGCCCGACGCCTACGAGTACGCCCGTAACACGGCGTTCAGGGTGGACCCGCTGTCCCAGCCGATGAACTGGACGGCCACCCGGTCGGACACGAAGTTCAGTTCCATCCGCACCGGGCTGCTGGTCGGCGCGGCCGGCGTGCTGGCGCTGATCGGAGCGAGCCTGCTGGTCTCCCAGTTGGAGCAGTTGCGCGAACGCAGGAAGCTGCTGTCGTCCCTGGTCGCCTTCGGCACCCGGCGCCGCACGCTCGGGCTGTCCGTGCTGTGGCAGACGGCGATCCCGATCGTGCTGGGGCTGGTGCTGGCCGCGACGGTGGGGATCACCCTGGGCGCGGTGCTGCTGCGGATGACGGACACCCCGGTGGACGTGGACTGGGCGAGCGTGCTGGCGATGACCGGCATCGGCGCGGGGGTCGTCCTCGTGGTGACGCTGCTGAGCCTGCCTCCGCTGCTGCGGCTGCTGCGGCCGGACGGGCTGCGCACGGAGTAGCCGCCGCCCGCCAGGAACGCCAGGGACGGCCCCTCCCCGCCCGGGGAGGGGCCGTCCGCGTGCACAACTCTCGGCGCCGTCCTGGGCCGTCCTCGGCCGTTCACAGCCGGTACTCCCGCACCACCCTTCGGACCTGGGCGAAGAGCATGCCCACGTTGACCGACTTGCGGCAGACGACCACCGCGACGACGTCCTGCTGCTCGGTCATCCGCACGAACAGGTGAGTGAGGTTCTCGCTGTTGACGAGGATCTCCTGGAAGAAGTGGTTGTCGCTCTGGACCCCGCGGCGCTCCTTGAAGACGTCCTCGATCATCACCACCGTGCGGCCCTGGAACAGGTCGAGCGTCGCGCCCGCCAGCAGGTCCAGGACCTCGGGCGGATGGTTGTCGACGGTCTCGTAGGAGAGCAGCATGCCGGTGGACATGTCGACGACGCCGGAGGCGACGCAGTCGGGGGCATCCGTACGCAGTGACTTGACCAGGCCCATCACCTGATCGGAGAAACCGGGGGTCATACGCTTCGTCGCCATCCCTTCAGACTCCTTCGGCGGCTTTCCGGGTGAGGATCAGGTCGATGCGGCGCAGGGCGGGCTGGGTCGCCGTGTGCAGGCGCTCCACGTCCATGCCCTCGTCGCCGAGCACGACCATCAGCGCGGTGTCGCCCACCGCGTAGAACGCGGCGCAGCCGTGGCTGCCGTAGGCCACCGTGCGGTGCAGGGCGCCGCGGGCGGTCGCCTCGGAGGTGCGGCGGGCGAGGCCGATCCCGGCCGCGGCGAGGGCGGCGAGGCCCTCCGGGTCGATGGAGTCGGCGGTGTCGGCGGCGATGAGCAGTCCGTCGGCCGCCGCCACCGCGGTGTCGGTGATGCCGCTCACCTGCTCGCGCAGGCCGCGCATCTCCCGCGCGAGGGCTTCGTGGTCCATGTGGGCAACTCCCCTGTCTTTGATCGCATATGACCGTCTTCTGTCTGTGGGGGCCGGTGCGTGGGGGGGGCGGGTCATCTCGTGGTGGGGTTCCGCAGGCGGAAGAACTCCTTCCAGCCGGTGCCGCCGTCCGGTTCCGGCGTGAGGGCCTCGTTGATGCCGCTGGCGCCGGGCCGCCGCCGGGGCAGCGCCGTCGCGTCCGGGCCCGGCGGCGGCGCGGCGGGCGGCCCGGGTTCCCGGGGGCGCAGACCGCCGCCGTCCGCCGGCAGCCGGACCGGGATCGAGTGGGGCGCGTCCACGCACTCCAGAAGCCCCTCGCCCAGCATCCGGGCCACTTCGACGGTCACGGTGTAGACCCCGCGCCCGGTGCGGAAGGCCAGGTCGCGGGCGGTGCGCCGGCCGTCGGCGTGCGCGAGCAGCTCGCACCGCAGCGCGCCGAGGCGGGACGCCGCGCAGGAGACGGGGGCGGGCGTGGGCCGCTCCCGGTCCGGGCGGACGGGGTACGGCAGCGCCAGCAGTGCGCGCAGCTTGCGGGACGCCTCCTGGAGCAGCCGGGTGGGCGGTTCGCCCACGGCGACCGCGGCGGGCGGAGCTACGGCCGCCGGGCCGCGTTCGCAGCCGTCGACGCTGCCCGCGACGACCGCGAACGCGGCGTCCTGGAGGGACATCGCGCAGACCACCCGGAGCTGGGCGGCCCCCGCGTAGCCGTGGGCGATCAGCCCGGCGGCCGGCCAGCGCGCGCCGCCGGACTCGCGCACCAGTGCGGCCCACTCCTCGCCGCCGATCCGGCCGGAGCGCAGCAGCAGCGCCTCCGGGCCGGGCGCGCCCGGGGACTCGACGGCGACGACCAGCCCGCCGCGGAGATGGAAGGCGCCGCCGGGCGACCCGGACACGCGCACCTCCCCGGTGAAGCCGTCCCGGCCGCACGCGGCGAGGTCGCGTGCCAGCAGCTCGTAGCCCGACATCACTCCCCTTGGGCCTCTCGCACATACGCCTGACGCGTAGCGCTGAGGAGGGAATGTGTATCAGCCGGCGCGCATGTTCCAGCGCGGGATTCCCGACCTGCCCTCAGCTGACGGAAGTTGCTCCGCCGGGGTGCTCGAATCGCTGTGCGGAGACGTTATTTGACCGAGTGGACGGCTCTCCTGACGGACCTCGGTCAGCGTCCTCGAGCACCTGCCCCGGAAGCGGCCACAGCGCCTCCCGGAGGGCGTCCGCCGGCTCCCGGCACTGCGCCCCTCTCGCCGCTCCCGTGCGCACGGCCAGGGCGACACGGCGGGCGGGCGCGGGGTCGGCGTGCCGACACGGCGCCGGACAGGGCGGGCCGGCTCGCCGATGGCGGCGGCCGCGTCCCGGAAGTGCAGATGCCCGGCGACGGCCGTGAAGGCCCGGAGCCGGGCGGGACCGGGCAACCGCCTCCTGGCCCTCGCATCATCCACAGTCGCTGACAGATGCCTCCGGTCAATATGATCGAGTGGGGCCATTTTTCTGAATCGATGCACCCTGTGCCACGATCGGGCCCGTCCGACCCAAGGGAGGCGTCCGCGATCCGGACGCTCCCCCGCTGCGAGGAGAGCCTGTGCTCACTGAGTTCACGATGGTCACCGCGGGCTCCCTCGGCCGCGATCCCAAGGAGGTCCTGCGGGTCCCGGACGCCCTGCAGACCGACGAACTGTGCCCCGTCGACCGGGCCGAGGGCGAGAACACCCTCGACCCGGTCGAGCTGCCGGCCGGGGCGTGAGCTGAGATGTCCCTCGACTCGCTGAAGTCCGCGATACCGGACTACGCCAAGGACCTGAGGCTCAACCTGGGCTCGGTCATCGGCAACTCCGAGCTGTCCGCGCAGCAGCTGTGGGGCACCGTGCTGGCGACCGCGATCGCCTCGCGCTCCCCGATCGTGCTGCGCGAGATCGCGCCGGAGGCGAAGGCCAACCTCTCGCCCGAGGCCTACACCGCGGCCAGGTCGGCCGCGGCCGTGATGGCGATGAACAACGTCTTCCACCGCACCCGCCACCTGCTCTCGGACCAGGAGTACGGCAACCTGCGGGCCGGCCTGCGGATGAACGTGATCGGCAACCCCGGCGTCGACAAGGTCGACTTCGAGCTGTGGTCGTTCGCGGTCTCCGCGATCAACGGCTGCGGACTGTGCCTCGACTCCCACGAGCAGGTGCTGCGCAGGGCGGGCGTCGAACGCGAGACCGTCCAGGAGGCCTTCAAGATCGCCTCGGTGATCCAGGCGATCGGCGTCACGCTGGACGCGGAGGCGATCCTCGGCGACTGACGTCTGCGATGCGGCGACCGACGCCTCGGTCCGTCATCGACGACCGCCGTCCGACGAATGACGACCGCCGCCGGACGACTGCGGTCCAGCGGCCGGCGTTCGACGAACGACGCCCGGTGCCCCGGTCCGGCGACCGGCCGGAGCGACGTGGCCGGGCGACCGGTGCCGAGCGCGCACGAGGCCCCGCTCACCCCGCAGGTCGGGCGGGGTGAGCGGGGCCTCGTGGGGTCGTCAGGCGTCCATGGCGGGGGGCTGTGCGGGCGGGCCGGGCTCGTCCGCGGCGCCGCTCGCCGGAGCCGCCGCCACCGGGGCCACGTTCGACGCCGTGGCCCCTCTCGGGCGGGGTGCGTGCCGCAGGGTCTGCTCGCGGGAGTAGCTGTGCAGGTAGCCGACCACCGTGTTGGTGACGGCCACCAGGGGCACCGCCACGATCGCGCCGCCGATGCCCGCCACCATGCCGCCGGCCGCGACCGACAGGACCACCGCGAGGGGGTGGACGCGCACCGCGCGGCCGAGGATGAACGGCTGCAGGATGTGGCCCTCGATCTGCTGTACCGCCAGCACGACGGCGAGCGTCATGACCGCCGTGAAGACGCCCTGGGTGACCAGCGCGACCACGACGGCCAGCGCGCCGGAGGCGACCGCGCCGACGAGCGGGATGAAGGAGAACAGGAAGATGAAGACGGCGAGCGGGACGGCCATCGGCACGTCGAGGAAGTAGATGCCGAGGCCGATGAAGATGGCGTCGATCAGCGCGACGATCACCGTGCCGCGCACATAGGCCGTCAGCGTCGCCCAGGCCCGCGGACCGGCGCCCGCCACGCCGGGCCGGGCCGCGGCCGGAACCAGCTTGAGCGTCCACTCCCAGATGCGCCGGCCGTCGTAGAGCAGGAACAGGGTCGAGAAGAACGCCAGCAGGATGCCGGTCAGCGCCTCCACGACGACGGTGACGCCCTCCAGGCCCGCCGAGGTGATCGAGTCGGTGTTGTTGCCGATCGCGTCCCGCAGGTTCTGGGCGATGCCGTTGATCTGCTTGTCGGTGACGTGGAAAGGGCTGTTGAGCAGCCAGCGGCGCAGGTCGTCGATGCCGCCCTGGACCTGGTCGGAGAGGTTGTCGATGTTCGCCATGACCTGCCAGGTCACGAACCAGCCCATCAGGCCGATGACGACGAACCCGAGTATCGCCGTCAGCGCGGTGGCGGCCCCGCCGGGCACCCCGGCCCGCTTCAGCCGGGCCACCGTGGGCTGCAGGAGAGCGGTCAGCAGCAGGGAGACGACGAAGGCCATGACGACGAGCTGGACCGCGCTGATGACTCTTATCAGCACCCAGAGCGTCCCGGCGAGCACCAGCAGCCGCCAGCCGGCCTCGGCCGCGACCCGGACCCCCCACGGCACCGCGTGCGCGGGGTCGGGGCGGGGGACGGGAGGCAGGGGCTCCTGCGGGAACGCCTCGTGGGACGGCGCGGACTCCTCGGGCGGCGTCGCCTCCGACTCGGCGCGCTCCCGCTCGACCTCGGCACGCCGCTCGTCGAGCCGCTCACTCATCTCGCTCAGACCGGCGCCGAGCCGGCCGAGCCACCCTGGCACTCGCGACATGATCCGTCCTCTTCCCCCGTCTCTCCCCACCACTCCCCCTGGAGCCGTCGGTCACGGCCTTTCCGACCGTACAGGGCGCAAGCCCCTCACCCGGTGACAGGGAGGGGCTGTGCGAGATCGGCAGGGGCAGGTTCGGCCCCGGCCCGGAGGTGACGGACCGTCAGTAGGAGCTGTTGGCCTGCCAGTAGTCCCAGGCGCCGCAGGGGCTGCCGTAGCGCTCGTTCATGTAGTTCAGGCCCCACTTGATCTGCGTGGCCGGGTTGGTCCGCCAGTCCGCGCCGGCGGACGACATCTTGGAGCCGGGGTAGGCCTGGACGAGGCCGTAGGCCCCGGAGGAGGGATTGACGGCCTTGTAGTTCCAGCCGGACTCGTGCTCGACGATGTTGCTGAAGCACTGGAACTGCCCGCCGGGAATGATCTGACGGGCGATGGCCTGGACCTCGCTGGTGGAGTACGACCCCTGCTGGACGAAGGTGGCGTTGCCCGAGGCGGACTGCGTCGTGGTCTCGGCCTTCGTCTCGGCGCGCTCCTTGGCCTCCTTGGCCTCTTTCTCCGCCTTCGCCTTGTCCGCGGCCGCCTGTTGCTTGACCACGGCGTCCTTGGCGGCCTGCTTGCGGGCCGCCTCCTCCGCCGTCTTCTTGGCGGTGGCGTCGGCGGCGATGGCCTGGACGTCGGCCTGCTGTGACAGGGAGGCGGTCTGGACCTCGACCTGCTCGCCTACGGGTAAATCGGCGAGCAGCGTCGAGCCGCCCGTCGCCTGGGCGTCGTCGACGGAGTGCAGGGCGTCGCCCTGGGCGACTCCCATGACGGCGCCTACGGTGGTGACCGCGGTGGCCGAGGCCACCGCGAAACCCCTGGCGGATATCGGGCTCACTGGGATTCCTTCTGCTGTGTCATCAGATGAATCAGATGAAGGGGGACGGCGGCCGGGAGCCGCCCGCGCTCAGTACCAGTGGTTGGCCTGCCAGAACGACCATGCCTCGCACGGGCTGCCGTACCGGCTGTCCATGTAGTTCAGGCCCCACTTGATCTGGGTGGCCGGGTTCGTCTGCCAGTCCGCGCCGGCGGACGCGTACTTGCCGGCCGGCAGCGCCTGGAAGAGACCGTAGGCGCCGGAGGAGGCGTTGACCGCGTGGTAGTTCCAGCTGGACTCGTGGTCCACGATGTTGCTGAAGCACTGGAACTGGCCGCTCGGCACCATCTGCGCCGCCATCGCCTGGATCTGCGACACGGAGTAGGAGCTCTGGACCGGGAAGTCGCCGGCGCTGCGGCTGGCCTTGGTCTTGGCCTCGGCGCGCTCCTTGGCCGCCTTCTCGGCGGCCTCCTTCTTGGCGACCGCCGTCTTGGCCGCGGCCTTGCGGGCCGCTTCCTCGGCGTCCTTCTTCGCGCCCTCGTCCGCGGCGATGGCCTGGTATCCGGCCTGCTGCGCGAGGGATGCCGTCTGCACCTGGGCCTGCTGGCCGACGGGCAGGTCGGCGAGGAGCGTCGCGTCGCTCGCCGTCGCCTCTGCGTCGTTGGGCTGCGCGACGCTGCCCGAGGCAACGCCGACGACGCTTCCGACAGCGGTGACCGCCGTGGCCGAGGCCACTGCGAATCCCCGGACCGAGATCCGGCTCACACGGGTTTCCTTCCAGCATCGTCCGCTTCGTTGACCCTGGCGGACGCGATCGTGCCCTTGACGCTGGTCTCCGAACTGCGGGGTCACAGGAGACACGGGCCCGATGGGCAACTCCCGGAAGGGAGCGCCGCGTGGTGCTCGGGCGGCATACGACGGCGCTATGGAGTTGGACGGTGGTGCAAGTGGGTTTCCGTACCCCTGGGGGTACAGGTGTGCCGTATGCGGGGCCTGACAGAACCGAGACTCTGCCGTAACCCGACACCGCAAGGCAATTCCGAGTTGCGTGTGAAAGCTCACACCTGCGGAGGCCCCAGGGATTTCGCGAAACCCCCACATACGCCGACGCCGCCCGACTAGGCTCACAGCCTTTGTCGAGCGGCGCCGACCACCGCCGGGCCCCGGTGCACGGGGCGGGTCGATCAGATCTGCCCGTCCTCCAGCATCTCGGTCACGAGCGCCGCGATCTGGGACCTCTCGGACCGGTTCAGCGTGACATGCGCGAAGAGCGGATGCCCCTTCAGTTTCTCGACGACGGCCACCACGCCGTCATAGCGCCCCACCCGCAGATTGTCCCGCTGCGCGACATCGTGGGTGAGGACCACCCGGGAGTTCGAGCCGATCCGGGACAGAACGGTGAGCAGCACGTTCCGTTCGAGCGACTGCGCCTCGTCGACGATCACGAAGGCGTCGTGGAGGGAGCGGCCGCGGATGTGGGTCAGCGGCAGGACCTCCAGCATCCCGCGCGCGGTGATCTCCTCGATGACCTCGCGGCTGGTGACCGCGGACAGCGTGTCGAAGACCGCCTGCGCCCAGGGGCCCATCTTGTCGGCCTCGGAACCGGGCAGATAGCCCAGCTCCTGCCCGCCCACCGCGTACAGCGGCCGGAAGACCATCACCTTCTGGTGCTGACGGCGCTCCAGGACGGCCTCCAGCCCCGCGCACAGCGCCAGCGCCGACTTGCCGGTGCCGGCCCGGCCGCCCATGGACAGGATCCCGACGTCCGGGTCGAGGAGCAGGTCGAGCGCGATGCGCTGCTCGGCGCTGCGGCCCTTGATGCCGAAGGCCTCCCGGTCACCGCGCACCAGCCGGACGCTGCCGTCGGCGGTGACCCGGCCCAGGGCCTTGCCGCGCTCCGACTGGATGGTCAGACCGGTGTGCACGGGAAGGTCGGCGACCTCGGGCACGTGCAGGCGGCCCTCCTCGAAGAGGATGTCCACCTGTTCGCCGGACAGCGCCAGTTCGGACATTCCGGTCCAGCCGGAGGAGCCCGTGATGGCGAGCTCGGCGCGGTACTCCTCGGCGAGGAGCCCGACCGAGGAGGCCTTGATCCGGAGCGGGAGATCCTTCGACACGACCGTGACGTCGAACCCCTCGGCCTGGAGGTTGCGGGCCACCGCGAGGATGCGGGAGTCGTTGTCCCCCAGGCGGTAGCCGGTCGGCAGCACGCTGGGGTCCGAGTGATTGAGCTCGACACGGACGGTGCCGCCGAGTTCCCCGATCGGGATGGGGGCGTCGAGGCGACCGAACTTCACCCGGTAGTCGTCCAGCAGACGCAGGGCCTGCCGGGCGAAGTAGCCGAGTTCCGGATGGTGCCGCTTGGCCTCCAGTTCCGTGACCACGACGATGGGAAGCACGACCTCGTGCTCCTCGAAGCGGGTCATGGCGTTCGGGTCGGCCAGCAGGACGCTGGTGTCGAGAACATAGGTGCGCCGGTCTGGCATACGGCGCTTTGTGCTGGTCACCACGGAAGGACGTACCCCCTCGGATGAGGTCGGGGAGCGACGGAGTGAAGCTGGGCCGGTTCGTGGCCGCCCTGCACGGGCCGAGAACCGGCCCCCCGCTGCTTGTTCCGTGCCGTGACCGCACGGTCGGGCTGGTGCAAAGGGCCTCCCGGGCGGACGGCCCCGTGCCGTCCGCTGAGATCCGACACCCGTGGTTCGGGCGTCGACCTGCTTGGCTTATGCCCTCGAACATGCGCCGCCATGCCACGGCATATGACGGCGCGCCGGTGAACTCCACCTTACTTCCGCCCCGCAGGGGGTATGCGTGGGGGTTTCGCAGGCGCCTTCGCCGGTGTGCGCCTCAGCCGCCGTAACGCCGGTGGCGGGCCGCGTAGTCGCGCAGCGCCCGCAGGAAGTCGACCTTGCGGAAGGCCGGCCAGAAGACCTCACAGAAGTAGTACTCCGCGTGGGCCGTCTGCCACAGCATGAATCCGGACAGCCGCTGCTCGCCGCTGGTGCGGATCACCAGGTCGGGGTCGGGCTGGGCGCCGGTGTAGAGGTGACGGCCGATGAGGTCGACGCTGACGGAGTCGGCGAGGTCCTCCATCGAGGTCCCCTTCTCCGCCGCGTCCACGATCATCGAGCGCACCGCGTCGGCGATCTCCTGGCGACCGCCGTATCCGATGGCGACGTTGACCAGTATTCCGTCGACGTGGGCGGTGGAGTCCTCGGCCTCCTTCAGCGCGGTCTGCACATGGGAGGGGAGGATGTCGGGGGTGCCGACGTGGTGGACGCGCCAGCGGCCGTCGGCGGCGAGGGTGCGCACGACGTCCTCGATGATGCCGAGGAGGGGGACGAGTTCTTCCTGGGGGCGGTCGAGGTTGTCCGTCGACAGGAGCCAGAGGGTGACCACCTCGACATCCGTCTCGGTGCACCAGCCGAGGAACTCCTCGATCTTGTCCGCGCCGGCCCGGTGACCGTGCTCGGTGGTGGAACCCGCGGCCTTCGCCCAGCGCCGGTTGCCGTCCATGATGACGCCGATGTGCTTGGGCACCTGAGCGTGGTCCAGGTGACCTTCCACCCGGCGTGCGTACAGCCTGACCAGAAGGCCGCGCAGCTTGTCGCGCAGGTTCACGTGATTGTCAGCCCCTCCGTACGGTGCGGTCCCCGCGGGGCGCAGCCTACCCCTGTGCGGACTTGGGCAAAAAAACGGGCCGGTCCGTGGGGGGGAGACGGACCGGCCCGAGGGGGGGTTTCCACCATAACCCTTCGTAAGTGATGCTGCGCGCATCGGCGCGCGACAACTACTCTCCGGAGTCGCACGGCGACGCGCCGCTTGCTCGCTCAGGCATGGTTCCTGTGTGCTTCATGGGCGGAACGCAGCCGATTCACAGGGAGGCGAGCCCTGACGCCGAGGAAAGTTCAGGTTTCGCGTCGGCCCGGGCCTGTCGGCCGTGCACCCGCCCGTCCCCCTGACGGGCTAACCCGGCCGCGAACGCCGGCTTGACGCGGGCGTCACCGCGCAGCCCCCTCCACTGCGCGGTGACGTCCACGCAGCTTTGCTCACGCGAATTGCCTCGGCCCGAACGTACGTGAGGCGGGACACGGACGCGAACCACTTGCGATAACGATGTGGAAACTCCGTGAGGACGGAGGTCTGCGGCCCCACACGGCCTGGCACACGGCCTGGGCACACGGCCTCACCTGCGGCGGGCCTCGACGAGATGGCGGGCGCTGTGGGCGACGAAGGCGCCGTCGGCCTCGATCCGCTCGTGCAGGGCGCGCAGCCGGGGCCGGTAGGCCTCCACCGTGAAGCCGGGGACCATCCACACCACCTTGCGCAGGAAGTGGACGACGGCGGCGATGTCGTGGAACTCGACGCGCAGCCGTTCCGCCCGCAGGTCGACGATCTCCAGCCCCGCCGCCTCCGCTTCGGCGCGCTCGTGGTCGGGGTGGCGACCGCCGCTCACCGTCTCCGGCTGCGGTCCGAGGAAGTACTCCACGAGCTCGAACACACTGCGGGGCCCGACGTGTTGGGCGAAGTAGGTCCCGCCGGGCCGCAGGACGCGGGCGATCTCGTGCCAGAGGGGCCGCACGGGGTGCCGGCTGCTCACCAGGTCGAAGGTGGCGTCCGCGAAGGGCAGCGGGGCGTCCTGCGGAGTCGCGACGACCGCGATGCCGCGCGGCCGCAGCAGCGCGGTCGCCTTGGCGACGTTCGCCGGCCAGCCCTCGGTCGCGACGGTGAGGACGGGGGCCTTGGGGGCGGCCCGGCCGAGAGCGAAGTCGAGGACCTCTCCTCCCCCGGTCTGCACGTCGAGCGCGGCGCTCGCGCCCGCCAGTCGCGCCGCCAGCGACATCGCGTACCCCCAGGAGGGCCGCGCCTCGGTGGCGCGCCCTTCGAACCAGGAGAAGTCCCACCCTTCGGTGGGCACGGCGGCCCCTTCGGCGAGCAGGTCCTCGAACGAGCCCTGCACTCCGCCGCCCGTGCCGTCCCCTGCGCGGTCCTTGTCGTCCCCGTCCGTGTCGTCCATACGACGATCGTGGCAGAGAGGGCCGCGGGGCCGCCGTCAAATTATGGGGACGCTGTACGGGACGATCTTCCGCATGTGACGGCCCTTCCGCGTGCCCGGCTCGTACCGTGCAGAGGGTGACGAGGCTGCCGAGGGGAGACTGGTATGGCGCGCTGGCGGGACGGGCGGGGGGAACTCCTGGTGGCGGAGGTCCGGGTGCCGTTGGAGATCGCCGCCTCGTACCGGGCCCGGACCAGAGGGCTGCTCGGACGGGACGCCGTGGACGGGGCGATGCTGCTGACGCCGGCCGGCGGGGTGCACACCTTCGGGATGCGCATGCCGATCGACGTGGCGTATCTCGACCGCAGGCTCACCGTCATCGCGGTGCGCACGATGCCGCCGGGGCGGCTGGGGCTGCCCCGGCTGCGGTCCCGGCACGTCCTGGAGGCGGCGGCCGGCGCGATGGCCGGGTGGGGGCTGACGGCCGGCGTGCGGGTGCGGGTGTGTGCGTGACGCTCAGCTCGCCGTGCGCGGGAACGTGACCTCCACCCGGCGGTTCTTCCTGCGGCCGGCCTCGGTCGAGTTGTCGGCGATGGGGTACTGCTCGCCGTAGCCGCGCACTTCGAAGGTGATGTCCGGTTCGTTCAACTGGCCCGCGAGCTGCGCCTGGACGGCGTCCGCCCGCTGCTTCGACAGAACGTCGCCGTGGGCGGCGGAGCCCAGGTCGTCCGTGAAGCCGAAGACGCGGACGACGGTGGTGTGCTGCTTCCTGATCTCCTCGGCGATCGTGGCGATGCGGGACTTCGCCTGCGCGCCGAGCCTGGCGCTGTCCTTGGCGAAGAGGACCTCGGCCTGAAGGGCGAACGTCACGTCCGCGTTGGTGTCCTCGCGGCGCTCGTCCCCCGACTCGTCCTCGACGACCTGCTTGATGTCGAGCACCTTGGGCTCGGCGAGGGTGCCGCCCTCGGGAAGCTTGAGGTCGGGATCGTTGGGGTCCACCTGCACGGGCGCGGTGGCGGTGGGCTCGGTGCCGGGGGGCACGCTGGGCGAGGTGTCGGCCCGCACGACGGGAGAGGGGGCGGCGAGCACGAAGGCGAGAGTGAGGAGGGCCAGGGTGGGGCGTGGGCTCATGACCGGCCTCACCCGGAGATCGCGATGTCGGCGGGCGCGAACATCGGCATCTGGAACGACACCTGGGACGTGCCGGCGGGCGGTGCCGGGAACTGCATGAACACCGGCACGGAATCACCGGACTTGATGCTGGAGACGCCCGTGGTGGTGAGGGGCCTGCCGTCCGTGTCGCGGAGGACGTAGTAGCGCTTCTTGCCCTTGGAGTCCACCAGGGTCGCTCCGCCGAACGAGCGGCCGTTCCTGATGATCTCGGTCTCGTTGCCGCTCAGCTGGGCGGGAATCGTCAGGAGCTTCGCGCTGTCGTTCTTCAGGTCCGCGGTCACGGTGACGAAGCCGCCGGAGTCACGCAGAGCGGAAGTGATCTGCAACAGCAGTCCGCTGGGCCCCTTCAGCTCGGCCAGAGGCTCGTCCGACTGACCCTCCTGGGCCGTGGGCGCGGAGCCGTCTCCCTTCGACGCCGAGGACGCCGGCGAGGTCCGGGGCTTGTCGTCGTCGCCGTTTCCGCCGCAACCGGCCACGCCGAAGGCCAGCCCGACCACAGCAGTCAGTGCGGCCGTCCTCCTGACGGCCGTAGCGGTGAACCGCATGCTCATCACGCTGTTTCCTTCGCTCGTCGTTCGCATCTCAGTCGGCCAGGTGGACGTCGAAGAGGTCTTCGGGGCCCGGCAGTTCGGTCGGGTGCTCGGGGTCGGGACGCCATTCGACGCCGTCGCAGGTGAGGGCCGGCAACGGTGCGTCGGCGGGGCCCCGGCCAGGCAGCACGAACGTGCAGGCCGGTTCGATCACCGCGGTGGCGGTCGCCTTCGCGTGCAGGTTCTCGGTGCCGGGGACGATGGAATCGCCGACCGCCTTGGCGGTCTGGACGCGCACCGTGTATCCGGGAAGCAGCCCGGCCGCCCGCCCGCACTCCAGGCGGGAGGCATCGTTCTGCGCGGCCAGCTGGTCAGCGCGCCCGCAGCCGTCGAACACCGCGTCTGCGCCATGGAATATGGCCTGCCACTCGGCCGGGTCGCGCACGCTCAGCACCCACTCGTCGGCAAGCTGGTCCCTGGTGTCCAGGGCGGCCGCGAGCGCCGCGGCGTCCGCCGCCGTCTGGGCTCCGTTGCGGTTCGCCCCGGCCTGGCCCACGGCCAGGTAGGCCAACGCCAGAAAGAGCAGACCCGCCACCACCATGATGTAGATGGGGAAGGCCTGCCCTGCGTCGGCGGAGCGCGAGGACCTCGTCAGCCCGAGATGACCTCGTTGATCTTGTCGGTGATCGCGTTGTAGATCGTCTGTCCGATGTCCGTTCCCGTGATCGCCAGGACGATGGCCACGACCACCGCGATGATGCCCAGGTACTCCACCGCCGTCTGGCCCTTGTCGCTGCGGGCGGCCCGGGTCTGGAGGCGTGCGACGGTGGTGTGGATCCAGTTCCAGTTGGTCATGCTGTTCCCCTCCGGGTGTCGCGTGACCGGCTCGCTCGGCGCCGGTGCCGCTGTCGGCATCCTGAGCGTAGGCCTCGACGCCCGTTCCGGCTAAGGGCCTCCGGGCCCAATCCCGGGCCCAATCCCGACTCGGCATCGCCCTCACCCCACCCCTCGGCGGGACGCCCCCGCCGCCGTCCCCAGCCACTTGGCCGCGGCCTCGGAGCGGCTGCTGCTGTGCAGCTTGGCGAAGATGCGGTTGATGTGGTTCTTGACCGTCTTCTCACTGATGAAGCAAGTGGCGGCGATCTGCCGGTTGTTCATGCCCGACGCGATCAGATCCATGATCTCCGCCTCCCTCCCGCTGAGCGCGTACCTCGCTCCACCCTCCGCCCCCGATACTCTCACGGGCGATTGCAACTGCGAAAGCGATTCCCGTGAAGTCACGGAAAACAGGGGAACAGGATCCGCTTCGTCGTGTGCAGTCGCACTTTTCTGGAGATGCTCCAGGACCGCCGTCGCCGCCGTCGGGGTGAAGTGCGCCCGGCCCAGCGTGACGTCCCGCACCGTCGACACCAGTTCCTCCGCGGTGAACTCCCCGTGCACCAGATAGCCCCCCGCCCCGCCGAGCAGGGCTTCCCGGACGACGGCGGCCTCGTGGCTGTACGTCAGCATCACCACATGGGCGATCCGCACCAGGTGGGGCAGGGCGGAGAGGCCGTCGACGCCGGGCATGCGGACGTCCAGCAGGACGACGTCGGGCCGGTGCCGGACGGCGGCCTCGCAGGCCTCGCGGCCGTCCGCCGCCTCCGCGACGACGGCGATGTCGTCGCGGTCGCGGAGCAGTGCCGTCAGGCCCGCGCGGACGACCGGGTTGTCGTCGGCCACCATCACCCGCACGGGGGCGGGCCGGGGCTGCGGGGGGAACAGGGGGTGTACGGCGCCCGGGTGCGGCGGTCGGTCCGGCATGACGTGGCTTCCGTTCGGGTGGGGGGTGTCGTTCACGGGCGGGACCCGGTGAGGGGGAGCTCCAGGCGGACCTCGGTGCCCCCGGGGTGCGCGCCGCGGCCGATGTGGATGCGGGCGCCGATGGCGGCGGCCCGTTCCACCATGCCGACCAGGCCGAAGTGGCCGTCGCGGCGCAGCTGTTCGAGCGTGGTGCCGGCGGGCAGGCCGCGCCCGTCGTCGTACACGCTGATGCACAGGTGGTCGTCGTGGACGCCCGCGCGGACGTCGACGCGCGTGGGATCCGCGTGGCGTTGGACGTTGTCCATGGCCTCCGAGGTGATGGTCAGCAGATGGCGGGCCACCGCGGGCGGGACCGGCAGCGTCGCGCGGTCGCCCGTGGCGTGGTAGCTCGCCGCCAGCCCCGTGCGGTCGGCGAACGCCCGTGTGCGGGAAGCCAGTTCGGGCAGGACGTCGACGTCCTGGGCGGGGTCCGGTTCGTCCCGGCGCAGTTCGGTGAGGAGCTCGCGGGACTCGGCGGCGGCACGGCGCGCGGCGCGGGCCACCAGGTCGGCGTGGAGCCGCACCCGGTCCGGGTCCATGTCCGGCGAGCCCGCCGACCGGGCCAGGGCGTCCGCCGCGAGGGCCACCCCTTGCAGCGTCTTGGCCACGGAGTCGTGCATCTCACGGGCCAGCCGGGCACGTTCCGCGGCCACCGCCTCGGTGACGGCGAGGCGCGCCCGGACGGTGGTCAGCGCCTGGGTCGCGGAGCCGAAGCGGAGCATGAGCCGGCGCAGGGTGGAGCCCATCGCGCCGGTGATGACGCAGAGTCCGGGCAGCAGCAGCCGCTCCGCGACACCGGTGTCCTGGCCCGCCCGCAGGGCCGCGCAGACCAGCAGCAGGATCAGCGACTGCAGGGAGGCGAAGCAGGCGGCGCCCCGCCAGCCGTACACGATGCCGGCGAGCAGCGGGGTGCAGACGCTGACGTAGGCGAGGGTCGTGTCCGGGCCCGCCGAGATCAGCAGCAGCGCGCCGAACAGGGTGTCGACGGCGAGGAGCGAGGGGTGGCGCAGGAGCAGGGGGCCGAAGCGCTCCCAGTCGCGGAAGAGGACGTACGAGCCCATGAAGGTGACGACGACGGCCGCGCCCACCAGCCGGACGCCCATGCCGGGCGCGGCGTTGAGGAGTGCCGGGGGCGCGGCGACGGCGATCATCGCCAGCCGGAACCCGAAGACCTGCCGGCACATCGCCTGGAGGGCGTTGACCTGGAGGGAGACGTCCTCCAGCGCCTTCGTCCCGGAATCCCCCGGCCGTGTGATCGCCACCATCGCCGCCACCCGCCCGCCTAGTCGCCCGTGAGGGGGCTGAAGTCGGTGCCGGAGCCGAGCAGGAGGCCCGCGCCGAGCAGGAGCATGGTGGCCGGGACCATGAAGGTGGTGATCATCAGGGTGGCCCGGGGCACCGCGCGGGCGGCCTTGCGACGGGCGTTCTGGGCGTCCGTGCGGCGCATGTCCTTGGCGATCGAGACCAGGGTGTCCACGATCGGCGCGCCGAGCTCCTCGCCCTGCTGAAGCGCCGTGACGAACATGGCGACCTGTTCGGAGTCGTTGCGGCGGCGCAGTTCGGCGAAGGCCTCGCGGCGGCTCACGCCGAGGTCCATCTGGTGCAGGGTGATGCGGATCTCGTCCGCCCAGGGCCCCTCGTACTTCGACGCGACCCGGCCGAGCGCCTGCCGGAAGCCGAGCCCCGCGCTCACCACGACGGCGAGGACGTCGAGGAAGTCGGGCAGCGTCCGTTCGATGACGTCCTTGCGGATCCGGATCGCCGCCCAGATGCCGACCTCGGTCCAGAACGCGGCGAACGCGAACAGCACGAGAGCCAGGACGATCCTGCCCTGGAGCAGGAAGACCAGTCCGCCGAATCCGCCCAGGGCGCCGTACACCGCGCGCCGGGCCGCGTACCGGTCGATGGTCAGGCCGCCGGGGTTGCCCGCCAGGTCGATCTTCCGGCGGTACCTGGCCACCTGCTTGGGGCCCATGAGGCGCAGCACGGCGGGGGCGTACCGCATGCCCGCCCGGTCGACGAGGGAGTCGACCGCGCCGGTGCGGGTGGAGCCTACCTCGAGGGCCAGCGCGAGGTCCGGGGGGAGCTTGGCGTCCGCCCGGTACATGCGCACGCCGGCGAAGACGCCCCACACGCTCAGGCCCATGACGGTCGCGAGCAGCAGTTCCATGGTTCGTGCTCCCTTCCCTGCGGTTCAGACGTCGATCCGGGACATGCGGCGGATGAGGACGAAGCCGACCGCGTACAGCGCGAAGGCGATGATGACGGCGCCCTGGCCGACCGGCGAGCCGGTCATGCGTTCCAGGGCGCCGTCCTTGACCCCGTTCATCAGGAAGAGGGAGCCCACGCCGAGCACCGGCACGGCGTAGGCGGTCGTGTTGACCTGCGACAGCTGTGTGCGCACCTCGCGCCGGGTCTCCTTGCGTTCCTCCAGCGTCTCCGTCAGGTTGCGCAGGGCGCCCACGACCTGGCCGCCCGCGCGGTTGGAGAGGACCAGGGTGGTGACGAGGACGACGAGTTCACGGGAGGGGAGGCGGTCGGCGAGTTCGCCCAGGGCGTCGTCCATGGAGTGGCCGACCGCCAACTGGTCGGCGACCTTGGCCAGTTCCTCGCCGGCCGGTGCCTCCAGCTCCTCCGCCGCCATGCCGACGGCGGTGCGCAGCGCGAGTCCGGCGTGGGTGGCGTTGGCCAGGATGCGGGCGAGTTCGGGGAGCTGGTTGATGAACTTCTCGATGCGTTTCTGGCGCTGCCAGCTGAGGAACTGCCAGGCGGCCCAGACGCCGAGGAGGCCGGCCAGCGGTCCGAAGAAGGGGGCCAGGGTGGCCTGTCCGATCAGCCACAGGCCGGCCACCGTCGCCAGCATGCAGGCGGTGAACTCGCCCGGTGTCACGTCGAGGCCCGTCGCCGCGAGCCTCAGTTCCAGCTTGCGGCCCGCCTTGGTGCGGCGCAGCCGCCGGTCCAGGCCGCGGAACCGGCGCCGCCGGCCGGCGCCGGAGACCTGGCCCGTGGCGGAGAGACGTTCGACCAGTTCGGCCCGCTGCGCGCGGCCGCGGCCGTAGACGTGCAGGCCGGCGACGGCCAGGACGCAGGTCAGGAGGGCCACGCCGGTGGTGACGGCGGTCAGGGTGTCGAGGTCCATCGGCGTCACCGGGCTTCCCTTGTCGTCAGTTCGTGTGCCGCGCGGGCCACTCCGAACGCCTGCGGGATGGGCTGACTCGCCATGTACAGGCGGTCCGCGGCACGGCGCGGGAGCGGGAAGTAGGCGAAGGCTCCGTGGACGCGGCCGTCGGCGGCCATCGGCCGGGCGTCGAAGCGCGCGACCGTGGCCAGCCGGTACGGTTCCCCGCCGTGGCTGTCGAGCAGGGCGATCTCGGTGACACGGCGCGCGCCGTCGGCGAACCGGGTGAGCTGGACGACGACGTCCACGGCGCTGTTGATCTGGTCGTGGAGGGCGACGAAGGGGATCTCGACCTCCGACATCGAGGCGAGGGTCTGCAGCCGCATCAGGGCGTCCTCCGCGCTGTTGGCGTGGACGGTGGCCAGGGAGCCGTCGTGGCCCGTCGACATCGCCTGGAGCATGTCGAGCGACTCGCCGCCGCGGACCTCGCCGACCACGATCCGGTCCGGGCGCATCCGCAGGGAGTTGCGGACCAGGTCGCGGATGGTGATGCGGCCGTTGCCCTCCACGTTCGGCGGGCGCGACTCCAGGCGGACCACGTGGGACTGCTGGAGCTGGAGCTCCGCCGAGTCCTCGATGGTGATGATGCGTTCGCCGTCCGGGATCAGGCCGGAGAGCGCGTTGAGCAGGGTCGTCTTGCCGGTGCCCGTCGCGCCCGAGACGATCACGTTGAACTTCGCCTGCACCAGCCCGGCGAGCAGGTACAGCATCTGCTCGTCCAGCGAGCCGAAGCCGACCAGCTCGTGCAGGGTGAAGGAGCGGGGGAAGCGGCGGATGGTGAGGGTGGGGCCGGTGAGCGACAGCGGCGGGATGATCACGTTGACGCGCTCGCCGGAGGGGAGGCGGGCGTCCACCATCGGGTTCGTCTCGTCCACCCGCCGGTTGACCGTCGAGACGATGCGTTCGATCGTCTGCATCAGCTGGTCGTTCGACGCGAAGCGCAGCGGGAGCTGTTCCACCCGGCCGCCGCGCTCGACGAAGATCGCGTCGGGTCCGTTCACCATGATCTCGGTGATCGACGCGTCCTCCAGCAGCGGTTCCAGGATGCCGAGGCCGAGCGCCTCGTCGACGACCCGGCGGATCAGCTGGGCCCGTTCCGCCGTCGACAGCACCGGGCCCTCGCGGCTGATGATGTGCCCCAGCACCCGTTCCAGGCGCGCCCGGCGCTCGGCCGCCGCCAGCGAACTCATCTCGGCGAGGTCGATCTCCTCCAGGAGCTTGGTCCGGTAGGAGGCGACCAGATGACCGTCCTCGCCCCGCCCCTTCTCCTCGGGGGAGGTGATGCGCGCCCGCAGGCTCATGTCGGATGCCCTTCCCTCAGTGGTCGACCGGCATCGTGGCCGTCTTGTGGGCCTCGAAGTCCCCGACTCCGGGGATGACGGACGGGACGGTGACGGTGGAGGTGACCCGGACCTCGTCGCCGGAGTACGCGGGCGCGCAACTGGCGTGCAGCCAGCTGCTGACCGCCCGCGCGCAGTCCCCCGCGTAGTCCTGGTCCAGCGAGGCGCTGCGCGCGCCCGTGCGCGCCGCCGTCCCGGCCTGCTGGGCCGCGTAGGCGACCAGGCCGAGCTGCACGGCGGCCAGCGCGACGGCCAGGAGCACGGGCAGGAACCCCAGGTACTCGATGGCCGCCTGCCCCCGGTCGCGCCCGGCGCCTCTCCCCTGCCCGTGCCGGGCCGCCTGCCCCCGGTCGCGCCCGCGTCGGAGCCCGGGCCCTCGACCGCTCCTGCGCCTTCGGTCCGCCATCTCAGTGGCCGTCCTCTTCCTCGACCGCGCCCGCGTGACCGTGCACGGTGAAGGGCAGGTCGAAGGCTCCGGGGAAGAGGACGGGGACGTGCAGGGTGACGTCGGCCGTCACGAAGCCGCTGCCGCCGCAGGTCACGTCCGCGTCCGCCTGCCACGCGTCGGACAGCTTGTCGGTGCCCGCCTGTTCGCACACTGCGTCCCGCTCCCCCGGCTCGGCCGCCGTCCCCGCCCGCACCGCCTCGTCGGCAGCATTCCCCGCGAGCGTGTACGTGTATCCCAGGAGGACGAACTGCCACACCACCACCAAGGTCACGATGATCAGCGGGGTCATGCCGAGGAACTCGACGGTGACCTGGCCCCGGTCCCGCGTGCGGGAAACGTTCGGGCAAGCCTTCGGACAAGCTCTCGTGAGGGCCCTCGTGAGCGTCCTCGCGCGACGTGCGGTCATGTCACTCCTTCCGCCGCCGGAACCCCGCCGGGCCCCGGTCCGGGCCGCGTCCCCGGCCGCCGCCCCTGCGCACGAGAGCGGTCTCCGGCGCCCTGACCAGCTCCAGTTCGCCTGCGAGCGCCCACAGCGCCTGGCGGACGGCGCCCTTGCCGTCGAGGGCGTGGACGCGGCCGGCGTCGACCGCGGCCTGGAGCTCCTTGAAGTTGGCGGGGACCACGGTCGCGGCGACGGCCGTGCCGGTGATCTTCTGGATGAGCGAGGGCTGGATCTCGGTGCCGCGGCTGTGTCGGTTGACGACCACGGTCGTCTCCTCGGCCTTGCGGATCTGCAGCCGGTCCCACATGCGGACGGTGCGTTTGGCGCCGCGGACGGCGACCACGTCGGGGGTGGTCACCAGCACGGCGCGGTCGGCGAGTTCGACGGCGACCGCGCCCGCGCCGCTGAGCTGGGCGCCGCAGTCGACGATCACCACCTCGTAGCGCGAGCGCAGGGCGGCGAGGATCTGGCGGGTCGCGCGGTCGGTGACCTCCTCGCCGCGCTCGCCCTCGCCGGGGGCCAGCAGCAGGGCGACGCCGGTGTCGTGGCGGAAGACGGCCTCGGCGAGGATGCGGGGCGAGATGTCGGCGATGGCGGCGAGGTCGACGACCGAGCGGCGGAACTGGACGTCCAGGTAGGAGGCGATGTCACCGGTCTGCAGGTCGAGGTCGACCAGGGCGGTGGGGCGGCCGGAGGCCTGTGCGGCGAGGGCGAGCTGGACGGCCGTGAGGGTCGCGCCGACGCCCCCCTTGGCGCCGCTGACGGTGACGACGGTGCCGCCCGCGCCGGTGAACACGTCGCCGCCGTGGCCGAGGTGGCGTCGTACGCCGACCGACCACTGGGCGACGGCCTGGACGCGGCCGGCGAGGTCCTCGTAGTTCAGCGGCAGGGCGACCAGGCCGCGGGCGCCGGAGTCCATGGCGGCGGCGAACAGGCCCGGGCCCGCGTCGCTGGTGACGAGGATGACGCCGACCGCCGGGAAGCGCAGCGCCACCTCGCGGACCAGTTCCAGCGCCGGTACCGGGCCGATGCGTTCGTGGACGACGACGACCTCGGGCAGTTCGTCGACGGACTCGGCGGCGAGGCGGGCGAGGGTGTCCACGAGCTGGGTGGAGTCGCCGA
This sequence comes from Streptomyces humidus, assembly GCF_014649655.1. Classification (GTDB taxonomy): domain Bacteria; phylum Actinomycetota; class Actinomycetes; order Streptomycetales; family Streptomycetaceae; genus Streptomyces; species Streptomyces humidus. The sequence goes on along the minus strand of NZ_BMTL01000017.1, from coordinate 155,861 downwards.
CCGGGGTGACCGGTTCGGCGTCCGGGAGCTGGCTGAGCAGGGTCGTGAGGGAACGGACCGCGTCCGCGTCGCCGACGGCCGGGAGGATCCTCGTGGGCATGAGCGGCGGCCTCTCACTTGTCCGTGGCGAGTTCGTACGTACGGTCCTTGTCGGGGACCGTGGCGCTGCCGCCGGGTGCGACGAGGGCGAGGCGGACGCGCTTGGCGAACGACTCCGCGTACGTGATGCGCTGGGCGTCGAGGGTGGACAGCGCGAAGGTGATGGGGACCGCGTCGGTGGCCGACCTGTTCCGGTCGTTCTGGTCCGGCTCCAGGGCCTTGATCTCCCCGATCTCGAGGACCCGGGCTCCGGTGACGATGATCTTCGACTGGTCGGGGGCGCCCTCCTTGGCGCCCTCGAAGGTGGCGTAGACGTTGACCGACGACCCCGGGGTGATCTTGCCGGCCACGCCGGTGGCCGCGTCGACCATGATGGCGACCTCCTGCTGCCCCGGCCGCAGGACGGGCTGGTCGACGATCATGTCGCTCTGCAGCAGCGAGCCCTTCCGGAGCGTCGTCACGGCGATCTTGCCGCGGAGGGCGGCGAGGTCGGTGACGGCGTTCTCGGACAGCCAGCGCCTGGGCATCTCTATCTTCTTGAACTGGTCTTCGCTCAGAGTGGTGTACGGGGCCACGTCGGCGCGCAGCTCGTACGCGGTGACCTCGGGGCCGACCTTGGACTTCACGTCGTCCATGACGGAGAGGACGCCGGCGAACGCGCCGAGGGCGCACACCACCGACAGGATCAGGAGAATCACGCCGCGGCGCTGACGGGAGTTCATAGGCCGTACAACCTCGTCGGGGGTCGGGTCGGGCGGGCGGGAACAGGCGGGCGGGTCATGCCGGATCAGTCGCCCGTGGTGAGCGCGCGGGCGGTGTGCGCGGTGCGGGCGGTGAGTTCGGCGGCGGGCGGCGGGGTCGCGGAGCAGAAGACGCAGCGGTCGCCGATGACGTCGATGCCGCACCAGTGACAGACGCCCTGCCGGACCGAGGCGACCAGTTGGTAGAGGACCGACAGGTCGGGCAGGTACGCGCAGAACTCGATCGCCTTGCCGGTGCCCCACCAGTCGGCGGACTCGGCGGGCAGCGTCGTCTCCCGCAGTCCCTGGGCCTTCCAGGCGGGGGCGAGGGCGTCGGTGACCCAGTCGGACTGGAGCTGGCCGCGCGCGACCAGCAGCCAGGTGCCGAACTCGGGTCCGGGGAGCACGGTTTCGGGGGTCGCCCGCACCAACTGCGGCTGCGGGTGGGCGAGCACGCCGAACTGGCTGCCCGGGACCCAGGAGCGGGCGTGCGACTTGACGCTCACGCCGGGGACCCGGTCGAGGCGGGCGACGGAGCCGAGGAGCGCACCGGCGTGCAGGTAGTGGGTGAGCAGGCGGCCGGCGGAGGCGACGACGCCGGGGCCGAGGTCGCAGGAGGCGAGCTGGCGTAACTGGCGGGCCAGGACGGCCACCGCGAGCGGCGGGAGGTCGGGGCGGAAGAGCGCGATGCGGTCGCTCTCCAGCAGGGAGCGGACGGTGTGCAGTCGCTGCTCCACGGCGGCCGGCACGGCCGACGAGTACAGGACGATCACGTGCCCGTGCTGTTCCACGAGCGTCTGCACGGCGGTGAGGGCCTGTTCCAGCGGCTGGCGGTCCAGGTCGGCGAGGACGACGGCGGGCAGGGTGCGTTCGTCCTGGGGCGGCAGCGCCAGGTCAGCTCCGGTCACGGCAATGGCTGTTGGCACGCGCAGCTCCCCGATTCCCGCGGTCCGGTCCACCGACGCTGCTCCGGTGCACCGGGGTGACTTCATTGCGTGACTACCTCAGCACTGTATCGAGCCCTCTGCGGGCCGGAGAACAGCTTTCCGCAGCTGCCTGGCACGTCTTCTTTGCGCAACCCGCAGCAAACCGGGGCAGGTTACGCGGCACGACCTCCACCGGCCCTCCACGGCGGACCTCTTGACATCAGAATTGGTCTGGACCAACTCTTATTGTCATGTCCCCACTTAAACGAACGACACGGCTCCGGCCGGGAGCCGCGGGCGTCGTCGTCGCCGCTCTCGCCCTGTCCCTGACGGGCGCGGCTCAGGCGCCCGCCGCGGACCTGAACAACGCGAAGAACGCCGGCTTCGAGTCCGGCCTGACCGACTGGACCTGTTCGGCGGGCAGCGGTACGACCGTCCCGTCACCGGCGCACGGCGGCGCGGCCGCGCTGAAGGCGGCGCCGGCCGGACAGGACAACGCCCGCTGCACCCAGACGGTGGCCGTGCAGCCCGGCTCGACGTACACGCTGAGCGCGTGGGTCCAGGGCGGCTACACCTACCTGGGCGTCACCGGCACCGGCACCACGGACGTCTCGACCTGGACCCCGGACTCGTCGGCCTGGAAGCAGCTGTCGACGACGTTCACCACCGGAGCCGCCACGACCTCGGTGAACGTGTACACGCACGGCTGGTACGGCCAGGCCGCCTACTACGCCGACGACGTGTCGGTGTACGGCCCCGACGGCGGCGGAGGCGGCGACCCGGCCCCCACCGTGCCGGCCGCGCCGGGCGGACTCGCCGTCTCCGGCACGACGTCGTCGTCCGTGTCCCTCTCCTGGAACGCGGTGTCCGGCGCGACGGGTTACTCCGTCTACCGCGGCGGCGCCAAGGTCACGGCGGTGACCGGGACGTCGGCGACGGTGACCGGCCTGGCCCCCTCGACGTCGTACGGCTTCCAGGTCACCGCGACCAACGCGGCGGGCGAGTCGGCGAAGTCGACGGCGGTCACCGCGACGACGAACACCGGCGGCACCGGGGGCGGGGCCGTGCCCCGGCACGCGGTGACCGGCTACTGGCAGAACTTCGACAACGGCGCGACCGTCCAGCGGATCTCCGACGTCTCCGCCCAGTACGACATCATCGCCGTGGCCTTCGCCGACGCGACGACGACCCCGGGCGCGGTGACCTTCAACCTGGACTCGGCGGGACTGGGCGGCTACACGGTCGACCAGTTCAAGGCGGACATCAGGGCGAAGCAGGCGGCCGGCAAGAAGGTCGTCGTCTCGGTGGGCGGCCAGAACGGCACGGTCTCGGTCAACGACCCGACCTCCGCGGCGAACTTCGCGAACTCGGTGTACGCCCTGATGCAGAGCTATGGCTTCGACGGCGTCGACATCGACCTCGAGAACGGCCTGGACGCGACGTACATGTCGCAGGCGCTGCGGTCGCTGTCGTCGAAGGCGGGGCCGGGTCTGGTCCTGACCATGGCTCCGCAGACGATCGACATGCAGTCGACGTCGAACGGCTACTTCCGGACGGCGCTGAACGTGAAGGACATCCTCACGGTCGTCAACATGCAGTACTACAACAGCGGTTCGATGCTGGGCTGCGACGGCAAGGTCTACAGCCAGGGCTCGGTGGACTTCCTGACGGCGCTGGCCTGCATCCAGCTGGAGGGCGGCCTGGACCCGTCCCAGGTGGGCCTGGGCCTGCCGGCCTCGACGAGGGGCGCGGGCAGCGGGTACGTGTCGCCGACGGTGGTCGGCAACGCCCTGGACTGCCTCACCAGGGGCACCGGCTGCGGCTCCTTCAAGCCGTCGAAGACCTATCCCGGCCTGCGCGGCGCGATGACCTGGTCGACGAACTGGGACGCGACGGCGGGCAACGCGTGGTCGTCGGCGGTGGGCCCGCACGTGCACGGGCTGCCGTAAGGACCGCGGGGGCGGGCGGCGACGCGACGTCACGTCGCCGCCCGCCCCCGTCGTTCCCGGCGCGAGCCGGAAGCCGGGAGCCGCCCCGGCCCGGCGTCAGGCAGTGGCGGCCGCGGGGGCGTGCGGACCGCCCGTGCCGTACCTCGCCGCGCCCTCCCTCGGCAGCCGCGCCCACATCCGCGTCCCGCCGCCGGGTTCGTGGGCCTCGCCGAAGCCCCAGGTGCCGCCACAGGCGCGGCAGAGACAGTCCAGAACGCGCAGGGCCGCACGGCGGCGGGCGTCGCAGGCCGTGGCGAGGCGGGGCTGGGCGTGGCGGGGGTGGCTGTCGTAGACGATCACCCGGAGGGTGTCGGCGCGGTAGCGCAGGGAGAGGTAGAAGTTCGGGGACTCGGTGTACTGGGCCGCCACGGCCGTCAGTTCACCCACCGCCTGGACGGCCGGGTCCAGCATGTCCGGCAGACCGTGGGCCCGCAGAAACTCACGCGTGGTCGCCCGCGCGAGCGCGGGACTCGCCAGGGCCGCGGGCAGCGTGAGGCTGTAGGCGAGGGTTTCGGGCACGGGGGCGGTGAAGTCCGCGGGGAAGGCGGGGGCGAGGGGGCAGCGGGAGAGGGGCATGGGGGCTCCGTGTCCTGGTCTTCGGTCATGTGCGGTCGCGGTCGCAGCCGGTGGCTCGTCTCCCTGGCGCGGACCCGCCCCTCCCAGGGAAGGAGTGTGCGGGCAGGCTCGCGCGGTGCACTGCTGACTGCGTTGTGTAGCTTGTGCGCTACTGAATGTAGGGCGACTGATGGTTCAATTGCCACTCCGATGGCGAAACTGACCCGATCGTGGTCCATCGGCCCCGATTGACGGCAGACTGCTGGAACCGCGCGGGAAGGAACGGCATGCCTCCGAGGACGACGACCACCGAGCGTCAGCGGCGTCTTGGCAGTGAGCTGCGCAAGATGCGGACGGCGGCGGGGATGACGGTCGACCAGGCCGCCGGGCTGCTCGGCCTCGACCGGGCGAAAATCTCCAACATCGAGACGGGTATCCGCACCATCAGCCCGGAACGGCTGCGTACTCTCGCGTGCAACTGTGCCTGCCCCGACCCGATGTACGTCGAAGCTCTCGTCAGCATGGCGCGGCCGGGCGGGCGCGGCTGGTGGGAGCGCTACCGGGGTTCCCTGTCCGCCGGACTGCTGGACATCGCCGAGTTCGAGGCGTACGCGACACGGATGCGGACCGTCCACATCGCTCACATCCCAGGGCTGTTGCAGACCAGTGACCACGCCCTCGAACTCTTCCGAGCCGTACTGCCGCCGCTTCCGGAACATGAGATCGCCCTGCGGCTGGCGTACCGCGTGGAGCGGCAACAGGTGCTGGACGGGGAGAACCCGCCCGAGTATGTCGCCGTCGTACACGAGGCCGCGGTGCGCATGCAGTTCGGCGGGCGCAAGGTGGCTCGCGCTCAGCTGGAGAAACTGCTGAGCATGTCCGAGCGTCCAGCCGTAAGACTGCTGATCGTTCCGTTCGCCGCCGGTACGTTTCCGGGCTCGGGCCAGACGTTCAACTTCCTGGAGGGCCCGGTACCCCCATTGGACTCCGTTCAGGTCGACAGCACCCATGGTCCGGAATTCCTGGGAGAGGAGGCGCAGTTGGCCAAATACCGTACGCACCTGGACTGGACGGAGCGCATCGCCCTCTCTCCCGAGGCATCGCGCGACTTCGTCCGGGACATCGCCAACAGTCTTTGAGGAGAATCCAGATGGACGACATCACCTGGGAAGAGCCCTTCTGCGGGGAGGGAGCCAGCTGCTTCCGGCTGGGCACCGACCCCGACGGCAACGGCTACATCGCCATAGCCGGCGCCGAGGACGCCTACCTCACCGACTCCCGCGAAGCGCTCCGCACGATGATCCTCGACATCAAGGGGGGCAAGGCCGACCACCTGTTGTGAGCCGACGCCGGCCGTCACCCGTACCCCCGCGGTCCTGTGCCGCCGCTTTCGGTCGCCCCTGAAACATTTCCCGTGCCCCACCGCATTAGTGAGGTGAGGACAGCACGGCAGGCGACGCAGGGGGATCACTCATGAGACAGGCCGCCCGCGCGGACGAGTACGCCGAGTTCGCGGCGGCGCGCACCGGGCATCTGTACCGCTCGGCGTGTCTGCTCACGGCCGGGGACACGCACCTCGCCGAGGATCTGGTGCAGGAGACCCTCGGCAGGCTGTACCTGCGCTGGGGTCGCGTGTCCCGGGTCGACAACCCCGCCGGATACGCGCAGACCGTCCTCACCCGCACCTTCCTCGCCCACCAGCGGCGGCGCAGCAGCCGCGAGCGGGCCGTGGAGACGTTCCCGGACGTGGCGGACGGCGGCGGTACCGACACCCCGCTCCGGCTCACCCTGATACAGGCCCTCGGGCGGCTGCCCGCCAAGGACCGGGCCGTGGTCGTCCTGCGGTACTGGGAGGACCGCTCGATCGAGGAGACGGCGGGCGCGATGAACAGCAGCTCGGCGGCCGTACGGACGCGCTGCTCGCGGGCGCTGGGCCGGCTGCGGGAGCTGCTGGGCGAGGACATCGGCACGTACGCGCGCCCCTGAGCCCGGCCCCGACGCCCCGTCCCCTCAATCCGACTTCACTCCGACCTCGCTCGTAGAAACGGTGGTTCACCATGCCCGCAGACCAGCACGGCGATCCCTTCGAGAACCGTCTCTCCGCCGCCCTGCGCCAGGCGGGCGGGACCTTCGACTCCCCCCGCACCGGGCTCTCCACCGCCGGTGCGGCACGTGGCAGGCGCATGCAGTTGCAGCGCCGCGCCACGATCGCGGGAAGCACGGCGGCCCTCGCTCTCGCGGGGGTGGGCGGGGCGCTGATCGTGCCGTGGGACGGTTCGCCCGCCCCGCGGCCCTCCGCCGTCGCCGCGACCGGCGGCAGCGCGAAGCCCGCCTACTCCGCCGACGACATGGTCCGCACGCTCCAAAAGCTGCTGCCCGAGGGGAAGTTCAGCAGGACGGCGGCGCGCGGCACGGGTGAGGAACTGCCGCCGCTGGTGGCGGGCGTGTTCGACGACGGCAAGGGCGAGGGGTCCGTCTCGGTGGGGCTGGGCCGCATCCCGGCGGACGGGGGCGGGATCAATCCGTCCGCCGCCGTGATGCCGTGTCCGGACGGTGATCAGACGGGCCTGGACAGCTGCCGCACCGAGCTGCTGTCCGACGGGTCCGCGATCACCGTCTACCAGGGCTACGAGTATCCCGACCGCCGCGAGGACACCAAGGCGTGGGGCGCGGACCTGGTCACTCCGGCCGGGCACCATGTGAGCGTCCTGGAGTGGAACGCCGCCGCGGAGAAGGGGAAGCCGGTCAGCCGTCCGGAACCACCGCTGACCACCGCGCAGTTGAAGAAACTGGCCACGGCCGCCCAGTGGCGGCGGATCATCGACGCCGTCCCAGAGAAGAAGCGGACGCCGGCTCCGGCGACTCCCCAGGGCGAAGCGGACGTCCAGTTCCAGCGGATGCTCTCCGTCCTGCGGATCACGCTCCCCAAGAAGCTGAAGATCGTCTCGAGCGGCGGCCAGGGAGGCTTCGTCCACGTCGTCGTGGACGACGGCAAGGGCAGGAGCTACCTCCAGGTCAACCTCCAGCTGAACATGTCCGACGCCGCCGGGCAGCTCTACGGCTCCGACGCCGAGACCCTCCCCGACGGCACCCGCGTCGCCACGAGCCAGGGGCCCGGCGAGAAGGGCGGCGAGGGGGTCGTGATGTGGACCGCCGACACGATGCGCGGCGACGGCAGGCGCGTGGTGATCAGCGCGTTCAACGCCGACAGCCAGTCGACGGCCGCCACCCGTCCGGAGCCCCCGCTCACCATCGCCCAGTTGCGGGAGATCGCCCTCAGCCCGCACTGGGACGTCCTCGGCGGCTGAGGGCGGGGGAACACGGATGGACTGGCCCTCGGGGTCGGGCTCGCCCGCCCGGCCTCCTCCCCGGGAGCAGCGCCCCGTGCGAGGTCTCCGGGTCAGAAGAAGTCCCCCCACGGCTGGTCCAGGATCTGCTTCACGCACAGCACCAGGAACAGCAGCCCCGCCAGCGCCAGCATCCCGTTGCTCAGCAGCCCGTTGCGCCACGGCCGGGGCGTGCGGGAGGTGTTCAGCAGCCACAGCAGCGTTCCCGCCAGGAAGGGCAGGAAGGCCGCCCCCAGCACGCCGTACAGAATGATCAGGCGGAACGGCTGTCCCTGGAAGAGCAGCACGATCGGCGGGAAGGTCAGCCACAGCAGGTAGGCCCGGAAGGGCCAGGACCGCTCCCGTTCACCGGAGGCGACCTCCGTGCCGGTGGTGTCGCCCCGGCCGCGGTAGCGGGCCACGAAGTCGGCGAACATCAGGCTCACGCCGTGCCAGACGCCGATGAGCGAGGTGAAGGAGGTGGCGAAGAAGCCGATGAGGAAGAACGTGGCCGTCGCCGTGCCGTACTCCGCCTCCAGGATGTCGCTCAGCTGGACGAGCCCCTTGTCGCCGCTCGCGATCGCCACGTTCGCGGAGTGCAGCAGCTCCGCGCCGACGAACAGCATGGCGACGACGAACACGCCGGTGGTGAGGTAGGCGACCCGGTTGTCGAGCCGCATGACCTTCATCCACCCCGCGTCGGTCCAGCCCTTGGCGTTGACCCAGTACCCGTAGGCGGCGAGGGTGATGGTGCCGCCGACGCCGCCGATCAGGCCGAGGGTGTTGAGGACGGAGTCCTTCTCGTCCGGCAGGACCGGCAGCAGGCCCGCGAAGGCCTCGCCGAGGTGCGGGGTGACACGGACCGCCAGATACACCGTCACCACGAACATGACGCCCACCAGGACCGTCATGACCTTCTCGAAGACGGCGTACTTGTTGAACCAGACGAACACCAGGCCCACCAGCCCGCAGGCGACGGCCCACCACTGAAGGTCCATCACGTGCGGGAACAGCGCCTGGAGCGGCAGCGCGCTCGACGACATCGCCGCCGCGCCGTAGACGAAGCCCCAGACGACCACGTAGGCGACGAAGAACCACGTCGTCCAGCGGCCCAGGCTCGCCCAGCCGTCGAAGAGGGTGCGGCCGGTGGCGAGATGCCACCGGCCGGCCGCCTCGGCGAGGGAGATCTTGACCAGGCAGCCGACGACCGCCGCCCAGAGCAGGGTGTAGCCGAAGTTGCTGCCGGCGATGAGCGTGGCCACCAGGTCGCCGGCGCCGACCCCGGTCGCCGCGACCACGACGCCGGGGCCGATGTACTTCCAACTGGACTTGCGGAGTGGGGGGTTGTCGTCCCTTCCGGACGGAGTCCCGGTGGTCGTGGAGTTTCCCGTGGGGGGTCCCGTGGTGTCCGCCATGAAGGTCAAGAAAGCCCAAAGAAGCCGAAGCGGCAAGAGGGCATGCACGAACTCCACCCGATGGGATCACCTGTCCCGCGCGCGTGCTCGTTCTCGGTGGATGTGGGCGCGATTACACTGCGCGACCTGCCGTGCGCCGTTTTCCGCATGATTCCGGCCATAGGCGCCTTGTCATCCCTTGACCTGTTCATGCCATGGAATGACGATGGGCGGCACCGCACCGCCGCACACGGCAAGCGCACAGCCCCCACGATCCGACTCCCCACGAGGAGAGTTCATGCGACTTCGCATTCGCGGTTCAGGCACCGGCGTCGCAAGCGTCCGCGGCGGCAGGCGGACCGCCGCTCTCGCCGCGCTGCTGGCCCTCGCCCTCGCGGCGCCCCTCTCGGCGACGGTCACCGACGCGGTGGCGGGCGGCGCCCCGAGAACGGCGCCGTCCGCCGACGACGACGTCCGGCAGTACGAGATCCACGTGCGGCACAGCACCGCCCGGACGCGCACCGCGATCGCCGCGTCCGGCGTGAGCGTCGACGAAGCCGACGAGGAGAGCGTGGTCGTCTCCGGCCGGGAGGAGCAGATCCGCAGGCTGCGCTCGCAGGGGTACGAGGTCTCCGCGCTGGGCTCGGCGCCGGACCGGTCCGGCGAGGGCGGACGGCGGCTGTTCGACTTCCCGTCCGCCGACTCGAAATACCACAACTACGCCGAGACGACGGCGGAGATCGACCAGCGCATCGCCGCCCACCCGAGCATCATGAGCAAGCGCGTCATCGGCAGATCGTACGAGGGCCGGGACATCGTCGCCGTCAAGATCAGCGACAATGTGGGCGTCGACGAGGCCGAGCCGGAGGTGCTGTTCACCCACCACCAGCACGCCCGTGAGCACCTCACCGTGGAGATGGCGCTGTACCTGATCCGTGAACTGGGCTCCGGCTACGGCTCCGACCCTCGCATCACGAACATGGTCGACGGGCGCGAGATCTGGATCGTCCCCGACCTCAACCCGGACGGCGGCGAGTACGACGTCGCCACCGGCTCCTACCGCTCCTGGCGCAAGAACCGCCAGCCCAACTCCGGTTCCTCGTACGTCGGCACCGACCTCAACCGGAACTGGGACTTCAAGTGGGGCTGCTGCGGCGGCTCTTCGGGGTCCAGGTCGTCCGAGACCTACCGCGGCGCGGCCGCCGAGTCCGCGCCCGAGGTGAAGGTCGTCGCCGACTTCGTGCGCAGCCGGGTGGTGGGCGGGAAACAGCAGATCACCGCCGGGATCGACTTCCACACCTACAGCGAGCTGGTGCTGTGGCCGTTCGGGTACACCTACTCGGACACGGCGACGGGGATGACCGCGGACGACAACGCCGCGTTCAAGGCCGTCGGGCAGAAGATGGCCGCGAGCAACGGGTACACGGCCGAGCAGTCGAGCGACCTTTACATCACGGACGGGTCGATCGACGACTATCTCTGGGGCACGCAGAAGATCTTCTCGTACACCTTCGAGATGTATCCGACGTCCGGTGCGGGAGGCGGGTTCTACCCGCCCGACGAGGTCATCGAGCGGGAGACCTCCCGCAACCGGGACGCCGTGCTGCAGCTTCTCGAGAACGCGGACTGTATGTACCGGTCCATCGGGAAGCAGAGCCAGTACTGCGGCTGACTAGTCGGCGTCCTTGACGTCGGCGTCCTTGACGTCGGCGTCCTTCGCGTCCGCGTCGTTGGCGTCCGGGGTCTCGGCTTCGCCCTCTTCGAAGTAAGCGTCGAGGACCGCGTCCAGTTGGTCCTCCCACTCCTGGAAGCGCGCCCTGGCCGTCGCCTCGATCTCGATCGGGTACCAGCGGCGGTCAGGGGTGTGCACCGTGATGGTGAACCGCTTGCCGAACCGCGGCGACTCCGTCTCGATCGCGCCGATCTCGTCCCAGCGGAACTCGCATGCCTCCTCGTCGAGACGGAGGCGGACGCCCCGCGCGTCGGCGGTGAACCGGGCACGGCGGTCGGCGGCCTCGAAGACGGGCCCGTCGGCGGGCTCCTCCTCGGCGGCGGACTCCGCGGCCTCCGGCTCACCGGCGGCGGGCTCCGCGCCCTTCGCGCCACCGTCCTTCGCGTCCTCGGGATTCGCGTCCCCGGCCTTCACCTCCCCGCTCTCGACGGCCTCGTCCTCCGCCGGCGACCCGTCCGCCGGTTTCGCGGTCGCGGGCGACGTGAGCCCGGGGATGAATGCCGGGTCGAATCCGGCGCCCTCCAGGGGCTGGCTGCTCGAACCTATGCGCTGCTCCACAGCGGGCAGTATGGTCGAAGATCCTGTGCCGGACACAGTCAGCCCCTACTTCGTTACGGGAGTTGCGCACCCGGATCCCGCCGAGACCCAGACGAAGAGGCTCAATACGGCCGCCGTGGCGAACCCGGCCGTCGTCGCCCCGGACCGGCGCGGCGACGCAGTCGACGGACTCCTCCTGTACACGGCCCGCTCGACGCCCGACGCCACCACGTTCCTGCGGGAGCTGGAGAAGGTGCGCGAACAGGGCTGGGCCACCGACCTCGGCGGCCACGAGACAAGCGACATACGCAATAGGCGTTGCCTATACTGCAACGCTCCTGATCGGGGAGGTTCCATGAGTACCGAGGCACTGGCGGCGCTCGCCCGGCTGGCCGAGGAACGCGTCGACCACCGCTTCAAGGGCCTCCCGCCGGACGCCGACGGCCTCACCGTCGGCGAGCTGGCCGCCCAGCGCCGCAACCTGTTCACCGGCGGTTTCACCACCCCCGTCCTGGCCCTGTCCGCGGAGCGGCTGGAGCACAACCTCGCGCTCATGGAGACGTACGCGACCCGGCACGGCCTCGCCTTCGCCCCACACGGCAAGACGTCCATGGCCCCGCAGCTCTTCCGGCGCCAGACCGACCGCGGCGCCTGGGGCATCACCCTGGCGGTCCCGCACCAGGTGTGGGTGGCCCGGGCCTACGGCGTCCAGCGGGTCTTCCTCGCCAACGAGCTGGTGGACCCGGCCGCCCTGCGCCGGATCTCCGCCGGACTCGACGCCGACGACGACTTCCGCCTCGTCTGCTACGTCGACTCGGTGCGCGGCGTCGAGCTGATGGACGCGGCCCTGCGCGGCGCGCGCCGCCCCCTCGACGTCGTGGTCGAACTGGCCGCCGGCGACGGCGCCCGCACGGGCGTGCGCACGGAGCGCGAGGGCGCGGCGGTCGCCGACGCGGTGGCCGCCGTGCCGACCCTGCGGCTGGTCGGGGTCGCGGGGTACGAGGGCGAGGTCCCGGGGGCCGACCCGGAGCGGGTGCACGCCTGGCTGCGCCGGCTGACCGGCCTCGCCGCCGCGTTCGACCGCGCGGGCCGGTTCGCGGGCGCCGAGGAGATCGTCGTCAGCGCCGGCGGGAGCGCCTGGTTCGACGCGGTCGCCGACGTCTTCGCCGGGATCCCCGAACTCTCCCTTCCCGTGCTGAAGTTGCTGCGCTCGGGCGCGTACGTCTCGCACGACGACGGCCACTACGGCAGGCTGACGCCGTTCAACCGGGTGCCGGAGGAGGGCGCGCTGGAGCCCGCGTTCCGGCTGTGGACGCAGGTCGTCTCCCGCCCCTCCCCCGACCAGGCGTTCGTCAACGCGGGCAAGCGCGACGCGGCCTACGACCTCGACCTGCCCCTCGCCCAGGTGATCCGCCGCGACGGCACGGAACGCCCCGCCACCGGCGTCTCGGTGACCGCGCTCTCCGACCAGCACGCCTGGCTGCGCACCGACGCCGGAGCGGACGTCGAGGTCGGCGACTGGATCGGCCTGGGACTGTCGCACCCCTGCACGTCCTTCGACAAGTGGCCGCTGATCCCGCTCGCCGAGGCCGACGGCACGGTCGTCGACTACATCCGCACGTTCTTCTGACCCGCCCGAGCCGGAGGCCGATCATGGAAGACCTCGTCATCCGGGACGCCGACGTCGTCGACGGCAGCGGCGCGGACTCCTACCGTGCGGACGTGGTGGTCGACGACGGCAGGATCGTCGCGATCGTCAAGGAGGCCGCGGCCGCGGGCTGCCAGCGCCCGAGGGCCGTGCGGGAGCTGGACGCGGAGGGGCTCGTCCTGTCCCCCGGCTTCATCGACATGCACGCCCACAGCGACCTCGCCCTGCTGCGCGACCCCGACCACAGCGCCAAGGCCGCCCAGGGCGTGACCCTCGAGGTCCTCGGCCAGGACGGGCTGTCGTACGCGCCGGTGGACGACTCCACCCTCGCCGGCGTGCGCCGGGCCGTCGCCGGGTGGAACGGCCCCGGCGACGACGTCGACTTCGACTGGCGGTCGGTGGGCGAGTACCTGGACCGGCTGGACCACGGTTTCGACGGCCGCGGCATCGCCGTCAACGCGGCCTACCTCGTCCCCCAGGGCACGGTCCGCGCCCTCGTCGTCGGCTGGGAGGGCCGCCCCGCGACGCCGGCGGAGCTGGACCGGATGCGGCGGCTGGTGGCGGAGGGCCTGGAGCAGGGCGCGGTCGGCCTGTCGTCCGGGCTGACCTACCCGCCCGGCATGTACGCCGGGAACGCCGAACTGGGCGAACTGTGCCGGGTGGTGGCGCGGTACGGCGGCTACTACTGCCCCCACCACCGCAGTTACGGCGCCGGCGCGCTGGAGGCGTACGCGGAGATGGTGGAGCTGACCGCGAACGCGGGGTGCGCCCTCCATCTGGCCCACGCCACCGTGAACTTCGGCGTGAACGAGGGCCTGGCCCCGGAACTGCTGGCCCTGCTGGACGAGGCGCTCGACTCGGGCGCGGACATCAGCTTCGACACCTACCCCTACACCGCCGGCTGCACCACGCTGGCGGCCCTGCTGCCCGGCTGGGCGAGCGAGGGCGGTCCGGCGGAGGTCCTGCGCCGCCTGGCGGACGACGCGACGGCCGAACGCATCCGCCACGACCTGGAGGTGACCGGCTCCGACGGCTGCCACGGAGTGCCGGTGGACTGGGAGACGATCGAGATCTCGGGCGTGACCGACCCGGCGCTGGGCGACTTCGTCGGCCGCACGGTCCACGCGTCGGCCGCCCTGCTGGGCGAGACGCCGTGGGCGACGGCGCGCCGCCTGCTGACCGACGACGGGCTCGGCCCGACGATCCTGCAGCACGTCGGCCACGAGGAGAACGTGCGCGCGATCATGCGCCACCGCGCCCACACGGGCGGCTCCGACGGCATCCTGACGGGTGCGAAGCCGCACCCGCGCGCGTACGGCGCCTTCCCGCGCTACCTCGGCCACTACGTGCGGGAGTCGGGGCTGATGTCGCTGGAGGAGTGCGTGGCGCACCTGACCGGCCGCCCGGCGGCCCGGCTGCGGCTGCCGGACCGGGGCCTGGTCCGCGAGGGGTACCGGGCCGACCTGGTGCTGTTCGACCCGGGGACGGTGGCGGCGGGCTCGACGTACGAGTCCCCGCGCACCCTGCCCACGGGCATCCCGCACGTCCTGGTCGACGGCCGCTTCGTGATCGAGGACGGCCGCCGTACGGACGTGCTGGCCGGACGGGCGGTCCGTCGCAGTCCCGTGTGACGGAACGCCCGGCCGCCTCGCCCTACGGCTTGGGCAGGGTGCACCCGGCCTTGTTCAGGCTGAGCTGGTTGCCGGTGGTGAAGCAGGCCGGGATCAGGTAGGTCTCCTGGGCGTAGTTGATGCCCTGGCGAACGGTGACGTTGCCGTTCGCGTCGACCTCGCACGGGTTGTTCTCCGTGCAGCGCTGGCCGTCCTCGTTGCCGGTGTTGTTGACGGCGACGACCTTGCCGGTGGACTGGTCGATCACCGGCGAGCCGGAGGTGCCGCCGATGGTCTGGCAGGCGGAGGTGTAACGGACCGAGTCCTTCCAGGTCCAGTCGCCCTCCTTGAGGCGGTAGACGAACCCGTCGACGTTGCAGCTGTAGAGCCGCTTCCAGTAGCCGGACGCCACCGTGATCGCGGTCCCGGCAACCGGGTGGGTGTCCTGCACGGTCAGCGCGGAGATCCCGTACGCGCTCTTGATCGACGCGTAGGTGCTGGTCAGCTGGTAGATCGAGACGTCCGTGTCGGTCATCGTCCCGTAGGCCAGCTTGCTCGCGCGCAGGGTGGCGACCTTGGTGCCGGCGGAGTTGAGCAGGCCGAACGTGCGGCTGGAGGCCTGGTTGACGAGCACCTCGCCCGGCCCGGGGAAGCCGGTCGACAGGCAGTGCCCGTTGGAGAGCACCAGCGCCGGGTCGGTGTCGAGGGAGCTCGGGAAGCGGATGACCGACCCGGAGCAGTTGCTGAGCGCGACGGTGCCGGCGAGGTTGACGGCCCGCAGCGCGGGGGCGGCCGCCCGGGTCGCGGCCGTCGTGGCCGTGAGGGCGGACGCCGGGGCCGCGGCCGGGGTCGCGGGCGTCGCGCCGGCCGGCGCGGCGACGGCGGGCGCCGCGCCCGCTCCGGCGATGGCCAGGGCGAAGAGCGCGGCGACGAGAGGCTTTCTCATGTGGGGGTCCCCTCTTATGACAGGACGACCGGAGATCTTCCGGCCGTCCGTTGCTTTTGTCATGCGCATTGTTGGTGCGCCGAGAGGGGAGAACAAGGGTGGGTTTCCAGCCACCGGACGGGAGCATTCCGCTTACTGTCCGCGCGCACGCCCCCACGGGCGCCGCCACCCGCCTACCTGCCCCCCTTGCCCCGCCCCCGGCCCCCCTTGCCCTTCCCGACGGAGGACCCGGGACCGGCGGGCGCGGCGCTCGCGGACGTGGACGCCGCAGGGCCGGAGGACGTGACGGCCGGGGGCGCCTCGGCCGTGGCGACCGCCGGGGACGACAGCCCCCGGGCGGAGGGGGACGCGGACGCCCCCGCGGACCCGGCCGTCCCGTCGGAAGCGGTCGGCGAGGGGGACGGCGCGCCGGATCCGCCCACGACGCCGTCCGGCGCGGACCGCGTGCCGCCCCGCTCGCCCGGCCCACCCCCGTCGGACGATCCGGACCAGCTCGGCGCCACGATCAGCACGGCCAGCGAGACCACCCCGGCCGCCCCCGCGGCGACCCCCGCCCGGCGCGCGCGCCGCCCGGCCGGCGGGCGCGCGGCGCGCCGGCGGTCCGCGCGTCCGCCCACCGCCGCGGGCGGCGGGACCGGGGGAAGCCGCTGGGTCTCGTCGTAGGCGTTCTCCCACCCGTGGGCCGCCGCCGGGTCGACGTACCGCTCGTACGGGGCCGGGTCGGTCACGGCGTACGGGTGATACACGTTAGGCCCCACCTGGGACGCGTCATCTTCACCTGGCCTGGACATGACCCGGAATTGTAGGGACAGACGTGACAGCTGGGACAACCGCCCGCGACACCGTCGGCGATAACCCACCAAATCACCCGTCTCGCGTGGCGGAAAACACGCCCCGTGGAGCGTTACCGGGCCGTAAGCTCCCAGACATGCAGGTGATCCAGTCGACCAAGCTCGCCAACGTCTGTTACGAGATCCGGGGCCCGGTTCTCGAGGAGGCGATGCGCCTGGAAGCGGCCGGCCACCGCATCCTCAAGCTGAACACCGGCAACCCGGCCGCCTTCGGGTTCGACTGCCCGGCGGAGATCCTGGAGGACATCCTCCGCAACGTCTCGACGGCGCACGGCTACGGCGACGCCAAGGGGCTGCTGGCCGCGCGCAGGGCCGTCGTGATGCACAACCAGACGCTCGGCATCGAGACGGACGTCGAGCACGTCTTCATCGGCAACGGAGTCTCCGAGCTGATCGTCATGGCGATGCAGGGTCTGCTGGACGACGGCGACGAAGTCCTGGTCCCGGCCCCGGACTACCCGCTGTGGACCGCGGCCGTGTCGCTCTCCGGCGGCACCGCCGTGCACTACCGGTGCGACGAGCAGTCGGACTGGATGCCGGACCTCGCGGACGTCGAGCGCAAGGTCACCGACCGCACCAAGGCGATCGTCATCATCAACCCGAACAACCCGACGGGAGCGGTTTACGACGAGGCGATGGTGCGGGGCCTGACCGACATCGCCCGCCGCCACAACCTGCTGGTCTGCTCGGACGAGATCTACGACAAGATCCTCTACGACGGCGCCACCCACACCCCGACCGCCAAGGTCGCCCCGGATCTGCTCACCCTCACCTTCAACGGCATGTCGAAGGCGTACCGGGTGGCCGGCTACCGGGTCGGCTGGATGGCGATCTCCGGCCCGCGCGCGCACGCCGACTCCTACATCGAGGGTCTGACGATCCTGGCGAACATGCGCCTGTGCGCGAACATGCCGGGCCAGCACGGGGTGGTGGCCGCGCTCAGCGGACGCCAGACGATCGACGACCTGGTGCTGCCGGGCGGACGGCTCAAGGAGCAGCTGGACACGGCGTACGAGCTGCTGACGCAGATCCCGGGCGTGACGTGCGTCCGGCCGAAGGGGGCGCTGTACCTCTTCCCGCGCCTGGACCCGGCCGTCTACAAGATCAAGGACGACCGCCGGATGGTCCTCGACCTGCTGCGCCGGGAGAAGATCATGGTCGTCCAGGGCACCGGCTTCAACTGGCCGGAGCCCGACCACTTCCGGGTCGTCACCCTCCCCTCGGCGACGGACCTGCGGGACGCGGTCGGCCGGATCGCCCGCTTCCTGGACGGCTACAGCCAGCCTTAAACCTCGTTCCGCCAGCGAGTTTACGAACGACGCAACTTTAGACGAATTCCAAGCTAGGATGGTTTCCTGACAGCACAGGAGGCCATCCTCATGTACGAACCGGTCCGCACCCCTTCCTCCCGTGGGTCCGTCGACACCACGATGGCCGACACGCCCCCGGACTTCCCCCACCGTTCCCGCGGGGAGGAGCTGGACATCCAGCTGGCAGGTCATCTCGCGGCACTGCTCGCCGTCACCGACGAACTGCGTGCAGTGGCGCCCTCCGCCGACCTGGACACCGCGGCCGCACGGCTCGCGCAGCAGGTCACCCGGCTGCGGGGCGGCCGGACACCGGCCCGCGCACCCCTGCCCGCCGGCCCGGATCCGAGGCCTCGCCCGACGGCCGCGCACGAGCGGGCCCACGCCCTGGCCGGCCGGGCCCTGCTGGTCGCCGCCTCCCGCGCGGACACCTCGGCGGCGATCCTGGCGGCCCAGCGCATGGACGCGCACGCCGCCGCGCTGGTCGGCGCCGGCGAACTGAGCGCCACCGGCTGATCCCCTCCCCGGGGTCACTGAACGGCCCCGGTCCGCGTGCACCCGCAGCGACGCGCGGACCGGGCGCCATTTTCCTCCGTACCATGTCGATATGGGCATGGACTACGCGAAGATGCGCGCGATCGCCGAACAACTCGGGGCCTACGCCGAGGGACTTGAGGGGGCCTGGAGCGTCGAGATCGGTCCCGCCGGGCCGATACTGGCGATGATGTGCCCCTCGAAGCGGCATGAGGGCACGATCCGCCGTATCCGCAACCAGTTGAACGCCCAGATTCCTCTCACTCACCCGGGCTACGTCTGCGAGAACGGTCCCGAGATCGAGCATCCCGCGATCGCCCGCATGCGTCTTCCCGATGCCGTGGTCATCCCCGAGGACACGCTGGACGAGCCCGGTCTGGCCGTGGACGTCACCCAGGTGCTCGCCGTCGTCGAGATCGTCTCGCCGTCGAACCCGAACAACGACCTGATCGAGAAGCTCGCCGACTACCCCGCCATGGGCATCCCCCACTACATGATCGTCGACCCGCGCAAGGGCACGGTCGAGGTGCACTGCGAGCCGTGCGCGGGGCGTTACACCCGCCTGGAGTCGTACATCTACGGAGACAAGGTCCCCTTCGGCCCCTGGACCGTGGAGACCGCCGACTTCCGGCGCTACGGGAAGGCCGGCGACCGCGTGGAGTGACGCGCCGCCGGGGCGCAAGGGGAACCTTCCGCTCCCGTTGAGTTCCGGGGCACCCCCTTCACCCCCCGTTCACCCGGTCCACCCGGGAACGTGGGGTTCCGGGAGCACGCTCCTCCCGTGAGACGAATCGCAGGAATCGTCCTCGCGGTGCTGCTGATGACGGGCGTGGTGGTCGCCGTCGTCGCGAGCCGCAGCGAAGGGGACAAGAGCACGGCAACGAAGACCGTGCGGATGGTGATCGGGTCGGAGAAGGCGGAGTTCTTCGCCGACCCGGACGTGGTGAAGGCCCTCGCCGCCAAGGGCTACACCGTCAAGGCCGAGACCTCCGGATCCTGGGCCATGGAGGGGCTGGACCTGAGGGGCTACGACCTCGCCCTCCCCTCCAGTCAGGCCCCCGCCGCCGAACTGGCCGCGAAGTACAAGGTGCGCGGGGCCCTTCCCCGCCCCTTCTACTCGCCGCTCGTGGTCGTGGCGCACCGGAACGCCGCCGGGGTGCTCGCGGCAGGCGGTCTGGCCACGCTGGACGCCGCGCACCGCGGCACGCTGAAGATGGCCGCCTACCTCGACGCGGCCCGTGACGACCGGACCTGGCAGCAGCTCGAGGGCGCGTCGAAGTACGGGGAGCTGACCGGCACCCTCTACCTCTCCAGCACCGACCCCGGGACGTCCAGCTCGGGCGCGCTGTACCTCGCCGCCGCGTCCTGCGTCGCCAACGGCGGCAAGGTGGTCGCGAGTGACGCCGAGGTCGAGCGGACGGCGCCGCTGCTGCACAAGCTGGTCAGTGTCCAGGGGGCCCAGCAGTCCAGCACGGACGCCGCCTTCCGGGACTTCGTCAGCGGCGCCGGCAATCCGCTCGTCCTGGTCTACGAGTCGCAGGTCGCCTCGCTGCTGGCCGACGGGCGGCAACCTGACGACCTGGTGGTGCTCTACCCGGACACCACCGTCAACAGCGACCACACGGCCGTGCCGCTCACCGAGAACGGCAGCGCCGTCGCCCGGCTCCTTTCGGCCGACCCGGCGTTGCGCAAGCTGGAGATCCGGCACGGGTTCCGCCCGCAGGGCGTCGCCGCCGGGTTCGCCTCGGCCACCACCTACCTGAAGCAGCAACTGACCGGCGTCCGCCAGGCGCCCGTGCCCACCTCCGCGGTGCTGCACGAGCTGGCGCGACGGGCGCGCGGACAGAGGGGAACAGCACATGTCCGATGACACCTCCACGTTCACTCTCACCCCGCCCGAGGCCGTCGCGGCCGTGCCGCGCGAGAAGGCCGGCGGACTCGTCCCGGTCGAGGAGTCCGTCCGTGCGGACATGACGGCCAGGGCCGCCGCGTACGTCGAAGGGCTCGCCGCGCTCGACGCCCGCTCACCCGAGTTCGCGGGCAAGGTCGGCGAGATCACCGCGCTGGGCGCCGGCGAGATGCGCACGGCCGCCGCGCAGTCCAACCGCATGCTGGAGCGGACCGTCAGAAGCCTGCCGGACAAGGGCGGGGACGCCCAATCGAAGGTCGCGGGCTCGCTCGTGGCACTGCGGCGGGTGGTCGAGGACCTGGACCCGCGTGATCTTCCGGCCGCCAGGGGGCGCAGGTTCCTGTCCCGGCTGCCCGGCGGCAACAGGCTGCGCGACCACGTCGCCAAGTACGCGTCCGCGCAGGGCACGCTGAACCGGATCGTGGGCTCGCTGCGCGGCGGGCAGGACGAACTGCGGCGCGACAACGCCGCGCTGCAGACCGAACGCGTGCGGCTCTGGGAGACCATGGGCAAGCTCCAGGAGTACGTGGTGCTGACCGACGCCCTGGACGCGGCCGTCGAGCGGCAGATCGCCGTGGCCGAGGCCGCCGACCCGGAGCGGGCCGACGGTCTGCGGGCCGACGTCCTCTTCCCGGTCCGGCAGAAGCACCAGGACCTGCTCACCCAGCTCGCGGTGTGCGCTCAGGGCTACCTCGCGATGGACGTCGTACGCCGCAACAACGAGGAGCTGGTCAAGGGCGTCGAGCGGGCCGCCACGACCACGGTCTCGGCGCTGCGCGTCTCGGTCATGCTGGCCTCCGCGCTCGACCACCAGAAGAAGGTGATCGAGCAGGTCGACGCCCTGCGCGGGACCACCGAGGACCTCGTCCGGGGAAACGCGGAGATGCTCGCGACGCAGAGCGGGGAGATCCAGCGCATCGCCGCCGACCCGGCCGTCGGCGCGGAGGCCCTGCGGTCCGCCTTCCAGCAGATCTACCGCACCCTCGACGCCATCGACACCTACAAGGCGCAGGCGACCGAGGCGATGGCGGTCACCGTGGAGAACCTCACGGCCGAACTCCGGCAGGCCGGCTCCTACCTGGACCGCAGCCGCTCACGGAGCACGCTGGAAGGGGGCCCCGCATGAGCCGCCCCCGCCGGAGTCTTCTCGCGCTGACGGCCCTCGCTCTCCTGCTGACCGCCTGCTCTGCGCAGGAAGACCGGGCCGAGGACCCCGCCGCCCCTGAACCCGGCACGCTCCGGGTCCTCGCCTCCAGTGAGCTCAGCGACATGACGCCCGTGCTGGAGCAGGTCCGCAAGGAGACCGGCGTCAGGGTCCGGCCCACCTACACGGGCACCCTGGACGCCGTGAACCTGCTGGCGAAGGGCGGCGCCGACGGGAAGTACGACGCCGTGTGGCTGTCCTCCGGCGCCTATCTGCGGCTGCGCCCCGACGCGGCCGGGAAGGTCGTCTCGGAGACGCCGGTCATGTCGAGCCCGGTGGCCCTGGGCGTGAAGACCTCCGAACTCGGCGCCCTCGGCTGGACGGCCGGCCAGGTCACCTGGTCGCAGATCGAGCAGGCGGTCCGGGACGGGAGGCTCACCTACGGCATGACCGACCCGGCCCGCTCGAACTCCGGCTTCGCCACGCTGATCTCGGTCGCCTCGGCGCTCTCGGGAGCCCAGTCGGCGCTCACCGACGCCGACGTCGCGAAGGCGGCCCCGAGGCTGCGGGAGTTCTTCGAGGGGCAGCGGCTGACGTCGGGTTCGTCAGGCTGGCTGGCGAGCGCGTACGCCCGGCACGCGGACGTCGACGCGCTGCTCAACTACGAGTCGGTGCTGAAGGGAATCCCGGGGCTGACGGTGATCCGCCCGACGGACGGCGTCGTCACCGCCGACTACCCGCTGTCGTCCCTCGCCTCGACCGACGCGACGACCCGCACGAACGTCAAGCGGGTGACCGACGCCCTGCGCACGGAGGCCGTCCAGCGGCTGATCACCGCCCGGACGCACCGCCGTCCCGTCGTCCCCTCCGTGCCTCCGGCGGCGGGCCTGGACACCGCGCGCCGCCGTGAACTGCCCTTCCCCGGCAGCCGTTCCGTCGCCGACGGGCTGCTCGACGCCTACGAGAACGAGCTGCGCCGGCCTTCGCGGACCGTGTACGTCCTCGACACCTCCGGCTCGATGGAGGGCGAGCGGCTGAACCGCCTGAAGGACGCCCTCGCCGACCTCACCGGCGACTTCCGCGACCGCGAGGAGGTGACGCTGATGCCGTTCGGCTCGGACGTGAAGAGCGTCGCCACGCATGTCGTCAGCCCCGCCGCCCCGGAGGCCGGGCTCGCCGCGATCCGGGCGGACGCCGCGAAGCTCAGGGCCGAGGGCGAGACCGCGATCTACACCTCGCTGGAGAAGGCCTACGACCATCTGGGCACGGACCGGGACGTCTTCACCTCGATCGTGCTGATGACGGACGGCGAGAACACCAGAGGCGACGACGCCGACGACTTCGACGCCTTCTACCAGGGGCTCGCCGGGGCGCGGCGGGACATCCCCGTCTTCACCGTCCTCTTCGGCGACTCCGACCGCGCGGAGCTTCAGCACATCGCCGAGCTGACCGGCGGCCGGCTGTTCGACGCCCGGCAGGGCTCGCTGGACGGCGCCTTCGAGGAGATCCGTGGCTACCAGTAGGTTCGTCGGATACCTGGAGTCCCGGAAGAACATCGCCGGCAGCGCCTGCGGGCTGGTGGGCCTGGCGCTGACGTTCGCGGGGGTGGCAGGGCCCTTGTGGCCGGTGGTCGTCGCCGGTCTGTACGGCGCGGGTGCGCTGATCGCCCCGCCGGAGCGGCCGCCGCTGCCCGGCTTCCCTGATCCGTCGGCCCGACTGGACGAGGTGCGCGGCGACTTCGAACGGCTCGGCGGCTATCTCGCCGAGGTCGACCTGCCCCCGGCCGCCGCCGGACGCCTCACCGAGCTCACCGGCCTGCTGGCCGCGCTGCTGGAGCCCGGCTGGGTCGGCGAACTCCTCGCCCAGGACCCGGACGGCGTCCACGCCCTGTCCCGGACCGTCCGCCAGGATCTTCCCGAGGCCGTCGACAGCTTCGTACGGGCGCGCTGGTGGACGCGGATGACACCCGGGCAGGAGCCTCCGGAGCGCCATCTGGAACGGCAGTTGACGCTCCTCCAGGAGGAGGCCGAGCGGCTGACGGCCGGCTTGCGGGATATCGAGGCACGGCGGCAGGAGACGCACACCCGCTACCTGGAGGACAGGAACCGGTAGAGACGGGAACCGGTGGAGACGACAGGCAGCGACAACCGGCGGAGACGGACCGCCGCAGGCCGGCGGGGACAGGCCGGCGAGGACAGGCGAGGGCCCGTCGTCGTCTTCCCGTCGGGGCTGACGGGAAGACGGCGACGGGCCCATGACCGCGTACGCCGTTGTACGCGGCTCGCCGGTTCGCACCGCGGCCGGCCGTGACGATCACTGGTCAGGGCAATCCCGTGCCGGCCGCGGAGTCTTCGGGGCGGGACTCAGCCCAGGCGCTCCACCAGCGCGCGGTACTCGTCCCACAGTTCCTTCGGGGTGTGGTCGCCGAAGGTGTCGAGGTGCCCGGGGACCAGGGCGGCCTCCTCGCGCCAGATCTCCTTGTCGACGGTGAGGAGGAAGTCGAGGTCCTCGTCGGCGAGGTCGAGGCCCTTGGTGTCGAGGGCCTCCTTGGTCGGCAGGACGCCGATCGGGGTCTCGACGCCCTCGGCGCGGCCGTCCAGGCGCTCCACGATCCACTTCAGGACGCGGCTGTTCTCGCCGAAGCCGGGCCAGACGAACTTGCCCTCGTCGTTCTTGCGGAACCAGTTGACGTAGTAGATCTTCGGCAGTTTCGCCTGGTCCCTGCCCTTGGCGACGTCGACCCAGTGGCCCATGTAGTCGCCCATGTTGTAGCCGCAGAACGGCAGCATGGCGAAGGGGTCGCGGCGCAGCTCGCCGACCTTGCCCTCGGCCGCGGCGGTCTTCTCGCTGGCCACGTTGGCGCCGAGGAAGACGCCGTGGTTCCAGTCGAAGGACTCGGTCACCAGCGGGACCGCACTCGCGCGCCGGCCGCCGAAGAGGATCGCGGAGATCGGCACGCCCCGGGGGCTCTCCCACTCGGGCGCGATGATCGGGCACTGGGCGGCGGGGGTGGTGAAGCGGGCGTTGGGGTGCGCGGCCGGGACGCCGGACTGCGGCGTCCAGTCGTTGCCCTTCCAGTCGGTGAGGTGGGCGGGGGTCTCCTCCGTCATGCCCTCCCACCAGACGTCGTTGTCGTCGGTGAGAGCGACGTTGGTGAACACCGAGTTGCCCCACAGCGTCTTCATCGCGTTGGCGTTGGTGTGCTCACCGGTGCCGGGCGCGACGCCGAAGAAGCCGGCCTCGGGGTTGATGGCGTACAGCCGGCCGTCCTCGCCGAAGCGCATCCAGGCGATGTCGTCGCCGATGGTCTCCACGGTCCAGCCGGAGACCGTCGGCTCCAGCATGGCGAGGTTGGTCTTGCCGCAGGCGCTCGGGAAGGCCGCGGCCACGTACTTGGACTCACCGGTGGGCGGGGTGAGCTTGAGGATCAGCATGTGCTCGGCGAGCCAGCCCTCGTCGCGGGCCATGACCGAGGCGATGCGCAGGGCGTAGCACTTCTTGCCGAGCAGGGCGTTGCCGCCGTAGCCCGAGCCGTAGGACCAGATCTCGCGGCTCTCGGGGAAGTGCGAGATGTACTTGGTGGAGTTGCACGGCCACGGAACGTCCGCCTCACCCTCGGCCAGCGGCGCTCCGAGCGTGTGCACGGCACGCACGAAGAAACCGTCGGAGCCGAGTTCGTCCAGCACCGGCTGTCCCATGCGGGTCATGGTGCGCATGGACACGGCGACGTAGGCGGAGTCGGTGATCTCGACGCCGATCGCGGAGAGGTCCGAGCCGAGCGGGCCCATGCAGAAGGGGACGACGTACATCGTGCGGCCGCGCATCGAGCCGCGGAACAGGCCCTTTTCGCCGGCGAAGATCTCCCGCATCTCGGCGGGGGCCTTCCAGTGGTTGGTCGGGCCCGCGTCCTCCTCCTTCTCGGAGCAGATGAAGGTCCGGTCCTCGACGCGCGCGACGTCGGTGGGATCGGAGGCGGCGTAGTAGGAGTTGGGGCGCTTGACCGGGTCGAGGCGCTTGAAGGTGCCCTTCTCGACGAGCTCCCCGCACAGGCGCTCGTACTCGGCCTCGGATCCGTCACACCAGACGACGTCGTCCGGCTGCGTCAGTTCGGCAATCTCGTTCACCCAGGAGACGAGTTCCTGGTGGTCGGTGGGGATGACGGGGGGAGCCGCTATGTCGCGCGCCACGTTTGCTCCTATAAAGAGGGATTTTTTGTTGGAGGCCCCGTGGGGGCTGCGACCCGGATGCGTCTCGGTGTTGACCTTGGGCGCTCATCCGGTGTCGACCGCACTCATTTGATCATCCGATGATACCGCCCATATGTCCAGAGGGCCTCACAGGTGAGCGGAGTGAGGATGGCCACGTGTAGAGCCGTCACTTTGCGTCCACTTGACGTTCGGCCGGTCGCCCGTTGACCGAACTCCCCTGAGACGTCGGCCACTCCCGGCGCACGGTCCGACCGCGGAGAGCCGCGACCTACGGGCACGTAGGTACGATTGCGCGCATGACTGCGTCCGCTCCCGACGCGCCCACGGACACGCCGGCCGACGGCCACGGCCCCGTGGCGCTCTCCCTGCCGCACCCGGTCAAGCCCAGGCTCCGCGGCTGGCTGCATCTCGGAATGTTTCCGGCCGCCCTCGTCGCAGGCCTCGTGCTCACCGCACTCGCCGACTCCCCCCGCGGGCGCATCGCCTGCGGCGTCTACGCCCTCACCGCCTGCCTCCTGTTCGGCGTCAGCGCCCTGTACCACCGGGGGGACTGGAGTCCGCGCATGGACCGCGTCCTGCGCAGGCTGGACCACGCGAACATCTTCCTGATCATCGCGGGCACCTACACCCCGCTCGCCCTGCTGCTCCTGCCGGGCTCCAAGGGGCGCTGGCTGCTGTGGGGCATCTGGGCGGCGGCGCTCGCCGGGATCGCCTTCCGCGTCTTCTGGGTCGGCGCCCCGCGCTGGCTCTACACCCCCTGCTACATCGCGATGGGCTGGGCGGCCGTCTTCTTCCTGCCGGACTTCCTGCACGCCGGCGGCGTCGCGGTGCTGATCCTGGTGATCGTCGGCGGACTCCTGTACAGCGCGGGCGGCGTGATCTACGGCATCAAGCGCCCCAACCCCTCCCCGCGCTGGTTCGGCTTCCACGAGGTGTTCCACTCGCTCACGCTCGCCGCGTTCGTCGTGCACTACGTCGGCATCTCCCTGGTGGCGTACCGGCACGGATGACGGCGCCGGCGGCGCGTCTCCGTCACCTCGGCCACGGCTCTCGAGCCGTGGCCGATTTTCGTGCGCCGGAAGCCGAAAGATTGACAGCCACCATCTTTTGGAAGCTACTCTCAATTCATGGTTACTGTCACCAATTCGAGCCCGGTGGGGTCCGACCCCCGCCGCTGGTGGGCCCTCGGCGCGCTGGTCGCCAGCATGCTCACGCTCGGCTTCGACACGACGATCCTCAATGTGGCCCTGCCGACCATGGCCGAGCGGCTCGGGGCCACCACCGAAGAACAACAGTGGATGGCGGACGCGTACATCGTCGTCTTCGCGGCGCTGATGCTCCCCGCAGGCCTCCTCGGCGACCGGTTCGGGAGGCGCCGGATGCTGATCACCGGGCTCGGGATCTTCCTCGTCGGCTCGCTGGTCGGCGCCCTGGCCGGGGACGTCGACGCCGTGATCGCCGCCCGCGCCGTGATGGGCGTGGGAGCCGCCCTGGTCACCCCGCTCGCGCTGTCCGTGCTGCCCTCGCTGTTCGCGCCCGGGGAGCGGACCAAGGCCGTCGGCATCGTCTCGGCGGGCTCGACACTCGGCCTGCCGCTCGGACCGATCATCGGCGGCTGGCTGCTCGACCACTTCTGGTGGGGCTCGGTCTTCCTGATCAACCTGCCCATGGCCGCGCTCGGCATCGCCGCCTGCGTGTTCCTGCTGCCCGAGACCCGCGACCCCGCCTCTCCTCGGGTGGACGTCGCCTCCGCCGCGCTCACCGCGGCCGGGCTCGGCGCCCTCGTCTACGCGATCATCGAGGCCCCCACCCGAGGCTGGGGCGACCCGCTGGTACTGACCGCGTTCGCCGCCGCGGCGGTCCTGATCACCGCGCTGGTACTGCGCGAGCGTCGGGTGGAACGGCCCATGCTGGACATGACGCTGCTCGCCCACCGCGGCTTCCTGTTCAACACGCTCGCCGCGACCCTGGTGATGTTCGTCCTGTCCGGACTGCTCTTCGTGCTGCCCCCCTACCTCCAGGTCGTCCTCGGCCACGACGCCCTCGGCACCGGCGTCCGGCTGCTGCCGATGATGGGCGGGCTGATCATCGCCGCCCGGGCCGCCCAGCCCGTGGTGGCCCGGTTCGGGGCGCGGGCCGTGGTGAGCGCGGGGCTGGTGGTGCTGGCCTTCGCCGCGCTGCTCGGCAGCCGCACGAGCGTCGACGCCGGATACGGCTTCACCGTGCTGTGGCTGTCGGTCGTCGGCTTCGGCTTCGGTTTCTCGGTCGTGCCCGCGATGTCGGGCGCCCTGGGGGCGCTGCCGGCCGACCGCGCGGGCAGCGGCTCCGGCCTGCTGATGACGCTGCGCCAGGTCGGCGGCGCGATCGGCGTCGCCCTGCTCGGCAGCCTGCTCGCGGGCGCCTTCCGCGACCGGCTCGACGTCACCGGCCTGCCCGCCGGCGTCGCCGACACCGCCGGCGACTCGGTGGTCGCCGCCCACGTGATCGCCGACCGGGCCCACGCGGACTCGCTCGCCGCCTCCGCGAACGCCGCCTACGTCCACGGCATGGGCCTCGTCCTGCTGGTGTGCGGGATCGCCGCCCTGGTCTCCGCGCTGCTGGCGGCCGCCTTCCTGCCCGGAACCCGGCCCGGCCGGCCCGCCGACGCCGACGCCGAGGAAGCCGGTCCCGCGGTGGTGGCCGCGAGGGCCGATGCCCGACAATGAGTTCCATGACGGCCGCACGCATCAGTCCTCCCGCCGACCGCCCCCGACCTGGTCTCCGCGAGCGCAAGAAGATCAAGACCCGCGAGGCGATCCGCGCCGCGACCTACGCCTTGGTCGAGGAACAGGGCTACGACGCCACGACGATCGACCAGATCGCCGAACGCGCCGAGGTGTCGCCGTCGACCGTCTTCCGCTACTTCCCGACCAAGGAGGACATCGTCCTCACGGACGAGTACGACCTGGTCCTCGCGGAGGAACTGCGGGCCCGCCCGAAGGACGAGGCCTGGACGGATTCCATCCGCCACATCATGCTGGCGGCCGCCCGCACCGGGATCAAGGACGACTTCGAGGTGGCCAAGCTGCGCACCCGGCTGCTCGTCGACGTCCCGGCCGTGCGCTCGCGGATGATGGAGAGCATGTCGGTCACCGGCCGGCTGCTCTGCGGCGCGATCGCCGAACGCACCGGCCGCGACCCCGACAGCCTGGAGGTCCGCGTCCACGCGATGTCCCTCGCCGGAGGCCTGATGGAGACCTCGCTGTACTGGGCGGAGAACGGCCACCAGGGCGACTTCCCCGCCCTCCTCGACCGCGCCCTGGACGTCCTGCAACACGGCCTGGGCGAGGAGGACAGCTGAACCCCGGCCGCTCCCCCGTGCCATCCTGACCAGGTGAACGCACACCGGATCCGCGTCGAAGTCACGCCCGAGCTGGCCCTGTTCGTCCCGCACGCCCGGCGCGCCGGCCCCACCGACCTCGCCGTCGACGGCGTCTCGACCCTCGGCCATGTCGTCGAGTCGCTCGGGGTGCCCCTCACCGAGGTCGGCGCCCTGCTCGTCGACGGCCGGGAGACGCCCGTCTCGCACATCCCCGCCGACGGTGAGTCGGTGAGCGTGCGCCCGGTCGCCCGGCCCCAGCGGGTGCCGGGCGCCCCGCTGCGCTTCCTCCTCGACGTCCACCTCGGCACCCTCGCCCGCCGGCTGCGCCTGCTCGGCGTCGACGCGGCCTACGAGTCGACCGACATCGGAGACCCGGCCCTCGCCGCCCGGTCGGCAGCCGAACAACGGGTCATGCTCAGCCGCGACCGGGGCCTGCTGCGCCGCCGCGAACTGTGGGCCGGCGCCTACGTCTACAGCACCGCCCCCGAGGAACAACTCCGCGACGTCCTGGACCGGTTCGCGCCCGAACTGCTCCCCTGGACCAGGTGCACCGCCTGCAACGGCCTGCTGCGGCAGGTCAGCAAGGACGAGGTCGCCGGCCGGCTGCGACAGGGCACCCAGCAGTCCTACGACGTCTTCGCCCAGTGCCGGTCCTGCGGCCGCGCCTACTGGAAGGGCGCGCACCACGAGCAGCTGGTCGCCATCGTGGAACGCGCCCTGGCGGAGTTCGCGGGCCGGCCGTAGCCGGGGCCCGTCAGCCGCTCAGCGCGTCACGCAGTCGCTGCGGGTCGGTGGTCGGCGCGTCGCAGGTGAAGCCGCGGCAGACGTAGGCGGTCGGCTCACCGCCGACCAGCGGCCGGCCGACGAGCAGCGGAAACTCGTCACCGCCCGCGGCGCCGAACGCGACGACGGCTCCGGGGGCGGTGGCCAGCAGCGCCGTGCGGTGCAGCTCCCTGGCGGCCGGATCGTCCAGCCCCTCGCCGACCACCGCGACCTCGCGCGGGCCGTCGAGCAGCGCCTCGGCCGCGGCCAGTCCCCAGCCGATGAACCGGGGGACGCGCGGCCCGAGCGCCTTCACCACGCCCAACGCCCGCTCTGCCGCGGTGCGATGGGGTTCCGAGCCGGTGTGGGCCGCATAGCCGAGCAGCGCCGCGGCGGCGGCCGTCCACCCGGAGGGCGCGGCGTTGTCGGTCGGGTCCTGCGGACGCCGGATGAGCTGCTCGGCGTCCACGGCCGTGTCGTACAGCGCGCCGGTCTCGGCGTCCACGAACCGGGTCAGCACATGGTCGAGCAGGAACCCGGCGAACTCCAGCCAGACGCCCTCCCCGGTGACGGAGGCGAGCGCGAGGAACCCCTCGGCGACGTCGGCGTAGTCCTCCAGGACGCCCGCGTTGGCCCCGGCCTGCCCGTCCTTGCTGGTGCGGGCGATGCGGGCCTGGTCGTCGAGGTGCAGCCGGACGAGGAGATCGGCGGCGGCGAGGGCCGCGTCGACGAGATCCGGGCGTTCGAAGTACGCGCCCGTCTCGGCGAGCGCGGCGATCGCCAGCCCGTTCCAGGCGGCGACGACCTTGTCGTCCCGGCCGGGAGCGGGGCGTCCGGTCCGGGCCCGGAGCAGCCGGCTCCTGATCGACTCGATCTTCGCGGCGTCGAACAGGCCCTCCTGTTCCGGCAGTTGCAGCACCGAGGAGCCGTGCTCGAAGGTGCCCTCCTCGGTCACCCCGAAGTGACGGGCGGCGAGCTCGGCGTCCTCCTCGCCCAGCACGTCCTTCAGCTGCGCGGGCGTCCAGGCGTAGTACGCGCCCTCGACGTGCCGGCCGGTGCCGTCGTCGCTGTCGGCGTCGAGCGCGGAGGCGAACCCGCCCTGCTCGGTGCGCAGTTCCCGCACCATGAAGTCCGCGGTCTCCAGGGCGACCCGCCGGGCGAGTTCCGAGCCGGTCGCGCGCCAGAGGTGCGCGTAGACCCGGCACAGCAGCGCGTTGTCGTAGAGCATCTTCTCGAAGTGCGGCACGGTCCAGTCACGGTCCACGGAGTACCGGGCGAACCCGCCGCCGAGCTGGTCGTAGATCCCGCCGCGGGCCATCCGCTCACATGTGTCCCGGGCCATCTGCAGGGCGCCCTCGGCCCCGGTCCGGGCGTGATGGCGCAGCAGGAACTCGAGCACCATGGACGGCGGGAACTTCGGCGCCCCGCCGAACCCGCCGCGTTGCGGGTCGTACTCGCGGGTCAGCCCGAGCAGCGCCTGTGACAGCTCCTGCTCGCCGGGGGCCAGGCTGTCGCCGTAGGAGATCTCCCGCCCCGCCAGATCCCGGACGATCTTCCCGGCGACCTCGGCGACCTCGTCCCGCCGGTCCGTCCAGGCCTGCCTGACCCCTTCCAGCACCTGCTTGAAGGAGGGCATGCCGTGGCGCGGCTCGGGCGGGAAGTACGTGCCGAAGTAGAAGGGCTCGGCGTCGGGCGTCAGGAACACGGTCATGGGCCAGCCGCCCTGCCCGGTGGCCGCCTGCACGGCTTCCATGTAGACGGCGTCGACGTCGGGGCGCTCCTCCCGGTCGACCTTCACGCTGACGAAGTGCTCGTTGAGGTGGTCGGCGGTCGCCTGGTCCTCGAAGGACTCGTGCGCCATCACATGGCACCAGTGGCAGCTCGCGTAGCCGACGCTGAGCAGCACCGGCACGCCCCGCCTGCGTGCCTCCTCGAAGGCCTCCGCCGACCAGGGCCACCAGTCGACCGGATTGCCGGCGTGCTGGAGGAGGTACGGGGACGTCTCATGGGCCAGTCGGTTCGGCATGGAGTCCATCCTGCCGCAGTACCCGGCCCGAGAGGCGGCAGGCATGTCCCGCCGGTGACGTCACCCCGGCGACCGGGCGACCGCACACCGGGGCGGAGAGGAGGAGCGCGGGGAAGGGTGCGGGGAGTACGGGCTCGGGAAGTACGGGTCCGCGGGGCGGCCGGCAGGGGCCCACGCCCCCTCGCGCTGCGCAGCCGACCGCAGCACACTTGACCAAGGAAAGCGGTGACCGCCGGAGGGGGACGGGACATGCGGGACGGTCATAGGGCGGACGCCGAGCGGCTGTTGGCGCGGGCCGTGGAGGAGGAGGTGCGCCGGTCGGGCGGGCGGGCCGACCGGCAGGCGCTGCTGACGCGGGCGCGCGGCGCGCTGGACGTCATGGCGCAGACGGCCGCCGAGGAGTACGAGGCCTACGCGCGAGCCCTGGACGAGGCGGAGGCCCGGCACATCGGTTTCGGGCAGCGCTACGCGCGCGAAGGAGGCCGGACTCCCCTGCTGGTGGCGGGTGTCGCCGCCGTGACGGCGGCGGTCGCGGACCTCGCGCTGGGCACCGGGCCGGGCACGGCTCTGGGCGCCGGGGTGACCGTCGGAGTGGTCGGAGCCGCCGCGACCGTCGCCAAGGTGGCCGGGTCGCATCTGCCGGCCGCGCACCACCGGGCCGGCGAGGCGGGTCAGCCCGGCGGCGCCGAACAACTGAGGCTCCAGTGGCTGACGGCGCTGGAGGTGCGCGGTATCCGGCCCTTCCTGGACCAGCAGCGGGTACTGAGGGCGACGACCGGGTCGAAGAAGCTCCCCGGACCGCGACTGCGCGGCACCGACAAGAGCGCGGCGGCCCGCGGACGGAGCGTTCTGCAGCAGTCGTTCGCCCAACTGCCCGAGCCTGCGGGCCCGTTCACCGGACGTCGGACGGAGCTGGCGCAGATCCGGCAGTGGGTGCAGGCCTCACGCGCCGGCACCGAGACCCGGCCCACCGTGGTGGTCCTGCACGGCGACCCCGGCAGCGGCCGCACCACGCTCGCGGTGCGGGCCGCCCACGATCTGCGCGACCACTTCCGCGGCGCGTGCGTGGTGGACCTGCGCGGCGACAGCGCGCAGGAGACGCCGCTGTCCACCCGGGACGCCCTGCTGCATCTGCTGAACCGCCTCGGCGCACCCCGCGAGCAGCTCCTCTTCCGTGAACGCTCCTCGGCTGAGCAGCAGGTCAGGCGGCTCGGCGAGCTGTACCACCAGCATCTGACCGGGCTGCCGGTCACGGTGATCCTGGACGACGCCTCGGACCCCGAGCAGGTCCGCACACTCGTCCCGGAACGCTCCGAGAGCCTGGTCCTGGTCACCGCCCGCACCCCTCTCGCGCTGCCCGCCGAACTGTCGCCCCGGGTGCACGAACTCGCGGTGCGGCCCCTGGAGGCGGCGGGCGCGGAGGAACTGCTGGGCGCGGCGGCCCAGGACGTGTCCGGCCCCTACGACGCCGAGTCCGCCGACCGGATCACGCGGTTGTGCGGCGGACTGCCGCTGGCGCTGCGCGTGGCGGGCTCCTCGCTGGGCCCGCGTTCACCGCGTGCGCTGGCGGCGGACCTCGGCGCGTACGGGCCGGTGCAGCCGGTCGAGCGCGCGCTGTGGCTGCGCTACACCGACCAGCCGGACGCGACCCGCAGGCTCCTGCGCCGGCTGGCGCTGGCCGGGCGGGCCTCCCTCGGCGCGGCGGCGGCCGCCGCGCTGCTCGCCACCGACCGCGCGGAGGCGGCCCGCCACCTCACGGTCCTCGCCGACGCCGGGCTCGTCGACCACGTCCGCGGCGACCGCTACCGCCTGCACGACCTGGTCCGCGCCTTCGCCCAGGCCCGTCTGCTGGACGAGGAGCCGCAGAGCGAGCGCGCGGCGGCCCAGGAGCGTCTGATCGTCAGCTACGCCGAGCTCGCCGACTCGGTGCTGCGGCTGGTCGACGGGAACATGTCGACCCGCTCGGACCGGTTCACCCCGCACGGCTTCACCTCCCTCGACGAGGCGCTGCGCTGGCTGGACGACGAGTCGAGCTTCATCACGTCGACGCTGCGGCACGCCGAGGGCGTCGACCAGAACGCGGTGATGAGCCTGCTGGGCGCGCTGTGCGACTACTGCCTGCTGCGCGGCGACCTCTACCGGCTCGGCGAGATCAGCGAACTGGCCCAGTCGGTCGGGCAGGACCTGCTCGTGCGGTCCGTGCAGTGGCGCACCGGCATCGCGGCACGTCAACTGGGCGAGCTGGACAAGGCCCGCACCACACTCAGCTCGGTCGTCGACCTCTATCTGCAGGCCCACCACGACGCCGGCGCGGCGCGCGCCCTGTGTTCGCTGGGCATCACCCTGCACCATCAGGGGCAGCTGAAGGAGGCGGCGGCGAAGCTGCGGGAGGCGATGGCCCTGCAATCCGCGCCGGAGCTGGCCACGGACCGCGCCTGGACGATGCACGCGCTGGCGGCGGTGGAGCGCGACCGGGCGCAGCTGGCCGAGGCGCTGGACCTGCTCACGCGTTCCCTGGTCCTGCACCGTGAGGGCGGCTCCGTGCACGGCGAGGCCTGGGCGCATTTCCAGCTGGGCCAGCTGCACCTGCGTCGTGGCGACGTCGAGCGGGCGCGGACGGACCTGCGACGGGCCCTCGACCTGTACGGCCGCACCCGCGACTCCCGGGGCGAGGCCTGGGCCCTCACCCAGCTGGCCCGGGCCCGGCTGATCGCCGGGGAGCCCGGTCCGGCGGCGGAGGACCTGCGCCGGGCGGCGGCCCGGCACCGGGACAACGAGGACGCGCGCGGCGAGGCGTGGACGGTGTACTACCTCGGCCTGGCCCTGGAGGAGACGGGCGACCTGGACCACGCGGTCCGCGAGCTGGAACGTTCCCGCTCCCTGTTCTCCCGGATGCGGGACGTCTACGGTCTGGCCTGCGCCCGCCATCACTCGGCGCGGGTCACCCGCGACCAGCGCGCCGCCCAGACCGGGTCGCTGCGCAACTCCGGGTTCGCCCGTCAGCTCCTGGTCGACGCGCGCGCCGACTTCCAGCGCATCGGCGTCGCCCACGGCGAGGCCTGGACCTGTCTGGAGCTCGCGATCGTCGACGCGGGCAACACGCGTGCGCAGGCCGCGCTGGCCCTGTGCGAGGAGGCGGCGGCGCTGTTCGCGTCCTACGGCGACCGGCGCGGCGAGGACTGGGCGCGCTTCCTGCGCTGCACCCTGCTGCCGTACGCGGCGCCGGGCGGCGTCGAGGTCGGCACGGCGGTGGCCCAGGAGGAGCTGGCCCAGCTGGTCCGGGCGGACCACCCGCTGCGCGACACCGGGCTGACCGAGTGTCTGGAGGCCTACGGCCTGCTGCTGGAACGAGGCGTACACCTGGAGTCGGGCTGGCAGGCCTGGCGTCTCGGCCTGGTCCCCGGCAGACCCGCCCGCGAGGTGATGGGCGTGGAGGTGATGGGCGTGGAGGTGATGGGCGTGGAGGTGAACGCCGCCCCGCACCCCACAGCCCCACCCGAGGCCGACCCCAGATGAACGCAGGCCCAGGAGCGGTGCTCGCCGGGTGAACGTCGGCCGAGGAGCGTGCTCGCTGGGTGAACGTCGGCGGAGGGGGCGCTCGCCGGAGGCGCGTAGGCGGAGGGGGCGCTCGCCAGTTTCGCGCCGGCCGCCCGGACAAGGCCGACCGGGACGAGAACAACCCGGGGAGACCAGGGGAGACCGAACCGGGAGACCCAGGAGACCGAATCGGGGAGACCGATCCGGAGCGGGATGAGCGCCACGTGAAACCGGCCTGTCGGGGAGCGCCGGCCCGTCGGGGAGCACCGGCCGCGAGTCCGTGAGCCCTCGGGCGGCCGGGCGCGCCGCAGCGGCACCGCAGGCCGCAGCCGGGCGTGAGCAAGGGCGGGGCGGCGAACGTGAGCAGGGGCGGGGGGCCGGTTGCCCGTGCCCCCGGCGCCCCTGCCCAAGCGCTCCTCGTCAGCTCGTCGCGCGCACCGGCCGTCGACGTCACCGCCGGCGGGGCCTCAGCTCGCCGACGAAGGCTTTCCCGTCGTCCTGCCGCCGGCCTTCGGGCCCGGAGCCGTGGTCGTGGAGGCGTTCGCCGTGGCGCCGTGCGAGACGTTCTCCGGGTCAGCCGGGTCGGCCGGGTCCTTGAAGTCGACCTTGCCCATGTGCTTGCTCATGGACCTCATCAAGCCCCACACCGCCACCGCCATCGCCGCGAAGACGATGAAGCCGAGGACGCCGGGGGTGACCTTGTTCTCGTCGACCTCCTTGGCGAGGGGGACGAGATGCGTCATTGCCAGGCTCACGCTTGCGCTCATGTCAGGCATTGTCGCGGATGCCCGCAAACAGGTCGTCCTCGGGGAGGGAGGTACCGACGTGGGCCTTCGCGAGCTCGTACTCCTCCGTCGGCCAGACCTCCCGCTGGACGTCCATCGGAACGCGGAACCAGCCGCCGTCCGGGTCGATCTGCGTGGCGTGGGCGATCAACGCCTTGTCGCGGATCTCGAAGAACTCGGCGCACGGAATGTGCGTGGTGAGCGTGCGCTCGCGCTGCCCGAACTCCTCCCAGCGCTTGAGCCACTCGCCGTAGGGCGACTCCATGCCGCGCTCGAGCAGCGCGTTGTGCAGCGCCTCGGTGCGCGGACGGTTGAAGCCCTGGTTGTAGTACAGCTTCAGCGGCCGGTACGCGGGCCCGAACTCGCCCTCGGGGTACTTCTCGGTGTCGTCCGCGCCCTCGAAGGCCACCATCGAGATCTTGTGGGTCATGATGTGGTCGGGGTGCGGGTAGCCGCCGTTCTCGTCGTAGGTGGTGATCACCTGCGGACGGAAGGCGCGGATCTGCTTCACCAGCTCGCCGGCCGCCACGTCGACGTCCTCCAGGGCGAAGCAGCCCTCGGGCAGCGGCGGCAGCGGGTCGCCCTCGGGCAGCCCGGAGTCCACGAAGCCCAGCCATTCCTGCTTGACGCCGAGGATCTCCCTGGCCTCGTCCATCTCCTTCTTGCGTACCTCGTGGATGTGCTCCTCGATGTACTTGTCGCCTTGCAGCTTGGGATTGAGGATGGAGCCGCGCTCCCCGCCCGTGCAGGTCACGACCAGCACGTCCACCCCCTCGGACACGTACTTCGCCATGGTGGCCGCGCCCTTGCTCGACTCGTCGTCGGGGTGGGCGTGGACGGCCATCAGTCGCAGCTGGTCAGTCAAGACTCAATCCTCGGTAAGTCGGCGCCCGGCGTGACCCGGCGCGATCGCAGGCTTCTATAGTGACCGAATCGGGGGACGAAAAATTCCGCGCCGAGAGGACGATCATGAGCACGGCGAGCACGCGACTGCCCGAGGGCCGCTACGGCCGTTCCTCGGACGAGCGCGCCGACCACAAGCTCAAGATCGCCGGTGTCGTCCTGGGCGGTCTGCTCCTGGCGTTGATGGGCTACTTCGCCTATCACTACGTCGGCCAGAACAAGATCAGCGCCGAGGTGATCGCCTTCAAGGCGACCTCGGACGACGCCGTCGAGGTGCATCTGGAGGTCCGCAAGGACTCCGGCACGAGCGGTTACTGCACGGTGCGCTCACAGTCCGCCGAGGGCGCCGAGGTGGGCCGCGCGGACTTCCGCTTCTCCGGTGCGGACTCGCGCATCGACAAGGTGGTCACCCTGCGCACGACGGCGAAGGGCACGACGGCGGAGCTGCTCGGCTGCCACGCCGACTGACCCGAGGCCGTCACCTGACCGGCGTCACCCGCAATACCTGCACACTGACCTGCGCCGACGTAATTCTGGTGGCTTATGTCCTCCCCCTTCGGCCGCTGAATTGTTAGGCTCGTGGTTTCGCCCATCACCAGAGGAACATGCTTCTGACAGGGCGATGCTTTGTATTCCCAGTACCGACGAGGAGCACCTGTGACCCAGACCAGCGAGTCCGTCACCTGGCTGACCCAGGAGGCGTACAACAAGCTCAAGGTCGAGCTTGAGTACCTTACTGGTCCTGCGCGCACGGAGATCGCCGCCAAGATCGCCGCCGCGCGCGAGGAGGGGGACCTCCGCGAGAACGGTGGGTACCACGCGGCCAAGGAGGAGCAGGGCAAGCAGGAGCTCCGTGTGCGCCAGCTGACCCAGCTTCTCGAGAACGCCAAGGTCGGCGAGGCTCCGGTCTCCGCGGACGGCGCGGTGGCGCCGGGCATGGTGGTGAAGATCGCCTTCGACGGCGACGAGGACGACACCATGACCTTCCTGCTCGCCTCGCGTGAGTACGCGAGCTCCGACATCGAGACCTACTCGCCGCAGTCCCCGCTGGGCACCGGCGTGATCGGTCACAAGGTCGGCGAGGACGCGGAGTACGAGCTGCCGAACGGCAAGAAGGCCTCCGTGCGCATCCTCGAGGCCAAGCCCTACGACGGCTGACCCACCACTTCCACCTGGACCTTTCTCTCTCCGGGCCTTCCGACGAGCCCCCGGCGCCCTCGTGCCGCCGGGGGTTTCGTCATGTCCGGCGGGGCCGCCCGGCGGGGTCGTGCCGGGCTACGCCGCACCGGGCCGCGGCGCGCGGGGCTCCGCCGTACGGATCTCCGCCGTAAGGGGCTCCGCCGTACGGGACCTCCTCATGCCGTCGCCGAGCGGTACTTGCGCACCGCCAGCGTCCGGAAGAGCAGAATGATCAGCACGGAGTAGATCAGCGAGGCCCAGACCGGGTGCTGCATCGGCCAGGCGCCGGACTGCGACTGGCCGGGGTTGGCGAACAGCACTCTGCATGCCTGGACGGTGGCGCTGAAGGGGTTCCACTCGGCGATGTGGCGCAGCCAGGGCGTCATATTGGCGGTGTCCACGAACGCGTTGGAGATGAAGGTCACCGGGAAGAGCCAGATCAGCCCGCCGGAGGTGGCCGCCTCGGGCGTGCGGACGCTCAGGCCGATCAGGGCGCCGATCCATGTGAACGCGTAGCCGAGCAGGAGCAGCAGCCCGAAGGCTCCCATGACCCGCAAGGCGTTGGTCTCGCCGTCGGAGCCGACCCGCCAGCCGACCAGGAGCGCGACGATCGCCAGCACCAGCAGGGTGAGCGCCGTCTGGACGAGGTCGGCGAGGGTACGGCCGGTGAGCACCGCGCCGCGCGCCATGGGCAGGGAGCGGAAGCGGTCGATGAGGCCCTTGTGCATGTCGTCGGCTATACCGGCACTGGAGCCCGCCGTGGCGAAGGTGACGGTCTGCGCGAAGATGCCCGCCATGAGGAAGTTCTTGTAGGCGGTGGCACTGGTGCTGCCGCCGATCCGCATGGAACCGCCGAAGACGTAAGTGAAGAGCACTACGAACATGATGGGCTGAATGAGACCGAAAATGACCACTTCCGGAATGCGCACCATGCGAATCAAGTTGCGTTTTGCAACGACCAGGGAATCGCGGACCGGCTGCGCGAACGGACGGGCGGGCTGCGGCGCCGCGGCGTCGGTGACGGCACTCATCTGACGGTCTCCTTCTCGCTCTGCCCCTCGGCCTGCCCCTGCCCCTCGGCCTGCCCCTGCCCCTCGGCTTCGCTCTCCTCCGCCTTCGCCTCGGCCACGTGTCCCGTCAGGGACAGGAAGACGTCGTCGAGGGTGGGGCGGCGCAGGCCTATGTCGTCGATCTCGATGCCACGGGAGTCGAGCTCGCGGATGACCTCGGCGAGGAGCTTCGCGCCGCCGGTCACCGGCACGGTCAGCTTGCGGGTGTGCTGTTCCACGGTGGTCTCGCCCTTGCCGAAGCCGGACAGCACCTCCCGGGCCACCGTGATGTGTTCGCGCTCGTGCACCACGACCTCCACGCGCTCGCCGCCGGTGCGGGCCTTGAGCTCGTCGGAGGTGCCGCGGGCGATGACCCTGCCGTGGTCGACGACCGCGATGTCATGCGCCAGATGGTCGGCCTCTTCGAGGTACTGGGTGGTCAGCAGCAGTGTCGTGCCGCCGGAGACCAGACGCTTGATCACCTCCCACAGCAGTTGGCGGTTACGCGGGTCGAGGCCGGTCGTCGGCTCGTCCATGAACATCACGGGCGGCGAGACCACCAGCGCCGCGGCCAGGTCGAGACGGCGGCGCATGCCTCCGGAGTAGGTCTTGGCGGTGCGGTCGGCGGCGTCCGCGAGGTCGAACCGGTCGAGCAGCTCGGCGGCCCGGGCCTTCGCCGCGCCGGCTCTCATCTGGTAGAGCCGGCCGACCATCTGGAGGTTCTCGCGACCGGTGAGGTACTCGTCGACCGCGGCGAACTGGCCGGACAGGCCGATCGAGCGGCGCACCTCGTTGGGATGCTCGAGCACGTCGAAGCCGGCGACCACGGCCCGGCCCCGGTCGGGACGCAGCAGGGTGGTCAGACAGCGGACGGCGGTGGTCTTGCCCGCGCCGTTCGGCCCGAGCAGGCCCAGGACCGTGCCCTGCGGCACGTCCAGGTCGACGCCGTCCAGAGCCTTTACGTCGCCGAAGGTCTTCACCAGGCCTTCGGCGTAGATGGCGCCTGGCATATGGGTCTCCACGTCGTCGGGGATTCTCCGGAAAGCTTAGGTTTGCACTTTTCGCTCCGCCTCGCGGGGAAGTCGACCGCGCAATCCCGAGAACACACCGTAACGCGATGTATCGCGTCTCACAATGGATTTACCCGAACGAGTGATCGAAAGGACCTGAAGCGGGACCGGGCCCGAGGCCAGGCGAGCGGGCCGGGCCGGGCCGCCGGGCGAGCGGGCCGGGCCGGAGCGGCGGCCTCAGTCGATGACGGTGTATCCGGCGTCGCCCAGCGCCCGGCCGACCTCGGCGCAGTGCGCGGGCCCCTTGGTCTCCAGGTGCAGTTCGACCTCCGCCTCCGTCAGCCCGAGCCGGGGATCGGTCCGCAGGTGGCTGACGTCCAGGACGTTGGCGTCGACCCCTGACAGCGTCCCGAGGAGCGAGGCGAGCGCCCCCGGCCGGTCCGTCAGCCGCAGTCGTACGGCGAGGTAGCGGCCCTGTGCGGCCATGCCGTGCCGCAGGACGCGCTCCATCAGCACCGGGTCGACGTTGCCCCCGGACAGCACCGCGACGACCGGCCCCTCGAAGGCGTCGGGCGCGCTGAGCAGCGCGGCCACCGGGCTCGCCCCGGCCGGCTCGACGACCATCTTGGCCCGCTCCAGGCACAGCAGCAGCGCCGCGGCCAGCTCGTCCTCCGTGACCGTGCGGACCTCGTCCACCAGATCGCCGACGATGGCGAACGGCACTTCGCCCGGGCGGCCCACCCTGATGCCGTCGGCCATCGTCGCCGGGTTGTCGAGCACCACCGGCCGGCCGGCCGCCAGCGAGGGCGGGTACGCCGCGGCCCCCGCCGCCTGCACGCCGACGATCCGCACGTCCGGCCGCAGCGCCTTCACCGCGACCGCGATGCCCGCCGCCAGACCGCCGCCGCCGATCCCGACGACGATCGTGCGCACCTGCGGGCACTGATCGAGGATCTCCAGGCCGACCGTGCCCTGACCCGCGATGACGTCGGGGTGGTCGAAGGGGTGGATGAACACCGCGCCGGTCCCGGCCGCGTACTCCTGCGCCGCGGCCAGCGTCTCGTCGACCACCTGGCCGTGCAGGCGCACCTCGGCGCCGTACTCGCGGGTGGCGCTGATCTTCGGCAGCGGTGCGCCCTTCGGCATGAACACCGTGGACCGCACGCCCAGCAGCGACGACGCCAACGCCACGCCCTGCGCGTGGTTGCCCGCGCTCGCCGCGACCACTCCGGCCGCCCGCTCCTCCGGCAGCAGCCCTGCGATGCGGACATACGCACCGCGCAGCTTGAACGACCCCGTCCGCTGGAGGTTCTCGCACTTGAAGTGCACCGGCGCCCCGACCAGCCGGCTCAGGTGCCTGCTGCCCTCCATCGCGGTCGCCCGCGCCACGCCCGACAGCATCTTCTGGGCGCCGCGCACGTCGTCGAGGGTGACGGGGCGAAAGGAGTCAGCCGTGCCGTAGCTCATGACTCCAGCATCGCAGTTCACAGGCGGGAACAGCCGCTGTGACCAACCTCCGAGATCGGTTTGCGCAGCGCCGGTACGACCCGCCTTCCGGCCGCGTACTCTGTCCCCCATTCCAGCAGCCCCTTCATGAAGTGAGCCCCCGGCCATGCCCACAACACCTGAAATGTCGATGGACATGACGACAGTCGGTGACACCGGTCTTCTCGACACCTTGCAGCACGAGGTCGCGGTGTTCGCCCGCCGAGCCGAACAGACCCGGCTCGGCGGCGTCGGGCAGGTGCGCAACTCCATGGACCGCGCCGCATACCTGCTGCTCAACCGCCTCGACAACGAGGGCCCCATGGGCGTCAAGGCGCTCGCGGCGAGCATGGGCATCGACTCGTCCACGGTCACCCGGCAGGTGGCGCCGCTCGTCGACACCGGCCTGGTCAAGCGGACCTCGCACCCCGAGGACGGCCGGGCCGTGGTCCTCCAGCTGTCCCCGCGCGGGCAGGCGCGACTGGAGGAAGTCCGTTCCTCGCGGCGGCAGTTGATGGCCGAACTGACGGACGACTGGACGCCGCAGGAGCGTGAGGACTTCTGCTCGCTCCTCACCCGCTTCAACACCGCCCTGTCCGCGCGGATGTCGGCTCATGTCCTCCCGGGAGCGGAGTCCCCGCAGACCGCCTCCTGAACCCCGGGCACGCGCACAGGGGGGCGACTTTCCGACGGGTGTGCGCGACTCTTGACCGAAAGCCCGCCCCGGGCCTCATATGAGACCGGGGCAGATGGCCGCCCAGGGGGACGCCGTCAGGCGGGAGGCTCGGTGTGCGAGACAGTCGTGCGGCCCAGGAGACCCGCCGGGCCAGGGAGTTCGAGGCGTTCGTCGCCGGCGCGGGCGGACGGCTGCTGCACGCCGCCACGCTGCTCACGGCCGAGTCCCCGGCGGACAACCCGCGCGCGCGTCACCTGCTGACGCTCGCCCTCGCACGCACGTACGCCTGCTGGGACCGGCTGCGCGGCGAGGACCCGTACGACCGCGCCCGCGAGCAGCTGGCCACCCGCTTCGCCCACGGCGCCTGGCACGAGTACGTGCGGCGCCTGTACGACGCCCTGCCCCTGGGCCGCGTCCTGTCCTTGGGCCGCGGCCTGTCTCCGGACCGTCCCCGGCAGCGCCCGGCGGCCGTCGGCCCGCTGGCGCGTCTCACCCCGCAGGAGCGTCTCGTGCTGGTCCTCAGGCTGTACGAGGGCGTCGCCGAGGAGCAGGCGGCGGCGCTGCTCGGCCTGCCGGCTGACCGTGTCCGCACCCTCTGCGACCGGGCCACGACGAACCTGCTGCGCCCGCCCCGCGCGCAGCCGACGGCGGTACCGCGCGCGAGGGCGGCCGCCTCGTGAACCGCGCCGAGCGGGAGGCCGCCGTCCGCCGGATCATGGAGCGGACGCCGCCGCCGGTGCCGGCGGAGCTTCATCCGGAGGTCGTACGCCGGGGCGGCCGCCTGGTGCGACGCCGCAGGACCGCCCGGCGGCTGGGCTGGCTGCTGCTGTCCGCGGCGATCGTGGCGTTCGTGATCTGGGCGACGGTGGTCCAGCCCTGGGTGGAGCCGCCGTCGCAGACGACTCCACCGCTCACGAACTGGTGAGCCCCGGCGTTCGCTCCGGCACTCGGCGGGACCGGCCGCCCGGTGGCCCGCCCGGTCCCGCCGAGTGCCGGGCAAGCCGTCCCCGGCCGTCTGTCGCCGGTCGCCTGTCTCCGGCGGCCTCGGGCCGTGCTGCCTAGCCGAGGGCCTGCTGCAGGTCCTCGATGAGGTCCTCGACGTTCTCGATGCCCACGGAGAGACGGACGAGGTCGGCGGGCACCTCCAGGGCGGAGCCGGCCACGGACGCGTGCGTCATGCGCCCCGGGTGCTCGATGAGGGACTCGACGCCGCCCAGGGACTCGCCGAGGGTGAACACCTTGGCCCGGTTGCACACCTCGACGGCCGCTTCCTCGCCGCCGGTGACCCGGAAGGAGACCATGCCGCCGAAGGCCCGCATCTGCTTGGCCGCGACCTCGTGCCCGGGGTGCTCCGGCAGGCCGGGGTAGAGCACGTGCGTCACGCGCGCGTGCCGGGTCAGCATGTCGGCGACCTTGCCGGCGTTCTCGCTGTGCCGGTCCATGCGCACCGACAGCGTCTTGGCGCCGCGCAGCACGAGCCAGGAGTCGAAGGGCCCGGCGACCGCGCCCATCGCGTTCTGGTGGTACGCCAGCTCCTCGCCCAGCTGGGCGTCGCCGGTGATCAGCGCGCCGCCGACGACGTCCGAGTGGCCGCCCATGTACTTGGTCAGGGAGTGCACGACGACGTCCGCGCCGAGCGACAGCGGCTGCTGCAGGTACGGCGTGGCGAAGGTGTTGTCGACGACGAGCTTCGCGCCCGCGTCCCGGGCGACCTGGGCCACGGCGG
This sequence comes from Streptomyces humidus, assembly GCF_014649655.1. Classification (GTDB taxonomy): domain Bacteria; phylum Actinomycetota; class Actinomycetes; order Streptomycetales; family Streptomycetaceae; genus Streptomyces; species Streptomyces humidus. Next base: position 111,908 of record NZ_BMTL01000017.1, on the reverse strand, counting down.
CGATGTCGGTGATGCCGAGGAGCGGGTTGGAGGGGGTCTCCACCCACACGACCTTGGTCTTGGGAGTGATCGCGGCGCGCACGGCGGCCGGGTCGGCGGTGTCGGCGACCGACCAGGCCACGCCCCACCGGGCGACGACCTTCGCAAAGAGGCGGAACGTGCCGCCGTAGGCGTCGTTGGGGATGACCACGTGGTCGCCGGGGCTGAGCAGCGTACGCAACAGGCAGTCCTCGGCCGCCAGTCCGGAAGCGAACGCGAGACCCCGGCAGCCGCCCTCCAGGGCCGCGAGGTTCTCCTCCAGGGCGGTCCTGGTCGGGTTGGCGCTGCGGCTGTACTCGTAGCCGCCGCGCAGGCCGCCGACGCCGTCCTGCTTGTAGGTCGAGACCTGGTAGATCGGCGGGACCACCGCGCCCGTGAGGGGATCTGCGGTGTTGCCGGCGTGGATCGCGAGGGTCTCGAAATGCTGACTGATGTGCCTGTCGCTCATGGGCACCGAGGGTAGTCCGCCCGCGGCGCCGGCGCGGGCCGGCCGCCCGGCGGACCGCGCACGCCCCGGCCGCGACGGAGGTTTTCCACAGGGACGGGGGCGGGTTGGCCAATTGTCGGCGCGGTCTGGTTCGCTTGTGGCATGGAGATTCTGTGGGGCCTGGTGGCGCTGGTCTTGATCGGCTACGTGATGCTGTCGCTCGTCCGGCGCCGGCGCGGTGTCGTCGGGCTGGTGCCGGCGGACCATCCGGACGCGGCCGACCCGGCGGCGTACGGTTTCGTGCGCACCGAGGAGCTGGACATCCGCATGCCCGGCCCCGACCAGGATCTGCTCGACGTCCTGGACGTGGTGCAGCACACGCAGGCCTACCGTGCCGCGCAACAGCTGCTGGCCGGCACCGGGACGAAGGGCGAGCTGCGCTGGCAGCGCGTGCAGGCCTTCGCCGGCGCGGCGGCCCTGGAGCTGCAGCAGCGGCCGGGCGGCGTCGGCGAGATCCCGGGCGGGCAGTGGCTGCGGGTGTGGCGCACCGAGGCGCCCAAGGACGCGGGCGGTGCGGCGGTGCAGGCCGAGTTCCTGGTGCAGCAGGCCTGGCGGACGTCGACGCCGGGCACGGACGACTTCCGGATCATCATGGAGGAGGCGAGGGACGCCTGTGGCCAGGCCGCCCTGCTGTCCCCGGAAGACCCGGTCCCGTACATCGTCGAGCTGTCGGTGGCTCGTGGTCTGCGGTACTCGCAGACGGAGTTCGAGCAGCTCTGGCTGAACATCCTGGACCGCGACCCGGCGCACATGGGGGCGCATCTGGCGGCCCTGCCCTACTGGTGCGAGAAGTGGCACGGCTCGCGCGAGCTGGCGTACGGCTTCGCCGAAGCCGCGGCGGCGCGGGCCCCGCGGGGCTCCCTCCTCGCGGCGATGCCCCTCTTCGCGGTCTTCGAGCACCTCCCCGAGGTGAACCTGGTCCGCAGCTTCTACCAGAGCGAGGTCGTGACCAAGGCGGTGCACGGCGCGCTGTTCGCGGTGCAGGCGGCCCGGCACGACGACCCGATGCTGGCGCACGTCCGCCACCTGCTCGTGTTCTTCCTGGTGCGCTCCGAACGCTGGTCGGAGGCGATGAGCCAGATCGTCCACGTGGACGGCCACGTCGGCGCCCTGCCCTGGTCCCTCTCCCCCGACCCGGCCGGCGAGTTCGCGGTCTACCGCGCGATGGCGGTCGCGGGCTACGAGGCGAACGGCGGCAGCCCGGCGACGATGCCCCACTGACTCCGCGGCGGCGGGCGGCTCGGGGTCATCCGACGGTGAAGCCGGCCGCCTCGGGGTCCAGCGTGGTGGTGCCGTCCTTGGCGGTGGCCAGGACGGAGACGTGCCAGCCGCCGCGCGGTGACGACTGGGCGTCGGCACGGGTGACCGGGACGGTGTACGTGCACCGCACGGTGTGCGTGCCGGCGGGCGCGGGCTTGCAGACGGCCTGCTCCACGTCGGCCATGTCCTTGGCGGTGGGCCCCTTCTCGGCGAAGGACGACTTCTCCGGCCATGCGAGGACCTTGACGCTCTTGACGCCGGAAGACGCCGTCACGTCGGTCACGAACGTCAGCGAGCCGGCGCGGTCGCCGTCGGGAGCGTTGTAGCGGGCGGTGCTGTGCGCCAGCACCGGTGACTGCCCGTCGGCGTGGGCGAGGGCGAAGGCGCCTGCGCCGCCGAGCACGACGACACCGGCGGCCACGGAAAGAGCGATACGTCGGGACATGGGATTCTCCGTAACTGTCTGAACAACCGTCTGAACAACCGTCTGATCTGAACGGCTGTCCGAGCTGAACCGGACCGGCGCTCCTCGCGCCGCTCCGCCCATACTCGCCGCGCGAGCCTCCGCCGGGCATGAGCGCACGTACCCAGGCACATACTCAACTCAACCTGGGAAAGGGCCTCTTGGCCGCGCCTCGGGCAGCCGGGCGACATTCGCCCGCTCGCGGTGGAGACGACCGCGGCGCCGCTCGCCGGGGGCCGGCCCCCGGCGCCGAGGGGTGCGTCCACTCGCCGGGAATTCGGTTGCCGGGGGCGGGGTCGCGGGGGCTAGATGGCGTCATGGCTGACATTCAGGGGTCGTACGACGATCTGTTCGCCGCGGTGCCCGCCGCGCTGGCCGTGTCGCTGGACGAGGGGGACGTCGGCGGGTCGGTGGCCGTGTTCGTGGACGGTGAGCCGGTGGTCGACGTCTGGGGCGGGTTCGCCGACGCCGGGCGCACGGTTCCCTGGCAGCGGGACACGCTCGTCAACGTCTGGTCCGTCACGAAGACGATGACGGCGCTGTGCGCGCTGGTGCTGGCGGACCGGGGCGAGCTCGACATGGACGCGCCGGTGGCCCGGTACTGGCCCGAGTTCGCCGCGGTGGGCAAGGAGCGGGTACTGGTCCGGCACGTGCTCTCGCACACCGCGGGGCTGCCCGACTGGGTCTGGCCGGTGGCGGAGCTCTACGACTGGACGGCCGCCACGACGCGCCTGGCCGCGCAGGCGCCGCTGTGGGAGCCGGGCAGCGCGGCCGGGTACCACTCGCTCACCCAGGGGTTCCTCGTCGGCGAGGTCGTCCGCCGGATCACCGGCCGGACGCCGGGCGCGTTCTTCGCCGACGAGATCGCGGGTCCGCTGGGCGCGGACTTCCACATCGGGCTGTCGGCCGAGCACGACCACCGGGTGGCCCCGGCGGTCCCGCCGCCCTCCCTGGGCGAGGACTACACCGCGGGCGCGGCCGCGAGCGACGCGGGCTCCGACCCGTCGACGGCCCCGGCCTCCCCCGGCTCCCCGGACACCTCCGGCGCCCCGGACTCGCGGGATTCCCGGAACACCGTGGACCGGTCGACCGTCCCGGACGAGACGCCCGCCCCGACCGCGCTGCGGGTGCGGGACGGCAACAGCGCGGCCTGGCGCCGGGCTCAGATCCCCGCCGCGAGCGGCTTCGGCAACGCCCGCTCGGTCGCCCTCGTCCAGTCGGTTCCGGCCTGCGGCGGTGCGGTGGGCGGGGTGCGGCTGCTGTCGCGGGCGGGATGCGAGCGCGCCTGGCAGGAGCAGTTCAGCGGCCAGGACCGGCGCCTGGGCATGCCGGTCAGCTGGGGCCTGGGCTACGGCCGCTTCGGCGGCACCTACGGGTGGGGCGGCTGGGGCGGTTCGACGGTCATGATCGAGCCCGAGTCGCGTATGACGGTGGCGTACGTGACGAACCAGATGCGCGAACCCGCGGCCGACACCCGGGGCATGGAGATGATGATGGCCGCCCACGACGGACTGCGGGGGCTGCGGGCGTGAGCGGGGAAGCGACGGACGGGGGCCGGGCGGCGGTGTTCCTGGTCGGCGGCGGCTGGGACGAGTCCGTGGCCGGCGTCGTCCACGGGCCGTTCCTGCGGGCCGCGGCGGCGCGTTCTGCCGGCGGTGCGGGGGCCGTTCCGCGGATCCTGTGCGTGCTCGTCGACGAGGGCGACGGGACCGGCCAGTTCGACCGGTACGACGTCGCACTGCGCCGGGCGGGAGCGTGCACGCCCGTGCCGCTGCTGCTGCCGGTCGGAAAGCGGTTCGACGGCGGGGCCTTGGCGGAGGACCTCGCGGACGTGGACGGGGTGATCGTCTGCGGCGGTCTGACCCCCGCCTATCAGGAGGCGTTCGCCGCCGGGGCGGGCGAGGCGCTCGCCGCGCGGGGCCTCCCGTACGCCGGGTTCTCCGCCGGGGCCGTGGTCGCGGCGCAGGACGCGGTGGTCGGGGGGTGGCTGGTGGACGGGGTCCCGGTGTGTCCGCCGGACGCGGCCGAGGATCTGGAGGAGGTCGAGGTACGGCCCGGGCTGGGGCTCGTGCCGTTCGGGGTGGACGTGCACGCCGCGCAGTGGGGCACGTCGGGCCGGCTGGCCGCCGTCGTGGCCGGCGGGCGGCTCGCGCACGGGGTGGCCGTCGACGAGAACACCCTGGTCGAGGTCGCGGACGGGCGCGCGCGGGTGGCGGGGCTCGGTCGGGCCCACTCCCTGCGCCCGGCTCCGGGCGGCGGTGTCGTCGTACGGTCCTACGGCCACGAGGAGTCGTTCGCCGTCACCCTCTGATCCGGCAGCCGCGCGGCGACGCCGTCCTGCCGCCCCTCGCCGGACGCCATCGGACGTCAGCACGTCGGCAGACGTCGGAGCGCCGGCGGCGGAGGCCCGTCAGGGTCGTCTCGCCGAACCGCACCGCACCGCCGCGCCGCACCGGGCCGCACCGGGCCGCCGGCCAGAACACCGGCACAGGCACGGCCCCGGAGGCCGCAGGGCCCCGGAGGCGTGCTCCGGGGCCCTGCCCGCCCCGCCGCGCACCCGTCATCTGCCAGGGACGGGCACGGGGACTCGGGGGACCGTCAGATCGTCGAGGCGTCGATGACGAACCGGTAGCGGACGTCGCTGGCGAGCACCCGCTCGTAGGCGTCGTTGATCTCCTCGGCGGCGATCAGCTCGATCTCGGCGCCCAGGCCGTGCGCGGCGCAGAAGTCCAGCATCTCCTGGGTCTCCGCGATGCCGCCGATCGCGGAGCCGGCGAGGGTCTTGCCGCCGCCGATCACCGAGAAGAGGTTGAGGGAGATCGGCTCCTCGGGGGCGCCCACGTTCACCAGCGCGCCCTCCGCCTTCAGCAGCGACAGGTAGGCGTTGAAGTCCAGGGGGGCCGAGACCGTCGAGAGGATGAGGTCGAAGGAGCCGCGCAGTTCCTGGAACGTCTTCTCGTCGGCGGTGGCGTAGTAATGGTCGGCGCCCAGCCTCAGGCCGTCGTCCTTCTTGCGCAGCGACTGGGACAGCACGGTCACCTCGGCGCCGAGCGCGTGGGCGATCTTGACCGCCATGTGGCCGAGGCCGCCCATGCCGAGGACGGCGACCTTCTTGCCGGGACCGGCGTTCCAGCGCTTCAGCGGGGAGTACGTGGTGATGCCGGCGCACAGCAGCGGCGCGGCGACGTCCAGGGCGAGGCCGTCGGGGATGCGGACGACGAAGTTCTCGTCGACCACGATCTTCCGCGCGTAGCCGCCGTAGGTGGGCTCGCCGTCCTTGCCGACGGCGTTGTACGTGCCGACGCTGCCGCCGGTGCAGTACTGCTCGTGGCCGGCCTTGCAGTTGTCGCACTCGCGGCAGGAGTCGACGAGGCAGCCGACGCCCACCCGGTCGCCGACCGCGAACCTGGTCACGCCGGGGCCGACCTCGGAGACGACGCCCGCTATCTCGTGGCCGGGCACCATCGGGAAGATCGCCTCGCCCCAGCCCTCCCTGGCCTGGTGGATGTCGGAGTGGCAGATCCCGGAGAACTCGATGTCGATCAGGACGTCGTTCTCACGGACAGCACGGCGTTCGATGGTCGTGCGCTCCAGCGGAGCCTTGGCGGCGGGGGCGGCGTACGCGGCAACGGTGGTGGTCATGCCGGGGTTCTCCTAGCGGGGGGTTGCGTCATGCCGGGCCTGCCTTCCGGCCGGGCATGACGTCCAGCCTGCCCCGCCGCGCGGGTTTCACCCAGGTCACGCCTTTGCGTACGTCTGCTGTGCCTATCACTGGCGGGGTCAGGATGCTGGACGTACGACCGTGAATACTGGACGACATGGACGAACGCCCCGAACCCGCCGGCGCCTCGCTGGACCGGCGAGCCGAGCTCAGCGAGTTCCTGCGCACCCGGCGGGCCCGGCTGAAGCCGCAGGACGTGGGGCTGCCCGACTTCGGCCGGCACCGCAGGGTGCCGGGGCTGCGGCGCGAGGAGCTGGCGCAGCTGGCCGGCGTGTCGGTGGCGTACTACACGCGCCTGGAGCAGGGCAACGGGCGCAACGTGTCGGCGGAGGTGCTGGACGCCATCGCCCGCGCCCTGCGGCTGACGGACGCCGAGCACGCCCACCTCACCCACCTCGCCAAGCCGAAGCACAAGAAGAAGCAGACGGCGCGGTCCCCGCAGGCGCGGCCGGCGCTGCGGCAGCTGCTGGACGCGATGGACGCGGTGCCGGCGTACCTCATCGGGCGGCGCTCGGAGATCCTCGCGTGGAACCGGCTGGCGGCGGCGCTCTTCGGCGACTGGGGTGAGCTGCCGGCGGCGGAGCGCAACTGGGCCCGGCTGACGTTTCTGCGCCCCGACTACCGCGACCTCTTCGTGGACTGGGAGCAGAAGGCGATCGACATCGTCTGCGTCCTGCGCATGGAGGCGGGCTGCTATCCGGACGACCCGCGGCTCTCCGCGCTGGTGGGCGAGCTGTCGGTGAAGAGCGAGGATTTCCGGCGGCTGTGGGCGACGCACGACGTCAAGGAGAAGAACCACGGCGTGAAGCACATGCGGCACCCGCTGGTGGGCGAACTCTCCCTGCACTTCGAGGGGTTCAGGCTGTCGGACGGCAGTGACCAGACGCTGGTGACGTACCACGCGGAGCCGGGGTCGGCGTCGGCGGAGGCGCTGCGGCTGCTGGCCAGTTGGGGCGTGGACGCCACCCGTGCGGGGTCGCAGACTCCTTCCGTCTGAGAGCACTCCCGCGGGCGGCGGCGCCGGGGCCGCCGCGCGCGGACCCGACCGCACCGCCGGCGGTCGACGCCGTCGCCGCCGGGCCGCCCCGCCGCCGGCCGCCCGGCGGGCGGTTCGGCGTCCGGGTCCCGGAGGTGTGCGGCGCGCCGGGTGCCCCGCTCGGCGCAGGCGGGGAACGGCGGGTTCCGGCGGGCGTTCTCTCGACGCTCAGCGAACCGCGGGCCCGGCCGGACGCCCGGCCCGGCCTCCGGCACGGCTGCCGGGGACCGCTGTCGCGAGTGCGGTCCCCGGGCGCCCTCGCGGACCGGCTCACCGCGACGCCGCGTTCTCCTTCACCGTGATCCTCCCCTTGCGGATGGTCGCCACCCGCGGGGCCTTCCGCGCGATCGCGGAGTCGTGGGTGACCATGACGAAGGTGAGCCCGTGCTCCTCCCACATGCTGTGCAGGACGTCCATGATCTCGTCGCGCATGCTCTCGTCGAGGTTGCCCGTGGGCTCGTCGGCGAGCAGCACCTTGGGCTGTTTGACCAGCGCGCGGGCGATCGCGACGCGCTGCTGCTGGCCGCCGGACAGCTCGGACGGCAGGTGGCCGAGGCGCTCGCCGAGGCCCACGGACCTCAGCGCCTCGGCGGCCCGCTCGCGCCGCTCCCCGGCCTTCACCCCGAGCGGGACGAGCGCCGTCTCGACGTTCTCCCGGGCGGTGAGCGTCGGGATGAGGTTGAAGGACTGGAAGACGAAGCCGATGTTCTCGCTGCGCACCTTCGTCAGCCTGGTCTCGGAGAGCTTGGCCAGGTCGACGCCGTCGAGGACGATCTCGCCCTCGGTGGGCCGGTCGAGCGCGCCGATCATCTGCAGCAGCGTGGACTTGCCGCCGCCGGTGGGGCCCTGGATGACGAGCCGGTCGCCGTCCGGGACGGTCAGGTCGACCCCGTCGAGGGCGTGGACGGTGTCCTTGCCGCGGGTGTAGCGCTTGGTGACGCCTCTGAGTTCGTACATGGGACTGCAACTCCTCGGGTTCGGTGGGTGGGTCGGCCACGCGGCACAGCGCCGGGCCGGGCCGGGCACGCGACGCCGGGCCGGGCACACGACGCCGCGCGGCGCCGGGTCGGCTACTCGACGCGGCGCAGCGCGTCCGCCGGGCGCAGCCTCGACGCGCGCCAGCCGCCGAAGGCCCCCGCGATCAGGCCACCGGCCACGGCGAGGCCCACCGCGACGGCCACCGTCGTGACGCTCACGGGCGCCGTCAGCGCCACGTCGAGGGTCCTGGCCGCCTGGCGACCGCCACCGCCGAAGCCGCCGGGACCGCCCTGACCTCCGCCGCCACCGCCGCCGCCCAACTGGGCCTGCAACGTGGGGCTGATCGCGGTCACGGCGTACGCGCCCGCCAGACCGAGCGCGATTCCCAGGGCCCCGCCCAGCAGGCCGTTGACCATGGCCTCGCCGGCCACCTGCCGGGTGACCCGGCCCGACCTCCAGCCGAGCGCCTTCAGCGTGCCGAACTCGCGCACGCGCCGGGAGACAGCCGAGGAGGTGAGCAGGCCGGCGACCAGGAAGGCGGCGATCAGCACGGCGACGGACAGCCACTTGCCGACGTCGGCGGCGAGGGAGGAGGCCGTGGAGAGGGAGCCGGAGACGGTGTCGGCGAGGTCGGCGGAGGTGGTGACCGTCGTCCCCGAGACGTTCTTCTGGATTTCGGACTTGACGCTGTCGATCTTCTTGGAGTCGGTCGCCTTGACGTAGATCGTGGTGACCTTGTTCTTCGAGTCGCTGAGGGTCTGGGCCCGGGTCAGCGGGATGTAGACGTCGGCGGCGGCGTCGCCGCTGTCGGCCGTGGCGACGCCGATCACCGAGAACTTGACGCCGCTGACGGTGAGCGTGGAGCCGACCTTGAGCGACTTCTCCCTGGCGTACGCCGAGTCGACGACGGCGACCTTGCCGTCGGTCTCGGAGGACGTGAAGGTGCGGCCGCCGGTGATCGTGGAGGAGGTCAGCGGGCCGAGTTCGGGCTCGGTGACGTCGGTGCCGTAGACGGAGTAGTTCTCGACGCCGAAGTCCGCACCGCCGCCCTGCACTTCGCCCTGCTGCTCGCCGCTCCCCCGGCCGCCCCCGGGGGCGCCCCGGCCGCCGCCGTTCTGCTGGACCTGGCCGCGGGTGAACTGGCCGTCGATCTTGATGACGCGCAGGCTCAGTCCGCCGACCGCGTCGGCGACCCCGCTCTGCTTCCCGACCTGGGCGACGGTCGTCGTCGGCAGGGTCTGGAAGCCCTGCACCATGACGCGGTCGGTGCTCTGCTGCGCGCCGGAGTCGTCGTCCTGCGCGTCGAACCGGAAGCGCGGCCGGTCGGAGGCGTTCGCGGTGGGCGAGGCGGCCTTGGTGACCGTCATGTCCGTGCCGAGGCCGTACAGGGACTGCAGGACCTTGTCCTGGGCCCTGCTCATGCCGGTGGACACGGAGGAGACCACGACGACCAGCGCGATGCCCAGCGCGAGACCGGAGGCGACGACGAGGGCCGCTCTTCTGCGGCGGCGCAGTTCGCGCCTCAGGTAGGTGAAGAACATGACCGCAAGCTAGGTACGGCGCGTGATGACTGGATAAGGCCGGAATAAGAGAACGATGAGAAGGGTGCGGCGGACCCGGAAACACCGGTGCCGCCCCTGGGGGCGGCACCGGAAAGCTGTGGCCGGGCTGTCAGGACGGCCCGTCAGACGGCCGAACCCGCCTTCCACTGGGCCCAGTCCATGTTCCAGCCGTTGAGGCCGTTGTCCGGGGCCACGGTCTTGTCGCCGGTGTTCTTGACCACCACGACGTCGCCGACGATCGAGTTGGTGTAGAACCAGTACCCCGCCGTGCCCTTGTCGTCGGCGCCCTTGGTGTCGGACAGGCCCACGCAGCCGTGGCTGGTGTTGACCGAGCCGAAGATGGACTTCGCGCCCCAGTAGTTGCCGTGCACGAAGGTGCCGGAGTTGGTGAGGCGGATGGCGTGCGGCACGTCCTTGATGTCGTACTCGCCCTTGCCGTCGTCGTCGGTGAAGCCCACGGTCGCGCCGTTCATGCGCGTCTCCTTGAACTTCTCCGACATCACCATCTGGCCCTCGTACGTCTTGTTGTCGGGCGAACCGGCGGAGATCGGGATGGTCTTGACGACCGCGCCGTTGTGCGTGACCTTCATCTGCTTGGTCTTCGCGTCGACGAAGGAGACCTGGTTCCGGCCGATCTTGAAGGTGACCGTCTTCTGCTGGACGCCGATGACGCCCTTGGCGCCCTCCACACCGTCGAGCGCGAGCTTCAGCGTGACGGTGGAGTTCTCCTTCCAGTAGTCCTGCGGACGGCAGTCCATGCGCTGGGTGGAGAACCAGTGACAGACGACCTCCTGACCGCTGGTGGAGGTGACGGTGACGCCCTTCTGGACGGCCGCCTTGTCGGTGATCGCCTTGTTGAAGTTGATCGACACGGGCATGCCCACGCCGACGGTCGAGCCGTCCTCCGGCGTGAAGTTGGCTATGAAGCTGTTGTCCGGGGAGACCGTGGTGAAGGAGGCGTTCTCGTGGGCCACCAGGCCGCCGGAGTCCTTCGCCTCGGCCGCCACCTTGTAGGTGGTGGAGCGCTCCAGCTGCTGGTTGGGCTTCCAGCTGGTCTTGTCGGCGGAGAGCGTGCCCTCGACCACGGCCTTGCCGTCGGCGGTGGTCATCGTCACGGAGGAGAGCGTTCCCTTGCTCACCGTGACGGCCGCCGAGTTGTTGATGGAGGCGTTGTTCGAGCCGTCCGCCGGTGTGATCTTGATCTGGGCCTGGGAGGACTTCTGCGCCGCCGCCTCGTCGGCCTTGGCCTGTGAGGAGCCGCCTCCGCCGTCCGAGGCGCCACTGTCACCGCCGGAACACGCAGAGAGCACCAGAACACCGCCGAGCAGGGCGGACGCGGCCATCAGACCTCGACGCCGCCTACTGTCCGTCATCACACGCTTCTCCATCGTTGCCGATTGCCTGAAACCCGGGAGCCCCCGTCGGGAACACCAACGCCACGAGCGGTTCGTCCCGTTCCACATTCTCCGAAGATGTGGGGCATGCCACGTTCGTGGCACGCATGGTGCGGATGTTCACTCGTGCGCCCCCTGAGACGACGGGACCCCGGCCCGCGGTTGCCGTCCGGGGTCCCGGGTTTCCCGGAACGCTCAGCCGATGCCGCGCACTTCGCCGTCGGACTCGTCGTCCAGGCCCCCATCTTCGTCGACGTCGTCGTCGTCGAGGTCCCACTCCGGCGAATCGGGGTCGTACTCGACCCGCTCACTGGACCAGGAGGCCTGCTGGAGTTCCACTCCCTCGACCTCGCCGACCAGGTCGAACGGGTCGACGAGGTAGGCCAGGGCCTCCGCGGTGTCCTCCGTCACAGCGCCCTCGACATGCGCGCGCTCGGAGTCCGGGACCCCCTCGTCCTCGGCGATCCGCCGCAGCGCCGCCGCGGTCACGGCGTCCTCGTCATGAATTTCGAGGAGAATTTCCACTCGGATCCGCACAAAACGTGATGACTCTTCAGTGCTCATGGCCGGAGCGTACGGCTCACGGCTCCCGCAGCTTTCCCGCGACCCGCGCCTTTCATTAGCATCGGGCCACACGGCCAATTCGCCAGCGTCACAAGGGGATCGATATTCCGTGTCATCCGCTCGCCGTCCGTTGCTGACCGCCACCGCCGCGGGGACCCTGCTGGGCGCCCTGTGGTTCGTCCCGTCCGCCAACGCGTCCCAGGACGCCCCGGTCAGAACGGAGACGACGACGCAGGTCACGACCCAGGCACGGGCCGCGTCGACGACCACGACCGGGGCGACCCGCGCGTCCCGTGCGACCGTCGGCGAGGAGTCGGCCCTGACGGTCGTCCGGGCCGAGTCCGACACCGCGACCGGCACCGCCGCCGAAGCCGCGGTCGACACCGCCGCCGACACCGCGGCCGACGCCACCACCGACGACGGCCCCCGGCTCGCCGACACCGGAAGCTTCGACACGACCCCCTACGTCGTGGGCGGTACCACCCTGCTCGCCCTGGGCGCGGGCTTCGTCTTCTACTCGATCCGCCGGGAACGTCTTGGTTTTTGAATGAACTTGACTGACCTTTGACGGATTCTTCATAGTTCGCTCATGAAGAGATCAACGGGGACACGGCTGTGCGCCACCGCCGCCATCGGCGCACTGTCACTCTCCCTCCTGACCGCCTGCTCCGACGACGGGGCGAAGGACGCCGGCGAAGCCGAGGGCTCGGCCTCCTCCACCGCCTCCTCGGCCGCCAAGGCGCTGCCCAAGGCCGAGTTGGAGAAGCTGCTGCTCGCCCAGGGCGAGATCAAGGGCTACAAGGTCACCTCGGGCGACGACACCCTGCCGGCCTCCAAGAGCGCGGTGAAGACCGACGAGGAGGCGTGCGCGCCGCTCGCCTACGCCATATCGGGTCTCGCGCCGGGCGACACGGACTCCCAGGCGAGCAACACGCTGACCGAGGACAACGCCTCGGCCGCCGCCACCAAGGCCCCCGAGGACATCAGCCAGTCCGACCTCGAGAACGCGTTCAAGGTCAGCCTGACCTTCGTGGGCCTCTCCTCGTACGAGGGCGACGGCGCGGAGAAGGCCTTCAAGTCGGTCTCCGACGGCGTCGCGGCCTGTTCCGGCGGGTTCGGCGTCGCCGCCCAGGGCGAGAAGCAGAAGATCACCAAGGTCGCTTCGGAGAAGGCCCCGGGAAGCGGTGACGAGTCCGTGGCGTTCAGCGTCGACTCCGACGTCGACGGCGGGGAATCGGCCACCTTCCACACCCAGGTGGTGCGCAAGGGCAACACCGTGGCCTCGTTCTACACGGTGGACTTCGCCTCGCTCACGTCCACCGGCAAGTCGTCCGCCGTACCGGCCGCCGTCGTCGCCGCGCAGGTCGCGAAGATCAGGTGACTCCCGCCGCACACCGGGGCCCCGCCCTCGCGCCGCACGGACGCGAGGGCGGGGCTCCGTGCCGTGGCGGCCCTACCTCAGCGGGCCGGTGACCGTCTCCACGGCGGCGACCACGCCTCCGCCGCGCACGAACGCGTCCGCCGCCGCGAGGTCGGGCGCGAGGAACCGGTCCGGTCCGGGTCCCTGGACGCCCGCCTTGCGCACGGCCTCGATGACGGCCCGGCTCGCGGGCGCCGGGGTCAGTCCCTCGCGCAGCTCGACGCCGCGCGTGGCGGCGTACAGCTCGACGGCGATCACGCGCGTGAGGTTGTCGACGGCGGTGCGCAGCTTGCGGGCCGCGGACCAGCCCATCGACACATGGTCCTCCTGCATCGCGGAGGACGGGATCGAGTCGGCGGACGCCGGCACGGCCAGCCGCTTCAACTCGCTGACCAGCGCGGCCTGCGTGTACTGGGCGATCATCAGCCCGGAGTCGACGCCGGCGTCGTCCGCGAGGAACGGCGGCAGGCCGTGGCTGCGGTTCTTGTCCAGCAGCCGGTCGGTGCGCCGCTCGGCGATGGAGGCGAGGTCGGCGACGGCGATGGCGAGGAAGTCCAGGACGTAGGCCACCGGCGCGCCGTGGAAGTTCCCGTTGGACTCCACCCTGCCGTCGGCGAGAACGACCGGGTTGTCGACGGCGGAGGCCAGCTCCCGCTCGGCGACGAGCCGGGCGTGCGCCATGGTGTCGCGGCCCGCGCCGGCGACCTGCGGCGCGCAGCGCACCGAGTAGGCGTCCTGGACGCGGGGCGCGTCGTCCTGGTGGTGGCCGGTGAGTTCCGAACCCGCCAGCACGGCCAGCATGTTGGCGGCCGAGGCGCCCTGGCCCGGGTGCGGGCGGATGGCGTGCAGCTCGGGGGCGAGGACCTTGTCGGTGCCGAGGAGAGCCTCCAGCGACAGCGCGGCCGTGACGTCGGCGGACTTGTAGAGCATGTCGAGGTCGGCGAGGGCCATGACGAGCATGCCGAGCATGCCGTCGGTGCCGTTGAGCAGCGCCAGGCCCTCCTTCTCGCGCAGCTCGACGGGGGCGATGCCGTGCTCGGCGAGCAGATCGCCGGCGGGCCGGACGACGCCGTCCGGGCCCTCCGCGTCACCCTCGCCCATGAGCGTGAGGGCGCAGTGCGAGAGCGGGGCCAGGTCGCCGGAGCAGCCCAGGGAGCCGTACTCGTGCACGACCGGGGTGATGCCGGCGTTGAGGACGTCGGCCATGGTCTGCGCGACCTCGGGCCGGACGCCGGTGCGCCCGGAGCAGACGGTCTTCAGCCGCAGGAACATCAGCGCCCGGACGACCTCGCGCTCCACCTGCGGGCCCATGCCGGCGGCGTGCGAGCGGACGATGTTGCGCTGGAGCCGGGCGCGCAGCTCCGGGCTGATGTGCCGGGTGGCGAGGGCGCCGAACCCGGTGGAGACGCCGTAGACGGGCTCGGGCTTGGCCGCCAGCGCCTCCACGATCTCGCGGGCCGCGGCGAGGGCCGCCACCGCCTCCTCGGAGAGCTCGACGCGCGCGCCGCCGCGCGCCACGGCGAGCACGTCGGACGCGGTCACGCCGTGCGTCCCCACCACCACAGTGTGCATATCCATATTCAGGAGCGTAATGACTGAAGACGAGGATGTCACCAGTGGAGGCGGGGTTCGCCCCTTACCGACTGCGTCACACCGTCAGCGCCGCCCCCGGAACCTGCGTCGCTCGGCGGTCCGCTCGCGCTCCGACGGCGGCTCGTCGGCCAGCCGCACCACGGGATCCTCAGGCCCCTCCCGCCCGGCGACCACCGGCACGGCGGCCCGCACCGCCTTGGCCCGGTACTGCGCGGCATCGGCCAGCCGGAACAGCCGCCGCGCCGAGCCCACCGGCCCGATGGGGTCCTGGGTGGAGGCGACCCCGCAGGCCACCCCCTCGCCGAGTTCCAGCTCGGCGGCCCGGCGGCAGAGCTCTCCGGCGACCCTGACGACGTCGTCGGCGGGCGGGCCCACGGCCAGCAGACAGAACTCGTCCCCGCCCAGCCGGGCGGCCAGCGTGCCCGGCAGCATCGCCCCGCACAGCGAGAGCACCGACCCGAACCGCTCCAGCAGCCGGTCCCCGACGGCGTGCCCCCGGGTGTCGTTGACCCGCTTCAGCCCGTTGAGATCGCACACGACGAGGCTGACCACGACGCCGTCCGCGCGGTGCCGCTCGACCGCCTCCTCCAGCCGCACGTCGACGGACCTGCGGTTGGCCAGACCGGTCAGGGCGTCGGTGAAGGCGAGCCGGCGGGCCTCCTCCAGCCGCTCCGTCTGCGCGAGCCCGGCGGCGACGACGGCGGCCAGGACGGTGGCGAAGTCGGCGTCGGCACGGCCGAAGACGGGCGCGCCGGCGGAGCGCGCCACGTACAGCTCGCCCCAGGCCCGGCCGTGCAGCACGATCGGCGCGACCACGCAGGAGCCGCGGCCCCGGCGGCGCAGGGCGGCGACCCTCTGGTGACAGTAGCCGGGGCGGCCGGCGGCCGGCCCCCGGGCCGTCTCCACCCAGGCGTCGGGCTCGCCGCCGGCCGCCCAGCGCTCGTGCAGGAACTCGGTGATCTCGGGGAACTGATGCACCGGGTAGGCCTCGGCCTCGGGGAACTCCGCCTCGTCGGCGGCCCGGTCGCCCACGTTGGCCAGAACGCGCAGCCGCCCGAGGTCGCGCTCCCACACCGAGAGCGCGGCGAAATCCCCGGACAGCGCGTGGCACGCGCCGAGCGCCGCCGCCCGCCAGGACTCGCGGGGGGTGCGCGCGGCCGCCATGCCCTGCGCGAGCGCCACCACGGCCACGAGGCGGCTGTCCTCACCCATCGCGCTCACCCCCTGCCCTCGCCCATCACCCCAGGCTAGGGACAATCCGATGGAAAAGAGACACGGAGGGGCACGGGGAGTGACGGCGGCCTTCCCCGCGGGCTCATTCGCCCGGCCACTGCGGCTTCCGCTTCTCGTTGAACGCGGCCACCCCCTCCGCCCGGTCCCCCGAGAACGCCACCGACCGCCACGCCGCGTCCTCGACCTCCAGCCCGGCCCGCAGGTCCAGCCCCTGCCCGAGCCGCAGCGCCCGCTTCGCCGCCCGCAGGCCCACCGGCGAGTGGGCGGCGATGCGCGCGGCCAGCGCCAGCGCCTCCTCCCGGTCCCGCCCCTCCTCCACCAGGACGTCCACCAGCCCCAGCTCGCGGGCCTCGGCCGCCGCCACCCGACGGGCGGTGAAGACGAGCTCGGCCGCCCGGGCCGCCCCCACCCGGCGCGGCAGCAACTGCGTCCCGCCGCCGCCCGGGATCACGCCCACCGACACCTCGGGCAGCCCCACCACCGCCGTGCCGTCGGCCACGATCAGGTCGCAGGAGAGCGCCAGCTCGAAACCGCCGCCCAGCGCGAAGCCGTGCACCGCCGCGACCGTGGGCACCGGCAGCTCCAGGACCCCGGTGTAGGCCCCGCGCGCGAGCGGGCGCTGGCGGACCAGCTCGGCGTCGCTGAGGGAGTTGCGCTCCTTGAGGTCGGCGCCGACGCAGAACGCCCGCTCGTGCGTCGAGGTCAGCACGACCACCCGGACCTCCCGGTCCCCGCCCAGCGCCGCGCAGGCCCCGGCGATCGAACTGGCCATGTCGGTGGAGACGGCGTTCATGGCCTTCGGCCGGTCGAGGGCCAGCTCCGCGACGTGCCCGCCGTCCCCGTGCCGGCGCACCGCCACGAACTCCCCGAACCGCTCCTCGTCCCCGACACCCACGACACCGCTCACGACACCCTCCGGGTTAACGATGGTTAACAGACTGTGGCCCGATCATCCCAGCCCGGGCCCGGCGGCGAAAGGGTGAACCCGTTCCCCCCGAGAATCCCGATCACCCGTTCGAGTGATATCCCGCCCAACTCGCCCCGCACCGCCCACGGGAGCGCATAACGTGCGTGCGCCTCGGCGCAGCGGGGCGCGATCGCCTCCGGGAGGAAACGCGATGACGAGCACGCGGACCGGGCCGGACCCGACGGCACAGGACGTGACGGCCCCGGCGAAGGCCGGGACCGACCGGCCGTGGGCGCAGCGCCCCCGTGGCAGGCATCGCCGCCCCCGCCCCCACAAGGCGCTGTTCGCCGCCGGCGGCCTCGCCGTGGCGGCGGGGGTGCTGAGCCTGGTGCGGCTGACCCCCGACGCGGGCGGTCCCGTCGGGACGCGCGCCGCCGAGGCCGATCCGCAGAGCGATCCCGTCGCGAGCACCGGGGCCGGCGCCGCACCCGGCCGCCCGGCCGGGGCCGCGACCACCGCCGCGCCGTCCCCGACCGCGCCCAGCGCGATGGGCGGCGCGAGCGCCGGCCCGGCCCCCGGCGCCGGTCTGCCGCCGGGCGCCTCCGGCTCGCCGCCGTCCGCAGCCCTCACCCCGGGCGCCGCCCCCACCCCGTCCGCACCCGGCGCGGCGCCGACGCCTCACCCGGCCGGCACACCCCACGCGCCCGGCGCGCCGCAGCCCGCGCCCGTGGCGTCCGAGGCCCCTCGCCCTCCTTCTACGCCGGAACCCGCCCCCGCCCCGGCCTCGGTGCCGCCCGCACCCCCGTGGCAGCCGGGCGTCTGCGTCCCGGTCGTCGGCCTGTGCGTGGACCCGCTGGGAGCGCCCCTGCCGGAACTCCGGAACGGCCCGCGGCGCCCGTGAGGACACCAGGAGCACGCAGGACGGCCGGGGACGGTCAGGCCGCCGGGGACGGTCTAGCCGTCCGGGTCTCCGCGGCGGGTGAGCAGCCAGGGCTCGACCACGCCCAGGCCACGCACCGGCCGCTGCCACATCGGCTGCAGCGCGAAGCGATACTTCGGGGGCTCCTCGCCCTCCTTCTCCGCCGCGGCCGCCTCCTCGGCGGCCTCCGCCTCGGAGGCCGGGGCGTCGCCGGTGCGGACGAGCTCCTCGGCGAAGGCGCTGTCGACCAGGACGGCGTCGCGGGGAGCTATCGACGTCAGCCGGGAGGCCAGGTTGACCGTTGTGCCGAAGACATCGCCCATCCGGGTGGTGACCGTGCCGAACGCCATGCCGACGCGCAGCTCGGGCATCGTCTCGTCGTTGCTCATCGTCTCGACCAGCAGCAGCGCGATGTCGGCGGCGGTGCCCGCGTCGTCGGCCGCGTACAGCACCTCGTCGCCGAGGGTCTTGATCAGGCGCCCGCCGCGGGCGGCCACCAGGTCGGCGCAGGTGGTCTCGAAGGCCTCCACCAGTTCGCCGAGCTCCTCCTCCTCCATACGCCGGGTCAGCCGGGTGAAGCCGACCAGGTCGGCGAAGCAGACGGCGAGCCGGCGGTCGACCATCTCCTCGTCGTCCGCGGCCTGCACGACCCGGCCGGCCGAGGCCGCGAGCTGCCGGCGCCAGACGTAGACGAGGAACTCCTCCAGCTCGGGCAGCAGCAGCTCGACGATGGGATAGGTGACCTCGGTGCGGGTCATGCCCGGCTCGGGCGGCTCGGTCAGGCCCTCCAGGAAGGAGTCGATCTGCCACTCCGCCAGCCGGGCGGTGGTCTGCCCGGTGGAGCGGGCCACCTGCACGGCCATCGCCTCGCTCAGCAGTCCCGCCTCGACGAGGCCCGCCAGTCGGCGCAGGGCGAGGACGTCGGCCTCGGTGAGCGCCCTGGCCTGCCCGATGTCGGCGAAGCCCATGGCCCGCCAGAAGCGCGACGCCAGCTCCATGGACACGCCGGCGCTGCGGGCGGCCTGGAAGGGGGTGTAGCGCCGCTCCGCGCCGAGGATGAGCTGTTCGAGGCGCAGCGCGAGAGGGTGCGGGTCCTCACCGGAGTCGCCCGGCTCGCCGGGTTCGGCGGCCGGCAGGTTGCCCCGGCCGTCCTCGCCCGCGCCGGAGCCCGTGTCGTCGACGGTCACGCCTGCTGCCCTTCCGATCTTCCGCGGTCATGTATCGACCGGCCTCAACTCTACGGCAGGTGTGCGCCAGCTCACTCCGTTCGGTCAGGCGGGGGGCGCCGTACGGTCAGGGACCCGAAGGCCTCGGCGGCCACGGCGGCCGCGGCGCCTCACGCCGGCCTCAGGTGGACGATGTCACCCGCGCCCACCGGCTCCTGCACCCCTTCTTCCGTGGCGATCACCAGCCGTCCGTCGCCGTCGACCGCGACCGCCTCGCCCACGAGCGACCGGTCGCCCGGCAACTCGGCCCGTACCGTTCGTCCCAGCGTGGCGCACCCGGCCGCGTACGTCTCCTGCAGGCCGCTTCCCACCGGATCGCCGCCTGCCTCCCGCCAGCGCCCGTACCAGTCCTCCAGCGACCGCAGGACGCTCCGCAGCAAGGTGTCCCGGTCCGTGCTCACCGCCCCGGCCAGCGCCAGCGAGCCCGCCTGCGGCACCGGGAGCTCCTCCGCGCGCAGCGAGACGTTGACGCCGACGCCCACCACCACCGCGCTCTCGCCGGCCCGCTCCGCGAGGATGCCGCCGGCCTTGCGTTCCTCTCCCCCGACGGTCACCAGGAGATCGTTGGGCCACTTGAGTGCCGTGTCTACGCCGGCCGCCCGGGAAAGTCCCGTCGCCACCGCGACGCCGGTGAGCAGCGGCAGCCAGCCCCAGCGGGTCACCGGCACCTCGCCGGGGGTGAGCAGCACGGAGAAGAACAGGCCGGAGCGCGGGGGCGCCGTCCACCGGCGGTCCAGGCGGCCCCGGCCCGTGGTCTGTTCCTCGGCGACGAGCACCGCGCCCTCGCCCGCCCGGCCCGAGCCCGCCGCCGCGACCAGGTCGGAGTTGGTGGAACCGGTGCGCTGCACCACGTCCAGACCCGACCACAGGCTGCCCTCCCGGACCAGCCCCCGGCGCAGGGCCGTCTCGTCGAGAGGCGGACGGTCCAGATCGGACCACCGGCCGCCGCCTGCGTCTGCTGCATCTCGCGGTGTCATGCAAGCCACCCTAGGTGTGTTGAACGCCGCACTGCCGATCCGTAGGGGCAGCACTACTCTACGGATGAGTAACCGTCCCCCCTTTTGAGCAGGCAGGGAGCCGCGATCCCGATGTCCGAGCCGGAAGAGCGCCACGAGATCCAACAGACCCGAGGGATCGACGTCCACACCACCGCGGGCAAGCTCGCGGATCTCCAGCGCCGCATCCAGGAAGCCACGCACGCCGGTTCGGAACGCGCCGTCGAGAAGCAGCACGCCAAGGGCAAGTTGACGGCCCGTGAGCGCATCGAGCTCCTCCTCGACGAGGACTCCTTCGTCGAGCTGGACGAGTTCGCCCGGCACCGCTCCACCGACTTCGGCCTGGAGCACAACCGTCCGTACGGGGACGGCGTCGTCACGGGCTACGGCACGGTGGACGGACGTCCGGTCGCCGTGTTCTCCCAGGACTTCACCGTCTTCGGCGGGGCGCTGGGCGAGGTCTACGGGCAGAAGATCGTCAAGGTGATGGACTTCGCCCTCAAGACGGGCTGTCCGGTCATCGGCATCAACGACTCCGGCGGCGCCCGCATCCAGGAGGGTGTGGCCTCGCTGGGCGCGTACGGGGAGATCTTCCGGCGCAACACGCACGCGTCCGGGGTGATCCCGCAGATCAGCCTGGTCGTGGGCCCGTGCGCGGGCGGCGCGGTCTACTCCCCCGCGATCACCGACTTCACCGTCATGGTCGACCAGACCTCGCACATGTTCATCACCGGTCCGGACGTCATCAGGACGGTCACCGGCGAGGACGTCGGCTTCGAGGAGCTGGGCGGCGCGCGCACCCACAACTCGGTGTCGGGCGTGGCCCACCACATGGCCGGCGACGAGAAGGACGCCGTCGAGTACGTCAAGCAGCTGCTGTCGTACCTGCCGTCCAACAACCTCTCCGAGGCCCCGGTGTTCCCCGAGGAGGCGGACCTGTCCGTCACCGCGGAGGACCTGGAGCTGGACTCCGTCGTCCCGGACAGCGCCAACCAGCCGTACGACATGCACACGGTGATCGAACACGTCCTGGACGACGCCGAGTTCTTCGAGACGCAGGCGCTGTTCGCGCCGAACATCCTCACCGGCTACGGACGCGTCGAGGGCCACCCGGTGGGCATCGTCGCCAACCAGCCGATGCAGTTCGCGGGCTGTCTGGACATCACGGCCTCCGAGAAGGCGGCCCGCTTCGTCCGCACCTGCGACGCCTTCAACATCCCGGTCCTCACGTTCGTGGACGTGCCCGGCTTCCTGCCCGGCGTCGACCAGGAGCACGACGGCATCATCCGCCGCGGCGCCAAGCTGATCTACGCCTACGCCGAGGCCACCGTCCCGCTGATCACCGTCATCACCCGCAAGGCCTTCGGCGGCGCGTACGACGTCATGGGCTCCAAGCACCTGGGCGCCGACCTCAACCTGGCCTGGCCGACCGCCCAGATCGCGGTCATGGGCGCCCAGGGCGCGGTCAACATCCTGCACCGCCGCACGATCGCGGAGGCGGAGGCGAACGGGGAGGATCTGGACGCGGTGCGCGCCCGGCTGATCCGGGAGTACGAGGACACCCTCCTCAACCCCTACGTCGCGGCCGAGCGCGGCTACGTCGACTCGGTGATCATGCCGTCCGACACGCGCCGGCACATCGTGCGCGGCCTGCGTCAGCTGCGCACCAAGCGGGAATCCCTGCCTCCGAAGAAGCACGGCAACATCCCCCTGTAAGGAGCCGCTGTGACGATCAAGGTCGTACGGGGCAACCCGACCCCCGAGGAGCTCGCCGCCGCCCTGGCGGTGGTCCGGGCGCGCGCCGCGGCGGCGGTGGAGGAGCCGTCCGGCGCGCAGCCCCCGAAGGACGCGTGGTCCGACCCGGCGAGGATCGCGGGCCGCCGCCTCCCTCCGCCGGGCCAGGCGTCCTGGACCCGCACCTACTGGCCGGGCTAGCCCGAGCCGGTCTCCCCCACGGCCCGCAGTCGACGAACAGCCGAAGATCAGGTGAACGGCTGCGGGCCGCAACTTGAGTACGGGTACTCAGGCAGCGCCCACCGGACAGGCCCCACGCTGGTGGCATGCTGTGGTCCGACCCCGAGAACGAGCCCCCGAAGGAACTCCGCGACATGCAGGAGACCCTGCGGAGACTCGGCTTCTTCCTCGCCCTGGCCATGGTGACGGCGATGATCGTGCTGGGCGTGAGATGACGGCCGCCCCGCCGCTAGGCTGACCGCATGCGCCGACTCGTCCTCGCCTCCCAGTCCCCCGCCCGGCTGAACCTGCTGCGGCAGGCGGGCCTCACCCCCGAGGTGATCGTGAGCGGGGTCGACGAGGACGCCGTCACCGCGCCGACCCCGGCCGAGCTGGCGCTCGCGCTCGCCGAGGCCAAGGCCTCCGTCGTGGCCGCCCGCCCCGACGCCAAGGGCGCGCTGGTGATCGGCTGCGACTCGGTGCTCGACCTGGACGGCGAGGCCCTGGGCAAGCCCGCGGACGCGGCGGAGGCCACCGCGCGCTGGAAGGCGATGCGCGGGCGGGCCGGCACGCTCCAGACCGGGCACTGCGTCTACGACACCCTCAGCGGGCGTTACGCCTCCGCGACCGCCTCCACCGTCGTGCGCTTCGGCGAGCCGACCGACGAAGAGGTCGCGGCCTACGTCGCCTCGGGCGAGCCCCTCTATGTCGCCGGGGCGTTCACCCTCGACGGCCGCTCGGCCCCGTTCATCGACGGCATCGACGGCGACCACGGCAACGTCATCGGCATCAGCCTGCCGCTCGTGCGCCGGCTGCTGGCCCAACTGGGCGTCGGCATCACGGAGTTGTGGGCGCAACCGGAGGCGTGACCGGCTCGGGCGGGGTGGGCGGGAGCGGGGCGGGCGAGCCGCCGTCGCCGCCCTTGCCTCCCTCGGGCGTCCGGGCGACGGGCCGCTGCCGGGCGTCGTACGTCATCAGCAGCAGCACGATCAGGGCGAGCACGACCACCATGAACACGAACTGCGGCACGCCCAGCAGTCCCCACGCGAAGGCGCCCAGCAGGCCGTGCACGACGGCCGCGCTGATCAGCAGGACCCGGCCGAAGCCGGCGGGCGCGCGGTCGCGCAGGGCCACCAGCAGGGCGACCACGCCGCACAGGGCGAAGTACAGGCCGAAGACGATCCCGCCGGCCTTCGAGGACGTCGACATGACGTCCGGGTCCAGACCGGCCAGGGACATGTCCTGACGGTCCACCACGACGCCCATGAACCAGTTCAGCGCGGCGATGCCGATCGCCTCGGCGAACAGCACGATCGCCACGGCCCACGCCGCCGGTCTGCGTACCACCGGTCCCCACCCACTTTCGAGCCGGACCTCAGCGAGGCCGGGCAAGCTGGCTGTCGCCTCACGTACGTTCGGGACACCCGGAACGCTACTAACGGGTAAACGGCGGGACAAGGGTTCTGCGGGCGGCAAAGAATCATTGGGCCATTCGTAGGGACTCCACAAAGAAACGGAGTGGGCCGCAGCACGCTCTCACAGAGACCTTGACCACACGGGAGGGCTAGGGTTTCCCGCAGGAGTGCTGCGTACGGCGGTACTACAAGGGATTTCGCGGTCGAGTGAGCCTGACATCACGCTCCGTGTGGGCAAGCTCACCTTTGGGGACGGGTCGTAGAGCCGTGTCGGCAGTCCCTAAACTCGGCTTGTTTCAAGGAGGGAGCCTCAATCGTGCGCAAGGTGCTCATCGCCAACCGTGGCGAAATCGCAGTCCGCGTGGCCCGGGCGTGCCGGGATGCCGGTATCGCGAGCGTGGCCGTCTACGCCGACCCGGACCGGGACGCTCTGCATGTCCGCGCGGCGGATGAGGCGTTCGCCCTGGGCGGTGACACTCCGGCGACCAGCTATCTCGACTTCGAGAAGGTGCTGAACGCGGCGCGGGAGTCCGGCGCCGACGCCGTCCACCCCGGCTACGGCTTTCTCTCGGAGAACGCCGAGTTCGCCCAGGCGGTCCTGGACGCCGGCCTGATCTGGATCGGCCCGCCCCCGCAGGCCATCCGCGACCTCGGTGACAAGGTCGCCGCCCGGCACATCGCCCAGCGCGCCGGCGCGCCGCTGGTCGCCGGCACGCCCGACCCGGTCTCCGGCGCCGACGAGGTCGTCGCGTTCGCCGAGGAGCACGGCCTGCCGATCGCGATCAAGGCCGCCTTCGGCGGCGGCGGGCGCGGCCTCAAGGTCGCCCGCACCCTCGAAGAGGTGCCCGAGCTGTACGACTCGGCCGTCCGCGAGGCGGTCGCCGCCTTCGGCCGGGGCGAGTGCTTCGTCGAGCGCTACCTGGACAAGCCGCGGCACGTGGAGACGCAGTGCCTGGCCGACAGCCACGGCAACGTGGTCGTCGTGTCCACCCGTGACTGCTCCCTCCAGCGCCGTCACCAGAAGCTGGTCGAGGAGGCCCCGGCGCCGTTCCTGTCCGAGGGGCAGGTCGCCGAGCTGTACGCCTCCTCCAAGGCCATCCTGAAGGAGGCCGGCTACGTCGGCGCCGGCACCGTGGAGTTCCTCGTCGGCCTCGACGGGACGATCTCTTTCCTGGAGGTCAACACCCGTCTGCAGGTCGAGCACCCGGTCACCGAGGAGGTCGCCGGCATCGACCTGGTGCGCGAGATGTTCCGCATCGCCGACGGCGAGGAACTCGGCTACGGCGACCCGGAGCTGCGCGGGCATTCCTTCGAGTTCCGCATCAACGGCGAGGACCCGGGCCGGGGCTTCCTGCCCGCCCCGGGCACGGTGACCCGCTTCGAGGCCCCCTCCGGTCCGGGCGTGCGCCTGGACGCCGGCGTCGAGTCCGGCTCGGTCATCGGCCCGGCGTGGGACTCGCTCCTCGCCAAGCTGATCGTCACCGGCGCCACCCGTGAGCAGGCGCTGCAGCGGGCGGCCCGCGCCCTGGAGGAGTTCCAGGTCGAGGGCATGGCCACGGCGATCCCGTTCCACCGCGCGGTCGTCAGGGACCCGGCGTTCGCCCCCGAACTCACCGGCGGCCAGGACCCGTTCACGGTCCACACCCGGTGGATCGAGACCGAGTTCGTCAACGAGATCCCGCCCTTCGCCGCCCCGGCGGACACCGAGGCCGAGGACGAGGCGGACCGCGAGACGATCGTCGTCGAGGTCGGCGGCAAGCGCCTGGAGGTCTCCCTCCCGTCCTCGCTGGGCATGTCGCTGGCCCGCACCGGCCTCGCTGCGGGCGCCAAGCCCAAGCGCCGCGCGGCCAAGAAGTCCGGCCCGGTGGCCTCCGGCGACACCCTCGCCTCCCCGATGCAGGGCACCATCGTCAAGGTGGCCGTCGAGGAGGGCCAGGAGGTCAAGGAGGGCGATCTCGTCGTCGTCCTCGAGGCGATGAAGATGGAACAGCCGCTCAACGCCCACCGCTCGGGCACCGTGAAGGGTCTCGCGGCGGAGGTCGGCGCGTCCATCACCTCGGGTGCCGCGATCTGCGAGATCAAGGACTGACCCCGACCGACCCCACCGCTCCAATGTGTCGAGGCGCCCGGCCCCCGGGCGCCTCGCCGCGTTCGGGGCCCTGACACCGGCCCGTCCGGGGCCCCTGCGGGGCCGTTCGCGAACGAGGCGCGTTCAGGGCCGAACGGGTGTCGGGGGTCCGGGCCACCCCCGGGTCTCCCGAATCTCCCGGGAGCCACGCACGGCGTCGACGGCCGACGTCGGCGATCAGCGTCGCGCAAGCGGTGTCGGCGACCGACGTCGGCGACCGCCGGGATCAGCGACGGCGCAGGTCCGCGACCCTGGCCCGCTCCCCGCCGGGGGACTGCTCGCCCATCATCGAGGTCGAGCGCAGCCCTGCCGGAGTGCCCGGGACCTGGCCCCGGCGCGGGGCCGGCAGCGGTACGTCCCGGCGCTGCTGCTGGTGGCGCGCCGGGGCCGCTTCACCCCCCTGGCTTCCCGACGCCCCGGCCACGGCGATCTGCACCCCCTGGTCCGCCAGGGCCTGCAGTTCGGTGGTGGCCCGGTCGTCGTGCGCGGGCGGCTCGTCGGTCACCAGGCGGGTGACGAGGTCCGTGGGCACCGTCTGGAACATGGTGTCGGTGCCGAGCTTGGTGTGGTCGGCGAGGACCACGACCTCGGCGGCGGCCTGCACCAGAGCCCGGTCCACGGACGCCGACAGCATGTTGGACGTGGACAGCCCGCGCTCGGCGGTCAGCCCGCTCCCGGAGAGGAAGGCCCGCGACACCCGCAGCCCTTGCAGGGACTGCTCGGCGCCGCTCCCCACGAGGGCGTAGTTGGAGCCACGCAGGGTGCCGCCGGTCATCACGACCTCGACCCGGTTGGCGTGGGCCAACGCCTGTGCCACCAGCAGGGAGTTGGTGACGACGGTCAGTCCGGGCACCCGGGCGAGCCGGCGGGCCAGCTCCTGTGTCGTGGTGCCCGCCCCGACCACGATGGCCTCGCCCTCTTCGACGAAGCCCGCGGCGAGGTCCGCGATGGCGGTCTTCTCGGCAGTCGCGAGATGGGATTTCTGCGGAAAGCCGGACTCTCGCGTGAACCCGCCCGGCAATACCGCACCGCCGTGCCGGCGGTCGAGGAGTCCTTCTGCCTCCAGTGCGCGCACGTCCCGCCGCACGGTCACTTCGGAGGTCTGGACGACGCGGGCGAGCTCACGGAGCGACACGGCCCCATTGGCTCGCACCATTTCGAGGATCAATTGACGACGTTCTGCAGCGAACACGAAACTGACAGTAACGCGGACGACCGTCTGCTTTCAGCTCTTTGCGCCGAATAGTAGAAGTTGTTCGCACAGAGGGACGGGCGGTGGTATAAGGCGCAACTCCGCTGCCCACGCCTCCCGCGCGGACCGGCGAGCGGATGCGCACGGGCCGTCAACTCCCCATGACCGGCGGAGAGTCCGGCGGCCGCCGGAAGGCGGCCGTCAGGCCTCGCCCGCCGCCTTCCGGGTGTGCAGCTGCCGCGCCACCTCCGCGATCGACCCGGAAAGCGACGGGTACACGGTGAAGGCGTTCGCGATCTGTTCGACCGTCAGATTGTTGTCGACCGCGATCGAGATGGGGTGGATCAGTTCCGAGGCGCGCGGCGCCACGACCACACCGCCGACGACGATCCCGGTGCCGGGCCGGCAGAAGATCTTGACGAAGCCGTCGCGGATGCCCTGCATCTTGGCGCGCGGGTTGCGCAGCAGCGGCAGCTTGACGACCCGGGCGTCGATCTTCCCGCCGTCCACGTCGGCCTGGCTGTAGCCGACGGTGGCGATCTCCGGGTCGGTGAAGACGTTCGAGGAGACGGTCTTGAGGTTGAGCGGGGCCACCGCGTCGCCGAGGAAGTGGTACATGGCGATGCGGCCCTGCATGGCGGCGACGGAGGCCAGGGCGAAGATCCCGGTCACGTCCCCGGCGGCGTACACGCCCGGGGCGGTGGTCCGGCTGACCTTGTCCGTCCAGATGTGCCCGGACTCGCGGACCCTGACGCCCGCCTCCTCCAGCCCGAGCCCCTCGCTGTTGGGGATGGCGCCGACGGCCATCAGGCAGTGCGAGCCGGTGATGACCCGGCCGTCGGACAGGGTGACCTCGACCCGGTCGCCGACCCGTTTGGCGGACTCGGCGCGCGAGCGGGCCATGACGTTCATGCCGCGCCGGCGGAAGACGTCCTCCAGGACGGCGGCGGCGTCCGGGTCCTCGCCGGGCAGCACGCGGTCGCGGGACGAGACGAGGGTGACCTTGGAGCCGAGGGCCTGGTAGGCGCCGGCGAACTCCGCGCCGGTGACGCCCGAGCCGACCACGATGAGCTCCTCGGGCAGCTCGGCGAGGTCGTAGACCTGGGTCCAGTTCAGGATGCGCTCGCCGTCGGGCTGCGCGTCCGGCAGCTCGCGCGGGTGGGCGCCGGTGGCGAGCAGGACGGCGTCGGCGGTGAGGGTCTCCTCGCTGCCGTCGGCGGCGCTGACGACGACCTTGCGCGAGCCGTCGAGGGCCTGCATGCCCTCCAGCCGGCCGCGGCCGCGCAGCACGCGGGCGCCGGCCCGGGTGACGGAGGCGGTGATGTCGTGCGACTGGGCGAGCGCGAGCCGCTTCACACGCCGGTTGACCTTGCCGAGGTCGACCCCGACGACGCGGGCCGCCTGTTCGAGCGGCGGGGTGTCGTCGGCGACGATGATGCCCAGCTCCTCGTACGAGGAGTCGAAGGTGGTCATCACCTCGGCCGTGGCGATCAGGGTCTTCGACGGCACGCAGTCGGTGAGCACCGACGCCCCGCCCAGACCGTCGCAGTCGACGACGGTCACCTCCGCGCCGAGCTGCGCGGCCACCAGGGCCGCCTCATAGCCGCCGGGTCCGCCACCGATGATCACGATCCGAGTCACATGTTCCATTCTCCCGCACCGGCCGCGGTGATACCGCCCCGGGGGGCCGCGGACGCCGGGACTGTGACCAGAGTGACGCCCGCGCCGACTGCCGTACTCTCCTTGCATGTCGCTCTACGCCGCGTACGCCGGCAACCTCGACGCGCGGCTGATGACCCGCCGCGCTCCCCACTCGCCGCTGCGCGCCACCGGCTGGCTCAACGGCTGGCGGCTGACGTTCGGCGGGGAGCAGCTGGGCTGGGAGGGGGCGCTGGCCACGGTCGTTGAGGACCCCGGCGCGCAGGTCTTCGTCGCGCTGTACGACGTCGCTCCCATGGACGAGGAGTCCCTGGACCGCTGGGAGGGCGTCGGCCTCGGCATCTACCGGCGGGCCCGGGTGCGGGTGCACACGCTGGAGGGCGAGGAGTCCGCCTGGATGTTCGTCCTCAACGGCTACGAGGGCGGGCTGCCGTCGGCCCGGTACCTGGGCGAGGTCGCGGACGCGGCCGAATCGGCCGGGGCGCCGCACGATTACGTGATGGAGCTGCGCAAGAGGCCCTGCTGAGAGTCGTGGCTCCTACGCTCGAGGAATCGACGCGGCAACGGGAGACGGCATGACACCCACGACGTGCGACGTCTTCTACACGGTGCAGGCCGCCGAGGCGCGCGACCGGCTCGACGACCGGCAGCGCACGGCGTTCGACAAGGGCATCGCCCTGCTGGCCCGGGACCCGTTCCTGTCCGTGTCCCGGCCTATAAGCTCCACCGGTGACGACCGGACGATCCGCCTCACGCAGAACGTCCTCGTGGAGTACACGATCAGCCGCGGACGTCTGTTGATCTTCATCGTCGAGGCCTTCGACGACAAGGACGTGCTGATCACGGACGACTGACCGCCGCCCGGCGGTCCGTGCTCGTCGGAAACGACAAGACAACGATCGCCATCCCGTCGGCTTCGGCATCTACGCGCGTAGGCCGGAAGAGGCTACCCTCAGTCGCGTGAACGCATCTCTCCTCCCGGACGACATCCAAGGCGACCCGCACGCCGCCGCCGACGCCGCCGCCGCGCGCCTGCGCGAACTGACCGGCGCCGAGACCCACGACGTCGCCCTCGTGATGGGCTCCGGCTGGGCTCCGGCCGTGGACGCCCTCGGCGCCCCCGACGCAGAGTTCCCGGTCACCGAGCTGCCCGGCTTCCCGCCGCCCGCGGTCGAGGGCCACGGCGGCAAGATCCGCTCGTACCGGACGGACGCGAAGCGGGCGCTGGTCTTCCTGGGCCGCACCCACTACTACGAGGGCCGCGGCGTCGCCGCCGTCGCCCACGGCGTCCGCACCGCGGTGGCGGCCGGCTGCAAGACGATCGTGCTGACCAACGGCTGCGGCGGCCTGCGCGTCGGGATGCGTCCCGGCCAGCCGGTGCTGATCAGCGACCACATCAACCTCACGGCGACCTCCCCGGTCGTCGGCGCGAACTTCGTCGACCTGACGGACCTCTACTCGCCGCGGCTGCGCGCCCTGTGCAAGGAGATCGACGCCACGCTGGAGGAGGGCGTCTACGCCCAGTTCCCCGGCCCGCACTACGAGACGCCGGCCGAGATCCGCATGGCCCGCACCATCGGGGCGGACCTGGTGGGCATGTCGACGGTGCTGGAGGCCATCGCCGCGCGTGAGGCGGGCGCCGAGGTGCTCGGCATCTCCCTCGTGACCAACCTCGCCGCCGGCATGACCGGCGAGCCGCTGAACCACGAGGAGGTCCTCCAGGCGGGCCGCGACAGCGCGACGCGCATGGGCGCGCTGCTGGCGCAGGTGCTCGGCCGCATCTGAGCGCGGCCGCCGGGGCCCTGAAGGGCGTCCGGCGATCCGCGTGGGATCCGCGCGACGGCCGGCGCGGCGCACCGCAGGGCGCAGGATCGCCCGTGTGCCGGGCGAACCCGGGGGATCCGACCGCTCGGCGGTGCGCCGCGCGAGGCGTCGCGCGCCCCGCGGAGACGCCCGGACGACCGGTCCAGGATTCCCGCCCCGGCCCGTCCGGCCTCTGAGCCCCGCCCCGTCCCGGAGTCCCGCCCCCGACCCGCCCCGACCCGGAGTCGTCGCCCCGGCTCCGAACAGGCCTCGTCCTCACACTCCCCCCAGGGGGACCCAAGCCCGTCCGGATGACGCCGGCCCGAGCCGGCGGACAGCCGGCCTCCCCACGCAACCGGAGGTTGACCCCCGTGCACGACGATCTCCTCACCCGCGCCCGGTCCTGGCTCGCCGACGACCCCGACCCGCAGACCCGCGCCGAGCTGGCCGGGCTCATCGAGGCCGGCGACGTCGCCGGGCTCGCCGAACGCTTCGCCGGCACCCTCCAGTTCGGCACCGCCGGGCTGCGCGGCGAGCTGGGGGCCGGCCCCATGCGGATGAACCGCTCGGTCGTCATCCGCGCCGCCGCCGGTCTCGCCGCCTACCTCAAGGGCAAGGGCCAGGAGGGCGGTCTCGTCGTCATCGGCTACGACGCCCGCCACAAGTCCGCCGACTTCGCCCGCGACACCGCCGCGGTCATGACGGGCGCCGGGCTGCGCGCGGCCGTCCTGCCCCGCCCGCTGCCCACCCCCGTCCTGGCGTTCGCCATAAGGCGCCTGGGCGCGGTCGCCGGGGTCGAGGTCACGGCCAGCCACAACCCGCCGCGCGACAACGGCTACAAGGTGTACCTGGGCGACGGGTCGCAGATCGTGCCGCCCGCCGACGCCGAGATCGCCGCGGAGATCGACGCCGTGCGCGGCCTGGCCGACGTGCCCCGGCCCGACGACGGCTGGCAGATCCTCGACGACTCCGTCCTCGACGCCTACCTGGCCCGCACCGACGCCGTCCTCGCCGCGGACTCCCCCCGCACGGCCCGCACCGTCTACACCGCGATGCACGGCGTCGGCAAGGACGTCCTGCTCGCCGCCTTCGCCCGGGCGGGCTTCCCGGCGCCGGTCCTCGTCGCCGAGCAGGCCGAGCCCGACCCGGACTTCCCGACCGTGGCCTTCCCCAACCCGGAAGAGCCCGGCGCGATGGACCTCGCCTTCGCCGCGGCCCGCGCCTGCGCCCCCGACCTGGTCATCGCCAACGACCCGGACGCCGACCGCTGCGCCGTGGCCGTCCCGTACGCGGGCGACTGGCGCATGCTGCGCGGCGACGAGGTCGGCTCGCTGCTCGCCGCGCACCTCGTCCGGCGGGGAGCTCGGGGCGTCCTCGCCGAGTCGATCGTCTCCTCCTCCCTGCTCGGCCGGATCGCCGAGAAGGCGGGCCTGCCCTACGAGGAGACCCTCACCGGCTTCAAGTGGATCGCCCGCGTCGACGGCCTGCGCTACGGCTACGAGGAGGCCCTCGGCTACTGCGTGGACCCCGAGGGCGTGCGCGACAAGGACGGCATCACCGCCGCCCTGCTGGTCACCGAACTCGCCTCGGAGCTCAAGGAACAGGGCCGCACCCTGCTGGACCTCCTCGACGACCTCGCCGTGGAGCACGGCCTGCACGCCACCGACCAGTTGTCCGTGCGGGTGGAGGACCTCACGGTCATCGCCCGCGCGATGGAGCGGCTGCGCGCACAGCCCCCGACCTCGCTGGCGGGCCTGGCCGTGACCCGGGCCGAGGACCTCACACGGGGCACGGACACGCTGCCGCCCACCGACGGCCTGCGCTACACGCTCGACGGCGCCCGGGTCGTCGTCCGCCCCAGCGGCACGGAGCCGAAGCTGAAGTGCTACCTGGAGGTCGTGATCCCGGTCCCGGCCCACGACGACCTGCCGGCCGCGCGCGGCCGGGCGGACGCCCTCCTCGCCTCGATCAAGCGGGACCTGTCGGCGGCGGCCGGCATCTGACGTCCCGCCCCGGCGGACCTCGCCACGGGAGCGCGTGCGGCGGCCTCACGGGTCCCGCCGAACGCGCTCCCGCTCTTCCCGCGATGAGTTCCGGCCGCTTCTCCGGTCTGTACCGATGACCGCCTCGGGACGTCGTACGACGTCCCAGGACGGCGCCCGGCATCAGTCACCGGACACCAGACCACGGAGGACGCCATGACCAGCACGCCGGACCGCCCGACCTCAACGCCGGACCGCCCGGCCTCGGCTCCGGACCGCCCGGCCTCGGCTCCGGACCGCCCGGCCACCGCGCCGGGCCGGCCGGAACCGGCGTCGTCGCCCGGCCTGCCGGCCGTCGTCGGCCAGGCCGCGTGGCAGGCCGCCCGCGACGAGCTCCTGGTGCGCGAGAAGGCCCACACCCGCGAGGGCGACGCCATCGCCGCGGCCCGCCGCCGGCTGCCGATGGCAGAGCTCGACGGGACGGTCGAGGTCGTCGGCCCCGACGGCCCGGTCCCGTTCCTGGACCTGTTCCAGGGCCGCGACGAGCTCGTGGTCTACCAGCACATGTGGTACGACGGCGCGCCGCACCAGGGGCAGTGCGAGGGCTGCACGATGGCGGCCTGGCACCTGAGGGACGCCGTCTACCTCAACGCCCGCGGCGTGTCGCTCGCCCTCCTGACCACCGGGCCGTGGGAGGAGGTGGCCGCGTACGTCGCGTTCATGGGCTACACGCAGCCCTGGTACTCGGTACGCGACACGGCCGGGCCGATCGGCGGCGGCATGGGCCACCTCAGCTGCTTCCTGCGCGACGGCGACCGCGTCTTCCTCACCTACTCCACGACGGGCCGGGGGAACGAGCGGTTCAGCGGGTCGTTCGCCCTGCTCGACATGACGCCCCACGGCCGCGGCGAAGCCTGGGAGGACAACCCCGAGGGCCGGCCCGAGGGGAACCACCCGTGCTGGTACTGGCGCTCGGACGCGGACGGGAAGGCCACCTGGGGCCCGACCAGCCGCCCCGTCCCCCAGTGGACCCGCCCCGGCGCCACCCCTGTGGACACCCTCGGCCGCCAGGGCC
The DNA here is from genome assembly GCF_014649655.1 of Streptomyces humidus. Lineage (GTDB taxonomy): Bacteria > Actinomycetota > Actinomycetes > Streptomycetales > Streptomycetaceae > Streptomyces > Streptomyces humidus. The sequence continues at coordinate 78,904 of NZ_BMTL01000017.1, read as the reverse complement.
CCTGCCACTGACTCAGGCACGACACCGACACCGTCACCGAGACCGGCGGCGGCGTCGATACCGGCGGCGGCCCGCTGCTCCGGTGCCACGGCGGCGCGGCGGCTACGACGGGGCTACGGCAGTGCGGCGGCTGCGGCGCGGCCAAGGTGCGGCTGCGGGGCAACGGTGCGGCAACGGCGCCGACGCCGTGGCTGCCGCGTCACGCCCCGCCCACATCCGGGCCGGCGCGCCGACGGCTCCGGAGCGGACGGCCGTCCCGACCGCCACCGCAGTCCGCCACCACCGCAGTCTGCCGCCGCCGTCCGCCGGTGACGGACGCCGCAGCCGACCGCCCGGCCACCGCCCCCGCCCGGCAGCCCTGACTCAGCCCGCGGCCAGCAGGATCGCCAGCACGACGGCCCCCGCCGCGGCCGGGCCGAGGATCTCCCACGCCCAGCGGACGCTCACCTCGCCCTGCGCGCTCTCCTCCTTCTCGCGCACCTCCCACAGCTCGCGCAGATCGGCCATGGCACGGTCGGCGGCGGCGCGCGCGGAGCCGTCCGCGGAAGCGGCGCCCCCGCGCCCGAGGCCGCCCCCGAACGCGCCGAGTCCGGCGGCCCGGCCGCCGCGGCCGTCCTGCCCGGCCGCCGCGCGCGACTCCCGGCGGTTCGCCCGTTTGCGGGCCCGCAGCGAGACGGGGATGGACCACAGCTGGAACTTCGCCCCCGCCACGGTCAGGACCTCGTTGGAGTAACCGGACCGGAGCGTGGCGATCTGCCCCCAGGGCAGCACGATCACCCGGAAGGGGTTGCGCACCCGCAGCCGTTCCTGACCGGCGTACACGGCGGGCCGCAGGGTCAGGGCGACGATCAGCGGAACGAGAAGGATCATCGTGGCGAGCGCCAGCCACGGCGTGCGCCCCTCGCCCGCGACGATCGCGTCGATGCCGAGCCAGCCGACGAGCGCGAGCAGCAGCACACCGCCGGCGATGCCCGCGGACGACCGGTACACACGGTCCCTGATCTCCGGGCCCGAGGGCTCCGGAGGCCCCGAGGGCCGCGGCTCTGGTGACTGGTCTTCCGGGCTCGTCATGTCCCCGATTCTGCCCGACGCCCGCCGCCCGCTCCCACGCGGAGCCCCGGCGCCGGACGAGGGCCGGGACGACTCCCGGGGGTGTACACCCGCTACGCGCGTAGATATGCTCGTCTGGTGACCATGCCCACCAATGCACCCAGCGCGGCCCGCGCCCTCTTGGACGTCACCTCGTCCGACAGCACGCTGCGCCGCTTCCTCCACGGGCTGCCCGGCGTCGACGCGGTCGGCCTGGAGGCGCGCGCCGCCGCGCTCGGCACCCGTTCCATCAAGACGACCGCGAAGGCGTACGCCATCGACCTCGCCATCTCGATGGTCGACCTGACGACGCTGGAAGGCGCGGACACCCCGGGCAAGGTCCGGGCGCTCGGCGCCAAGGCGGTCCGCCCGGACCCGACCGACCGCACGGCCCCCGGCACGGCCGCGGTCTGCGTCTACCCCGACATGGTGGCCGTCGCCAAGGAGGCCGTCGCCGGTTCCGGCGTCAAGGTCGCCTCGGTGGCCACCGCGTTCCCGGCCGGCCGCGCCGCCCTCGACGTGAAACTGGCCGACGTGCGTGACGCGGTCGCCGCCGGCGCCGACGAGATCGACATGGTCATCGACCGCGGGGCCTTCCTCGCGGGCAGGTACCTGAAGGTGTACGACGAGATCGTCGCCGTGAAGGAGGCCTCCGGGGCGGCCCGCCTCAAGGTCATCTTCGAGACGGGCGAGCTGTCGACGTACGACAACATCCGGCGGGCGAGCTGGCTCGGCATGCTGGCCGGGGCGGACTTCATCAAGACGTCCACCGGCAAGGTCGCCGTGAACGCCACCCCCGCCAACACCCTGCTGATGCTGGAGGCCGTGCGCGACTTCCGCGACCGGACCGGCGTCCAGGTCGGCGTGAAGCCCGCCGGCGGCATCCGCACCAGCAAGGACGCGATCAAGTTCCTCGTGCTGGTCAACGAGACCGCGGGCGGGGACTGGCTGGACAACCACTGGTTCCGCTTCGGCGCCTCCTCGCTCCTGAACGACCTGCTGATGCAGCGTCAGAAGCTGGCCACCGGACGCTACTCCGGCCCCGACTACGTGACGGTGGACTGAGACCCCATGAACATGGAAACCACGACTTCCGCATTCACCTCCGCTTTCGAGTACGCACCGGCCCCCGAGTCCCGCTCGGTCGTCGACATCGCGCCCTCCTACGGCCTCTTCATCGACGGCGAGTTCACCGAGGCGGCCGACGGCCGGGTCTTCAAGACCGTCTCGCCGTCCACCGAGGAGGTCCTCTCCGAGATCGCCCGGGCGGGCGAGGCGGACGTCGACCGTGCCGTGCGGGCCGCCCGCAAGGCCTTCGAGAAGTGGTCCGCGCTGCCGGGCGCCGAGCGCGCGAAGTACCTCTTCCGCATCGCCCGCCTCATCCAGGAGCGCTCGCGCGAGCTGGCCGTCCTGGAGACACTGGACAACGGCAAGCCGATCAGGGAGACGCGCGACGCCGACCTCCCCCTGGTCGCCGCGCACTTCTTCTACTACGCGGGCTGGGCCGACAAGCTGGACCACGCCGGGTTCGGCTCCTCGCCGAAGCCGCTGGGCGTCGCCGGCCAGGTCATCCCCTGGAACTTCCCGCTGCTGATGCTGGCGTGGAAGATCGCCCCGGCGCTGGCCACGGGCAACACGGTGGTGCTCAAGCCCGCCGAGACGACCCCTCTGTCCGCGCTGTTCTTCGCGGACATCTGCCGTCAGGCGGGACTGCCGAAGGGCGTCGTCAACATCATCCCCGGCTACGGCGACGCGGGCGCGGCGCTCGTCGCCCACCCCGACGTGAACAAGGTGGCCTTCACCGGCTCCACCGCCGTCGGCAAGGAGATCGCGCGCACGGTCGCGGGCAGCCGCAAGAAGCTCACCCTCGAACTGGGCGGCAAGGGCGCGAACATCGTCTTCGACGACGCCCCGATCGACCAGGCCGTCGAGGGCATCGTCAGCGGCATCTTCTTCAACCAGGGGCAGGTCTGCTGCGCAGGCAGCCGTCTCCTCGTCCAGGAGTCGATCGAGGAGGAGCTGCTGGAGTCGCTCAAGCGCCGCCTGTCGACGCTGCGCCTCGGCGACCCGCTCGACAAGAACACCGACATCGGCGCGATCAACTCCGCCGAGCAGCTGGCGCGCATCACGACGCTCGTCGAGCAGGGCGAGGCGGAGGGCGTCGAGCGCTGGTCCCCGGCCTGCGAACTGCCCGCCTCCGGCTACTGGTTCGCGCCGACGCTGTTCACGAACGTCACCCAGGCGCACACCGTCGCCCGGGACGAGATCTTCGGCCCGGTGCTGTCGGTCCTCACCTTCCGCACCCCGGACGAGGCCGTCGCCAAGGCCAACAACACGCCGTACGGACTGTCGGCGGGCATCTGGACGGAGAAGGGCTCCCGGATCCTCGCCGTCGCGAACAGGCTCCGGGCCGGTGTCGTCTGGTCCAACACGTTCAACAAGTTCGACCCCACCTCGCCGTTCGGCGGCTACAAGGAGTCGGGGTTCGGCCGCGAGGGCGGCCGCCACGGCCTGGAGGCGTACCTCGATGTCTGACCGACTTTCCGTGCTGAAGACCTACAAGCTGTACGTCGGCGGGAAGTTCCCGCGTTCCGAGAGCGGCCGGGTGTACGAGGTGACGGACTCCGAGGGCAAATGGCTGGCCAACGCGCCGCAGGCGTCCCGCAAGGACGCCCGTGACGCGGTCGTCGCGGCGCGCAAGGCGTTCGGCGGCTGGGCCGGGGCGACGGCGTACAACAGGGGCCAGGTCCTCTACCGCGTCGCGGAGATGCTGGAGGGCCGCAGGGTCCAGTTCGTCCGCGAGGTCGCCGACGCCGAGGGCCTGTCGAAGTCGAAGGCCGCCGAGCAGGTCGAGGCGACGATCGACCGCTGGGTCTGGTACGCGGGCTGGACCGACAAGATCGCCCAGGTGGTGGGCGGCGGCAACCCGGTCGCCGGGCCGTACTTCAACCTCTCCTCCCCCGAGCCCACGGGCGTGGTCGCGGTCCTCGCGCCGCAGGAGTCGTCCTTCCTGGGCCTGGTGTCGGTGCTCGCCCCGGTGATCGCCACAGGCAACACGGCCGTCGTGATCGCGAGCGAGAAGGCCCCCCTCCCGGCCCTCTCCCTCGCCGAGGTGCTGGCCACCTCGGACGTCCCCGGCGGCGTCGTCAACGTCCTCTCGGGCCGCACGGCGGAGATCGCGGCGCCGCTGGCCGCGCACAGGGACGTCAACGCGATCGACCTCGCGGGCGCCGACGAGGCGCTGGCGAAGGAGCTGGAGATCGCGGCGGCCGACAACCTCAAGCGCGTCCTTCGTCCACAGCCTGTGGACGACTGGTCGGCGACCCCGGGAACCGACCGCATGACGGCCTTCCTGGAGACGAAGACGGTCTGGCACCCGACGGGTTCGCTGGGCGCGTCGGGCTCCGCCTACTGATCGAGCGGCTCGGTGCAGGTCCACGCGAGTGGCCCGCGGCTTTCGCCGGGGCCACTCGCTCTCCACCGCCTGTCGGTCGAAGGCCGTCCTGGCGCCCCCTCCGTGTTCGGCGGGCATCGCCGACGAGGCTGTCCCGGCAGTCGGCAAGCGTTCCGCCCCTCTCTGCGGAACAAATCAGCCTTGTCGCCACCCCCACCGCGGCCGAACCCCTGAACGACGAAGGGGGTCGCTCGCGTCGCGACCCCCTTCAGCGATCTCCGCACCTCGGCCGGGGTCAGCCGCCGAGCAGCTTCGTGACGTCGCCCACCACCGGGATCGACCCGATCGACTGCGCCTGCGCCACCGGGCCGGTCAGCATCCGGGACGTCAGCGGCCGGAAGTCGGCGAGCTGGGTGCCGACGCCGTTGTCGAGAGGGTCCACGCCGGTGCCCGCCAGCGGGTTGGGCTTGAGGCCGGCCAGCGTGCCGGTCGCGTAGGACAGGGAGCCCAGCGCGCCCTGCAGACCGGCCTGCGGGTCGATCCGGCCGGCCGAGGAGGGACTCGTGCGCGCCACGCCGGCGGCGGGCTCGCCGGCCGCCGCCGCGCTTCCGGCGCCCGCGCCCAGCGCCACTCCGGCGGTCGCGAGGGCGGCGAGGGCGCGCCGGCCGGTGGGGGACTGGGGGGAAGCATGTCGGGCCATCGGTTGCCGCCTTCTTCTGCTGCGCAAGGTGATCGTGTCGCCACGAAGGGTAGTTGAGGTGTGACGCGCGCATCAAAGCCGACCCGCGGGGTCGTTGACGGCCCGGGGGATGCCTCACACTGGTGTCCCGTGACCTCCCCTCCGCCCATACCCACGCGAGTCGTGCTGCTCTGCGGCCCTTCCGGCTCCGGCAAGTCCCTGCTCGCCGCCCGCTGCGGCCTCCCGGTGCTCCGGCTCGACGACTTCTACAAGGAGGGGGAGGACCCCACCCTGCCGCTGGTCGCGGGGAGTTCCGACATCGACTGGGACCACCCCGGCTCATGGGACGCGGAGGCGGCCGTCGCCGCGATCGTGGAACTGTGCGGCACGGGCCGTACGCACGTTCCCGTGTACGACATCTCGCTCAGCGCCCGCACGGGCGAGGAGGAGTTCGGGATCGGGCGGACGCCGCTGTTCGTCGCGGAGGGCATCTTCGCCGCCGAGATCGTGAACCGCTGCCGGGAGCTGGGCGTCCTGGCCGACGCGCTGTGTCTGAGCCGCGGCCCGGTGAGGACCTTCCGCCGCCGCTTCCTGCGCGATCTGAAGGAGGGCCGCAAGTCGGTGCCCTTCCTGCTGCGCCGCGGCTGGCGTCTGATGCGGACGGAACGCTCCATCGTGGCCCGCCAGACCGCACTCGGCGCGTACGCCTGCGACCGTGACGAGGCGATGGACCGGCTGGCCGCCGCGGCGTCGGGCGACGACCGGGCCCTGACGGCGCGCACGGCCGTCTGAAGCCCTTTTGGTCCGGCACGGGAAGAAGGGGCGCACACGAAGAAGCGGGACTGGACGGACCCCCCGGCCCTCCGGTCCCGCTCCCCCGCGTTCCCCCGTGCTTCCCCTTGCTCCCCCGTCCACCCCCCGGGTGGTGCTTCCCCGTGCTCGCGCGGTACCGCTCCCCCGAAGTCCCCCGACGTCCCCCGTCGGGTCCCCCGGTACCGCTCCCCCGTGCTTCCCCCGTTCACCGGCTCCGCCGAGCGCAGCCGGCCCTTCCCCCGTTCACCCTCAGGCGACAAGCTCCCCGAAGGCGTCTTCCTCGTCACGGCCGAAGCTGAGGACCTCGTCCTCGCGCAGCCGGCGCAGCGAGCGCCAGATGCTGGACTTCACCGTGCCGACACTGATGCCGAGGATCTCCGCGATCTCCGGGTCGGTGCGGCCCTCGTAGTAGCGCAGGACCAGCATCGTCCGCTGGAGTTCGGGCAGCCGGGCCAGCGCCTGCCACAGGACCGCGCGCAGCTCCGTGCCGCGCATCGCGTCCGTGTCGCCGGCCGTCTCCGGCAGCTCCTCGGTCGGGTACTCGTTCAGCTTGCGGCGGCGCCACGCGCTGATGTGCAGGTTGGTCATCGTCCGGCGGAGGTATCCGCCGACCGCGGCCTTGTCGCTGATGCGCTCCCATGCCCGGTAGGTAGAGAACAGGGCGCTCTGCAGCAGGTCCTCGGCCTCGAAACGGTCGCCGGTGAGGTGGTAGGCGGTGGCGTACAGGGAGGCGCGGCGCTCCTGGACGTAGGCGGTGAACTCCGCCTCCGTCAGCGAGCGACGCTCCCCCGTGTCCTCCCCGTACGCGGCTCCCCCGTGAGCCGCCTGTTCCCCCGCGTCGACCACCGTCATGAAGGCGGTGTGCTGACGCCCGGCGCCACGACCGCACCCCCGAGCGGTCACCGCGCCGGACTTCTCGGAACCCCGGTTCACGTCGTGCAGACGCGTGACGACCGCGACTGCGCTGGTGCTCATACCGTGCAGCGTGTTCATCTCGCGCCCCCCGTCGTGGACTTACGGTGTTCGTTCTCCTGCGTCGGCCGGGCTTCGCCGTGCTGTCCGGCGTCGCCCTGCCTGGTGACCAAAAGACTGCCGGGGCCACTTCATCGCCGTGTCCGCCGACTGTCACAGACCTGTCACAGGGGCCTGTCACCGCAGACGCAGGGATCGTCCACAGCCCTGCGCGGCACGGCGGTCGGCGTGGTCCTCGCAGGTGGTCGGCGGCCCTCCTCACCGGTCTCGCGCGCCCGCCCCCGCACGCGCGGCCGAGCCGGAACCGGACGTGTTCGACGAGGACGGCCGCGTGCTGTGCGGGTTCCGGCGGGCCCGGCCAGGCCGTCCGACGCCGGAAGGCGAGGGACGGCCGGTGTGGTCGGATCCGGCCGGGCAGCGGGGTCCGCGGGCCCGCGAGATGCTCGCCGGGCTCCGGGGAAGCGCAGGTCAGCGAGGTCGGGAGCGGCTGGGCGCGGGGTCGCGTGGCGGGCCGGCGCGGGACGCGGCCGCCCCGCCGCGCGCCGCGCGCGCCGCCGAAACCACCCCGCTCCGGTGTCCGCGCCCGGACCGGCCCTGCCCCGCAGGTCGAACGACAGGCCCCTCATGGGCCAGAATGAGCCTGTGCCTTCCCTGTTGCTGATCGAGGACGACGACGCCATCCGTACGGCCCTGGAGCTCTCACTGACGCGCCAGGGACACCGGGTGGCGACCGCTGCGAGCGGTGAGGACGGTCTGAAGCTGCTGCGCGAGCAACGGCCGGATCTGATCGTTCTGGACGTGATGCTGCCCGGCATCGACGGTTTCGAGGTGTGCCGTCGCATCCGGCGCACCGACCAGTTGCCGATCATCCTGCTCACCGCGCGCAGCGACGACATCGACGTGGTCGTCGGGCTGGAGTCCGGCGCCGACGACTACGTCGTCAAGCCCGTGCAGGGCCGGGTGCTGGACGCCCGGATCCGGGCCGTGCTGCGACGCGGGGAGCGCGAGTCGAACGACTCGGCGACGTTCGGCAGTCTCGTCATCGACCGTGCGGCGATGACGGTCACGAAGAACGGCGAGGACCTCCAGCTCACCCCGACCGAGCTGCGGCTGCTGCTCGAACTGAGCCGGCGGCCCGGCCAGGCGCTGTCCCGGCAGCAGTTGCTTCGGCTGGTGTGGGAGCACGACTACCTGGGCGACTCGCGGTTGGTGGACGCCTGTGTCCAGCGGCTGCGGGCCAAGGTGGAGGACGTGCCGTCGTCCCCCGTCCTCATCCGCACGGTGCGCGGCGTCGGCTACCGCCTGGACGCCCCTCAGTGACCCAGGGGCAAGGGGGGCTGCGCCGCTGGTCCGCGGCGCGCTGGGGAAGAGTGTCACGTCTGCGTCTGACCAGCCTGCGGCTGCGGCTCGTCGTGGTGTTCGGCGCGGTGGCGCTGACCGCCGCCGTGTCCGCGTCCGGCATCGCGTACTGGCTCAACCGCGAGGCCGTGCTGACCCGCACCCAGGGCTCGGTGCTGCGGGACTTCGAGCAGGAGATGCAGAACCGGGCCGGTTCGCTGCCGGAGCATCCCTCGCAGGACGAACTGCAGCACACCGCCGGGCAGATGGCCAACAGCAGCCAGCGCTTCAGCGTGCTGCTGGTGGCCGCGGACGGCAGCGGCCAGACCGTGTACGGCAACTCGGGCGGGCTGAACGGGTTCTCGCTGGAGGACGTGCCCGAGTCGCTGCGCACGGCGGTCAACAGGCAGCAGGACGTCGGCGGCGGCAACAGATCCCCGTACCACCTGTACTGGCAGCGGGTCGTGGACCACGGGACGCCGTATCTGGTGGCCGGGACGAAGGTGATCGGGGGCGGCCCGACCGGGTACATGCGCAAGTCGCTGGAGCCGGAGGCCAAGGACCTCAACTCGCTGGCCTGGTCGCTGGGGATCGCCACCGGACTGGCCCTGGTCGGGGCCGCGCTGCTCGCGCAGGCCGCCGCCACGACCGTCCTGAAGCCGGTGCACCGGCTGGGCGTCGCGGCGCGCCGGCTCGGCGAGGGCCGGCTGGACACCCGGCTGCGGGTCTCCGGGACGGACGAACTGGCAGATCTGTCGCGCACGTTCAACCGCACGGCGGAGGCGCTGGAGAAGCGGGTCGACGACATGGCCGCCCGTGACGAGGCCTCGCGCCGGTTCGTCGCCGACATGTCGCACGAGCTGCGGACGCCGCTGACCGCCATCACCACCGTCGCGGAGGTGCTGGAGGAGGAGCTGGACGCCGAGTCGGGAAGCATCGACCCGATGATCGAGCCCGCCGTGCGGCTGGTGGTCAGCGAGACACGGCGGCTGAACAACCTCGTCGAGAACCTGATGGAGGTCACCCGCTTCGACGCGGGAACGGCCCGGCTGGTCCTGGACGACGTCGACGTCGCCGACCAGATCACCGCCTGCATCGACGCGCGCGCCTGGCTGGACGCCGTCGACCTGGACGCCGAGCGCGGCATTCACGCCCTGCTCGATCCGCGCCGTCTGGACGTCATCCTCGCCAACCTCATCGGCAACGCGCTCAAGCACGGCGGATCGCCGGTGCGGGTGTCGGTGTCGACGGCGGACGACTCGGTGGTGATCTCGGTGCGCGACCACGGGCCCGGCATCCCCGAGGACGTGCTGCCCCACGTCTTCGACCGGTTCTACAAGGCGAGCGCCTCCCGGCCGCGCTCCGAGGGCAGCGGACTCGGTCTGTCCATCGCCCTGGAGAACGCCCACATCCACGGCGGCGAGATCACCGCCGTCAACTCCCCGGAGGGCGGCGCGGTGTTCACGCTGCGGCTGCCCCGGGGCGTCTCGGAGCGGACGGAACACGAGGGCGACGACGGCGGGGGCCGCGAGGCGGGCGAGCAGGGCGTGCGGGCCGTGCCGGACAAGGGGGACGCGACGTGACCACGAGCCGGACGACCGTACGACGGCGGTTCGCCGCGCCCGCGCTGACCGGCCTGGCGGCCACGCTGCTCGCCGGCTGCGGCATCCGGGCCACCGAGGTGCCGACCGACTTCGGGCCCGCGCCCTCCCGGGTGCGCTGCTCGCTCGCGGAGCCGGACGTCACGACGCAGTCCGCGCGCGCGGGTGTGCCGGTGCAGGTGTTCCTGCTGTGCGGTTCGTCGCTGGTGGCCGTGGACCGCTCGGTGCGCGTGCCGGACGGCGCGGCGGACTCCGCGCGGCGCGCGCTGGTCGCGCAGGGCCTGCTGGACGAGCTGGCCGAGTCGCCGTCGACGGCCGAGAAGGAGGCCGGGTACACGACGGACGTGCGCGGCGGGATGTCGGTGCACGGGCCGGGCCCCCGGGACCCGGACGACACGCTGCGGCTGAGCACCCCGCCCGGGAACCTGACCTCGTACGCCCTCGCCCAGCTGGTCTGCACGTTCTCCGACTCGGCGGCCGCGGAGGGAGACGGCTCGGTGGTCCTGGGCGGCCCCGGCTCCACTCCGGTGCGTCGCTACGCCTGCACCGACGAGGTCCGCTCCCGCCCGGGCAGCACCGAGCCCCCGTCGACGCCGGTCGCCACCGACGGCTGAGCCGCCCCGGTGGGCGGCCGGTGCGGGGCGGCGGATGTGGCGGACGCCTCATGCGCGGGTCCGCGGCCGCCGTCGTCGCAGGTCACCGTCTGCCGGGGAGCGGCGGGGCGGGGACTGCGCGCCGGTGGTGGGAGGCGGTCCGGAACCGATCGTGCCGGGGGGCGCGTCTTGGGGGGCGTGCAGCGTCAAGGCTCCATCGGCGGCAGCGCCGCGATCCGCATCCGCGCGACCGGGATTGTCCTCCTGGCCGTGCACCTCGTGTTCGTGGCCTGGGTCACGCTGCGCCCGCTGGACGTCCCCTGGGTGCTGCCGGCCAATCTGCATCCGTTCGACGGGATCCGCGCCGACCTGCGGCTGGGCTGGCCCGAGGCGGCCCGGCGGATCGGCGCGGGGCTGGGGCTGCTGGCCCCGCTGGGCGTCCTGCTGCCGCTGGTGCACGGCAGGGTCCGGGTCTCGCCGCTCGCCTCCCTGGTCCGCACGGTCACGGCGGGCGCGATGCTGTCGCTGGGGATCGAACTGCTGCAGACCGGGGTGCCCGGTCAGGTCGTGGACGTGGACTCGATGCTGCTGAACACCGTGGGCGTGGCCCTCGCGCATGTCGCGGCGGTGCCGGCGGCGCGCGCGTGGCTGCGCCGCAGGGACGAGCACGGGACGCCCGCCCCGGTCCGCCAGGAGGACGCGGCTCAGGGTCGGACCCCGAGGATTCCCAGGGTCGGTATCGCCCCGTAGAGCGACGCTTCGCACCCTTCGTCACCGTAGCGTTGACGTCAGATGGAGCAGCCGCAGAGGCCGCCTCCGTCCCCCACTCTCGACTCACTCGAGCGGGTGGGGCCCTCATCGCTCACGAAGGAGCCGCAGATGTCCAGCCTCGCCCGCCCCACCAACGGCCGCATGATCGGCGGAGTGTGCGCCGCGCTGGCCCGGCGCTTCGGCACCTCCGCCACCACGATGCGCGTGATCTTCCTGCTCTCCTGCCTGCTGCCCGGCCCGCAGTTCCTGCTCTACATAGCGCTGTGGGTGCTGCTCCCGTCGGAGGACAAGGCGGCCCGCACGGCCTGGTGACGGCCGTTCGGTCTCCACGCCGTCGGGGCGCACCCGGGACGACCGGATGCGCCCCGACGGCGCGTTGCGTGGAGAGGCAGCCGCTCAGCCCAGCGGGATGCCGTTGACCGGCAGGCCGTGCGTGGGCAGGCCCTGCAGCGGCAGTCCGCCGAGCAGACCGGCGACGGGCGCGGTGGGACCCGCGGTGAGCAGTTTCTCGGCGGCCGGGCGGGCGGCGGTCAGGCCCGCGGCGAGCGCCGGCTGCGCCTGCGTCAGCGCCTGTCCGGCGCCGGGCAGCGCCTGGGCCACGTTCTCCGCCGGCAGCGTCCTGGTGACGCCGTCCAGGGCCTGGGCGGCGTCCGGGACCGCGGGGGCCGCGTTCGCGGCTCCCGCACCGACGGCGGCGAAGGCGGCGCCGAGAGCGGCGACACCGAGGGTCTTGGCAGCAGACTGCTTCATGATGAATGCGTCCTCGAATGGGATACGGGGAACTGAGCGGTTCTCGACCGTAAACACGCGGAGGGGTCGGCGGCAAACATCGAAATGCGGACGGATGGTGAACGCCCGCCCGTGTCGCGCGCCTGGAAAAAACCGGTTATCAGTCCTCCGCCGTCATGGAACCGCTGGTGGAGGCGGTCTGCTGGAAAAGCCATTCGGACTTGAGTTCGGCGTATCCGGGCTTGATCACGTCATTGATCATGGCCAGTCGTTCATCGAAAGGAATGAATGCTGACTTCATAGCATTGACGGAGAACCACTGCATGTCGTCGAGCGTGTAGCCGAACGCGTCGACCAGGTGCTCGAATTCCCGGCTCATGCTGGTGCCGGACATCAGACGGTTGTCGGTGTTGACCGTGGCCCGGAAGTGCAGGCGGCGCAGCAGCCCGATGGGGTGCTCGGCGTAGGACGCGGCGGCGCCGGTCTGGAGGTTGGAGCTGGGGCACAGTTCCAGCGGGATGCGCTTGTCGCGGACGTAGGAGGCGAGTCGGCCGAGCTTCACGCTCCCGTCGGCAGCGACCTCGATGTCGTCGATGATGCGCACCCCGTGCCCGAGCCGGTCGGCGCCGCACCACTGCAGGGCCTGCCAGATGGACGGCAGCCCGAACGCCTCGCCGGCGTGGATGGTGAAGTGGTTGTTCTCGCGCTTGAGGTACTCGAAGGCGTCGAGATGACGGGTGGGCGGGAAGCCCGCCTCCGCGCCGGCGATGTCGAAGCCCACGACGCCCTGGTCCCGGTGGCGGTTGGCGAGTTCGGCGATCTCCAGGGAGCGGGCCGCGTGCCGCATGGCGGTGAGCAGCGCACCGACCCGGATGCGGTGGCCGTTGAGCCGGGCCGTCCGTTCGCCTTCGCGGAAGCCCTCGTTGACGGCCTCGACGACCTCTTCGAGGCTCAGCCCTTCGTCGAGGTGCTGCTCGGGCGCGTACCGCACCTCGGCGTAGACGACGCCGTCCTCGGCGAGGTCCTCGGCGCACTCCCGGGCGACGCGCACGAGCGCCTCGCGGGTCTGCATCACGCCGACGGTGTGCGAGAACGTCTCCAAGTACCGTTCCAGGGAACCGGAGTCGGCGGCCTCCCGGAACCAGACGCCGAGCTTGTCGGCTTCGGTCTCGGGCAGTCGGGAGTACCCGCCGTCCCGGGCGAGGTCGACGACCGTGCCGGGGCGCAGCCCGCCGTCGAGGTGGTCGTGCAGCAGAACCTTGGGTGCCCGCCGGATCTGGTCCGAGCTGGGGGCGGTGCCCGCCTGGATGCTCTGGCTCGTCATGGGCGCACTCTAACTCCTACGCGCGTAGACGGCGCTTGTACAACTACGCCGATATGTAACGGTGACCGCACGGACGGGTGGAGTACATCGGCGCTTCTGACACTGTTCTGTCATGGGACAGGAAGTGACGCCGGTTCGGACGGTCCGGCTGGGGCGGGCGCCGGGCCCGGAGCCGACGGCGGTGAGCGGAGCGGTGCTGCTGCTCCCGGGCGGCGAGGAGGTCTCCAGCCGCAGGCCGTCCGCCGTGTGGGCCGCCGCCTCTGTCCGGGGCCTCGGGCGCAGGCTCGCGCGGGCCGGACGCGAGGAGGGTCTGGCCGTCCACGCCGTGCACTACCGCTACCGCGGCTGGAACGGCAGCGAGGCACACCTGGCGGCCGACGCCGCCTGGGCCGTCGACGAGGTGGTCCGGCGCTACGGGGACGTCCCGGTGTGTCTGGCCGGCATCGACATGGGCGCGCGGGCGGCGCTGCGCGCGGGCGGCCACGAGGCCGTCGCCTCGGTGCTGGCGCTCGCTCCGTGGCTGCCGGAGGAGGACGTGGCCGCGCCGCCCGAACCGGTGAAGCAGCTGGCGGGGCGACGGGTGCTGATCGTGCACGGCACGAACGACGGGCGGTGCGACCCGGAGCTGTCGTTCCGGCTCGCGGCGCGGGCGAAGAAGGCCAACCGGGACGTCTGCCGGTTCGAAGTGCACTCCGACGGCCACCGGTTGCACCAGTACCGGAGCGAAGTCCTCGCCCTGGCCGAGGACTTCGTCATGGGCACGCTGTTCGGGCGGCCGCTGTCCCGGCCGGTGGTGGACGCGCTGGCGGCTCCGCCCCCGCTGGGACTGCGGATGCCGCTGGCGGTCGGGTTCGGCACGTCGCGGCGCCGGTGAGGCGGAGGGGCTGAGGGGCGACGCGCGCCGCCACGGGGGTGGCGCGGGTGCGGCGCGGCCGCTCGCGTCCGACCGCCCGGCGGAACAGGACGGCGATCCGGACCCGCGCCCCCGGGGCGGGCGCCGCTCAGTTCGGCAGCAGGCTGCCCCTCCTCGACAGCAGGAACTTCTTGAACGCCGCCACCGGCGGTGTGTCCGGGTGGCCGTCCAGCCAGGCGACGCCGATCTCGCGGACGGCGCGGGGGGCGGTCACGGTCAGTTCCACGACCCCCGGGCGGGCCACCGCGGGCGGCGGCAGCAGCGCCACCCCCAGACCGGCCGCCACCAGCCCCCGCAGCGTCTCGGCCTCCTCGCCCTCGAAGGCGACCCGGGGGCGGAAGCCGGCCTCCTTGCACAGGTCGTCGGTGATGCGGCGCAGACCGTAGCCGGGCTCCAGGGTCACGAAGCTCTCTTCCGCGGCCTCGGCCAGGCGGACCCTCCTGCGGGCGGCGAGGCGGTGGTCGGCCGGGACGACCAGGCGCAGCTTCTGCTCGTCGAGCCGGCGGGCGACCAGGTCGGGGGCGTCCGGGACCGGGGAGGTCAGGCAGAGGTCCAGCTCGCCCGCCCGCAGCCCCTCGATCATCGCCTCGCCGTAGTTCTGGACGAGGCTGAAGCGCACGCGCGGGTGGTCCGCGCGGAAGGCGTGGATCAGGCCCGGGACGGTCTCGGCGCCCATCGTGTGCAGGAAGCCGAACGCGACCTTGCCGGTGGCCGTGTCGGCGTCGGCCCGCACCTCGTCGGCGGCTCGCTCGACCTCGGCGAGGGCCCGCTCGACGGAGGCGAGGAAGGTGCGTCCCGCAGGGGTGAGGGAGACCGTCCGGCCGCGGCGGGCGAACAGGTCGACGCCGAGGTCCTGCTCCAGGCGGACCACGGCCCGCGAGAGCGTCGACTGGGGGACGTTCATCTCCTGGGCGGCGCGTGTGACGTGCTCGGTGCGGGCCACCCCGGCGAAGTACGCAAGCCGGGGGGCCAGCAGCGTCGACATGTCCGTCGTGTCTTCTGTGTCACCGGACGGTGACAGTCGAGCCTTTGACCTCTGCTGATGCGCCATGGGAACGATTATGACGATTCCGTGCATTGGACGGATGAGCGGGGGCGTACGTAGCTTCGAGGCATGTCTCCCGCCAGTACCGGGGCGTCCACGACCGTGGGCGCCGTCTCGTCCGCCCCCGCCGCCTCCCCCGCCGCAGCCTCCACCTCCACCGGCTCCCCCGCCGCCGGCTCCCGCGCGGATTCCCGCATGGCCCCCGGCGGCCCCGGCTACCGCCGGATGAGCTTCGCCCTCTTCCTCGCCGGGGTCGCGACGTTCGCCCTGCTGTACTCCACGCAGGCGCTGCTGCCGCTGATCTCCGGCGACTTCGGGGTGCCGGCGAGCCAGGCGAGCTGGACGGTGGCGGCGGCGACCGGCGGCCTGGCCCTGTTCGTGCTGCCGATGAGCGCCCTGTCGGAGCGCTACGGCCGCCGCACGGTGATGACCGCCTCGCTCGCGGTCGCGGTGGCCGTGGGCGTGCTGGTGCCCTTCGCCCCTTCCCTGGGCGCGCTGGTCGCGCTGCGGGCGGTCCAGGGCGCCGCACTGGCCGGGCTCCCGGCCTCGGCGACCGCCTATCTCGCGGAGGAGGTCCGGCCGAAGGCGCTCGTCACCGCCATCGGCCTGTTCGTGGCGGGCAACAGCGTCGGCGGGATGAGCGGCCGGGTCATCACCGGCTGGGTCGCCCAGGAGTGGGGCTGGCGGATCGCGGTCGGGGTGATCGGCGCGCTGGCGGTGGCCTGCGCGATCGCCTTCCGGCTGCTGCTCCCGGCGCCGAAGCACTTCAGGGCGGGCTCCCTGGCCCCCCGCGTCCTGGCCCGTACCGTCCGCGACCACCTGGCCGACCCGCTGCTGCGCCGGCTGTACGCGATCGGCGCGCTGTTCATGACCGTCTTCGGCGGCGTGTACACCGTCATCGGCTACCGGCTGACGGAGGCGCCGTTCTCCCTGCCGCAGGGCATCGTCGGCTCCGTCTTCCTGGTGTACCTGGTGGGCACGGTGTCGGCTTCGACGGCGGGCCGCCTGGTCGGCCGGCTCGGCCGCCGGGGCGCGCTGTACCTGGCGGGCGGCACCACCGCCGCGGGGCTGCTGCTGTCCCTGGCGGACTCGCTGGCGCCGGTCCTGCTGGGCCTGGTCCTGATCACGGCGGGCTTCTTCGCGGGGCACGCGGTGGCGTCCTCGGCGGTCAGCAGGACGGCGACCACCGGTCGCGCCCAGGCCTCCGCCCTCTACCAGTCCTCGTACTACGTCGGCTCCAGCGTCGGCTCCACGGTGGGGGCGACGGCCTTCCACGCGAGCGGCTGGTCCGGCACGGTCGGCGTGGGCGTCCTGGCGGTGCTCGGCGTCGTGGCGATCACCGCGCTCGGGACCCGTGCGGCGCGGGTCGCCGCACGGCGGAACACGCTGGTGGCCGCACGCTGAGCTCGTGCCTCACGGCCTCACAGCCCACTGGCCTCCCCCCGGCCTCACAGCCCACTGGCCTCCCCCCGGCTTCACGACCTCCTGGCCTCCAGACGTCCTGACGTCCTGGCCTCCGCGTCTCCTGGCCGTTCCCTCCCGGGCGGGGTGCCGGCGCCCCGCCCGGGAGACGCCGCCGAGGACGGAACGCCGGTCCGCCGGGCATCCGCTGATGTCGGTGCGGCAGCCGGCCCGAGCGGGCCCGCATATGGCCTCCCACCTGCACTTACGTCGGCTCGGCAGGCCGTTGTCAGTGGGCTGCGGTAGCTTCCGAAGTGCTGGGCGCGAAGACGCGCGACAGGACGGCCACAGGGGTGGGTGGACGATGGGCAACAGCACGGCGACGACGACTGACCTCGACGTCGCACTGGAGAAGTACCGGACCGAGCTGACCGGCTACTGCTACCGCATGCTCGGCTCCTCCTTCGAGGCGGAGGACGCCGTCCAGGACACCCTGGTGCGCGCGTGGCGCAGTTACGACAAGTTCGAGGGCCGCTCCAGTCTGCGCTCCTGGCTGTACCGGATCGCCACCAACGTCTGCCTGGACATGCTGACGGCCGGCAACAAGCGGGCCCGCCCGATGGACCTCTCCGACTCCACCCCGCTCGCCCGGGCCGCGCTCTCGCCCCGCCCCGACCACACCTGGCTGGAGCCGATGCCCGACGCCCGCGTGCTGCCCACGGTGGAGGACCCGGCCGATGCGGCCGTGGCCAAGGAGTCGGTGCGCCTGGCGTTCATGGCCGCGCTCCAGCAGCTCCCGCCCAAGCAGCGGGCGGTGCTGATCCTGCGGGAGGTGCTGGCGTGGCGGGCGAGCGAGGTCGCCGAGCTGCTCGACACCTCGGTCGCCTCGGTCAACAGCGCGCTCCAGCGGGCGCGGGCGACCCTGTCCGAGCAGAAGGCCGCCGGCGCGGACGCGGCGGTGTCGGACCCGCTGGACGAGGAACAGCAGAAGCTCCTCGAACGGTATGTGGCGGCCTTCGAGGGCTATGACATGGCGGCGCTGACGGCCCTGCTGCACGAGGACGCCGTCATGACGATGCCGCCGTTCGACCTGTGGCTGACCGGGCATGACGACATCACCGGCTTCATGACCACGTTGGGCTCCGCCTGCGAGGGCTCGCGGCTGCTGCCGGTCCAGGTCAACGGCCTGCCGGGCTTCGCGCAGTACAAGCCGGACCCGGAGAAGGGCGGTCACGCCCCCTGGGCGATCCAGGTCCTGGAGATCTCAGAGGGCCGCCTCACCGGGTTCCACTTCTACCTCGACACCCAGCGCTGGTTCCCCCTCTTCGGCCTCCCCCTCCACCTCGACGGGGAGCCCGACGAGGTGGAGCAGGGCGCGTAGCGCGGGATCGGGGGCCCGCAGCCGTATCCGCCCGCCGGCCCGCCGGGCGGCAAGCTGCAGCCGGGCCAGCAGATCGACGACGGCCAGCCCCGGCGGCCCGATCCCGGCGACGTCGCAGACGACGACCCCGTCGTCGACGCCGTCCAGCAGCGCGAACACGATGTCGTCCAGCCCGGCCGCCTGTCCTCGGGCGACCGGGCCGGTCAGGGTGAGCACGGGGGGTGTAGTGGGGTCCACGTGCCATAAGACCCCGCAGTGGGGCTCAACTCATCGGTATGGCTAGCCGGCCGGGAACTCGCCGGTGTCCAGCTCCAGCCCGAACGGCTCGGGCAGCTCGACGGTGTCACCGAACTTGCCTGCCCACAGGACACGGTAGACGTCCCCGTGGGGCTCCCCGTACAGGATGACCGTCGGTCCCCCCGGCGCCCAACCGTCGATGAGGAGGTACAACGGGACACCGGCTTGGGCATAGCCGGCGGCCTTCTTGATGCGGTCGTTGCTCGCGTTGGCCTTGGAGGTGATCTCGACGATCAGCTCGGCCGCGGATGCGGGAATGCAGTTGCCGGTCTCCGTCCGCAGGACCTCCTTCGGCGCCACCGCGATGTCCGGGATGTAGAGCCCCTCACGTGAGGGCACTGCAGCGCCCAGCGTCTGGTAGACGCCCCACTCCCGTGGGATCACCTGATACAGCTCTCGCTGCACTTGGTCTGCGATGTCGTTGTGGGCGTTGGACGGCGGTGGTGCCACGGTGACGATCCCCTCGATGATCTCCACCTTGCAGCCCTCGGGCGCGTCCGTCTCCTGCCAGATCCGGACGAGGCCGTCCCACTCGTGGCCTTCGGCCGCCGAGTGGTCGACCGTGAGTGCGCTCATGGCGGTCTCCTTGTCGGTGCGTCACCGAGTCCAGCATGCCGAACGGGACCGGTGGCGGTCCACCGATCCCGTTCACCCGAAAGGGGGCTGTGACGCCGTCGGCCTGCGACCGCGGGCCAGGTCAGGCGATGCGCTCCAGCACGACCGGGGAGGCGGTGAACGCGGTTCCGGGGGCCTCGACGTCGTACGCGCCCTCGACGGCCTGGAGGGCGTACTCGAAGCGCTCCGGGGTGTCGGTGTGCAGGGTGAGCAGGGGCTGGCCGGCGGTGACCGTGTCGCCGGGCTTGGCGTGCAGCTCGACGCCCGCGCCCGCCTGCACGGGGTCCTCCTTGCGGGCCCGGCCCGCGCCGAGGCGCCAGGCGGCGACGCCGACGCCGTAGGCGTCGAGGCGGGTCAGGACCCCCGAGGACGGGGCCTTGATCACGTGCTGTTCCTTCGACGTGGGCAGCGGCGCGTCGGGGTCGCCGCCCTGGGCGGCGATCATGCGCCGCCATACGTCCATGGCCGAGCCGTCGGCCAGGGCCTTCGCCGGGTCCGCGTCCTTCACGCCGGCCGCGTCGAGCATCTCCCGGGCCAGCGCGATCGTCAGCTCCACGACGTCCGCCGGGCCGCCGCCGGCGAGGACCTCGACCGACTCGCGGACCTCCAGGGCGTTGCCTGCCGTGAGGCCGAGCGGGGTGGACATGTCCGTCAGCAGCGCGACGGTCCTCACCCCGTGGTCGGTGCCCAGGCCGACCATCGTGGACGCCAGCTCACGCGCGTCGGCCGTCGTCTTCATGAACGCGCCGGTGCCGACCTTGACGTCCAGGACCAGCGAGCCCGTGCCCTCCGCGATCTTCTTCGACATGATCGACGAGGCGATCAGCGGGATCGCCTCCACCGTGCCGGTCACGTCCCGCAGCGCGTAGAGCTTCTTGTCGGCCGGGGCCAGGCCGTCGCCCGCCGCGCAGATCACCGCGCCCGTGCCGTCCAGCACCGACAGCATCTCCTCGTTGGAGAGCAGCGCCCGCCAGCCGGGGATCGACTCCAGCTTGTCCAGCGTGCCGCCGGTGTGGCCGAGGCCCCGGCCGGAGAGCTGCGGGACGGCCGCTCCGCAGGCCGCCACCAGAGGCGCCAGCGGGAGGGTGATCTTGTCGCCGACGCCGCCCGTGGAGTGCTTGTCGGCCGTCGGGCGGGACAGGGAGGAGAACTCCATGCGCTCGCCGGAGGCGATCATCGCGGCGGTCCAGCGCGCGATCTCCCGGCGGTTCATCCCGTTGAGGAGGATGGCCATCGCGAGCGCGGACATCTGCTCGTCGGCGACCTCCCCGCGGGTGTACGCGTCGATGACCCAGTCGATCTGCTCGTCGCTGAGCTCGCCGCGGTCCCGCTTGGTGCGGATGACGGAGATGGCGTCCATGGCCATGGCTTGGCTTCCTTCCGAGTGTTCCAGAAGCCGCACGGCCCCTCGGAGCGAGTCGTTCGAACAACTCGCCAGGGGCCGCACGGGAGTTACTTGGTGAGATGGTCCGGGCCGAAGGCCTGGGGCAGCATCTCGGACAGCGGCAGGATGCCCGCCGGGGTCTCCAGGAGCAGGTCGGGGCCCCCGAACTCGTAGAGCAGCTGCCGGCAGCGGCCGCACGGGACGAGGATCTCGCCCTGCCCGTCGACGCACGTGAAGTGCGTCAGCCGGCCGCCGCCGGTCCGCTGCAGCTCCGAGACCAGCCCGCACTCGGCGCACAGGCCGAGACCGTAGGACGCGTTCTCGACGTTGCAGCCGGTGACCGTGCGCCCGTCGTCGACCAGGGCGGCGACCCCGACGGAGTAGCCCGAGTAGGGGGCGTACGCGTGGGACATGGCCTCGCGGGCCAGCTCGCGCAGCACCGCCCAGTCGACGCCGGACCGCGCGGTCACTTGCCCTGGCCCTTCCGGTAGCGCATGCCGTCCGCCTTGGGCATGCGCAGCCGCTGTGCGGACAGCGACAGCACCAGCAGCGTGACGACGTACGGGGTGGCGCCCACGAAGTCGCTGGGGACCTCGTCGGTGAACAGGTACCAGAGCAGGACGAGCGCGGCCACGATGAGGCAGGTCCCGCCCTGCCAGTGCGCCTTGCGGTACAGCTTCCAGCCCGCCAGCCCGACGAGGAGCACGACCAGCAGGAGCAGCAGCGCGTGGACGGTCTGGCCGCCGTTGCGCAGCTGCAGCGCGTCGGAGTAGCCGAACAGGCCCGCGCCCATGGCCAGGCCGCCCGGCCGCCAGTTGCCGAAGATCATGGCCGCGAGGCCGATGTATCCGCGGCCGCCGGTCTGGCCCTCCAGGTAGGTGTGGGAGGTGACCAGGGCGAGGAACGCGCCGCCGAGGCCGGCCAGGCCGCCGGAGACGGCCACGGCCGCGTACTTGTACTTGTAGACGTTGACGCCGAGGGACTCCGCGGCGACCGGGTTCTCACCGCAGGAGCGAAGCCGCAGGCCGAACGGGGTGCGCCACAGCAGCCACCAGCTGCCCACGAAGAGCAGGAGGGCGAGGAGGGTGACCACGGACAGGTTCGTGACCAGGCCGCCGAGGATGCCCGCGACGTCGGAGATCAGGAACCAGTGGTGGTTCTCGAGGGACTGCAGGCCGTCCGAGACACCCGGCACGTCGATGTTGGGCAGCGAGTCCACGGGCGGGGACTGCTTGGGGTTGCCGCCCGCCTCGGCCGGCTTGCCCTCCGAGAAGAAGATCTTGGCGAGGTACTGCGTGGTGCCGAGCGCGAGCAGGTTGACGGCGACACCGGAGACGATGTGGTCGACGCCGAAGGTGATGGTCGCGACGGCGTGCACCAGGCCGCCGAGGACGCCGAAGCCGATGCCGCACAGCAGGCCCAGCCAGGGGTTGGACTGCCAGCCGATCCAGCCGGCGCCGAAGGTGCCGAGGATCATCATGCCCTCGAGGCCGATGTTGACCACGCCGGACCGCTCGGACCACAGGCCCGCCAGGCCGGCGAGGCCGATGGGCACCGCCAGGCCGAGGGCGGCGGAGACCTGGCCGTCGGAGGTCAGCTGGTTGGCGCCGGTGGCGACGCGGACCGCGGCGACGAGCAGCAGCGCGCCCGCGACGATCATGAGGATCTGGCCGGCCGAACGGCCCGACCGCCCGTTCCGGGCGTCCGCCTTGGGCGCCGCGGGCGGCGGCGTGTCGGTCATCGTGGCAGTCATCACGCCACCTCCTGCTTCTGGGTCGGGGCGGCGGCCTGGGCGGCGAGTTCGGCGCCGACCCGCTGCTGCTGACGCTTGAGGCCGTAGCGGCGCACGAGCTCGTAGGCGATGACGACGCACAGGACGATGACGCCCTGGATGACGCCGAGGATCTCCTTGTCGTAGCCCTCGAACTCGAGGTGGTTGGTCGTGCGCTCCAGGAAGCCCCAGAGCAGCGCGCCGAGCGCGATGCCGACCGGGTTGTTGCGGCCGAGCAGGGCGATCGCGATGCCGGTGAAGCCGATGCCCGAGGGGAAGTCGTTGCTGAACTGGTGGCTGTCGTTGAGCAGGGTCGGCATGCCGATCAGGCCGGCCACCGCACCCGAGATGACCATGCTGGTGGCGATCATCTTCTTGACGGAGACACCGCTCGCGGCGGCGGCGCTCTCGGACTGGCCGACCGTGCGCAGGTCGAAGCCGAACCGGGTGCGGCCGAGCACGAACCAGTACGCGACGCCGACGAGCACGGCGATGACGATGAAGCCCCACAGCACTCCGGCGGGGCCGGTGTCGATGCTGAAGAAGTACGAGGACTTCGGCAGCGGCTTGGTGGAGATGACCGTGCCGCCGCTCTGCAGCTCGGCGAGCTTTCCGGGCTGCAGCAGGTAGGCGATGATCGCGGTGGCGATCGCGTTGAGCATGATCGTCGAGATGACCTCGCTGACCCCGCGGGTCACCTTGAGGACACCGGCGATGCCCGCCCACACGGCGCCGGTGGCCATGGCGCACAGGATGATCAGCGGGATGGAGATCCAGCCGGGCGTGGTCAGCGCGCCGCCGAGGACGGCGGCGAAGAACGCGGCGAGCCGGTACTGGCCGTCGACGCCGATGTTGAACAGGTTCATGCGGAAGCCGATGGCCACCGCGACGCCCGCCAGGTAGTACGTCGTCGCCTTGTTGAGGATGTAGACCTGGCTGTCGCTGGCGGAGCCGTAGGTCAGCATGTCGCTGAAGGCGGCGCCCGGGTTCTTGCCGGTGGCCAGGATCACCAGGGCCGTGACGACGATCGCGGCGACGAGCGCCAGCAGCGGTGCCGCGATGCCGAGGAGCAGCCGCTCCTTGTCGATCCGCTTGGTCAGCTTGTTCATCGGGCGTCGTCCTCTGTGTGCTCCAGGTGGCCGGTGGCCGCGCCCGTCATGGCGGAGCCCAGCTCCTCGGGGGTGATCGTGGCGGGGTCGGCGTCGGCGACCAGCCGGCCGCGGTACATCACCCGCAGGGTGTCGGAGAGCCCGATGAGCTCGTCCAGGTCGGCGGAGATCAGCAGCACGGCCAGACCCTCGCGGCGGGCCTCGCGGATGTGGTCCCAGATGGCGGCCTGCGCGCCGACGTCCACTCCGCGGGTGGGGTGGGCGGCGATGAGGAGCTTGGGCGCGTGGCTCATCTCGCGGCCGACGATCAGCTTCTGCTGGTTGCCGCCGGAGAGCGAGGCGGCGGTCACGTCGATACCGGGCGTGCGGACGTCGTAGGCCTGCACGATGCGCTCGGTGTCGGTGCGGGCGGCCCCGATGTCGAGCAGCTGGCCGTGGGAGTTGGGCTTCTCGGTGACGTGGCCGAGGATGCGGTTCTCCCACAGCGGCGCTTCGAGGAGCAGGCCGTGGCGGTGCCGGTCCTCGGGGATGTAGCCGACGCCGGCCTCGCGGCGGCGGCGGGTGGGCAAGCGCGAGATGTCGGCGCCGTCGAGGGTGATGACGCCGGCGTCCGGGTCGCGGATTCCCATGATCGCCTCGACCAGCTCGGACTGGCCGTTGCCCTCCACGCCGGCGATGCCGAGGACCTCGCCCTTGTGGATGGTGAAGGAGATCGCGTCGAGGATGATCCGCTGGACGCCGTCGAGGTCCGTCTGGGTCAGGTGCAGTCCGTCCAGCTTCAGCAGCGGGACGTCGGTGACCGTGGACTCCTCGGTCTCCGGTGTGGGCAGTTCGCTGCCGACCATCAGCTCGGCGAGCTGCTTGGGGGTGGTGCCCGCCGGCTTCACGGTGCCGACGGTGGTGCCGCGCCGGATGACGGTGATCTCGTCGGCGACGGACAGCACCTCGCCCAGCTTGTGGGAGATGAAGATGACCGTGAGGCCCTCGGCCTTCAGCTCGCGCAGGTTGCCGAAGAGGGCGTCGACCTCC
Source organism: Streptomyces humidus (assembly GCF_014649655.1). Taxonomy (GTDB): domain Bacteria; phylum Actinomycetota; class Actinomycetes; order Streptomycetales; family Streptomycetaceae; genus Streptomyces; species Streptomyces humidus. The sequence continues at coordinate 54,656 of NZ_BMTL01000017.1, read as the reverse complement.
TGCGGCACGAGGACGGCGGTGGGCTCGTCGAGGATGAGGGTCTTGGCTCCGCGGTAGAGGACCTTGAGGATCTCCACGCGCTGGCGGTCGGCGACGCCGAGCTCCTCCAGGAGCACGTCGGGCCGGACGTTCAGACCGTAGGCGTCGGAGATCTCCTTGATCTTCTTACGGGCCTTGGCGCCGATGCCGTGGAGCTTCTCCGCGCCGAGAACGATGTTCTCCAGGACGGTGAGGTTGTCGGCGAGCATGAAGTGCTGGTGCACCATGCCGATGCCGCGGGCGATGGCGTCGGCGGGGTTGCTGAAGACGACCCGCTCGCCGTTCACCGTGATGGTGCCCTCGTCCGGCTGCTGCATGCCGTAGAGGATCTTCATCAGCGTGGACTTGCCGGCGCCGTTCTCACCGCACAGGGCGTGGACTGTGCCGGTGCGGACCGTGATGTCGATGTCGCGGTTGGCGACGACGCCGGGGAATCGCTTGGTGATGCCGCGCAGTTCGACGGCAGCGGGAGGGCTGGACGCGTTGATGGCGCACTCTCCTCGGGGAAAAGGGGCTGCGTAGGGGAGGGCAGGCGTCGGCGACGCTAGCGCGGCAACTCCGCGCTACACGCGTAGAGTTGACACATTGTTATGGCTCGACGAGGGGGTTCTCATCCACCCCCCTCGTCGAGCCGGGGTACGTCGGGAACCGTCAGGTCACGGGGTGGTCTTGACCGTGATGGAGCCGTCGACGATCTTCTGCTTGGCCGCGTCCAGCTGGGTCTTGATGTCGTCGATGAAGCCGCCGCTGGTGGCCAGCGAGACACCGTTCTTGGCGAGCGAGTAGTTGTTGACGCCCGTCAGCGGCTTGCCGTCGTGCACGGACTTGATGAAGTCGTAGACACCAACGTCGACGTTCTTGACCATCGAGGTCAGGATCGAGGCCTTGTACTTGGCCAGACCCGGGATGTTGTACTGGTCGGAGTCGACACCGATGGCCCACGCGCCCTTGACGCCGTTGACGGCCTCGATCGCGCCGTTGCCGGAGGAGCCGGCCGCCGAGTAGATCACGTCGGCGCCATTGTCCAGCATGCCCGACGCGGCCGCCTTGCCCTTGTCGGGGCTGGCGAAACCGGAGAAGTCCGAGCCGTGGCTCAGGTACTGCGTGTCGACCTTGACCTTCGGGTTCGTGTCGTGGACGCCCTGGACGTAGCCCGCCTCGAACTTCTTGATCAGCGGGACGTCGACACCACCGATGAAGCCGACGTGGTTCTTCTTGGTCTTCAGCGCCGCGGCGACACCGGCCAGGTAGGAGCCCTGCTCCTCGGTGAAGGTGATGCTGTCGACGTTCTTCGCGTCCACCACGGAGTCGACGATGCCGAAGCTGACCTTCGGGAACTTCGCGGCGACCTTGGTCATCGAGGCGGCGTAGGAGAAGCCGACACCGACGACGGGGTTGTAACCGGCCTGCGCCAGGTCGGTCAGGCGCTGCTCGCGGTCGGCCTCGGTGTCGGAGGTCTTGGCGGTCAGCTCCTTGATCGAGCCGCCGAACTCGCCCTTGGCCTTGTCGGCGCCGCGCGCGGCGGAGTCGTTGAAGGAACGGTCACCACGGCCGCCGACGTCGAAGGCGAGACCGATCTTGACACCCGAGCCGCTGCCCCCGGAGGCGGACGACGAGCTGCTGCTGTCGGAGGAGGTGCTGCCACACGCGGTGGCAGTCATGGCGAGAGCTGCGGTCGCGATACACGCAGCAGAAAGCTTGGCTACCCGGCGCACGGGAAGGCTCCTTCACCTGACCTGAGCGCCTCGTCGGCGCTTGATGTGAGCACCATGTCGGTGCTCGAGCCAGGACGCCCTGTCGGCGTCGGCTTCGCGGCATCGTAACGCGCGTAGATGTCAGAAAAACACCCCTCGCGACGCCGTTATCGAACCGAGGCGAACACCGTCTGAACTCGGTGCCTCACAGCTGCGCGCCGTTGATTTCGAACCGGGGACGAATGGCTTACAACCGGGTTGCGCCAGACGGCGGAGCGGCCCTCGGGGGCCGTTCCGCCGGCCTCCGGCTACCTGGTGACCGCGTCCAGCAGGGCCGCCGCCGTGAAGAGTTCCACGCCGACGGTGATCGCCGACTCGTCCGCGTCGAAGTCGCCCTGGTGCAGGTCGCGAACGGTGCGCTCGCCGGGCGGGCGGACGCCGAGGCGGGCCATCGCGCCCGGCACCCGCTCCAGATACCAGGAGAAGTCCTCGCCGCCGAGGCTCTGCTCGGTGCCCTCGACGCCCGTCTCACCGCGCCGGGCGACCATGGCGTCCCGCAGCAGGCCGGTGACGTCGGCGTCGTTGACGACCGGGGGGACGCCCCGCACGTAGTTGATCTCGGACTTGGCGCGGTGCAGGTTGGCGACCTCGTCGATGGCCGCGACGACGATGTCCGGCGCCTGCCGCCACGCCTCGATGTCCAGGCAGCGGACGGTGCCGGACAGCTCGGCGTGCTGCGGGATGACGTTGGGCGCGTGGCCGCTCTCGATCCGGCCCCAGGTGACGGCGAGCCCGGCCCGGGTGTCGACCCGCCGCCCGACCAGCGCGGGCACGTCGGTGACCACGCGGGCGGCCGCCGTGACCAGGTCGGTGGTGAGGTGGGGGCGGGCGGTGTGGCCGCCGGGCCCGTCCAGGGAGATCTCCAGCCGGTCGCAGGCGGAGGTGATGGCGCCCTCGCGCAGACCGATCAGGCCGGCGTCGACCCGGGGGTCGCAGTGCACGGCGATGATCCGGCCGACGCCGTCCAGCGCGCCGTCCTCGATGGCGTCGGCGGCGCCGCCGGGCAGCACCTCCTCGGCGGGCTGGAAGATCAGCCGTACGGGGCGCGGGAGCCGGCCCTGGCGGTGCAGCTCGGCCAGGACGAGCCCGGCGCCGAGGACGACGGTGGTGTGCACGTCGTGGCCGCAGGCGTGTGCGCGGTCCGGGACGGTCGACCGGTAGGCGCACTCGGTCTTGGTGTCCGGGATGGGCAGCGCGTCGATGTCCGCGCGCATGGCCAGGACGGGAACGCCGTCGGCCGCGCCCACCGTCCCGATGTCGCAGATGAGGCCGGTGCCGACGGCGAGCACACGTGGTGCGAGCCCCGCCTTCTCCAGGCGGGCCTTGATCGCGGCCGTCGTACGGAACTCCTGGTTGCCCAGCTCAGGGTGCATGTGCAGGTCGCGGCGGAAGGCCACGAGCTCTGCGCGCAGCTCCTCCGGCAGGACGCCGGGGAGGGTGTCTTCCCCTGAAGGATCGGCCTCGGACTCTCGGGACATCAGTTGCTTCACCCTCTGAAGGGTAGGACGCCGAGGCGGTCGACCGACCTACGATCAACAAAACTTCAACCCGTCAGGCGAAGAAAAGTCGGCCGCGCGGCGCATGGCTGCTGTGGGGGGTGGGTAAACTCCGCCGATTCCGGTTCGGCTCCCACACTTGTTCCTTCCTCTCACGGATACCACGGACCGCTCGAGGCACGCCGTGCCTGTCCACGTTCCGGGACCGGTCCCGGCATCATCGCCCGCGCGCCGCGGTCCCGCCACGCGGGCGACGCCGGGACGCGACGCCGGGGGCACGGCGTCGCGACCGGTCCGGCCGTCGGGAAGAACCGGAGCCGGGGACCCGGGACCCTGGACCCGGGATCTCAGATCCGGCGCCCCGGCCCGCAGACCGGAGCAGGAAGCCGGGCGGGGGACCGAAGGCAGGCGGCGGGAGACGGAAGGCCGGCTGAGAAGGGGTCCGCCCACGCGGGTGACGCGGGTGACGCGGGCAGGGGGGTCAGGCCGGGTTCACCGCCGTCAGTCCGTGCGCGGCGCGCGCGGTCCCCGTGACCCCGGCCAGGAAGCCCTGCGCCCGAGGCGAGGCGTGGGCGGTCAGCCAGGCCGGGTCGATGTCGCAGACCGTGACGCGCACCTCCGTCCCCGCCAGGGCCAGGGGCAGCGTGTGGACGACCGTGGACGGGAAGCTGAGGACCGTCCGGCCGATGGGACCCCGGCGGGCGATCAGTTCCAGCGGGAGTTCGGGGCGCACGATCTGCAGTCCCGTCTCCACGGCCAGCCGGTGGAGTTTCTCCGCGCTCTCGCGGCGGTGCGCGAAGTAGCGGGTGACGCCGTGGGCTTTGGCCAGGGCCCGGACGGCCTCCACATAGCGGTCGGCGTCGACCACTCCCGTCTCCACCAGCGAGGTGCCCACCATGTCCGCGCCCTTCGTGACGCGCGGCGGGCCGAAGCGGTCCCGGGTCCAGGCGAAGCGGTTGGCCGTGCGGACCACGCCGTCCGGGGCGTCCGTGATCGGCATCGCGGAGAACACCTCGACGCGGTGGTCCGCGCCCGGCGTGAGGCGGTGGCGGGCCACGGCGGAGACCGGGGCGAAGAGCAGGTCGCGCAGGCTCGCCCGGGCGCCCTTGCGGTGCCAGCGCACCAGGCGTTCGCCGCGGGCCAGCTGGCCGACGAACTCCATGGTCGCGGTGCCGTCGTCCACCACGACGAGTTCGCCCGCCCGGGTGAGGGTCAGCAGCAGCTGGACGTAACGGGAGAACGGGTCGCCCATCACCATCCGGTCCGCGCGCCGCAGCAGGCCGGTGAGACCGCCGACGGTGCGGAAGGGGGCCGCGGCGCCGTCGCGGGCCTCCTCCCAACGGACGGTGTGCCCTTCCCGGCGGGCCAGCTCGGCCATCCGCCGCAGCTGGCCGCGGGTCATCGGGTCGGTCGGGGACAGCACGACGAGGGTGAGCCCCGCGCCGGACTCCCGCCGCCGGTGCAGCCCCCGGGAGTGCGCCCACTCCAGGACGTTCAGGAGCTGCACCGGGCTCTCCACGAAGGCGAGGGTGTGGGGGGTGGGGCCGGTGTTCTTCCCGGCGCGAGGACTCATCGTCGGACGACCATCCCGTGGGGCACTCGGAGGGACACGCGGGTCAGACCGCGAGCGGCTCGCCCGCCGCCGCCGCGATCTCCGCCTGGGCGACGACGCCCGGGACGCGGCGCAGCTTGCGCATCGGGCCGAGCTCGGAGTCGTAGACCTTCTTGACGCCGTCGCCGAGGGACGCCTCGATGGTGCGGATGTCGCGGACGAGGCGGGTCAGGCCGCCCGGCTCCACGGAGGCCGCCTGGTCGGAGCCCCACATCGCGCGGTCCAGGGTGATGTGGCGCTCGACGAAGACGGCGCCGAGGGCGACGGCGGCCAGGGAGGTCTGCAGGCCGGTCTCGTGGCCGGAGTAGCCGATCGGCACGTTGGGGTACTCCCGCTCCAGGGTGTTGATCACCCGGAGGTTGAGCTCCTCGGCCCTGGCCGGGTAGGTCGAGGTGGCGTGGCACAGGAGGATGTTGTCCGAGCCGAGGACCTCGACCGCGTGGCGGATCTGCCGCGGGGTCGACATGCCGGTGGACAGGATGACCGTCCTGCCGGTGGCACGCAGGGCGCGCAGCAGTTCGTCGTCGGTCAGGGACGCGGACGCCACCTTGTGCGCGGGCACGTCGAACTGCTCCAGGAAGGCGACCGCCTCGGTGTCCCACGGCGACGCGAACCAGGCGATGCCCTTCTCCCGGCAGTACGCGTCGATCCGGCGGTACTCGTCCTCGCCGAACTCGACGCGGTGGCGGTAGTCGATGTACGTCATCCGGCCCCAGGGCGTGTCGCGCTCGACGTCCCACTGGTCGCGCGGGGTGCAGATCTCGGGCGTGCGCTTCTGGAACTTGACGGCGTCGCAGCCGGCCTCGGCGGCCGCGTCGATCAGCCTGAGGGCGTTGTCGAGGTCGCCGTTGTGGTTGATGCCGATCTCGCCGGTGACGTAGACGGGGTGGCCGGGTCCGACGGGGCGGGAACCGAGGAGGCGCAGGCGGGCGTTGATGCGGGGCGTGACATCGGTGCTGGTGCTGGTGCGGGTGCGGGTGCTGGTGCTGGTGCTCATGGCGGAACGTTCCTTACTGGGGGAGGGTGTCGAGGGAGGGGCCGAGGATCCAGCCGGCGATCTCCCGGATCGCGCCGTCGCCGCCGGGCCGGGCGGTGACCGCGCGGGCGGCGCCGCGGACGACGTCGTGGGCGCTCGCGACCGCGACCGGCCAGCCGACGAGCGCGAAGCAGGGAAGGTCGTTGACGTCGTTGCCGACGTAGAGCACGCGCTCGGGCGCGACGCCCTGTTCCTCGCACCACTGCTTGAGCGCGAGGTCCTTGCGGTCGACGCCGTGCAGGACGGGAAGGCCGAGCTTGCGGGCGCGGGCGGCGACGACGGGGTTGCGCTCGGTGGAGAGGATCAGCATCCGCAGACCGGACCGGCGCAGGGCGGCGATGCCGAGGCCGTCGCCGCGGTGGACGGAGACGAGCTCGCGTCCGTCGGAGTCGATCAGCACCCGGTCGTCGGTCTGGGTGCCGTCGAAGTCGAGCACGACGGCGTCGACGTCGGCGGCGGTGGGCAGGGAGCCGGGGAGGTCGGCGTCGAGGAGCGGGGCGAGCGCGCGGGCACGGGCGAGGTCGTGCGGGTCGTCGATCTCCAGGACGCGGGCGGGGTCGGTGCGCACGAGTTCGGTGCGGCCGAAGAAGCGGTGCCCGTGTCTGCGGAAACCGGCCGCGTCCATCGCGTAGGCGGCGCCGGTCTCCAGGAAGTCCTGGGGGCGGTCCTGGCGGCGCGGGCGGAAGGACCGGTCGTGGTTGACCCCGGCGCCGCCCTCGCCCGCCTCGTCCGAACGGCGCCAGACGAAGCCGTGGAAGGGAGCCACCGTGACGGCCGTGTCGGCGCCCTGTTCGGCGACGGCCGCGGCGACGCCGTCGATGTCCTCACGGACGAGGAACGGGCTGGTGCACTGGACGAGCAGGACGACGTCCACCGGGGAGCCGTGCAGGGCCTCGTGGGCGTCCAGGGCGTGCAGGACGGCCGCCTCCGAGGTCGCCGTGTCCCCGGCGAGGGCGGCCGGACGCAGCACGACCTCGGCGCCCGCCTCGCGGGCCGCCGCGGCGACGGCGGGGTCGTCGGTGGACACGACCACGTCCGTGACGAGCCGGCCGGCCCGGCACTCGCGGACCGCGCGGGCGACCAGCGGGACGCCGCCCACCGGGGCGAGGTTCTTCGCGGGCACGCCCTTGGAGCCCCCGCGCGCGGGGATCACGGCGAGAACACGGCGCACGCCGGCTGCTGAGTCGGGCATGGGCGCTGCTCCTGGAGAGGTCAGAGGGGAGGTCGCTGGGGAGCCCGTCGGGCAGGCGCCGGAGAAGGCTCCCGGAGAGGCCGCCGAGGGAGCCGCCGGGGAACTCACAGCTCCCCCATGCGGCGGATCACCGGGGCCACGCGCTGGACGCCGTGCCGGTAGGCGCCGCGGGCCGCCCTGCGGACGGTCCGGCGGACCGGGCCGGGGGTGCCGGCCGCGGCCGGGGCGCCGGGAAGGGGACTGCCGTCGGGGCCGAGGTGGTGGCGGGCGAGGATGCCGGGGAGGTAGCCCGGTGCGACGGCGGGTGTGTAGTAAGGGGTCAGGGGCGGCGGCCCGGCGGGGCTGTCGAGGAGTCCGGCGATGCGGTCGCGGGCCGGGGCGAAGGCGCGGGCGTAGGGGTCTCCCCCGGAGGGGTCCCCGGCGGCGACTCCCTGGCGGGACACCCAGTCCTCGTCGGGGTCGGGGCGGTGCCCCGCGTCGAGCTGGTCCCAGGAGGCCAGGCAGCCGGACCCGACGAAGTGGTGGTTGCCGAGCGCCTCACGCACCCCGAGGTCGGTGAGGACCACGGTGGGGATCCGGCGGTGCAGGGACTCCAGGGCGGCTGTCGAGCTGACCGTGACGAGGAGGTCGGTGCGGTCGAGGACCTCGCCCATGTGCCCGTACACCAGGCGGAGGTTGGACGGCAGGTCGAGCCCCCGCGCCAGCTTCTGGTAGGGCAGTTCCTCGATGTGGGTGGTGTGCTCCCCCGGCCTGGAGCGGAGCTTCAGCAGCACGTCGCGCTCCGGGTGCAGACGCGCGTGCCGCACCAGCCGGTCCAGCAGGTAGGCGCGGTCCGCGCGGTTCTCCGGCACCGAGGGCTGCGCCGCGAACACCACGGTGAACGGGTCGTGTTCGCCGGTGTACGGCGTGCCGCCCAGGAACGGCAGGGCCACTTCGGTCACCGCCGAGGCGTCGGCGCCGACCCCCTCGTACACGGCGCGGAAACGCTCCGCGTCCTGACGGGAGTTGGCGAGGACGAGGTCGGCGCCGTGCCGCAGCAGCAGTCCGTCGGCGAGCTTCTCGTAGACGACGCCGACATAGCCGGTGACGACGACGGGGCGCCTCCCGCCGTTCTCCGCGACCCGCTTCAGACCGTGCAGGAGGGCCTGGACGCTGCCGCCGACCAGCGCGAGGACGAGGACGTCGTACGGCGTGCTCGCCACGACGCGCAGGAACTCGACGGCGGTGACCTCGCGCAGCGAGTCGGCGCGCACACCGACCTCGGCCAGCTGACGGGGGGTCGGGGTGGCCCGGCCCCGCAGCAGGAAGCCGTCCAGGACGGGGGCCGAGGGCGCTGTCCGCGTCGCGGTCAGCGCACCCCATTTCCATCGGGTGTCGGAGTCCGCGAGAACGGCAATCCGTGGGGGGTTCGCAGTACTTGCTGGCACACCGAAGACGCTAGAAAGCAAAACACGTGATTTACCCAATGCCCGATCAACGAGAAGTTAACAACGCGACACCGGAATCCGAACCGGCCCGTCGGCCGCCTGCCGGAAGACGGGGTGCACGAATCCGCCACATTCAGTTCACCCCGCGTCCTCTCGTCGCTAAGTTCCGCCGCCGGAGGCCCTCCTAGGCTTTCCCCCGTGCCCAAGCTCTCTGTGATCGTGCCGTTCTACAACGTCCGTCCGTACGCGCCGGACACCCTCAGAAGTCTTCACATGAATGCCCGTCACGAATTCGAGTTCGTGCTGGTGGACGACCATTCCACGGATGAGACCCCGGAAATTCTCGAACAGGCGGCCGAGGCTCTTTCGAAGGTCGCCCAGGTACGTCATGTGCGCCACGCGGAGAACGGCGGTCTCGCCACCGCGCGCAATACCGGACTCAATGCGGCACAGGGCGAATACCTGACGTTCCTGGACGGAGACGACTGGCTCTCACGCGGCCATCTGGGCGAACTCGTCGCCGCGATCGAGGAGCTGGGCTGCGATTTCGTGCGCACGGACCACGTCCAGGCCACCGGCCGCGCCCGCACGCTGGTCCGGCACCCGCACGGGCTGCGCGGGGAGGTCCTCGACCCCCGCCGGGCGATCCTGCCCGCCGACCGCTCCACGTCCGTCGACTACGCCTACGCCTGGGCCGGCGTCTACCACCGCCGCCTCCTCGACCGCGGCCTGCTGCACTTCACCGACGGGCTGCGCACCGCCGAGGACCGGCCGTGGATCTGGAAGCTGCACCGGGAGGCGGAGTCCTTCGCGGTGGTGAACCTGCACGGCGTCTTCTACCGCCGGGGTGTCGCCTCGTCCCTCACCCGGATCGGCGACGCCCGGCAGCTGGACTTCATCCGCGCCTTCGACCAGGTGGTCGAGGAGACCGCACGGGACCGGGACGCCGACCTGCTGCTGCCCAAGGCGGTGCGCACCTACTGCGCGATCATCGCCCACCACCTCGCGGACATCGACAAGTTCGAGCCCGCCGTCGCCGGACAGCTGCGCACGCGAAGCGCCGCCGCCGTCCGGCGCCTGCCCCAGGAGCTGCTCACCGACGTGCTCGACCGCATGGACCCGAGCCGCTCCGCCAAGCTCCGGCGACTGCGCCGGAGAATCGTCTCCGCGAAGGCGGCCGCCTGATGTCCCCCACGCCCCCCGCCCCGGAGCACACCGCGCACCACGCCCCGGAGCACACCGCGCCCCGCGCGGCCGCCCGTACGACCCAGATCTTCTGCGCCTCCACCCTCTACGGCGCCGCCACCCTCGCCGCCGCCCTCGACGCGGACGTCTTCGCGCCCGCGGACCGCCGGCTGCTGCTGGTGTGCAACAACGCGACGACGCCCGAGACGTCCCCCGCCCTCGACGAGATGCCGGGCTTCGCCGCGCTGCGGGACCGCTTCGACGAGGTCCGCTCCTGGAACGACGCCATCAGCCCCTTCCACCCGGGCGCCTGGTCCCCGCGCCCCGACGACGTGCCCCTCCTCGAGCGGTACCTGCGGCAGCTGTGGGGCCTGGGCGACGACCGGGTGACGATCGTCCTGGAGTCCATCCAGGTCAACCCGGCCCAGGCCATCGCCCAGCTGTTCCCCGGAGCGCCCGTCGACGTCTACGCGGACGGCCTGATGAGTTACGGCCCCACCCGCGACAAGCTCGACCCGCTGCTCGGCACCCGGGTGCGGCGGGTGCTCCACCTGGACCTGGTGCCGGGACTGACGCCGCTGCTGCTCACCGAGTTCGGCGCGCCCGCGCAGACCGTGCCCACCACCGCCTTCCTGAAGGTGTTGGGAGAGGTCGCCGACGCCGTGCCGGAGCTGCCGCCGCTGCCCGAGGAGTGCGCGCTGCTGCTCGGCCAGTACCTCTCCGCGCTGGAGATCCTCACCCCGCAGCAGGAGGAGGAACTGCATGCGCGCATGCTGCGCGGGGCGGTCGCGCGCGGTCACCGTACGGTCGTCTTCGCACCGCATCCGAGCGCGCCGGCCCGCTACGGCCGTGCCCTGGAGGCCGAGGCGGAGCGGCTGGGCGTCACGCTGACCGTCCTCGGGACGCCGGTGCTCGCCGAGGTGCTGTTCGACCGGGCGCGTCCCGCGCTGGTCGTCGGCTGCTTCTCGACGGCCCTGTTCACCGCCTCCTCCTTCTTCGGGCTGCCCGTGGCCCGCGTCGGCACCGAGTGGCTGCTGGAACGGCTGGTCCCCTACCAGAACAGCAACCGCGTGCCCGTCGTGCTGGCCGACGCGCTGCTCCCGGACCTGGAGGACCGCGGAAGCGAACACAGCGTCGAGGCGGACACGGTGGCCGAACTGCTCGCGGCGGTGGGCTTCGTGATGCAGCCCCAGCTGCATCCGGGGCTGCGACCGGTCGCCGAGCGGTATCTGCGCACCCGTCTCGGTCCGCGCACCGGGCGGTACTTCAGGCGCAGGCGGCTCACCGCCCTCGGGCTGCCGGGCGGCATCCCGCAGCGGCTGGCCTTCCTTCCGCGCCACGCCGCCACGCGCCGGGTGGTGCGGCGGGCGAGGGCGCTGCGCAGGGCCGTCCGCCGACGGAAATGACGACGCACACGACCACGGGCACGACGGCAGACACGACGACGGACACGACTGCGAGGGGTACGGGCATGACCGAGACGGTCGTGAGCGGCACGTCACCGGCATCGCCCGCCGCGACGGCATCGCCCGCCGCGACGGCGCCGGTCCACGGGACCGGTGGACCGGGCGGGCCGGACGGGCCGGGCAGGGCCGAGGGCAGACTGCGGGCCCTGGACGGGCTGCGGCTGGTCGCCGCGCTGATGGTGGCGGTGTACCACTACGCGGGCCGCGACGGCGAGGTCTCGCGCGCGTGGGGGACCTCGCCGAGGGTGCAGTTCCCCACGCTGCACGTCTTCGCCTCGTACGGCTGCCTCGGCGTCCAGGTCTTCTTCGTGATCAGCGGGTTCGTGATCTGCATGAGCGGCTGGGGCCGGACGCCGCGGTCGTTCGCCGCCTCACGCGTGTCCCGGCTGATGCCCGCCTACTGGGCCGCCGTCCTGCTGGTGACGGCGGTCTTCGCGCTGCCGCCGGTCGTCTTCGCGGCCGTCTCCCCGAGCGACGCGCTGGTCAATCTGACCCTGCTCCAGCAGCCGTTGGGCGCGGACCGGGTGCTCGGCGTGTGCTGGACGCTGTGGGTGGAGATACGTTTCTACGTCCTGTTCGCGCTGTGCGTCGTCCTGCCGGGCGCGAACCGCCGCCGGGTCGTGATGTTCTGCGCGGGCTGGACGATGGCCGCCGCGATCGCGCAGGCGGCGCACGAGCCGCTGCTCGATCTCGTCCTGATGCCCGAATACGCGCCGTTCTTCGTCGGCGGGGTCGGCCTCCACCTCGTCCACCGCGACCGGCGCGACCCCTACGCCTGGGGAATCGTGGCCGCGGGCTTCCTGATCGGCCAGCACTACGCGGTGCGCCGACTGTCCGGCGTCCCGGACCCGCATGCCTTCGCCCACCGCACGAGCCTCGGCGTCGTCCTCGTGGTCGCCTTCGGCTTCGTGGCGGTCGGGGCGATCGCGCTGGGCCTCCTGCACCGGGCGAACTGGCGCTGGCTCACGGTCGCGGGGACGCTGACGTACCCGTTCTATCTGGTCCACGAGCATCTCGGCTGGGTGGCGATCCGCTTTCTGCACCGCGGTCTGCGTCTGCCGTCGGCGGCGACCTTCGCACTGACCCTCGTCGCGATGCTGCTGCTGGCCCTGCTGCTCAACCGCTGCGTGGAGAAACCGCTGGCACCCCGGCTCCGGCGCGCGCTCTCGCGGGCCTAACGGACCCCGTATTGTGCGGCGATCCCGGCCACGACGATCTCGAGGCCCTCCTCGAAGTGCCGGTCGTAGTCGGCGAAGATCTCCGCGCCCGCCTGCGCGGCCAGCGGGAACTCCCGCATGGAACGCGCCCGTTCGTCGAGGTCGTACCCCTCGCGCCGTTCGCCGGGCCGTGGTTGGACGCCCTGCTCCTCGGTGACGAACCCGAGGGTGTACAGGTACGACGTCGAGGTCGCGCGGACGGCCTGGGCGAGGGTGAAGCCCGCGGCCGTGAACAGTCGCAGGGTGTCCTCCATCTGCTCGGCGTGCACGAGCTCGGTGAAGCGTGAGCCGCTGAAGACCTTCGCGCCGTCGCGGTAGCCGCGCAGCGCCTCGCGCAACCCCCGGTTGGACTTGCGCAGCCGCTCCTGCCAGGTGTCGTCGGGACCGAGCGCGGTTCTGGCGGTCATCCGCCGGAACATCTCGGTGGCCATCTCGTCCAGCAGCGCCTGTTTGTCCTTGAAATGCCAGTACAGAGCGGGCGCCTTGACGTCCAGCTCACGGGCGATGGCCCGCAGCGTCAGGCCGTCGAGGCCCACCTCGTCGAGCAGCCGCAGGGCGGTGTCGGCGACCCGCTCGCGGTCCAGGGGCACGCGTCGTTCGATGCTCACGCTTGACAGCTTAACGCCGTTAAGGACACCCTCGTGGGGGACGGCACTTAACAGCGTTAAGGAGATGCGGTGAACGGTGACGCCGTGGACACGGACACCCGGCGGCGGAACCCGCGGCCGGACAGGCGGCGGGACGGACGGCGGGACGGGCGCGTGGACGTGCTGATCGTCGGCGCGGGCCCCACCGGCCTCGCCCTCGGCATCGACCTGGCCCGGCGCGGCGTCGACGCGCTGCTGCTGGAGCGGGGTGAGACCCTCGCCCCCGGCTCACGCGGCAAGGGCCTCCAGCCGCGCACCCTGGAGGTCTACGAGGACTTCGGCGTCGTCGACGAGGTCCTCGCCGCCGGAGGCCCGTACCCCGTGAGCGTCGTCTGGACGGACGGCCGCCGGACCGGGGAGCACCGGATCTTCGACCCCGTGGAGGACGGCGGGGAAATCTCCCGGTTCACCGTCCCCTGGATGGTCCCGCAGTGGCGCAACCAGGAGATCCTGCGGGCGCGGCTGGAGGAACTGGGCGGGACGGTCGCCTTCGGCCGCGAGGTCGCCGGGATCGGCCAGGACGAGGACGGTGTGACGGCGCGCCTGGCCTCCGGCGAGGAGATCCGCGCCCGGTACGCGGTCGCCGCCGACGGAGGCCGCTCGACGGTCCGCCGGGCGCTCGGCATCGCCATGTCGGGCGAGACGGTCGACCCGTACCCGCTGCTGGTGGCGGACGTGCGCATCCCCGGCCTCGGCCGGGACCGGTGGCACGTCTTCCCGCCGAGCGGACAGGGCGCCGGCTACGCGTCGATCTGCCCGCTGCCGGGCACGGAGGACTTCCAGCTGGTGGCTCAGCTCTCCGGCCGCACGGACATCGACCTCTCCCCGGACGGCGTCCGCAAGGCGGTCGCCGAGCGCACGCACCTCTCCCCCGCGGACGTCACCGAGGTCCGCTGGTCCTCCGAATTCCGCCCCCGCGCCGCCCTGGCGGACCGCTTCCGCGAGGGCCGGGTCTTCCTCGCCGGGGACGCGGCGCACGTCCACTCCCCGGCGGGCGGCCAGGGCCTCAACACCAGCGTCCAGGACGCCTACAACCTGGGCTGGAAGCTGGGCGCGGTGCTGAGCGGGCGGGCGCCGCAGGCTCTGCTCGACACCTACGAGGAGGAACGGCGTCCGGTGGCCGAACACGTCCTCGGACTGTCGACGGCGATCCACCGGAACCAGGCGCGCCGGGGCGCGGGGACCCGGCAGCTGGGGCTGCACTACCGGGAGTCGTCGCTGAGCGAGGAGACGAGGCCGGCCCCGGGCGCGCTGCGCGCCGGTGACCGCGTCCCCGACCTGACGGTGGACGGCGTCCGCCTCTTCGACCGGCTCAGGGGCCCGGACTGGACTCTGCTGACCCTGGACGACGGGGTGTTCCTGGTCCGCCCGGACGGCTACGTGGGCTGGGCGGGCCCGTCCGTGGACGGCTCGGACGCGTACCGGGCGCGTGTCGGCGCCTGAGCCTGCCCTGACGGTCGCCCGACCGTCAGAGCAGGCCCCCCGGGCCGGAACGGCCTCCGCCGACCGGTCCGGCGGCTCCGCGTCCGGCGTGACCGGGGGCGCCTGGAGACCGTCCACGGCCGCCCCGGCGAGGGAACCGCCGGCTCAGAAGGCGTCCGACGGCACGTACGTCCCCCAGACCTCCCGGAGGGCGTCGCACACCTCGCCGACCGTCGCCCGCGCCCGCAGCGCTTCCTTCATCGGGTAGAGGACGTTGCCCTCGCCCTCCGCCGCCTTCCTCAGGGCGTCCAGCGCGGTGTCCACCGCCGGCCGGTCGCGTTCGGCCCGCAGCCTCGCGAGCCGATCCGCCTGCCGGGCCTCGATGGCCGGGTCGACGCGGAGCGGCTCGTAGGGCTCCTCGGCGTCGAGCCGGAAGCGGTTGACGCCGACCACCACCCGCTCGCCGGAGTCGGTCTCCTGCGCGATGCGGTAGGCGTTCTGCTCGATCTCGTTCTTCTGGAAGCCCTGCTCGATGGCCGCCACCGCACCGCCGAGGTCCTCGACCCTGCGCATGAGCCCGACGGCCGCCGCCTCGACCTCGTCGGTCATCCTCTCGACGGCGTAGGAGCCCGCGAAGGGGTCGACGGTCGCCGTCACGTCCGTCTCGTGGGCCAGTACCTGCTGGGTGCGCAGGGCGAGGCGCGCGCTCTTGTCCGTGGGCAGCGCGATCGCCTCGTCGAAGGAGTTGGTGTGCAGCGACTGGGTACCGCCCAGGACCGCGGCCAGACCCTGGACGGCGACCCGCACCAGGTTCACCTCGGGCTGCTGGGCGGTGAGCTGCACGCCGGCCGTCTGCGTGTGGAAGCGCAGCATCAGCGACCTGGGGTTCCGCGCGCCGAACTCCTCCTTCATCACCCGGGCCCAGATCCGGCGTGCGGCGCGGAACTTCGCGACCTCTTCGAGGATCGTCGTACGGGCCACGAAGAAGAACGAGAGGCGGGGTGCGAAGTCGTCCACGTCCATCCCCGCCGCCACCGCCGTACGCACGTACTCGATGCCGTCCGCCAGAGTGAAGGCGATCTCCTGCGCGGGCGAGGCGCCCGCCTCCGCCATGTGGTAACCGGAGATCGAGATGGTGTTCCACCTCGGGATCTCGGCCCTGCAGTACCTGAAGATGTCGGCGGTCAGCCGCAGTGAGGGCTTCGGCGGGAAGATGTACGTGCCGCGCGCGATGTACTCCTTGAGGACGTCGTTCTGGACCGTGCCCGTGAGCCGCGCCGCCGGGACGCCCTGCTCCTCGCCGACCAGCTGGTACATCAGCAGGAGCAGCGCCGCGGGCGCGTTGATCGTCATCGACGTCGAGACCTCGTCCAGCGGGATCCCGCCGAACAGCACCCGCATGTCGTCGACCGAGTCGACCGCGACGCCCACCTTGCCGACCTCCCCGTGGGCGATCGGGGCGTCGGAGTCGTAACCCATCTGGGTCGGCAGGTCGAAGGCGACCGACAGGCCCGTCGTGCCGTGGGCGATCAGCTGCCGGTATCGGGCGTTGGACTCCGCCGCGGTGCCGAAGCCCGCGTACTGGCGCATGGTCCAGGGGCGGCCGGTGTACATCGACGGGTACACGCCCCGGGTGAAGGGGTAGCCGCCCGGCTCGCCCAGTCTCTCGACGGGATCCCAGCCGGTCAGGTCCTGCGGCCCGTAGACCGGCTCGATGGGCAGTCCGGACTCCGACTCACGCGCCATGGGTGCGATGCCTCCCGCTGGTCTGTCCGCTCCGGGACCTTCCTCCCAGGATGGCCGCAGACGCCGTTCCTCACCATGCCGGGACGGCACGGGGCACGGGGGCGGGGCGGGGGCGGGTGTAAGGGGCGCGGGCGGGACCGGGGGAACGTGTCCCGCCCGCGCCAGGCGCACGAGCCGAAGGTACGGGGGGAACCCCGGCTCGGTGCAAGGGCCGATGACCAGTCGGCTCACTTGTTACTGCGTTCCACCCGCGGAAAACGTCACACCTCTCGTCGAAAAATTTCGACGAATTAAGAAACCGCAGGTCAGTGACCGTGTGGACGGCGGCCGTCGTGGTGACGGCCGTCGTGATGACCGCGGCCACCACCACTTCCGCCGTGCCCGGTGTTTCCGCCGTTGCCGCGGGTGACGCCCGGATGTCCGTGGCCTCGGTCGTCGCCGTCGTCGCCCCGGCCGGACTTGCCGTCCGGGCCGCCGCGGCCGCTCGCCCCGCCCTTGCTCCCGCCGTCGCCCCGGCCCTTTCCGGCGTTCCGGCCGGCGGCGCCCTTCCCCGTGCCGCGGTCGTCGCCGCGGGAGGTCGCGCCGACGCCCTGGAGGACGCCGGCGCAGAACGCCGGTACCCGCTTCGGGCCGCCCGCACGGTGCTCCAGGGCGCGTCGCCGCTCGGCGTCCGGGATCCTGCCGGAGCCCAGCTCACGGCAGGACGCGATCACACCGGGCGGCCATGCGCCGGGAGAAGCCGGAGGCACCGGGACGCCGTCGTCCGTCGTCCCGTCCCCGGCGGTTCCGCCGCCGACGGCCCTGTGCCCGCCGTCCGGCGTCGCGGGAGCCGTGCCGCCGCCGACCGTGCCGGAGGCGTCCGGGGACGGCGGGACGAGCGCCCGGCCGGGGGACGCCGGGGCGGAGACGGACACCCCGGGGCGGCCCGGCTCCGCGCCGCCGAACGGCGTCGGCAGGAGGCCCGTCCCGCTCGCGGCCGCGACTCCGCCGGCCACCCCGACGGCCAGCGCCGCGGCCAGCCCCAGACGCACGGATCGGCTCCAGCGGGTGGGACGGCCGGACGCCGGGACCGGACCGCCGATCCGCACCAGGCCGGCGTCGGCGGCGAACACCTCGGCGCGCGCCGCCTGTCCGGCGCCGCCGACGGGTACCGCGCGGTCCGCCGCGGCGGACGGGGCGGCGCGGAAAGCGAGGTCGGTGCGGTCGGCGTGCGCCTTGCGGAAGGCTGCCAGGGCCGCGGCCTCGCCGGGGAGCTCCTCGTCGTCGCCCGGGGACCCGGCGCTGGAGGGCGACAACGCAGAAAGCGCGGACAACGCAGACCGCTCCGACAACGCGGACAGCGCGCCCAGGGTCCGGGCGAGCCGTTCGGCCTCTTCCCGGGCCGGGCCGTCGACAGCATTGTCGGGTGACTCACCGCGCAGCAGACGCTCCGCCGTCTCGCGGTCCAGCCACCTGTCCTGCTTGTCGGCCATCACATGTCCTTCTGCGTCCGCGCGCGCACACGCGTCACACCCGCGGACGTCACCGCCCGCGAGCACGGGCCTGGTTGAGGCGGCAGCGCGTCGAGCGCCCCCGGCGACTCCGGATCCCCGCCGAGCAGTTCGGCGAGCTTCCGCAGGCCGCGGTGCGCGGCCGTGCGGACCGCGCCTGGTCGTTTGCCGAGCGTCTCGGCGGCCGTCTTGGCGTCCAGGCCCATCACCACGCGCAGGACGACGGCCTCGGCCTGGTCCTGCGGCAGCCGGGCGATGAGGCCGAGGGCGTGGCCGGTGGCCAGCGCCTCCATGGCCTCGCCCGCGGTGTCGGACGCGGCGGCCCGGCCGGTCAGCTCGGTCTCGTCGGCGACCGTCGCCGGGCGTCTGCCGCGCATGCGCACATGGTCCAGGGCGCGGTTGCGGGCGATCCGGGCGGCCCAGCCCCGGAAGCGGTCCGCGTCGCCGCTGAACCGCTCCAGGTCCCGGGCGACCTGCAGCCAGGCCTCGGAGGTCACGTCCTCGGCGTCGAGATCGCCGACGAGCGTGCGCACGTACCCGAGCAGCCGCGGGTGCACCGCGCGGTACACGGTCCGGAACGCGGTCTCGTCCCCGTTCTGTGCCGCGAGCACCGCGGCTGTCAGCTCCGCGTCGTCCCCCACGTCGTGGTTCCTCGGTCGATGGTGCGCGGTTTCTGAGGACCGCAGGTCGTTTGCGGTGGTCTGCCGCTTGGCCGTCCGGCGCGAAAGGCACGTTACGACCTGAAACAGCCGCGCGTCCATGTTCGTAGAACATGCAACTGACTCGTGACGCACTGGATGTGCTCGGGGTGTGACAGAAAACGCACGCACGGCGCTGTAGAGAGTACGGGCCGCCGCGCGGCCCGTGCCGCGCGACGGCCGGGGCCTCTCCTGTGGGGGGTGGCGGCCTCGGCCGTTGCCGTGGCGGCGGGTCACCCGCCGCTGCCGGCCCCGGTGTCCTGCGCCTTCGCCGGATCCGCCGCCTTGGCGGAAGTCCCGGGCTTCGCGGACGCGGGGGGCTTCGCGGGCGTCACAGCGCCGCCGCTCCCGGAACCGCTGTCCGCGCCGGAACCCTTCTCGCCGCCGGAACCCTTCCCGGCGCCGCCGCCCTGCCCCCGGGCCGGGCTCCTTTCGGGCTTCGCGGGTCCGTCCGCCGTGTCACCGCCGGGCTTGCCGCTGCCCGCGCCGTTCGCCGTCCGCCGCTCCTGGGCCGCGCAGTACGCCGGGACGTTCTTCTCGCCGCCCGCGGCCGTCACAAGCCGCCGCCAGGCGGTGGAGTCCATCGCGTCGCCCCGCCCCCGGACCTTGTCGTAGGCGCGGCAGTGGGCGTCGTCGTCCCCGGCGCTCGCGGGGCGGTCCCGGTCGGCCTCGTCCGTCGTGGAGGGGGCGGCGGAACTCGTCCCGGACGGGTCCGAGGCGTCGGCGGGCGCCCCCGCCGACGGCTCGGTGCGCCTCGCGCCGTCGGCCCCGTCGCCGTGGACGCCGGAGCCGATCGCGGCGAACGCGGCCCCGCCCAGCGCGAGGCCGGCGACGAGAGCGCAGAGCGTGACCCGCAGCGAGCGCACGGTGTGGCGTCGCGCCCTGGGCCGCCAGTCGTCCCGGCGCCGGGTGCGGACGTGGTGCGCACCCGCCTCCCGGGCGGTCCGGAAGGCGGCGAGCGCCCGCAGTTCGCCCTCGCTGCCCTCGCCCGCAAGGTCGCCGGGTTCGCGCAGGGCCTGGGCGAGCCGCGCCTCGAACCCCGGCGGTCCGGGGACGCCGTCGTCAGGGTGCGCGCGGCGACGGCCGTGGCCCGCGCCGTCGTTCAGCCGTTCACCCATGTCCGTTTCCGCCTTCGTCCCATGCATCCGCCGGGACCGCTCGACCGCTGGTCCCGCGTTGATCCCTCACTGATCCATACGGTTCGCGAACGTTTCCGTTCACGTCGACTCCCCCAGCGTCCTGGGGCCGCCATCCGTCACACCTTCGCCGTCGCGACCGTCCGCGCCGCCCGCACCGTCCGCGCCGGCCACGCCCAGCTCGCGGGCGAGCCTCTTCAGGCCCCGGTGCGCGGCCGTGCGCACGGCGCCGGGCCGCTTGCCGAGCACCCGCGCCGCGGCGGGGCCGTCCAGTCCGACGACGACCCGCAGCAGCACGGCCTCCGCCTGGTCCCGGGGCAGTCCGCGCACCAGTTCCAGCGCCTGCGCGGTGGACAGGGACTCCAGCGCCTGGTCGTGCGTGCTGTGCGGCCCGGGCAGGTCGAGGACGGCGTCCTGGTCCAGCCCCGCCGAGCGCGGCCGCACCCGCAGCCGGCGCAGGTGGTCGAGCGCCCGGTGCCGGGCGATGGTCGCCGTCCAGCCGCGGAAGCCGGCCCCGTCGCCGCGGAACCTCCCCAGATCCCGGGCTATCTCCAGCCAGGCGTCGGAGGCCACGTCCTCCGCGTCGTCGCCGACGATCCCTCGCAGGTAGCCGAGCAGTCCGGGCTGCACGATCCGGTACGCCATCGCGAACGCGGCCTCGTCGCCGTCCTGGGCCCGCGCCACGGCCGCGCCCAGTTCCCCGTCGTAGGCGTGCGCGCGCCCGGGTTTCCCTCCCTGGCCCAAGACTTTCCTCGTTCGTACGGAGTTCGTTGCGGGCGCGCGGCTCCCCCGCCGGACACGTCCGGATGCGGCCAGGCCCCCACGGTCAACAGCGCCGGGCCGCACAGAAGTGTCACAGGGTGCGGTCGGGCCACGGCTCTGCGGGCCCGCCCGTGCGGCGTGCGGCGGTAGAGCCGCGGAGCCTCCTCCGCGTCGCCGGCCTCAAACCGGTCGACGGCCCCGCAGAGCGGTTGCCGGGCCCTCCTGCCGGACCCGCCCGCCGGGCCCGCCCGCCGGGCATCCGCGCGCCGACCGTCCGGCCGGACCTGGCGCCGGGCCCGTCGGCCCGCCGCACCGGAGCCTCGCCGACGTGCGCCCCGAGCCGAGGCGGCGGCCGGCCCGGCGCCGGTCACCGCCTCCCGCGCATCGCGTCCCGGCACAGCAGCCGCAGGGAGCCGTGGCCGGCGAAGCAGCGGCGGGCCTCGTCCAGGGGCTCCCACAGACGGCCGTCCGGGGTGCGGACCCAGTGGTCGCCGCCGGCGCCCCACCACTCGGCGCCGGTCTGCCGGACGATCACCTCTCCTGCGTAGGCCCCGAGACCGCGCAGCAGCTTCTCCGACTCCGGGAGCGGGGCGCCCGCGCGGCGCAGTTCCTCGATCAGCCGGTCGACGCGCCACAGACTCTGCGCCGAGTGGTCGAGGTGCGGGCGCACGTCCTCGCGCACGGCGGCCACGGCGTCCGCCGCCCAGCGCGCCGCTCTGGCGGCGGCGGAGGGCCGGCCGCCCGCCTGGTCAGTCGGTTGAGTCGTCCACGTCACAAAAGAAAGAGCGCCGCCCGGCCGTGATCCGTCACGCGGATCCGGGACCTCCCCGGGACCGGCACAGAGCCGCCCCGACTCCACCGCAGGACGGGCACAGAGGTGACGTTTCCGGGTCCGCGCGCGCTCTCCGGGTGATGAACGCCTACCTCCAGCTCCGCGCCGTGCCGCCGTCGGCACTGCGCAACAGCGCGACCTGGCTGCGGAAGCTGTTCGACGACCACCCCGCCGACGCCGCCGCCGACGACGCCGTGCGCGACCGGATGCGCCGGCACCGCGCGCAGCCCCTGGACGGCCACTACGGCGACCAGCAGCTGCTCTACCCCGACGCCCACGTCGTGCTCGGCGGCGAGCCCGTGCACCCGGCCGGAGCGAAGGGGGCGCCGCTGGTGGTGCTGACCGTCGCCCAGACGGCGCGGGTCGCCGCGTTCCTGGCGCGGAGCGACTTCGACGACCTGTGGCGCCCGGCCAGCGCCGCGCTGCTGCCCCGCTACGGGGGCCGTGCCGAGGAGACCCGCACCCGGGCCGCCTTCGCCTGCGCGCACCGGGAGCTGACGGACTTCTACACCGCGACCGCCCGCCACCGGGACGCGGTCGTCAAGTGGCTGCCTTGACATCCTCCCCCGGCTGAAGCCGGGGGATTCCTAGCTCAGGCTGCCTCCGGGAGCGGCGCTCCCGGGGGACTTCCACCATCAGCACCAGCCGGGTTGAGACCAGCCCGGACGAGCATCACACGTGCGGAGTTCTTGTCCCTGGGGGACACGGCTCCGCACGCGGTGCACGCATACGTTCGTTCAGAGAGGGGAAGTGCGTGCTTGGTTCTTGCACCGCACTCGGAGCAGTCCATCGTGGTGTGGGCCGGGTGCACCAGGTGCACGATACGGCCGTGCTTGCGGGCCATCTCGGTCAGCGCGGTCCTGGTCGCGCCGATCGCCGCGTCGGCGGCCTTGCGGGCCATGGTGGACTTCGCGAGGAACTTCGGCTTGAAGTCCTCGACGGCGAGCTGGTCGAAGTCGCGCACGACCGCCTTCGCCCACTTGCGGCCGGTGTCCTGGCGCTGACGGGCAACCTTCTTGTGGACCTTGGCCGCCGCGCGGGATGCCGCCCGGTAGCCCTTCGAGGCGGCCTTGCCGCGTGCGGGCTTCCGCCTCGCCATCTGCTTTTGGTACCGGGCCAGCTTCGCGGCGGCGGTGCGGCCATGCTGGGCGTGCGGAAGGTCGTGCGCGTCCGAGGTGGTGGTGGCGGTCTCCTTGACGCCCCAGTCGATCCCGATCGCCCGGCCCGTCGAGGGCAGCGGCTCGGCGGCGGTCTCCACGACGAACGAGGCGTACCAGTGGCCGAGGCTGTCGCGGTACACCCGGACCGACGTGGGGTCGGCGGGCAGGTCACGGGACCACACCACGGTCAGGGCGATGTCCCCGGCGAGGTGGAGACGGCCGTCCTTCAGCCGGAAGCCGCGCCGCGTGTAGTTCAGCGACGGCAGGGCGTCGCGCTTGCGCTTGATCCGGGGCATCCCGGCACGCTGCCGCATCGGCAGCCTGGCCTTGATGTCCTTCAAGGCTTTGGCGCGGGACTTGCCGAAGTCGCGGATGGTCTGCTGCTGCGGCACCGAAGCACCTTCGCGCAGCCATCCCATGGCGGTGCGGGCCTCGGTCAGCATCTTGTCGAGCTGCGCCGGACCGCACGTCACCTTCTCGGTGGCGTCCTTGTTCAGGCCGTGGACCTTGCGGGACATGGCCACGCATTCGTTCCAGATCCACCGGCAGCGCGCCCACTCGGCATCGAGTCCGGCCAGCGCGGTCGACGACACGCGAAGCCGGTAGGTGTACCGGGCATGCCCGGCCCCTTCGGCTATCACTGGTGTCGTCATGCCCTCATAATAGCACCATGGATAACGAAGTACGGATCACACTCCGCCTCCCCGAAGAACTCCGCGACTGGCTGCGTGACCACGCTCAGCGCGAGCGTCGGTCCCTCAACTCCGAGATCGTCTACATGCTTGAGGTCGCCCGCACCGCCGTGGGTGGAGACGACCAATCGCCTTGACGGCGATTGCTCTTTCCTTGCCCTGCTCCGCAGGGGTCCGATTCCTCCCCGGCCTGAAGGCCGGGGCATCCTCGGAGGTATCAGGTGACCGGCGTTCACCTGCGTCCGCGCGCCCGGCGCGACACCACCGCGCGCAGCACCCGGCGGCCCTCCGTGGACTCCTCCAGCGCGCGGCGCAGCCCGCTCGCCCCGTGGCCGGCGAGGACCTCCAGGACGGTGATCTGACGGCGCAGCTCTGCGGCGACGAGGGGTGACATGCCCTCGGTGCGGCCCTCGCGGCGCGCGTCGACCGGGTGCTCGTCGGTCGCCGCGTCGAGGAGACGGTGGATCTGGAGCGAGGCGACCGAGCAGGCGTCGGCCCAGACCCGCACCTCGTCGGCGCGGCGGTCGTCCGGGGCGGCGGCCAGCATCCGGTGGGCGAGGAGTTCCGCCTCGTCGCCCTCCTCGGCCGGGGATCCCAGCTTGCCCCGCGCCTGTTCCAGAAGTTCACCCCAGTCGGCGGCGTCGGAGGCCTCGGTGAGGTTCCTCCAGAGCGGCCGCAGGATGTCGTCGTCACCGCCGAGCAGGGGGACGCAGCGGTCCAAACAAGCCAGCCCGCTGGCGGCCAGTCCGCGGTCGTCGGCCTGAGCGATCAGTTCCACCAGGCTCATCCACGCCTCCCTCGCCAGGGCGCCTACCTTACGGAGCCCGCATTTCCCCTTTACTGCGTGCGACGGGCCAGGAGTGTCACAGGAGGTTTCCGGCCACGTCGGCGAGGGCCCGGCCGCTCCGCCCGGCGGGATCAGCCCAGCCGGCCGGCGAGCGCCGTGAACTGTGCCCAGGACAGCTGCGGAGTCCGTGCGTCCCACAGCTTCTGCGAGGTCGCCCGCAGCGGCATGCGGATGCCGGCCGCGACCTGGTCCTGCGTCTGGGAGTTCGCGAGGTCGCACCAGACCGAGAGGGAGCCGCCGAGGATCTGGGCGTCGTACTTCGCGGGCACCGGCGTCGTGCCGCGCAGCACCCGCGGGGTCCACTGCTGGTAGATCCGCCGGCCGGTGGGGTAGGCGAAGTCGTTGGGCTCGCCGAGGACGTAGTACAAGTACTCGTCGTTGTAGTTGAGCATCTTGCGCCCCGCGGCGAGGTACTCGACCGGCGGGCGCGCCCCGATCTCCTTGCCGGTCCAGTACGCGACCACGAGGCCGGAGGCCGGCTTGACCGACGTGCCGCGGAAGAAGCCGTCGTTCCACACCCGCATGGTCCGGTCGTGGGCGCGGACGGTGTCGGCGCGGTCGTTGAGCCAGCCCGTGGTGAGGTCGGCCACGCCCGCGCCGGAGCCGTACCGGGCCCTCGCCGCGGCGGCGAGCTGGGGGTAGGAGGCGGACGGGCTGGACACGGTCAGCGCCTGGTACTCGTCGCCGCCGAGATGCCAGTACGCGCCGGGGAACACGCCTGCGTATTCGTCCAGCAGGTCGTCGAGGAGGTTCGCGGACTCGTCCTTGGAGATGTCGATCGCCCCGCGGGTGGCCACGCCGCTCGCGTTGCGCAGCTGCAGCTCGGGATGGGCGGCGAGGACGGCGCCCAGGTGACCGGGCGAGTCGATCTCCGGCACGACGGTGATGTGCCGGCTCGCCGCGAGGTCGACGATCTTCTTCACCTGGGCCTTGGTGAGGTGCCGCGCGGCGACGATCTCCGGGTGGCTGTCGGACTGGATCCGGAAGGCCTGGTCGTCGGAGAAGTGCAGGCCGAGCTGGTTGTACTTGAGGTCGCCTAGCTCTCGCACCCGGTCCTCGATCCAGGCGGGGCTGAAGTACTTGCGGGCGATGTCCAGCGTGAACCCGCGCTGCGGTTTGGCCGGCTGGTCGCGCACGACGCCCTCGGGGGCGGTGCCGCCGCCGTGCACCTCCTGCTTGAGGGTGCGGGTGCCGTAGAACACGCCGGCGTCGGAGGGCCCGCTGATGGTGACCCGCCCGCCGCGCACGGTCATGGTGTACGACTCCGGGTTCGCGCCCTCGTCGTCGTTGAGCGCCAGCCTCAGGTCCCCGGCGCGCACGTCGTTCTTCTGCCCGGCGTACGCCAGTCCCAGCTCGCCGGCGATCAGCCGCCCCTCGTCGGCGAGCCCGGCGTCGCTCACCACGACCCGGCGGGTGGACGCGGGACGCCAGCCCGGGCCGCGGGCCGGGGTGTGGGAGCGGACGGCGGGGATGGTCCGGGGGGCGGTGGACAGAGGGTACGAGCGGCTGGGCGTCGGCGCCGCGGGCGGCACGGCGGCGGCGCCGACCGAGGTCCCGGCGGTCTGCCGGGAGGCGGCCGAACCCGCCGGGGTCCCGGCGCCCTGTCCCGACGAGGCCCACACGCCGAGTCCGACGCCGAGCGCGGCCACCAGCCCGCCCGCCAGCAGCGCCCGCAGCGCCACGGTCCGCTGCGGCCCGCGCCGCGAACCGCGCCGCGAACCGCGCCGCGACTCCTTCTTCGGCGCCGGACGCCGATGCCTGTGCCTGCTCACCCCGCCAACCGTACGGCCCTCATCCGGGGGAGGCGCGTCGAAGACTGCGCGACGGGGTCCACGACACGTTCGGAAACTCTCTCGTTCGAGTGAAATTCGGGCGTCCGTCAGACACGTACTGACTGCTCTCGGTAACGTAGCGACACATCTTTCACTGCATCCCCTGCCACATCACACGTGACGCGAGGATCCACGCTGCCTGCGCACCCTCTCTCCCCTCTCTCCGGCTGCATCGCCATACCGGCGCAGACCCGGAGCTCACCCACGCCCCTGCTCGACGGCTTCAACACCGCCCCCGTCGACGAGGCGCACCGCACCCTCCTCACGTGTCTGCGCAGCGTCAGCTGGGCCCGCCGGATCGCCGACCACCGCCCCTACCCGACGCTCGACGCCCTCCTGGCCGCGTCGGACGAGGCCGCATACGACCTGACCTGGGCCGATCTGGCCGAGGCACTGACCGCGGAGACCCTGCCCGCCCTGCCGGAGGACGCGTACGGAGCGGCCCACACGGCCCTGAGCGCGGCGCACGCGGCCTACGAGGCCCGCTTCGGCCACGCCTTCGTCATCAGCCTGGCGGCCGTCCCGCCGGACGAACGCCTGGACCGCGTCCTGGAAGGCATCCGGTCACGATTGGCGAACGATCCGGAGGACGAGCGGGTGGTGGCGTCGGAGGAACTCCGCCACCTCGGCAGAGCCCGGCTGGCGAGCCGCTTCAGAGGCACGGGCCCGTGAGGGGTTCCGGGGTGGCGACCCCTGCGGCGGCGGCGCGGGCCGCGAACGGCCCCGACCGGCACGCACACGGCGCATAACCGCACGAACCCGGGCAGACATCCGCACAACCCACCTCGGCGGCCGGGAACACTCACCCATATGCGTGCCACTTTGATCACACCGGTAGGCCCGGCGTAAGCCCGGCGGCGGTGCATGGCTACGATGCTGGGGGCCGGTGGACCGTACCCGGCCGGGCCCGTCCGACGCCGAAGCCGGCAGGCCCTGATCCCCGCTCCCGGAGGGTTCTTCCGTGCCGGCTGGAACGCTGTACCGCGGCCGGGAAGGAATGTGGTCCTGGGTGGCTCATCGAGTCACCGGCGTCCTCATCTTCTTCTTCCTGTTCGTCCACGTGCTCGACACCGCGCTCGTGCGTGTCTCCCCCGAGGACTACGACAAGGTCGTAGCCACCTACAAGACCCCGATCGTCGCGCTGCTGGAGTACGGCCTCGTCGCCGCCATCCTCTTCCACGCGCTCAACGGTCTGCGCGTCATCGCCGTCGACTTCTGGTCGAAGGGCCCGCGCTACCAGAAGCAGATGCTCTGGAGCGTCGTCGGCCTGTGGCTCGTGCTGATGCTCGGGGCGATCTACCCCGTTCTCGGGCACGCCGCTCGTGAACTGTTCGGGAGCTGACACCGATGGCCACCACTGAATCCACCGCAGCCGGTGTCGGCCCCGTCGAGGGCGGCTCGCTCTACGACGTCGACCACCCGGCGCCCTTCATCGAGGCCCCGCGCAAGCGCACGAAGAAGACCCCCAAGTCCACCCGGGGCAACTTCGAGATGGCCGCCTGGCTGTTCATGCGTCTGTCCGGCGTCGTGCTGGTCGTCCTGGTCCTGGGTCACCTGCTGATCCAGCTCGTCCTGGACGGCGGAGTCTCCAAGATCGGCTTCGCCTTCGTGGCCGGCCGCTGGGCCTCCCCGTTCTGGCAGGTCTGGGACCTGCTGATGCTGTGGCTCGCGATGCTGCACGGCGCGAACGGTCTGCGCACGGTCGTCAACGACTACGCGGAGCGCGCGAACACCCGGCTCTGGCTCAAGGGCCTGCTCTACACCGCCACGGTGTTCACCATCCTGCTGGGCACGCTGGTGATCTTCACCTTCGACCCGAACATCCGCTAGGCACGGGGCTGCGAGAATCATGAAGATCCACAAGTACGACACCGTCATCGTCGGCGCCGGCGGCGCCGGTATGCGCGCCGCCATCGAGTCGACGAAGCGCAGCCGCACCGCCGTGCTGACCAAGCTCTACCCCACCCGCTCCCACACGGGCGCCGCGCAGGGCGGCATGGCCGCCGCGCTCGCCAACGTGGAGGAGGACAACTGGGAGTGGCACACCTTCGACACGGTCAAGGGCGGTGACTATCTGGTCGACCAGGACGCCGCGGAGATCCTGGCGAAGGAGGCCATCGACTCCGTCCTCGACCTGGAGAAGATGGGCCTGCCGTTCAACCGCACGCCCGACGGCACGATCGACCAGCGCCGCTTCGGCGGTCACAGCCGCAACCACGGCGAGGCCCCGGTCCGCCGCTCCTGCTACGCGGCCGACCGCACCGGCCACATGATCCTTCAGACGCTGTACCAGAACTGCGTGAAGGAGGGCGTGGAGTTCTACAACGAGTTCTACGTCCTCGACCAGCTGATCACCGAGGTCGACGGCGTCAAGCGGTCGGCCGGCGTGGTGGCCTACGAGCTGGCCACCGGCGAGATCCACGTCTTCCAGGCGAAGGCCGTCATCTACGCCTCGGGCGGCTGCGGCAAGTTCTTCAAGGTGACGTCGAACGCGCACACCCTGACCGGTGACGGCCAGGCCGCCGTGTACCGGCGCGGGCTGCCGCTGGAGGACATGGAGTTCTTCCAGTTCCACCCGACCGGCATCTGGCGCATGGGCATCCTGCTGACGGAGGGCGCCCGCGGTGAGGGCGGCATCCTGCGCAACAAGGACGGCGAGCGCTTCATGGAGAAGTACGCGCCGGTGATGAAGGACCTGGCGTCGCGTGACGTCGTGTCCCGGTCCATCTACACGGAGATCCGCGAGGGCCGCGGCTGCGGTCCCGAGGGCGACCACGTCTACCTCGACCTCACCCACCTCCCGCCGGAGCAGCTGGACGCGAAGCTCCCGGACATCACCGAGTTCGCGCGGACCTACCTCGGCATCGAGCCGTACACGGACCCGATCCCGATCCAGCCCACCGCGCACTACGCCATGGGCGGCATCCCGACGAACGTCGAGGGCGAGGTCCTCAGCGACAACACGACGGTCGTCCCGGGCCTGTACGCGGCCGGCGAGGTCGCCTGCGTGTCGGTGCACGGCGCCAACCGTCTGGGCACGAACTCGCTGCTGGACATCAACGTGTTCGGCCGCCGGGCGGGCATCGCCGCCGCCGAGTACTCCCAGAAGGCGGACTTCGTCGAGCTGCCGGAGAACCCGGCCGAGCTGGTCGTCTCCCAGGTGGAGCGGCTGCGGGCGTCGACGGGGACCGAGCGCGTGTCGGTCCTGCGCCGCGAGCTGCAGGAGACCATGGACGCGAACGTCATGGTGTTCCGCACCGAGCAGACCATCAAGACGGCGGTCGAGAAGATCGCCGAGCTGCGCGAGCGCTACAAGAACGTGTCGATCCAGGACAAGGGCAAGCGGTTCAACACGGACCTGCTGGAGGCCGTCGAGCTGGGCAACCTCCTGGACCTGGCCGAGGTCATGGCGGTCTCCGCGCTGGCCCGCAAGGAGTCCCGCGGCGGTCACTACCGCGAGGACTACCCCAACCGCGACGACGTCAACTTCATGCGCCACACCATGGCGTACCGCGAGGTGGGCGACGACGGCAGCGAGACCGTCCGTCTCGACTACAAGCCGGTCGTCCAGACCCGCTACCAGCCGATGGAGCGTAAGTACTGATGGCAACCCCGACCCTCGACAAGGCGGACGCGGCCGGCGCCCCCGAGCCCGGCTTCGCCGACTCCCCGTACATCACGGTCACCCTCCGCGTGCGCCGCTTCAACCCCGAGGTCTCGGCCGAGGCGGTCTGGGAAGACTTCCAGCTGGAGATCGACCCGAAGGAGCGCGTCCTCGACGCCCTCCACAAGATCAAGTGGGACGTCGACGGCACGCTCACCTTCCGCCGTTCCTGCGCCCACGGCATCTGCGGCTCGGACGCGATGCGGATCAACGGCAAGAACCGTCTGGCGTGCAAGACGCTGATCAAGGACATCAACCCCGCCAAGCCGATCACGGTCGAGCCCATAAAGGGCCTGACGGTCCTGAAGGACCTGGTCGTCGACATGGAGCCGTTCTTCCAGGCGTACCGCGACGTGATGCCCTTCCTGATCACGAAGGACACCAACGAGCCGACGCGCGAGCGTCTCCAGACGGCCGAGGACCGCGAGCGCTTCGACGACACGACGAAGTGCATCCTGTGCGCGGCCTGCACGTCGTCCTGCCCGGTGTTCTGGAACGACGGGCAGTACTTCGGCCCGGCCGCCATCGTGAACGCCCACCGCTTCATCTTCGACTCGCGTGACGAGGCCGGCGAGCAGCGGCTGGAGATCCTGAACGACAAGGACGGCGTCTGGCGCTGCCGTACGACGTTCAACTGCACGGACGCCTGCCCGCGCGGCATCGAGGTCACCAAGGCGATCCAGGAGGTGAAGCGGGCGCTGATCACGCGCCGCTTCTGACGCCGCCTCCGGCACGTCGTCGAGGGCCCCGCCTCCCGGTTCACGCCGGGGGCGGGGCCCTTCGGCGTGCCGACGCCACGATCGGGTGAACGTGATCAAGAGGGACACCGGCGGGCCGCCCGGCCTACGATGATGTTCTCGACACCGGCCCCGAGGAGGCACGCGATGTCCGCTGCATCCGTCGAGCAGCCCTACGCCGACGAGCCGTTCTCGCTGACGGCCATCGCCGACGAGATCATGGAGCGTCATCCGGGCTACCGCGTCGAGATCGTCGGAGGTCACCTCCTCGTGACACCGTCACCGGATGCCCCGCACGCCCGTGCCCTGACAAAGCTCATGCGACCGTTCATCGCCGCAGGGCTCGACGACGGGGACAGCGAGGTCCTCCAGAACGTCGGGCTGTGGCTGCCGACGGGCGCGGAGGACTACGCGATTCCCGACCTCGTGATCGTCGACGCCGACATCGACGACCACTTCGTGGAGAACAACGCGTACGACCCCGGCTGCTTCCGCCTGGTCCTGGAAGTGACCTCGGGGAACTGGAAGGACGACCTCAAGACCAAGGTCGCCGCGTACGCCCAGGCGAAGGTGCCCGTCTACGTCGTCGTCGACCGCAAGCACCAGCGTGTCCACGTCCTCACCGAGCCGATCACGGGCGGTTACGACAGCCACCAGTTCTACGCGCCCGGCCAGTCCGTCACCCTGCCCGACGTCATCGGCGCCAAGGTCACCCTGGACGCCGCCGAGATCCTCGCGGCGGGCCGGGCGAAGAAGAGCGACTGACCTCTCGTCACGAGGCCTGCCACCGCGGGTCGCCGCCGGGCAGACGGCGCAGGCGGCCCCCAGGCCTTCGCGGCCCAGCGCCTGCTGTCGCTCTTGTGGTCCCGGAGGAAGACGTCCTCCGGGCGCCGCGGGCGAAAGGTCGCCGCCGGCGCTCGCGCCGAAGAACAGCTACGCATCCACGGCACCGCTCGACGCGCCGTTCGCCGTGGCCGTAGGCAGTCCGCCGAGATCGCCGGCCCCTGAGGGTACGCCCCCGGGCTTCACGTGCCGCTCCGAACGCCCCGCGCCCGGGCAGGCGTCGAGGCCGTACCCGTCACGCCACCCCCCTGTTGAACGTGTTCAAAAACAGCGCTAGAGTCGTCCTCGACAGCGTTTTGAACGCGTTCAAGAAAAGGTGGGGAACATGGACCGCACGGTCATCGCCTACGTCGTCTACCTGATCGTCAGCATCGCTCTGACGATCTGGGTGGCCAGGACCCTCAGCCACCACGGGCGGGTCTTCCTGGCCGACGTGCTCCAGGGGAACGAGAAGCTCGCCGACGCCGTCAACCACCTCCTGGTGGTCGGCTTCTACCTCGTCAACCTCGGCTTCGTCGCCCTCTATCTGAGCGGCGACGACACCATCGAGGACACCCGAGGCGTCTTCGAGGCCCTGTCGACGAAGCTGGGCGTGGTGCTGCTGGTGCTCGGGGCGATGCACCTGGCCAACGTCTACGTGCTGAACCGGATCCGGCGGCGCGGGG
The DNA here is from genome assembly GCF_014649655.1 of Streptomyces humidus. GTDB lineage: Bacteria > Actinomycetota > Actinomycetes > Streptomycetales > Streptomycetaceae > Streptomyces > Streptomyces humidus. The sequence continues at coordinate 23,059 of NZ_BMTL01000017.1, read as the reverse complement.
CCATGGAGCGCGAGCAGGTTCCGCCGGTCGCCCCGCAGGGCTGGACCGCTCCGTCGGCCCCCGCGGCCGGGGCGTGAGCACCATGCCGGTCCGCGCGGCCGCCCCGGCCGTCCAGGCCGCCGTTGACCGGGACGCCCGCCGCGTCCCGGTCCGCCGGCTCACCGTCCTCTACGACGCCGAGTGCCCGCTGTGCGGGTTCCTGCGCGACTGGCTGAGCCGGCAGCCACAGTTGGTGCCGCTGGAGTTCGTCCCGGCGGGCTCCGCCGAGGCGTGCGCCCGCCACCCGGGCCTCGACCATCGCGCCACCCTCGACGAGATCACCGTCGTCGGCGACTCGGGCCAGGTCTACCAGGGCGCCGCCGCCTGGATCGTGACCCTGTGGGCGCTGCGTGAGCACCGTCCGCTGTCACACCGGCTGTGCACGCCCGCCGGCGCGAAGGTCGCGCGGGCCGCCGTGCTCTCCGCCGCGAAGTGGCGGCGCGGACACCGGCGCGGCGCCGGCTGGGGCGGGGGCGTCTACCGCAGCGCCGACGGGTGGACGTACGACCCGTACGGGGGCTGGACCCACCACCCGCCGACCTGTGCCGACGGCCACTGCGCCACTGACTAGGCTCTCTTCCGTGCCCGCTGACAACGACGGCCCCGCCGAGGCCGCTCCCCCGACCCCGTCCCGCGAGGGCGCACCCGCGTCCAAGTCCGAGCAGACGCGCGCGCTGATCCTGGAGACCGCGATGCGGCTGTTCCAGGAACGCGGCTACGACCGGACGACGATGCGGGCCATCGCCCAGGAGGCCGGGGTCTCGGTCGGCAACGCGTACTACTACTTCGCCGGCAAGGAGCACCTGATCCAGGGCTTCTACGACCGGCTGGCGGCGGAGCACCGGGAGGCCGTCCGGGACATCCTGGCGCGGGAGACGAGTCTGGAGGCCCGGCTGGCGGGGGTGTTGCGGGCCTGGCTGGACGTGGCGAAGCCTTACCACGAGTTCGCCGTCCAGTTCTTCAAGAACGCCGCCGACCCGGACAGCCCGCTCAGCCCGTTCTCCGCCGAGTCGGAGCCCGCGCGCGTGCAGGCCATCGGCGTCCACCGGGAGGTGCTCGCGGGCTCGAAGGCCAAGGTGCCGGAGGAACTGCGCGAGGTGCTGCCCGAGTTGATGTGGCTCTCGCAGATGGGCCTCGTCATGTACTGGATCTACGACCGCACGGAAGGGCGCGAGCGCAGCTACCGGCTGGCCGGGCGGGGTGCGCGGCTGACCGCGCGGGGCGTGGCGCTGGCCCGGTTCCGGGTCCTGCGGCCACTCGTCCTGGAGGTGCACGAGCTGTTCACGGACTTCCTCCCCGGCATGACCAACGCCCCGCCGGACCCCGCCGGCAGGCGCCCGGACGGCGGGGACGCCGAGAGCGCGGCGGGCGAGGACGAGGGGGACGACAGGCGCGACAGTCGTGACCGGGACGAGGGGGCCACCGGGCCGTAGGCCGCGGCGGCCCCGTCGCCGGTCAGTTCACGCTGTCCAGTTCGTCCTCGGAGAGTTCGACGTCGAAGACCAGCGGCTCCGCCGCGACCGTCAGCTGCCGGGCGTGGGAGGCGGACGAGGAGGCCGCGGTCGCCAGCAGATACGTTCCCGGGCCCGGCACCGAGAGGATGTAGGAGCCGTCGGCGAGCGAGGTCACGCGGTCCAGCCGCCGGCCGCCCTTGGTCATGAGCGTCATCGTCGCCCCCTCGACCGGGTCGCCGGCCGCGTCCCGGACGAAACCGTGGACGGCGGAGGCGGGGCCGCCGTCGGCCGTGGGGAGCGCCTCGTGCGGCTCGTCCTCCTTCGGCTCCACCGCGAGATGCGGCAGCCGCTTCTCCAGCCACGCCGGCAGCCACCAGTTGGAGTCGCCGAGCAGGTGCATCGCGGCCGGGACGAGAGCCGTGCGCAGGACGAAGGCGTCCAGGGCGACGGCTGCCGCGAGGCCTACGCCCGCCATCGCCGCGCCCGAGTCGCCGCTGAGCACGAACGCGAGGAACACGCAGACCATGATCAGGGCGGCCGAGTTGATGACCCGGCTGGTCTCCGCCAGGCCCACGCGGACCGCTCGCGCGTTGTCCCGGGTGTGCACCCACTCCTCGTGCATCCGGCTGACCAGGAAGACCTGGTAGTCCATCGACAGGCCGAAGAGCAGGGACAGCATGATGACCGGCAGGAAGGCGTTGATCGGGCCCTCCTTGCCGAGGCCGAGCAGCTCCAGTCCCCAGCCCCACTGGAAGATCGCGACGAGGACGCCGAAGGAGGCCGCCGCCGCGATCAGGTTCATCACCGCGGCCGTCAGCGGGACCACCAGGGAGCGGAAGGCGACCAGGAGCAGCAGGAAGCCCAGGCCGATGATGGTGGCGATGAACAGGGGCAGGCGGTCCCCGGTGACCGTCGCGAAGTCCTTGGAGACCGCGGTGACGCCGCCCACGTGCGCCGTCACCCCGGCCTGCGGGACGACGTCGTCGCGCAGCCGGTCGATCAGCGCGTCCGTCTCCTTCGACTGGGGCGAGGTGGTGGGGACGACCTGGATCACGGTGACGCCGTTCGCGGGCGGCAGCGCGGCCACCTGGGCGACGCCGGGGGTGTCCTTGACGGCCTTGACGAGCGCGGTGGCGTCGCCGCCGTCCACGACCACCTGGAGCGGGCCGTTGAAGCCCGGTCCGAAGCCCTGGGCGAGCAGGTCGTAGGCCTTCCGGGTGGTCGTGGCGTCGTCGTTGTTGCCCTGGTCGGTGGCACCGAGGCGGAGCGACAGAACGGGGAGCGCGAGGACGGCCATGACGACGACGGCGAGCGCGGCGATCGTCCGGGGACGGCGCTGCACCCTCGTCGACCAGCGGGCCGCGGGAGTGCTCGCCTTCTCCGGCTCCGGGCCCGACGCGGCGAGGCGCTTGCGCTGCTTGCGGCTGAGCACGCGCACGCCGAGGAAGCCCAGCAGGGCGGGCAGCAGCGTCGTGGCCGCGAGGACGCTCAGCACCACGGTCACGGACGTGCCGATGACGACGCCGTCCAGGAAGCGCAGGTTCGTCACCAGCATCCCGGCGAGCGCGATGCACACCGTGCCGCCCGCGAACAGGACCGCCCGGCCCGAGGTGTTGAGGGCGGTGACCGCCGACTCCTCCGGGTCCAGGCCGCGCAGGACGCCCTTGCGGTGCCGGGTGACGATGAACAGGGCGTAGTCGATGCCGACGCCGAGGCCGATCAGGGAGGAGAGCAGCGGGGCCAGGTCGGGGATGTCGGTGACGTGGCTGAGCAGCTGGGTGGAGAACAGGCCCATGCCGACGCCGAAGACCGCCACGGCGAGCGGCAGCAGCATCGCGAAGAGGGAGCCGAAGGCGAGGAACAGCACCACCGCGGCCGCCGCGAGGCCGACCATCTCGGCGAGGCCGGTGGGCGGTTCCTGCACCCGCTGGATCGCCTGGCCGCCCAGCTCGACCTCCAGGCCGCCCCGTTCGGCGCCCTGCGCGGCGTCGACGACGTCCTGGACGAGCTCCTTGGGCACGGAGTTCGCCTGCTCGGTGAACGTGATCTGGGCGTAGGCGGTCCGGCCGTCACCGGAGACCTGCGTCGCCGCCCCCGCGTAGGGGCTGGTGACGCCGCCGACGCCCTTCATCTTCGCGATGTCGTCGAGGGCGGGCTGGATCCGGGACCGTACGTCCTGGTCGCGGACCGAGCCCTCGTCGACCGTCCACACGACGGTGTCGGTGTCGCCCGCGCGCGCGGGGAACGCCTTCTCCATCAGGTCGTACGCCCTCTTGGAGTCCGTGTCGGGGAGGGAGAACACGTTCGCGTAGTCCGTGCCCGCCGTCGAGGCCGAGAACCCCAGGCCGAACAGCGCCCCCACCCACACCAACAGGACCACCAGCCGATGCCGATAGCACCAGCGTGCCAATGCCGCCACGTTCGCAACTCCTCACACAGATCGAAGGTCCCCCAGGTCCCGGGTACCAGGATCGGCCGCGCAGGGCGGACCGGCACGGCGACGGCCGTGACTCTCAAGGAACTCCAAAGCACGAACCGGCCCCGAAGCCCGCGGACCCCGCCGATACTGGGGGCATGACGAAGGCCTCCGGCACCGTGCTGGTCGTGGAGGACGAACCGAGTATCGCGGACGTCCTCGCCATCGCCCTGCGCTACCACCGCTTCGAGGTGATGATCGCGGGCGGCGTCCGCGAGGCCCTCACGCTCGCCGAGCGCACCAGGCCCGACGTGGCGCTGCTCGACGTGATGCTGCCCGACGGCGACGGGCGCGCACTGGGGCGTGAACTGCGCGTGCGCAGGCCCGACCTGGCGCTGGTGTTCCTCACCGCGCGGGACGCGCCCGCCGAGATCGTCGGGGCGCTCGGCTTCGGCGACGACTACATCACCAAGCCGTTCGACATCGACGTGGTGGTCGCGAGGATCACCGCCGTCCTGCGCCGCACCCGGCCCGCCGACGTCCTCCCCCAGCGGCCGCCGCTGCGGTACGGCGATCTGGAGCTGGACGAGACGACGTACAGCGTGCACCGCGCGGGCCGCTCGGTCGAGCTCACGCCCACCGAGTACGCGCTGCTGCGCTTCCTGGTGCGCAACGGCGGCCGGGTCGTGCCCAAGGAGCAACTCCTGCGCCACGTCTGGCAGTACGAGCACACCCCGCCGGAGTCGACGGTCGTCGAGACCTACATCAGCTATCTGCGCCGCAAGCTGGACGTCCTGGGGCCGCCGGTGATCACCACCCGGCGGGGCGTGGGATACGGGCTGGCATGAGGCGGGCGCACCGGCACGGCATCCACTCGCTGCGGGCCAAGCTGACGGCGGCCAACGTGGCGCTGCTGGCGCTCGGCATCGCCGCCGCCACCGCCGTCAGCCTCATGGCGATGCGGCACTACCTGCTGAGCCAGATCGACTCCGAGCTGACCAAGACGCGCACCTCGCTGGGGAGTACGCAGCTCACCCTGCGCCAGATCGACTCGCTCAGCGTGCTGTCCTTCGTCCGCGACCGGCTGGCGCCCGAGGACTCCGCCGACCGGCCCACCCCGGACACGGTGTTCACCGCCGTGGACCGCCGGGGCGAGGCGGTACCCCTCTTCGGCGTCAAGCCGACCGAGGCCCAGCTGGGGCTCGCACAGGCCGTCACGGACCCCGGCGCGCTCACCCGTGACTCCGACCCGCACGACGTGACCGTGCGCGGGGCGGCGTACCGGGTGACGGCGACCCGGCTGCCCGACGGCACGTACATCCTGCTGGCGACCTCGACGGACGCACTCCACCGGGGCATCGCGAAGGCCCTGCGGCTCGACCTCGCCGTGGGCACCCTGCTGCTGGCCCTGCTCGCCTGTCTGACGCTGTTCAGCGTGCGGCGGCGGATGCGGCCGCTGGAGGACATGGTGGAGACGTCGACGGCGATCGCCGAGGGGGATCTCACCCGCCGGGTGCCCTCCAGCTGCCATCCCACCCAGGAGGTCGAGCAGCTGCGGCTGGCCCTGAACTCCATGCTCCACCAGGTCGAGACGGCATACCTCACGCGCGAGCGCAGCGCGGCCCAGCTGCGCCGCTTCGTCGCCGACGCCTCGCACGAGCTGCGCACCCCGCTGTCCGCGATCCGGGGTTACCTTCAGTTGTACGACCAGGGGATGCTGCGCGAGCCGGAGATGGGGGTCCCCCCGGTCGAGGGGATCCAGAACTGGGGCAGCAGGCGGGCCTGGGACCGGATGAACGGCGAGGTGGACCGGATGGGCCGGCTCGTCGACGAACTGCTCACCCTGGCCCGGCTGGACCAGCAGCCCGAGCTCCGGCTGCGCAACGTCGACGTGTGCCGGCTGGCGCGGGACGCGGCGCAGGACCTGCGGGCACAGCAGCCGGGGCGGCCGGTCGCGGTGGAGGCGGACGGGGCGGTGCTGGTGTGGGCCGACGAGTCGGGGCTGCGGCAGGTGCTGGGGAACCTGATGGCCAACGTCCGCACCCACACGGCCGACGACGTGCCGGTGCGGGTCGGCGTGCGGCGCGTGGACGGGGTCGTACGGCTGTCGGTCGAGGACAAGGGGCCGGGGCTGGGACCGCAGGACGCCGCCCGGGTCTTCGACCGCTTCTTCCGGGCCGGCGGCGGCGCCGGCAGCGGGCTCGGGCTGGCGATCGTGCAGGGGGTGGTGGAGGCCCACGGCGGCGATGTGACGGTGTGCACCGCGCCCGGCGAGGGCCTCGAGGTGACGGTCACCCTGCCCGCCCACGCAGAAGCCCACGCCGAGTCCTGCGCCTGAGCGACGCCCGGCCGGGAGGCGGGCCCCGCCGGGCCGGGACGGAACGCGCCGTTGCCGCCCCCGCCGCCCGCCGGGCGGGTGTCCCGCGTTTTCGGGGTACCCGTACCCGGGACTTCGGCGTCAGCCGGGCGGAGCGGGGCAGAGTGGGATCATGGACTGGCTGAAAAAGCTTCCCGGCGTCGGGCCGTGGGTCGTGCGCCTCATGGCCACCCACGCGTGGCGGTCGTACGAACGCCTGGACCGGGTGAAGTGGACGCGGCTGGCGGCCGCCATGACCTTCGTCAGCTTCGTCGCCCTCTTCCCGCTGCTCACCGTGGCCGCGGCCATCGCCGCCGCCACACTGAGCGAGTCCCAGCAGCGGCGGCTCCAGAACAAGATCGCCGACCAGGTCCCCGGCATCTCCGACCAGCTCGACGTGCACAGCCTCGTCCAGAACGCCGGCACCGTCGGCTCCATCGCCGGTGCGCTCCTGCTGCTAACCGGCATCGGCTGGGTCGGCCAGGTGCGGGACTGTCTGCGCGCGGTGTGGGAGTGCCCCGACAAGGACGAGAACCCGGTCCTCGCCAAGGCCAAGGACGCGGGCGTCCTCGTCGGCCTCGGCGGCGCGGTGCTGCTGACCATCGCCATCTCCACCGTCGCGTCGGCGCTGGTCGGCTGGATCACCGGCGAACTCGGCGTCGACGAGGCCGGCTGGGGCGGCGTCCTGCTGCGCCTCGCCGCGTTCTCCGTCGCCGTCCTCGCCGACTTCCTCCTGCTGCTGTACGTCCTGACGCTGCTGCCCGGCGTCGAACCGGCCCGGCGCCGGCTCCTCGTCGCCGCGCTCATCGGCGCCGTCGGCTTCGAGCTGCTGAAGCTGCTGCTGAGCGGCTATATGCAGGGCGTGGCCGCGAAGAGCATGTACGGCGCGTTCGGCGTGCCCATCGCCCTGCTGCTGTGGATCAACTTCACCTCGAAACTGGTCCTGTACTGCGCCGCCTGGACGGCGACGGGCAGCGCGCCCGAGAACCGCCGGGACGTCGACGTCAGCGGCGACGTCGTACCAGGTCCGGCAGCGGCCAACGGCGGTTGACCAGGAACGCGCCGCCCGCGAGCAGCGCCAGCAGGCTGCCGGTGACCGCCAGCGCGGTCCACAGCCCGCCGGAGCCGCCGCCGGTCACCGCGCCGGCCACCGGCTTGTGCGAGGCGCTCCCCGCGCCGCCGGCCTGCCCGTCCTCCGCGGAGGACGACTGGTTCGCGCCGGGCTGCGCGCTGCTCCGCGCACCCTGCGGCCGGACCAGCTCGCCCACCGGCGTCACCTTGCCGGTCGCCTGGAAGCCCCAGTCGAGCAGCTTGGCGGCCTCCTTGTAGACCTCGTTGTGGTCCGTCTTCGACGGGTTCATGACCGTCACCAGCAGCACCTTGCCGTTGCGCTCGGCGACACCGGTGAAGGTGGCGCCCGCGTTGGTGGTGTTGCCGTTCTTCACGCCCGCGATGCCCGGGTACTGGGTGATGTCGTAGTCGCCGCTCAGCAACCGGTTGGTGTTCTGGATCTCGAACGTCCCGCGGCTGATCTTCCCCTTCTTGTTCTTCGTCGTCGCGCCGGGGAACTTGGCCGAGACGGTCGAGCAGTACTCCCGGAAGTCCGCCTTCTGCAGGCCCGAACGGGCGAACAGCGTCAGGTCGTACGCCGAGGACACCTGGCCCGGGGCGTCGTAGCCGTCGGGGGAGACGACGTGCGTGTCGAGTGCCTGGAGCTCCCCTGCGTGCTCGTTCATCTCCTCGACGGTGGCCGCCACCCCGCCGTTCATCGCCGACAGCACGTGCACGGCGTCGTTGCCGGAGCGCAGGAAGACACCGAGCCACAGGTCGTGGACCGTGTACACCTCCCCCTCCTTTATCCCGACGAGGCTGGAACCGGCCCCCATGCCGGCCAGGTCCTTCGGATCCACCTTGTGCAGGGTGCTCCTGGGGAACCTCGGCAGCACGGTGTCGGCGAAGAGCATCTTCATGGTGCTCGCCGGGGGCAGCCGCCAGTGCGCGTTGTGCGCGGCCAGCACGTCGCCCGACTCGGCGTCCGCGACGATCCACGACCGCGCGGTGAGGTCCTTGGGCAGCACCGGCGCACCGCCCGCGAGCGCCACCTGCGTCCCGGCCTGTCCGAGCCTCGTGCCGCCCACGGTCGACATGCCGGCCGGGGGAGCGACCGACGGACCGGCCGTCGACTTGGCCGGGCTCGAGCCCGCCGGCGATGCGGACGCCCGTGCGGACGGCGAACCGGACGACGCCGGCGACGGCGACGGACTCGGCGCGGCGAGCGAGACGGGCGCGGTCAGCGCGAGGGACGCGAGGGTCGCGGAAGTGACCAGCAGGGCACGCCTGACGGTCTGATTCATGGGTGCGGGCACGACGGAGAAATTACCCGGCGCACGACGGGAAGTCCCGCCGCCCTCCCCACCCCGGTCACGGAACAGGACACGGGGCGGCGATACTGAACGCATGACGCTCAGCCGCCGCCTTTCCTGGTTCCTGCTCGCCTTCGGGGTGTGGAGCTGGATCATCTGGATCACTTTCGTCAAGAACCTGGTCAAGGACGGCAGCGGGCTCGCCTTCGACGACGGTCACCCCACGGCGTACTTCTGGGTGCACCTCACGCTCGCCGTCGTCTCCTTCCTTCTGGGGACGGTCGTGGGAGCCATCGGGTTGCGTGGTCTGCGCGCACTCGGCCGGACGTCATAGCCGTGGTGATCGTCTTCGCCCTGTTCGCGCTCACTCTCGTGGCCGCCGCCAACCAGTACCTGTGGCTGCGGCTGTTCCGCGACACGACCCGCGGGCCCGGCCGGGTGCGCCGCGGCGGCGCGGTCCTCCTCGCGGGCGGCTGGGCGCTGGCGATCGGCGCTCTGGTCGCCGAACGCGCCGGCGCGCCGTTCTGGCTGCAGCGGATCCTGGCCTGGCCGGGCTTCCTGTGGCTGGCGGTCTCGGTCTACCTGCTGCTGGCCGTGCTCGCGGGCGAGGCCGTACGGCCGCTGCTGCGCCGTCTCCTGGAGCGGCGTGCCCGTGCCGCCGCCACCGCCGAGGCGCCCGACGACCCCGCACGTCCCGCACCCCTCCCGGTGGGAGCGCCCGTGTCCGGGCAGCCCACCCCCGAACAGCCCGTTTCCGAACAGCCCGTCGCCGAACGGCCCGAGCCCGGACTGCAGAAGCCCGGGCAGGCGAGGGCCGAGCAGGTCCGGGCCGGGGAGACGCGGGCCGGGGAGACGGCTGACGGGCCGACTCCGACGTCCCTCTCCGGGACGACGTCGGAGCCCTCCCGGCGGCTGTTCGTCTCCCGCGTGGTGGCCGGAGCGGCGGCCGCGGCCGCCGTGGGCACGGTCGGGTACGGCACCTACGGCGTGCTGCGCGGCCCCCGGGTCAGGCGGGTGACCGTGCCCCTCGCCAAACTCCCGCGCGCCGCCCACGGTTACCGCATCGCCGTCGTCAGCGACATCCACCTGAGCCCGGTCCTCGGGCGGGGCTTCGCGCAGAAGGTCGTCGACACGATCAACGGGACCCAGCCCGACCTGATCGCGGTCGTCGGCGACCTCGTCGACGGCAGCGTCAAGGACCTGGGCCCGGCCGCCGCCCCGCTGGCACGGCTGAAGGCCCGTCACGGCAGCTACTTCGTGACCGGCAACCACGAGTACTTCTCCGGCGCCGGGCAGTGGGTCGAGGAGGTGCGGCGGCTCGGCCTGGACCCGCTGGAGAACGCCCGCACCGAGCTGCCCTGGTTCGACCTGGCCGGCGTCAACGACATCGCGGGCGAGAGCGAGGGCCAGGGCCCCGACTTCGCCAAGGCCCTGGGCGACCGCGACACCGCGCGCGCGTGCGTGCTCCTCGCCCACCAGCCCGTCCAGATCCACGACGCCGTACGCCACGGCGTCGACCTGCAGCTCTCCGGGCACACCCACGGCGGCCAGCTGTGGCCCGGCAACTTCCTCGCGGAGGCCGCGAACCCGACGGTCGCGGGCCTGGAACGCTACGGCGACACCCAGCTGTACGTGTCCCGGGGCGCGGGCGCCTGGGGGCCGCCCACCCGCGTGGGCGCCCCCTCCGACATCACCGTCGTCCGGCTGGCCTCCGTACGCTGACGCGGACGGCCGCTTCGCGGTCCTGTCCGACGGCACGAGGGCCGGCTCCCCGGGCAGGCCGGGGCGCGGGTCAACAGCCGGACACCGCGAGCCCGTACAGGGCGAGCCAGGCCAGGGCGATGAGGGCGAGGGCACGGTCGTGGAGGACGACCTCCTCGGGCTCTCCGGCGGCGCCCCGGTCGGCGAAGACCGCGTAGCGCAGGACCGCCAGGACGAAGGCGACGACGGACAGCTGCCGCCAGGGCAGCACGCCGGTCTGCGCGGCGTCGCCGTCCTCCAGGGCCCACAGGCAGTAGCCGAGGACGGCGACCCCGGCGGCCAGCTGCCAGACGAAGCGCAGGTAACCGGTGGTGTACTCGGTGAGCAGGGCGCGCGTGGCGCCCGCGCGGCCTGCCATCTGGACGGCCTCGGAGTAGCGCTTGGCCGCGACCATGAACAGCGCGCCGAACCCGGTGGTGATCAGGAACCAGCGGGACAGGGGGATGCCGAGGGCGAGCCCGCCGGCCGTGGCCCGCATCAGGAAGCCGGTCGTGACGACGACGAGGTCGAGGACCAGGACGTGCTTCAGGGTCAGGCAGTACGCCAGTTGCATCGCCAGGTAGGCGGCCAGGAGCACGGCGACGGCGGGGGTGGTCAGCCGGGCCGCGGCGAGCGGCGCGAGGGCCGCGAGGGCGCCGCCGACGGCGTAGGCGAGGGACGCCGGCACCTGTCCGGCGGCGACCGGGCGGTGCCGTTTGGCGGGGTGGGCGCGGTCGGCCTCGGCGTCACGGGCGTCGTTGACCAGGTAGACGGCGGCGGAGCAGGCGGTGAACAGGGCGAAGACCAGGGCGAGTCGGACGGGGGCGTGCGGTGCGAAGAGCCGGCCCGCGGCAGCGGGGGCGGCGACGACCAGCACGTTCTTGATCCACTGCCGCGGGCGGGCGGTGCGCACGAGTCCGCCGAGGAGGCTGCCGGGGCGGGCGGGCGGCCGGGGCGGCTGCGGGCGGTGGGTGCGCTGCCGGTGCAGCAGTGTCTCAGCCACGCCGCCCTCCCTTCGGACGGCGCGCGCCGAGGCGCGCGGTGAGGACGCCCAGGGCCGCGCCGGCCGCCACGTCGGAGGGGTAGTGGACGCCCACGACGAGCCGGGAGAGGCACATCGCGGCGGCCAGCGGGGGGACGGCGTACGCGCCGAGGGAGCCGAAGGCGACGGCGGCGGCGGCCGCGGAGGCGGCGTGCGAGCTGGGGAAGGAGTGCCGGCCGGCGGTGCGCACCAGGGGTTCGACGTGGGTGGGGCGCGGGCGGCGGACGATGCGCTTCAGGACCGTGCCGGCGATGTGCGCGCCGGCGGTGAGCGCGGTGGCGCGCAGCCAGGCGGTGCGGCGTGGGCCGTCCACGGCGGCTCCCACGGCGCCCGCCGCGATCCACAGCGCGCCGTGCTCGCCCGCCAGGGACAGGGCGCGCGCGGCGCGGGCGACGCGCGGGTCCGCGCCCCGGGCGCGCAGCGCCGAGAGGATCCGGCGGTCGAGGTCGCCCAGGTCCCTCGGACCACCCGGGCCGTCCGGTCCCTGCCGTTCACCGAGTCCGCCCGGTCCGCCCGGTCCGCCCAGCTCGTCCTGTCCGTGCAGCTCGTCCATGTGGACCCACTGTTCACGTCGCCCCTGACGGAACTCCGGCAATATGGGGCGACATCCCATTAATCACCCATTTCGGGGATAGGAGTCACGTTTAGCAACTGTTCGTTCACATATGGGCGATACGGTCGCGGACATGTCTGCCGAGACCGCTTCCGAGACAGTTTCCGTCACGGGATGGGGCCGTACGGCTCCCACCGCCGCGCGGGTGATCCGCCCCCGGACCTATCCGGAGGCCGTGGCGGCCGTCCGGGACTGCGGAGCACGGGGCGGCATCGCCCGGGGTCTGGGACGGGCCTACGGGGACGCGGCGCAGAACGCGGGCGGCACGGTCATCGACGTCACCGGACTGGACCGGATCCATGTCGTCGACGCCGGCGCGGGCGTCGTCCTGTGCGACGCGGGCGTCTCCCTGCACCGGCTCATGGAGGTCCTGCTTCCGCTCGGCTGGTTCGTGCCGGTGACCCCAGGCACCCGTTACGTGACCGTGGGCGGGGCGATCGCCGCCGACATCCACGGCAAGAACCACCATGTCTCGGGCTCCTTCGCCCGCCATGTGACGTCCTTCGAACTGCTCACCGCCGACGGCACGGTCCGCACGGTGCGCCAGGGCGATCCCCTGTTCGACGCGACCGCCGGCGGCATGGGCCTGACCGGGATCGTCCTCACGGCGACGGTCCGGCTGCAGCCCGTCGAGACCTCCCTGATGGCGGTCGACACCGAGCGCGCCGCCGACCTCGACGACCTGATGGCCCGGCTGACGGCCGGCGACCACCGCTACCGGTACTCGGTCGCCTGGATCGACCTCCTCGCGCGCGGAGCGGCCACCGGACGCGCGGTGCTTACCCGCGCCGACCACGCGCCCCTGGACGCCCTGCCGCCCCGCGCGCGCAGGGCCCCGCTGTCGTTCCGCCCGTCCCGGCTCCCGGCCCCGCCCGCCCTCCTGCCGGACGGGCTCCTCACCCGCACGAGCGTCGGGCTGTTCAACGAACTCTGGTTCCGCAGGGCTCCCCGCGCACGGACCGGCGAACTCCAGAGGCTCTCCGCCTACTTCCACCCGCTGGACGGCGTCCCCCACTGGAACCGCGTCTACGGCCGCGGCGGGTTCGTGCAGTACCAGTTCGTCGTCGGACACGGCCGGGTGGACGCCCTGCGCCGGATCGTGCGGCGCGTCTCGGCCCGCCGCTGCCCGTCCTTCCTGGCCGTCCTCAAGCGGTTCGGGGAGGCAGACCCGGGCTGGCTCTCCTTCCCCCGCCCGGGCTGGACCCTCGCCCTGGACATCCCGGCCGGGCTGCCCGGCCTCGGGGTCTTCCTCGACGGGCTGGACGAGGAGGTGGCCGCCGCCGGAGGCCGCGTCTACCTCGCCAAGGACTCCCGGCTGCGGCCGGACCTGCTCGCCGCGATGTACCCGCGGCTGGACGACTTCCGCGCGCTGCGCGCGGAGCTGGACCCGCGCGGGGTGTTCGTCTCGGACCTCGCCCGTCGACTCAACTTCCAGGAGCCAGCATGAAGGACGCCTTCGGCCTCCCCCAGTCCCTTCTCGTCCTCGGCGGCACGTCCGACATCGCCCTGGCCACCGCGCGCCGGCTGGTCGCCCGCCGCACCCGCACCGTGTGGCTGGCGGGCCGCCCCTCCCCCGCCCTGGAGTCGGCGGCCGCGGAACTGCGCCTGCTGGGGGCGGACGCGCACACCGTCCCGTTCGACGCGCTGGACCCCGACGCCCACGAGGCGGTCCTCGGCAAGGTGTTCGCCGAGGGCGACGTCGACCTGGTCCTGCTCGCCTTCGGAGTCCTCGGCGACCAGGCGAACGACGAACGCGAACCGGCTGCCGCGGTGCGCGTCGCGCAGACCAACTACACGGGGGCGGTGTCGGCGGGCCTGATCTCGGCGCGGGCCCTGCAGACGCAGGGCCACGGCTCCCTGGTCGTCCTGTCCTCCGTCGCCGGCGAGCGGGCCCGCCGCTCGAACTTCATCTACGGCTCCAGCAAGGCCGGCCTCGACGCCTTCGCCCAGGGCCTGGGCGACGCGCTGCACGGCACGGGCGTGCACGTCATGGTGGTGCGCCCCGGGTTCGTCCGGACGAGGATGACCGCCGGGCTGCCCCGGCCGCCGCTGGCGACGACGCCGGAGGCGGTCGCCACGGCCGTCGAACTGGGGCTGCGCCGCCGCTCGGAGACGGTGTGGGCGCCGGGTCTGCTGCGCGTCGCGATGTCCGTGCTGCGGCACACACCGCGGTGGCTGTTCCGACGGCTGCCGGTCTGAGGCCTTTCCTCCGGACCGCCGGCCCGGCTCTCGACCCTCGGCGCTCTCGACCCTCGGCGCTCTCGACCCTCAGCCACGTGGCGCCCGGCAGGAACCGCGACTGTCGGCGACGCTCGTGATCGATACGCCTAGGGCGTCGGGCCGACGCGGTCGGCGCCCGCGCGGGTCCAGCGGGTCGGCCGTGAGTCGCGGTCCAGGTGGGCGGCCTGCGGGGGGACCACCGTGCCGCCGAACGGGTACTCGCGCAGCTTGCGCCAGACGCCGTCGGCCCCCTGCTCGGCGAGGGCGAAACCGGTGCAGGGCCACGCGGCCTCGTAACCGGAGAGCTCCTCGAACGCCCGGTCCATCGCCGCCTCGTCGATGCCGTGCGCGACGGTGACGTGCGGGTGGTAGGGGAACTGCAGCTCGCGCACCAGGGGCCCGGAGGCGTCCCGGATGCGCTGCTGGAGCCAGGCGCAGGTCTCGGCGCCCTCGACGACCCTCAGGTACACCACCGGTGACAGCGGCCGGAAGGTGCCGGTGCCGGACAGCCGCATCGGGAAGGGCCGGCCGGCCGCGGCGACCGCGGTGAGGTGCGCCTCGACGGCCGACAGCGCGCCCGCCTCGATCTCGGTCGGCGGCAGCAGCGTGACGTGGGTGGGGATGCCGTGAGCCGCGGCGTCGCCGAAGCCTGTGCGCCGCTCCTGGAGCAGGCTGCCGTGAGGCTCCGGGACCGCGATCGAGACGCCGATCGTTACGGTCCCCACGTCTTCTCCTGTCGTCATGTCGTGAGGGCGGGGTTGGCGCCCGGTTCGCACTCGGTCGTGCGGCTATCGACTGTACGGCCACGGCTGTGCTCTGGGCAGGCGCAGGGGAAGTGACGTGCAGCGCTCCGTACGGCGGAACACGTGTGCGGCGCGCCCCCGGCGCCTCCGCGCGCCTTCAGTGCTTCGCGGGCAGGAAGCCCACCCTCTCGTACGTCCGCGAGAGCGTCTCGGCGGCGACCGCGCGCGCCTTCTCCGCGCCCTTGGCGAGGATCGAGTCGAGCGTCTCGGGGTCGTCCAGGTACTGCTGCGTGCGGTCCCGGAACGGCGTCACGAAGTCGACGACGACCTCGGCGAGGTCCGTCTTCAGCGCGCCGTACAGCTTGCCCTCGTACTGCCGCTCCAGCTCGGCCACGCTCGTGCCGGTGAGGGTCGAGTAGATGCCGAGCAGGTTCGACACGCCCGGCTTGTTCTCGGGGTCGAACCGGATCACCGTGTCGGTGTCCGTGACCGCGCTCCTGACCTTCTTCGCCGTGACCTTCGGCTCGTCGAGCAGGTTGATGAGGCCCTTCGGCGTGGACGCCGACTTGCTCATCTTGATCGACGGGTCCTGAAGGTCGTAGATCTTGCCCGTCTCCTTCGGGATGTACGGCTTCGGGACGGTGAAGGTGGGGCCGTAGCGGCCGTTGAAGCGCTCGGCGAGGTCGCGGGTGAGCTCGATGTGCTGGCGCTGGTCCTCGCCGACCGGCACCTCGTCGGCCTGGTACAGCAGGATGTCGGCGACCTGGAGGATCGGGTAGGTGAACAGGCCGACGCTCGCGCGCTCGGCGCCGTGGCGGGCGGACTTGTCCTTGAACTGCGTCATGCGGCCGGCCTCGCCGAAGCCGGTGAGGCAGTTCATCACCCAGGCGAGCTGCGCGTGCTCGGGAACATGGCTCTGGACGAAGAGCGTGCAGCGGTCGGGGTCGAGCCCGGCCGCGAGGAGCTGGGCGGCGGCCAGCCGCGTGTTCGCGCTGAGCTCCTTCGGATCCTGCGGGACCGTGATCGCGTGCAGGTCGACGACCATGTAGAACGCGTCGTGGGACTCCTGCAGGGCCACCCACTGGCGGACGGCGCCGAGGTAGTTGCCGAGGTGGAACGAGCCTGCGGTGGGCTGGATTCCGGAGAGCACGCGCAAAGGGCGCGCCGTGGCGGAGCCACTCCCCTGAGGGCGGTGGTCGGCGACGGGCGGGCGGTCAGAGGCCATGCCCACATTGTCGCAGAGCGCGGGGAGCGGCCGTGAACGCGTCCCGGGCGGCGGGTGGGACCGCCCGGGACGGCATGTCAGCCGAGGTCGATCTCGGGGTACAGCGGGAAGCCGGCGACGAGGTCGGTGGCCCGGCGGGAGATCTCGTCGGCGACCTTCGCGTCGAGGACGTGGGAGGCCTTGGACGGGGCGCCCGACTTCGTGACGCCCGGCTCGGCGGTGGTCAGGACGCGGTCGATCAGGCCCGCCACCTCGTCCATCTCCGCCGTCCCGAGGCCTCGCGTGGTCAGGGCCGGGGTGCCGATGCGGATGCCGGAGGTGTACCAGGCGCCGTTGGGGTCGGCGGGGATGGCGTTGCGGTTGGTGACGATGCCCGAGTCGAGCAGCGCGACCTCGGCCTGGCGGCCGGTGAGGCCGTAGGAGGAGGCGACGTCGATCAGGTTGAGGTGGTTGTCCGTGCCGCCGGTGACGAGGGTCGCGCCCCGGCGCGTCAGGCCCTCGGCCAGCGCGCGGGAGTTGTCCACGATGCGCTGCGCGTAGTCCCGGAAGGACGGCTGCCGGGCCTCGGCGAGGGCCACGGCCTTGGCGGCCATGACGTGCGGGAGCGGACCGCCGAGGACCATGGGGCAGCCGCGGTCGACCTGGTCCTTGAGGGAGTCGTCGCACAGGACCATGCCGCCGCGCGGGCCGCGCAGCGACTTGTGGGTCGTGGTGGTGACGATCTGGGCGTGCGGGACCGGGTCGAAGTCGCCGGTGAGGACCTTGCCGGCGACCAGGCCCGCGAAGTGCGCCATGTCGACCATCAGGGTCGCGCCGACCTCGTCGGCGATCTCGCGCATGATCCGGAAGTTCACCAGGCGGGGGTAGGCCGAGTAGCCCGCGACGATGATCATCGGCTTGAACTCGCGGGCCGACGTGCGCAGCGCGTCGTAGTCGATCAGGCCGGTCGCCGGGTCCGTGCCGTAGGAGCGCTGGTCGAACATCTTGCCGGAGATGTTGGGGCGGAAGCCGTGGGTGAGGTGGCCGCCGGCGTCCAGGGACATGCCGAGCATGCGCTGGTTGCCGAAGGCCTGGCGCAGGGTGGCCCAGTCGGCCTCGGAGAGGTCGTTGACCTGGCGGGCGCCGGTCTTCTCCAGGAAGGGGACCTCGACCCGGTCGGCGAGGACGGCCCAGAAGGCGACCAGGTTGGCGTCGATGCCGGAGTGCGGCTGGACGTAGGCGTGGCGGGCGCCGAAGAGCTCGCGGGCGTGCTCGGCGGCCAGCGACTCGACGGTGTCGACGTTGCGGCAGCCGGCGTAGAAGCGGCGGCCGACGGTGCCCTCGGCGTACTTGTCGCTGAACCAGTTGCCCATCGCGAGGAGGGTGGCCGGGGAGGCGTAGTTCTCGGAGGCGATCAGCTTGAGCATCTCGCGCTGGTCGTGGATCTCCTGGCCGATCGCGTCGGCGACGCGCGGCTCGACGGCGCGGATCACGTCGAGGGCGGCGCGGAAGGCGGTGGACTCGGTGGAGAGGGGCTGCTGGTCGGACATGTGGCGGCCTCCGGGTGGCGTGCGTGCGGTCACGGTCTCGGTCTGGCCCAGGCGCACGGCACTCTCGCTGCTCACGGGCCGCTCCCCGATGGTCCGTCCCATCCCAGCGCGCCAGTCACGGCCCTTCCAGCAGCCTACCGGGTGCCCGTCAGAGGATCACGTGCGGGACGAAGCGGGCGTACTCGTCGGTGATCAGGCCGGCGGACTCGCGGATGCCGAGGCCGGCCGGCTCGTCGCGCACGACCCAGGCGCCGAGGACGACGTGGTTGCCGTCGAAGGCGGGCAGCGGGGCGAGCTCCTGGTAGCAGCGGGGCTCGTCGTCCCGTACGACGGGCCCGGCGCCCTTCTCGTGGACCGTGACGCCGGCGCCCTCGCGGCCCAGCAGGGGCTTGGCGACGTAGCCCGTGGTGGCGGCCAGCTCGCGGGGGCCGTCCAGGTAGGCGGGCAGCAGGTTGGGGTGGCCGGGATACAGCTCCCACAGGACGGCCAGCAGCGCCTTGTTGCTCAGGAGCATCTTCCAGGCCGGCTCGATCCACATCGTCGAACCGGTGCCGCCGCCGTTGTCGAGCGTGTCCAGGACGTGCCCGGCGAAGCGGTCGGTGGTGAGCCACTCCCAGGGGTAGAGCTTGAAGCAGCTGCGGATGAAGCGGAGTGAGCCGTCGACGAAGCGGCCGGACAGGGGGTCCCAGCCGATCTCCTCCATCGACGTCCAGTCGGTGTCCAGGCCGGCCTGCTCCGCGGTCTCCTTGAGGTAGGCGATCGTCATGAGGTCCTCGCCGAGTTCGTCGGCCGAGGAGTGCGCGAAGTGCAGCGGGGCGCCGGGCGGCAGGAGGGCCGCCTGCGCGCGCCAGGCGTCGACGAGGCGTTCGTGGAGGGAGTTCCACTGGTCGGCGCCGGGAAAGCGCTCCTCCATCCAGAACCACTGGGGGGAGGCGGCCTCCACCAGCGAGGTGGGGGTGTCGGCGTTGTACTCCAGCAGCTTGGCCGGGCCGCCGCCGTCGTAGTGGAGGTCGAACCTGCCGTAGACGGAAGGGAGTTCGGCACGCCGCCGCCAGGCCTCGGCCACCGCCGCGGCGACGCGCGGGTCGGTGATGCCGAGGTCGGCGAGGCGGCCGGAGTCGACGAGGTGGGCGGCGGCCGCCAGGCACATGGCGTGCAGCTCCTCGACGGTCCCCTCCAGCGTCTCGATCTCGTCGAGCGTGAACGCGTAGTAGGCGCTCTCGTCCCAGTAGGGGCGCAGAACCCCGTCGGGGTGACGGGTGAGGGGGTAGACGAGTCCCTGTTCCTCGACGGTCCGCTGCCAGTCGGGGCGGGGTTCGACGGTGTGGCGTCGCATGGGTGACGGTGTCCTCTTCAGCAGCTCGGTCCGGTCGTCCGCGTCCGGTCGTCCCGGTCGCTCAGCCGCCCGAGCCGCCCTTGTGGCCGCCGTCCCCGAAGCCGCCGCGGTCGACGCCGCCGCCGGAGCCGCCGCTGCTCGAACCGCCAGAGCCCTTGCCGGACTTGGTGAAGGAGCCGCCGTCGACGAAGGAGCCCTTCTTGCTGCCGCCGTAGTACCAGACGGCGTGCGACGTGGCCGAGCCGGACTTGCAGTTCTTGTCGGCGACGACCTTGTAGCCCTTGGCGCGGTGGTGACTGTCGCGGTCGACGCAGCGTCTGTCCGGTTCGGAGGAGCAGGCGGTGAGGGCCGTGGCCAGCAGGCTCACGCCTCCGAGGACCACCGTGCCCGAACGGAACCGTCGGCGTATGTCCGCCATGTCGTCTCCCCCTGTCGCATCGCCCCTACGGCGATTTCCGGCCGCCAGCCTAGACAACCGGTGGGGAGACGGGCGAGGTCGGCCCGTGCGGGCCGCTCGCCTACAGTCCTCTCGTGCTCTTCGGAATGGTGTGCGCCCTCGGCGCGGCGGTCTGCTTCGGTACGGCGACGGTGTTGCAGGCGATGGCGGCGCGGGCGGCCGCCGCCGGGGAAGGCGACGGCCGCGGCCCGGCGGGCGACGCGGCGGTGCTGCTGCGGGCCGTGCGCCATTGGCGTTATCTGGCGGGACTGGGGCTGGACGGACTGGGGTTCGTGTTCCAGATCGCCGCCCTGCGCTCGGTGCCGATCTACGCCGTGGGCGCGGCCCTCGCGTCGAGTCTCGCGGTGACGGCGGTGGTCGCCGCCCGGCTGCTGGACGCGCGGCTGAGCCGGACCGAGTGGGCGGCCGTGGCAGTGGTGTGCGCGGGGCTCGGGATGCTGGGACTGGCCTCCGGTGCGGAGGGCCGGGAGAGCGGGCCGGCGGCCCTGCCGTGGGCGATGCTCGGCGCGGCGGTGGCGGTGCTGCTGCTGGGGCTGGCCGGCGGGCGGCTGCCCGAGCGGGGACGGGCGCTGACGCTGGGCCTCGGTGCCGGGTGCGGGTTCGGGGTGGTGGAGGTGTCGGTGCGGCTGATCGGCTCGGTCTCCCCCGTGGACCTTCTCACCGACCCCGCCCTGTACGCGCTGCTGCTGGGCGGCGGGGCCGCGTTCCTGCTGCTGACGACGGCGCTGCAGCGGGGGTCGGTGACGACGGCCACCGCCGGGATAGTGATCGGGGAGACGATCGGACCGGCGCTGGTCGGCGTGGTGTGGCTGGGGGACCGCACCCGGGAGGGGCTGGCCTGGCTGGCCGTGCTGGGGTTCGCGGTCGCCGTCGCGGGCGCGTTGGCGCTGGCCCGGTTCGGGGAGGCGCCGGAGCCGGAGCGGACGGGGACGCCCGGTCCGGCGCAGGAGTCCCCGGGCCCGGGCGCGTAGCGGGAGATCACCCTGCGGACCGGGAGGAAGCCGCTGCACAGGCGGTGCGAGATCGTCGGCGGTTGAACGCGGAGCAAGCCCTTTCCGTACTCAGGCCAGAGAACGATCTAGGGAGGTGGGCGGGTGAAGACCCTGCTCATCGACAACCACGACTCGTACACGTACAACCTGTTCCAGCTGATCGCCCAGGTCAACGGCGAGGAACCGGTGGTGGTCCGCAACGACGCCCCTGCGGACGCCGTTCTGGATCTCGCGGGCTTCGACAACGTGGTGGTCTCGCCGGGACCCGGACATCCCGCCAGGGCGCGCGACTTCGGCATCGGCGCCCGGGTGCTCGCCGAGGCGTCGGTGCCGGTGCTCGGCGTCTGCCTCGGGCACCAGGGCATCGCGCACGGGGAGGGCGCCGAGGTGACCGACGCCCCGGAGCCGCGGCACGGGCATCTGTCGGCCGTCCGGCACGACGGCCGGGACCTGTTCCAGGGGCTGCCGCAGTACTTCACCGCGGTCCGCTACCACTCGCTGGCCGTGCGCGAGCCGCTGCCCGACTCGCTGGAGGCCACCGCGTGGGCGGAGGACGGCGTCCTCATGGGGCTTCGGCACCGCGAACGGCCCCTGTGGGGCGTGCAGTTCCACCCGGAGTCGGTGCTGACCGAGTACGGCCACCGGATGCTCGTGAACTTCCGCAACCTCACGGCGGAGCGGGCCCGCAAGCCGCGCACGAAGAACACCGCGGTGCCCCCCGCGCCGACCGCGTTCCCGCGCACCCCGGTGACCGTCCCGCGGCCCCGCCGTCCCGCCCACCGGCTGCACACCCGCCGCATCGCGGGGGCCGTCGACGCGGAATCCGCCTTCGCGCGGATGTACGCCGGCTCGCCGCGGGCGTTCTGGCTGGACAGCTCCCGGGTCGAGAAGGGGCTCTCCCGCTTCTCGTTCCTCGGCGACGACAGCGGACCGCTCGCCGAGTTCGTCCGTTACGACGTCGAGGCGGGCACCTGTGAGATCGAGCGGGCGGGACGGCCGCCCCGTAAGGTCCGGGCGAGCGTCTTCGACTACCTCAGGCGGCAGCTGGCGGGCCGCCGCGTCGACGCCACGGGGCTGCCGTTCGACTTCACCGGCGGCTACGTCGGCTACTTCGGTTACGAGACCAAGGCCGACTGCGGCTCGCCCAACCGGCACCGCTCCGCCGCCCCGGACGCCTGCTGGCTGTTCGCCGACCGGCTCATCGCGGTGGACCACCAGCAGGGCTTCACCTACGCGGTCTGCGTGGCCGAGGACAGCCCGCAGGCCACCCGGGAGGCCGCCGACTGGCTCGACGCCACGCTGGCCGGTCTCGCCGCGCTCCCCGTGGCCCCCGTCCGGGCTCAGCCCCCGGCCCCTGAGCCGCCGTCCGGGGCCGACCTCGAGGCCGTCGAGCCGTGGCTGGTGCGGGACCGGTCGACCTACCTCGCGGATGTCGCGGCCTGCCGGCGCGAGCTGGCGGCGGGCGTCAGCTACGAGATCTGCCTGACCGACGCCGCCTGCTTACCCGCCCCCGCCGACGCCTTCGCGTTCTACCGGACGCTGCGCCGCGTGGACCCCGCCCCCTACGCCGCGTTCCTGAGCTTCGGCGACCTCGACGTGGCCGGCTCCTCTCCCGAGCGCTTCCTGCGGATCACCCGGGACGGCGTCGCCGAGGCCAAGCCCGTCAAGGGCACCGCGCCACGCGGCGCCGGACCGCTGGAGGACGCCCGGCTCCGGGACGCGCTGGCGGCGGACGCCAAGACCCGCGCCGAGAACCTGATGATCGTCGACCTGCTCCGCAACGACCTGGGGCGGGTCTGCCGGACCGGCTCCGTGCGGGTGTCCAGGCTCATGGCCACCGAGACGTACACCACCGTCCACCAGCTCGTCTCCACCGTCGAGGGCAGGCTGCGCGAGGGCGTGGAGGCCGTGGACTGCGTGCGCGCCTGCTTCCCCGGGGGGTCGATGACCGGCGCGCCCAAGCTGCGCACGATGGAGATCATCGACGGTCTCGAGACCGAGGCGCGCGGGGTGTACTCGGGGGCGCTCGGCTACCTCGGGTGCAGCGGCGGCGCGGACCTCAACATCGTCATCCGCACCGCCGTCATGGCCGACGGCGTGCTGCGGCTGGGCGCGGGCGGCGCGGTCGTCCTCGACTCCGACCCGGTCGCCGAGTACGACGAGATGCTGCTGAAGACGGCTGCGCAGATGCGGGCCCTGCGGGAGCAGGGCACGGACGCGGCGGACGCGCAGCCGGGCCGGGCCACGGCCGGGGAGGCCGCCCGCTGACGGCGCGGCGGCCGATGGAACACGGACCATACTCCTGGTCCTGGGCTGGGCTGCTGCTGCTGCTGCTCCTAGGATCGACGTCTTGACGCTCTCCTCCCTGAAGGAAGGAGATTCTTACGGCTCGCGCCGTGAGACTTCCTGTTTCATCGCCGACCGCCCGCCCGGAGTGCTCCGTTGAGGTCTTACACCAGCTCCACAGGCCGATACCGCCAGTCCGGCGGCCAGCAGGTTCTTCGCCGCGTTCACGTCCCGGTCGTGGGTCGTGC
>NZ_BMTL01000016.1 GCF_014649655.1 Streptomyces humidus | reverse complement strand
GGCCTCCGTGCGGTGAAGATTCGACACCTCCACCACACACGGGGGCCTTCGTCACGATCAAGTCCGACCCGCGTCAACAACGCTCGTGATCAATACATCTAGGGCGTGTTTCGAAAGTCCCGTCTGCCCGGCGGCGTCTGGCACGCACTCCCCCGGAGGGGGCGCCCCCAGCCGCGTTGTCGGGATCACCCCGATACATCCAGTATCGGGGCGACCCTCCGTCTTGCGATCGCACGCACCAGACGCCGCCGGGCCCGCCCTCCGGGCGGACGACGCCACTTTCGAAACACGCCCTAGTGCACGCAGAACTCGTTCCCCTCCGGGTCCGCCATCACCGTCCAGGCTCCGGAGGGCTCCTCGACCTCCTTCAGCACGCTCGCGCCCAGCCCCCGCAGCCGTGCGACCTCGTCGGCCCGCCGTCCCGTGCCGGGGTGCAGATCGATGTGCAGCCGGTTCTTCACCGTCTTGGCCTCCGGCACCCGCTGGAACAGCAGCCGCCGGCCCTGACCGGTCCCGCTGTCGGGGTCGTAGGGGTCGTCGGGGTGGCGTACGGCGATCAGGTCCCGGAAGGCCGGGCGGCCGTGGAACTCCAGCGTCGCCGCGCCGGGCAGTGCGCCGAGTTCCAGCAGCCGCTCGATCAGCGCGCTGTTGTCCTCGGCCTCGTAGTGCAGCGCGGACGCCCAGAAATCGGCCTGTGCGTGCGGGTCGGCGGCGTCGACGACGAGCTTCCAGTGCACGGGCGCGGGTACGGGCCCGGGCGTGGCCCCGGACGCGGATTCTGCGGTCGAGTCGGTCATGGAGCTACTAGTAGCAGCCCCGGGCCGCGCGGGCCTCCCGGATTCCGTGATCCGCCCGCGCTGCTGAGTCGTGATCCGCCCCGGGCGCTGCCTGTGCTGTGATCCGTCCGTGCCGTGATCCGTCCGTGCCGTGATCCGTCCGCGCCGTCGTGATCGATCCGTGGGGCCCACGGTCAGGGCTTGGCCAGGGGAGGGGCCTTGGCCTCCGGAGGGGGAGCGGCGGCGGACACCGCCGGAGCGGCGGCCTCGGGCGTCGGCGCCGGGACCCGGGGTGCGCCGGACGTGGCGGAGGCCACCTCCTCGGCGCGGATCCGGGCGAGCTCGGCGGCCAGGGTCCGGGACGCCCGGCGCGAGGTGCGCAGCGCGTCACCGGTGAGCAGCACCAGCGCCAGCCACACCAGGGCGAACCCGGCCCACCGCTCGGGCGGCATGGCCTCGCCGAAGTACAGGACGCCGAGCAGAAACTGGAAGACCGGCGCCAGGTACTGCAGCAGGCCCAGCGTGGACAGCGGCACGCGGATCGCCGCCGCGCCGAAGCAGACGAGGGGGAGCGCGGTGACGATGCCGGTGGAGGCGAGCAGGGCCGCGTGTCCGGGACCCTCGGTCGTGAAGGTGGCGTCGCCGTGGGCGGACAGCCACAGCAGGTAGCCGAGCGCGGGCAGGAACTGGACGGCGGTCTCGGCGGCCAGCGACTCGACCCCGCCGAGGTTGACCTTCTTCTTCACCAGGCCGTAGGTGGCGAAGGAGAACGCCAGGCAGAGGGAGATCCACGGCGGGCGGCCGAAGCCGACGGTCAGGACCAGCACCGCCGCGAAGCCGACGCCGACCGCCGTCCACTGAACGGGCCGCAGCCGCTCCTTCAGGAGCAGCACCCCCATCGCTATGGTGACCAGCGGGTTGATGAAGTACCCGAGCGACGCCTCGACCACGTGTCCGCTGTTCACGGCCCAGATGTAGACGCCCCAGTTCACGGTGATGACGGCCGCGGCGACCACCACGAGCGCCAGTCGGCGCGGCTGGCGCAGCAGCTCGCCGGCCCACGCCCAGCGCCGTACGAAGAGCAGTGCGGCCGCGACGAAGGCGAGGGACCAGACCATGCGGTGGGCGAGTATCTCCGTCGCCCCGGCCGGCTTGAGCAGCGGCCAGAAGAGCGGCACCAGGCCCCACATCCCGTAAGCCGCGAAGCCGTTCAGGAGGCCTGTCCGGCCCTCGCTCCTCGACGTCCCGGCCACGGGCTCCTCCTTCTCACGTCATGCATGCGACGACGAAGGTAACGCCGGGCGCCCCGGTCTGTCATGCCCGTATCGTCATACGGTCATGACAGACCGAGGCGTCCGGGGGACTCCGGGACGCCCGGGACGCTCGGGACGCCCGGGGGTGTCCGGCCGGTCGGGGAGCGTCAGCCCTTGAGCGCGGCCGTGATCGCTTCCGCCAGCGGTGTGGTGGGGCGGCCGGCCAGCCGGGAGAGGTCGCCGCCGGAGACGACCAGCTCACCCTTCTCGATGGACGCGTCCACGCCGGCCAGGATCGCGGCGAACGGACCGGGCAGTCCGGCGCCGGTCAGGATGCCGGTGAGCACCTCGGGGGACACGGCGTTGTAGGCGATCTCCTTGCCGGTCTGCCGGCTCAGCTCCGCCGCGTACTCGGCGAAGCTCCACGCCTCGTCGCCGCCCAGTTCGTACGTCTTGTTCTCGTGACCCTCGCCGGTCAGCACGGCGACGGCGGCGGCCGCGTAGTCGGCGCGGGAGGCGGAGGAGACGCGGCCCTGTCCGGCGGCCGCGACGACGGCGTCGTGCTCCAGCACCGGGGCGAGGTTCTCGGTGTAGTTCTCGTGGTACCAGCCGTTGCGCAGCAGCGTGTACGGCAGGCCGGAGGCGAGCAGCGCCTGCTCGGTGACGCGGTGGTCGTCCGCCAGCGCCGCGCTCAGCGAGCCCGGTGCGCTGGTGTAGGCGAGGAGCGCGACCCCGGCCGCCTTCGCGGCGTCGATCACGACCTGGTGCTGGGCGGGGCGGCCCTTGTCGAACTCGTTGCCCGAGATCAGCAGGACCCTGTCGCCGGGGGCGAAGACGCTGCCGAAGGTCTCGGGGGCGTTGTAGTCGGCGACGGCGAGCTTCACGCCGCGCGCCGCGAGGTCCGCGGCCTTGGCCTCGTCCCGTACGACGGCCGTGATCCGGTCCGCGGGGACCTTGTCCAGCAGCTGCTCGACGACGTGACGGCCGAGGTGTCCGGTGGCTCCGGTGACGACGATGCTCATGGCTCAGAACTCCTGGTGGGGGTCGGCGGGTATGTCACCGACCTTAGGAGACGCACTAACTAAGCGAAAGTACCCACTTTGAAGTAAGGTACTGGCATGACGGTAAGCAAGCAGGTCGGCAAGGTGGGCTCCGTGGAAGCCGAGGGCATGTGCCCCTACCGGCTCGTCCTCGAGCATCTCACCAGCCGCTGGGGCGTCCTGGTGCTGATCGAGCTGCTCGACCGCTCGCACCGGTTCAGCGAACTGCGCCGGGCGGTCGGCCAGGTCGGCCGGCCGGTCAGCGAGAAGATGCTCACCCAGACCCTCCAGAACCTCGAACGCGACGGCCTGGTGCACCGCGACGCCAAGCCCGTCATCCCGCCCCGCGTCGACTACTCCCTCACCGAGCTGGGCCGCGAGGCCGCCGAACAGGTGCGCGCGCTGGCCCGGTGGACGCACACCCGGATGCCGGACGTCGAGAAGGCCCGCCTGGCATACGACGAGGCCCGGGAACTGCGCTCCCGGGCCTCGTGAACCACTGCGCACCTCAGCCGACGACGGTCCAGGTGTCCCCGCCCGCGAGCAGCGCGGCCAGGTCGCCCTTCCCGTGCTGTTCGACCGCGGAGTCCAGCTGGTCCGCCAGCTGCGTGTCGTAGACCGGCCGCTCCACCGAGCGCAGCACACCGATCGGCGTGTGATGCAGGGTGTCCGGATCAGCGAGACGGGACAGGGCGAACGCCGTGGTGGGCGACGCGGCGTGCGCGTCGTGCACCAGCACCTCCGCCTCGTTCTCCGGGGTCACCGCGACGATCCTCAGGTCGCCGGTCTGCCGGTCGCGCACGACCCCCCGCGCGCCGTCCGCGCCGAACCGGATCGGCCGGCCGTGCTCCAGGCGGATCACGGCGTCCTCGGCCGACTGCCGGTCCTTCAGCGCCTCGAACGCGCCGTCGTTGAAGATGTTGCAGTTCTGGTAGATCTCCACCAGCGCCGTGCCCGGATGGGCGGCCGCCTGCCGCAGCACCTCCGTGAGGTGCTTGCGGTCCGAGTCCACGGTTCGCGCCACGAACGACGCCTCGGCCCCCAGCGCCAGCGACACGGGGTTGAACGGCGCGTCCAGGGAACCCATCGGCGTCGACTTGGTGATCTTGCCGACCTCGGAGGTGGGCGAGTACTGGCCCTTGGTGAGCCCGTAGATGCGGTTGTTGAACAGAAGGATCTTCAGATTGACGTTGCGCCGCAGGGCGTGGATCAGATGGTTGCCGCCGATGGACAGCGCGTCGCCGTCCCCCGTCACCACCCACACGCTCAGGTCCCGGCGACTGGACGCCAGCCCCGTCGCGATCGCCGGGGCGCGACCGTGGATGGAGTGCATCCCGTACGTGTTCATGTAGTACGGGAAACGCGAGGAACAGCCGATGCCGGAGACGAAGACGATGTTCTCCCTGGCCAGCCCCAGTTCCGGCATGAAGCCCTGGACGGCCGCCAGGATCGCGTAGTCACCGCAGCCGGGGCACCAGCGCACTTCCTGATCGGACTTGAAGTCCTTCATGGACTGCCTGGCCTCGGCCTTGGGGACGAGCGAGAGCGCCTCGATCGTGCCCGTGCCTTCCGCAGAGGCTGAGGTCTCAGCCATCGATGGCCTCCTTGAGCGCCGCGGCGAGCTGCTCCGCCTTGAACGGCATGCCGTTGACCTGGTTGTAGGAGTGCGCGTCGACCAGGTACTTCGCCCGGATCAGGGTGGCGAGCTGGCCGAGGTTCATCTCCGGCACGACGACCTTGTCGTACCGCTTCAGCACCGCGCCGAGGTTGC
Organism: Streptomyces humidus; assembly: GCF_014649655.1. Taxonomy (GTDB): domain Bacteria; phylum Actinomycetota; class Actinomycetes; order Streptomycetales; family Streptomycetaceae; genus Streptomyces; species Streptomyces humidus. The sequence goes on along the minus strand of NZ_BMTL01000016.1, from coordinate 196,215 downwards.
GCGGGAACGGGTTCAGGTGCCGCAGATGGGCCTGCGCGATCGCCTCCCCGGCCGTCCGCAGCCGCCGCACCGCCGCGGTGATCGGCCCGTAGGTGGAACCCCAGCCCAGGACCAGGGTCCTCGCGCCGTGCGGGTCGTCCACCTCCAGGTCCGGGACCTCGATGCCGTCGATCTTGGCCTGCCGGGTGCGGACCATGAAGTCGTGATTGGCGGGCGCGTACGAGATGTTCCCCGTCCCGTCCTCCTTCTCGATCCCGCCGATGCGGTGTTCCAGACCGGGCGTGCCCGGGACCGCCCACGGCCGCGCCAGGGTCTGCGGATCACGCTTGTACGGCCAGAACACCTCGCTGCCGTCCTCCAGCGTGTGGTTGGGGCCCTGCGCGAACTGCACCCGCAGGTCGGGCAGCTCCTCCAGCTCCGGGATCCGCCAGGGCTCGGAGCCGTTGGCCAGGTAGCCGTCGGACAGCAGCATGACCGGCGTGCGGTAGGCCAGTGCGATCCGGGCCGCCTCCAGCGCCGCGTCGAAACAGTCCGCCGGCGTGCACGGCGCGACGATCGGCACCGGCGCCTCCCCGTTGCGGCCGAACATCGCCTGCAGCAGATCCGCCTGCTCGGTCTTGGTGGGCAGCCCCGTGGACGGCCCGCCGCGCTGGATGTCGACCACCAGCAGCGGCAGTTCGAGGGAGACCGCGAGCCCGATCGTCTCCGACTTCAGCGCCACGCCCGGACCCGAGGTGGTCGTCACGGCCAGCGAACCGCCGAACGCGGCCCCCAGCGCCGCACCGATGCCGGCGATCTCGTCCTCCGCCTGGAAGGTGCGCACGCCGAAGTTCTTGTGGCGGCTGAGCTCGTGCAGGATGTCCGAGGCCGGTGTGATCGGGTACGAGCCGAGGAACAGCGGCAGATCGGCCTGGCGGGACGCGGCGACCAGCCCGTACGACAGCGCGAGGTTCCCGGAGATGTTGCGGTACGTGCCCACCGGGAACGCCTTGGCCGCCGGCGCCACCTCGTAGCTGACGGCGAAGTCCTCGGTCGTCTCGCCGAAGTTCCACCCGGCGCGGAACGCGGCGATGTTCGCGGCGGCGATGTCGGGCTTCCTGGCGAACTTCGATCTCAGGAACCTCTCGGTGCCCTCGGTCGGCCGGTTGTACATCCACGACAGAAGGCCGAGCGCGAACATGTTCTTGCTGCGCTCGGCCTCCTTGCGGGTGAGGTCGAATTCCTTGAGAGCCTCGACGGTCAGGGTGGTCAGCGGGACCGGATGGAGCTGGTAACCGTCGAGGGACCCGTCCTCCAGCGGCGAGGCCGCGTACCCCACCTTCTGCATCGCGCGTCTGGTGAACTCGTCCGTGTTGACGATGATCTCCGCGCCGCGCGGCACATCGGCGATGTTCGCCTTCAGCGCCGCGGGGTTCATGGCGACGAGCACGTTGGGCGCGTCGCCCGGGGTGAGGATGTCGTGGTCGGCGAAGTGGAGCTGGAACGAGGAGACGCCGGGCAGGGTGCCGGCGGGCGCGCGGATCTCGGCGGGGAAGTTGGGCAGGGTCGACAGGTCGTTGCCGAACGACGCCGTCTCCGAAGTGAAGCGGTCGCCGGTGAGCTGCATACCGTCGCCCGAGTCACCCGCGAACCTGATGATCACCCGGTCGAGACGACGGACGTCCTTCGTCCCACCCGGTTTGCGCTGCTCTCCCACGACGGCCGCGTCCGCTCCGTCGGTTCCGTCGGCCTGTTCCGCTGGGCTGACCTGACTGGTCACTGAACTGGACCTCCCTCGAGACGGCTGTCCCGGAAGGCCTTCCCGAAGGCCTTCCACGGATCAACCCTACGTCGGTAAGGGTCGCCTTCCCTCGGCTTCTCGCAGGACGGTTCCCTGTCCCGAGACGGCCCGGCGTCCCCGCTGGTCATGATTTCCCGCCCCCCGGCGCCACCGCGTCAGACGCTCCGGATCCGGGCCGAGGTTCTCCGTCGGACGGGGAGGAGAACGGGCAGGAGGGCGCCACCCGACTACGTGTTGAGATAGGTGAGGACGGCGAGGACCCGGCGGTGATCCCCGTCGCTCGGGGACAGGCCGAGTTTCAGGAAGATGTTGCTGACGTGCTTCTCCACCGCTCCGTCGCTGACGACCAGCTGCCGGGCGATCGCCGAGTTCGTCCGCCCCTCGGCCATCAGCCCGAGGACCTCCCGCTCCCGCGGTGTGAGCCCCGCCAGCACGTCCTGCTTCCGGCTGCGTCCGAGAAGCTGCGCGACGACCTCCGGGTCCAGGGCCGTGCCGCCCTGGGCGACCCGCACCACGGCGTCCACGAACTCCCGCACCTCGGCCACCCGGTCCTTGAGCAGATACCCGACCCCGCGGCTGGAACCGGCCAGCAGTTCGGTGGCGTACCTCTCCTCCACGTACTGCGACAGCACCAGCACCCCGAGCCCGGGATGCGCCCTGCGCAGCTGTACGGCCGCCCGCACCCCCTCGTCCGTATGCGTGGGCGGCATCCGTACGTCAGCGACGACGACGTCGGGCAGCGCTCCCTCGTCGTCGAGCTCGGTGATGGTCTTGAGCAGCGCGTCGGCGTCCCCGACCCCCGCGACCACGTCATGCCCCCGGTCGGTCAGCAACCGGGTCAGCCCCTCCCGCAACAGCACCGAATCCTCGGCGATGACCACCCGCACCCTGTCCTCCACGATCCTCGGCCCCCCAGCCGTCCACCCCGTTGGTCGAACCAGTCAAGCATTCCAGCTTCCGGCTCGTCTGCGCCTGAGAACGGGCAGGCCAACGGTCAGAACGGTCGGGACGGTGGACAGGAAAGGCGGGAATCCGGCCATCAATCCACCATCTTCGGCCATCCCCGGTCGAGGAGAAGTCCGGAGGGAGGCCGAGCGGGCCGAGGCGGCCGAGGTGGCCGGGGTGATCGAGGGCAGGCCCGGACCGGGGACGCGGCGCAGGTGGGCCGGAGGGGGCGGAGACGGGACAGCGCCGGGGCGGAGGCGGGACGGAGGCGGGGCAGTGCCGGGGCGGAGGCGGGGCGGAGGCGGGGCAGTGCCGGGGCGGAGGCGGGACGGAGGCGGGGCAGTGCCGAGCAGCGGTACGGCGGACGAGAGCGCGGAAGAGGTCGGGCGGAGGTGGGAGAGACAGGGTGGACGAGAGAGGGGAAGCCCAGGGGCAGAGTGGGCGGACGTGGGAGAGGCCGGGGAGGCGGGGGTGGGTGGGGCGGTTCAGGTCAGGCCGCCACGCCAGGGGAGTTCCGCGGTGATCCGGGTCGGCCCGCCCGCCGGGGAGTCGACGACCAGGATCCCGTCGACCGCGTCCAGCCGCCCGGCGAGGCCGGCCAGCCCCGACCCGCCGGAGGCGTCCGCGCCGCCCACCCCGTCGTCCATGACCTGGAGCATCAGCCGGTCGTCCGTCCGCCAGACGTCCACCGACGCCGAGCGGGCCCCGCTGTGCTTGCTGACGTTCTGCAGCAGCTCCGAGACGGTGAAGTACGCGATGCCCTCGATCGCCGGCGCCGGCCGCTCCACCAGATCCACGTCCACCTTCACCGGCACCGTGCAGCGCGAGGCCACCGAGGACAGGGCCGCGTCCAGACCCCGGTCGGTCAGAACGGCCGGGTGGATCCCGCGGGCCAGGTCCCGCAACTCCTGCAACGCCGTCTTCACCTCACCGTGCGCCTCACCCACCATGCGCGCCGCCGCCTGCGGGTCCTCCCGCAGCTTCTCCTTCGCCAGCCCCAGATCCATCGCCAGGCCGACCAGCCGGGCCTGCGCCCCGTCGTGCAGATCGCGCTCGATGCGCCGCAGGTCGGCCGCCGCCGTGTCCACCACGACGCCACGGTCGGACTCCAGTTCCACGACCCGCGCTCCCAGGGACGACGGCCCGAGCAGCCCGTGCACCAGCAGCCGGTCCACCGTCGTCAGCGCCCGCACGATCCATGGCGAGGCCAGCGTGATCAGCAGTCCCACCAGCGCCGTCACGCTGATCTCGAAGGGGTTGTCGAGGTAGACGCTGTGCTGCTCGTCGCCGAACAGCTGAAGGCCGCCCTGGCCCCCGTACACCGGGAAGACCCAGAACCACAACGGGTACGTCAGCATCGTCCAGCCGAGCGACCACACCGTCACCGTGACGACGAAGGAGAACACCGCCCACGGGAACTGCAGCACCGCGTACAGCATGTTCCGCCATGACGTGCCGCTCTTGAGGACCGCGCCCATCCAGCTCATCGCGCCGTTCCGGGGCGCCCGCAACGGCTCGGGGTCTCCCACCTCCAGGCCGAGCAGCCCGCGCGCCCGGGCCCGCTCCAGGGCCCCGAGCCCCCGGCACGCGGCCAGGCCCGCCGCCAGCACCGGGACGCCGAGGAACGTCACCAGCAGACCCGCCCCCAGCGACAGCATCGTGACGGCGAACGTGAACAGCGCGATGCCGATCGGCAGACCGAGCAGCACGTAGAGGAGCTCACGCCAGTGGCGGGCCGTGAGCGGCTCGCGCAGCCCGGCCGGCACCACATGCCGGCGCTCTTCGCTCCGGCGCCCGTATCCGCCCCCGCGTCGCTCGTCCTGCCCGTAAGGGGCGTGCTGCCCGTACCGCTCGTGCTGCCCGTAGCGGTCGTCCTCCCGGTACCGGTCGCGCTGCCTGTGCGGCCTGTCCTGCCCGTGCTGCTCGAACTGTCCGTACTGCTCGTACTGCGTGGCCATCGGCGTCGTCCGTTCCCATCGTCCTGCTCGTCGCGCAGCTGTCGATCCGTGCCTCCAGCCTCCTCGCGGGGAGACGCCCGGACCATGGAGTCCGTCGGCGTCTCGGGAGGGGGGTTTTCCCTACCTCCCGCGGCCGCCGGCCCCCCGGTCCCGCCAGGGCAGCTCCGCCGTCACCGTCGTGGGACCCCCCGCCGGCGAGTCCACGACGAACAGGCCGTCCACGGCGTCCAGCCGCTCCGCGAGCCCCCGCATCCCCGACCCGCCGTCCAGCGACGCCCCACCCTGGCCGTCGTCCGAGACCTGGAGCATCAGCCGGTCGTCCGTCCGCCAGACGTCCACCGACGCCGAGCGGGCCCCGCTGTGCTTGCTGACGTTCTGCAGCAGCTCCGAGACGGTGAAGTAGGCGATGCCCTCGATCGCCTGTGCCGGCCTGGACGGCAGGTCGGAGGTCACCTTCACCGGCACCGTGCAGCGCGAGGCCACCGAGGACAGGGCCGCGTCCAGACCCCGGTCGGTCAGAACGGCCGGGTGGATCCCGCGGGCCAGGTCGCGCAACTCCTGCAACGCCAGTTTCACCTCGCCGTGCGCCTCCTCCACCATCGCCGCGACGGCGTCGTCGGCCTGCCCCTCCAGCAGCTTCTCCTTGGCCAGGCCCAGCCCCATCGCCAGGTTGACCAGCCGCGCCTGCGCCCCGTCGTGCAGGTCCCGTTCGATGCGCCGCAGATCGGCGGCCGCCGTGTCGACGACGACCCCCCGGTCCGACTCCAGCTCGGCGATCCGCCGCTCCAGCTCGTCGGAGGGGGACAGCAGCCCGCGCACCATCGCCCGGTCCGCGTTCGTCAGCCCGCGCGCCAGGTAGGGCAGCACCGGCCACAGCACGAAGAGCGACGGGACGACCACAGCGAACGTCAGAACCCCCCAGGGCAGCCGTATCAGGTCGTACAGCACCGTGCGCCAGGCCACCGGGTCCTTCAGCGCCAGCCACATCCGCTGGACGAGGCCGCCCGCCCTGCGCAGCGGCAGCGGGCTCGGTTCGTCGATGCGCACCCCGAGCAGCCGACGGGCCCGCAACCGCTCGAACCGGCCCATCAGCCGCGCCCCGGTCAGCCCCAGCATCAGCAACGGGAAGCCCACCACGGTGACGGTCATCGCGGCCCCCGTCACGATCACCGTCATCACATAGACGAATCCGAGCAACGCCATCGGCAGATTCGTCAGAAGGTGCGTGATCTCCTTCCAGGTATGGGCGTCGTAGGCGAAACGGACCGGGGGCGGACGATCGTCGTCGTACCCGGCGCCCCCCGGACCGGACGTGCCCGGCCGGACGGAGGAGTGGCTGGTGGAAGCGGTCATACAGCTCAGCCTGCCGTCCCGCACGGCGCCGCGCCATGAGGTCTGCTGCCTTCCTCGGCCGGGGGAAAACCCCCGCCCCGCGTCCCGAGCCGTGACGGGCTGCTTACTGTCCCTTTATCAGGGCCTAGACTCCCGTGCGTACAGATCGTCGAACGGGCCGGTCGTCGTGGAACCGCCGTGGGGACCGCCCTGAAGACCGCCGTGAGGACCGCAGCGGATGCCGCAGCAGCGGCGGCCGCTGCAGGCCGAGGCCAGGGAGCGAGGGGAACGGACGTGCGGGAACCGACCGTCGATGTCGCGGCGGACTACTTCCAGTCCTATTCCGTCGTCGGGCTGCTCGCCGTCGTCGGCGTGCTGTTCGTCGCCGTCGCCTTCGGCGCGGGACGCCTGCTGCGTCCGGTGGTGCCCACCCCGGAGAAGCTCCTGACGTACGAGTGCGGCGTCGACCCCGTCGGCGAGGGCTGGGCCCACACCCAGGTCCGCTACTACGTCTACGCCTTCCTGTACGTGATCTTCGCCGTCGACTCGATCTTTCTCTTCCCCTGGGCGACGGTCTTCGCGGCCCCCGGCTACGGAGCGGCCACGCTCGTGGAGATGTTCGTCTTCCTCGGCTTCCTGGCCGTCGGCCTGCTGTACGCCTACAAGAAGGGCGTCCTGACATGGACGTGACGCCGGAAGCCAACCCGTCGGAAGCCAACCCGTCGGCGACCGGCGGGCCGACGGGCGGTCCGTCGCAAGGCGGCCCGCCGCGAGCGACGCCGGAGCAGCCGCCCTCGGCGCCCGTGCTCCTGCCCGAGCCGAAGCGACTCGGCGCCCTGGCCCGCCTCGCCCCCGAACCGATGAAGGTGGTCCTGAACTGGGGCCGCCGCTACTCGCTCTGGGTCTTCAACTTCGGCCTGGCCTGCTGCGCGATCGAGTTCATCGCCGCGTCGATGGCGCGCCACGACTTCATCCGCCTCGGCGTCATCCCCTTCGCGCCGGGCCCGCGCCAGGCGGACCTGATGGTCGTCTCCGGCACCGTCACGGACAAGATGGCCCCGGCGGTGAAGCGTCTCTACGAGCAGATGCCCGAGCCGAAGTACGTCATCTCCTTCGGCGCGTGCAGCAACTGCGGCGGCCCCTACTGGGACTCGTACTCCGTGACGAAGGGCGTCGACCAGATCATCCCGGTGGACGTGTACGTGCCGGGCTGCCCACCCCGCCCCGAAGCGCTGCTCCAGGGCATCCTCAAGCTCCAGGAGAAGATCGCGCGGGAGTCGCTGGCCGAGCGCTACGGCACGTCCGTGTCCCGCCCGTCCCCGGCGGCTCTGCAGAGCGGCCTGCTGAGCCCCCCGCCGCCCGCCGGACCCACGAACAGCCAGTCCGCGACCGCCGAGCCCGCGATCGCCGAGCCCGCGATCGCCGAGCCCGCGATCGCCGAGCCCGCGATCGCCGAGCCCACGACCGCCGAGCCCGCATCGGGTACGTCCGAGGAGGGAAGATGAGCACGGTCGGCTGGCTGCCCGCCCCCGCCGAGGAACTCTTCGGTCCGCAGGCCACGGCCGAGGAGTCCTACGACGTCCTCACCGTCGACGTCCCCGCCGCCTCCTGGACCGACGCCCTGCGCGTGGCCCGCGACCGCCTCTCCTGCAGCTACTTCGACTGGCTGAGCGCGGTCGACGAACCCGGCACCGGCTTCCGCGTCTCCGCGCACGTCGTGGCCCTGTCCCCGGTCCGCCGTCTTCTCGTGCGCACGACGATCCCGCACGAGACGCCGACCCTCGCCACCGCCGTGGACGTCTACGCGGGCGCCGCCTGGCACGAACGCGAGACGCACGAAATGTTCGGGGTCGCCTTCGAGGGCCACCCCGCCCTCGACCACCTCCTTCTCCCCGAGACCTTCGAAGGCCACCCCCTGCGCAAGGACTTCGTCCTGGCGGCCCGCGTCGCCAAGGCCTGGCCCGGCGCGAAGGAACCCGGCGAGTCCGAGCACGGCGGACCCAAGCGCCGCCAGATGCTTCCTCCAGGCGTCCCCGACCCCAACGAATGGGGCCCCCTGAAGGGCCAGCTCCCGCCGGCCCCGACCCGTCCGACCCGTGCACCGGCAGGCCGCGCGGCCGGCGAGCGCCCGGCCCGCCGCGCCCGCACGGCTGCCGAGGGCTCAGCAAGCCAGCCTCCGGCAGCCCCGGCGACGCCCTCGACGCCGACCTCGCCGGACACCCCCGGGCCCACGCCTCCCGGCACACCCCGCCGCACCCGAAGCACCGGCGCAGGCTCCGCCTCCCAACGAACGCAGACCCCGGAACCGGCAGAACCCACAGAACCGGCCGGGCCCACAGAACGGACAGACCCGACGGGACAGACCGGCCCGACGGGACAGGCCGAGGCGACAGGGCCGGCGGCGCCGATGGGAGCGGCGGAGGCAGTACGAGGAACGGACGCCGCGAGCCCTGCGGGAGCAGAAGCCACCGGGACCACGGGAGCCACAGAAGCCACCCGGGCCACGCGAGCCACAGGGGCGAGCGAGGCCACGGGAACCGCAGGAGCAACTCGAGCCACGCGAGCTGTCGACGCGGCCGGAAGCGATCCGACCCCGCAGCCTCCCGCGGGACCGCGTCGGGCGCGGTCCGCCTCGCAGGGCTCGGCCTCGCAGCACACTCAGCCCCCTGCCTCGACGGCCGCCACCCCTGCCCGCCCCGCCGCAACCCCCCGCAGCTCCGACGCCCCGTGGCACCACGCCCGCCCGGCCTTCGACGAACCGGAGCCTGAGCAGAGCCCCCGGCCCGAGCCCGAACAGAACCGGCCGGCTCCCGCCGACAGCCGGCCGACTCCCGCCGACCGTGCCGAACCCGCCGCCCCCGAGGATCCCGCAGGAGGTCAGCAGTGAACGACGCTCTCGACGTCGCCCTGCGACTCCTCGTCGTCTTCGTCGTCTTCCTCACCCTTCCTCTGATCGTCGGTCAGACCGAGCACAAGGTCATGGCCCATATGCAGGGCCGTCTGGGCCCGATGTACGCGGGCGGTTTCCACGGCTGGGCCCAGCTCGTCGCGGACGGCGTGAAGTTCGCGCAGAAGGAGGACATCGTCCCCGCCGGCGCGGACCGCCGTATCTTCCAGCTGGCGCCGGCCGTTGCTCTCCTCCCGTATCTCCTCGTCCTGCTCGCCGTCCCCGTCGGCCCCGGCGAGGGAGCCGTCGGCCAGGTCCTCGACGCGGGCATCTTCTTCGTGCTCGCCGTGATGGGCGTCGGCGTACTCGGCTCCCTCATGGCCGGCTGGGCCAGCGCCAACAAGTTCTCCCTCCTGGGCGGTCTGCGTACGGCCGCCCAACTCCTCGCCTACGAGCTGCCGATGCTGCTCACCGCGGCCTCGGTGGCGATGGCGGCCGGCACGGTCTCCCTGCCGGGCATCGTCGACGCCTTCGAGTGGTGGTGGCTGCCCTGGCAGATCGTCGGCGGGATCGTCTTCTTCGTCGCCGGACTCGCCGAACTCCAGCGGCCGCCCTTCGACATGCCCGTTGCGGACTCGGAGATCATCTTTGGCGCGTACACCGAGTACACCGGCCTGCGCTTCGCTCTCTTCCTCCTCGCCGAGTACGCCGGGATCGTCGTCCTGTGCGGTCTGACCACCGTCCTTTTCCTGGGCGGCTGGCACGGCCCCTGGGGCGCCGACGGCCTCGGCTGGGTCTGGACCCTGCTGAAGGCCGCCGTCCTCGCCTTCGTCGTGATCTGGTTGCGCGTCACCTATCCCCGGCTGCGCGAGGACCAGCTCCAGAAGCTCTCCTGGACTCTCCTCATCCCCCTCTCCCTCGCCCAGATCGCCCTCACCGGCGTCGTCAAGGTGGTGATCCGGTAACCATGGCCCCCCTTCCTGGCAGTGGCCTCGCCAAGGGCCTCGCCGTCACCCTCCGCACGATGACGCGCAAGACCGTCACCGAGCAGTACCCGGACGCCCAGCCCGAGCTCGCGCCGCGAACCCGTGGCGTCATCGGCCTGTTCGAGGAGAACTGCACGGTCTGCATGCTCTGCGCCCGTGAGTGCCCCGACTGGTGCATCTACATCGACTCCCACAAGGAGACGGTCCCGCCCGCGGCCCCGGGCGGCCGCGAGCGCAGCCGCAACGTGCTCGACCGCTTCGCCATCGACTTCTCGTTGTGCATGTACTGCGGTATCTGCATCGAGGTCTGTCCTTTCGACGCCCTGTTCTGGTCTCCGGAGTTCGAGTACGCGGAGACCGACATTCACGAGCTCACCCACGAGCGCGACAAGCTCCGCGAGTGGATGTGGACCGTGCCGGCCCCACCCGCCCTCGACCCCGGGGCCGAGGAGCCGAAGGAGATCGCCGCTGCGCGCAAGTCGGCAGAGAAGCTGGCCGCAGCCGCCCGCGCCGAGTCCCCCGAAGCCGCCGGACCGGGCCCCGCCGGATCGGGTGCCCCTGGATCGGGTGCCCCTGGACCAGGCCCTGACGGACCAGGGGCTGCCGGGTCGAACCCTGCCGGACCGGGTGCCGCCGGACCGAGGGCTGCCGGAGCCGGAAGTGAAGGAGGGGACGCGTGAGCCTCGCCGGGGCCCCGCAGGGCTTCCTCTCCCCGACCGGCGTCGAGATCGCCTTCCTCCTCGTCGGTCTGGTCACCTTCGGCGCCGCCCTCGTCACCGTGACGACCAGGCAACTGGTGCACGCGGCCCTGTGGCTCGTGGTCGCTCTCGGCGGTCTCGCAGTCGAATACCTCCTTCTCACCGCCGAGTTCATCGCCTGGGTGCAGGTCCTCATCTACGTGGGTTCCGTCGTCGTGCTCCTCCTCTTCGGTCTGATGCTCACCAAGGCCCCCATCGGCCGCTCCCCGGACGCGGACTCCGGCAACCGGTGGGCCGCCCTCACGGTCGCCGTCGCCGCGGCCACCGCACTGATCTGGGTGGTCGTCGACGCCTTCCGAGCCACCTGGATCGACCTGGACGGCCCGGCTGCAGGATCGACCGAGGTGACCGGTGCCAGCCTCTTCCAGAACTGGGTCCTCCCGTTCGAGGCCCTCTCCGTGCTTCTCCTCGCGGCCCTGGTCGGCGCGATCGTCCTGTCCCGCAAAGCGAAGACGGATTCGAGCTCTCCCCTTGCGAACTCCCGAACCGCCACCGAGAGTTCCCGTCTGATTACTAAAAGTGATGAGGATTCGGGGAGTCCCTCATCCGGCCCGAAGGGTCGGGGTGGCCGGAGCGAACGGGTCGAAGCGAACAAACGGGACGACCGGGGCGGCCCTGCCGCACAGGAAGGCGCCCGCTGATGCACCTCGTCTATCCCGCCGTCCTCTCGGCCCTCCTCTTCTGCACCGGTCTGTACGGCGTCCTGGCCCGTCGGAACGCGATTCTGATCCTCATGTCGGTCGAGTTGATGCTCAACGCCGTCAACCTCAACCTGGTCGCCTTCGACGTCTGGCTCAGCAAGACCGCCGAGGAGACGCTGCACTCCGGCCAGGCCCTCACACTGTTCACCATCGCCATCGCCGCCGCCGAGATCGGCATCGGCCTGGCGATCGTCCTCGCCGTCCACCGCGATCGCGGCACCGCGGACATCGACCGGCTCCGCGACACCGCCGAGGGCCACGAGAGCCACGAGGGCTCTGCGGCAGACGGCACCGACACCGACGCCCCCGTGACCGGAGCGGCCGCCGAGAAGGCTGAGGCCACCGCGTGACCACGACAGCCCTCGCCGTACTCGTTCCCCTCCTTCCGTTCCTGGGCGCGGCCGCCGGCCTGCTCCTGGGCCGTACCGCCCCGGGGTTCGTCCGCCCGCTGGCCGTCCTGCCGACCGTCGCCGCCTTCGCACTGGCCGTGACCGTCGCCGTGCGCCAGGGTGGGGGCGCCTCGGTCGACGCGGCCACCGAACTGACCCCCACCGGTTCGGTCCCGATCGAACTCGCCCTGCACATCGACGGCTTCGCCGCCCTGGTCGCCGTACTCGTCGGCCTCGTGGCCACCTGTGTGCAGATCTACTCCACCGGCTACCTGCGCGAGGACCCGCGTTACCCCTCGTATGCCGCGCTCGTCTCCCTCTTCACCTCCGCGATGTTCCTGGTCGTCTACTCCGGCGATCTGATCGTGCTGCTGGTCGGCTGGGAGGTCATGGGCATCTGCTCCTACTTCCTGGTCGGCCACTACTGGGAGACGCCGGAGGCCCGCGCGGCCTCCATCAAGGCCTTCCTGGTCACCAAGCTCGGTGACGTCCCCTTCCTGATCGGTCTGTTCGCCCTCGCCACGGACGCCGGCTCCTTCGAGATCACGAAGATCCTCGGCGCCGTCGCCCACGGCGAGCTCCAACACCCCACAGTCGTCGCTCTGCTCCTCCTCGCGGGCGTGGCCGGAAAGTCCGCCCAGTTCCCGCTGCACACCTGGCTCCCGGACGCGATGGCGGGCCCCACGCCCGTCTCCGCGTTGATCCACGCCGCGACGATGGTCGCCGCCGGCGTCTACTTCATCGCCCGTCTCCTCCCGGTGTTCGAGGCCTCCACGGCCGCGATGACTGTCCTCGCCGTGATGGCCGCCGTCACGATGGTCGGCTCGGGCCTGGCAGCCCTCGCCCAGGACGACATCAAACGCGTCCTCGCCTACTCGACGTTGGGCCAGCTCGGCTACATGACCGGCGCCCTCGCCGTCGGCGACCGAGGCGCCGCCGTCTTCCACCTCCTCTCGCACGGGGCCTTCAAGGCGTTGCTGTTCCTGGCGGCCGGCGTGATCATCCACGCCGCCGGCACCAACTCGCTGGCCGCCATGTCCCGCATGAGCAACCTGCGCGACCGTGTCCCCGACGCCTACTGGACGATGACCGTGGCGCTCCTCGCGCTCGCCGCGATCCCGCCGTTCAGCGGCTTCTTCTCGAAGGAGTCCGTCCTCGGCGCGGCCGAGCACGTCACCGCAGGTCACACAGAGCACGCGCCGGGCGCCGCGGGCTGGACCGTCCTCGTCGCCGGTGTGCTCACCGCCCTTCTCACCGCCGCCTACGCGGCCCGGCTCTGGCTGCTGGCCTTCCGCGGCCGAGGGGACGAAGCTCCCGACCACGGCCGCCAGCCCCTGACCATGACCGTGGTGCTGTGGATCCTGGCCGTCCCCTCCCTCGCCCTCGGAGGGCTCGCCTACCGCACGCTCCCCGACTGGTTCGACGGCAGCGCTCTCGCGCCGACCCTCACGACCTCCGTTCTCGGCACCGGAGCGGCCCTGGTCGGCGGGCTCGTCACCTACGCCGCCTGGCGCCATCTCACCGGGGTCGCCGCCCGCGTTCCCCCGGGCGCGGTCGCCGCCCACCCGGAGGGCGACGCGGCCCAGGTCGAGGCCGAGGCCATCGCCACGCACGCGCCCGCCTACGGAGACGTGGCCTCCGCTCGCGACCCCGCAGACCCCGGACGGCTCCTGCTCGGTCCGCTGCACCGCCACGCGGCCGCGGGCTTCCACCTCGACGCCGTCTACCAGGCGTCGTTCGTACGCCCCGTCCAGGCGGCCGCCGGCCTCGTCCGGTTCCTCGACCGGGAGGTCGTGGACACCTACGTACGTGGCGCGGCCGCCCTGCCCCGTTGGCTGGGAGCCGCCGTGCGGCGCGCCCAGACCGGCAACGTCCAGACCTATGTGAGCGCGCTGCTCGCCGGGACCGTGGTCCTCGCGGTCGCCGCCCTTCTCGTCGCCTCGGGAGCGTGAGCAGGCGTGATCGATATCAATGAGTCCGTGATGCAGGTCCTTCTGGCGTTCATCGTGGTCGGCCCGCTCCTCGGGGCCGTCGCGGCCCTCCTGCCCGTCCCGCCCGGGCTGAAGGGGAAGTCGCCGGAGCAGGCCGTGCTGCGGCACGGCGTCACGGTCACCGGCGTGATCCTCGTCGCGGCGATCGTCCTCGCGTTGGGCTTCGACCACGACCACCCCTCGAAGATGCAGGCCAACACGGACATCAGCTGGATCCCCGCGCTCGACGTGCGCATCCACCTGGGCATCGACGGCATCTCCCTTCCCCTGCTGGTCCTGACCGCGCTGCTGACCTTCCTGTGCGCGCTCTACTCCTACTTCAAGCAGCCAGAGGGGCCGTCCCCCAAGGCCTTCGTCGCGCTCGTGCTCATGCTCGAGTCCGGCACTCTCGCGACCTTCGCCGTTCTCGACCTGCTGCTGTTCTTCCTCGCCTTCGAGACGGTGCTCATCCCGATGTACTTCCTCATCGCCCGCTGGGGCGGCGAGGGCCGGACCCGGGCGGCCTGGAAATTCATCCTCTTCACGCTGCTCGGATCCGTGGTCATGCTGCTCGGCCTGCTCCTGATCGGAATCAAGGCGGGCACTTTCGACATGGTGGCACTCGCCACTGACAACGGCCGATCGCTGTCGTCATCCGTGCAGGTCATCGCCGTTCTGGCGATCGGGATCGGACTCGCGGTCAAGACCCCGATGTGGCCCCTGCACAGCTGGCTGCCGGACGCCCACACCGCCGCCCCGACCGTCGGCTCGGTCCTGCTGGCCGGTGTGCTGCTGAAGATGGGAACGTATGGGTTCGTCCGGATTCTTCTTCCGGTCGCACCCGACGGTTTCCGGATCTTCGCGCCCTATCTCGCCGCGTTCGCCGTCGTCGGGATCATCTACGGGTCCCTGGCCTGTCTGGCCCTCGCCAAGCAGGGCGCGAAGGGCGACCTCAAGCGCCTGATCGCCTATTCCTCCGTCGGCCACATGGGCTTCGTCCTCCTCGGGATCGCGACCATGACCCCGACCGGTGTGAACGGCGCGCTGTTCGCCAACATCGCCCACGGCCTCATCACCGGTCTCCTCTTCTTCCTGGTCGGAGCACTGAAGGACCGCACCGGCACGACCGACCTGGACACCCTCGCCCAGCAGACCGGCGGCGCGCTGTACGGCAGGACCCCCCGCCTCGGCGGCCTGCTCGCCTTCGCCGCCGTCGCTTCGCTGGGCCTGCCCGGCCTCGCCGGCTTCTGGGGCGAGATGCTGGCGCTGTTCGGGGCCTTCGACCCGGCCGCGGGCCTCAGCCGCCCCGCCTTCCTCACCTTCACGGCGATCGCCGCGTTCGGCACCCTGCTGACGGCCGCCTACCTGCTCGCCGTGGTACGCCGCGTCTGCATGGGCACCGTCACGCAGGACGCCCCGCGTCTCGCCGACGTGCAGACCTACGAGTTCGCGGCCTGGACCCCGCTCGTCGCCCTCACCGTCGTCGCCGGCCTGTGGCCCAAGGTCCTCCTCGGCCTGACCGACCCGGCCGTGCAGCAGCTCCTCGCAGGAGGGACCCGATGAGTTCCCTGGTCCAGAACCCGGTCCAGTCCCTGGCCGAGCCGGCGGTCCAGTCCGTCGACTGGCAGGCCATCGCGCCACCCACCCTGGCCGCGGTCGTGGCCCTCGTCGTCCTCGTCGCCGACCTCTTCGTCGGCGAGGCCCGCAAGCCGCTCCTCGGCCGGCTCTCGGTCGGGGGCCTCGCGGCTTCCGCGGCCCTCCTCGTGCCTCTCCTGGGCGGCGACCGCGCCACCTTCTGCCTGACCGGTGAGCCGAGCACGTGCAGCTACACCGTCGATCGCTTCACCCTCGTCATCCAGTTCCTGGTGCTCGGGGGAGCGCTGCTGGCAGCCCTGCTGTCGGTGACCGTTCTGAAGGACGCGCGCGGGCGGCTTCCCGAGGGAGAGTTCTGGTTCCTCCTGCTGTCGTCCGCCGCCGGCGCCGCCCTGCTCCCCGCCTCCCGCGACCTCGCCACCCTCGTCGTCGCTCTGGAGGTCGCCTCGCTGCCCGCGTTCGCCCTCGTCGGCATCCGGCACGGCGACCGCAGATCGTCCGAAGCGGCCCTGAAGTTCTTCCTGTCGTCCGTCACCGCGACGACCGTCAGTCTCCTGGGCATCAGCTTCGTGTACGCGACGACCGGCACGCTCTATCTCACCCAGGTCGCCGACCGGATCCAGCACGTCGACGGCCAACTGCACATCCTGGCCCAGACCGGCGTGGTCCTCACCCTCATCGGCTTCGCCTTCAAGACGGCCGCCGTCCCGTTCCACTTCTGGGTCCCCGACACCTATGTCGGCGCCCCGCTGCCCATCGCCGCCTACCTGTCGGTCGTCGGCAAGGCGGTCGGTTTCTCCGGCCTCATCCTCGTCACCGTCGTCGCCTTCCCCTCGTACGCCGACGTCTGGGGCCCCGCACTGGCCGCGCTGGCCGCCCTCACCATGACCGCCGGCAACGTCGGCGCCCTCCGCCAGCAGACCACGCGCGCGTACAGCGCCGTACGCCTCCTGGCATGGTCCTCCGTCGGCCAGGCCGGCTACCTCCTCGTACCGATCGCCGCCGCCGCGTACTCCGACGACGCCGAGCACGCCGTAGGCTCCACCGTCGCCTACGCCCTCATGTACGCCGCCGTGAACCTCGGCGCCTTCGCGGTGGCCGCGCTGGTGGGCCGCACCAGCGCCGCGAACCGGATCGCGGACTACCGGGGCCTGTACGCGAGGAACCCCCTGGCGGCACTGACGCTGGCGTTCTTCCTGCTGTGCCTCGCCGGCCTGCCGCCGGGCGTCATCGGCCTCTTCGCGAAGGTCACCGTCTTCTCGGCGGCCGTCCAAGCGGGGCTCGGCTGGCTCGCGGTCGTCATGGCCGTCAACGTCGTGATCGCCCTGTACTACTACCTCCAGTGGACGGCCCTGCTCTTCAGGACGCCCGAGGGCCAGCCCGTCAAGCATCGCGTCCCCGCCCCCCTGACGGCCGCGATAGCCCTCACCGCGGCCCTCGGCATCGCCCTCTCCGGAGCTCCTCAGCTGGTCCTGCGCTTCGCCGGCACCGGCCTCTTCTGAGGCCGCACGCGCGCGTACGCCACCGTCCTCACCCGGACGGCTCACACCCCTGCCCGCGGGCACAAGGGAACTCGTGCCTCCCGCCTGGCGTTGACCAGTACGGGAGGGTGCACTGGATGTGACACCACGACACCAGTGGCACCGGAGACCAGCAAGATCCGCAAGCAAAGGGTTCCCCTGCTGCACGACTTGGAGGGCGTACCGTGCACCGCCGGCACAACGGGCTCAGGACCGCAGTACTCCTCGGGGGGCTGTCGGCGCTCATCATCGTCATCGGCAGCTTCTTCGGCCGTGCGGGGCTCGTCGTCGCGGTCCTGATCGCGCTCGGCACCAACGCGTACGCGTACTGGAACAGCGACAAGCTGGCGCTACGCGCGATGCGCGCCCGCCCGGTGAGCGAGTTCGAGGCCCCCGCCCTGTACCGGATGGTCCGCGATCTCTCCACCCAGGCCCGCCAGCCCATGCCCCGGCTGTACATCTCCCCGACGGAGGCGCCCAACGCCTTCGCGACCGGCCGCAACCCGCGCAACGCCGCCGTGTGCTGCACGGAAGGCATCCTGCGCATCCTCGACGAGCGCGAACTGCGCGGAGTCATCGGCCACGAGCTCAGTCACGTCTACAACCGGGACATCCTCATCTCCTCGGTCGCCGGCGCACTGGCCTCGGTGATCATGTTCCTGGTCAACTTCGCCTGGCTGATCCCCGTCGGCCGCTCCGACGACGACGACGGCCCCGGCATTCTCGGCATGCTCCTGATCATGATTCTGGGCCCCCTCGCCGCCAGCCTCATCCAGCTCGCCATCAGCCGCTCGCGGGAGTACGAGGCCGATGCCTCCGGCGCCCAGCTCACCGGCGACCCGCTCGCCCTCGCGAGCGCCCTGCGCAAGCTGGAGACGGGCACCAAACAGCTTCCGCTGCCTCCGGAGCCCCGCATCGAGACCGCGAGCCACATGATGATCGCGAACCCCTTCCGTCCTGGTCAGGGGCTCTCCAGGATGTTCTCGACACATCCGCCGATGGCGGACCGCATCGCCCGGCTCGAGAAAATGGCAGGTCAACCCCAGTGAAGACCATTCTGAACATCATCTGGCTGATCCTGAGCGGATTCTGGCTGTTCCTCGGCTACGTGCTCGCGGGCGCGCTGCTCTGCGTCACGATCATCGGCATTCCGTTCGGCGTCGCCGCATTCCGCATCGGGGTCTTCGCCCTCTGGCCCTTCGGCTACACGACGGTCGAGCGTCGGGACGCGGGCGCACCGTCCTGCCTCGGCAACGTGCTCTGGCTGGTCCTGGCCGGCTGGTGGCTGGCCATCGGCCACATCGTCACGGGCTTGCTCCTCTGCGTCACCATCATCGGCATCCCGTTCGGCATCGCGAACTTCAAGCTGATCCCCATCTCGCTGTTCCCGTTGGGCCGCGAAATCGTGCGCACGGACCAGCCGTTCGCATCACGCTGACGGCGACTGTCAGGGCCGCAGCGACCGCCACGCCGACCGGTTCGCACGTCCGCCGCAGGCCGGTTTGTCCACAACCGGCGGGTTGTCCACAGGCCGGCCCGGTTGTCACTGGCAGCTTGCATCATGAACGCATGACCGAGAACGCGCAGTTGCTGGAAAGGGTGGCGGCCAAGGCGGCCGCCGTCCGCCCGTGGGGCCGGCCCTCACTCCCCGAACCTGTGGACGAGGCCGTCCTGGTCCAGGCCGAGGCCGCCCTCGGCTTCCCTCTGCCCGCACTGCTCGCCGACCTCTACCTGCGCATAGGGGACGGCGGATTCGGCCCGGAGTACGGCCTGCTCCCTCTGTCGGACCACAGCCAGGCCGGCGAACCCACCGCCGTGAGTCAGTACCTCGCAAACCGCGAGAGCGGACGGCAGGACCCCGACTGGGCGTGGCCGGAAGGCGTACTGCCGATAGCCCACCGGGGCTGCGCCATGTACGCCTGCGTGGACTGCCGCTCCCCGCAGGCGAGCGTCCTGCTCTTCGAACCCAACCCCGGCGACCCCGACCATGCGTGGTTCGTCGACGCCCCCAGCCTCGCCGAGTGGTTGAGCGCATGGCTCGACGGTACGGGCTGGTACGACGTCATGGACGAGGGCCTGACCCTGACTCCGTGGACCCAGTTCCGCATACGCACGGCGACACACAAGACTGCAACGGCGTGAGGGTGACGCCCCAGCTTCACCGCCCAGCAGTGTTCGGATGTCTCCCGGCATCGTTCGGCCGTTGCGCGACCGCGTACGGATCTCACCCGCTGGCCGCCGGTCAGCCGGCAGCGTCCGGCTGAGGCTGTCGCCACAGCCACAGCCACAGCCACAGCCACAGCCACAACCGCGGAGAGGGTAGGCGACGGCTACGGCTGCGCCGTGCCGGTCACCCGGCGTCGTACTCCGTACGCGATCACGCCCACCACGAGCACCCCAGCCCCCACCACCACCGACGTCGCGGGGAGCGCGAAAGCCAGGGTCAGGCAGCCCAGGAGCCCCAGCGCGGGCAGCGCCCGCCTCGAAGGAGCCGAATCGAGAGTCCACGCCGATGCGTTGGCCACGGCGTAGTACGCCAGCACACCGAAGGAGGAGAACCCGATCGCACCTCGGACATCCACCGTGGCTGCCAGGAGCGCGACCACCGCGCCCACGGCGAGTTCGGCCCGGTGCGGCACCTGGAAGCTCGGGTGAACGACGGACAGCGCAACCGGCAGATGACGGTCCCTGGCCATGGCCAGCATGGTGCGCGAGACGCCCAGGATGAGGGCGAGCAGAGAACCCAGCGCGGCCACGGCGGCGCCGACGCGTACCACCGGCACCAGCCCGGGCACTCCCGCCGCCCGGACCGCGTCGGCCAGGGGCGCGCCCGCCCGCCCGAGTTCATCTGCCCCCAACACAGAAAGGACGGCCACCGCCACGCACGCGTACACGGCCAGCGTGATCCCGAGGGCCAAGGGGATCGCGCGGGGGATGGTGCGCTCCGGGTCGCGCACCTCCTCGCCCAGGGTCGCGATGCGCGCGTATCCGGCGAACGCGAAGAAGAGCAGACCAGCGGCCTGCAACACCCCGCCAAAGCCCTCGGAGGCTCCGACCTCCAGCCGCCCGGCATCGGACGCGCCCGACCCCAGACACACGACCACCACGGAAGCGAGGACCGCCAGGACCATCGTCACGATCACCCGCGTCAGCCAGGCCGACTTCTGGACGCCGCCGTAGTTCACCGCGGTCAGCGCCACCACGGCCGCCACAGCGACCGCGTGCGCATGCCCCGGCCAGACGTACGCCCCGACCGTCAGCGCCATCGCCGCGCAGGAGGCCGTCTTGCCGACCACGAACGACCAGCCGGCCAGATACCCCCAGAACTCCCCGAGCCGCTCGCGCCCGTACACATACGTGCCGCCGGAGGCGGGATACAGCGCGGCCAGGCGCGCCGACGACATGGCGTTGCAGTAGGCGACCAGCGCGGCGAGCGCGAGTCCGATCAGCAGGCCGGAGCCTGCCGCGTGAGCGGCGGGGGCGAGGGCGGCGAAGACGCCGGCGCCGATCATCGCGCCGAGCCCGAGGACGACAGCGTCGCCGACGCCCAGCGTCCGCCGTAGCTCGGGGGCTGGTCCAGGCAGTGTCATGCGCTGCACCCTACTGATCCACGGAACCGCCGGACGTCGTCGTGGCGTCGTCCCCACCAACACGGCGCGAACCTCGTACGAGCGGAAGCCGCCGCGACAGCCGATGCCGGAGCCGCCGCGACAGCGGATGCCGATGCCAAAGGGCGGGGACGTCCAACGCCCGCCTCAGTGAGCGAGTGAGCGAGCAAGATCACAGTGCCCGGACAGCGCGGGCGGCACATGGAAGGGCAGGTTCAAGGCATGAGCATCATCAGCTGGATCATTCTGGGGCTGTTGGCCGGGGTCATCGCCAAGGTCCTGTTGCCGGGTCGGGACCCGGGCGGCTTCATCGGCACGACCGTCATCGGCATCGCCGGCGCGTTCATCGGCGGCTGGATATCGGCCCGCTGGCTGGACCACCCCATCAGCAAGGACTTCTATGACGGCGCGACCTGGGCCGCGGCGATCGGCGGCTCGCTCGTGCTCCTGATTCTCTACCGCCTGCTGTTCGGCAACTCGCGCGACTGAGCGGCGCCGGGAGACGGTGTCAGGAGGGTGGGCGCCCGGCAGGCGCCCACCCGGCGGACTACCGGTAGTTCACGAACTGCACGGCGAAGTCGAAGTCCTGGCCCTTGAGCAGCGCGATGACGGTCTGCAGGTCGTCGCGGCTCTTGGAGCTGACACGCAGTTCCTCGCCCTGGACCTGGGCCTTCACGCCCTTGGGGCCCTCGTCGCGGATGAGCTTCGCGACCTTCTTCGCGTTGTCCTGGGAGATGCCCTCCTTGATCTCCGCGAAGAGCTTGTACTCCTTGCCGGAGAGCTGAGGCTCGCCCGCGTCCAGAGCCTTCAGCGAGATCCCGCGCTTGATGAGCTTGGACTGGAAGACGTCGAGGACAGCGTTCACCCGGTCCTCGGAGTTCGCCTCCATCAGGATCTTTTCACCCGACCACGAGATCGAGGCGCCCACGCCCTTGAAGTCGTAGCGCTGGGAGATCTCCTTGGCGGCCTGGTTGAGGGCGTTGTCGACCTCCTGCCGCTCGACCTTCGAGACGATGTCGAAACTGGAGTCGGCCATGTCCTGTGGCTCCTTGTATTCAGAGTGCGTGTCGGGTGCGAATCGGCGCACGTCGGGGCGACCGCCGAGCCCGGCGTGATCCCGGGCCGCATCCGGACAAGCCTAGCCACCCCGCTCCCTTCGGGCGGCGAGGAATCAGGTGGCGAAGCACCCCTGCACATCGGGTATCGTTTACGTCGTTGCCAGGGAGCACCGCCGAAAAGCGGTTCGAATGGGCAGCAACCCCGGCGGTGTGGCTCAGCCTTCCCAGGTTCGAATCCTGGCGCCGCCACGCTGAGTGAAGTAGCCCCTCCGAACTGCGGAAACGCAGGCCGGAGGGGTTTCTTCGTGTCGGGCCGGGGTCCGGGGAGACGAGCCGGGAGCGCGGGGCCTCAGACTTCCTCGGACGGGGTCTTCGCCGCCCTTTTCACCTCCGCCTCGACGTCGTTGCGCGGTCTGTTCTCGTCCTTGGCGTACTCGGTCACCGTGGCCTGGACGTCGCGGGCCAGGTCGCGCCAGGCGCGCCATGCGGTCTCGTAGGTGTCGGTCTGGATCTCCGACCAGGGAGTGGCCGTGGGTGCGCCATAGGCGTCCCGCAGCTCTTCGACCCTCGCGTGTGCCTCGTCGGCCGCGCGTTGCTTCTGCACGAGTTCCTCGAAGGTATGTGCCACGTGTACGGATGCTAGGCAGGCGAGCGCCTTTCCGCGCGGTGAGCGGGGCGCGTCCGGCCGGGGGTACCCGCGTGGCCCACTGGGGCAGACTGGCCCCATGTCCAGCGCGTCCAGCCGTCGCAGAGCTTGTCCGGAGTGCCGTCGCGAGATCGCCGTCGTCGCCGGACGGTTCGCCCGGCACGACCCGCCGGGGGCGCGGGAGGGCGGAGACCTGGTCTCCTGCCCCGGCTCCCGCAGCACGGCGCAACTGGGGGCGGTACAGCCGTCCTTGGACGGCTACGTGGTGCCGGAGTTCCCGGGACAACTGCCCCTCTTCTAGCGTGCGCCGCCCTCGTGCGCTGCTCCCGCTTTTCGGCCGGTTCCGCCTCCACGCAGCAGTCGGCCCGGAGCGTCCGTCTCAGTTCCCCGCCACCGCCTTCACCGCCACCGCCACCGGTGCGGAGCCGCTGATCAGCTCCAGGACGAGACCGGAGGTCGCCGGGGTGTCGAGCAGCTCCGCCAGGACGGCGGCCACGTCGGCGCGGGGGACCGGGCCCCGGCCCGCATGAGCCTCCAGGCGGACCAGGCCGGTGCCGGCGTCGTCCGTGAGCGCGCCGGGGCGCAGGATCGTCCAGTCGAGGGACTCCAGCCCCTGCACATACGCGTCCGCCTCGCCCTTGGCGCGTTGGTAGACGTCGAAGACCTCGTCGCCCCGGTGGTCCGGGTCCGCGCCCATGGAGGACACGATCACGAAGCGGCGGACCCCTGCCTGCACGGCCGCGTCGGCGAACAGCACCGCCGCACCCTTGTCGACGGTGTTCTTTCGGGCCGTCCCGCTGCCCGGGCCCGCGCCCGCCGCGAACACGGCCGCGTCCGCCCCTCGCAGCCGCTCGGCCACCTCCTCGACGGACGCCGACTCCAGGTCCAGGACCACCGGTTCGGCGCCGGCCGCCCGTAGGCCGTCGCTCTGTTCCGCCTTGCGGATGATCCCCGCGACCTCGTCTCCGCGCGCGGAGAGCAGACGCTCCAGCCGCAGCGCGATCTGACCATGACCACCAGCGATGACAATGCGCATGTCTTCGACCGTACGCCCGGGAAGTCCCGTCCGCCGCATGGCCCAGACCCGGAACCGACCCGGATCGGACCCGGACCCGACCCGGACCCGACGTGGGCTGGACCAGGAGACGACCAGGGCATCGACCAGGACAAGAACCCACCGGGGGGCGATCGGCGGCGGACCGATCCCGGCCAGGAGCGACCGGGTGCCGGTCCACGACCCGCCCGGAACCGAACAGGAACGGATCAGCCCGGGGTCGGAACCCCGCGCCGACCCGTCAGAAGCGATCAGAGTCCGGGTCGCAGGTGTCCGACGTCTGGTCAGGGAGCGGTCAGCTTCCGGTTCGGAAGTGTCCGACACTCGATCAGGAACGTTCCGGGGCCTGGACGTAACCGTCCGTCGAGAGTCGGTGGAAGCCCGTAGTGGTCGTTCGTTCGTGAGCGGTGCGTCCGCGGTTCCGTCGTCGTCACGACAGGTCCCCGCGCCCCTGTCTCGGCAGGCCCGACTCCGTGGCGGCCGCCGAGTCGCTGTACTCGCGCACGGCGCTCGTACGGGCCACGACACGGCCCTGGTGGATGACGATCCTGCTGTACGCCAGTGACAGGACGCCCGCCAGCCGGTCGCCGCGAACGGCCACCAGGTCGGCCGGGAAGCCCGCCTCGACGCGCACCTCGGGCAGGCCCAGGGCGGCGCGCGCGGACGCGCTCACGGCGTCGTAGGCGTCCTCGGGGCGCAGGCCGTGACGGGAGGCCAGGAGGTAGGCCGCCTCCAGGGGATCGCCGCGGCCGACCGGGTTGGCGATGTCCCGCAACGCCCCGCTGCCGGCCGCCATCTGCACCCCGGCCGCGCGCAACAGCCGTACGGGTGCCGTGCCTGGCTGGTCGACGCCTCCGCAGCCGCCCTGGGGGAGGCAGACCACCGTCACACCGGCGGCGGCCAGCTGGTCGGCGGTGCGGCCGGCCGCGTTGGCGGGGAGACGGCCGAGGCCGCCGCAGGGGCTGAGGGCCACGCCGGGACGCAGACCCCCGGCCATCGCGGCGAACCGGGCCAGTCGGGCGGGGTCGCCGGCGTCGGTGTGCAGGTCGACCGGGCAGCCGTGCTCGGCGGCGACTTCGAGCACGGCCTCCACATAGCCCGTGGGGTCGGGGTCCAGGTCCGGGCAGCCGCCCACCGCCGAGGCGCCCATCTTCACGGCGTCCCGCAGCATGGCGAGTCCGTCAGCTCCCGCCGCGCCGGTCAGCACCCGGGGCATCGCCACCGTCGTGAGGTCCGCGAGCCCGCGCAGTGAGCGCTGGGCCCGCAGCACGGCGGCCAGCGCGCCGAGCCCCTGGACGTCGCCCACGCGGACGTGCGCGCGCAGCGCGGTCGCGCCGTGGCCCAGCTGCACCAGCACCGCCTCCGTGGCGCGACGCTGGACGTCCGGCGCCGCGTACGAGACGGGGCCGTCGGCGTCGGCCGTGAGCGCGGTGTCGGCGTGTGCGTGCGGCTCGGCCGGGGCCGGGAGCAGCAGATAGCCGCCGAGGTCCACGCGGGCCCCGGCCACCGGGCCGGAGCGGGCCGGTCCGGCCGTCAGACTGCCCGCCGTGCCGACCGCCTCGATGCGCCCGCGGCCCAGCCGGACGTCCACGGTCCGGCCGTCCGTCAGACGGGCCCCGCACAGCAGGAGGGCCGCCGGGTCGGGTGAGCCACCAGATGCGCCGGACGAGGACGACCACGACCACGAGTGGGGCGGCTGCGGCTGGCTGTCGGGCATCGCGCTCCAGGGGCTCGGGACTGCGCCGGTGACGCAGCACACACTGAGGTCGCAGGCGTCGCGCAGGGGACGCGTGATCACGCAGAGTGAGTCGAGCCTAGGACGGTGATCCGGTGCGGGCGGGGAGGAGCGCAATAGTCGTACCGGTGTGGCCCACCGTTGCGGGAGAGGTCGGGGAGGCTGCTGGGACCTCGGGAGACGGTCCCCCGGGCGGTCCCGGACGGCCCCGCGAAACGGATTTGGGTGAACGGCTGCGGACCGTGTAATGTCTTCATCGCTCGCCCCAATAGCTCAGTCGGTAGAGCGTCTCCATGGTAAGGAGAAGGTCTACGGTTCGATTCCGTATTGGGGCTCTGGTGGGTGAGGTTCCCGTCGCGAGGCGGGGCCCGATCCCATCAAAGCGGTGTAGCTCAGTCGGTAGAGCAAGCGGCTCATAATCGCTGTGTCACCGGTTCAAGTCCGGTCACCGCTACTGACAGTAGCCGATTGTGGGGTCGGTCCTTCGATCGGCTACTCTTCTATGCGTTAATCGTCCCATCCGTTCGTCAAGGAGCACTCCTGTGGCTGCCACCGACGTCCGCCCGAAGATCACGCTGGCCTGCGTGGAGTGCAAGGAGCGGAACTACATCACCAAGAAGAACCGGCGTAACAACCCGGACCGACTGGAGATGAAGAAGCACTGCCCGCGTTGCAACGCGCACACCGCGCACCGCGAAACGCGATAGAAATCAGGCTCGTATGCGAGGCCGTCCCCGAGTGATCGGGGGCGGCCTCGCGTCGTTGAGCGACCAGTACCAGTCAGTAGAGCGACGCGGTTCCAGAGCAGCGGCGCAGAGCGAATCAGGAGGTGCCGACGCCCATGGCGCTCGACCAGTCCTTCGTCGGGCGGACCTACCCGCCCACCGACCCCTATGAGGTCGGCCGGGAGAAGATCCGCGAGTTCGCCGAAGCCGTCGGGGACGCCCATCCGGCGTACACCGACCCGGACGCCGCCAAGGCTCTCGGCCATCCGGATGTCATCGCGCCGCCGACCTTCGTGTTCTCGATCACCTTCAAGGCGGCCGGACAGGTCGTCCAGGACCCTCAGCTGGGCCTGGACTACAGCCGTGTGGTGCACGGAGACCAGAAGTTCGCCTACCGGCGCCCGGTGCGCGCCGGTGACCGGCTCACGGTCACCTCGACCATCGAGGCCGTGAAGTCCATGGCGGGCAACGACATCCTGGACATTCGCGGCGAGGTGCACGACGAGGCCGGTGAGCACGTGGTGACCGCCTGGACCAAGCTCGTCGCCCGCGCGGCGGAGCCGGCGGAAGCCGTGGCGCAGGCCGACGGAAAGGCGTGAGGAATCCGATGACGGCGAAGATCGCTTACGACGACGTCGAGGTCGGCACCGAACTGCCGGCCCAGTCCTTCCCCGTGAACCGCGCCACGCTCGTGCAGTACGCGGGGGCGTCCGGGGACTTCAACCCCATCCACTGGAACGAGAAGTTCGCCAAGGAGGTGGGCCTGCCGGACGTCATCGCGCACGGCATGTTCACCATGGCCGAGGCGATCCGCGTCGTCACCGACTGGACCGGCGACCCGGGCGCGCTCGTGGACTACGGCGTCCGCTTCACCAAGCCCGTCGTGGTCCCGAACGACGACCGGGGCGCGGTCATCGAGGTGACCGGCAAGGTCGGCGCCAAGCTCGACGACAACACCGTGCGGGTCGACCTGACGGTGACCAGCGCAGGGCTGAAGGTCCTCGGGATGTCCCGGGCCGTCGTACGACTGGCCTGAGGACGGCCGGCAGCGGGCGCTGCCGTGAGGGGCGTCGTCCCGGGCGGTTCTTGGGTTCCGGGGACGCCCCTCACGCGTTCCCGGCGTCCTCCCGGCGTCGCCCCCTTCCCGAAGGCTGCCGGTCCGGCCCCTTCCCGAAGGCCGCCGGTCCGGCCGCAGGCCCTCGGCACCGGCGGTGGGCAGCGGGCGGTCGGCGGCCGACGCCTGGCCGGACTCGCGTCCGTCCCGTCTCGTAGGCTGGGCGCGTGCAGGAACTCCATGACGCCCCGCTCGCCCCGCTGACCACCTTCCGGCTGGGCGGTCCCGCCGCCAGGCTGGTGACCGCGACGACCGACGCCGAGGTGGTCGCCGCCGTGCGCGAGGCCGACGCCGACGGCACGCCGCTGCTGATCGTCGGCGGCGGCTCGAACCTCGTCATCGGCGACAAGGGTTTTCCGGGCACCGCCCTGCGGATCGCCACGCGCGGCTGTGAACTCGTCGGGACACGGCTCGAACTGGCCGCCGGAGAGGTGTGGACCGACGCCGTCGCCCGCACCGTGGAGGCCGGGCTCGCCGGCGTCGAGTGCCTGGCCGGAATCCCCGGCTCGGCGGGCGCCACCCCGATCCAGAACGTCGGGGCGTACGGCCAGGAGGTCTCCTCGACGATCGCCGAGGTCGTCGCCTACGACCGCCGGGCGGGCGAGACGGTCGTGCTCGCCGGAGCGGAGTGCGCCTTCTCCTACCGTCACAGCCGCTTCAAAGCCGACCCCGAGCGGTACGTCGTGCTGCGCGTCCGCTTCGA
This sequence comes from Streptomyces humidus, assembly GCF_014649655.1. Classification (GTDB taxonomy): domain Bacteria; phylum Actinomycetota; class Actinomycetes; order Streptomycetales; family Streptomycetaceae; genus Streptomyces; species Streptomyces humidus. The sequence continues at coordinate 168,753 of NZ_BMTL01000016.1, read as the reverse complement.
GCTGGAGGACGCGGACGGGCTGTCGGCACCGCTGAAGTACGCCGAGACGGCACGCGCGCTGGGGGTCGAGCCCGGGGACCGCGTGCCACTCGCCGACGCCCGCGAGACCGTGCTGAAGCTGCGTGCCGGGAAGGGCATGGTCCTGGACGCGGAGGACCACGACACCTGGTCGGCCGGCTCGTTCTTCACCAACCCGATCCTCACCGAGGCCGACTTCGCCGTGTTCCACGCGCGTGTGCGGGAACGGCTCGGCGAGTCGGTGGAGCCCCCTGCCTACCCGGCGGGGCAGGGACACACCAAGACCTCCGCGGCCTGGCTGATCGACAAGGCGGGCTTCACCAAGGGATACGGCAGCGGACCCGCCCGCATCTCCACGAAGCACACCCTCGCCCTCACCAACCGCGGTGCGGCCACCGCGGACGATCTGCTGGCGCTGGCCCGTGAGGTGGTCGCCGGGGTGCGTGAGGCCTTCGGCATCACCCTGGTCAACGAGCCCGTGATGGTGGGCGTCGAGCTGTAGGGCCCGTCCGCCCCCTGTCCGGCCCTCCGCCGGCAAGCCACCCTCACCCCCGCCTTCCCCCTTCCCGGGCCGGGCCGGGCCGGCCACCGGGGCCGGCCCGGGACCTCTCCAGCCGGCCCGAGGCGTCGGTGGGTCGGCTCTCAGGACGCCAGCCAGTCGTCCACGCCTGCCAGCAGCTTCTGCCGTACGTCCTCCGGCGCCGCCGAACCCCGTACCGACTGCCGGGCCAGTTCGGCCAACTCCTCGTCCGTGAAGGCGTGGTGGTCGCGGGCGATGTCGTACTGGGCCGCCAGGCGCGAACCGAACAGCAGCGGGTCGTCGGCGCCCAGGGCCATCGGCACCCCGGCGTCGAAGAGGGTCCGCAGCGGCACGTCCTCCGGCTTCTCGTACACCCCGAGAGCCACGTTCGACGCGGGGCAGACCTCACAGGTCACGCCCCGCTCGGCGAGCTTCCTCAGCAGCCGGGGGTCCTCGGCCGCCCGCACCCCGTGCCCCAGGCGGTCGGCGTGCAGGTCGTCCAGGCAGTCCCGGACGGACGACGGACCGGTCAGCTCGCCGCCGTGCGGGGCGGACAGCAGCCCGGCGTCCCGCGCGATCGCGAACGCCCGGTCGAAGTCCCGCGCCATGCCCCGGCGTTCGTCGTTCGACAGCCCGAAGCCGATCACCCCGCGGTCGGCGTAGCGCACGGCCAGCCGGGCCAGGGTCCGCGCGTCCAGCGGGTGCTTCATCCGGTTCGCCGCGACCAGCACCCGCATCCCGAGCCCGGTCTCGCGCGAGGTCGTCTCCACCGCGTCGAGGATGACCTCCAGCGCCGGGATCAGCCCGCCCAGGCGGGGGGCGTACGACGTCGGGTCGACCTGGATCTCCAGCCAGCCCGAGCCGTCCTTCAGGTCCTCCTCCGCCGCCTCCCGCACCAGCCGCTGTATGTCCTCCGGCTCCCGCAGGCAGGAACGCGCCGCGTCGTACAGACGCTGGAAGCGGAACCAGCCCCGCTCGTCGGTCGCCCGCAGCTTCGGCGGTTCCCCGCTCGTCAGCGCCTCGGTCAGCGCCTCGGGCAGGCGCACGCCGTGCTTGTCGGCCAGTTCCAGCACGGTGGTGGGCCGCATCGAACCGGTGAAGTGCAGGTGCAGATGGGCTTTCGGCAGTTCAGAGACATCACGTACGCGCTCCATCCAGGAATCCTGCCGTACGCGGGTGTCGTCCGGGTAGCCGATTCCCCGAACGTGGTCTTGCTCGCACACGGCAGCGGGCCGCCTCCCGAAGGAGACGGCCCGTTCGCGCCGCTCGCGTGAGCAGGCTGCGCGGCTGTTCAGTCCCTGGCCTCCGCCAGCAGCTTCTGGATGCGGCTCACGCCCTCGACGAGGTCCTCGTCGCCCAGCGCGTACGACAGGCGCAGGTACCCCGGGGTGCCGAAAGCCTCGCCCGGCACCACCGCGACCTCGGCCTCCTCCAGGATGAGCGCGGCCAGCTCGACCGTGTCCTGTGGACGCTTCCCGCGGATCTCCTTGCCGAGCAGCGCCTTCACGGACGGGTACGCGTAGAACGCGCCCTCGGGCTCCGGGCAGAGCACGCCGTCGATCTCGTTGAGCATGCGCACGATCGTCTTGCGGCGCCGGTCGAACGCCTCGCGCATCTTCTCCACGGCCGACAGGTCCCCGGAGACGGCGGCCAGCGCGGCGACCTGCGCCACGTTGGAGACGTTGGAGGTGGCGTGCGACTGCAGGTTCGTCGCGGCCTTGACGACGTCCTTGGGGCCGATGATCCAGCCCACCCGCCAGCCGGTCATCGCATACGTCTTGGCGACGCCGTTGACGACGACGCACTTGTCGCGCAGCTCGGGGACGACCGCCGGCAGCGAGGTGAACGTCGCGTCGCCGTAGACGAGGTGCTCGTAGATCTCGTCCGTCATCACCCACAGGCCGTGCTCGACGGCCCAGCGGCCGATCGCCTCGGCGTCCTCGGCGCTGTAGACCGCGCCGGTCGGGTTCGACGGGGAGACGAAGAGCACGACCTTCGTCTTCTCGGTGCGCGCCGCCTCCAGCTGCTCGACGGAGACCCGGTAGCCGGTGGTCTCGTCGGCCACGACGTCCACGGGGACGCCGCCGGCCAGCCGGATCGACTCCGGGTACGTCGTCCAGTACGGCGCCGGGACGATGACCTCGTCGCCCGGGTCGAGGATCGCCGCGAAGGCCTCGTAGATGGCCTGCTTGCCGCCGTTGGTGACGAGGATCTGCGAGGCGTCGACCTCGTAGCCGGAGTCGCGCAGCGTCTTGGCGGCGATGGCGGCCTTCAGTTCGGGCAGACCGCCGGCCGGCGTGTACCGGTGGTACTTCGGGTTCTTGCAGGCCTCGACGGCCGCCTCGACGATGTAGTCCGGGGTCGGGAAGTCGGGCTCGCCGGCGCCGAAGCCGATCACCGGCCGCCCGGCGGCCTTCAGGGCCTTGGCCTTGGCGTCCACGGCGAGGGTGGCGGACTCGGAGATCGCGCCGACGCGGGCGGAGACCCGGCGCTCGGTGGGAGGGGTTGCAGCGCTCATGCGTCCCATGGTTTCAGACCGGAAACCACCCCGGCACACGGGTTTCACCTACTGAACATGTACGGGCAAAGGCCTGAACATCCGTCCGGATTCGCTTCTCCTCCTGGGCGATCTTCCGCCGAAGAGGTATCCGCAGGCCCATTACGTTCGACGAGGCGCTCAAGACCACGTACACTCACACGTCGTTGGCCTTCGACAGCCGCGCCCCCCAGGTGCACACCGAGCACCCGGTCGGATGCGGTACGTTGGGGGACACACAAAGGGTCGTAGCTCAATTGGTAGAGCACTGGTCTCCAAAACCAGCGGTTGGGGGTTCAAGTCCCTCCGGCCCTGCTACACACTCCGTCACCAGGATGTGTGCGCAGCGCATGTACGTACAGCAATGCACTCGCCGTGCGGCTCACACCGGGCGCGGCACGGCCACGACCCGGGAACAGGTGAGGACGAATGGCAGACGCCGTGGGCTCCATCGACACGCCTGATGCCCAGGACGAGGCGCCTGAGGCGAAGAAGAAGGCCCGCAAGGGCGGTAAGCGGGCCAAGAAGGGCCCGCTGAAGCGCCTCGCGATCTTCTACCGCCAGATCATCGCGGAACTCCGCAAGGTCGTATGGCCGACGCGCAACCAACTGACGACGTACACGACCGTGGTGATCGTCTTCGTCGTCGTCATGATCGGCCTGGTGACCGTGATTGACTATGGACTCAGCCACGCCGCCAAGTACGTCTTCGGCTGATCCAAGAGCGAAGGGCGCCGAGGTATCCGGCGCCCCTTTCGCATGTTCCACCCCTATGTATCCAGGAAGAAGCAGCCACCGTGTCTGACCAGAACCTGAACGAGGACGTCGAGTCCGTGGACGACGAGCTCGACATCGTCGAGGGCGCGGACGAGGGCCTGGACGAGTTCGAGGCTGCCGAGGCCGAAGCGGGCGAGCCCGCCGAGGAAGCCGCGCTCCACGTCGAGGACGAGGACGCCGAGAACGCCGACGACGAGGAAGCCGACGAGGCTCCCCTCGACGTGGCCGAGGCCGAGGAAGAAGAGCCGGCCGAGCCTGTCGACCCCGTCGCCGCCCTGCGCGAGGAGCTGCGCACCCTCCCCGGCGAGTGGTACGTCATCCACACGTACGCCGGTTACGAGAACCGCGTGAAGACCAACCTGGAGCAGCGCGCCGTCTCGCTGAACGTCGAGGACTTCATCTTCCAGGCCGAGGTGCCGCAGGAAGAGGTCGCGCAGATCAAGAACGGCGAGCGCAAGACCATCCGTCAGAACAAGCTCCCGGGCTACGTCCTGGTGCGCATGGACCTGACGAACGAGTCCTGGGGCGTCGTCCGCAACACCCCTGGTGTGACCGGCTTCGTGGGCAACGCCTACGACCCGTACCCGCTGACCCTGGACGAGATCGTCAAGATGCTCGCGCCGGAGGCCGAGGAGAAGGCCGCCCGTGAGGCCGCCGAGGCCGAGGGCAAGCCGGCTCCGGCCCGCAAGGTCGAGGTCCAGGTGCTGGACTTCGAGGTGGGCGACTCGGTCACCGTCACCGACGGCCCGTTCGCGACGCTGCAGGCCACGATCAACGAGATCAACGCGGACTCGAAGAAGGTCAAGGGTCTCGTCGAGATCTTCGGCCGCGAGACCCCGGTCGAGCTGAGCTTCGACCAGATCCAGAAGAACTAGCTCCTTCTGGAACCCACGCCTCCGAACAGGTCAGGCGGGCTGTCACAGCTCGCCTGACCTGCTCGGTTTTTGGCCGCGCATGGATACCCGTTATCGTTGTGCGGTATGCCTCCATCCGGATCATCCGGACCGGACGGCTGAAAAAACTCTCACTAGGACCCGGAGAGAGCAATGCCTCCCAAGAAGAAGAAGGTCACGGGGCTCATCAAGCTCCAGATCAACGCCGGTGCGGCGAACCCGGCCCCGCCGGTCGGCCCCGCGCTCGGCCAGCACGGCGTCAACATCATGGAGTTCTGCAAGGCCTACAACGCCGCGACCGAGTCGCAGCGTGGCTGGGTGATCCCGGTGGAGATCACGGTCTACGAGGACCGCTCCTTCACCTTCGTCACCAAGACGCCGCCGGCCGCGAAGATGATCCTCAAGGCCGCGGGTGTCGAGAAGGGCTCGGGCGAGCCGCACAAGACCAAGGTCGCCAAGATCACCGAGGCGCAGGTCCGTGAGATCGCCACGACCAAGCTGCCCGACCTGAACGCCAACGACCTGGACGCCGCGTCGAAGATCATCGCCGGCACCGCCCGTTCCATGGGCATCACCGTCGAGGGCTGACCTCACCCCCCGTACCAGCAGAAGTGTGGAAGGGCCTGCTCGGCCCGGACCACGACTCCTCAGAATCACCAGGAGCAGTAGTGAGCAAGCGCAGCAAGTCTCTCCGCGCTGCGGACGCCAAGATCGACCGGGAGAAGCTCTACGCCCCGCTCGAGGCCGTCCGTCTCGCCAAGGAGACCTCCACGAGCAAGTTCGACGGCACCGTCGAGGTCGCCTTCCGCCTGGGCGTCGACCCGCGCAAGGCCGACCAGATGGTCCGTGGCACCGTGAACCTGCCGCACGGCACCGGCAAGACCGCCCGGGTCCTGGTCTTCGCGACCGGTGACCGTGCTGCGGCCGCAGAGGCCGCGGGCGCCGACATCGTCGGCTCCGACGAACTGATCGACGAGGTCGCGAAGGGCCGTCTGGACTTCGACGCCGTCGTCGCCACCCCGGACCTCATGGGCAAGGTCGGCCGCCTCGGCCGCGTGCTCGGTCCGCGTGGTCTGATGCCGAACCCGAAGACCGGCACCGTCACCCCCGACGTGGCCAAGGCCGTCACCGAGATCAAGGGCGGCAAGATCGAGTTCCGCGTCGACAAGCACTCGAACCTGCACTTCATCATCGGCAAGTCGTCCTTCGACGACGAGAAGCTGGTGGAGAACTACGGCGCGGCGCTGGAGGAGATCCTCCGTCTGAAGCCGTCCGCCGCCAAGGGTCGTTACATCAAGAAGGCCGCGATCAGCACCACGATCGGCCCCGGCATCCAGGTCGACCCGAACCGCACCCGCAACCTCCTCGTCGAGGAGGACCCGGCCGCGGTCTGAGCCTGACAGCTCACCCTCAGTCGGTGACGAGCCCCGCAGCCTTTCGAGGCGCGGGGCTCGTCCCTTTTGCCGTACGTCGCTTTCCCGTACGGGTGTCAGTGCCGTGAGTTAACGTGCAGTGACGGGAATCTGGGGGGTGAGCGAATGAAGCGGGCGACCGTGCGCCGGGCGGGGCTGTCGATCGTTGCCGTGGTGCTGTTCGCGGGGGTGACGGCCTGCGGCTCCGACGGATCCGACGGCTCCCGCGACGCCAGGGGCTCCGGGGGGTCCGCGGAGTCGAGGGAGACCAGAGGCGCCGGCGGGGGCGGCGGGGAGGGCGGCCCCCGGCTCAGTCCGGTCGCGGCCCTGCGCACCGCAGAGAAGTCCACCGACGGCGCAGACTCGGCGAGGGTCGAGTCCAGCACGACCATCGGCTCCCTGATGTCGATGACCGCCGACGGCGCCCTCGGCTGGGACGACGGTCTCACCGGCGCCCTCACCATCACGTACACCGGCGGCACCGTCGCCGACACGATGCGCCAGCTGGGCACGACGTCGATGCAGGCCCGCTATCTGCCCGACGCGTACTACGCCAGGATGGGCGACGCCTTCGCACGGCAGACCGGCGGCAGGCACTGGATCAAGTACGCGTACGACGACCTGAAGAGCCTCGGCGGCGGCTCCGGCGCGTATCTGAAGGACCAGATGACCCACACCACCCCCAACCAGTCGGTCAAGCTGCTGCTGGCCTCGGGGGACGTGCGCCAGGTCGGCACGGAGAAGGTGCGGGGCCGGAACACCACGCACTACGCGGGGACGGTCGAGGTGGCCGACCTCGCCGGGCGGAACTCCAACCTCAGCCGCAGCCAGCTCGACGACCTGAGGAAGACGCTGGAACAGGCCGGCGTGACCACCGAGACGGTCGACATCTGGGTCGACGACCGGGACCTGCTGGTCAAGAAGGTGGAGCGGGGCCAGACGACGCAGGGCGGCTACACCCAGACCGCCTACTACACCGACTACGGCACCGAGGTCTCGGCGAAGGTCCCCCCGGCGGCCGACACCACGGACTTCACGGAGCTGGTCCGGCAGCAGGGGGCAGAAGGCCAGGGGGCGGGGAGCGGCTCGTAATCCACAGGACCCCCACCGCCCCCCTGGGATACCTTCACGGTCTTGCTGTGATGCGACCGTGCGCTCCCTGTGGGTGTTCTCTGCATGGATCCTCTGTGCGGGCCCCCTGCATGGATCCTCTGTGCGGGTTCTCTCCGCGGGTGCCGCGGTCCGGGTTTCTGGGGGAAGTTGAATGAGGTCTTCCGTGGGTGTCCTCGGGCTGTCCGCGCTGCTCGTCACCGGGTGCGCGGCGGTGGGCGGCGCCGAGAGCGGGGGTGGGGGCGACCCGGCGGCCGCGGCCGCCGTCACCCGGGCCGCCCGGAAGGCGGAGGAGCCCGTCTCCCTGCGCTACCGGATGACCGGCCGGACGCCGGAGGAGGGCCGGATCAAGGGCGAGGCGGCGATCGGCGTCAAGCCGCCGGCGATGAGCCTGAAGTCCACCGTGCTCAGCGGGCCCGCCCGCGGCACCGGAGAGTTCCGGCTGGTCGGAGGGGCGCTGTACGTGGGCTCCGACCAGCCCGGCCAGGGCGGCAAGCACTGGATCAGGTTCGGCGCGCCGGGCAGATCCGGCGCCGCGCGCGGTCTCGGGGCCGGCACGGGCACGATGGCGGACCGGGTCCGCGACAACCCCTCCCACGAGAGCGGTTTCCTCGCCGCCGCCGACGACCTGAAGAAGGCGGGCGTCGAGACCGTCGGGGGCGTCAGCACCGCCCACTACACCGGCACCGCCACCGTCGACGCCATCCGCGCCTCGTACAAGGACGACGGGGCGACCGTCCGGCAGCGGACGGAGAAGAGCCTCGCCCAGTACGAGAAGCTGGGCGTCGACGAACTCACCATGGACCTGTGGACCGATGCCCAGGACCGCACCCGGCAGCTGCGCATGCAGGGCTTCGGGCGGCACGGCCGGCTCGACCTCACCCTCACGTTCACCGACTTCGGCAAGCCCGTGACCGTGAAGGCCCCGCCGGCCTCGGACACCGTGGACCTGGCCGAGGAGCTGGGGAAGGCCGGCCGCTGAGGTGGTCCGTACGGGCGGATTTGCTTGACGGCGACCGGTTCACGTACTCTCCACGAGAAGCCAAAGACCGCTGGTCGTTGCCGTTCTCTCGCAGGAGGGGGCGGTGGCCGAAGGATCCGCTGCAATGCGGACGACCCGCGCAGGTGTCAGTGGATGTGCTCCCGAGAGAAATCCTCCCACGGAATTCTTGCGGTCGAGCTACGCCCCGTGCGCCTGCGCCGGGGCGTTTCGTCTGTCACAGCCCCTTCTGAGCGGTCCTCATCACCCGGAAGGAGGCCGACGCTCATGGCAAGGCCCGACAAGGCTGCCGCGGTAGCCGAGCTGACGGAGTCGTTCCGCAGCTCGAACGCCGCCGTGCTGACCGAGTACCGGGGTCTCACCGTGGCGCAGCTCAAGACGCTGCGTCGTTCGCTCGGTGAGAACGCCCAGTACGCCGTGGTGAAGAACACGCTGACCAAGATTGCGGCCAACGAGGCCGGGATCAACACGCTGGACGACCTTTTCAACGGTCCGACGGCGGTCGCCTTCATCACCGGTGACCCGGTGGAGTCGGCGAAGGGTCTTCGTGACTTCGCCAAGGACAACCCGAACCTCGTCATCAAGGGCGGTGTCCTTGACGGCAAGGCGCTGTCCGCCGACGAGATCAAGAAGCTTGCGGACCTCGAGTCCCGCGAGGTTCTGCTCAGCAAGCTGGCGGGTGCCTTCAAGGGTAAGCAGACTCAGGCTGCTCAGCTCTTCCAGGCGCTTCCCTCGAAGCTCGTCCGCACCGTGGACGCTCTTCGTGCCAAGCAGGCCGAGCAGGGCGGTGCCGAGTAATTCGGCTCCCGAAATGACCGCCGCCTGAGGCAGCCCGCCTGAAGCAGCGGTCGTAGCGGGCCGAACGTACGCCCGCCAGACATGTACATACCGGCACCAGCCGAATTAGTGGAAGGAAAGCCGTCATGGCTCTCACCCAGGACGAACTGCTCGCCGAGTTCGAGGGCATGACCCTCATCCAGCTCTCCGAGTTCGTGAAGGCGTTCGAGGAGAAGTTCGACGTCACCGCCGCCGCCGCGGTCGCCGTCGCCGGCCCCGCCGCCCCGGGCGCCCCGGTCGAGGCCGTTGAGGAGCAGGACGAGTTCGACGTCATCCTCACCGGCGCCGGCGAGAAGAAGATCCAGGTCATCAAGGTCGTGCGCGAGCTGACCTCCCTGGGTCTGAAGGAGGCCAAGGACCTCGTGGACGGCGCTCCGAAGCCCGTTCTCGAGAAGGTCGCCAAGGAGGCCGCGGACAAGGCTGCCGAGTCCCTCAAGGCCGCCGGCGCCTCGGTCGAGGTCAAGTAACACCCCGCGGCCGGAGACGGCCGCGAGCGCAGGCTGAAACTTCCCCTCCGGGGGCTGTAACGCCCACGCACCGAAGAGCGATCATCCATCTGGGTGGTCGCTCTTCGTCGTTCCCTGGGGTGCGGCCACGGTTACCTTGCACCCCTCTGAGCGGGGGGTATGGTGATCTTCGTCGTGTCTCCGAGCGCCCCGGTTCGCGCAGGGGGGCCTTGACGAACCGCACGCAGCGCGCAATTCTCAGGACGCGTCGTCACAACGATCCGAATCCGAGGCATGGATCGGCGACGAAGAGGGCAGTATCACCGTGCGTTGAGGGCTACCGGACAGAGGGCGTTGAGAACCACGAGGGTCGCGAATAACCCGCACTGGACATCAGTGTGCCAACTGGCTACACTGACCCTTTGCGCTGCCTGTTAGCTGTCCCCTGCCCGTCACCAGGGGCATGCCCTCCCTTGAACCCGGACGATCAGACGTCTCCCACCTGGCCATCTGCCAGATCGGGAACTGTCCGTCTCCGTGCGCGAGAGAGGGGCCGGTACGCGCGTAGTGAGTCCGAGCCCTCGGAAGGACCCCCTCTTGGCCGCCTCGCGCAACGCCTCGACCGCGAATACGAACAACGCCGCCAGCACCGCCCCGCTGCGCATCTCCTTTGCAAAGATCAAGGAGCCCCTCGAGGTTCCCAACCTGCTCGCGCTGCAGACCGAGAGCTTTGACTGGCTGCTCGGGAACACCGCCTGGCAGAGTCGGGTCGAGGCGGCTCTGGAGTCCGGTCAGGACGTCCCCACGAAGTCGGGTCTGGAGGAGATCTTCGAGGAGATCTCCCCGATCGAGGACTTCTCCGGGTCGATGTCGCTGACTTTCCGCGACCACCGTTTCGAGCCGCCGAAGAACAGCATCGACGAGTGCAAGGACCGTGACTTCACGTACGCGGCCCCGCTCTTCGTGACGGCCGAGTTCACGAACAACGAGACCGGCGAGATCAAGTCCCAGACGGTCTTCATGGGCGACTTCCCGCTCATGACGAACAAGGGCACCTTCGTCATCAACGGCACCGAGCGTGTCGTGGTGTCGCAGCTGGTCCGTTCGCCGGGTGTCTACTTCGACTCCTCCATCGACAAGACGTCCGACAAGGACATCTTCTCCGCCAAGATCATCCCCTCTCGGGGCGCCTGGCTGGAGATGGAGATCGACAAGCGCGACATGGTCGGTGTCCGCATCGACCGCAAGCGCAAGCAGTCCGTCACCGTTCTCCTGAAGGCTCTCGGCTGGACCACCGAGCGGATCCTCGAGGAGTTCGGCGAGTACGAGTCCATGCGCGCCACCCTGGAGAAGGACCACACCCAGGGCCAGGACGACGCGCTGCTGGACATCTACCGCAAGCTGCGTCCGGGCGAGCCCCCCACGCGTGAGGCCGCGCAGACGCTGCTCGAGAACCTCTACTTCAACCCCAAGCGCTACGACCTCGCGAAGGTCGGCCGCTACAAGGTCAACAAGAAGCTGGGTGCGGAGGCGCCGCTCGACGCGGGCGTCCTGACCGTCGAGGACGTCATCTCGACGATCAAGTACCTGGTGAAGCTGCACGCCGGCGAGACCGAGACGGCCGCGGACAACGGCACGACGATCGTCGTCGAGACCGACGACATCGACCACTTCGGCAACCGTCGTCTGCGCAGCGTCGGCGAGCTCATCCAGAACCAGGTCCGCACGGGTCTGGCGCGTATGGAGCGTGTCGTCCGCGAGCGGATGACGACTCAGGACGTCGAGGCGATCACGCCGCAGACCCTGATCAACATCCGGCCGGTCGTCGCCTCCATCAAGGAGTTCTTCGGCACCAGCCAGCTGTCGCAGTTCATGGACCAGAACAACCCGCTGTCGGGGCTCACCCACAAGCGCCGTCTGTCGGCGCTCGGTCCGGGTGGTCTCTCCCGTGAGCGGGCCGGCTTCGAGGTCCGTGACGTGCACCCGTCCCACTACGGACGCATGTGCCCGATCGAGACGCCCGAAGGCCCGAACATCGGTCTGATCGGTTCGCTCGCCTCCTACGGCCGGGTCAACGCGTTCGGCTTCGTGGAGACGCCCTACCGCCGGGTCACCGACGGTGTCGTCACCGACGAGGTCGACTACCTGACGGCCGACGAGGAAGACCGCTTCGTCATCGCGCAGGCCAACGCCACGCTCGACGACGACATGCGCTTCACCGAGAACCGCGTCCTGGTCCGCCGTCGTGGCGGCGAGGTCGACTACGTCCCCGGTGACGACGTGGACTACATGGACGTCTCGCCGCGCCAGATGGTGTCGGTCGCGACCGCCATGATCCCGTTCCTCGAGCACGACGACGCCAACCGTGCCCTCATGGGCGCGAACATGATGCGTCAGGCCGTGCCGCTCATCAAGAGCGAGTCCCCGCTCGTCGGCACCGGCATGGAGTACCGCTCCGCCGTCGACGCCGGCGACGTGGTCAAGGCCGAGAAGGACGGTGTGGTCCAGGAGGTCTCCGCGGACTACATCACCACGACCAACGACGACGGCACGTACATCACGTACCGCCTGGCCAAGTTCTCGCGCTCCAACCAGGGCACCTCGGTCAACCAGAAGGTCATCGTCAACGAGGGCGACCGGATCATCACCGGTCAGGTCCTCGCCGACGGCCCGGCCACCGAGAACGGCGAGATGGCGCTGGGCAAGAACCTGCTCGTGGCGTTCATGCCGTGGGAGGGTCACAACTACGAGGACGCGATCATCCTGTCGCAGCGCCTCGTGCAGGACGACGTCCTCTCCTCGATCCACATCGAGGAGCACGAGGTCGACGCCCGTGACACCAAGCTCGGCCCCGAGGAGATCACCCGAGACATCCCGAACGTCTCCGAGGAGGTCCTCGCCGACCTCGACGAGCGCGGCATCATCCGCATCGGCGCCGAGGTCGTGGCCGGCGACATCCTGGTCGGCAAGGTCACGCCCAAGGGCGAGACCGAGCTGACCCCGGAGGAGCGCCTGCTGCGCGCGATCTTCGGCGAGAAGGCCCGTGAGGTCCGTGACACCTCGCTGAAGGTGCCGCACGGCGAGATCGGCAAGGTCATCGGCGTCCGCGTCTTCGACCGTGAGGAAGGCGACGAGCTGCCGCCGGGCGTGAACCAGCTGGTTCGCGTCTACGTGGCGCAGAAGCGCAAGATCACGGACGGTGACAAGCTCGCCGGCCGTCACGGCAACAAGGGTGTCATCTCCAAGATCCTGCCCATCGAGGACATGCCGTTCCTCGAGGACGGGACCCCGGTCGACATCATCCTCAACCCGCTGGGCGTGCCGTCCCGAATGAACCCGGGACAGGTGCTGGAGATCCACCTCGGCTGGCTCGCCAGCCGCGGCTGGGACGTCTCCGGGCTCGGCGAGGACTGGGCGCAGCGCCTGCAGGTCATCGGCGCCGACCAGGTCGCCCCGGGCACCAACGTCGCCACCCCGGTGTTCGACGGCGCCCGTGAGGACGAGCTCGCGGGTCTGCTGCAGCACACCATCCCGAACCGCGACGGCGAGCGCATGGTGCAGCCGACCGGCAAGGCGAGGCTGTTCGACGGCCGCTCCGGTGAGCCGTTCCCGGACCCGATCTCCATCGGGTACATGTACATCCTGAAGCTGCACCACCTGGTCGACGACAAGCTGCACGCCCGTTCGACCGGCCCGTACTCGATGATCACCCAGCAGCCGCTGGGCGGTAAGGCGCAGTTCGGCGGTCAGCGCTTCGGTGAGATGGAGGTGTGGGCGCTGGAGGCATACGGCGCCGCGTACGCCCTCCAGGAGCTCCTGACCATCAAGTCCGACGACGTCACCGGCCGCGTGAAGGTCTACGAGGCCATCGTCAAGGGCGAGAACATCCCTGAGCCCGGCATCCCCGAGTCCTTCAAGGTGCTCATCAAGGAGATGCAGTCTCTCTGCCTGAACGTGGAGGTGCTGTCCAGCGACGGTATGTCCATCGAGATGCGTGACACCGACGAGGACGTCTTCCGCGCGGCGGAGGAGCTCGGCATCGACCTGTCCCGGCGCGAGCCGAGCAGCGTCGAAGAGGTCTGACGGGAGTCCGGTCCGGAGGTTCGGCGATGAAGATCCCTGAACCTCCGGCCGGCCCCGGGACCCCCGTATCAGACCCCAAGACTTACAACCCTGAGAGGGATTGACGCATAGTGCTCGACGTCAACTTCTTCGACGAGCTCCGGATCGGTCTGGCTACCGCTGACGACATCCGTCAGTGGAGCCACGGCGAGGTCAAGAAGCCCGAGACCATCAACTACCGCACGCTCAAGCCCGAAAAGGACGGACTCTTCTGCGAGAAGATCTTCGGTCCGACCCGGGACTGGGAGTGCTACTGCGGCAAGTACAAGCGCGTCCGCTTCAAGGGCATCATCTGTGAGCGCTGCGGCGTCGAGGTGACCCGCGCCAAGGTGCGTCGTGAGCGGATGGGCCACATCGAACTGGCCGCCCCCGTCACCCACATCTGGTACTTCAAGGGCGTCCCGAGCCGTCTGGGCTACCTGCTCGACCTGGCTCCCAAGGACCTCGAGAAGGTCATCTACTTCGCGGCGTACATGATCACGTTCGTCGACGACGAGCGCCGCACGCGGGACCTGCCCTCGCTGGAGGCGCACGTCTCCGTCGAGCGTCAGCAGATCGAGAACCGTCGCGACTCCGACCTGGAGGCCCGCGCCAAGAAGCTCGAGACCGACCTGGCCGAGCTGGAGGCCGAGGGCGCCAAGGCCGACGTGCGCCGCAAGGTGCGCGAAGGCGCCGAGCGCGAGATGAAGCAGCTGCGCGACCGCGCGCAGCGCGAGATCGACCGTCTCGACGAGGTGTGGACCCGGTTCAAGAACCTCAAGGTCCAGGACCTCGAGGGCGACGAGCTCCTCTACCGCGAGCTGCGTGACCGCTTCGGCACGTACTTCGACGGTTCGATGGGCGCCGCGGCGCTGCAGAAGCGCCTGGAGTCCTTCGACCTCGACGAGGAGGCCGAGCGCCTCCGCGAGATCATCCGCACCGGCAAGGGCCAGAAGAAGACCCGTGCGCTCAAGCGCCTCAAGGTCGTCTCCGCGTTCCTGCAGACCAGCAACAGCCCCAAGGGCATGGTGCTCGACTGCGTGCCGGTCATCCCGCCGGACCTCCGCCCGATGGTGCAGCTGGACGGTGGCCGCTTCGCGACCTCCGACCTGAACGACCTGTACCGCCGTGTGATCAACCGCAACAACCGTCTGAAGCGGCTTCTCGACCTCGGCGCGCCCGAGATCATCGTGAACAACGAGAAGCGCATGCTCCAGGAGGCCGTCGACGCGCTCTTCGACAACGGCCGTCGTGGTCGCCCGGTCACGGGCCCCGGCAACCGTCCGCTGAAGTCGCTGTCCGACATGCTCAAGGGCAAGCAGGGCCGCTTCCGTCAGAACCTGCTCGGCAAGCGTGTGGACTACTCCGCGCGTTCCGTGATCGTCGTCGGTCCGCAGCTGAAGCTGCACCAGTGCGGTCTGCCGAAGGCGATGGCGCTGGAGCTGTTCAAGCCGTTCGTGATGAAGCGGCTCGTGGACCTCAACCACGCGCAGAACATCAAGAGCGCCAAGCGCATGGTGGAGCGCGGCCGCACGGTCGTGTACGACGTCCTCGAAGAGGTCATCGCCGAGCACCCGGTTCTGCTGAACCGTGCTCCCACCCTGCACCGCCTCGGCATCCAGGCCTTCGAGCCGCAGCTGGTCGAGGGCAAGGCCATCCAGATCCACCCGCTCGTCTGCACCGCGTTCAACGCGGACTTCGACGGTGACCAGATGGCCGTCCACCTGCCGCTCTCCGCGGAGGCGCAGGCCGAGGCCCGCATCCTGATGCTGTCCTCGAACAACATCCTCAAGCCCGCCGACGGCCGTCCGGTGACGATGCCGACCCAGGACATGGTCCTCGGTCTGTTCTTCCTCACCACCGACGGCGAGCTGCGCGACACCAAGGGCGAGGGCCGGTCCTTCGGCTCCTCGGCCGAGGCGATCATGGCGTTCGACGCCGGTGAGCTCGCGCTGCAGTCGCCGATCGACATCCGCTTCCCGGTGGGCACCATCCCGCCGCGTGGCTGGACGCCGCCGGCGCGGGAGGAGGGCGAGCCCGAGTGGCAGCAGGGTGACACCTTCCGGCTGCGGACGACCCTGGGCCGCGCGCTCTTCAACGAGCTGCTGCCCGAGGACTACCCGTTCGTCGACTACTCGGTGGGCAAGAAGCAGCTCTCCGAGATCGTCAACGACCTGGCCGAGCGCTACCCCAAGGTCATCGTGGCGGCGACGCTCGACAACCTGAAGGCGGCCGGCTTCTACTGGGCGACCCGTTCCGGTGTCACCGTGGCCATCTCCGACGTCGTCGTCCCCGAGGCGAAGAAGGAGATCGTCAAGGGTTACGAGGCGCAGGACGAGAAGGTCCAGAAGCAGTACGAGCGCGGTCTGATCACCAAGGAAGAGCGCACGCAGGAGCTCATCGCGATCTGGACCAAGGCGACCAACGAGGTCGCCGAGGCGATGAACGCGAACTTCCCCAAGACCAACCCCATCTTCATGATGGTCGACTCGGGCGCCCGAGGAAACATGATGCAGATGCGGCAGATCGCGGGTATGCGCGGTCTGGTGTCGAACGCGAAGAACGAGACCATCCCGCGTCCGATCAAGGCCTCCTTCCGTGAGGGCCTGTCCGTGCTGGAGTACTTCATCTCCACGCACGGCGCCCGTAAGGGTCTGGCGGACACCGCCCTGCGTACCGCCGACTCGGGTTACCTGACCCGTCGTCTGGTGGACGTCTCGCAGGACGTCATCATCCGCGAGGAGGACTGCGGCACCGAGCGCGGTCTGAAGCTGAAGATCGCCGTCCGCGGCGAGGACGGCGTCCTGCGCAAGACGGACGACGTCGAGACCAGCGTCTACGCCCGCATGCTCGCCGAGGACGTCGTCATCGACGGCAAGGTGATCGCGCCGGCCAACGTGGACCTGGGTGACGTGCTCATCGACCAGCTCGTGCGCCACGGCGTCGAGGAGGTCAAGACCCGCTCGATCCTGACCTGTGAGTCGCAGGTCGGCACGTGCGCCATGTGCTACGGCCGTTCGCTGGCCACCGGCAAGCTGGTCGACATCGGTGAGGCGGTCGGCATCATCGCCGCCCAGTCCATCGGTGAGCCCGGCACCCAGCTGACGATGCGTACCTTCCACACCGGTGGTGTGGCCGGTGACGACATCACGCAGGGTCTGCCGCGTGTCGTCGAGCTCTTCGAGGCCCGTACCCCGAAGGGTGTCGCCCCGATCTCCGAGGCCTCCGGCCGCGTGCGGATCGAGGAGACCGAGAAGACGAAGAAGATCGTCATCACGCCGGACGACGGCAGCGACGAGACGGCGTTCCCGATCTCGAAGCGCGCCCGTCTCCTGGTCAGCGAGGGCGAGCACGTCGAGGTGGGCCAGAAGCTCACCGTGGGCGCCACCAACCCGCACGACGTGCTGCGCATCCTGGGTCAGCGTGCCGTCCAGGTCCACCTGGTCGGCGAGGTCCAGAAGGTGTACAACTCGCAGGGCGTGTCGATCCACGACAAGCACATCGAGATCATCATCCGGCAGATGCTGCGCCGTGTGACGATCATCGAGTCCGGCGACGCCGAGCTGCTGCCCGGCGAGCTCGTCGAGCGCTCGAAGTTCGAGGTCGAGAACCGTCGTGTGGTGCAGGAGGGCGGTCACCCGGCCTCCGGTCGTCCGCAGCTCATGGGTATCACCAAGGCCTCGCTGGCCACGGAGTCCTGGCTGTCGGCGGCGTCCTTCCAGGAGACGACCAGGGTCCTGACGGACGCGGCGATCAACGCCAAGTCCGACTCCCTGATCGGCCTCAAGGAGAACGTCATCATCGGTAAGCTCATCCCGGCCGGTACGGGTCTGTCCCGCTACCGCAACATCCGGGTCGAGCCGACCGAGGAGGCCAAGGCCGCGATGTACTCGGCCGTCGGCTACGACGACATCGACTACTCGCCGTTCGGCACGGGCTCCGGCCAGGCCGTTCCGCTGGAGGACTACGACTACGGTCCGTACAACCAGTAAGGCGTGCGTCTGACGTACTGAAGGGCGGTCTCCCCGTGTTCCACGGGGGACCGCCCTTCGGCGTGTCCGGGACAGTGCCTGCCCGGCGTTCTACCGGGCTGCGGGCACGGCCACGGCTACGAGTGCCCGGGCTCGTGCGAGAGGCGCGCAGGCCGCCCGGACGCACCACGACCGAGCGCGGTGGCGGGCCGGCGGTGGCGGCTGCCGGCGGTGTCGGTGGCGGCTGTCTGCGGGCGGACGTGCGCTTCCGTCGCCCCGAGCGGTTACGGGATTCCCAGTTCGAAGATGACGAAGTGGGCGTACCAGCCCGAGGCGACGGCCGCGGTGGCGAAGAACACCGTCAGGCTCGGCCACTTCAGCCGGCTCATCGCCGCCGCCGGAGCCAGGAGGAGCGGGAAGACCGGGAGCAGGTAGCGGCCCGTGTTGCCGAACATCTGCTGGGTCCCCAGGACGGCGACGACGCTGGCCAGGGTGTACGCGACCAGCACCAGCGGCGGCTTCCTGCGCAGCATCAGCGCGATCAGGAAGGGCAGCGCCAGGACCAGCTGGACGGCCAGCAGGTCGGGCACGGAGAACGCGAACAGGTAGTCGTGGCGCCCGATCGCCGTGTTGCCCAGCACGTCCAGGGTGTACGCGCCGAAGTCGAAGTAGTGCGCCCAGCCCTCGCGCTGGAGCGTGAAGTACGCGGTGAGATCGCCCGCGGCGAGGCCGACCCAGGTGACATAGGTGAGCAGGCCCAGCGGTGCGGCGATCATGGCGTACACCGGCCCGGCGACACCGTGCTCGCGTCTGCTCTGCGGCCGGGCGAGGGTGACGATCGCGGCGAGCCCGACCGCGCCGATGAGCGCGGCGGAGGTCGGCCGGTTGAGCCCGGCCAGGAACGCGAGCAGTCCCGCGGCCACCCAGTGGCGCTTCATGACGCAGTAGCAGCACCAGGCGGCGATGGCGACGAACACCGACTCCGAGTAGACCGCCCACTCCACGCCCGCACCGGGCACCAGCGCCCACAGGCCGGCGGCGATCGTGCCGGCCCGCGCGCCGGCCAGCGTCGAGATCACCGCGTACACACCGGCGGCCGCGACGAAGGAGGCCAGGACCGAGACCGCCATCGCCGAGCCGTACAGGCCGAGGCCGGTGATCTCGGACACGCCCCGGATCAGGCCCGGATAGAGGGGGAAGAAGGCGACGGAGTTCTGCTGGACGGTGAACAGCCCGCCGGGCTCCAGCGGCACCAGCGGGCCGGGATCGTAACCCTTCTCGGCGACCTGGAGGTACCACCAGCCGTCCCAGGTGGCGAGCACGTCCCACCAGTGCGCGCCGCCGCCGAAGCGCGGGTTCTTCTTCTGGTACTCGTCGGCCGCGTCGAGGAGGCCGACGAACACGGTCAGTCCCACGAGCTTGGTGACGCCGTAGAGGAGCAGCGGGGCAAGGTACGGTCGTACCCCGTCGGGCAGGGTGGGGCGGCGCAGTCGCCGCGACGCCTCCGTCGGCCCGTCGGGCACGGCCGGGTCCGTCGCCGTGTCGCTGGAAGCCGTGCTCATGGCTGGGGTCCCCCTCGGCCGATCGCCGGACACCCGGGGGCGGCGCGGTGGTCCGGATGATCGTGACGTTCGGTCATCAGAGTGCGGTCATAAGATCGCAACAGAGTCGCACATGTGCGCCACAGGTGGGGGGAGGACGGGTGTCCGAAGCGCCGACGACCACGGCCGCGGCGACCGTCTTGTCGGTCGTCATACCCATGTACAACGAGGAAGAAGTCCTTCCCGCACTGGTCAACCGGTTGCGCCCGGTCCTCGCCGGCCTCGGCGTCCCGTACGAGGTCGTCGCCGTCGACGACGGCAGCACGGACCGCACGGCCGCACTCCTGGACGCCTTCCGGCTCGGCTGGCCGGAGCTGCGGGTCATCGGTCTGCGCCGTAACTCCGGTCACCAGGCCGCCCTCACCGCCGGCCTCGACCGGGCCGTCGGAGCCTATGTCGTCAGTATCGACGCCGATCTGCAGGACCCGCCCGAGAAGATCCCCGACATGCTCGTGCTGGCCCGTGCCGACCACCTCGACATCGTGTACGGCATCCGGGCCGACCGGGCGAGCGACACCGGCTTCAAGCGGTGGACGGCGGGCCTGTACTACCGCCTCGTGCGCCGCCTGGCGGGCCCGTCCGTGCCGGCCCAGGCCGGTGACTTCCGGCTGCTGAGCAGGGCCGCGGTGGACGCCCTGAAGGCGCTGCCGGACCAGCAGCGCGTCTACCGGCTCCTCGTGCCCTGGCTGGGCTTTCCCAGCGGCGAGGTCACCTACGAGCGCGCCCCGCGGCCGGCGGGCCAGAGCAAGTACCCCCTGGGCCGGATGATCCGGCTGGCCGTGGACAGCGTCACGGGGTTCTCGGCGGCGCCGCTGCGCATCGCCACCTGGCTGGGCGGTGTCGCGTTCCTGGTCTGCCTCGGGCTGATGGTCTACACGCTGAGCGCGCACGCCTTCCAGCACACCGTTCCGGGCTGGACGTCCCTGTTCATCGGCGTGCTCTTCATCGGCGCGGTCCAGCTGGTCTGCGTGGGTCTGCTGGGCGAGTACGTGGGCCGTATCTACACGGCCGTGCAGAACCGTCCGACGTATTTCGTCGGCCACGACACGGCGGCCACGTCGGGCACCGCGACCGCGACCGCGACCACGACCGCGGGGACGCCGGGGACGGCGGCGATGACGGCGGACCCGGGCGGGCCGCTTCCGGCGGCGGCCCCGGCGGGCGACGCGGACTCCCCGGCCCCGCCGGCGCAAAGGCTCGGGCAGCGTTCCTGAACCCCCGGCGTGTCGACGGCGGGGGTTCTGTTTTGACCGGAGTGGATGCGCTAGGTACGCTCAGACCTTGTGCCTGGGGTGTGCCCTGGCCCTCGTGCGTGTCTTCAGCCGCATGCGGGCCTCAAGCAGTGGCCACCGCGATCCGCGCCTTCTTCTGCCTCGCGGCGGAAGTCCGCGGGTCCGACACACCCGACCGCGTGGGTCGGAGAAGTTCCAGGTTAGCTTCACCATTCGGCACACAGAAACCGGAGAAGTAGTGCCTACGATCCAGCAGCTGGTCCGTAAGGGCCGGCAGGACAAGGTCGAGAAGAACAAGACGCCCGCACTCGAGGGTTCGCCCCAGCGTCGCGGCGTCTGCACGCGTGTGTTCACGACCACCCCGAAGAAGCCGAACTCGGCCCTGCGTAAGGTCGCGCGTGTGCGTCTGACCAGCGGGATCGAGGTCACCGCTTACATTCCGGGTGAGGGACACAACCTGCAGGAGCACTCCATCGTGCTCGTGCGTGGTGGCCGTGTGAAGGACCTGCCCGGTGTTCGCTACAAGATCATCCGCGGTTCCCTCGACACCCAGGGTGTCAAGAACCGCAAGCAGGCCCGCAGCCGCTACGGCGCCAAGAAGGAGAAGTAAACAATGCCTCGTAAGGGCCCTGCCCCGAAGCGCCCGGTCATCATCGACCCGGTCTACGGTTCTCCTCTTGTCACGTCGCTCATCAACAAGGTGCTGCTGAACGGCAAGCGCTCCACCGCCGAGCGCATCGTCTACGGCGCCATGGAGGGCCTGCGCGAGAAGACCGGCAACGACCCGGTCATCACGCTGAAGCGCGCTCTCGAGAACATCAAGCCGACCATCGAGGTCAAGTCCCGCCGTGTCGGTGGCGCGACCTACCAGGTCCCGATCGAGGTCAAGCCCGGCCGCGCGAGCACCCTGGCGCTGCGCTGGCTCGTCGGCTACTCCCGCGCCCGTCGCGAGAAGACCATGACCGAGCGCCTGCTCAACGAGCTTCTCGACGCGTCCAACGGCCTCGGCGCCGCTGTGAAGAAGCGCGAGGACACCCACAAGATGGCCGAGTCCAACAAGGCCTTCGCGCACTACCGCTGGTAGTCGCTACCCACATCGAGACCGAGAGAAGACTGAAGCCTTATGGCTACCACTTCACTTGACCTGGCCAAGGTCCGCAACATCGGGATCATGGCCCACATCGACGCGGGCAAGACGACCACCACCGAGCGGATCCTGTTCTACACCGGCGTCTCCTACAAGATCGGTGAGGTCCACGACGGCGCCGCGACCATGGACTGGATGGAGCAGGAGCAGGAGCGTGGCATCACGATCAC
Organism: Streptomyces humidus; assembly: GCF_014649655.1. Classification (GTDB taxonomy): domain Bacteria; phylum Actinomycetota; class Actinomycetes; order Streptomycetales; family Streptomycetaceae; genus Streptomyces; species Streptomyces humidus. The sequence continues at coordinate 146,982 of NZ_BMTL01000016.1, read as the reverse complement.
CTCTGCTGCCACCACCTGTCACTGGCCGCTGGACGACGTCGACCACACCATCAACATCATCGACACCCCGGGCCACGTCGACTTCACCGTCGAGGTGGAGCGTTCGCTGCGCGTGCTCGACGGTGCGGTGACGGTGTTCGACGGCGTCGCGGGTGTCGAGCCCCAGTCCGAGACCGTCTGGCGTCAGGCGGACCGCTACGGCGTGCCGCGTATCTGCTTCGTCAACAAGCTCGACCGGACCGGTGCCGAGTTCCACCGCTGTGTCGACATGATCAGCAGCCGCCTGGGTGCGACGCCGATCGTGATGCAGCTCCCGATCGGTGCCGAGGCCGACTTCAAGGGCGTCGTCGACCTGGTCACGATGAAGGCCTTCGTGTGGTCCGCCGAGGCGGAGAAGGGCGAGATGTACGACGTCGTCGACATCCCGGCCACCCACACCGAGGCTGCCGAGGAGTACCGCGGCAAGCTCGTCGAGACCGTCGCCGAGAACGACGACGAGATCATGGAGCTGTACCTGGAGGGCCAGGAGCCTTCCGTGGAGCAGCTGTACGCCGCGATCCGTCGTATCACCATCGCGTCCGGCAAGTCCGACGGCGTCACGGTCACCCCCGTGTTCTGCGGTACCGCGTTCAAGAACAAGGGCGTCCAGCCCCTGCTCGACGCGGTCGTGCGCTACCTCCCCTCCCCCCTGGACGTCGAGGCCATCGAAGGCCACGACGTGAAGGACCCGGAGCTGGTCGTCAAGCGCAAGCCGTCCGAGGACGAGCCGCTGTCGGCGCTCGCGTTCAAGATCATGAGCGACCCGCACCTCGGCAAGCTCACCTTCGTCCGGGTCTACTCGGGCCGCCTGGTGTCCGGCACTGCCGTGCTGAACTCCGTCAAGGGCAAGAAGGAGCGCATCGGCAAGATCTACCGCATGCACGCGAACAAGCGTGAGGAGATCGAGGCGGTCGGCGCCGGCGACATCGTCGCCGTCATGGGTCTGAAGCAGACCACGACCGGCGAGACGCTGTGCGACGACAAGGCGCCCGTGATCCTGGAGTCCATGGACTTCCCGGCTCCGGTCATCCAGGTCGCCATCGAGCCCAAGTCGAAGGGCGACCAGGAGAAGCTGGGCATCGCGATCCAGCGCCTGGCCGAGGAGGACCCGTCGTTCCAGGTCCACTCGGACGAGGAGACCGGCCAGACCATCATCGGCGGCATGGGCGAACTGCACCTCGAGGTGCTGGTCGACCGTATGCGCCGTGAGTTCAAGGTCGAGGCCAACGTCGGCAAGCCGCAGGTCGCCTACCGCGAGACCATCCGCAAGGCGGTCGACCGGGTCGACTACACGCACAAGAAGCAGACCGGCGGCACCGGCCAGTTCGCCAAGGTGCAGATCGCGATCGAGCCGATCGAGGGCGGCGACGCCTCGTACGAGTTCGTGAACAAGGTGACCGGTGGTCGTATCCCGAAGGAGTACATCCCTTCGGTCGACGCCGGTGCGCAGGAGGCCATGCAGTTCGGCATCCTCGCCGGTTACGAGATGACCGGCGTGCGCGTCACCCTGCTCGACGGTGGCTACCACGAGGTGGACTCCTCCGAGCTCGCGTTCAAGATCGCCGGTTCGCAGGCCTTCAAGGAGGCCGCCCGCAAGGCCAGCCCCGTGCTGCTCGAGCCGATGATGGCCGTCGAGGTCACCACGCCCGAGGACTACATGGGTGAGGTCATCGGCGACATCAACTCCCGCCGTGGTCAGATCCAGGCCATGGAGGAGCGGGCCGGTGCCCGCGTCGTCAAGGGCCTGGTGCCCCTGTCGGAGATGTTCGGCTACGTCGGCGACCTCCGCAGCAAGACGTCGGGTCGCGCGAGCTACTCGATGCAGTTCGACTCCTACGCCGAGGTTCCCCGGAACGTCGCCGAGGAGATCATCGCGAAGGCCAAGGGCGAGTAACGCACCGCGTTCGCACGCTTTAGGCTTGACTCCGGAGCCTCTGGGGCAACCACCCGCATTCGTCAAGGATCGTGGGTGTTTGCCCCGGGCCCGGGATTTGACAGCAAAGATCACCTGGCGCCGATGAAGCAAGGCGTTCCAGAACCACTCCCAGGAGGACCCCCGTGGCGAAGGCGAAGTTCGAGCGGACTAAGCCGCACGTCAACATCGGCACCATCGGTCACATCGACCACGGTAAGACGACCCTCACGGCCGCCATTACCAAGGTGCTGCACGACGCGTACCCGGACCTGAACGAGGCCTCGGCCTTCGACCAGATCGACAAGGCTCCTGAGGAGCGTCAGCGCGGTATCACGATCTCGATCGCGCACGTCGAGTACCAGACCGAGACGCGTCACTACGCCCACGTCGACTGCCCCGGTCACGCGGACTACATCAAGAACATGATCACGGGTGCGGCGCAGATGGACGGCGCCATCCTCGTGGTCGCCGCCACCGACGGCCCGATGCCGCAGACCAAGGAGCACGTGCTCCTGGCCCGCCAGGTCGGCGTGCCGTACATCGTCGTCGCCCTGAACAAGGCCGACATGGTGGACGACGAGGAGATCCTGGAGCTCGTCGAGCTCGAGGTCCGTGAGCTCCTCTCCGAGTACGAGTTCCCGGGCGACGACCTGCCGGTCGTCAAGGTCTCGGCGCTCAAGGCGCTCGAGGGCGACCCGGAGTGGGCGAAGACCGTCCTGGAGCTCATGGCGGCGGTCGACGAGTCCATCCCGACCCCCGAGCGTGACGTCGACAAGCCGTTCCTCATGCCCGTCGAGGACGTCTTCACGATCACCGGTCGCGGTACGGTCGTCACCGGCCGTATCGAGCGCGGTGTCCTGAAGGTCAACGAGACCGTTGACATCATCGGCATCAAGCAGGACAAGACCACCACCACGGTCACCGGTATCGAGATGTTCCGCAAGCTGCTCGACGAGGGCCAGGCCGGTGAGAACGTCGGTCTGCTGCTCCGTGGCATCAAGCGCGAGGACGTCGAGCGCGGCCAGGTCATCATCAAGCCGGGCTCGGTCACCCCGCACACCGAGTTCGAGGCCCAGGCCTACATCCTGTCGAAGGACGAGGGTGGCCGTCACACCCCCTTCTTCAACAACTACCGTCCGCAGTTCTACTTCCGTACGACGGACGTGACCGGCGTCGTGACCCTCCCCGAGGGCACCGAGATGGTCATGCCGGGTGACAACACCGAGATGAAGGTGGAGCTCATCCAGCCCGTCGCCATGGAAGAGGGCCTGAAGTTCGCCATCCGTGAGGGTGGCCGGACGGTCGGCGCCGGCCAGGTCACCAAGATCAACAAGTAAGTCCTGTTGTTCGACCTGGTAGCTCCAGCCTGAGCTGAGCACCCGGGAGGGCCCGTACGACTCCGGTCGTACGGGCCCTCTCGTCGTGTCCGGGCGGGCTCAGATGCGCGCGAGGATCTGCCGCACGGGATGCCCGAGCGCCTTGCCGAGATCGGCCAACTCGCCCTCGTCGAGCGGCTCCCGGTCCGGATTCCAGACGGCGATCTCGAATTGCGCGAAGCCGCAGGGCCGGTCGTACTCCAGGGCGTCCAGCGCGGTGGCCGCCCCACAGCAGGGAACCTCCACATCGAGGGTGACGAAGCCGTCGTCGCCGTGCGCGTCCAGGAGATCGCCGTACCAGACGTCGGAGACGGTCGCTCCGCACCGGGGGCAGCCGATCCGCTCCAGGTACTCGCCGCAGTCGACGGCCATGACGGCGTCGTACCAGTCGACCTCGATCTCCGTCTCCAGGCCGGTGTCGTCCTCGGGGACGAGACGGGTCAGCAGTGCGGCGGCGCGGTCGGCCGCGGCCTCGTCCGGCTGCCAGCGTGGGTCGGTCGGAATCACCGAGAGGACGTTGTCGCTCATGAGCTCACTCGAATCGTCGAAGTCGTCTGCTGACGTGTGCTGACGTTGTCGTCAGGTGAAGTGTCGTGGAACGCCGGGCGGGCGGCCGACGAGGGGCTGGTCAACCCTGCGCGTTCAGGCGCAGCCGTGCAGGGGCAGCCCTTCGGTGGAGATCGTCCAGTCGGCGATGTGCCCGGACGGGACTGTTCGGTGAGACACGGAAACGGACACGGACCCGGCCCCGGACACGTATCCGGACCGTGTACCGCCCGTCGTCCGCCCCGGTGTCGACGGTGTCATCCCGGCCGGGTGGGCAGAGCGCGAAGCAGGGTCAGTTCGCGGACGTGGGATGTGTCCAGGCGGGCCAGGGACGAGGTCACGGCGTCGAGGAACACCACCCTGCGGTTGTTGTTGTGGGCGTAGAGGAGGTTGCCCGTCGCCTCGTGGCCGCCGATCTCGCGGCGCAGCCAGATCACGCCCCGGGTCTCCGGGCCGGTCTCCGACATCGCCTTGATCACGTCGTCCCAGGTGTCGGCCGGGGTGCGGACGAAGTCGGTGAAGTAGCGGCGCTTCAGGCGGGCCACCCAGCCGGGCGCCTCGTCGGAGGGGCGCCAGGGCAGGGGGCAGGCGGGGGCGCCGCAGAGAGCCGCATGGAGGGCGACGACGCGGCCGCGAACGTTGATGCGGCGCGGCTGGCCCTGGGCCCGGTCCGCCGCCTCCGCGGGGGAGGCGGGCGGGGCCAGATCGGCGAGCGGGTCGGCGGGGGCCGGGTGGAAGGGGGAGGAACCGTCCTTGGGGACCACGACCGAGGCCGCCAGCATCGGCGTACGCGGATATCCGGGCTGGGGCAGCGCCCGGCAGGACAGCATCCAGGCCGTGTCCGTCTCGTGCACCGGGTGTGTCGTGGCCGGCTCGACGAGATCGCCGTAGGTGAGCCGGAGCCAGGCCGCCGCCCGCCGTGCCGGGTCTGTGAGGTCAGCCACGGGTGCCACCGTCGCCACGGGAGCGGTGCGAGGTCAGGCCCGTGTCCCGGGGAGCGGCCATCGCGCGCATCCGCTCACGGTGTTCGACGCCGCGGGACCAGGCTCCCGGCCGGCCGGCGGCTCCGGTGAGTTCGGCGCGGGCCTGGGTGGGGGCGATGCCTCGCCTTACGGCGTCGCGCAGTCGGTCGCCCCACATGCCGAACTCGTTGTGCGCCGCCGGGCTCGCGTCGCTGCGGAGCCCGACGCTCCCGGCCTCGTCCTTGTCGTCGGCACACACGTAGCCGATCACCCGGTCGTCGGCGTCGGCCACCGCCGGGCACCGGCCCGGGCTGCCCGTGCGGCGGGCGGGACGCGGCGGCCCTCCCGTCACCGTGAACACCACGTCGGCCTCGAAGCGGGGATCGTTCCTCGGCTGCGGTTCCCTGTGCATCCGTTTCCTGGCTTCCGGGCTGCTCTTCGCCATACATTCGATACTGACCGTTTTCGTCCTTGAAGGCCCGGGTGACTTTGTCACCCGGGCCCCGGCCGAGCAACGAATCCCTGCTCGCTCACCCCGAAATCGCCGACCTTCTCGATCCATGCGCCGTGCGTTCCTTCGGGTACGCGCAACCGCAGAATCGCGTCCCTCCACCTTCCCCTCGAAACTCGGCACCGGATGGTTTCCGGGAGAACTCGACGTGCAGCCCGGGTCGGTGACATTCCGGCCGACGAGGCCCCCGATCTCATCGATTCGACGTGGCCGGTTCAGGTGCCCCGTGCCACCACGACATCCTCCGGAATCGGACTGCCGGCGAATGCCCGGTCGACCTGGTCGCGTCGGCGCCGAGATCGTGGAACGGCTCGGTCGGCGGCCGCGGATCCCGACCGGTCCTGATCCTGGTGGGGACACACCGACGATTGTGGCGGGAAAGTCCCTGCGGACGACGCGGCCGGGGTGGGCGGTCACCTCGCCCGCACACACTCTCCACACCCTGCGTTTGACCTGCGTCACGTCCGGGGTATTGTCTCCGGCTCGATTGGCCAGGCACCTGCCCCATATGGCAGACTAGCGGGGTTGCTCGGTCGAGTGTTGATGCTGCGCGCCTCCCGCCGGGAGGACCGGAAGCGAGTCCCACAGTACTCGTCGCCCTAACTGCCTGATGGCAGCGCTGGGGCGGACGTACGGGAATCTTTCGGGAAGTGTCAGTGCGGCGCCGACCAGGCACCCGGTGGACCTTTCGTCCTCGGCTTGCGGTTCCGGAAGGGCCGTGCTTTCCCAGCAGGGATGTTCGAACAAGGGGCATCCATGTCGGCCGAGAGCGCGACACACCCGACCGCGTGGGTCGGAGAACGAAGTGAACGGACCATCTGGTTCCAGAGCGTTAGAAGAGACAGGACTACTGAGTAGCCATGGCGGGACAGAAGATCCGCATCCGGCTCAAGGCCTACGACCACGAGGTCATCGACAGCTCGGCGAAGAAGATCGTCGAGACGGTGACGCGTACTGGTGCGTCGGTCGCGGGCCCGGTGCCGCTGCCCACTGAGAAGAACGTGTACTGCGTCATCAAGTCGCCGCACAAGTACAAGGACTCGCGCGAGCACTTCGAGATGCGCACGCACAAGCGCCTGATCGACATTCTCGACCCGACCCCCAAGACCGTTGACTCTCTGATGCGACTCGACCTCCCGGCCGGTGTCGACATCGAGATCAAGCTCTGAGGGCTGGTGATCTGAGAATGGCTAAGCAGATCAAGGGCATCCTGGGCGAGAAGCTCGGCATGACGCAGGTGTGGGACGAGAACAACCGTGTTGTTCCGGTCACCGTCGTCAAGGCCGGCCCCAACGTCGTGACCCAGGTCCGTACGAACGACAGTGACGGCTACGAGTCGGTCCAGATCGCCTTCGGCGAGATCGACCCGCGCAAGGTGAACAAGCCCCTCAAGGGCCACTTCGCCAAGGCCGACGTCACGCCCCGTCGCCACCTCGTCGAGATCCGGACGGCCGATGCCGCCGAGTACACGCTCGGTCAGGAAATCACCGCCGAGGTCTTCGAGGCCGGCGTGAAGGTCGACGTGACCGGCAAGAGCAAGGGCAAGGGCTTCGCCGGTGTCATGAAGCGTCACAACTTCAAGGGCCTCGGCGCCGGTCACGGCACCCAGCGCAAGCACCGCTCGCCCGGTTCCATCGGTGGCTGCGCCACCCCGGGCCGCGTGTTCAAGGGCCTCCGCATGGCGGGTCGCATGGGCAACGAGCGTGTCACCACCCAGAACCTGACCGTCCACGCCGTTGACGCGGAGAAGGGTCTGCTGCTCATCAAGGGCGCCGTCCCCGGTCCGAACGGCGGCCTCGTCCTGGTCCGCACCGCGGCCAAGGGGGCCTGAGGTAACCGATGAGCACTGTTGACATCCTTTCGCCTGCAGGCGAGAAGACCGGTAGCGTCGAGCTCCCCGCGGAGATCTTCGGCGTGGAGAAGATCAGCATCCCGCTGATCCACCAGGTCGTCGTCGCGCAGAACGCGGCTGCCCGTCAGGGCACCCACAAGACCAAGACCCGCGGCGAGGTTCGCGGTGGCGGTAAGAAGCCTTACCGTCAGAAGGGCACCGGCCGTGCGCGCCAGGGCTCGACCCGCGCGCCGCAGTTCGCCGGCGGTGGCGTCGTCCACGGCCCGCAGCCGCGTGACTACTCGCAGCGGACCCCCAAGAAGATGAAGGCTGCCGCTCTGCGTCACGCCCTCACCGACCGGGCCCGCCACAACCGCATTCACGTCGTCTCCGGCGTGATCGAGGGTGAGACCCCCTCCACGAAGGCCGCTCGCTCGCTGTTCGGCAAGATCTCGGAGCGCAAGAACCTGCTCCTGGTCGTCGACCGCGCCGACGAGGCCGCGTGGCTGTCCGCCCGCAACCTGCCCCAGGTGCACATCCTGGAGCCGGGCCAGCTGAACACGTACGACGTGATCGTCTCGGACGACGTGGTCTTCACCCAGGCCGCTCTTGAGTCCTTCGTGTCCGGCCCGAACAAGGCCAACGACACCGAAGGGAGTGACGCCTGATGGCTACGCGTCACCCGAGCATCGCCTCCAAGGCGGCCAAGGCCGCCAAGGCCGCGCGCGTCGCCAAGGCGAAGCGCCACGAGGCCGAGGGCAAGAACACCGTCGTCACCGCGCCCAGCAAGGCGTACACGGACCCCCGTGACGTCCTGCTGAAGCCGGTCGTGTCGGAGAAGAGCTACGCGCTCCTCGACGAGAACAAGTACACGTTCATCGTCGACCCGAACGCCAACAAGACCCAGATCAAGCAGGCCGTCCAGGCGGTCTTCTCGGTCAAGGTCACCGGGGTCAACACGATCAACCGCATCGGCAAGCGCAAGCGCACCAAGACCGGTTTCGGTCAGCGCGCCGGCACGAAGCGAGCGATCGTGACCCTTGCTGAGGGCGACCGTATCGACATCTTCGGCGGTCCGACCGCCTGAGGGCGGTCCGGATCGTCCGATATCGGACGAGGACTGAATAATGGGAATCCGCAAGTACAAGCCGACTACGCCGGGCCGTCGTGGCTCCAGCGTCGCCGACTTCGTCGAGGTCACGCGGTCCACGCCGGAGAAGTCGCTGGTCCGCCCGCTGCACAGCAAGGGCGGCCGTAACAACGCCGGTCGTGTGACCGTTCGCCACCAGGGTGGCGGACACAAGCGCGCCTACCGAGTGATCGACTTCCGTCGTCACGACAAGGACGGCGTGCCGGCGAAGGTCGCGCACATCGAGTACGACCCCAACCGCACCGCGCGCATCGCGCTGCTGCACTACGCGGACGGCGAGAAGCGCTACATCCTCGCCCCGCGCAACCTGCAGCAGGGCGACCGCGTCGAGAACGGTCCCGGGGCCGACATCAAGCCGGGCAACAACCTGGCGCTCCGCAACATCCCGGTCGGTACCACGATCCACGCGATCGAGCTCCGTCCCGGTGGCGGCGCCAAGTTCGCCCGTTCCGCCGGCGCCTCCGTGCAGCTGCTCGCGAAGGAGGGCTCGATGGCCCACCTCCGCATGCCGTCCGGTGAGATCCGCCTGGTCGACCAGCGCTGCCGCGCCACGGTCGGCGAGGTCGGCAACGCCGAGCAGAGCAACATCAACTGGGGCAAGGCCGGCCGCAAGCGCTGGCTGGGCGTCCGCCCGACCGTTCGCGGTGTGGCGATGAACCCGGTTGACCACCCCCACGGTGGTGGTGAGGGCAAGACCTCCGGTGGTCGCCACCCGGTCAGCCCCTGGGGTCAGAAGGAGGGTCGTACTCGTTCGCCGAAGAAGGCTTCGAACAAGTACATCGTCCGCCGCCGCAAGACGAACAAGAAGCGCTAGGAGCGGGTTTAGATGCCGCGCAGTCTCAAGAAGGGGCCCTTCGTCGACGACCACCTCGTGAAGAAGGTGGACGCCCAGAACGAAGCCGGTTCCAAGAACGTCATCAAGACCTGGTCCCGTCGCTCGATGATCATTCCCAGCATGCTGGGCCACACGATCGCGGTGCACAACGGCAAGACCCACATTCCGGTGTTTGTCACCGAGTCGATGGTCGGCCACAAGCTCGGCGAGTTCTCGCCGACGCGCACCTTCCGGGGTCACGTCAAGGACGACCGGAAGTCGAAGCGCCGCTAACGCGGGGTGGAATGACCATGACAGACACTGGAAGGACAACCATGGAAGCCAGGGCCCAGGCGCGGTACATCCGCGTCACGCCCATGAAGGCCCGCCGGGTGGTGGACCTTATCCGTGGCATGGACGCCACGGAGGCTCAGGCGGTCCTGCGTTTCGCCCCGCAGGCCGCGAGCGTGCCGGTCGGCAAGGTGCTGGACAGCGCCATCGCCAACGCCGCGCACAACTACGACCACACTGACGCAGACAGCCTCTTCATCTCCGAGGCCTACGTCGACGAGGGCCCGACCCTGAAGCGGTTCCGTCCGCGCGCCCAGGGCCGCGCCTACCGGATCCGCAAGCGGACCAGCCACATCACCGTGGTCGTCAGCAGCAAGGAAGGGACCCGGTAATGGGCCAGAAGGTTAACCCGCATGGGTTCCGGCTCGGCATCACCACGGACTTCAAGTCCCGCTGGTACGCCGACAAGTCGTACAAGGAATACGTCGGAGAAGACGTCGCCATCCGTCGGATGATGACGTCCGGCATGGAGCGCGCCGGCATCTCGAAGGTGGAGATCGAGCGCACCCGTGACCGCGTCCGCGTCGACATCCACACCGCGCGTCCGGGCATCGTCATCGGCCGCCGCGGCGCCGAGGCCGACCGTATCCGCGGCGACCTGGAGAAGCTGACCAAGAAGCAGGTCCAGCTGAACATCCTCGAGGTCAAGAACCCCGAGGTCGACGCTCAGCTGGTGGCCCAGGCCGTCGCCGAGCAGCTCTCCTCCCGCGTCTCCTTCCGTCGCGCCATGCGTAAGAGCATGCAGTCGGCGATGAAGGCCGGCGCCAAGGGCATCAAGATCCAGTGCGGTGGCCGCCTCGGCGGCGCCGAGATGTCCCGCTCGGAGTTCTACCGCGAGGGCCGTGTGCCCCTGCACACGCTCCGCGCGAACGTGGACTACGGCTTCTTCGAGGCCAAGACGACCTTCGGCCGCATCGGCGTGAAGGTCTGGATCTACAAGGGCGACGTCAAGAACATCGCCGAGGTCCGCGCCGAGAACGCCGCTGCCCGCGCCGGCAACCGCCCGGCCCGTGGCGGCGGCGGCGCCGACCGCCCGGCCCGTGGTGGCCGTGGTGGCGAGCGCGGCGGTCGCGGTCGTAAGCCGCAGCAGGCTCCCGCTGCCGAGGCCCCCAAGGCCGAGGCTCCGGCGGCTGCCGCTCCGGCTGAGAGCACCGGAACGGAGGCCTGACCGACATGCTGATCCCCCGTAGGGTCAAGCACCGCAAGCAGCACCACCCGAAGCGCCGTGGTCAGGCCAAGGGCGGTACGACGGTCTCGTTCGGCGAGTACGGCATTCAGGCCCTCACGCCGGCGTACGTGACCAACCGCCAGATCGAGGCGGCCCGTATCGCGATGACCCGCCACATCAAGCGTGGCGGCAAGGTCTGGATCAACATCTACCCGGACCGCCCGCTCACGAAGAAGCCTGCCGAGACCCGCATGGGTTCCGGTAAGGGTTCTCCGGAGTGGTGGATCGCGAACGTGCACCCGGGACGGGTCATGTTCGAGCTGTCCTACCCCAACGAGAAGATCGCCCGTGAGGCCCTGACTCGCGCCGCTCACAAGCTGCCGATGAAGTGCCGGATCGTCAAGCGCGAGGCAGGTGAAGCGTGATGTCGGCCGGTACCAAGGCGTCCGAGCTGCGCGAACTGGGTGACGAGGAGCTTCTGGCGAAGCTCCGCGAAGCCAAGGAAGAGCTGTTCAACCTCCGCTTCCAGGCGGCGACGGGTCAGCTCGAGAACCACGGTCGGCTCAAGGCCGTCCGTAAGGACATCGCGCGGATCTACACCCTGATGCGTGAGCGCGAGCTGGGCATCGAGACGGTGGAGAGCGCCTGATGAGCGAGAGCAACGTGACCGAGAACACCACGACCGAGGCCCGCGGCTTCCGTAAGACCCGTGAGGGTCTGGTCGTCAGCGACAAGATGGACAAGACCGTCGTCGTCGCCGTCGAGGACCGTGTGAAGCACGCGCTGTACGGCAAGGTCATCCGCCGTACGAACAAGCTCAAGGCTCACGACGAGCAGAACGCCGCGGGTGTCGGCGACCGTGTCCTCCTCGCGGAGACCCGGCCGCTGTCCGCGACGAAGCGCTGGCGCGTCGTCGAGATCCTCGAGAAGGCCAAGTAGTCCCTGCGGGGCTTGAACCGCAGAACTGAACCGCCGCTTCGGTGGGTGAGCGCAGGACATCGGGCGCTCACCCGCCCGTGAACCGGCCGAGCAGCGTGAGTCACTGACGCCGCGCTGCTCGCCGAGCGGCACATGTAATTCCTGCGGGGCCCATCCGCAGGACAGTTCCGCCAGGCTCGGCGGGACCGCGGAGCGTTCCGCGGTCCCGCCGGGAACCGGCAGACATCCAGGAGATAGACGTGATCCAGCAGGAGTCGCGACTGCGTGTCGCCGACAACACTGGTGCGAAGGAAATCCTTTGCATCCGTGTGCTCGGTGGCTCCGGTCGCCGCTACGCGGGCATCGGTGACGTCATCGTCGCCACCGTCAAGGACGCGATCCCCGGTGGCAACGTGAAGAAGGGTGACGTCGTCAAGGCGGTCATCGTTCGCACCGTCAAGGAGCGCCGCCGTCCGGACGGCTCGTACATCCGCTTCGACGAGAACGCCGCCGTCATTCTGAAGAACGACGGCGACCCTCGCGGCACCCGCATCTTCGGCCCGGTCGGGCGCGAGCTGCGCGAGAAGAAGTTCATGAAGATCATCTCGCTGGCTCCGGAGGTGCTGTAAGCATGAAGATCAAGAAGGGCGACCTGGTCCAGGTCATCACCGGTAAGGACAAGGGCAAGCAGGGCAAGGTCATCGCGGCCTTCCCCCGTGAGGACCGCGTCCTGGTCGAGGGTGTCAACCGGGTCAAGAAGCACACGAAGGCCGGTCCGACGGCCAAGGGCTCGCAGGCCGGCGGCATCGTGACCACCGAGGCCCCGATCCACGTGTCCAACGTTCAGCTGGTCGTGGAGAAGGACGGCAACAAGGTCGTCACGCGCGTCGGTTACCGCTTCGACGACGAGGGCAACAAGATCCGCGTTGCCAAGCGGACGGGTGAGGACATCTGATGGCTACCACCACCACTCCGCGTCTCAAGACGAAGTACCGCGAGGAGATCGCGGGCAAGCTGCGTGAGGAGTTCTCCTACGAGAACGTCATGCAGATCCCCGGCCTCGTCAAGATCGTGGTCAACATGGGTGTGGGCGACGCCGCCCGCGACTCCAAGCTGATCGAGGGCGCCATCCGCGACCTCACCACGATCACCGGTCAGAAGCCGGCCGTCACCAAGGCCCGCAAGTCCATCGCGCAGTTCAAGCTGCGCGAGGGTCAGCCGATCGGCGCCCACGTCACGCTTCGTGGCGACCGCATGTGGGAGTTCCTGGACCGCACCCTGTCGCTGGCGCTCCCGCGCATCCGCGACTTCCGCGGTCTGTCCCCCAAGCAGTTCGACGGCCGTGGCAACTACACCTTCGGTCTCACGGAGCAGGTCATGTTCCACGAGATCGACCAGGACAAGATCGACCGTGTCCGGGGTATGGACATCACCGTGGTCACCACGGCGACCAACGACGCTGAGGGCCGCGCGCTCCTTCGTCACCTCGGCTTCCCCTTCAAGGAGGCGTGAGCGAGATGGCGAAGAAGGCTCTGATCGCTAAGGCTGCTCGCAAGCCCAAGTTCGCTGTGCGCGCTTACAACCGCTGCCAGCGCTGCGGTCGTCCGCACTCCGTGTACCGCAAGTTCGGCCTCTGCCGTGTGTGCCTTCGTGAGATGGCTCACCGCGGCGAGCTGCCGGGCGTGACCAAGAGCTCCTGGTAAACCCCTAAACAGGGTTCCAGAGGCTCTCGGTAAGCAATGGGCGTGTCAGGTGCCCGTCCTTCCATGCCGTAGGCTGGGAGGGTTGGGCGCCTGACGCCCGTACGACTTACTACGCCGTAGGTCCACCGCGCCGCACCCGTCCCGTCTCGGATCGGGGAGAGGGATGGCGCACCAGGAAACCCCGGCGAGAGAGGCCACAGGCCAATTCATGACCATGACTGATCCGATCGCAGACATGCTTACGCGTCTGCGGAACGCGAACTCGGCGTACCACGACTCCGTGACGATGCCGGCATCGAAGATCAAGTCTCACATCGCGGAGATCCTCCAGCAGGAGGGCTTCATCACGGGCTGGAAGGTCGAGGACGCCGAGGTCGGCAAGAACCTCGTTCTCGAGCTGAAGTTCGGCCCGAACCGTGAGCGCTCCATCGCGGGCATCAAGCGGATCTCCAAGCCCGGTCTCCGGGTTTACGCGAAGTCCACCTCCCTGCCCAAGGTGCTGGGCGGCCTCGGCGTGGCGATCATCTCCACGTCGCACGGTCTCCTCACCGACAAGCAGGCCGGCAAGAAGGGCGTAGGCGGAGAAGTTCTCGCCTACGTCTGGTAGCGGAAGGGAACGGAGGAAACAGCTATGTCGCGCATTGGCAAGCTCCCCATCACGGTTCCCGCCGGCGTGGACGTCACCATCGACGGCCAGACGGTCTCGGTCAAGGGTCCCAAGGGATCGCTGACCCACACCGTCGTCGCGCCGATCGAGATCGCCAAGGGTGAGGACGGCGTCCTGAACGTCACCCGCCCCAACGACGAGCGTCAGAGCAAGGCCCTGCACGGCCTGTCCCGCACGCTGGTGGCGAACATGATCACCGGCGTGACCCAGGGTTACGTGAAGAAGCTCGAGATCAGTGGTGTCGGTTACCGCGTGACCGCGAAGGGCTCGAACCTCGAGTTCGCGCTCGGTTACAGCCACCCGATCACCGTCGAGGCGCCCGAGGGCATCACCTTCAAGGTGGAGACCCCGACCCGCTTCCAGGTCGAGGGCATCGACAAGCAGAAGGTCGGCGAGGTTGCGGCCAACATCCGCAAGCTGCGCAAGCCCGACCCGTACAAGGCCAAGGGTGTCAAGTACGAGGGCGAAGTCATCCGCCGCAAGGTCGGAAAGGCGGGTAAGTAAGCCATGGCATACGGGCAGAAGATCCTGAAGGGCGACGCCTACAAGCGCGCCGCGATCAAGCGCCGTCACATCCGGATCCGCAAGCGGATCTCGGGTACGGCGGAGCGTCCGCGTCTGGTCGTTACCCGCTCCAACCGCCACATCGTGGCGCAGGTGATCGACGACCTCAAGGGCCACACCGTGGCTTCGGCCTCCACGCTCGACACCTCGATCCGCGGCGCCGAGGGCGACAAGTCCGCCCAGGCGAAGCAGGTCGGCGCCCTGGTCGCCGAGCGCGCCAAGGCCGCCGGTGTCGAGGCAGTCGTGTTCGACCGTGGTGGTAACCAGTACGCCGGGCGCATTGCCGCCCTGGCGGACGCCGCCCGCGAGGCCGGGCTCAAGTTCTGAGCCGGTTCCGTAGCTAGCGGAAACAGAGAGAGGTAATTCCAATGGCTGGACCCCAGCGCCGCGGTGGCGGTGCCGGTGGCGGCGAGCGGCGGGACCGGAAGGGCCGTGACGGCGGCGCTGCTGCCGCCGAGAAGACCGCGTACGTTGAGCGCGTCGTCGCGATCAACCGTGTCGCCAAGGTTGTGAAGGGTGGTCGTCGCTTCAGCTTCACCGCGCTGGTCGTGGTGGGCGACGGTGACGGCACCGTGGGTGTCGGATACGGCAAGGCCAAGGAGGTGCCGGCCGCCATCGCCAAGGGTGTTGAGGAGGCCAAGAAGCACTTCTTCAAGGTCCCGCGCATCCAGGGCACCATCCCGCACCCGATCACGGGCGAGAAGGCCGCGGGCGTCGTCCTGCTCAAGCCTGCTTCCCCCGGTACCGGCGTCATCGCCGGTGGCCCGGTGCGTGCCGTGCTCGAGTGCGCCGGCGTTCACGACATCCTGTCGAAGTCGCTCGGTTCGTCGAACGCGATCAACATCGTGCACGCGACCGTGGAGGCCCTGAAGGGCCTGCAGCGTCCCGAGGAGATCGCGGCCCGCCGCGGTCTGCCCCTCGAGGACGTCGCTCCCGCGGCTCTGCTTCGTGCGCGTGCCGGGGCTGGTGCTGCGTAATGGCACAGCTCCGGATCACCCAGACGAAGTCGTACATCGGCAGCAAGCAGAACCACCGTGACACCCTGCGTTCGCTCGGGCTCAAGCGCCTGAACGACGTGGTCGTCAAGGAGGACCGCCCCGAGTTCCGCGGAATGGTGCACACCGTCCGCCACCTCGTGACGGTCGAGGAGGTCGACTGATCATGGCGGAAAGCAACCCGCTCAAGATCCACAACCTCCGTCCCGCCCCGGGCGCCAAGACCGCCAAGACCCGTGTGGGTCGTGGTGAGGCGTCGAAGGGTAAGACGGCCGGTCGTGGTACCAAGGGCACGAAGGCCCGCTACCAGGTTCCGGAGCGCTTCGAGGGTGGGCAGATGCCCCTCCACATGCGTCTTCCGAAGCTGAAGGGCTTCAAGAACCCGTTCAAGACCGAGTTCCAGGTCGTGAACCTCGACAAGCTGGCCGCGCTGTACCCGGAGGGTGGCGAGGTCACCGTCGAGGGGCTCGTCGCCAAGGGCGCCGTTCGCAAGAACAGCCTCGTCAAGGTCCTCGGCCAGGGCGAGATCTCCGTGGCTCTGCAGGTGACGGTCGACGCCGTCTCCGGCTCCGCCAAGGAGAAGATCACCGCCGCCGGCGGTACTGTCACCGAGCTCATCTGACCGTTTCAGGTGTCTTGATGACGTGAACGATCCCGACCGGGGATACCCCACAAATGGGGTATCCCCGGTTGGTCGTTCCTAGGGCAGGTGTGTCGCGGGTATGGTGACCAGCACTGCCCACTTTCACAAGGTTCTCCCAAGGGGGCACCTTGAGCGGCAGTCGACCGTTACTCATGTCGTTGTCGTAAGTCGTCGTTTCTTATTGGCCCCTCAAGACCGTCACCCTTGACGCAGATGCGCGGGGGTCGCAGGAGGCACCGTGCTCACCGCGTTCGCCCGGGCGTTCAGGACGCCCGACCTGCGCAAGAAGCTCCTCTTCACGCTCGGGATCATCGTGATCTACCGGGTCGGGACGCACATCCCGATCCCCGGTGTCGACTACACGTCCGTTCAGCGGTGTGTGGACGAGGCGTCCGGCAACCAGGGCCTCTTCGGTCTGGTGAACATGTTCAGCGGCGGCGCGCTGCTGCAGATCACCATCTTCGCGCTGGGCATCATGCCGTACATCACGGCGAGCATCATCCTTCAGCTGCTGACCGTGGTCATCCCGCGCCTGGAAGCCCTGAAGAAGGAGGGCCAGGCCGGTACCGCGAAGATCACGCAGTACACCCGCTACCTCACCGTGGCGCTCGCCATTCTGCAGGGCACCGGCCTGGTGGCCACCGCCCGCAGCGGCGCCCTCTTCTCCGGTTGCTCCGTCGCTTCGAGCATCGTCCCGGACCAGGCGATCTTCACCACCATCACCATGGTCATCTGCATGACCGCCGGCACGGCCATGGTCATGTGGCTCGGTGAGCTCATCACCGACCGCGGCATCGGCAACGGCATGTCGATCCTGATGTTCATCTCGATCGCCGCGACGTTCCCCTCCGCGCTGTGGGCCATCAAGAAGCAGGGCACGCTGGCGGACGGCTGGATCGAGTTCGGCACCGTCATCCTGGTCGGCCTGGTCATGGTCGGTCTGGTGGTCTTCGTCGAGCAGGCCCAGCGCCGGGTCCCCGTGCAGTACGCGAAGCGCATGATCGGCCGCCGGTCCTACGGCGGCACGTCGACGTACATCCCGCTGAAGGTGAACCAGGCCGGTGTGATCCCGGTCATCTTCGCCTCGTCGCTGCTCTACATCCCGGCCCTGGTCGCCCAGTTCTCCAGCGGACAGTCCGGCTGGAAGACCTGGATCGAGACGAACCTGACCAAGGGCGACCACCCGATCTACATCAGCATGTACTTCTTGCTGATCGTTTTCTTCGCGTTCTTCTACGTGGCGATCTCCTTCAACCCCGAGGAAGTCGCCGACAACATGAAGAAGTATGGTGGCTTCATCCCGGGCATCCGGGCTGGCCGACCGACCGCTGAGTACCTGTCGTACGTGCTCAACCGGATCACCTGGCCGGGTTCGCTGTATCTGGGTCTTATCGCTCTTGTACCGACGATGGCGTTGGTTGGCTTCGGGGCAAGCCAGAACTTCCCGTTCGGTGGTACCAGCATCCTGATCATCGTGGGTGTCGGTCTCGAAACGGTGAAGCAGATCGAGAGCCAGCTCCAGCAGCGCAATTACGAAGGGTTCCTCCGCTGATGCGTATCGTCCTTGTCGGGCCGCCTGGCGCCGGAAAGGGAACGCAGGCCGCGTTCCTGGCCAAGAACCTGTCGATCCCGCACATCTCCACGGGCGACCTGTTCCGGGCCAACATCAGCCGGCAGACGGAACTCGGCAAGCTCGCGAAGTCCTACATGGACGCGGGCAACCTGGTGCCGGACGAGGTCACCATCGGGATGGCCAAGGACCGCATGGAGCAGCCGGACGCGGAGGGCGGATTCCTGCTGGACGGCTTTCCGCGCAACGTGTCCCAGGCGGAGGCGCTCGACGAGGTCCTGCGGTCCGAGAGCATGAAGCTGGACGCGGTGCTGGACCTCGAAGTCCCCGAGGAAGAGGTCGTCAAGCGGATCGCCGGGAGGCGCATCTGCCGCAAGGACTCCAGCCACGTGTTCCACGCCACCTACAGCCCGCCGAAGGAAGACGGAGTCTGCGACGTCTGCGCCGGTCAGCTGTACCAGCGGGACGACGACTCCGAGGAGACGGTCCGGACGCGGCTGGAGGTCTACCACACGCAGACCGAGCCGATCATCGACTACTACAAGGCGCAGGGGCTGGTCGTGACCATCTCCGCGCTCGGCAAGGTCGAGGAGGTCACTGCTCGCGCCATGGAGGCGCTTCAGCGTGACGAGGCCGGCAAGTAGAGGCGTTCGCGGTTCCGCAAGCAGGCCCCCGTCGTTCCCCAGGTGGACGGCGGGGGCTTCTGCGATCCCTGGGCCCTTCGCCCGGCTGCCTGCTGGTGGACATGCCGAGATCCTGACCGACGGGGCCGCGGCAGCCGTCGCGCAGGGCGACGGGGCGGGGGAACGGCGGTGGCCGCGTCGTCTCCGCGGCCCCCGGGGAGAGCCCGGCCCCGCGGACATCGAGTCCCGGCGACGGGGTCGGCTTGGCCGGCGGCCTCTGTCGACCGGGGCTTTACCGGCCCGGGGGCAGGTCTGCTGCTTCGGTGCACGTCTGTGCGTACGCGTATTCTGGTGTGCCGCGATACCAGTGGCCCAGGAGGCGCAAACCGTCATGGTGCAGATCAAGACCCCCGAGCAGATCGCCAAGATGCGGGCGGCGGGCCTTGTCGTCGCCGCCATCCACGCGGCCACCAGGGAAGCGGCGGTTCCGGGGGCGACGACGAGAGACCTGGACGAGGTCGCCCGCAAGGTCCTCGCGGAGAACGGCGCTAAGTCGAACTTCCTGGGGTACGGCGGCTTCCCGGCCACGATCTGCACGTCCGTGAACGACGTCGTCGTCCACGGCATCCCCTCCGACGAGGTCGTCCTCAAGGACGGCGACATCATCTCGATCGACTGCGGCGCGATCGTGGACGGCTGGCACGGCGACGCGGCGTACACCGCCTTCGTCGGCTCCGGACACGCCCCGGAGCTGGTCGAGCTCTCCCGGGTGACGGAGGAGTCGATGTGGGCCGGCATCGCGGCCATGAAGCTCGGCAACCGCCTGGTGGACGTGTCGCGGGCCATCGAGACGTACATCCGCCGCCAGCCGAAGCCCGGCGGCGGCCGCTACGGCATCATCGAGGACTACGGCGGTCACGGCATCGGCACCGAGATGCACATGGACCCGCACCTGCTGAACTACGTCGACCGCCGACGGGGCAAGGGGCCCAAGCTCGTGCCCGGGTTCTGCCTCGCCATCGAGCCGATGGTCTCCCTCGGCACTCCACGGACCGCGGTCCTGGAGGACGAGTGGACGGTCATCACGACCGACGGGACGTGGTCGTCGCACTGGGAGCATTCGGTGGCGTTGACGGAGGAGGGGCCGTTGGTGCTCACGTCCGTGGACGGTGGCAGGGCGAAGTTGGCCGAGCACGGGGTCGCGTCCGCACCGGATCCGTTTGGCTGAGGGGGCCCGTGGGGGCGGGGATGCCGGTCGGAGGCCGGCGCAGCCGCTCGAAGCCTGTGAGGCGCCCTGGGCGCCGAGCCCGCGAGAGGGGCGTCGGGGGTGGGTCGAGTGGACGGTCATCACGACCGACGGGACGTGGTCGTCGCACTGGGAGCATTCGGTGGCGTTGACGGAGGAGGGGCCGTTGGTGCTCACGTCCGTGGACGGTGGCAGGGCGAAGTTGGCCGAGCACGGGGTCGCGTCCGCACCGGATCCGTTGGGCTGAGGGGGCCCGTGGGGGCGGCTGGACGGCCCTCCTGACCCCGCTGGGCTGAGGCTCGGTCTCTCGGCCCGTCCCCGCCGTCTCCGTGCGTGTGTTCCCGCCGGCTGCGCTCGCGCGTCGGGCCCGGCCGAGGCGCCGGACCGTGCGGTCGCTTAAGGATCTCCCCTGTGGGGCAGACTTCTCGATTCGTGTTTCAGCTAGGGCTGGCGTAGACTGACTCGTCGGCTCTCGTGCACCCGCATGTCCGCATGCGCCCGTAAGGGAAAAGGCGGGGGAGCCGATCAAGGTAGTCGATTCGAAGGGCGAAGCGTGGCCAAGAAGCAAGGTGCCATCGAGATCGAGGGCACTGTCGTCGAGTCTCTGCCGAACGCCATGTTCAAGGTCGAGCTCCAGAACGGCCACCAGGTCCTGGCGCACATCAGCGGCAAGATGCGTATGCACTACATCCGTATCCTCCCTGACGACCGGGTCGTGGTGGAGCTGTCTCCGTACGACCTGACGCGCGGCCGGATCGTCTACCGGTACAAGTAGATCTTGCCCGTACCTTCGTGCGCCCTCTCGGGCGTTCGGGGCTGTTGGCAACTGACCCGGAGAACCTCACCCAATGAAGGTCAAGCCGAGCGTCAAGAAGATCTGCGACAAGTGCAGGGTGATCCGCCGTCATGGGCGGGTCATGGTCATTTGCGAGAACCCGCGCCACAAGCAGCGCCAGGGCTGACCGCACACGGATCACACCCTCTGCACCGATATCGCAGAGACTTCGCGCGACGCGAGCTGAATTTGTTCATACGCAGGGCCCGGACGGGTTGTCCCGTCCGACACCCCCGGTTCGGAGGCCGGGGACCCAGTCCGTACCAAGTCTTCTGTCCGACAGAAGAGGACGGCGGCTGGGGGTCGGTCCTGCGGAAGACCTCCGAGGATCAACTGGAGCCATTGAATGGCACGCGTTTCCGGTGTCGACATCCCGCGCGAAAAGCGTGTGGAGGTCGCCCTCACCTACGTGTTCGGCATCGGCCGGACCCTTTCCCAGGAGACGCTGGCTGCGACCGGCGTCGACCCGAACACCCGCGTTCGCGACCTCTCCGAGGAGCAGCTCGTCGCGATCCGCGAGTACGTGGACGCCAACATCAAGACCGAGGGTGACCTTCGTCGCGAGATCCAGGCCGACATCCGCCGCAAGGTGGAGATCGGCTGCTACCAGGGTCTCCGTCACCGTCGTGGTCTGCCGGTCCGCGGTCAGCGCACCAGCACGAACGCTCGTACCCGCAAGGGCCCGCGTCGCGCCATCGCCGGCAAGAAGAAGCCGGGCAAGAAGTAGTCCTCAGCGGACAACGCTTCATCAGCGGTCTTCGCTGTAGGACCGACCACCTCCCCGTAGGAGTTTGTAGATGCCCCCCAAGGGTCGTCAGGGCGCTGCCAAGAAGGTGCGCCGCAAGGAAAAGAAGAACGTCGCTCACGGCCAGGCGCACATCAAGAGCACGTTCAACAACACGATCGTGTCCATCACGGACCCGGCCGGAAACGTGATCTCGTGGGCCTCCGCCGGCCACGTCGGTTTCAAGGGCTCGCGCAAGTCCACGCCGTTCGCCGCGCAGATGGCCGCCGAGTCGGCTGCCCGTCGCGCGCAGGAGCACGGCATGCGCAAGGTCGACGTCTTCGTCAAGGGCCCGGGCGCCGGTCGTGAGACCGCTATCCGTTCCCTGCAGGCCACCGGCCTCGAGGTCGGCTCGATCCAGGACGTCACGCCGACCCCGCACAACGGCTGCCGTCCGCCCAAGCGCCGCCGCGTCTGACGCACGGGCTCACGGCGGCCCGGCTTCCTGCTGGGGGTGTGGGGGTCGTCCCCTGCATGTCGCAGCACGGCTGCCGTCCGCCGAAGCGCCGCCGCGTCTGACGCACGGCCGCTCGTCGGGCTGAGGTTTTCGGGCGGTACGGCTCTTGCGAGTCGTACCGCCCGTACCCTTGTCACATATCAGGGCATCAAATAGTGGGTGCCCCTGACTGAAGGATCTCCACATGCTGATCGCTCAGCGTCCCTCGTTGACCGAAGAGGTCGTCGACGAGTTCCGCTCCCGGTTCGTCATCGAGCCGCTGGAGCCGGGCTTCGGCTACACCCTCGGCAACTCCCTCCGCCGCACCCTCCTGTCGTCGATCCCCGGCGCTGCTGTCACCAGCATCCGCATCGACGGCGTCCTGCACGAGTTCACCACCGTGCCGGGCGTCAAGGAGGACGTCACCGACCTGATCCTCAACATCAAGCAGCTGGTCGTCTCCTCGGAGCACGACGAGCCGGTCGTGATGTACCTGCGCAAGCAGGGCCCGGGTCTGGTCACCGCCGCCGACATCGCGCCCCCGGCCGGTGTCGAGGTGCACAACCCCGACCTCGTCCTCGCCACGCTCAACGGCAAGGGCAAGCTGGAGATGGAGCTGACCGTCGAGCGCGGTCGCGGCTACGTCTCCGCCGTGCAGAACAAGCAGGTGGGCCAGGAGATCGGCCGTATCCCGGTCGACTCCATCTACTCGCCGGTTCTCAAGGTCACGTACAAGGTCGAGGCCACGCGTGTCGAGCAGCGCACCGACTTCGACAAGCTGATCGTCGACGTCGAGACCAAGCAGGCGATGCGTCCCCGTGACGCCATGGCCTCCGCCGGTAAGACGCTGGTCGAGCTGTTCGGTCTCGCCCGTGAGCTGAACATCGACGCCGAGGGCATCGACATGGGTCCGTCCCCGACGGACGCGGCCCTGGCCGCCGATCTGGCGCTGCCGATCGAGGAGCTGGAGCTCACCGTTCGGTCGTACAACTGCCTCAAGCGCGAGGGCATCCACTCCGTGGGTGAGCTCGTGGCGCGTTCCGAGGCCGACCTGCTCGACATCCGCAACTTCGGTGCGAAGTCGATCGACGAGGTCAAGGCGAAGCTGGCCGGCATGGGCCTGGCCCTCAAGGACAGCCCGCCCGGATTCGACCCGACCGCCGCCGCCGACGCCTTCGGCGCCGACGACGACGCGGACGCGGGCTTCGTGGAGACCGAGCAGTACTAGTCGTTCCGCGAGATCGCTTCGCAGGACGGCCGGGACCCGACCGCGAGACCGTTGTGGCTGGTCGAGCGGTTCCCGCGCCTCGCGGGGCGCGGGTCCTCCGGGCGCGCTGAGAAAGGCGCCCGGATCTCCGACAGGCGACCGCCTGCTCGGATACTGACCCCGGTACCTGATACGGCCGGGGCAGACACCTAGGAGAAACACCATGCCGAGGCCCACCAAGGGCGCCCGTATGGGCGGCAGCGCTGCGCACGAGAAGCTCCTCCTCGCGAACCTGGCGAAGGCGCTGTTCGAGCACGGCCGCATCACCACCACCGAGGCGAAGGCGCGCAAGCTGCGCCCGTACGCAGAGCGTCTGGTCACCAAGGCGAAGAAGGGCGACCTTCACAACCGCCGTCAGGTGCTCCAGGTCATCACGGACAAGAGCATCGTGCACACGCTCTTCACCGAGATCGGCCCGCGCTACGAGAACCGCCCCGGTGGCTACACCCGCATCACCAAGATCGGTAACCGTCGTGGCGACAACGCGCCCATGGCCGTCATCGAGCTGGTCGAGGCGCTGACGGTCGCGCAGCAGGCGACCGGCGAGGCCGAGGCCGCGACGAAGCGTGCCGCGAAGGACGTCGAGGCTGCTCCGGTCGCCGAGGAGACCAAGGTCGACACGGCCAAGGCCGAGGAGACCGAGGCGGCGGCCGAGGAGTCCAAGGACGCGTAAGCGTTCTCCCGGGGGCTGTGCGATCGCGGCCGCGGATTCGTCGTGGTCCGTCGCGCGGTTCCCCGCCCCCTTCAGGGCGATTGCGGGTCCGTTCCCTTCGGGGGACGGACCCGCTTTCGTGTTGCTGAGAGGATCCAGGAGTGAGTGACGAAGTACAGCCCGGGTTCGTCCGGGTGCGGCTGGACCTGTCCTACGACGGTTCCGGGTTCTCCGGGTGGGCCAAGCAGGCCGGGGGACGGCGGACCGTGCAGGGGGAGATCGAGGACGCGCTGCGGACCGTCACGCGGTCCGGGGGGACGACGTACGAGCTGACCGTGGCCGGACGGACCGACGCCGGGGTGCACGCGCGCGGGCAGGTCGCCCACGTCGATCTGCCGGAGGAGGTCTGGCGCGAGCACCACGGGAAACTGCTGAAGCGGCTCGCCGGGCGGCTGCCGCGGGATGTGCGGGTGTGGGCGCTGCGGGAGGCGCCGCACGGCTTCAACGCGCGGTTCTCGGCGGTCTGGCGCCGGTACGCGTACCGGGTCACCGACAACCCCGGCGGGGTCGATCCGCTGCTGCGCGGACACGTCCTGTGGCACGACTGGCCGCTCGACGTGGACGCCATGAACGAGGCCGCGGAGCGGCTCCTCGGGGAGCACGACTTCGCCGCGTACTGCAAGAAGCGGGAGGGGGCGACCACGATCCGCACGCTTCAGCAGCTGAGCCTGGTCAAGGGGGCCGACGGGATCATCACCGCCACCGTCCGCGCCGACGCCTTCTGCCACAACATGGTGCGCTCGCTGATCGGGGCGCTGCTGTTCGTGGGGGACGGGCACCGGGGGGCCGAGTGGCCCGGCAAGGTGCTCGCCGCGGGCGTCCGGGACTCGGCCGTGCACGTCGTGCGGCCGCACGGGCTGACGCTGGAGGAGGTCGGCTACCCGGCCGACGAGCTGCTCGCCGCGCGCAACAAGGAGGCGCGCAACAGGCGGACGCTGCCCGGGGCGGGGTGCTGCTGACCTCGCCCGCCGGCGCGGGGCCCGAGGGCGGGGCCCCGCGGGGGGCCCGGGGCGGTCAGCCGGCGGAGGCCGCGGACGCCTGGGCCTCGCCGCGGCGGCGGATCTGCTGGAAGGCGAACTTGGACAGATCGTCGCCGGCGGTGAAGACAGCCGTGTCCTTCGTCGTCACGTCCTTGCCGTCGGTGAAGCCCGTCAGCGTGAAGTAGGCGTACCGGCCGTAGGAGTTGGTCGTGGAGCGGCAGATCGCGCCGTTGCAGAACGCCTTGACGTTCCCGCCGTCGAGGGCCTTGACGATGCTCTTGTTGTCAGCGGCCTGGCTCTTGACCTTGAGGGCCTGGGCCTCGGTGTCGAAGACGGCCACCCCCACCGTGACCGCGATGCCGTCCTTGGTGTAGGTGACGCGCATGACGCGGGTGCAGCCGTTGGCCGTGAGGATCTTGGGCAGGGTACCCGCGGCGCCCGTGGCGCAGGTGGTGCTGTCGGCCTTGGGACCCTTCTTGTACACGGTCGAGCCCATGGTGAGCTGGGTGCCGGGAAAGAGCAGGTCAGGGCCGTTGGGAGCGGTGTCCTTCGCCTTGCTGGCGATGAACTCCCTGGGGTCCAGCGGGGGCGGTGCGCTGGTCGGCGCGA
Source organism: Streptomyces humidus (assembly GCF_014649655.1). Classification (GTDB taxonomy): domain Bacteria; phylum Actinomycetota; class Actinomycetes; order Streptomycetales; family Streptomycetaceae; genus Streptomyces; species Streptomyces humidus. The sequence continues at coordinate 121,767 of NZ_BMTL01000016.1, read as the reverse complement.
AGGACGGGGTGCCGGAAGCGCTCGGCAGTCCGGCGACCCCGGGCAGCGAGGACGTCGGCTTGTTCGCCTCGTTCTTCCCGTTCGCCGAGACCACGGCCATGGCCACGGCGGTGCCGACGGCGAGCGTGGCGAGCACGCCGCCGCCTATGAGGAACACCCGGCGGCGCTTGTTGCGCGTCTCGGAGGCCTCGGCGAGCGCGGCCCAGTCCGGGGTCCGCCCGTCATCGCCGGTGGCCCACGGCTGCTGGGAGTTCGGTTTCCACGGATCCCACTGGGACTGAGGTCCCCCCTGCCCATAGCTCATGGGGCGCATCTTAGACGGGCGCCGGGGGGTGCTGTTCCGCTTCAACAGGCGGGAGGGACCGCGGCCTTCGGGGCGGAAGTACGGGCAAAAACGACATCTCCGGGTGGTTGGTACGGCGTTCCCCCAGGCCGACGGGCGCGGTGTGGCGCGGGACACTCCAGGGGAGGGTTTCCGGTCGTCTTCGCGTGGCGAGGATGGCATGTTCACGTGCGTGGGTCGGCCCCGTTTTGACCCGGCCCCCAGGACACGGGTATTCTGCTTCTTCGTTGTGTATTGGCTTGCTCTTCTCACGGGACGGGCCCTTACACCGGTCCACCGGGCCGATGACCAGCGACCAGCACGCGGTTTGCGTCACCGCAGTGCGGTCAGGGCTGTCGTGATCGTCTTCGGTGACCTTGTCAGGACCAATTCACTGAAGAAGCGAAGGCTACGAACCGTGCGTACGTACAGCCCCAAGCCCGGCGATGTGACGCGCCAGTGGCACGTCATCGACGCTCAGGACATCGTCCTGGGCCGTCTCGCCACCACTGCCGCGTCCCTCCTGCGGGGCAAGCACAAGCCGATCTACGCGCCCCACGTCGACACCGGTGACTTCGTCATCATCATCAACGCCGACAAGGTGCACCTCTCCGGCAACAAGCGGACCCAGAAGATGGCCTACCGCCACTCCGGGTACCCGGGCGGTCTGCGCTCCGTGCGCTACGACGACCTCCTCGCGAACAACCCGGAGAAGGCCGTCGAGAAGGCCGTCAAGGGCATGCTCCCCAAGAACACGCTTGGCCGTCAGATGCTCTCGAAGCTGAAGGTCTACAAGGGTGACGTGCACCCGCACGCGGCGCAGCAGCCCGTGCCGTTCGAGATCACCCAGGTCGCGCAGTAAGTCCGGCCACACCCCCTAGCTGAAGAGAATCTGAGGAGAACCGTGGCCGAGACCACTGCCGAGCAGCCGCTCGAAGAGACCGAGCTCGTCGACATCGACAGCTACACCACCGAGTCCGAGGTCCCCGTCGAGGGTGAGTACACCTCGGAGTCCCTGGCCTCCCGCTTCGGCGAGGCCCAGCCTGCGGCCGGCCTGGGCCGTCGCAAGAACGCCATCGCCCGCGTCCGGATCGTTCCGGGCTCCGGGAAGTGGAAGATCAACGGGCGCACCCTCGAGGACTACCTCCCGAACAAGGTGCACCAGCAGGAAGTCAACGAGCCGTTCAAGGTCCTCGAGCTCGAGGGCCGCTACGACGTCATCGCCCGTATCTCGGGTGGCGGCGTCTCGGGTCAGGCCGGTGCGCTCCGTCTCGGTGTCGCCCGCGCCCTGAACGAGGCCGACGTCGACAACAACCGCGGCGCCCTCAAAAAGGCCGGCTTCCTCACGCGTGACGACCGCGCGGTCGAGCGCAAGAAGGCCGGTCTCAAGAAGGCCCGCAAGGCCCCGCAGTACAGCAAGCGCTAAGCTTCGCTGCCTGCTCGTACGTATCCCGGTCGGGCCGGTTCCGGTTCGACCGTACGTACTCCGAACGCCCCGGCGGCACGCCACAGTGTCGCCGGGGCGTTCGTTTTCTCGCAGCTGTGGGCGTATAACGGCACAAGGTGCTCAAAGGCTTGTGTGATCGGATGTTCAGGGCATCAAATGCCTGAATGCGGTGCCGCGCTGCGGCGCCTGGGCGCGCCGGCGGAACGCGGTGCCGGAACGCGGGAGCCGCTGCGGACCGGTGGGCCGCCCGACGCGCCCGCAGGTCTCTTGCAACTGACGCTTCCTCAGGAGGACAAGTGGGACGACTCTTCGGCACGGACGGCGTGCGCGGTGTCGCCAACGCGGATCTGACGGCGGAGATGGCGCTCGGCCTCTCGGTCGCGGCCGCGCACGTGCTGGCCGAGGCGGGGACGTTCGAGGGGCACCGACCGGTGGCCGTCGTCGGACGTGACCCGCGTGCGTCCGGGGAGTTCCTGGAGGCCGCCGTCGTGGCCGGTCTGGCGAGTGCGGGCGTGGACGTGCTGAAGGTCGGCGTGCTGCCGACCCCCGCCGTCGCGTACCTCACCGGCGTGCTCGGCGCGGACCTCGGCGTGATGCTCTCCGCCAGCCACAACGCCATGCCGGACAACGGGGTCAAGTTCTTCGCCCGCGGCGGCCACAAGCTCGCCGACGAGCTGGAGGACCGGATCGAGTCCGTCTACGAGGAGCACCGCACCGGCGCGCCCTGGGAGCGGCCGACCGGCAGCGGCGTCGGTCGCGTGCGTTCGTACGGCGAAGGGTTCGACCGCTACGTCGCCCACCTCATCGCCGTCCTGCCGAACCGGCTCGACGGGCTGAAGATCGTCCTGGACGAGGCGCACGGCGCTGCCGCCCGGGTGTCGCCCGAGGCGTTCACGCGGGCCGGCGCGGAGATCGTGACCATCGGGGCCGAGCCGGACGGGCTCAACATCAACGACGGGTGCGGCTCGACCCACCTGGACAAGCTCAAGGCCGCGGTGATCGAGCACGGGGCCGACCTCGGCATCGCGCACGACGGCGACGCGGACCGGTGCCTCGCCGTGGACCACACGGGCGGGGAGATCGACGGCGACCAGATCCTCGCGGTGCTGGCCCTGTCCATGCGGGAGCGGGGCGTGCTGCGCTCGGACACCGTTGTCGCGACCGTCATGTCCAACCTCGGCTTCAAGCTCGCCATGGAGCGCGAGGGGATCCAGCTGGTGCAGGCCGCCGTCGGCGACCGGTACGTGCTGGAGGAGATGAAGCAGCACGGGTACGCGCTGGGCGGTGAGCAGTCCGGCCACGTGATCATCCTCGACCACGCGACGACCGGCGACGGCACGCTGACCGGGCTAATGCTGGCGGCTCGCGTCGCCCAGAGCGGACGGTCGCTGCGGGAGCTGGCCTCCGTGATGGAGCGGCTGCCGCAGGTGCTGATCAATGTTCCGGACGTCGACAGGTCCCGGGTCGGGGAGTCGGCCGAGCTCGCGGCCGCCGTCGCCGAGGCGGAGCGGGAGCTCGGGGCCACCGGGCGGGTGCTGCTGCGGCCTTCCGGGACCGAGCCGCTGGTGCGGGTCATGGTCGAGGCGGCCGACATCGAGCAGGCCCGCGCCGTCGCCGGGCGGCTCGCGGACGCGGTGAAGTCCGCGCTCGGCTGACCGACGGGCCGGGTTGGGGGCAGGGCCGGAGTCGGGGTCCGGGTCGGGCTTCTGCGGGCGTGCGGGCTGCGAAGGCTTGGCTCGGAGGGCTGCTGACGGAGGTCTGTGGCTGAGGTCCGCGGGCCGGGGGTGGACGGTCCCGGTCGCGCGGACCGCGCGGCCGCCGGGCGGAGTCCCCGGATCCGCGCATCGACGCGGACCGCTGGACCGACGCAGACCGGCTGGAGCCCGCGCCCCTACGAGCGTTGCATGGACCGGCGTTGCCTGGTCCAGAACCACTTCTGGGCCAGCAGGGTCAGGGTGCCCGCCAGGACGATGCCCAGGAGGTTCAGCAGGAGCTGTTCCGTGGAGCCCCAGGTCTGGCGGGTGTCGCCGTAGCTGAGGGCCACGGCCGCGTTCGCGGCTGCCGGGACCGTCGTCACGGAGATGGCGACGCCCACCAGGGCGCCGGACTTCGCCGACGTCAGGGAGAGGGTGCCGGCGATGCCCGCCAGCAGGGCGACGACGAAGGAGAAGGCGTCGGGGGCGTAGACGAAGCCGGTCTGGGGGCGGTCGGCGTCCAGCTGCTCCCTGCTGAACAGGCCGATCGCGTCCATGAACAGGCTGAAGCCGACGGTCACCGCTATCGCCACCGCGAAGCCCGTGAGCAGGGCGATCAGCGAGCGCAGGGTCAGGCGGGGAGCCCGCTGCACGATCGACGTGGAGATGCCGGCCAGCGGGCCGAACTCCGGGCCCACCGCCATCGCCCCCACGATGAGCACCGCGTTGTCCAGGACCACACCGCAGGCCGCGATCATCGTGGCCAGGGTGATGAACATGAGGTAGGTGACGGAGAGCGTCGACTCCTCGTGGGTGGCGTCGGTGAGGTGCTCCCACAGGACCGCGTCCGCGGCCTCGCCCGGCGCCTCCTCCTCGGCCTCGTCGGCGCGCCGGGAGAGCGACAGGTCGATGTTCTCCACGGCGATCGAGCCGGTCTTGTCCAGGCCCAGTTCCTGGAGACCGGAGAGGAGTTCGTCCCCCGCTTCGCGCGCCACGTCGCACAGGACGACGTCGCCCGCCGGGTCGCGGGCGGCTCCCGGCAGGACGACGAGGTGCGTGGTGCCGACGGTGTGCTCGATCAGCCGGACCGCGGCCTCGGTGCTGTCCGACGGGGTGATCAGGCGCAGGTGAAGCATGGGGGCAGGGTAGCGGGCCCGGTGGTCACGACTCCGGGGGGTCCCAGGGGCGGGGGGTGAGCTCCTTGAGGGTCTGCCATCGGGCGGAGCGCACCAGGGAGTTCGCCCGGGCGACGGAGGCGCGGTCCACGGTGACCTTCCAGGTGCGGCCGGTGAAGTACTTGGCCTCCAGCTCGGCGGGGAGTCGCTCCTGCCGGGGCGTGGCGTTCGGCATTCCGGCCTGGCGGTGGACCCGGTTCAGTTCCGCGACGCGGATCGGCAGCTCCTTCGTCCGGCCGCGCAGTTCCCTGGCCGACACGGTCAGCAGACCGTTGGCGTCGAAGTCGAAGAGGACATCGACCAACGGGGTCCCTGACGGATGGGCGGCCAGGTCGGTCAGTTCCAGCACGGCCAGGCTCCGGCATTCCGCGGCCGTCGTGCTCTCGCCCTCCACGACGTGCAGGATCAACGTCTGCCGCTTCTGCGCGCTCGTCGCGACCCACTCTCTGCGCCGTGTGGGAATGGTGGTGTTGCGCGCGATCATCTGGGCCACGGCGCCGCCGGCCGCCTCGTATCCGAGCGAGGACGAGGTGACGTCGAGGAGCAGGGTGTCCTGGACCGCGCCGCTGAGGATTCCGCCCTGCAGGGCGGCTCCGGTGACGATTCCTTCCGGGATGAGACCCCGGTACGGCTGCCGGCCCCCGGTGAGGCTGCTCATCAGGTCCCCGATCGCGGGCATCCGGGTGGCGCCGCCGGTCAGGATCACCCGCTCCAGTTCGGACCACGGAATCACGGCGTCGCGCATGGCCTGCTCGACGGGCCTGCGGCAGCGCAACAGCAGGTCCTGTGTCATGTCCTCGAAACCCTTGCGGGTGAGCGTCTCCTCCAGATGCACGGGACCGTGCAGCATGAACGTGAGGTAGGGCAGACGGACGGTGGTGGAGCTCGCGGAGGACAGCTCGATCTTCGCGGCCTCCGCCGCCTCCCGGAGCCGCTGGATCACGGTCACGTCGGCCGAGAGGTCCAGTGCGTGCCGCTCCCGCACCCGGTGCAGGAGCCAGTCGACGACGCGGCGGTCCCAGTCGTCGCCGCCTAGGCGGCAGTCGCCCCCGGTCGCCTTGACCTCCACGACTCCGTCGCCGATCTCGATGAGCGACACGTCGAGGGTGCCGCCGCCGAGGTCGAAGACGAGGACGGTGGTGCCCTGCATGCGGTGGAGGCCGTACGTGATCGCCGCCGCCGTCGGCTCGTTGATGACTCGCAGGGCACGGATCCCCGCCCGGCCGGCTGCTTCCACCAGGGCAGCCCGCTGGTCCAGGTCGAAGTCGGCCGGCACGGTGAGCACCGCGCCGTGCAGCGGTCGCCCGGCGCATGCCTCGGCGTCCTCGCGCAGCCGGCGCAGGATGAGCTCGGCCACGTCCTCCGCCGTCAGCCGCACGGCGCCCCGGGTGATGCTCCAGGCCGTGCCCAGCCGGAGTTTCACCGAGCGGACGGTGTGGTCGGGGTTGGTGACCGCCTGACGTGCGGCGGGGGCGCCGACGACGATCTGCCCGTCCGCGGTGACGGCGACCACGCTGGGGGTCGTCAGGGCTCCCTCGGCGTTGGGCACCAGACGGACGTCCTCGCCCTCGAAGAGCGCGATCGCCGAGTTCGTCGTGCCGAAGTCGATGCCCGCCACCGGGCCGGGGACGGATCCGGGCCCGTGCGGCACGGGCGGGCGGGCGGGGCGCGGTGGGCGGACGGCAGGGATCTCGCCGAGGCCGCGTTCGTGCCACAGCTGCCGTGCGCGGCGGGCGACCTCGCGGTCGGCGTCGGCGATCAGGCCGAGCAGGCAGGCACGGGCCGTGTCCCGGCTCGGTTCGCGGACGCTGCCGAGCAGCTGCTCGACCAGATGGAGGGAGCCGACGCGCTTCCAGGCCTGGGGGTCCAGCGCCGCCGTGCGCATCTCCGTCAGCCTGTCGACGTCGCCGTGCCGTGGGCTGCGGGCCAGATAGACGGTGCCCTGGGCGCTGTCCATGCTGAGCGTCGGGGTCTGGTCCGCGATGGTCCGGCGCACCCGTTCGTGCACGTAGTCGTACAGCTCGTCCACCGAGACCAGGCCGTCGCCGTCCAGGTCCGCGGAGCCGTCGCCGAGCCCGGCCACCACGGCCGACGTGAACACGGACGGCTTGGCCGGGGTGCGGCTGTAGCGGACGTCGTGTTCGGCCTCGTGCGCGTACTGCAGCGAGGTGGAGGCCGTCATGACGATCCGTCCGAGGCCCGCGAACGGCTCCGTGACGTCGACGGCGCCCGTCCCGCGCTGCCGGTGCAGCGCGTTCAGGGTGAAGGCTCCGCTGTAGCAGCAGTCCAGCAGGACGACGATACGGCGGGAGCGGCTGTCCCCCATCCAGCCGCTGAGCGCGTGCGCCGTGACGGCGGTCGCGCCGGGGAAGTCGCGTTCGGTGTCGGTCATCGCGAAGTGGAGCCGGCCGCCCCGGTCCTTCCAGCCGTGCAGCGACAGGTGCAGCAGAAGCAGGTCGTCGCGGGCGGCCCGGGTGAAGAAGGCCTCCAGCGCGCGCGTCGCAGGGCGCAGGGGCGCGTCGACCAGGGTCTCCACGGTGAAGCCGCCGATGGCGGGGTCGGCGAGGACCGTCGCGAGCGCGTGGGCGTCGGCGGTCGCCCCCGGGAGCGGGGCGAACTGCGGGTCGTCGTAAGCGGTGTTGCCGATGATCAGGGCGTGCCGGGCCATCGGGGCTCACTCTCCCCGGCGGCGGATGAACTCCTCCAGGGCGCGCTGCTGTATGTCGTCGCAGGCGCCGGTCAGTTCGATCTCGTCGTCGCCGAGCTTCATCCGGACGGTGCAGGAGCGCCGGCGGCCCAGCCAGTCCTGGACCACGCCGATGAGGGCGGGCAGCAGGGCGCCTCCGCCGCCGAGACCGATCAGCAGCGTCCCCAGCTGTACGACGTCCGCGCCGCGCGTGCCGGGCGGCGGCGGGCCGACGGTGACCGGCTCGATGCCGGTCAGGTCCAGCTCGTCCAACTCGTCGATGAGGAGGCGCAGTTGTTCGTCGACGTACTCCGGGTCCGCGTCCTGTGCCGAGAACTCCAGCGTGACGAGCGTGTCCTGGTTCCCCATGGCCTGCCCCCGTTCCGTTCGTGCGGAACGAGAACTCTAGCGGCGTGCGGCGGGCTCGGGGCGGGGTCGGTGAAAGTGCGGAAGGTCAGAGTTTGCGCAGGCTCAGACGTCGTACCTTGTGGTCCTGGCCCTTGCGGACGACGAGGGTGGCGCGGCCGCGGGTCGGGGCGATGTTCTCCACCAGGTTGGGCTTGTTGATGGTGCGCCAGAGTCCGCGGGCGTAGTCGACGGCCTCCTCCTCGGAGACCTGGGTGTACTTCCTGAAGTACGAGTCCGGGTTCTGGAAGGCGGTCCGGCGCAGTTTCCGGAACCGGTTGAGATACCAGCGCTCGATGTCCTCGACGCTCGCGTCGACGTACACGCTGAAGTCGAAGTAATCGGCGAGGCCGACGCGGGTGCGGCCGTCCTTGCCGGGGAGCGCGGGCTGCAGCACGTTCAGGCCCTCGACGATGAGGATGTCGGGGCGGCGCACGGTGAGCTTGCGGTCCGGCACGATGTCGTAGATCAGGTGGGAGTAGACGGGGGCCGTGACCTCGGACTTGCCGGCCTTGATGTCGGCGACGAAGCGGGTCAGGGCGCGCCGGTCGTAGGACTCGGGGAAGCCCTTGCGGGACATCAGGCCGCGGGTTTCGAGTTCTCTGGTCGGGAGCAGGAAGCCGTCCGTGGTGACCAGTTCCACGCGGGGGTGCTCCGGCCAGCGGGAGAGCAGGGCCTGCAGGAGGCGGGCGACCGTCGACTTGCCCACGGCCACGGAGCCCGCGACGCCTATCACGAACGGGGTGCCGGACTGCGAGCCCTGTTCGCCGAGGAAGGTGTTGAGCGCGCCCCGCAGACCGTCCGTCGCGCCGACGTAGAGGTTGAGCAGGCGGGACAGCGGGAGGTAGATGTCACGCACTTCGTCGAGGTCGATGACGTCGCCGAGGCCGCGCAGCTTCTCGACCTCCTCGGCCGTCAGCGGCAGCGGCGTCTTCTCGCGCAGCGCGCTCCACTCGCTGCGGGTGAGGTCGAGGTAGGGAGTCGCCTCCGGCCTGTGCCGGTGGGCGCTCCGGGGCATCGGGGAGACCGGGGAGATCACACTCCATTGTTAACGGAGTTCGAACGGGGCGACAGGTGGGGTCCGTCACGCCCTGGCCTCCGCGGGGTGGCTCCACGCCGGGGGACGTGGCCGCGTGGGCGCCGGCAGCCTCCGGGAATTTCCGGAATCGGGCACGTGGAGGCTCTTTCGGGGGCTCGGTTCGCCGTACGCTGCCGGGCATGTGCGGAATCGTGGGATACGTGGGGTCTCGTTCGGCGCTCGACGTCGTCATGGCCGGACTGAAGCGGCTGGAGTACCGGGGGTACGACTCGGCGGGCGTCGCCGTGCCGGCCGACGGGGGGCTCGCCGCGGCGAAGAAGGCGGGCAAGCTCCTGAACCTCGAGAAGGAGCTGACGGAGCGGCCGCTGCCGGCGGGGACGACGGGCATCGGGCACACCCGGTGGGCCACGCACGGCGCGCCGACCGACGACAACGCCCACCCGCATCTCGACAACGCGGGGCGCGTCGCCGTCGTGCACAACGGGATCATCGAGAACTTCGCTGTGCTGCGGGCCGAACTCGCCGAGCGCGGGCACGAGTTGCTCTCCGAGACCGACACCGAGGTGGTGGCGCACCTGCTCGCCGAGGAGTTCTCGGTCACCGCCGACCTGGCCGAGGCCATGCGGCTGGTGTGCCGACGGCTGGAGGGGGCGTTCACGCTGGTAGCGGTGCACGCCGACGAGCCGGGCGTGGTGGTCGGCGCGCGCCGCAACTCGCCGCTGGTGGTGGGCGTCGGCGAGGGTGAGGCGTTCCTCGCCTCGGACGTCGCCGCCTTCATCGCCCACACGCGCTCGGCGATCGAGCTGGGGCAGGACCAGGTCGTCGAGCTGCGCCGGGACGGAGTGACGGTCACCGGCTTCGACGGGTCCGTGGCCGACGTGCGGTCGTATCACGTCGACTGGGACGCGGCGGCCGCGGAGAAGGGCGGTCACGACTACTTCATGCTCAAGGAGATCGCCGAGCAGCCCAAGGCCGTCGCCGACACGCTGCTGGGCCGCGTCGACGCCTCCGGCGCGCTGACCCTCGACGAGGTGCGGATCCCGGCCGCCGAGCTGCGGGAGGTGGACAAGGTCGTCATCGTCGCGTGCGGCACGGCCTTCCACGCGGGTCTCATCGCCAAGTACGCCGTCGAGCACTGGGCGCGCATCCCGTGCGAGGTGGAGCCGGCGAGCGAGTTCCGCTACCGGGATCCCATCCTCGGCTCACGGTCGCTCGTCATCGCCGTCTCGCAGTCCGGCGAGACCATGGACACCCTGATGGCGCTGCGGCACGCCCGCGAGCAGGGCTCCAAGGTGCTCGCCATCTGCAACACCAACGGATCGACGATCCCGCGCGAGTCGGACGCCGTCCTCTACACGCACGCCGGGCCGGAGGTGGCCGTCGCGTCCACCAAGGCGTTCCTGACGCAGCTGGTGGCGTGCTACCTGGTCGCCCTCTATCTGGCGCAGGTGCGCGGCGCCAAGTGGGCGGACGAGATCCGGGCCGTCGTGCGGGACCTCGCGCGGATGCCCGGCGAGGTCGAGCGGGTGCTGGAGACGATGGAGCCGGTGCGGGAGCTGGCACGCTCGCTCGCGGGCAAGGACACGGTGCTGTTCCTCGGGCGGCACGTGGGCCACCCCGTCGCGCTGGAGGGGGCGCTCAAGCTGAAGGAGCTCGCCTACATGCACGCGGAGGGGTTCGCGGCGGGGGAGCTGAAGCACGGGCCCATCGCCCTCGTCGAGGAGGACCTGCCGGTCGTGGTGGTGGTGCCCTCGCCGCGCGGACGGTCCGTCCTGCACGACAAGATCGTGTCCAACATCCAGGAGATCCGGGCACGCGGGGCGCGGACCATCGTGATCGCCGAGGAGGGGGACGAGACGGTCGCGCCGTACGCCGACCATCTCGTGCGCGTCCCCGTCACGCCGGTGCTGTTGCAGCCGCTGGTCGCGACGGTGCCGTTGCAGGTGTTCGCGTGCGAGCTGGCGACCGCGCGGGGCAACGAGGTCGATCAGCCGCGGAACCTGGCGAAGTCCGTCACCGTGGAGTAGTCCGTGAGCGGCCCGCCCGCCGGTGAGCCGCTCGCCGGTGAGCAGCTCACGAGCCGTTCGTGAGCCGACTCGTGAGCCGTTCGTGAGCCGCTTGTGGGGGAGCGGCCCGCCGACGGGCCGCTCCCCGCCGCCCGCCCCGGCCGGGGCGGGCGCGTCAGCTCCGCCTGCGCGTCCTGCGCGCCGTGAACACCTTCCAGGCCGCGAAGACCAGCGGGAGCTCCATGATCCAGACGCCCGCGACCGCGTCCCACTCCGGGGCGGCGGCCGAGGCCTCGTCGGCCGTGATCACCGCGCAGAGCAGGCCCCAGACCGCCGCGAGCAGGCCCACGAGCCACAGCGCGGTGGTCCAGCCCCAGGTGGAGCGGCCGCCGGAGGGCGGGGCGGAGGCCCGCTTGCGCGGCTGGGGGATGCGGTCGGGCTCCCGCGCCGGCATCGGCACCTTCGCCTGCGGGGGCACGGCCGCGTCGAGTGCCGCGATGCGCTCCGGCGTCACGCCTCGGAAGAGGGTGGGCTCCACGGTGACCGAGAAGCCGTCGTGGCCGGTGAGGGCGCGGGAGCCGTCGGGCCTGGTGGTCATCGCCGCGCAGGCGTCGTAGCGGACGGTGACCGGGCCCCTCGGGGTCACCAGGCTCACGCCCTCGGCGCCGATGACCAGGGTGACGTCGTCGTCCTCCAGGGACTGGTGGCGGGTGCCGGTGACGGCGGTCGTCGAGCGCTGCGGCGCGAGCGTCGGCCCCGCCCAGTCGACGCCCCGGCCGGGCACCTGCAGGAGCGCGTTCTTCCACGCCTCCCCGGCGGCCGCGCGCAGGTCCTGGACGGTCACCGCGTTCAGCTCCGCCTTGTGCTGCTCGGGGCTGAGGATGCGGTGCCCGAGCAGCAGGCTCAGCGCGTACGAGGGCAGGGTGGCGGCGCCCAGGTCCGGGGTGTCGTACATCTTGAGGAGCTTGCCGCGCGCAGAGTCCAGCTCGGCCTGCTCGATGCGGCCCGCGCGCAGCCGGGCGAGGGTGTCGACGAAGCCGCCGACGACCGCGTCCTGCTTCTGCGGAAGAGCGTCGGCGTAGGCGGTGAGGGTGGCGAAGTCGGCGTCGCGCGGGCTGTAGTCGGCCTCCGCGGAGTAGGAGTAGCCGCCCTCCTGGCGCAGGTCCTTGAAGAGGGCCCGGCCGAGCACGTCGGCGAAGACGCTCGCCGCGGTGGAGCGGCGCAGCACCGAGGTGAGGACGACATGGCCGTCGTCGCCGCTGATGTACGCGGGCGTGACGGGCAGGGCGCTGGTCGCGGCCGGGGCGGGGAAGCGGGAGCCTGCGGGGAGGATGAGGTCCAGGCCGTCGGGGATGCGGTCGCTGGTGATCCACAGCACCGCGTTGTCCCTGGTGAAGCGGGTCTCGGCCCAGGAACGGACCTGGTCGGGCGTGAGGCCCCAGGTGCCCAGCTCGGTGTAGCTGGACAGGCCGTAGCCCTGGGCGCCGTACCGCCACAGCGGCATCTGCTGCTGGGGGCCGCCGCCGCGGCCGGCCGCCTCGGTGCGCAGGATCTCCTTCTCGGTCTCCAGCCGCTGCATCGGCAGGTCGCGCAGGCCCGCGCACACGCCGTTGAGGTACTCGACCACCTCCTCCTCACGTCCGGTCACGTGGAAGAGGGTGTAGGCGTTCGCCGTCGCGCCGTTGTAGTGCAGGTCGGACAGGCCCAGGCGGTGCAGGGCGAGGTGCTCCACGAGGTGGGTGAGGCCGGCGGTGGCCAGGGTCTCGTCGGCGCGGCCCACCCGGAAGAAGAGACCGGCGGTGATCTCCTTGCCGGAGGCGGGGGCGTAGAGCGCGGGTATGCCGTCGACGACGGTGTGCGCGACCAGGCCGTCCAGAGCGGCGAGGCCGTCGGCACTGTCGGCGCCGTCGGTGCTGTTGACGGGGTCGTGCTTGTGCAGGTCCGTGGTCATCGGGCGCCTCCTCGGGTGTCCAGCGCGGCCTTGCGGCACTTGAGGAACGACGACTTCTTGTCGGGCAGGTAGTGCCAGGGGGACTCCGAGGCGCGGTCGCCGAGGAAGGCGAAGTGCGGGGCCGCGTCCGCCCAGTGGTTGCCGAGCGAGAAGGCGAACGCGAACGCGTTGTGCGCGCCGATCGAGTTCCAGTCGGGCCGGTGAGCGGGGTGCAGCACGGACACCTGCGCGGCGTGCCGCAGGTCGTCGCGGACCGACAGGCCCCGCATGTACGCCGCGTCCTCGCCGCTGTCGAGGTCCAGCCAGCGCTCGATGTGCGCGAGAGCGACCAGGGCGCCGGAGTTCGAACCGTCGGGGGCGGCGGTCGCGCACTCGCGCGCGAAACCGTGCGCCGCCTCCCAGGAGCCGCCCCACTTCGGGCACACCTGCTGCAGCAGCTGGGTCTGGGCGCGGTAGTGGTGCGGATGGTGCGCGGACAGCCGGTCGTAGCGGCGGCGCGCCTCGGCCTGCCCCAGCTGCAGTCCGCGCGCGGTCATCAGCCGGGCGGTCCACGCGGGCGCGTGGTCGGGATGCTCGGCGCACACCTCGATCAGCAGCTGTTCGGCCCGCCGGAGCCAGTCGTGGAACTGGGCGAACTGGTCCTGCGAGACGTGCTGGGCGCGGGCGCCGCTGCGGATGTCCCAGCCGATGTAGACGTACCGCTCGGCGAGCAGCGCGCGCGGCAGCGGATCGCCGGGCTGTTCGGCCGCCGCCCGCTCCAGGAAGTTCTCGACGCCGGCGATGTCGGCGAGGAGGCTGGAGGCGGTGCCGAGCTCGTCGACCGAGCCGAGCCCCGCGAACCAGGCCCGCACGGCCGGCCAGTCACCGGCCTGCGCGGCGGTGCGCAGCGGGACCAGCTCGGGTGTGTTGTCGTACGGATCGAAGGTCGGCCCCGAAGAACTCGGCGGTCCCACACTGGTCGTGCCGTCGGTGGTGCTGGTCATGCCTCCGCCCCCCTGGCGTTACTGTCCGCGGCGCGCGCGGGCTGGCCCCCCAGGGCGCGCGGCGGTGAAAATGTGCTCCGACGTGACGTGATCAAGTCGCCGCAGGCTAGCAGCAGGCTGTGACGACGCGGCCTTAGGGTGCTCGGCATGAGCATCATCGGGGTCGGTATCGACGTGGCCGAGATCGAGCGGTTCGCGGCGTCGCTGGAACGCACGCCGGGGCTCGCCCGACGGCTGTTCCTGGACAGCGAGTTGCTGCTGCCCGGCGGGGGCCGCAGGGGGGTCGCCTCGCTGGCGGCGCGCTTCGCGGCGAAGGAGGCGCTCGCCAAGGCGCTGGGGGCTCCGCCCGGGCTGCTGTGGACGGACGCGGAGGTGTACGTGGAGGAGAGCGGACGGCCTCGGCTGCGGGTGAGCGGGAGCGTCGCCGCGCGGGCGGCCGAACTCGGGGTCACGGGATGGCATGTGTCGCTGAGTCATGACGCGGGCGTCGCCTCGGCGGTGGTGGTGGCCGAGGGCTGAGCCGTCCGTGTGGAGCGGTGGCCGTGGGGTGTGCCGTCCGTGTGGAGCGGTGGCCGTGGGGTGTGCCGTCCGTGTGGGGTGGTGGCGCGGGGCGGGGCAGACTCGACGTATGCGTACTGCCTACTGTGTCGAGACCGTCCGTCGTGCCGAACGGGAGCTGATGGCCCGGGTCCCGGAAGGGGCGCTCATGCAGCGGGCCGCCGCCGGGCTCGCCGCCGCCTGCGCGGACCTGCTGGGGCGGGTGTACGGGCGACGGGTCGTGCTGCTGGTCGGCAGCGGGGACAACGGGGGCGACGCCCTGTACGCCGGCGCCCGGCTCTCCCGGCGCGGCGCGGGCGTCACCGCGGTGCTGCTGGCGCCGGACCACACGCACGCCGGCGGGCTGACGGCCCTGCTGCGCGCCGGCGGACGCACGGTCGCGCCCGCCGGAGCCGAGGGGGCCGTGCGGCGGGCGGACCTCGTGCTCGACGGGATCGTCGGGATCGGCGGCCGGGGCGGGCTGCGGCCGGAGGCGGCCGCGCTGGCCGCCCTCGTCGCCGAGGCCGGGCCCGCCGTCGTCGCCGTCGACCTGCCCAGCGGCGTCGACGCCGACACCGGCGAGGTCCACGGGAGCGCGATCCGCGCCGATCTGACGGTCACGTTCGGGACCCACAAGCCGGGGCTGCTCGTCGATCCCGCCCGGGAGCACGCGGGGTCCGTACGGCTCGTCGACATCGGGCTGGGGGCCGAGCTGCCCGCCGAGCCCGAGCTGGAGGCCCTGCAGCACGCGGACGTGGCCGCGCTGCTGCCGACGCCGGGCGGCGAGAGCGACAAGTACCGGCGGGGCGTCGTCGGGGTCGCCGCCGGGTCCGCCCGCTATCCGGGCGCCGCCGTGCTGGCCGTGGCGGGGGCGCTGCGCGGCGGGGCGGGGGCCGTGCGGTACGTCGGTCCGGCCGGGGACACGGTCCTCGCGCGGTTTCCCGAGACCCTCGTGTCCGACCGGGGGCCGAAGCAGGCCGGGCGGGTCCAGGCGTGGGTCGTCGGGCCGGGGGCCGGGGAGGACGCGGGGACGGTGGCGGAGGTGCTGGCCGCCGACGTGCCGGTGCTCGTGGACGCAGACGGGCTGCGGCTGGCGGACGCCGGCGCGGTGCGGGGCCGTACCGCACCGACGCTGATGACGCCGCACGCCGGGGAGGCGGCCGCGCTGCTGGGCGTCACGCGCGAGGAGGTGGAGCGGGCCCGGCTGGCCGCGGCGCGCGAGCTGGCGGCGCGGTACCGGGCGACCGTGCTGCTGAAGGGCTCGACGACGCTGGTCGCGGACGCGGGGGGCGCGGGCGTGGTGCGGGTGAACGCCACGGGGACGGCCTGGCTGGCCACGGCCGGCAGCGGGGACGTCCTCTCGGGACTCGCGGGTTCGCTGCTCGCGGCCGGGCTGAACGCGCTGGACGCGGGGAGCGCGGGGGCGTATCTGCACGGCCTGGCCGGGCGCTTCGCGGCCCACGGCGCACCGGTGGGCGCACACGACGTGGCCGCGGCGATCCCCGAGGCCTGGCGGGACGTACGGGACCGGGATCTACGGGACTGACGCGTACGGGGGTGAGGTGTGCGGGACTGCCCTTTGTCCTCACCCCTCGTTCCTCACCCCTCGGCGACGCACGCAGGCTCTGGGGCGGGCTGAACGACGCCCGCACGCTCTGGGGCGGGCTGAAGATGGGCGACCGGGTTCACGGGTGGGGGCGGCGGCCCGGTACCTGAAGGGCGGTCCGGGCGCTCTGAGACACTGGGCGCGATGAGTGAGACTGCCGACCTGACCACAGCCCCGTCGCGCGCCCGTGCCGAGATCGACCTGGCCGCGCTGCGGGCCAATGTGCGGACCCTGCGCGCCACGGCGCCGGGTGCGGCGTTCATGGCCGTGGTGAAGGCCGACGGATACGGCCACGGGGCCCTGCCGTGCGCCCGCGCGGCCGTCGAGGCCGGCGCCACCTGGCTGGGCGCCGCCACGCCCGAGGAGGCGCTGGCGCTGCGCGCGGACGGCGCCCTGCCGGCCGACGTCCGGATCATGTGCTGGCTGTGGACGCCGGGCGGCCCCTGGCGGGAGGCGGTCGAGGCCGGCCTCGACGTGTCCGTGAGCGGGCTGTGGGCGCTGCGGGAGGTCGAGCAGGCGGCCCGCGCCGCCGGACGGCCGGCCCTGGTGCAGCTCAAGGCCGACACCGGACTCGGCCGCAACGGCTGCCCGCCCGCCGACTGGCCCGAGCTCGTGGCGCAGGCGCTGCGCGCCGAGCGCGAGGGCCTGCTGCGGATCACCGGCCTGTGGTCGCACTTCGCCTGCGCCGACGAGCCCGGGCACCCTTCCATCGCCGCCCAGCTCGCCCTCTTCCACGAGATGGCGGCCCACGCGGAGAAGGAGGGCGCGCGGCCCGAGGTGCGGCACATCGCCAACTCCCCGGCCACGCTCACGCTCCCGGAGACCCACCTCGACCTCGTCCGGCCGGGCATCGCGATGTACGGCGTCTCGCCCGGCCCCGAGCTGGGCTCCTCCGCCGATCTCGGGCTGCGCCCGGTGATGACGCTGGCGGCCTCGCTGGCCTTGGTGAAGCACGTTCCGGGCGGCCACGGCGTGAGCTACGGTCACCACTACCTGACCCCGGGGGAGACGACCCTGGGGCTGGTGCCCCTCGGGTACGCCGACGGCGTTCCGCGGCACGCCTCCGGCACGGGCCCGGTGCTGGTCGGCGGCAAGTGGCGGACGGCCGCCGGACGCATCGCCATGGACCAGTTCGTCGTCGACCTCGGCGGCGACGAGCCCGAGCCCGGAGCGGAGGCGGTCCTCTTCGGTCCGGGCGACCGCGGCGAGCCCACGGCGCAGGACTGGGCACAGGCGGCCGGAACCATCGGATACGAGATCGTCACTCGCATCGGGGTGCGGGTTCCCCGCGTCTATGTGAATGAATGACGCGTCCGGTGCCCGACTCAGGTGAATGCGCAACGAGACGGGTAAGCGGCAGTCAGGTGACGGACATCGGCCGAGGAGGAGCGGGACGTGGGCGAGAGCAGCGCGGAGGTGGTGGCGACCGGCGCGGAGGCGGTGGCGAGCGCCGCCACGGCGGTGGTCGCCGCCTCCGCCACGGGGGCGGCCGGGGGCTGGCGGCGGGCGACCGGCGTCGCCGGCGCCGCGATAGGCGTGATCGCCGCGGGCGCCGCGGCGGGAGTGGCCCTGGAGCGGATGACCGTGGGGCGCGGCATGCGGGCGAAGGCCCGGCTGGCCCTGGACTCGGCGGGGCCGTACGGCGCGCTCCGCGGCGCCCCGGGCAAGGCGTACGCCGACGACGGCACCGAGCTCTACTACGAGGTCGACGAGACCGAGCCGCAGGGCGGGCCGGCGAACCGGCGGCGCAGGCTGTTCGGGCGCAAGGCCCCGCTCCCCGTCACCGTGGTCTTCAGTCACGGTTACTGCCTCAACCAGGACTCCTGGCACTACCAGCGGGCGGCCCTGCGGGGCGTCGTCCGGACCGTGCACTGGGACCAGCGCAGCCACGGCCGCTCCGAGCGGGGCCGGGCCCAGACGCAGGACGGCGTGCCGGTCACCATCGACCAGCTGGGGCGCGATCTCAAGGCCGTCCTCGACGCGGCCGTGCCGGAGGGGCCGATCGTGCTGGTCGGGCACTCCATGGGCGGGATGACGGTGATGGCCCTGGCCGCGCTGCACCCCGAGTTCATCCGCGACCGTGTGGTCGCCACGGCTTTCGTCGGCACCTCCTCCGGGCGGCTCGGCGAGGTCAACTTCGGGCTGCCGGTCGCGGGCGTGAACGCCGTGCGGCGGGTGCTGCCGGGCGTGCTGAAGGCCCTCGGGCAGCAGGCGGCCTTGGTGGAGAGGGGGCGGCGGGCCACCGCCGACCTGTTCGCCGGGATCATCAAGCGGTACTCGTTCGCCTCGCGGGACGTGGACCCGGCCGTGGCGAGGTTCGCCGAGCGGATGATCGAGGGCACACCGATCGACGTGGTCGCCGAGTTCTATCCGGCGTTCTCCGATCACGACAAGACCGAGGCGCTCGCCTGCTTCACGGAGAGGCCGGTGCTGGTGCTGGCCGGGATCGGGGATCTGGTCACGCCGAGCGAGCACAGCGAGGCCATCGCCGACCTGCTGCCGGACGCGGAACTGGTGCTCGTGCCGGACGCCGGGCACCTGGTGATGCTGGAGCACCCGGAAGTGGTCACCGACCGGCTCGCCGACCTGCTCACCCGCGCGGGCGCGGTGCCCGCAGGAGCTACCGTGAACGGTTATGGAAGCACCAGCAGCACCGCACAGCCCGGCTGAGCCCGGGGCGGCGGACAACCGCGTGGACATCGTCGTGGACTCCCCCGAGGCGATGGGGGACATGGGCCGTCGGCTGGCCCGGCTGTTGCGCGCCGGCGATCTCGTGATGCTCAGCGGAGAGCTCGGGGCGGGCAAGACGACGCTCGCCCGCGGGCTCGGGGAAGGGCTCGGGGTCCGGGGCGCGGTCACCTCGCCGACGTTCGTGATCGCCCGTGTGCACCCCTCGCTCGCCGGCGGACCGCCGCTCGTCCACGTCGACGCGTACCGCCTGGGCGGCGGGCTCGACGAGATGGAGGACCTCGACCTCGACGTCTCGCTGCCGGACTCGGTGATCGTCGTGGAGTGGGGCGAGGGCAAGGTCGAGGAGCTGACCGACGACCGCCTGCACATCCGCATCCACCGGGCCGTCGGCGAGACCTCCGACGAGGTGCGCCGGGTGACGGTGACGGGTCTCGGGCCGCGGTGGGCCGCCGCGGATCTCGGCGTGCTGGCGGCCTGACCTCCGGAACGTTCACGAGCGAAGCCGCCCGGACCCCCGTGCGCCGCCTCGTGAATGTTCCGACAGGACGTCGGCAAGATGTTGCGTCCGGTGTCTTCTCCGTGGTCACATGGTATCGAGCTCGTGGTTAGGTCTACCTAACCACGCCCGCCCCCGAACCGCAGGAGGCGTTCATGCCGGTCCCCGAGCCCACGCCCCGGCCCTCGCCGCCGTCTCCGCTCGCCGGTGTGTCGATGCGCGACCTGCTGGCCTCCTGCGCGGCCGCGAAAGCCGTCTCGACGCCGCCGCGGCCGCCCGATCCTGCGACGCCGGCGAGAACCCCGGCCGAACACCGCAGGGCCGCCTGAACCGTCCACGCAAGCCTGACGGACCCGAGAGACCTGACGGACCAGGAGACTCAGAGGGCTCGGCTCAGGGGACCACGACGACCCCTCGTCCGATCGTCGCGAACGTCCACATGGCGGCGCCGTCCGCGACGGTCTCCCGGATGCCCCCCGTCTTCATCGTCGGGTCGGGCTCCGGCATCGAGCCGTCCAGCGCCGCGCTGAAGCCGATCGTCGTGTCCTGCACGGTGGTGAAGCGCACGACGTGCTCGACGGGGGTGCCGTCGGTGCCGGTGACGGCGCCCGAGCGGGAGGTGACGACATAGCTGCCCGGGCGCGGGTCCACGCTGCCCGGCGCGACCTTGAACGTGCGCGTGACCACGTCGTTCGGCCCGACCAGCCAGACCCGGTCGGCGTCCAGGGAGTAGACCACCCGCCGGCCCGTGCCCGAGTCGGCGGGCAGCGCGGCCGGAGTCCGCCGGTCCCCGGGAGCCTTCTTCGCCGGGGCCCCGCCGCTTCCCCGCACGTCCAGATCGGCGGGCGCGCTCGCCGAGGCCTGGAAGGCGAGGAACCCGACCGTCGCCAGGGCCGCCGCGGTGAGGCCGGCCACGAACGTCGAGCTGTTGCTGGGCATCGCCGACCGTCCCTTCTGTCCCGTACGTCACGTTTCGCGGTGACGTTAGCAGTGATCGGGCGTTCGGCCGGCTCGGCCGTTTCCGGGGCACGGGAGCCGTAGGCTGTTTGCGTGCTCTTGCTCGCTCTGGATACCGCCACCCCCGCCGTCACCGTCGCGCTGCACGACGGCACGGACGTCGTCGCCTCCTCCGCCCAGGTGGACGCGCGCCGGCACGGTGAGCTGCTGCTGCCTGCCGTCGACCGGCTGCTCGCCGGGGCCGGGCTCCGGCTCGACGCCGTCACCGGGATCGTCGTCGGAGTCGGCCCCGGCCCCTACACCGGGCTGCGCGTCGGCCTGATGACCGCCGACACCTTCGGGCTCGCGCTCGGCGTCCCCGTGTACGGCCTGTGCACGCTCGACGGGCTCGCGTACGCGTCCGACCTGGCAGGACCCTTCGTCGTGGCGACCGACGCCCGCCGCAAGGAGGTCTACTGGGCCCGCTACGCCGACCCCCGGACACGGCTCTCGGACCCCGCCGTGGACCGGCCCGCCGACATCGCCGACGAGGTGGCGGGGCTGCCCGCCGTCGGCGCGGGCGCCCTGCTGTACCCGGACGCCTTCCCGGACGTGCGTGAACCCGAGCACGTCTCCGCCGCGGCGCTCGCGGGTCTCGCCGCCGAGCGGCTGGCCGCGGGCGAGGAGCTCGCGGCCCCGCGCCCGCTGTATCTGCGCCGGCCGGACGCCCAGGTGCCGAAGAACTACAAGGTGGTCACCCCCAAGTGACCGAGACCGTCGACCCGCCCGGGCAGCCCGTGCTGCGCGAGATGCGCTGGTGGGACATCGAGCCCGTGCTGGAACTCGAGAAGGACCTCTTCCCCGAGGACGCCTGGTCGCGCGGCATGTTCTGGTCCGACCTGGCCCACGCCCGCGGCCCCGAGGCGACCCGCCGGTACCTCGTCGCCGTCGACCGGCACGACGACGGCGACGAGAGCGCCCGCGAGCGGATCGTCGGGTACGCCGGTCTGGCCGCAGCCGGGGACCTCGCCGACGTCCAGACCATCGCCGTCGCCCGCGACCACTGGGGCACCGGCCTCGGCGGCCGGCTGCTGACGGAACTGCTGCGCGCGGCGACCGCGTTCGAGTGCGCCGAGGTCATGCTGGAGTGCCGGATCGACAACATCCGCGCCCAGAAGCTCTACGAGCGCTTCGGCTTCGAGGCCATCGGCTTCCGCCGCGGCTACTACCAGCCGGGGAACGTGGACGCCCTGGTGATGCGCCTGACCGACCCGACGACATCCGTAGCCGGAACACAAGGAACCGAGACCAATGGCTGACGAACCCCTCGTACTGGGGATCGAGACCTCCTGCGACGAGACCGGCGTCGGCGTCGTGCGCGGCACGACCCTGCTGGCGGACGCGATCGCCTCCAGCGTCGACGAGCACGCCCGCTTCGGCGGGGTCGTGCCCGAGGTGGCCTCCCGGGCCCACCTGGAGGCGATGGTCCCGACCATCGACCGGGCGCTGAAGGAAGCGGGGGTGAGCCCGAAGGACCTCGACGGCATCGCGGTCACGGCCGGTCCCGGCCTCGCCGGCGCGCTGCTGGTCGGCGTCTCGGCGGCGAAGACCTACGCCTACGCCCTCGGCAAGCCCCTCTACGGCGTGAACCACCTCGCCTCGCACATCTGCGTGGACCAGCTGGAGCACGGCGCCCTGCCCGAGCCGACGATGGCCCTGCTGGTGTCCGGCGGCCACTCCTCCCTGCTGCTGTCCACCGACATCACCGCCGACGTCCGTCCCATGGGCGCGACCATCGACGACGCGGCGGGCGAGGCCTTCGACAAGATCGCCCGGGTGCTGAACCTGGGCTTCCCGGGAGGCCCGGTCATCGACCGCTACGCGCGCGAGGGAGACCCGAAGGCCATCGCGTTCCCGCGCGGCCTCACCGGCCCGCGCGACCCGGTGTACGACTTCTCCTTCTCCGGGCTGAAGACGTCGGTCGCCCGCTGGATCGAGGCGAAGCGGACGGCGGGCGAGGAGGTGCCGGTGCGGGACGTGGCGGCCTCCTTCCAGGAGGCGGTCGTGGACGTCCTGACCCGCAAGGCCGTGCGGGCCTGCAAGGACGAGGGCGTCGACCATCTGATGATCGGCGGCGGCGTGGCCGCCAACTCCCGGCTGCGGGCCCTCGCCCAGGAGCGCTGCGAGGCGGCCGGGATCCGGCTGCGCGTGCCGCGCCCCAAGCTGTGCACGGACAACGGCGCGATGGTGGCGGCGCTGGGCGCGGAGATGGTGGCCCGGGGGCGCGCCGCGTCGAGCTGGGACCTGTCGGCCGACTCCTCGCTGCCGGTGACCGAGCCGCATGTGCCGGGTCGCCCGCACGACCACGACCATGTGCACGAGACCGCCAAGGACAACCTGTACTCATGAGGATCACGTCGTGAGCGTCGCGCTGATGTGGGAGGCCCGGGCGGCCGCCGGGCGGGGCGGGGAACTGCTGGCGTGGGCGCGGGCGCAGGAGCTGACGCCGCGGCCGCTGCGCCGGGAGACCTTCCGGGCCCCGCAGGACCGGGTGCTGGTGATCACCTGGTGGGACGCCGGGTACGACGACGCCGGCATCCCCGAACTGCCCGAGCCCGAAAGGGATCTGGTGACCCGGGCGGTGCACCGGTGGCGGTTCGAGCCGGTGGCGGACGAGGGCTGACGGCGACGGGCGAGTCCCGACCGGGCGCGGGCGGCGACCCACCGGCCGGGCGCCCGGCGGTCAGGGCTCGTCCGTCTCCGCTTCCAGGGAGGCCCGGGTGGCGGCGCCGTAGACGCCGGACTCGTCCTGGAGGATGACCCGGGTGAACTGGTACGTGCCCACCGCGGCCGCGACCTGGCGGCTGTAGACGCCGTCGACCGCACCGGTGTAGTAGCCGATCTGACTCAGGCGCGCCTGGAGTTCGGTGACCTCGGGGCCGGTGTCGCCCAGGCGGAGGACCGGGGGCTCGGTCCCCGTCGGACCGGGGTCGGGGGGCGCGGTGCCGGTCGCGCCGGCGGACGCCGTCGGGGACGGCTCGGCGGACCGGGAGGGGCTCGCCGAGGCGGAAGCCGACGGGCCGGTGGAGCGGGAGGCGGTCGGCGACGGCTGGGTCGGGGAGACCTGGGCGGACGGCCGTCCGGCCGTCGTGACGTCCTCGGACGTCACGTCGGGCACGGGCGCCCGGACCCCCTCGCTCAAGGAACCGTCCCGCGCGGGGCCGCCGGACACGAAGAGCGCGACGAGCACGGCCGCGGTCACGGCGGTTCCGAGGACGCCTGTGAGAACCAGCAGCCGTACCCGGCCCAGCCGTCGGCCGGGGTGCGCCGCGTCAGGAGCGTCCGGCCCCTCGGACCCACCGTCTTCCTCTGTGTCGCCTGCGTCGTCGGCCCCGCCTGACTCGCCCGGCCCGTCCGACTCGACCGGCCCGTCGGCGTCCCGGGCGTACGGAGGCTCGCCGGGGGCCGGTGACGTCGCCGGCGCGGGGGCGGGGCCGGGGTCGGCCGGGCTCTCGGGACGCGCGTCGGGATGGGCGTCGAGATGTGCGCCGTCCTGCGGATCCCCGTCGTCTTCGAGCACGACGAACGGCCGGATCCGCACCGGATCGAAGTCCTCGGCGGCGGCCGCCTGTGCCGTGCGGTCGCTGCGGTGGGCGTCGGACGCGAGCCGGGCGCAGACACATGCGGGGGCGCCGTCCGCGGCCCTGTGCGCGCCGCACAACGGGCAGGCGCCACGCGGCGGTTGACTCACCTGAAGCCCTTCTCCGAATGGGCTTCATATCTTATTCATATCTTCGACACGACTTCTCCCGCATGCCCCCGGCCCGTACGGGTCCCCCGGCCCGTACGGGTCCCCCGGCCCGTACGGGTCCCTCTCCCGTACGGGCCCCCTCAGCCGCAGCTCAGTCGCTCGCGACCTCCACGTCGCAGTGCAGCCGCCGCTCGACGCCCACCTCGCGCGCCGGTCCGGTCAGCCGCACCCGGGCCACTTCCCGCACGTCCGCGCTGGACGCCCCCAACCGCAGCTCCAGCGCCCCTGGTTCGACGATCCGCCGGCCGTCGAGGCCGGTGAACGCCGACAGGTCGGCGTGGAAGCGGAACGCGACCCGCGCCGACTCGCCCGCCGCCAGCTCCAGCCGGCGGTAGCCGATCAGGCGGACGTCGGGACGGGTCACGCTCGCCACCGGGTCGTGCAGATAGAGCTGCACGACCTCCGTGCCCGCCCGGTCGCCGGTGTTGCGCACGGTGACGGCCAGGTCGTACGAGCCGTCCGTCGGGATCTCCGCGTCGGGGCCGGTGAAGTCCTCCCAGGCGAACGCCGTGTACGTGCGCCCGTGGCCGAAGGCGTAGAGCGGGGTCGGGTCCAGGCTGCTGACCTCGCCCGCCAGGCCCAGCGGCGGCTGGAGGTAGGTCCAGGGCTGGCCGCCCGGCACCCGCGGCACGCTCACCGGCAGGCGGCCCGAGGGATTGACCCGGCCCGACAGCACTCCCGCCACCGCCGGACCGCCCTCCTCGCCGGGGAAGAACGCCTGCACCACCGCTCCCAGCCGCCCGTGCCAGCGGCCCAGCGCGTAGGGGCGGCCGGTGAGCAGGACTAGGACGACCGGGACGCCCGTCGCCACCAGCCCGTCCAGCAGCTCGCCCTGGACGCCGGGCAGACCGAGGTCGGCCACGTCGCAGCCCTCGCCCGAGGTGCCCCGGCCGAACAGTCCGGCCCGGTCGCCGAGGACGGCCACGCACACGTCCGCCTCCGCCGTGCGCGCGACGGCCTCGGCGAAGCCGGACGTGTCCGGGTCGGAGACCGCGCAGCCCTCCGTGAACGTCACCTTCGCGTCGGGCAGTTCGGCCCGCAGCGACTCCAGCACGGTCGGGATCCCGATGCCCGTCTCCACGTCGGGGTGGTGGGGGAGGACATGGGAGGGGAAGGAGTAGCAGCCGAGCATCGCCAGGGCGTCCGCCGCCCGCGGGCCGACCACCGCGATCCGGGTGTCGGGGGCGAGGGGGAGCAGCCCGTCGGGGTTGTCCAGCAGCACCACCGACTCCTCCGCCAGCCGGCGGGCCAGCCCGCGGTTCGCCGCCGTGTCCAGGTCGACCGACTCGGCGGTCTCGGGCCGCCAGTCCTCGTCGAGCAGGCCCAGGTCGCACTTCTGGAGCAGCACGCGGCGGGCCGCCCGGTCCACCAGCTCCTCCGCGACCTCGCCCGCCCGGACGGCCTCGACCAGCGACGCGCCGTAGTACTTCACCGTGGGCAGCTCGACGTCGACACCCGACGCCAGGGCGAGCCCGGCCGCCTCCGCGGGGGTGCCGGCCACCCGGTGCAGGGTCTGCAGGAAGCCGATGCCGAAGTAGTCGGCGACGACCGTGCCGGTGAAGCCCCACTCCTCCCGCAGCAGACGGGTCAGCAGCTCGGGGTCGGCGGAGGCCGGGACCCCGTCGCGCTCGGTGTAGGCCGCCATCACCGAGCGGGCGCCGCCCTCGCGCAGCGCCATCTCGAAGGGGGGCAGCGTCACGTCCGCGAACTCCCGGGTGCCCGCCCGTACGGGGGCCAGGTTGCGGGCCCCCGCCGAGGAGGCGTACCCGGCGAAGTGCTTGAGCGTGGCGACGACCCCGGCCGACTCGAGTCCGCGCACGTAGGCCGTGCCGACCGTGCCCACCAGGTACGGGTCCTCGCCGATCGTCTCCTCGACCCGTCCCCAGCGCGGGTCGCGGACGACGTCCAGAACGGGGGCCAGACCCTGGTGGACGCCGACCGCGCGCAGGTCGCGGCCGATCGCCCGGCCCATCTCCTCCACCAGCGCCGGGTCGAAGGCGGCGCCCCAGGCCAGCGGCACCGGGTAGGCGGTGGCCCGCCAGGCGGTGAAGCCGGCCAGGCACTCCTCGTGGGCGACCGCCGGGATGCCGAAGCGGCCCGCCGCGGCGATCTGCCGCTGGGCGTGGGCCAGGGCCCGGGCGCCGAGGCCGGGCTCCACCGGGGCGGTGCCGAAGGGCCGGGTCAGCTGGCCGAGCCCGCGGGTGATCAGCTCGTCGAAGTCCTCGGCGGGACCGGCGGTCATGTCGTGCTGGTGGGGGGCGACTCCGCCGCCGTCCGTCGCGGCGCCCACCCACACGCCGTACAGCTGGGCGGTCTTCTCCTCGAGGGTCATCCGGGAGAGGAGGTCGTCGACGCGGGCGGCGGCGGGCAGGGCGGGGTCACGCCAGGGGGCGGTGGTCATGAAACTCCTGTCAGAGGTCGGTGAGCCACCAGAGGGCCAGCGAATCCGGGGATCCTGTACGAAGTTGAACGAATGTTTCGACATGTACTTCGAATGTTCCGGGAACCTATGGCGTCCTACCAGGTTCGTCAAGAGGTCGCGTGGCGATACGATCGCCGCCATGACACCCTCGGAGCCCGTGGAAACGCGTACAGAAGCGCGGCCGACACAGACCGCGACTCTCGCCGAGATCGCCCGCGAGGCCGGCGTATCGGCACCGACTGTTTCGAAGGTCCTCAACGGCCGGGCCGACGTCGCCCCCGGCACCCGCACGCGCGTCGAGGAACTGCTGCGCGCCCACGGCTACCGGCGGCGCCGGGCCGAGGCGACCCGCTCGCCGCTGATCGACCTGGTCTTCCACGAGCTGGAGAGCGCCTGGGCGATGGAGGTCATCCGGGGCGTGGAGAACGTGGCCCGGGACGCCGGGCTGAGCGTGGTGCTGAGCGAGAGCGCGGGGCGGCTCACCCCTGGGCGGACCTGGGCCGACCAGGTCGCCGCCCGCCGCCCGCACGGCGTCGTGCTGGTGCTGTCCGGGCTGGACGAGTCCCAGCGGGCGCTGCTGACCAGCCGGTCCATCCCGTTCGTGGTGATGGACCCGGCCGGTGACCCGGGCGCCGACGTGCCGTCCATCGGGGCGACCAACTGGCAGGGCGGCCTCGCCGCGACCCGGCACCTGGTCGAGCTGGGGCACCGGCGGATCGGGGCGATCAGCGGGCCGCCGCAGATGATGTGCAGCCGCGCCAGGATCGACGGATACCGGGCCGCCCTGGAGACGGCCGGCCTGCCGGTCGACCATTCGCTGATCAAGACCGGCGACTTCCATCACGAGACCGGCTACCGCCTCGGCCGCGAGCTCCTCGACCGCCCCGACCGGCCCACCGCCGTCTTCGCCGGCAACGACCTCCAGGCCCTCGGCTTCTACGAGGCCGCGCGCGAGCTGGGGCTGCGCATCCCGGAGGACGTCAGCGTGGTCGGCTTCGACGATCTGCCGGTGGCCCGCTGGGTGGGGCCGCCGCTGACGACCGTGCGGCAGCCGCTGACGGAGATGGCCGAGGCGGCCGCCCGGCTGGTCCTCGAACTGGCGCGGTCGACGTCGCAGGAGGCGCCGACGGCGACCCGGGTGGAACTGGCGACCAGCCTGGTGGTGCGCACGAGCACCGGAGCGCCGCCGGCCGCTGAGGGCGGCGTCCGGGACGGGGGCCCCTGCTCGAGCGAAGCCGAGAGCGGGGGAGTGGCCGGAAGTCGGCGTGTCGACGGGGCGTGACGCGAACCTCCGGACTCCACCGAAGTCAATCGGCTGAATGACCGAAACTTTCGGAAAGCTGCGCCATGAGATCCTCCAGGACCTCCCGACGGAGAACCCGGCTGGGATTCTCGAAGATTCCACCGCGAGGGTGTCGATCCGGGCCGCTCCCGTTCGACGCAGGGGTGAGAGGCCGGGAAGGACCCGGCTCACCTGACCGGAGGAGTCACCATGCCCCGTTACCTGTCGCTCGTGAGGATCGACGAGGCCGCCGCACCCGCCGAGGGCCCCAGCCCCGAGCTGATGCAGCGGATGGGAGAGCTGATCGAGGAGATCACCAAGGCCGGTGTGATGCTGCAGACCGAGGGGCTGACCCCCACCTCGCAGGGCGCCCGGGTGCACTACGAGGGCGGCAGGATCTCCGTCACCGACGGGCCCTTCACCGAGTCCAAGGAGGCCGTCGGCGGCTACGCGATCATGCAGTGCAAGGACCGGGCGGAGGCCATCGAGTGGACGAAGCGGTTCCTGAAGGTCCACGAGGACTTCTGGACCGTGACCTGCGAGGTGCGGGAGATCGCGGAGGGCTGAGCCTTCCTTGGTCCGCGGGCCCGGCGGGTGTTCGATGGGGGGCTGTGGAACAACAGCCCGCCTCGAACCCCCCGCCCGCCCCGGCCCCGGACGGCGGCCCGGCCTCAGACTCCCGGTCCGCCCCGGATGCCCGCGTCGCCCCGGATCCCCGCGTCGCCATCGAGACCGTGTTCCGGCTCGAGTCGCCCCGGGTCATCGCCGCCGTCGCCCGGGTCGTCCGCGACGTCGGGATCGCGGAGGAACTGGCGCAGGACGCGCTGGTGGCCGCGCTGGAACAGTGGCCGCGCGACGGCGTGCCGGACAATCCCGGCGCCTGGCTCACGGCCGCCGCCCGGCACCGCGCCGTCGACCTGGTCCGGCGCCGGGAGAACTACGCACGCAAGCTCCGGGAGATCGGACGGAGCCTGGACGAGGCGGTCCTGCCGGAGGAGCCGGCCGATCCCGACGCCATCGACGACGACCTGCTCAGGCTCGTCTTCACCGCCTGCCACCCGGTGCTGTCCGCCGAGGCCCGCATCGCCCTCACCCTGCGCCTGCTCGGCGGACTGAGCACGCCCGAGATCGCCCGCGCGTTCCTGGTCCCCGAGGCCACGGTGGCCCAGCGCATCGTCCGCGCCAAGAAGACCCTGGCCACCAGGAACGTCGCCTTCGAGGTGCCGTACGGACCCGACCGCGAGGCCCGTCTCGGCTCGGTCCTCGACGTGATCTACCTGATCTTCAACGAGGGGTACGCGGCCACCGCCGGCGACGACTGGCTGCGCCCGGCGTTGTGCGAGGACGCGCTGCGGCTGGCCCGGCAGCTGGCGGCCCTGATGCCGAAGGAGCCGGAGGTGCACGCTCTGGCCTCCCTGCTGGAGTTCCAGGCCTCCCGCACGGCCGCCCGCACCGCCGCCGACGGCAGGCCTGTCCTCCTCGAGCACCAGGACCGGCGCCGCTGGAACCGCATGCTCGTCGCCCGTGGCGTCGCGGCCCTCGACCGGGCCGGCGCCACTTCCACGGGCGCTCCCGGTCCGTACGCCCTCCAGGCCGCCGTGGCCGCCTGCCACGCCCGCGCCCGCACTTACGGGGACACCGACTGGGAGGCCATCGCCACCCTGTACGGCCTGCTGGCCGTCCGGGCGCCGTCCCCGATCGTCGAACTCAACCGCGCCGTCGCCGTGTCGATGACGGAGGGCCCGGGACCGGCCCTGGAGATCGTCGACGGGCTCGTCACCGAACCGGCGCTGCGCGGGTACCACCTCCTCCCCAGCGTCCGCGGCGACCTGCTGCTGCGCCTGGGCAGGCCGGCGGAGGCGAGGGCCGAGTTCGAACGGGCGGCGGAGCTGACGGGCAACCAGCGGGAGCGGGAACTGCTGAGGGAGCGGGCCGAGGCCTGCCGTGGGACCTGAGGCCACCCGGGAGCGGAACCCGGGGACCCGGTAATCCCCGCACCCGGAACTCCGCCGACGCCCGCCGATGTCCGGCGACGCGGGCGAGTTCTCGTGAACTCCGCTGTGTCGAACGTCTGTTGGCCGTAAATCCGTTCCCTTTGGGGTCTGTGGCGGCCTAGAGTGGTCCGGCCGCTGTGCAACGACTGTGCGGCCGACGGTTTTGGCGACGGGGGACGACGCCGACCCGGCCCGCGCGCGGCTCCATCGACATCATGCGACATCACGTGATCCCCGGGGGTCCACAACTTGAGACTGTTCACGCGCCGCCGCGCCGCGGCGCTCGCCACCACGGTCGTGCTCGCCACGGCGGGCGCCCTGGCCACCGCACCCGGCGCCGTCGCCGACGACGCGGGGCCCTGGCCGGGCGCCGAAGGCAAGATCCTCAACGACGGCGGGTTGCTCGTCGACCCCGTCACCGGCAAGACCAGCTCCGTCCCCAACGTGGGGAGCTACGCCACCTGGGCGCCCGACGGCAGCCGTCTGCTCAGCGTGTCGGGCCAGATCTCCAGCGTCCTGCCCAACGGCACCAAGAAGATCACCCTGCCGTGGGCGCAGGGCCTGCGCTCCAGCGCCCCGTACGAGGACCTGACGTTCTGGAACGGCGGCCGTTACGTCGTCTTCGCCAGCGGCGGCCAGCTCGCCTACGGTCCCTCCGACGCCTCCTGGGCGCCCGGTCCGCTGCTGCCGGCGAACCTGGAGCCGGCCACCGTCTGCGACTCCGAGCCGAGCGTGAACGTCAACGGACTGGTCGCGTTCGAGCGCCGTGCCGGAAGCTGCGACGCCGCCGCGGGCGTGTACCTCTACGACGCCGCCGCCAAGACGGTCAAGCTCGCGCTGGCCGACGCCGAGCAGCCCGCCTGGTCCCCGGACGGGACGAAGCTGGCGTTCGTCCGCAAGGACACCGACGGCAACCCGCAGATCTTCACGGCGAAGGCCGACGGCACCGACGTCAAGCAGCTCACCACCGGTCCCCGCCGCTACGCCGCCCCGTCCTGGTCGCCCACCGGCAAGCGGATCGTCTTCGACGCCCACACCTCGCCGAACAGCGACGACGTGCACACCGTCGAGTACGTCGACACGGCGACCGGCGAGCTGACCCCGGTCACGGACGCGACGAACAGCAGCCGTGTCGGGAACCCCAGCTGGCAGCCCCTGCGCAAGAACAGCACCGGACGGGTCTGGGGCGCCAACGCCTACCTCACCGCCACCGCCTCCTCCCGCTGGACCTGGAACACCGTCGGCCACAGCGAGCCCGGCCTGATGAACGCCAAGTCCGCCGTGCTGGTCAACCAGGACGACCCGGCCTACGCCGTCACCGCGCCCGCCCTGGCCGGCCGGAAGGAGGGCCCGGTGCTGATGACCCAGAAGACCGGTCTCTCGTCGACGACGAAGAACGAACTGAAGCGGACGCTGGCGCCGGGCAAGCCCGTGTACCTGGTCGGCAGCGCGTCCGTCCTCGACAACGCGGTCGCCAGCCAGGTGAAGGCGCTCGGTTACGTCCCCGTGCGGCTGACCGGCGCGGACCGGTACGCGACCTCGGTGACGGTGAGCAAGACCATCACCTCCGCGCCCAAGTACGTCTTCCTGGCCGGCGGCACCGAGTACCGCGCGGCCCTCTCGGCGGCGGCCGCGGCCGGCTCAGACGGCTCCGCCAGCGCGGCCGGCGTCGTCCTCACCAACGGCAACAAGCTGACCGCCTCGGTGCAGTCGTACCTGAACAGCCTCAACCCGGACAAGACCATGATCATCCCGGTCGGTTCGGCGGCGGCGTACGCGCTGACCCACACGAGCTTCCCGCGGTGGCCGTCGACGTACTCGTACTACCCGATCTCGGGCACCACGGACGGGTCCCTCTCGGTCGCCATCGCCCTGTTCTGGTGGACCGCGCCGAACATGACCGGCCTCGCCTACTCCGGCGCCTGGCGCGACGGCGTGTCGGCCGCCTCGGCGGTGAACGTCTTCGGCCCCCTCCTGTGGAGCAGCAGCGCCACCGCCCTGTCGCCCGAGGTGAACAGCTACCTCGTGCGCGAGAGCGCCTCCGTCAACTCGATGGTGGGCTTCGGCGGCACCGGCTCGCTCGCCCAGGCCGAGCTGAACACCGCGGGCGCCTCGATGAGCGCGGGCAGCGCCTACTTCACGTACCGCCCGTACTACAACGGCCTCGTCCCGGCGGCCACGTCGGCGCGGGCCCTCGCCGCGGGCGCGGGCGCCGACGCCTCGGACGCCGCGGTGCAGCGTCCCGACCGGATCGGCGTCCAGCCGAACCTGGCACCGCTCAGGACGCTCCACCGGCAGTGACGTCCGGCCCGGCGGGGGCGCCGACGAGCATCGTCGGCGCCCCCGCCACCCGGGTCAGGAAGACGGTCGCCGAGTGCGGCCCCTGCCCCTTGGTGAGCACCTTCTTCCGCAGCTCCTCCGGCTCCACCGCCGACCCCCGCTTCTTCACGGTCAGGATCCCCACCCCGCGTTCCCGTAGCAGGGCCTTCAACTTCTTCACGTTGAAGGGGAGTTGATCGGTGATCTCATAGGCGGTGGCGTACGGCGTGGGGCGCAGGGCATCCGCGGTGACGTAGGCGATCGTCTCGTCGATCAGCCCGCCGTCGACCTCACGGGCCACGTCGGCGACCAGATGGGCGCGGACCACCGCGCCGTCGGGCTCGTACAGGTACCTGCCGACCGGGCGCACCCGCGGGTCGGGCAGACCGCTGCCGAGCAGCGTCCGCGGCCCCGGCAGCAGGGTCGCCCGGACGGCGCCCGGGTCGCCGGTCCCGAACCACAGCACCGCCTCCTTCACGTCCCCGCCGTCCGAGATCCACTCGGCCTCGGCCTCGGCCGGGATCGCCTCGTGCGGCACGCCGGGGGCGATCTTCAGGGCGGCGCGGGGCGCGGCGAGGGCGGCGCCGACCGCCCAGGACAGCGGCGGCGAGTAGCCCTCGGGGTCGAAGACCCGACCGCGTCCGCCCCGGCGCGCCGGATCGACGAACACGGCGTCGTAGCCGCCGGTGTCCACCTCGGTGACGTCCGCCTCGCGCACCTCGATCAGTTCGCTCAGCCCCAGCGCCTCGGCGTTCGCCCGAGCCGCCTGAGCCGTGACCGGGTCCCGGTCCACGGCCAGCACCCGGATCCCGGCGCGGGCGAGCGCGATCGCGTCGCCGCCGATCCCGCAGCACAGGTCGGCCACGGAGGTCACGCCGAGGGCCCTCATCCGCCCGGCCCGGTAGCCGGCGACGCTCGCCCGCGTCGACTGCTCCACGCCGTTCGGGGTGAAGAACATCCGGTCCGCGTCCTCGGCCCCGAACTTCACCGCCGCCCGCTGCCGCAGCCTCGCCTGTCCGAGGGCCGCCGACACCAGGTCGGCGGGGTGCTCGCGGCGCAGCCGGGTGGCGACGGCGAGCTCGTCGGCGGGCGCGGTGCCGCGCACCGCGTCGAGGAGGGCGCGGCCCTCGGCAGTGAGGAGCGGGGCGAGGACGTTCACCCCGCCATTGTCGGCCAGCCGCCCGCCCCGCCGGTCGGGGGGCTCCACCGGCCGCCGTGAGAAGGCGCTCCGCCGGCCGGGTGGGCGCATGCGGCGGTCGGTGTGGGCCAGTCGGTGGATGGTGGGCGCCCGGCGGCGGTGTCGGTCCGGGTTCCGGGACGACGGCTGCGAGGATCCGGCGCCATGGGATCTGTCGTACAAAATGATGACAACCGCGGTTGTTCTCAGGGGCCGCGCCGGTGCGGTCGTACGGGAATCCGACGGGGTCGCGGGCGTACGGGAATCCGACGGGGCGGCGGCCGTACGGGAATCCGACGCGGCCGCGGGCGTACGGGAATCCTCGGCGCGTTCACCGTCCTCGCGCTGACCGCCCTCGCGTCCGGCTGCGCCGGGGGCGGCGGCGGGGGCGGCGGCGCTTCGCTCCGCCCCGCTGCGGGCCAGCAGCCCGAGAAGGCCGCGCCGCCGGAGGCGCCGGCGGCGCGCGCCCTGCACGCGTACGCCGGCCGGCTCCGCGCCGCCCGGCAGGCTCAGGTCGCGGCGGCGCGGCGCTGGGGCCTGCGGAAGGTCCCGCTGACGCCCCCGGCGCCGCCCGCGCGCAAGCCGGAGATCACCACCCGCAGGGGATTCGAGGTCGCGGACCACGAGGAACTCGGGCTGCCGCCGGTCTTCACCACGGTCCCGACCGAGGACAGGGTCGTCTTCCTCACCGTCGACGACGGCGCCGAGAAGGACCCGGCGTTCCTGCGCATGATGAGCGAGCTGAAGATCCCGTACACCGCGTTCCTCAGCAACTTCCTGATCAAGGACGACTACGGCTACTTCAAGAAGATGCGGGACCTGGGGGTGACCCTGAACAACCACACGCTCCACCACCCGTACCTGCCCGCCCTCTCCTACGCCCGCCAGAAGCGCGAGATCTGCGGCATGCAGGAGGTGCTCCGCGAGCGCTACGGCGACCGTCCCGCCCTCTTCCGGCCGCCGTACGGCAACTACGACCAGGACACCCTGCGCGCCGCGAAGTCCTGCGGCGTGCGCTACGCCCCGCTCTGGGACGAGGAGGTCTTCGTCGACCACTGGGAGTACCGGGAGTCGGACCAGGACCTCCATCCCGGCGACATCGTCCTCACCCACTTCCGCGGCCGCGGCGAATGGAAGGGCACGATGCCCGACATGGTGCGCCGCTTCGTGGACAAGGTCACGTCGAAGGGCTACGCGGTGGCCCGGCTGGAGGACTACCTGTGAGGGCGCGCGGGCTGACGGCCGTCCTGCTGGTCCTGGCGACCCTGACCGGTTGCGCCCAGTCCGTCGACCCGATCGAACGCCTGGGCAGAAAGGCCGCCGCGCAGGTGCGCGAGTCCGCCCCCGCCCCGTACCGCCGCTGGGGCCTGACGGCTCCGCCGGCTCCCGCGCCGGCCCACCCCGCCCGTGTCCTGCCGGGCAGTCCGGGAACGGGCCTCCCGCCGGTCCTCGACCACGTCCCGACCACCGACAAGGTCGTCTTCCTCACCTACGACGACGGCGCCGAACGCGATCCGCGCTTCGTCGACATGGTCCGCGAACTGCGCCTGCCGGTCAGCATGTTCCTCACCGACAGCGTGGTCGGCCCGGGGTACGCGCACTTCGCCCGGCTGCGGTCGGTCGGCGCGAGCATCCAGAACCACACCCTCGACCACCCGGTCCTGCGCGGTCTGCCCTACGCCGGCCAGCGCGCCGAGATCTGCGGCCAGCAGGACAAGCTCCGCTCCCGCTTCGGCCTGCGTCCCCGTCTCCTCCGCCCGCCCTACGGCGCCTACGACGCCACCACCCGGCGGGCCGCCGCCGACTGCGGCATCACGGCCCTCGTCCTGTGGCGCGCCGCGATGGGTCCCACCGGCCTCACCCGCGCCCACGGTCCCCACCGCCTGCGCCCGGGCGACATCATCGCCGTCGCCCCGGACGAGACGACGGGCCCGGTCCTGCGCGAGCGCACGACGCGCCTGCTGCGGCAGGTACAGGAGCAGGGCCTGACGGTGGCCCGCCTGGAGGACTACCTGTAGGACCTCGGTTGGCTCGGTGGGCGCGGTGCGGTGCGGCTCGGGAGCATCAGCCCGTCCGGCGTGTGGGACGAGGACGCCTCGGGGCCCTGAGCCGGGGGCCGGAGCCGCCGGCCCCCGGTGCGGGCCCGCCTGGAAGCCGGGCGGCAGGGGCACTCGCCCGGGCCGGAAATGTGGCCGACGCGCCGCGGGCATTGGCACTCCGCTTGACCGAGTGCTAATCCCGGTCATAGTCTCAGCTCTGGCACTCACCACTGGAGAGTGCCAACACAGCGACGGGCAGGTCCGGCACCCGCGACGACGGATCCACCTGGTCGCCACCTCAGACAGTTAACCCCGTGAGATCTCCGAAGGGGGAGGTCGGATCGTGACGACCACCAGCTCCAAGGTTGCCATCAAGCCGCTCGAGGACCGCATCGTGGTCCAGCCGCTCGACGCCGAGCAGACCACCGCCTCTGGCCTGGTCATCCCGGACACCGCGAAGGAGAAGCCCCAGGAGGGCGCCGTCCTCGCGGTGGGCCCGGGTCGCTTCGAGAACGGCGAGCGCCTGCCGCTCGACGTCAAGGTCGGCGATGTCGTCCTGTACAGCAAGTACGGCGGCACCGAGGTGAAGTACAACGGCGAGGAGTACCTCGTCCTCTCGGCTCGCGACGTCCTCGCGATCATCGAGAAGTAATTCACCCAGTTTTGCAGTGAACTGCGCCCCTGGCCCCCGCTACTCTGTGCAGCCGGGCGCTGGGGGCGCAGTTCGTTTCTCCCACGCTTTCCGAGAGGGCTGAACCGCTCCCATGGCGAAGATCCTGAAGTTCGACGAGGACGCCCGTCGCGCCCTCGAGCGCGGCGTCAACAAGCTTGCCGACACGGTCAAGGTGACGATCGGCCCCAAGGGCCGCAACGTCGTCATCGACAAGAAGTTCGGCGCCCCCACCATCACCAACGACGGTGTCACGATCGCCCGCGAGGTCGAGCTCGACGACCCGTACGAGAACCTCGGCGCGCAGCTGGTGAAGGAGGTGGCGACCAAGACCAACGACATCGCGGGCGACGGTACGACCACCGCCACCGTGCTCGCCCAGGCGCTGGTCCGCGAGGGCCTGAGGAACGTCGCCGCGGGCGCCTCCCCGGCCGCCCTGAAGAAGGGCATCGACGCCGCCGTCAAGGCCATCTCCGAGGATCTGCTGGCCACCGCCCGCCCGATCGACGAGAAGTCCGACATCGCCGCCGTCGCCGCGCTGTCCGCCCAGGACCAGCAGGTCGGCGAGCTCATCGCCGAGGCGATGGACAAGGTCGGCAAGGACGGCGTCATCACCGTCGAGGAGTCCAACACCTTCGGTCTGGAGCTGGACTTCACCGAGGGCATGGCCTTCGACAAGGGCTACCTGTCCCCGTACTTCGTGACGGACCAGGAGCGCATGGAGGCCGTCCTCGAGGACCCCTACATCCTCATCAACCAGGGCAAGATCTCCTCGATCGCCGACCTGCTGCCGCTGCTGGAGAAGGTCATCCAGACCAACTCCTCCAAGCCGCTGCTGATCATCGCCGAGGACCTGGAGGGCGAGGCGCTCTCCACCCTCGTCGTCAACAAGATCCGCGGCACCTTCAACGCGGTCGCCGTCAAGGCCCCGGGCTTCGGCGACCGTCGCAAGGCGATGCTGCAGGACATGGCCGTCCTCACCGGCGCCACCGTCATCTCCGAGGAGGTCGGCCTCAAGCTCGACCAGGTCGGCGTCGACGTGCTCGGCTCCGCCCGCCGCGTCACCGTCACCAAGGACGACACCACCCTCGTCGACGGCGGCGGCAACTCCGAGGACGTCGTCGGCCGCATCGCCCAGATCAAGGCCGAGATCGAGAACACCGACTCCGACTGGGACCGCGAGAAGCTCCAGGAGCGCCTCGCGAAGCTGGCCGGCGGCGTGTGCGTGATCAAGGTCGGCGCCGCCACCGAGGTGGAGCTGAAGGAGAAGAAGCACCGCCTGGAGGACGCCATCTCCGCGACCCGCGCCGCGGTCGAGGAGGGCATCGTCTCCGGTGGTGGCTCCGCTCTGGTCCACGCCGCCAAGGTGCTCGAGGACGGTCTGGGCAAGACCGGTGACGAGGCCACGGGTGTCGCGGTCGTCCGCCGCGCCGTCGTCGAGCCGCTGCGCTGGATCGCCGAGAACGCGGGCCTCGAGGGCTACGTCATCACCGCCAAGGTGGCCGAGCTCGACAAGGGCCAGGGCTTCAACGCCGCCACCGGCGAGTACGGCGACCTGGTCAAGGCCGGCGTCATCGACCCGGTCAAGGTCACCCGCTCCGCCCTGGAGAACGCCGCCTCCATCGCCTCCCTCCTGCTCACGACCGAGACCCTGGTCGTCGAGAAGAAGGAAGAGGAGGAGCCGGCCGCCGGTGGCCACGGCCACGGTCACTCCCACTGACGTAGCACGTCGCTGCCCACGGCAGTACCGAGGCCCGGCGTCCTGCAGACAAGAGGCGCCGGGCCTCGGCGTGCGTCCGCCGCTCCCGCGGCCGCCGGCCCGCTACTGCTCCAGCGCGTCCAGCGCCCCCAGCTGATCCATCAGGCCGAGCCGGTCGTACTGCCACCAGGCCTCGACGATCTTCCCGTCCTCCCGGCACCGGAAGACCGTCGTCCCGGTCATCGTGACCGTCCTGCCGGTGGCCGGGATCCCCATGAAGTCGCCCTTGTGGGCGCCGCGCCAGGTCCAGCGGTTGCACACCCGGTCGCCCTGGGCGATCTGGTCTTCGAGCGTGAAGGCGTAGTCGAAGCCGCCGCGCCACTCCTCGATCGCCCGACGCATCGCGTCCATCCCCATGGTGTCCTGCGGGTTGGCCGGATCGTGGTCGTGGTAATCCTCGGCGATCAGTCCGTCGAGCGGCGGCAGCTCGCCGCGCGCGCCGATCGTGTCGAAGAACAGCCGTGCCGTCCGCGCGTACAACTGCTCGTCCCGTACGACGTCGAGATCCGTGAACGTCGGCATCTCGTCGCACAGGGCGACCAGTTCCTGGAAGACCTTGCCGGTCTCCGGGAGGTTGGAGTTGCGCATCGCCTCCTCGTACGAGGGGAACTCCACGATCTCGATGAAGTGCGAGTCGTCGGAGCGGTCCTTGGCGACCACCGCGTGGGTCGCGGTCCGCTTCCCCCGGGTCCGCTCGACCCATGTGTCCATCAGCCGGTCCATCTCGTCGAACCGGCTGGTCCTGCAGTCGATGAGCTGTACGAACGTCATGACGTCGCCTCCGGCCCCCCTGGGTCCCGGTCGCCTCCCGCCCATCCTCCCACCGGAGCGCCCACGTCACCTGTTCAGCGCCGCCCCCGTCACTGCGGCCCGTACCTGCGGCCCGTCTTCGAGCTGATCCCGCCCAGCAGCGACCGGGGCGTCACCTTCACCAGACCCATCAGCGCCTTGTAGCGCGGGTCGGGCACCGACAGCGACTTCCCACGCGCCAGATCGTGCAGCGCCGCCGCGACCAGCTTGTCCGCGTCCAGCCACATCCAGCCCGGGATGTTGTCCGTGCCCATCCCGGCCCGCTCGTGGAACTCGGTGCGCACGAAACCCGGGCACAGCGCCATCAGCCGCACGCCGCTGCCCGCCAGGTCCTTCGCCGCGCCCTGCGTGAACTGCACGACCCACGCCTTGGACGCCCCGTAGGTCCCGCGCGGCACGAACGCCGCCACGGACGCCACGTTGACGACCCCGCCGCGCCCGCGCTCGCGCATCACCGCCGTCGCCGCGGACGTCAGCCGCAGCACCGCCTCGCAGTGCACCTTGAGCATCTTCAGCTCGTCGGCCATGGACACGTCGAGGAAGCGGCCCTTGTTGCCGAAACCGGCGTTGTTGACCAGCAGGTCCACGGGGTTCTTGCGGTCCCCGAGCCGGGCGGCCACCGCCTCGATGCCCTCGTCCGTGGCGAGGTCGGCGGTGAGCACCTCCGCCTCGATGCCGTGCCGGTCGTGCAACTCGGTCGCCTGCTCGCGCAGCCGCTTGGTGTCCCGTGCCACGAGGACGAGATCGTGCCCGTCCGCCGCCAGTCTGCGCGCGAACGCGGCGCCGATGCCCGCGGTCGAACCCGTAATCAGAGCCGTTGTCATGGCGCAAGGTTAGTGACCCGCGGTGCGGAGATCAGCTCTCTGCACGTGGCCTCCCGAAGGTGAAGGCCCCGTGAGCGGCCCTTCCGTGAGGACGGCTCAGCCTCCGTGCTCCGCCACGTACTTCCGGGCCGCGGCCAGCGTCTCCGAATGCAGGGCCTCACCGGCCGCGAGCAGCAGGGGCAGCAGCTCCCGGTGCGTGGTGACGGCCTGGAACTGCATCCGGGCCGTCACGTCGTGGTCCGGCACATGGACGATCTCCACCGCGTCCCCCGCGCGGACGTCGCCGGGAACGATCACCCGCAGGTACGCGCCCGTCGCCGCCTTCCGCGTGAACCGCTTCACCCACTGCTTCTCGCCCAGGTGCCCCTGGAAGGTCAGGCACGGTATCCGGCCGGCGGTCACCTCCAGCACCACGTCGGAGCCGATCCGCCAGCGCTCGCCGATCCGCGCGCCCGACACGTCGAGGCCCGCCGTGGTGAGGTTCTCGCCGAACACGCCGTTGCCCAGCGTGCGCCCCAGCTCGCCCTCCCACGCGTCGAGGTCCTCGCGCGCGACCGCGTACACCGCCTGGTCGTCGCCGCCGTGATGACGCAGCTCGCACACCGCGTCCCCCGCCAGACCGCTCGCGCCGACCCCCTTCGGGCCGGGTGCCGAGACCCGTACGGCCCCCTCGACCGGCCGCTTGTCGATACCGGTCAGCCCCTGCGGCTGACCGGTGTACGGAACGGCCTTCGGGCGGCCCAGGTTGACGGACAGAAGCCTCATGACGGCAAGGTAGGCGACCTGACATCAAAGTGTCCATGCATTATTCGCCCGGCCGCCCAAGGTTCCCTTATGCTCGACGGA
Organism: Streptomyces humidus; assembly: GCF_014649655.1. Lineage (GTDB taxonomy): Bacteria > Actinomycetota > Actinomycetes > Streptomycetales > Streptomycetaceae > Streptomyces > Streptomyces humidus. The sequence goes on along the minus strand of NZ_BMTL01000016.1, from coordinate 81,840 downwards.
TGATCGAGGCCCGTCATCTCCGCGTGCTGCGCGCCGTGGCCGCCACCGGCTCCTTCTCGGCGGCCGGGCGGGAACTGGGCTGCACCCAGCCCGCCGTCAGCCAGCAGATGAAGGCCCTGGAGGCCTCCGTCGGCACGCCCCTGCTGGTCCGCAGCGGCCGCGAGACGCGGCTGACCCAGGCGGGCGAGGCCCTCGTCCGGCACGCGGCCGGGATCCTGTCCGGGCTGACGGCGGCCGAGGAGGAGGTCGCCGCGATCGCGGGGCTGCGCGCGGGCCGGGTCCGTCTGGTCTCCTTCCCGAGCGGCAGCTCCACCCTCGTGCCCACCGCCCTCGCCGCGCTGCGCGCCGCACACCCCGGCACCCGGGTCTCCCTGGAGGAGGCCGAGCCGCCGCGCTCGGTCGAGCTGCTCCGGGAGGGGGACTGCGACATCGCCCTTGCCTTCCGCTACGAGCGCGCCACGGGCGACGGCGCCCCGGCGGGCCCGGGCGAGGGCGAGTGGGACGACCTGGTCGTGCGCCCGCTGCTGACGGACCGCCTGGTCGCCCTCGTGCCCGAGCGGCACCGCCTCGCGCGCGTGGAGGCCGTCGCCATCGACGATCTCGCCGCCGAGCCGTGGATCGCCGGCTGCCCCCGCTGCCGCGGCCAGTTGGTGCAGGTGTGCGAACGCGCGGGCTTCACGCCCCGTATCGACTTCGCGACCGACGACTACCCGGCGGTGGTCGGCCTGGTGGGCGCCGGCCTCGGCGTCGCCGTCCTGCCCGGGCTCGCCGTCGAGTCGGTGCGGCCCCGGGGCGCCCGAGCGGTCGCGCTGGAACCGGCGGTGCGCCGCGAGATCGTCGCCCTCACCCTGCCGGACCTGGCCCAGGTGCCGGCCGTGACGGCGACGCTGGAGCACCTGGAACGCGCGGCGCGGCGCTGACCCCGGGCACAGAACGCGCCGCTGACCCCGGGCACAGAAATCGGCGCTGACCCCGGGCACAGAAATCGGAGGGCACTCGCGTGCGCCCTCCGATTCGCTCGTTCCCGGTCGGCCGACCTCTTTTCGGCCGCTTTCTCCGCAGAAACGTTCCTTCATGTGTTCGAAGCGGCGTCTCTCGCCCCCGACGACGCCGACACCAGGCGGTTGCGCGCCCTTCCCATGAGCTCCTCGCGCTCGTCCTCGGTCAACCCGCCCCACACCCCGTACGGCTCTCGAACCGCCAGGGCGTGCGCCGCGCACTGGGCGCGGACCGGGCACCTCATGCAGACCTCCTTGGCCGAGTTCTCTCGAGCGCTCCGAGCCGCCCCGCGCTCACCCTCCGGATGGAAGAAGAGCGAACTGTCCACTCCGCGGCAGGCAGCCAGGAGCTGCCAGTCCCACAGGTCCGCGTTCGGTCCGGGAAGGCGGGAGAAATCTGCCATTGCGTGACCCCTTGTAGCCGTTCTGAGCGGATACGGTGTCCACGACCGTACAACTACGATCTAAGGAGATGAAAATATGACTCATTGCGAATCTAGCCTCAGACACCAGTGAATGGGAAGAAATAGGGCCAAACGGGGCGGGGGTGATGGGGAAAGCCCGGGGGACCGTGTGGCTGACTGCTCTGTGTCCGGCTCCTCACGTAGAGTGCCGAAGAATGCACGCGGCCCCGTAACTCTTTCGAGTGACCGTCGTTGAGAGTGTGGTGGCGGTTGGAAAAACAAAACGCTCGGGCAGGCGTCCGAGACGGTCGACCGCACAGGTGACGATTCGTACCAGCCTGGAGGCACAAGGTGACGCGCATCAGCTGCGGAGGGCGGCCATGACTTCCGTCCTCGTCTGCGACGACTCCCCGCTTGCCCGAGAGGCGCTCCGCCGCGCGGTCGCGACCGTGCCCGGCGTCGAGCGCGTGACGACGGCAGCCAACGGCGAGGAAGTGCTCCGCCGCTGGGGCGCCGACCGCTCGGACCTGATTCTGATGGACGTACGCATGCCCGGTCTGGGCGGCGTCGAGACCGTACGGCGGCTGCTGTCCGCCGATCCGGGGGCACGCATCATCATGCTGACCGTCGCCGAGGACCTCGACGGCGTCGCCCTCGCGGTCGCCGCCGGCGCCCGCGGCTATCTGCACAAGGACGCCTCGCGCGCGGAGCTGCGCGCGACCGTCACCCAGGCGCTCGCCGACCCGACCTGGCGGCTCGCCCCGCGCCGGCTGCGGTCGGCCGAGATGGGCGCGGCCCCCACGCTCACCGCGCGGGAGATCCAGGTCCTCGAAGGCATGAGCCACGGTCGCTCCAACGCGGAGATCGGCCGTGAGCTGTTCCTCTCCGAGGACACCGTCAAGACGCACGCCCGACGGCTGTTCAAGAAGCTCGGCGCCTCGGACCGCGCGCACGCGGTGGCGCTCGGCTTCCGGTGGGGACTCGTCCGCTAGGGCCACCCCGCCGCCCGCCCGGCCCGCGGCCCCGGACCGTTCCGGGGCAGGACGGGCCTGGGCCGTCCGGCGGATCGCACCGGTTCCGGGTGACATCCGCCATTCATCGAGGAGAGCGGGCTCATGGGCGAACCTCCCTGCTCAGAGGCGGTCCGGGGACCGGCCGAGATGTCCCGGCGCCGCGCGGCGGGCGGGAGCCGCACAGGGTCCCGGCAGGCGCCCGCTGCTTGTTTCGCCGCGGATGCCGCATCCTTGAGGTGTGGAGTTCCTCGGGGACGAGTCGGTCGAGCGGAAGGGGAGGGCGCAGGGGATGAGTGCCGGCGCACCTGCTCATAACGCTTCGGTGCACAACGAAGGGCACGGTGCCACGGCCGGTCCGGCCGCAGTGCACCATGGACCGATGCGCGATGACGAGGCGGTCGCTGCCGTGGGAACGATCGGGGCACTCGTCCATCGCGCGGTGGACGGCGACGAGCAGGCCACCCACGACCTGCTGGCCCACGTCCATCCGCTGGCTCTTCGTTACTGCCGCACCCGGCTGTCCCGGCTGCCCGGCGACGCCCGCCACTTCGTGGAGGACCTCGCCCAGGAGGTCTGCGTCGCGGTCCTGCTCGCCCTGCCCCGCTACCGGGACACCGGCAGGCCCTTCGAGGCCTTCGTCTTCGCCATCGCCGCCCACAAGGTCGCTGACCTGCAACGGGCCGCGATGCGTCACCCCGGCTCGACGGCGGTCCCCTCCGACGAGATGCCCGAACGGCCGGACGACTCGCTCGGCCCCGAGGAGCGCGCTCTCCTCAGCAGCGACGCCGAGTGGGCGAAGAAACTCATGGCCAACCTGCCCGAGAACCAGCGTGAACTGCTCCTGCTGCGCATCGCGGTGGGGCTCACCGCCGAGGAGACCGGCCAGATGTTGGGAATGTCACCCGGAGCGGTCCGAGTGGCCCAGCACCGGGCGCTCAGCAGACTGCGGGCGCTCGCCGAGCAGTGACGAATGCCGGTGGCCGCGCCCCCGCTGAACAGCCCGGCCGCCGTTTCCGTACGAACATACGAAGCCCGAGCTCACCCGCGACCGTGGAATTCGGGCGGTGCGCTTCCCGTTAGCATGGACATCCGCACCGATCAAGGCCATTTGGGGAAGGTGTCATGACTGCCAACGTCGACGGAGTGCCCGGAAAATTCGCGACCCTCGGGCTGACCTACGACGACGTGCTGCTGCTGCCGGGCGCATCCGAGGTGCTCCCCAACGCGGTCGACACCTCGTCCCGCATCTCCCGCAACGTCCGGGTCAACATCCCGCTGCTCTCGGCGGCGATGGACAAGGTGACCGAGTCCCGCATGGCGATCGCGATGGCCCGCCAGGGCGGCGTCGGCGTGTTGCACCGCAACCTCTCCATCGAGGACCAGGTCAACCAGGTAGACCTGGTGAAGCGCTCCGAGTCCGGCATGGTCACCGACCCGATCACGGTGCACCCGGACGCGACGCTGGCCGAGGCCGACGCGCTGTGCGCCAAGTTCCGCATCAGCGGTGTGCCGGTCACCGACGGCGGCGGCAAGCTGCTCGGCATCGTCACCAACCGTGACATGGCCTTCGAGACCGACCGTTCGCGCCAGGTGCGCGAGGTCATGACCCCGATGCCCCTGGTCACCGGCAAGGTGGGCATCTCCGGCGTCGAGGCCATGGAGCTGCTGCGCCGGCACAAGATCGAGAAGCTTCCCCTGGTCGACGAGTCGGGCGCCCTCAAGGGCCTCATCACGGTCAAGGACTTCGTCAAGGCCGAGAAGTACCCGCTGGCCGCCAAGGACGCCGAGGGCCGGCTGCTCGTCGGCGCCGCGGTCGGCGCCAGCCCCGAGGCGCTGGAGCGCGCCCAGGCGCTCGCCGACGCCGGCGTGGACTTCCTGGTCGTCGACACCTCGCACGGTCACAACAGCAACGCGCTCAGCTGGATGTCGAAGATCAAGTCGAGCGTGCGCGTCGACGTGATCGGCGGCAACGTCGCCACCCGTGACGGCGCCCAGGCCCTGATCGACGCCGGCGTCGACGGCATCAAGGTCGGCGTCGGGCCCGGCTCGATCTGCACCACGCGCGTGGTCGCCGGCATCGGCGTCCCGCAGGTCACCGCCATCTACGAGGCCTCCCTCGCCGCCCGCCCGGCGGGCATCCCGCTGATCGGCGACGGCGGCCTGCAGTACTCCGGCGACATCGGCAAGGCGCTCGCCGCCGGCGCCGACACGGTGATGCTGGGCAGCCTTCTCGCGGGCTGCGAGGAGTCGCCGGGCGAGCTGCAGTTCATCAACGGCAAGCAGTTCAAGTCGTACCGCGGCATGGGCTCGCTGGGCGCCATGCAGTCGCGCGGCCAGGCCAGGTCGTACTCCAAGGACCGCTACTTCCAGGCGGAGGTCGCGGCCGACGACAAGCTCGTGCCCGAGGGCATCGAGGGCCAGGTGCCCTACCGCGGCCCGCTCGGCAACGTCCTGCACCAGCTCGTCGGCGGTCTGCGCCAGACGATGGGCTACGTGGGCGCCGCCACCATCGCGGAGATGGAGAGCAAGGGCCGCTTCGTGCGGATCACTTCCGCGGGCCTCAAGGAGAGCCACCCGCACGACATCCAGATGACGGTCGAGGCGCCGAACTACAGCAGCAAGTAGGCGTTCCGCGCGCGTGAGACACCGCGACGAGGGCGGTCCCGGGGCATCCGGGGCCGCCCTCGTCGTACCTGTCGGCGATACTGGAAGACGCTGAACGCATCAGGGAAAGGCCACAGACGTGACTGAGATCGAGATCGGGCGCGGCAAGCGCGGCCGCCGGGCGTATGCCTTCGACGACATCGCCGTCGTCCCCAGCCGCCGTACGCGGGACCCGAAGGAGGTCTCGATCGCCTGGCAGATCGACGCCTACCGCTTCGAGCTGCCCTTCCTGGCGGCTCCCATGGACTCGGTCGTCTCCCCGGCCACCGCGATCCGCATCGGCGAGCTGGGGGGCCTGGGCGTACTGAACCTCGAAGGCCTGTGGACCCGCCACGAGGACCCGCAGCCGCTGCTCGACGAGATCGTGAGCCTGCCCGTGGACGCGGCCACCCGTCGCCTCCAGGAGATCTACGCCGCCCCCATCAAGGAAGAGCTGATCGGGCAGCGCCTCAAGGAGGTGCGCGACTCGGGCGTGGTCACCGCCGCCGCGCTCTCCCCGCAGCGCACGGCCCAGTTCTCCAAGGCCGTCGTCGACGCGGGCGTGGACATCTTCGTCATCCGCGGCACGACCGTCTCCGCGGAGCACGTCTCGGGCTCGCACGAGCCGCTGAACCTGAAGCAGTTCATCTACGAGCTCGACGTCCCGGTGATCGTCGGCGGCTGCGCCACCTACACCGCGGCGCTGCACCTGATGCGCACGGGTGCGGCGGGCGTCCTGGTCGGCTTCGGCGGCGGCGCGGCGCACACCACGCGCAACGTGCTGGGCATCCAGGTGCCGATGGCGACGGCTGTCGCCGACGTGGCCGCGGCCCGCCGCGACTACATGGACGAGTCGGGCGGCCGCTATGTGCACGTGATCGCGGACGGCGGCGTCGGCTGGTCCGGCGACCTGCCCAAGGCGATCGCCTGCGGCGCCGACTCGGTGATGATGGGCTCCCCGCTCGCCCGCGCCACCGACGCGCCGGGGCGTGGCCACCACTGGGGCATGGAGGCCGTCAACGAGGAGCTGCCGCGCGGCAAGAAGGTCGACCTCGGCACGGTCGGAACCATCGAGGAGGTCCTCACGGGCCCCTCGCACACGCCCGACGGCTCGATGAACTTCTTCGGCGCCCTGCGCCGCGCCATGGCCACCACCGGCTACAGCGAGCTCAAGGAGTTCCAGCGCGTCGAGGTCACGGTGGCGGACTCGGTACACCGCCGGTAGCCCCGGAGACCCGCAGGACCTGACCCTGTGAACCGGGGGCGTTGTGCGCGCCCCGGTTCACAGACGGTGCGCCGCTCCCGTGGGGGTGGCTCCCCGGGTGTCCAGCAGCAGCTGCGCCTTCACCGACAGGCCCTGCAGGTCGTACGTGCGGTGCTGCTGGAGCAGGATCGTGAGATCGGCGTCGGCGGCAGCCTCGTAGAGGGAGTCGGCGCGGGGCACCGGGCGGTGCAGCACGCTCCAGGACGGCACGTGCGGGTCGTGGTAGCTGACGGCCGCGCCGAGCTCCATGAGGCGGATCGCGATCTCGCGCGCCGGGGTGTTCTGCTGGTCGGCGAGATCGGGCTTGTAGGTGACCCCGAGCAGCAGCACGCGCGCGCCCCGGGCCGATTTGCCGTGCTCGTTGAGGAGGGCGGCGGCACGCTGGACGACGTAGCGGGGCATGCGGCTGTTGACCTGCTGGGCCAGTTCGACCATGCGCAGGGGGCTGCCGGGGTGGCCGGTGCGGTCCAGGGGGACCGAGTGGCCGCCGACGCCGGGGCCCGGGCGGAAGGCCTCGAAGCCGAAGGGTTTGGTCTCGGCGCAGCGCACGACGTCCCACAGGTCGACGCCCAGGTCGTGGCAGAGGACGGCCATCTCGTTGACGAGGGCGATGTTGACGTGCCGGAAGTTGGTCTCCAGGAGCTGCACCGTTTCGGCTTCGCGCAGACCACGCGCGCGTACCACCTTGTCGGTCAGACGGCTGTAGAAGGCGGCGGCGGACTCGGTGCAGGCGGGGGTGAGCCCGCCGATGACCTTCGGGGTGTTCGCCGGGGTGAAGGCGCGGCTGCCGGGGTCGACCCGGCTGGGGGAGTAGGCGAGGTGGAAGTCGCGGCCCGCGCGCAGACCCGACGTCTCCTCCAGCAGCGGCCGCAGGAACGCCTCGGTCGCCCCGGGGTGCACCGGCGACTCCAGGATCACCGTGGTGTGGGGGCGCAGGTGCCCGGCGAGGGTTCGGGCGGCGGCTTCCACCTGGCTCAGGTCGAGGCCGCCGTCCGCGTCGCGCGGGGTCGGGGCACAGATGACGGCGGTCCGCACCCGCCCCAGTTCGGCCGGGTCGGTGGCGGACCGGAAACCCCCCGAGAGCATCCGGCGCAGTTCGGCGGGGCTGAGAGAGCCGGCCTCGGGGCCGGTGCGGTAGCCGACGGTGGGGATGCCGGCGGCGACGGCGGCCTGGGCCAGGGGCAGGCCGAGCGGGCCGAGTCCGATGACGGCGAGATCTGCGGGCATGACGTATGCCGTCCTTCCCAGTAACCGAGGTGGGACAGGTGCGCAAGCCCGGTGGACAGGATGGGCGAGCGCAATGTCAGACTAGGAGTAAATATGACCGTTATGTGGGATTGATCGGTCGTGTTGGCCCGGCCGTGTCGCCCGGACGGGCCGCCCCTGGGACCTGCGGTTTCCGCCGTCTCTGCCGCTCCTTTCCGCCCGCCCGGCGTCTGCGGCCGGCGGTGTGAGGAGGATGTTCTCCCGGCGGGCCGGTTCAGGTCCGGCGCGGGTCGTCCACAGGCTGGGGATGTGTGGTGGCTGATGTCGGGCATCAAGGTCAGAATTTGGGCATGAGGGTTACGGACCGGGTCTCGCCCTGACGGGGTGCGGCCGGCGCGACCGACAGCGGGAGGCAGCGGTGAGGACAGCGACACTGGGGCCGGCACAACGAGCAGAGTCACTGGCGGCCATGGCCGAGCGCGAGCTGGACGTACTGGTGGTGGGCAGCGGCGTGGTCGGCGCGGGCACCGCCCTGGACGCCGTGACGCGCGGCCTGTCCACGGGACTGGTCGAGGCGCGCGACTGGGCCTCGGGCACGTCGAGCAGGTCGAGCAAACTGGTCCACGGCGGTCTGCGCTATCTGGAGATGCTGGACTTCGCCCTCGTGCGGGAGGCGCTCAAGGAGCGCGGCCTGCTGCTGGAGCGGCTCGCTCCGCACCTCGTGAAGCCGGTGCCCTTCCTGTACCCCCTCCAGCACAAGGGCTGGGAGCGGCTCTACGCAGGGTCGGGCGTCGCGCTCTACGACGCGATGTCCATGGCCCGCGGGCACGGCCGGGGCCTGCCGACGCACCGTCATCTGAGTCGCCGCCACGCCCTGCGCGTCGCACCCGCCTTGAAGAAGGACGCGCTGGTCGGCGCGTTGCAGTACTACGACGCCCAGATGGACGACGCCCGTTTCGTCGCCACCCTGGTGCGCACCGCGGTGTCCTACGGGGCCAAGGCGGCCAACCGCGCGCGGGTGACGGGCTTCCTCCGCGAGGGCGAACGGGTCGTCGGCGCGCGGGTCCAGGACGTCGAGGCGGGCGGGGAGTACGAGGTCCGCGCCCGGCAGATCGTCAACGCCACCGGCGTGTGGACCGACGACACCCAGGCGATGGTCGGGGAACGCGGCCAGTTCCACGTCCGCGCCTCCAAGGGCATCCATCTCGTGGTCCCCCGGGACCGCATCAGCTCCTCCACGGGGCTCATCCTGCGCACCGAGAAGTCGGTGCTGTTCGTGATCCCCTGGGGCCGGCACTGGATCGTCGGCACGACCGACACCGACTGGGACCTCGACAAGGCGCACCCGGCCGCCTCCAGCGCCGACATCGACTACCTCCTGGAACATGTGAACTCGGTGCTCGCGATACCGCTGACCAGGGACGACGTCGAGGGCGTGTACGCGGGCCTGCGGCCGCTGCTGGCCGGCGAGTCGGACGCCACCAGCAAGCTGTCCCGCGAGCACACCGTCGCGCACCCGGTGCCGGGACTGGTGGTCGTGGCGGGCGGCAAGTACACGACGTACCGGGTGATGGCGAAGGACGCCGTCGACGAGGCGGTCCGCGGACTCGACCAGCGGGTGGCCGACTGCGTCACGGAGGACGTGCCGCTGCTGGGCGCGGAGGGCTACCGGGTGTTGTGGAACGCGCGGGCGCGCATCGCGGCGCGGACGGGTCTGCACGTCGTGCGGGTCGAGCATCTGCTCAACCGGTTCGGCTCGATGGCGGAGGAGGTGCTGGACCTCATCGTCGCGGATCCGTCGCTGGGCGAGCCGCTCCAGTTCGCCGACGACTACCTGCGCGCCGAGATCGTCTACGCCGCCTCGCACGAGGGTGCGCGGCATCTGGACGACGTCCTGACGCGCCGTACGCGCATCTCCATCGAGACGTTCGACCGGGGCACCCGCAGCGCCCGGGAGGCGGCCGAGCTGATGGCGCCGGTCCTGGGCTGGGACAAGAGCCGCGTCGAACGCGAGGTCGAGCACTACGAGAAGCGGGTCGAGGCCGAGCGCGAGTCCCAGCGCCAGCCCGACGACCTGACGGCGGACGCGGCGCGCCTGGGCGCCCCGGACATCGTGCCGCTCTGACGCTCTGACGCTCTGGCAACTTGAGGCTCTGGGGCTTTGAACGCTCTGGCACTGTGAGGTTCTGAGCTCTCGGCGCTCGGACGTTCCAGCTTCCGTCGTACGCCGTGCCGGTGATTCCTGGGATTCCCTCCGGAGCGATTCACTCGAACGGGTGTCGCGTGCCGGGATCTCTGTTCGGGGCCGGCTCGTTGTACGGGTGCGAGGACGGAACTCGGCTGCGGGCAGGGCCGGTTCGAGGTCAGGCGCGGCGATCGCCGTCGGGTCCGCCCGGAACGTGAGGGCGACCCGGCCGCCCGGCCCGGCCGCGCAAGGCGTCATGGATTCGCCCTCCTCGTCGCTCTCTTCGGTCGGGGCGTGGTGCACCTTCTGGCCGGAATGCGTCACCTGTGGAGTGTGACCGGGAGGTGATGAGGGGCACCCGGGGCGTGGGGCACTTGTCGGGTGAGGGACAATGAAGGCTCTGTCAGGGCGGGTTGCATGAGGGGACGCATGTCGGAGGCGGAGCGGGCGGGAACACCCCGTCAGGACAAGAGCGCACGTCTCCTCGCCGGGCGGTACCGGCTGGGAGACGTACTCGGCCGCGGCGGCATGGGGACGGTGTGGCGCGCCGAGGATGAGACCCTCGGACGCACGGTCGCCGTCAAGGAGCTGCGGTTCCCGGGGAACATCGACGAGGACGAGAAGCGCCGGCTTATCACGCGGACGTTGCGCGAGGCCAAGGCCATCGCGCGGATCCGCAACAACAGCGCGGTGACGGTCTTCGACGTGGTCGAGGAGGACGACCGGCCGTGGATCGTGATGGAGCTCGTCGAGGGCAAGTCGCTCGCCGAGGTCATCCGCGAGGACGGCGTGCTCAAGCCGAAGCGGGCGGCGGAGGTCGGGCTGGCCATCCTCGACGTGCTGCGGTCGGCACACCGTGAGGGCATCCTGCACCGCGACGTGAAGCCGTCGAACGTGCTGATCGCCGAGGACGGCCGGGTGGTGCTCACCGACTTCGGCATCGCCCAGGTGGAGGGCGACCCGTCGATCACCTCCACCGGCATGCTGGTCGGAGCGCCCTCGTACATCTCGCCGGAGCGGGCCCGTGGGCACAAGCCGGGGCCGGCGGCCGACCTGTGGTCGCTCGGCGGTCTGCTGTACGCGTCGGTCGAGGGTTCGCCGCCGTACGACAAGGGCTCCGCGATCGCCACGCTCACGGCCGTGATGACCGAGCAGTTGGAGGAGCCGAAGAACGCGGGTCCGCTGAAGGACGTCATCTACGGTCTGCTCACCAAGGATCCCGCGCGCAGGCTCGACGACGCCGGTGCGCGGACGATGCTCGACGCGGTGCTCCACGCGCCCGAGCCCGGCCCTGCCGAGCCGGCGGACGCGACGAAGGTCGTCCCGCTGCCCGCGCAGCCCGACGCTTCCGCGGGCAAGGGGAGCTCCTCGGGCGCGGAGCCGAAGCTGCGCGGGGCGTTCCGGTCCGTGCGCAAGGCCGCCGTCGCGGCGGGGGCGGCCACTTCGGCGGCCGCCTCCCGCTCCAAGTCGACGGGCGTGACCGGCGCCTCCGGTTCGGTGAGCGCGGGTGAGGCGCAGAAGGACGGTGCGGTCCGGGGTTCCGGCGCCGCCGCTTCGGCCGCCGTCCCGCCGGCCGTCCAGCCCAGAGCGGCCTCGGCGCCGACGAGCAGGCCGGCGTCCGGGCCGGTGTCGGGGGTGGCGGCCGGATCAGCGGCGTCGTCCGCGTCCGTGCCGGCGGCCCGCTCCGGGAACGGGCCGAGCGTCGTCTCCGCCTCGCCGTCGGGACCGGGTTCCGCCGTGGGTTCCGCTTCCGGCGCGGGTTCCGGTGCGGGGGCGCAGGGCGGCGGCGCCGTGCGGAGTTCGGGGTGGCCCGTCATGACGCCGCCGGACCTGCCGCCGCGCCCCGTGCCCAGGGCGCCGCTGACCGACGTGGTGCCCAAGCGGACGCTGGTGATCATCGCCGCGGTGGTGCTGCTCGCGGTGCTCGGTACCGTGCTGGCCCTCACGCTCGGCGGTGACGACAAGACGAGCGGGGCGAAGGGCGGCGGCGGGACGGTCGCCACCGGGAGCCCGAACGTCGGCACCAAGGAGGACGAGAGCGGCGGGACCCGCACGGACGGGTCGAAGTCGCCCTCCGCGACCGGGTCCGGTTCCGCCCCCGGTGACACCGCGGTGGCCGGAGGCGCCGGGGCCGGCGTCAGCCCCGGCGGTGAAGGAAAGGCGGTGACGACGCACAAGGGCGCCCAGGGCTACTCGATCGGGCTGCCCGAGGGGTGGAAGTACAAGACCTCGGACACCGCGGGCGACCGTTTCACCGGCCCCGACGGGCAGAAACTGCTCATCGCCTGGACGACCACGCCCAAGGGCGACGCCGTCGCCGACTGGAAGAACCAGGAGCGCTACATGACGCGCTCGCAGTACAAGAAGATCCGCATCGTGCAGGTGGACTACCGCGGCTGGAACACGGCCGACTGGGAGTTCACCTACACGGACGACGGGACGGCGTACCGCACCGTCGACCGCGGGTTCGTCGTGAACGACCATCTCGGGTACGCGTTGATGTACACCGCGAAGTCCGCCGCCTGGGAGACCGGACTGCGGCAGAGCACGTGGAAGACGCTCACGGGCACCTTCATGCCGAAGAAGTAGCCGTCGCCCGACGGCCGGGTTCGGGGGCAGATCCCGCATCCTCTCTTTGCGGGTTGCCTGCGGCACGTATCGTGAATGGCTGCGGACCGTACGCATCCGGCTATACGGCCGGATCCGGCTGTAACGGCACGCAGGACGAACGGATTTGACCGACCGGGCGGCCGGGGGAGGCAACGTGGACGACTACGCGGGTCGGGTACTCGTCGACCGCTACCGCCTGCCGTTGCCGCCCTCGGACGAGTACGAACTCACCGAGTCCCGCGCCTTCGACACCTACAGCGGGCAGGAAGTCCTGGTCCGCCAGGTGCCGTTGCCGGAGGTCGTCGAGGCCGAGGTGCTCGACGCGGAGGGTCTGCCCGAGGGGTTCACGGCACGCGAGCGCAACGCCCGGCGACCCGTCGGCCGGGGCACGGGTGCGGGGGCCGGCGCGGGGACCCGACGGCCCGCCGACCCCGTCGTACGGCGGGCGATGGAGGCGGCCCAGGCGACGGCGAGCATTCCCGACCACCCTCGGCTCGACCAGGTCTTCGACGTGTTCGCCGAGGGCGGCTCGCTGTGGATAGTGAGCGAACTGGTGGCCGCGCGGCCGCTGTCGGCGCTGCTCGCCGAGAAGCCGCTGACGCCGTACCGGGCCGCCGAGGTCGCCTCCGACGTGCTCATGGCACTGCGGGTGCTGCACGCCCATGGCTGGGTGCACCGCAACATCACCGCCCGCACGGTCCTCGTCTGCGACGACGGGAGGGTCATGCTGAGCGGCCTCGCGGTCGGCGCGGCGGAAGAGGCGCTGTGCGGGTACGACCCGGTGCCGGCCCCGGACCCGCTGCCGGGCGCGCCGGACGCCACGGACCGAAGTGGCGCGGAGAGCGGCGGAAGCGGCTTCGGCGGCCATGACGCGCATGCGGGGCAAGGGGCTTCCGCGCCCCGGTCGCAGCCGGGCGGCCAGGGCGCCTTCGGCCCGGCAGGTCCGGCAGGTCCGGCAGGTCCGCGCGGTTCCGTCGGACCGGGCGGACCCGGCGGCGGACTCGATGCCGGGGCGGTGGATCCCGAGGCGGCTCGGCGGGCTGCCATCGAGGCACGGGGCACGGGCGCGTTGCCCGTGGCGGCGGGTGAGCCGTCCGCCGGCGGCGGGGCGTCCGGGGCGGTGGCCCGCAGGGCGTCCACGGAGACCGGCGGGGACATCCGTGCCGCGCGGGCGGGCGCGATAGCCGCGTACCGCGCCGGGGCCCGGGCGGCGGCGCGGGTGCAGGAGGCCCAGGAGGCTCAGCAGAACGGACGCGCGGCCCTGCCCGGCGCCCGCACCCCGGGCGACGGCGGGCACGGGACCGCGGGAGGCGACCCGTCCGGCCGGATCGCCGACCCCTACGGAGTCCAGGGCGTGCCCGGCCCCGGACCGCACGCCCCCGGACCGCACACCCCCGCACTGCACTCCCCCCACGCCCCCGGTTTTCCGCAGCAGGGCGCTGCCCCGACGTCGCACGCCTCGCTCACCCCCGTGCCCGGCCCGCAGGTCCCCGGCGCCCAGGCCCCCGTGCCCGGCCAGGGGCCGGGGCTGGGCCAAGGGCAGCACCAAGGCCCGTACCAGGGCCGGCCGGGCCGTGCCGCGGCGGGCGAGGAGCGGGCCGGGGTCCGTTGGGACGAGCTCGCGGCCGGCGCCTCCGGCGGCGGCCCCCGGCGCGGGCCCGGCACCGCGCTCGCCGCCGAGCGGGCGAGGCAGGCCAGGATGGCCGTCGTCGGACCGGTCACCGAGCGGTGGGCGCCCGAGCAGGCCGGACCGGTGCACGAGAACTGGCAGTTGGCCGCGCCGATCGGTCCCGCCACCGATCTGTGGGCGCTGGGCGCGCTGCTCTTCCGGGCCGTGCAGGGGCATGCCCCGTACCCGGAGGAGTCGACGGCCGAGCTGGTGCAGATGGTGTGCGCCGAACCGCCCGCCTTCGCCGAGGAATGCGGGCCGCTCCGGCCGGTCGTGGAGTCGTTGCTGCGTCAGGACCCCACCGAGCGACTCGACTTCGAGGAGCTGCGGGGCTGGCTGCGCTCGCTGGTGCGGTCCGCGCCGGAGCCGGAGGCGGGGACGCATGTCGTCGCCGCCCCGCCCGTGGACCCTCGTCGGCTGCCGATCGTGCGCCGCAAGGGCGAGCTGGTGCGCCGGCGGCGCGCCGGACTGCCCGCCACGCACGGACGGCACAAGCGGGGCCGGCCGGAGACGGACGGCTCGCCCCGGAGTCTGGGCCGGACGCTGCTCGTGCTGATCCTGCTGGCGCTGGCCGCGGCCGTCGCGTACGCCGTGCTGTTCATGCCCAAGGCGGGTGACGACGGCGCGTCCGGCACGGACGCCCGGGGCACGGGGACCTCCGGCGCGACGTCCGGCCAGGCCCCCGACGCGAGCAGCGAACCCCGTCCCGACCAGACCTCGCCGGGCCCCTCCGGCCCCGCCTCGGGCTCCTCGTCGGCGGAGGCCACCCAGACGCAGACCGGCGGGTCCGGCGGGGGCGTCGCCGACGGCTTCACCCTGCGCAAGGACGCCGCCGGCTTCCAGATCGCCGTGGCCGACGGCTGGGGCCGCGCGCCGAAGAACGGCCGCGGCCAGGTCGTGTACTCGCACGGGAGCTTCGAGCTGATCGTCGTTCCGGGACGCGACAGCACGTCGTCCGGCGGGAACGACCCGATGGTCTATCAGCGGGAGAAGGAGAGCGAACTCCAGCCCTACCGGGACTCCAGCTGGGCGACGGCCTCCGGGCTGCGCACCACGACCGTGGGCTCCCGGACCATGGCCGAGGGCCAGTTCACCTGGACCGGCGCGGGCGGGCGCGAGCTGTACGTCCGCAACCTCGCCATCCTCATCGCCGGGCGGTACCACATCGTTCAGGTGCGGGGCCCGGAGGCCGAACGGGACGAGGTCTCCCGGCTGTTCGAGCAGGCGTCGGCCACCTACCAGTACACCGGCTGACGACCGCCCGGACCCGTCCGGCCGCTTCGGGGTTGCCGCGCGGAACGGGAAGCGACAACCGTCACAGTGCTGTCTCCGTGGCACCCCCGTGGTTCCGCGCGGGCGGCCCGGTCTTTACTCTGGCCCCTGTCAAGAACATTGCGGGGCAACGTGAATCAGATGCAGGGCCGGCTCCTCGCGGGGCGCTACCGGCTCGCCGACGCCATCGGGAGCGGCGGCATGGGCCGGGTGTGGCGTGCCCACGACGAGCTGCTGCACCGGGCGGTCGCCATCAAGGAGCTGACGGCCGCTCTCTACGTTGCGGAGGGCGACCGGGCGGTCCTGCTGGCGCGGACCCGGGCGGAGGCCCGTGCGGCCGCGCGGATCAACCACTCCGCCGTGGTCACCGTTCATGACGTGCTCGAACACGACGGCCGTCCATGGATCGTGATGGAACTCGTCGAGGGCCGCTCGCTGGCCGACGCCGTCAAGGAGGACGGGCGCGTCGAGCCCGCGGAGGCCGCCCGGATCGGCCTGTGGGTGCTGCGCGCTCTGCGCGCCGCGCACTCCGCCGGCGTGCTGCACCGTGACGTCAAGCCGGGCAACGTGCTCCTCTCCGAGGACGGCCGCGTCCTCCTCACCGACTTCGGCATCGCCCAGATCGACGGCGACACGACCATCACGCGCACCGGAGAGGTCGTCGGCTCCGTCGACTACCTGGCCCCCGAGCGGGTGCGCGGCCATGACCCGGGCCCGTCCTCCGACCTGTGGGCGCTGGGCGCGACGCTGTACACGGCGGCGGAGGGGCGGTCGCCGTTCCGCCGCACCTCGCCGCTGACCACGATGCAGGCCGTCGTCGAGGAGGAGGCCGCCGACCCGCGCCACGCCGGGCCGCTCGGCCCCGTCATCACCGCCCTGCTGCGCAAGGACCCGGCCGCGCGCCCCACCACCGAGGAGGCCGAGCGCCTTCTGGCCGAGGCCGCCGACGGACGGCGCCCCGAAACGGCGGAGACCGTTGTGCCGACCCGGTTCGGGGAGCCGGACCGGGCCACGGGAGGTCCTCCCGCCGGGCCGCCCTCCGGAGCGCACCCGACGTCCCCCGCCACGCCTCCCACCTCGTACGTGCCGTCCGTGCCCCGGACGCCGACGTCCGTCCATCCCGTGACCCACCCGACCGTCGTGGGCCCCGCGCACGCCGGTCCGGGCCCGTCGGGGCCGTACACGCCCTCGGGGCCGTACACGCCGTCCGTGCCGTACACGCCGTCCGTGCCGTTCCCGCCGTCCGCCGCGGACGGACGGCCGCCCCGTCGTCGTCGCCGGCTGCGCACGACGGCGCTGGTGGTCGTCGTGGCCGCGCTGGTCGGCGGGGGCACGGCGATCGGGCTGCAGAAGTGGGACGCGGGCCGGGGGCGGAACACCGGGTCCGGATCGCCGTCGCCCTCGCCGTCCGCCTCGCCGAGCCCGACGTCCACCGGCTCCTCCGGCGGGCAGGGCGCGGCGCCCGACACCTGGGAGAAGATCAACGACCCGCTGGGCTTCGGGCTCGCGCTGCCCAAGGGCTGGAAGCGGGAGGTGTACCAGGACGACGGCGATCTCCAGCAGATCGACTACACCCCCGACGGCGGCGAGCACTTCGTGCGCATCGCCCTCGACAAGTCCCCCGACTTCGACGACCCCTACGCCCACCAGCTCGACCTCGAACAGCAGCTCGGGCGACTCGTCGACTACGAGCGGGTCACCCTGGAGAAGAACCTCTACCGCGACCGCGACGGTTCCGAGTGGGAGTACAGCTGGACCGCGCTGGCGAAGGACACCGAGTTCCCCGGGCCGCGCCGTGCGATCGAGGAGACGTACGTCGCCCGCGACGGCTCCGAGTACGTCGTCTACATGTCCTCCCCCGCGAAGGACTGGGCGGCGACGCTCAAGCAGTTCAGGTCGGTGCTGCAGAGCTGGCGCGAGCCGGGTTCGTAGCGTCCGCGGGCGGGGCCCGGCAGTTGGCCGGACCACGCCCCGGAGGCGTGGCCTCCGGTGGGGCATGATGGGCCCCATGGGGACCGAGGGGGGCGGGGACGCCGTACGGGTCGTCGCGGGCCGTTACCGGCTCGAGGCGAGGCTCGGGCGCGGCGGCATGGGGGTCGTGTGGCGGGCCACGGACCAGCTGCTGGGACGGCGTGTCGCCGTGAAGGAGCTGATCCAGGACGACGCGCTCACCGCCGAGGAGGCGCGCGGTCGCCGCGACCGCGTCCTGCGCGAGGCCCGCGCGGTCGCCCAGCTCAGCCATCCGCACATCATCGTCGTGCACGACGTCGTCGAGGACGGCGAACGCCCCTGCATCGTGATGGAGTTGATCGACGGAGGTTCGCTCGCCGACCGGATCGCCGCCGAGGGCCCGCTCGAGCCGAAGGAGGCGGCCCGGATCGCCCTCGCCCTGCTCGGCGCGCTGTGCGCCGCGCACACGGCCGGGGTCCTGCACCGGGACGTCAAACCCGCGAACGTCCTGCTGGAACGCGACAGCGACCGCGTCGTCCTCACCGACTTCGGGATCGCGCAGATCGCAGGCGCCACCACGCTGACCGAGACCGGCTCGTTCGTCGGCTCGCCCGAGTACACCGCTCCGGAGCGGATGTCCGGATCGCGCACGGGCGCGGAGTCCGACCTGTGGTCGCTGGGCGCGCTGCTGTGCACGGCGCTGAGCGGCGAATCCCCGTTCCGGCGGGACTCGTTGGGCGGCATCCTGCACGCCGTCGTGTTCGCCGAGATCCGCACGCCCCCGCAGGCCGCTCCCCTCCTGCCCGTCGTGCGGGGGCTGCTGGAGCGCGATCCGGAGAGACGGCTGGGCGTGACGGAGGCGGAACGGCTGCTGCGCGCCTTCGTGGAGACCGGGCGCACGCCGCCGCCGGAGCCGAGCGCCTACACCCCGACCCAGGCGGATCTGCCCCGCCCGGACGCAGCGGCCCAAGAGCGTTCCACGCGCGGGGTGCTGGTGGCCGCGCTGCTGGTGGCCGCCATGGCAGGGGCGGGCGTGTCGGCGGCGGCGCTGCTGCTCAACGGGGACGGCGACCCGGGGCGTGCGCCCAAGGCCTCGGCTTCGGCGGCGTCGGCGTCGGCGAGCGCCACGCCGGGCCGGCCGCGCCCGAGCGGCGCGCCGAGCCCGTCGGCGAGTCCCAGGCCCTCTCCGACGGCGGTCCCCGGCACCGCCCCCGCCGCGCTGCCGGCTTCCTCCCGCCCGGAGACCGGCACGCCGTCCGCCCCGTCCGGCTACCGCGTGGCCGACGACCCGGGCGGGTTCGCGCTCGCCGTGCCGGAGGACTTCACGCGCGTGCCGCAGGGGGAGCGGGTGTTCTTCATGTCTCCGGGGCAGGTCTTCCGCCTCGGGGTGAAGGTGTCCGTCGCGGGGCCGGACGGCCCGCTCGCCGTGATGGAGCGGGCGGCCGCCAAGGGCTCGGACACCAACCCGGGCTACCACGACGGCCAGGTCACCGAGACGGTCCACAGCGGACGGCCCGCCGCCCTCTGGCAGTTCACCTGGGACGGCTTCAGCGCGGCGGAGGGTCCCCGGCACACGTACGACCTGTGCTGGGAGGAGGGCGGACGGCTCTACGACGTGTGGGTGTCGGCGCCGGTGGGGAAGGTGCGCGAGGCGCGCGAGTACTTCGACGTCGCGGTCGACACGTTCGTGACACGGTAGTTGCACGCCACCAGTGGAATCCGGCCTGCCTGGCGCGATATGGATGGACCATGAGCCACCACGGGGGCGTCGGCCACGAGTCCGATGACACGACGAGTTTTGTTCTGCGACCACCGAACCCGCAGGCGGCCGTGCCTCCGCAGCCCGTGGTCCGCACACCGGAGCCGGAGCCGGAGCCGGAGCTCGAGCCGGAGCCGGAGGCGGTGCCTGAGGTCTTGCCTGAGGCGGGCGTCGGGGGGCTCGTCGCCGGGCGTTACCGGCTGCTGGCCAAGCTCGGGCACGGCGGCATGGGCACGGTGTGGCGCGCCAAGGACGAGACGATGGACCGCGAGGTAGCCGTCAAGGAGCCCCGCGTGCCCGACCGGCTTCCGGAACGCGAACGCGCCAACGCCTTCGAGCGGATGCGCCGTGAGGCTCGGGCCGCGGCCCGCCTCGACCATCCGGCCGTGGTCGAGGTGCACGACGTCGCGGTCGTGGACGGACGTCCGTGGATCGTGATGGAGCTGGTGCACGGGGCGCTCGCTCGGCGACGTCCTCCAGGAGGGCACGCTCGGCGCGCGTGAGGCGGCCCGTGTCGGCCTGGAGGTGCTCGGCGCGCTGGAGGCGGCGCACGCGGCGGGCGTCCTGCACCGGGACGTCAAGCCGGACAACATCCTTCTCGGCCGCCACGGCCGGATCGTCCTCACCGACTTCGGCATCGCGCAGATCGAGGGCGAGACCAGTCTGACCGACACCGGCGGCTTCGTCGGCTCGCCCGAGTACATCGCCCCCGAGCGGGTGCTGGGGCAGCGCCCCGGCCCGGCCGCGGACCTGTGGTCCCTGGGCGTGGTGCTGTACGCGGCGACCGAGGGCGTCTCGCCGTTCCGCCGCAGCAACACGCCGGCCACCCTCCAGTCGGTCCTGCACGCGGCCCCCGCGCCGCCCGCCGCGGCCCAGGGCGCGCTGGCCGAGGTCGTCGACGGGCTGCTGCAGAAGGACCCGGCGCGCCGCCCGACGGCCGCCCGGGTGCGGGCCCTGCTGGAGGCCGCCGCGAACCCGCCCGCCCCGCAGGCCGACCGGCCCGTCGCGCTCGCCGCGGGCTCCCGGGCCCGGCGCCGGTGGGGCCGCAGGGCGTGGACCGGGCTGGGCGCCGCCGTCGTGGCCGCGGCGGCTGCGACGTTTCTGGTGGTCGCCGACCCCTTCGCCGGACCGCTCCCGGACGGGTGGAAGACCGAGCACGAGAAGGAGGTCACCGCGACGCTCGCGGTGCCCGTCGGCTATGTGCGCGGCGAACCCGCCAAGGAGGCCCCCGCCGACGAGCACTGGGTGAGCTACACCGACCCGAGCGGCGCGATCTCGGTCGTCCTGCAGGTCGACCGCCGGGCGGAGGACGCGGCTCACGAGATCAAGGACTCCGCGGCGGCCGAGATGTACGCCGACAACGGCGACTTCAAGGAGACCGGGAGCTACCGGCTCAACATGCCGAAGGGACCGCGGACCAGCACGGACCCCAACGTGACCTTGCACGGCCGCAAGGCCGCCGGCAACACGGTCGTGTACACCACCGACGACAGCCGGCAACCGGCCCCGCGCGAGCTGGAGATCCTGTACTACAGGTCCACCGGCGGCGACATGTACAAGCTGATGGTCGGCTACCCCGGCAAGGGCGACTTCACCTCGCGCGGCCGTGAGGTGGCCCGCACGGCGATCGACCACCTGGAGATCGACCGGCCCTAGCGTGAACCGCCCTCCGGACGCTGCTGACTGCCCTGGAATCGACGGGAGTTGACCGGTGATCGTGGTAGTCATGGAGGCATGAGCAACGACGGGGATCCCGGAGACGCCGAAGGCCGGATACTGGACGGCCGTTACCGGCTGCTCGACCGCATCGGATCCGGCGGCTCCGGCACCGTGTGGCGGGGCCGGGATGAGCTGACAGGCGGTCAGGTAGCCGTCAAAAAGCCCTGGTTGCCGGGCAGGCCCGGTGACGAGCCCTACCGTCGCGCGGCCCACCGCCTCCAGCGGGAGGCCCGTGCCGCCGCCCGCGTCGACCACCCCTGTGCCGTCACGATCCACGACGTGGTGATGGAGGAGGGGACGGACGTCGAGGGCGGGCTGCCCTGGATCGTCATGGAGCTGATCGACGGTGAGTCCCTGCGCGAGACGCTGCGGCGCGGCCCGCTCGACCCCGCCGAGGCCGCGCGGGTCGGCCTCGCCGTCCTGGGCGCGCTGCGCGCCGCGCACGCCGTCGGCATCGTCCACCGGGACCTGAAGCCGGCCAACGTGCTGCTCGGCATCCCCCCGCTCCCTGCCCAGCCCGGGCGGGGACGCCCCCGCGGCCGGGTCGTCGTCACGGACTTCGGCATCGCGCACGTCCCGGGTGAGGGATCCAGGACCGCGGCCGGCGACGGCGTCGGCTCCCCGGACTTCATCGCGCCCGAGCGGAGATCCGGACGAGGCGCGGGCCCCGCCTCCGACCTGTGGTCCCTCGGCGTCCTGCTGTACACGGCCGTCGAGGGCCGCTCCCCGTTCCACGGGACGCCGCCGCAGTCCACGCCCGCCGCGGTCTTCGCCGCGGAGCCGCCCGAGCCGGAACGCGCCGGCCCGCTCGCCCCCCTCCTCCAGGGTCTCCTGCGCCGCGACCCGGAACACCGGCCCACCCCGGAGGACACCGCGACCGCCCTGGAAGCGGCCCGCGCCGACCTGGACCGCTCGGCGTCGCCCTGCCCCGCGGAGTCCAGGTAGGGCCCGCGGGCCGCCCCCGACGACAACCGTCCGGAGATCGCGCGTGGCGGAAATCACCGGTGAGCGCCGGGCCCGATGCCCTGATCAGCGGGTTTGTTGCCAGTGAACGCTGGCGTCATGTGTGCGGCCGGTGAATCTCTATTACCGGCGGGTACCCAAAGTCCTCCGCACGTCATACCCTGCGCCTCATGACGGACTCGCAGGCCCCGGAGAAGGCACCGGCAAAGACCGGCACGAACCCCCTCGCCCCCACCCCCACCGGCGTCCGCACCGCCGCCGACGTGGTGACCCCGGAGCTGGTCGCCCAGCTCACCAAGGGCGTGACCGGCTCGGGCCGGACGGCCAACCACACGCCGTTCACCGGCGAGAAGCTCGCCGACCTGCCCGAGTCCACCCCCGAGGACGTACTCAAGGCCTACGAGTCGGCCCGCGCCGCCCAGACGGTCTGGGCGAAGACGCCGGTCCGGGAACGCGCCGCCGTCCTGCTCCGCTTCCACGACCTGGTGCTGGAACGCCAGGCCGAGGTGCTCGACCTCATCCAGCTGGAGACCGGCAAGGCCCGTCTGCACGCCCACGAGGAGGTGCAGGCCGTCGCCGTGGCCGCCCGCCACTACGGCCGCAAGGCTCCCGCCTATCTGCGCCCCAAGCGGCACGCCGGGGCCATGCCGACCCTCACGAAGGTCACCGAGCTGCGCCACCCGCGCGGGGTCGTGGGCCAGATCGCCCCGTGGAACTACCCGCTGGAGCTGTCGGTGGGCGACGCGCTGCCGGCGTTCGTCGCGGGCAACGCCGTCGTCATGAAGCCCGACACGGAGACCTGCCTGACCGCCCTGTGGGCCCGTGACCTGCTCGTCGAGGCCGGTCTGCCCGCCGACGTCTTCCAGGTCGTCCTGGGCGAGGGTCCCGTCGTCGGCCCCGAGGTCGTCCGGCACGCCGACTACGTCTCCTTCACCGGCTCCACCCGCACCGGCCGCGAGGTCGCCCAGGGCGCCGCCGCCCGGCTCGTCGGCGTCTCCCTCGAGCTCGGCGGCAAGAACGCCATGCTGGTCCTGGAGGACGCCGACGTGGAGAAGGCCGCGGCCGGCGCCGTGCGCGCCTGCTTCTCCTCGGCCGGTCAGCTCTGCATCTCCATCGAGCGGCTGTACGTCCACGAGTCGATAGCGGACGCCTTCGTCGAGCGCTTCGCCGCCCGGACCCGGGCCATGCGCCTCGGCACCTCGCTGGCCTACGGCGCCGACATGGGCTCCCTGGTCGGCGAACGCCAGCTGGAGACGGTGACCCGGCACGTCGAGGAGGCCGTGGCCAAGGGCGCGAAGGTCGTCGCCGGCGGCGTCGCACGCCCCGACGTCGGCCCGTACTTCTTCGAGCCGACCATCCTCGACGGCGTCACGGAGCCGATGTCGGTGTGCACCGAGGAGACCTTCGGCCCGGTCGTCTCGATCTACCGCTTCGCGACCGACGACGAGGCGATCGAGCTGGCCAACTCCACGCCGTACGGCCTGAACTCGTCGGTGTGGACGAAGGACGGCCGCCGCGGCCGGGAGGTCGCCTCCCGGGTGCGGGCCGGCACGGTGAACGTGAACGAGGGCTACGCCTCGGCCTACGGCAGCGTCCAGTCCCCGATGGGCGGCATGAAGGACTCCGGGCTCGGCCGCCGCCACGGCTCCGAGGGCATCCTCAAATACACCGAGGCCCAGACGGTGGCCCAGCAGCGCCTCCTGCCGATGGCGCCCGCCCTCGGCATGGACGACGAGAAGTACGCCCGGTTCATGAGCACCAGCCTGAAGGTGATGAAGGCACTGAGGTTGCGCTGAATCCCACCCGTTCTCGACGAGGAGAGCACGTGTCCCAGGACGCCTACGACTACGACGTCATCGTCGTCGGATCCGGCTTCGGCGGTTCCGTGACCGCCCTGCGCCTGACGGAGAAGGGTTACACCGTCGGTGTCCTGGAGGCCGGCCGCCGCTTCACCCCGGAGTCGCTCCCCAGGAACTCCTGGGACCTGAAGAACTACCTCTGGGCCCCCAGGCTCGGCCTCTACGGCATCCAGCGCATCCATCTGCTGGGCGACGTCATGGTCCTGGCCGGCGCGGGTGTGGGCGGCGGCTCGCTCAACTACGCCAACACCCTCTACGTCCCGCCGAAGCCCTTCTTCGACGACCCCCAGTGGCGGGACATCACCGACTGGCAGCAGGAGCTCACGCCCTACTACGACCAGGCGCGCCGCATGCTGGGCGTACGGCTCAACCCGACGACGACCCCCTCCGACGTGCATCTGAAGGCGGCCGCGGAACGGATGGGCGTCGGCGACACCTTCCATCCGGCGCCGGTCGGGGTGTTCTTCGGCGACGGCGAGGACGCCGACGGCACGGCGAAGGCCAGGCCGGGGGAGCAGGTCGCCGACCCCTACTTCGGCGGCGCGGGACCGGCCCGCAAGGCCTGCCTCGAGTGCGGCGAGTGCATGACCGGCTGCCGGCACGGGGCCAAGAACACCCTCAACGAGAACTACCTGCACCTCGCCGAGAAGGCGGGCGCGGTCGTCCACCCCCTGACGACGGTCGTCTCCGTCACGGACGACTCGCAGGGCGGCTACGCGATCGCCACCCTCCCCACCGACGCCCGCCGCAGGAGCAAGGCGACCGGCAGGGTCTTCAAGGCGCGCCGGGTCGTCCTCGCGGCCGGCACCTACGGCACCCAGACCCTGCTGCACCGGATGAAGGAGGGTCGTCAACTCCCCTACCTTTCCGACCGGTTGGGATATCTGACCCGTACCAACTCCGAGGCGCTGGTCGGCGCCCAGACCGACGACCGCCGCTATCGCAAGGCGACCGGCGCGCCCAGGGCCGACTTCACGCGCGGCGTCGCCATCACCTCGTCCATCCACCCGGACGAGAACACCCACATCGAGCCGGTGCGCTACGGCCGGGGCTCCAACTCCATGGGCAGCCTGTCGATCCTCCAGGTGCCGTACGCGGAGGGCTCGTCGAGGGTGGCCGGCTGGCTCGCGAACGCCGTCCGCCACCCGCTCCTCGTGCTGCGCTCGCTCTCCAACCGCCGCTGGTCGGAGCGGACGATCATCGGCCTGGTGATGCAGTCACTGGACAACTCGCTGACGACGTACCTCAAGCCGGCGGGCGTCGGCAAGGGGCTGCTGACGGCGCGTCAGGGCCATGGCGCCCCCAACCCCAAGCAGATCAAGGCCGCTTCACAGGCCGCCTCCGCCCTCGCCGCCGACATCAACGGCTTCGCCGGCTCCAACGTGGGCGAGCTGATCGGCACCCCGCTCACCGCGCACTTCCTCGGCGGCTGCCCGATCGGCGACTCCCGCGAGACCGGCGTCATCGACCCCTACCACCGCCTCTACGGCCACCCCGGGATCTCCGTCGTCGACGGCGCCGCGGTCTCGGCGAACCTCGGCGTGAACCCGTCGCTCACCATCACCGCCCAGGCCGAGCGGGCGATGTCGTTCTGGCCGAACAAGGGCGAGGCGGACCCGCGTCCCGCGCAGGGGGCGGCGTACGAGCGGCTGAAGCCGGTCGCGCCGGTCAGCCCGGTGGTGCCCGCGGAGGCGTTCGGCGCGCTGCGCCTGCAGTTCCTGGGAATGCCGGCGGTCCCGCCGCCCGAGCGGTAGACCGCGGGCGCACCGCGCCCGGTCCGGACCGAGGTCCGGACAAGGCGGGGTCCGGACAAGGCGAAGGGACCTGCGCCCCCCTCCGAGCGCAGGTCCCTTCGCCTTGTCCTGGTGACGTGTTACGCGTGCGCCCCGGCCTTGCGGCGACGCGCGGCGAACACCGCTCCCGCACCGGCGACGACGGCGACGCCGCCGACCAGCCCGATCATCGGCAGCGCCGAGTCCGAACCGGTGGAGGCGAGGCTGCCGCTGATCGGCTTGGCGCCGCCCTGTGCCTTGACGCCGTCGGTGGGCTTGTCGCCGTTCGGCTTGGCGTCGCCCGCGCCGTCGGCCTTGCCGCCGGCCGCGACGATCTGGACGTCGTAGGCGTCACCGTTGCCGTAGCAGGCGGAGCCCTGACCGGCGTAGATGGCCTCGCTCAGGGCGAACGAGGAGCCCGCCGGGGCGGACGCCTTGACCTTCACCCGCAGGTCGAGGGACGTCGAGGAGTTCTTCTCCAGGGTGTCCAGCAGTCCCACGAAGGAGCCCGTGACGACCTGCTTGCCGTTCTCGCCCTCGTAGGAGTCCTGGTAGCCGCTGGTCCACTTGCCGTCTTCCTTGACCTGGATGACGGCGAGGCCCTCGGACAGCAGGGTGTCGGTCTCGTCGCCGTACTCCATGAACGCGTCGATGTACACGTTCTTCAGGTCCTGGTCGGAGTCGTTGTCGACGACGAACTCGAAGTCGTGCCAGCCCGAACCGGCGACGATCTTGCTCGGCAGCCCCTTGATCTCGGCCGTGAGCTTCTCGTCCAGGTCGAAGGACTTGCAGTCCTGGTACGGGTCGAACGGGTCTTCGCTCCCGCTCGCCGACGGGCTCGCGGTGGACGTCCCCGAGGCGGACGAGGAGGCGGAGCCGCTCGGGCTGCCGGTCGGCGAGCCGGACGCCTGCAGGGCGTCCGTGTCGGAAGAGCCGGACGACGAGGAGGCCGAGCCGGCGCCCGTCGGCGTGCCGGAGGCGCTCTGGCCCTCCTCCGACGTCGAAGGGCTGGATGTGGTGCTCTCCGTCGCGGACGCTGTCGCCGAGGCCGTCTCGTCGCTCTCCGCGAAGGCGGCGGGCGCGGACAGCAGGGTGAGCGGTGCGATGACGGCGGTCGCGGCCATGGCGACCACCGTGCGGCGAAGCTTCATGAAGACCTCGGCGTATCGGTGTGGAGAGGCCTTCCGCATGGGGGTGGGAGTGGGCCCGGTTTCGCAAGGTGTGACCGGCGACCGGGGGGAACAGTTGTACCGCCTCACAGGATCTTTATGTGGCCCGCGTCACACCTGGTCGCCGGCTCGGGGCGGAGCGGCCCCGGACATGACGAAGGGCCCCGCGGGACGGATCCGCGGGGCCCTTCTTTATCGTCAGCACCGGCGTCAGGGCAGCGCCGGTGCCTGGGAGCGGCGCCGGGGGGTTGCGCCGCTGGTCCGGACCTCTGGTGGTGAAGGAAGGGGACGCGCGCGGGGGCGTCGTCGCCCGAAGAAGGACTTGAGGTCGTTCGGGGACTTTCTACGCATCGTGCTGGATGAACACGGCCCCCGCAACCGTTTGACCCGGCCCTTGTGCATTTCTGCGTTTTCCGCCGGTCGGTCCCGGGCGTCCCCGAGACCGACCGTTCTCTAGGTGACCGGGCTGCTGTCCCCTGCCGTCCGGTCCCTTTCGGAGCGAGGTCCCACGACGCACGGCACGATCCGTTCGTCTCATCGCCCCAGCGAGCCACGCGTGGTTCTTCCGGATCCGCCCCTGGCTGGAGCGGACACCGGAACCAACGACGCGGCAGGGGCGCCGGTCACGCGCCGTACGGGTGAGACGGCGGCCGAACTGACGCCCGACGTCACACGCGTCCCCGGCACAGTTCGAGCAGCGTCATCGCCAGGGCCGTGCCGGGCCGGCCCAGCGCGTCCCGGTAGTGGGCGAGGATCTCCAGCTCGCGCGAGAGGTTCACCCGCCGGCCGCCGGAGGTGATCCGCGCCTCCTGGACGACGGCCGAGACGGCCATCCGTTCCTGGATCAGGCCGATGATCCGGTCGTCGAGCGCGTCGATGCGCTCACGGGCGCCGGTGATCACGTCGGCGGCCTCGGAGGTACGGGCGCCGGTCACGTCGATGGCGGTCATGGGGGCTCCTGTAGGGGTGTGCGCCGCCTCGGTTGCGACAGGACCCGGGAGGAAAACGACAGGCGCCCCGGGCCTTGTCGGCCCGGGGCGCCTGGAAAGTCGCTTGTCAGCAGCTCAAGCAACACGACCATGGCAGCCGGCGGGCCGGATGCCATAGGTAAAGACGAAGGTCGCGTGCGAAAGCATGCGGCCAGTATGCAGGCGCGCCGGGCACGGTCCAAGCCGGTTCGCATCCTGAGACGCGGGGCCGGCTCCGGAGCCGGGACGGCGCCACGTCCGCTCTCGGTAGAATTGGCCAGCACAGAGACCCCGCCCGAACCGCCGGAAGGCCCCCGTGTCCACAGCGACTCCCGCTGCCGCCGCCCCCGACACCGTCCTGGTCGTCGACTTCGGCGCGCAGTACGCCCAGCTCATCGCCCGTCGAGTCCGCGAGGCGCGGGTCTACAGCGAGATCGTGCCGAGCACCATGCCCGTCCAGGAGATGCTCGCCAAGAACCCGGCGGCGATCATCCTCTCCGGCGGCCCCTCGTCCGTCTACGCGGAGGGCGCCCCCCGCCTCGACCGCGAGATCTTCGAAGCCGGCGTTCCCGTCTTCGGCATGTGCTACGGCTTCCAGCTGATGGCGCAGAGCCTCGGCGGCACGGTCGACAACACCGGCGCCCGCGAGTACGGCCGCACCGACCTGCACGTCTCCCGCGCCTCCTCGACCCTCTTCGAGGGCACCCCGGCCGAGCAGGCCGTCTGGATGTCGCACGGCGACGCCTGCTCCGCCGCCCCCGAGGGCTTCGTCGTCAGCGCCTCCACGGACGTCGTCCCGGTCGCCGCCTTCGAGAACGACGAGAAGAAGCTGTACGGCGTCCAGTACCACCCCGAGGTCATGCACTCCACGCACGGCCAGCAGGTCCTGGAGCACTTCCTGTACCGAGGCGCGGGCCTGAGCCCGGACTGGACCACCGGCAACGTCATCGAGGAGCAGGTCGCGGCCATCCGTGAGCAGGTCGGCGACAAGCGCGCCATCTGCGGCCTGTCCGGCGGCGTGGACTCGGCGGTCGCCGCAGCCCTCGTCCAGAAGGCCATCGGATCCCAGCTGACCTGCGTGTACGTCGACCATGGTCTGATGCGCAAGGGTGAGACCGAGCAGGTCGAGAAGGACTTCGTCGCCGCGACCGGTGTCCAGCTGAAGGTCGTGGACGCCGAGGAGCGCTTCCTCACCGCGCTCAAGGGCGTCTCGGACCCCGAGGAGAAGCGGAAGATCATCGGTCGCGAGTTCATCCGCGTCTTCGAGCAGGCACAGGCGGAGATCATCGCCGACGACGGCCCCGAGGTCGCCTTCCTGGTCCAGGGCACGCTCTACCCGGACGTCGTCGAGTCCGGCGGCGGCACCGGCACGGCGAACATCAAGTCGCACCACAACGTCGGCGGCCTGCCCGAGGACCTCGAGTTCCAGCTGATCGAACCGCTGCGCAAGCTGTTCAAGGACGAGGTCCGCATGGTCGGCCAGGAGCTCGGCCTGCCGGAGGAGATCGTCCAGCGCCAGCCGTTCCCCGGCCCCGGCCTCGGCATCCGCATCGTCGGCGAGGTCACCAAGGAGCGCCTGGACCTGCTGCGCGACGCCGACGCCATCGCTCGCGAGGAGCTGACGGCCGCCGGCCTCGACCGGGAGATCTGGCAGTGCCCGGTGGTCCTCCTCGCGGACGTCCGCAGCGTCGGCGTCCAGGGCGACGGCCGCACCTACGGCCACCCGATCGTGCTGCGCCCCGTCTCCTCCGAGGACGCCATGACCGC
This sequence comes from Streptomyces humidus, assembly GCF_014649655.1. Classification (GTDB taxonomy): domain Bacteria; phylum Actinomycetota; class Actinomycetes; order Streptomycetales; family Streptomycetaceae; genus Streptomyces; species Streptomyces humidus. The sequence goes on along the minus strand of NZ_BMTL01000016.1, from coordinate 52,650 downwards.
CGACTGGTCGCGGCTGCCGTACGACGTCCTGGCGAAGATCTCCACCCGGATCACCAACGAGGTCCGCGACGTCAACCGCGTCGTCGTCGACGTGACCTCGAAGCCGCCGGGCACCATCGAGTGGGAGTGATCCCTTCCGGAAGGGAGGGGTCGGGTGCGTCGGGCGGGAGGGTTTCAGGTGCGTCCGGCGGGAGGGCTCAGGTGCGTCTGAGGGTCCGCACCGGCGCTCCGGGCCGCCAGACCCGGGTGACCAGATACGTGTCGTCCTCGACGTAGGTCCGTACGACCTCCGTCAGCTCGGTGCGGAAGAGGTGGAACGGCTGAGGCGGTTCCACCTCTGCCACGTACGCGGCCTTCGCCGCGCCGTCCGCCACCTCGAGCGCCCGCCCCGCGATCCGTACGTCGCCCCCGCCCATCCCGGTGCCCTCGCCCGGGTTGGCCTGGAGGCAGAAGCGGGGGTCCCGGCGCAGGTCGAGGGCCTTGAGCGAGTCCGGCATCATGCCCAACCACAGCTCGCCGGCGAGGAAACGGACCTCGATGCCGCAGGTGCGCGGGGAGCCGTCCTTGCGCAGGGTCGCCAGGACGTGGTGGGTGAACGCGCCGAAGCGGTCCTCGACGGTCTTCGCGAACTCGGGCTCCGCCTCGGCGAAATCGGCCCAGTTCTCCGGGGCGCGACGACTCGGTGTCATACAGCGAGTGTGACCCCGATACCGGACATCTTGTGTCGGTGTTCCGCCCGCCGACGCCTTCAGAATCCCTGAGGTGTGCCGTACGGGGTTCCGTAGGGCGTCGGCGCCGGCCGGACGTACCGTTCCACCCCTGCCCCGTCCCGCACCGGCGTGCAGCCGGCCGCCGCGAGCTGTCGGGCCAGCTTCGCGCGTCGCATCCGGTTCACCCGCAGAGCGCCCAGCACGAACGCCGGCATCAGCACGGCGAGCGGGAGCAGCACCGCGTACACGCCGGTCAGCGCGGCCATCAGCAGGAACAGCGCCCCCGAGCCCCATCCGACGAACTGCAGCTGTCTGCGGTTGGCGGCCGCTCCGAAGGCGTCGTAGCGGATGAGCGCGGTGATCAGGTCGACGTCCGCCCGGGCCTCGGGGACCGGTGTGAGCGAACCCAGGTACATGCCCGGCACCGGCCGGTCCGGCCCCGGGTCGGGGAACGCGGCCACGTTCGCCGCGGCCCGCTGCCGCGCCGCCGGGTCGAGGTCGCGGACCAGTTGGACGTGGAGGATCCGGTGCTTGCCGACGAGACGCACGTTCGAGTACCGGAAGCCGTAGCACTCGGCTATGTAGGCCAGCGCGCCGAGCGTCTGGAACTCCGCGAAGGGGTGGACCAGCTCGATGGCGTCACGCATGGCGATCTGACGCATGAGGGCGGTGACGTGGCGGGCGGCGATGCTCAAGACGTGCTCCGAACGTGACGGAAATCGTCATCTTTACATAACGGCTCTGCCCTTTTGCGCTGACCGACGGTAACTTCCGCGTCGTGAAGCAACCCAGTGCTGGAGGACCGATGCACCAGCCCACGCCGCCTGCTCCGCTGCCCACCGACCGGCTGCAGTTCGCGATGCCGCCGATGCACGAATCGGTGGAGGACGAGCGTCGGCACCGAAAGGAACGGCTGGCCGGCGCGGTGCGGATCTTCGGACGGCTCGGCTTCGAGGACGGCGTCTCGGGGCACATCACCGCCCGCGACCCCGAATACAGCGACTGCTTCTGGGTCAACCCGTTCGGCATGTCCTTCAAGCACGTCACCGTCAGCGATCTGGTCCTGGCCAACGCCGACGGGCAGGTCGTCGAGGGCCGCTACCACGTCAACCAGGCCGCCTTCACGGTGCACGCCCAGGTGCACGCCGCGCGCCCCGACGTCGTCGCCGTGGCCCACTGCCACTCCGTCCACGGCCGCGCCCTCGCCGCGCTCGGCGAGCTGCTCGACCCGCTCACCCAGGAGAGCTGCGCGTTCTACGAGGACCACGCCCTCTACGACGCCTACACCGGCGTGGCCGTCGACGCGGAGGAGGGGCGGCGCATCGCGACCGCGCTCGGCTCCCGCAAGGCGCTCGTGCTGCGCAACCACGGGCTGCTGACGGTGGGCGACTCCGTCGACGCGGCCGCCTGGTGGTTCGTCTCCATGGAACGCTCCAGCCAGGTCCAGCTGACCGCGCGGGCAGCGGGCAGGCCCGTGCTGATCGACCACCGGGCGGCGGTCGCGACCCGGGAGCAGCTCGGCGGCGACCTGGTGGCGTGGATCAACTACCAGCCCCTGTGGCAGGACGTCAGCCGCAGTGAGCCGGACCTGCTGAGCTGAGCCGACCACACCCCCGGCGCCCGGTCAGAAGCCGCCCAGCCCGTCAGAAGCCGCAGCCCGGTCAGAAGCCGCGCAGCACGACGGCCTTCGTCCTCGCGAACTCCTCGTCGGTCAGCACCCCGTCCCGATGCAGCCGGCCCAGCTCGCGCAGCCGGCGCAGCAGCACGTCGTGATGATCGGCAGGGGCAGGGGCAGGGGCAGGGGCAGGTGTTGGGGTCGGGGCAGCGGTCTGGGCTGGGGTCGGGGCCTGGATTGGGGTCTGGGCTTGGGTCGGAGGCGGGCCGGACGCCGTGAGTCGCCGTCCCCGGACCGCGCCCCGGTCCGCCCGCTCCGCTTCGTTCCCGGGCTTTGGGCGCGCGTGGGCCGAGGGACGTGCCCGGGCCGCGTGTGCCCAAGGCCCGGGGGTCGAGGGACACCCGGGGGCCGAGGGGTGTGGGCGGGCCGCGTGTGCCGAGGGACGCGCGCGGGCCCGGGGGTGCGGGAGGCGTGCGGTGACGGCCGTCGCCACCAGCGCCGTCAGCAGATCGCGGTGCACGTTGCCCCACAGGTCCAAGGCGTACGGGTCCTTCTCGGCCGACAGCTTCGAGGACATCGTCTCGCGGGTCACGAAGCGCAGGAAGCCGTCGTCCACACCGGAGTTGGGCAGCCACTCCACCCGCACCAGGTCGCCGACGTCGAGCACGCGGGGCCCGGTCGCCCGCTTCACCCGGTCCGAGGTGTCCGCCCAGTCGATCCGCACCTGGACGCCGTCGAAGGAGACGATGCCGTCGGAGGACCGCACCGACACCGGCACCGGCGGACCCGGCAGAAGATACGCCGAGGTCGGCTCGTCCGTGATCCGCTCCAGCAGCAGCGCGTGCCGGATCTCCTCGGCGAGGTACTCGGCGATCCCCGAGCGGTCCGTGTCCACGGTGAGCCGGTAGGGATCGGCCGCGTCGGGCAGCCGCCCGCCGGTCGCCTGGAGCAGCGGGTCGGCCCCCTCGCGCAGCCGTATCCGCAGGCGCCCGCGCCTGCGCTCGGGCTCGTAGACGATCCCGGCGACCGCCTCCAGCGGCACGGCGATCTCCCCGTACGTCTGCCGGAACAGCGGCACGGAGCGATGCAGTCCCGGCGTGATCCTGACCGTCGTGCCGTCGAAGGCCCAGGTCCCGTGACGCTGGATGATCTCGGCCATGGGGAAATTCTGGCAGCCGGGTCAACACGGCCTTCCCGGCTTCACCCGCCCCGACCAGACCTGCCGGACACGCCGGGTGTGTCGTAGGGCACAATTCGCTGATATCGCAGGGGAGTTGTTCACAGGGTGGCGACCGGAGTCTTCAGCGGGCTCTCCGAGGCAGCCATCCGATCGGGTCGTGGGGAAGGCAGGGCGTCGGACGTGGCGGTGCAGGACGCGAGACAGGGCGCGAGTCCGGGTCCGGGGGCGGGCTCGCACGAAGGCGGCTGCGCCTGCGGGGACTGCCCCCACGGGGCACGCGAGGGACACCGGCGCGCGGTCGCGGCGTTCCTGGTGAAACGGGACGAGTTCGCCGCCGGACAGGGCCTGCCTGCCGCCGTCGCCCACTCGGTCTCCGCGTCCCGCCAGTGGGTCTCCGAGGAACTGACGCAGTCCGCGGAACTCGTCGCCGAACGCGGCCGCGCCGAGGGAGAGGCCTGGCTCGGCCGCCTGTGGCTGCGCACGGCGGTCACCGTGTGGGCAGTGGTCGTCGCGCTGCTGCTGGCGCAGTCCCTGACCGCCGTCGGCGCGGGCTGGACGGCCGCCCGCACCGCCGGACTCCTCGCCGCGCTGGTCGTCGCCGGCGCGCTGACCGCCGCCTCCTGGTTCCACCGGGCGCGCGGCGGGGCGCTGGCGCCGGTGATCGGCGAGGACAACCGCCTCTCCACCTCCCGCGCGGTCGCCGCCGCCTGGGTCCTGTTCGTGGCCTACGCGGTGCTGGTCCTGGTGGGCCGGCTCGCCGCCGCGTCGGGCCACGCCGAGCGCGACGCGCTGATCGCCGGACTCGACCTCGCCCGTGGCGCTGGCACGGTGACCGTTCTCGCCGTGGTCTGCGGGATCGCCGTGCTGGTGCGCCGCGTGGTCGGTCTGCGCGTCCTCGGCCAGCGGCTGCAGAAGGTCCGCGCCCACCGCCCCCGTGCGGCCGACCTGCTCACCGACGACGCCGGCCGCGGCGCCTTCGCCGACATCCAGTACGCCGTGATCTGCGCCGTCGCCCTGGCCTTCGCCGCGGTGCGGCTCGGCCGCCGCCCCGACCAACTGCCCGACCTGCCCTGGGGCCTGGCGGTCGTCGTCCTCGTCTCGGCCGCGACCTACCTGGCCGGCAAGTACGCCGAGGGCGGCCGGCCCGTCATCCTCTCCGTCGTCCGTTCCCGCGAGGCCGGCGACCTCGACGCCCCGATCCGCACGGGTGACGACATCGAGATCCGCGGCGCCGGATTCGTCCCGCCCGGCGCCCAGACCGCCGACCGTCTCTCCCGCATGGTCGTCCGCATCGGTCCGGTCCATGTGCACGTCCCGCTGGTCCCCGTCACGGGCGGTTTCAGCAACCCCGGCGACGACGTCCTCACCGTGCCCGTGCCGGCGGACGTGGAACCCGGGCGGCTGGAGGTCCAGGTCGTCACCGCGGCCGGAGTGGAGACGAACCGGTACACGATCGACGTCACCGACTGACGCCGCCCGCGCCGCGTCGCCAGGCGCCCGTGAACCGGTGCGGTGCCGAGCCCGTGCAACCCCTTGAGCACACCCCCCATGCCGTACGTATGGTCTGTCGAGGGGTCCCACCACTCCGGGCGAGAGGCGGCTACGGGCGATGACTCACAGCATGCGGACGGACACCTATCCCCCCTATCTCGACGGCGGCGGCCGCGGCTGGCGGGACACCGCCGCCCGTTACGCGCTCCTCCCCCTGCGGATCTTCCTCGGCGTCACGTTCGTCTATGCCGGCCTCGACAAGCTCACCGACCCCGCCTTCCTGAAGGCGAGCGGCGCCGGCTCGATCGGCGAGACCATGCGTGCCGTCCGTGACTCCTCGGCCATTCCCGCCATGGTCGACCTGGCCCTGAAGAGCCCCGTCGGTTTCGGTTACGCCATGGCCTTCGGCGAACTGGCCGTCGGCATAGGCGTCCTGCTGGGCGTCCTCACCCGGCTCGCCGCGCTGGGCGGCGCGCTGATCTCGCTCAGCCTGTGGCTGACGGTGAGCTGGGCGTCGGATCCGTACTACCTGGGCAACGACCTCCCCTACCTGATGGCCTGGCTGCCCTTCGTCCTCGCGGGCGCCCCGGTCCTCTCCCTGGACGCCGCCTGGCATTCCAGGCGACGCCAGCGGCGCGCGGGAAGCCTGGGCTGAGCCGCAGGCCTGAGCGCCCTGGCTGAGCGCCCTGGCTGAGCGGCTGGCTGAGCGCCTGGGCCGGACGCCAGGCCGGACGGTCATGTAGGTGTCAGGGGTGCCGGCTCGGCCGGGCATGGGGACGTGAGGGATGCCGGTCCGGCCGGTCATGGGGGCGTGGGGGTGCCGGTCCCGGCCGGAGCGGTTCGGCCGGACGGGCCCCGCCGTCTGCGCACGCCCCGGGCCACCGCGCCCGTCACCCCCGCCAGACAGAGGCCGGCCATGACGACCGGGATCATCAGGAACCACGGCGCCTCCCACAGACCGCCCGCGTCGCCCGCGAAGACGACGCCCGCGAGGACGAAGGAGGCGCCGGCGACCAGCCTCCCGGGCCGGAACTCATGACGCAGCACGGGCCACCTCCGCCTGTCCCACTCCGACCCGAAGGTCCAGATCGATGGTCCCCGCGTCCGCCTGCCCCGAGGCGGGTCGCAGCGTGACCTCCTTGTGCCTGCCCGGCTGCACGTCCACGTCCTTCTTGTCGTCGCCCGGCAGCTGGACGTCGCCCAGCCCCACGTCGATCCTCATCCTCACGGTCACGTCGGGCGGGAGGAGCACCCGCAGCCGGCCCGCTCCCACCTCGGCGTCGGCGCTGACCGTCTGCCCCTTGGCCAGATCCAGCCGGGACAGGTCCAGAGTGCCCTTGCCCGTGCCCAGTTCGTAGTCCGCCCGCACCTCCGCCGCCGTCGTGGGCCGCCAGGTCGTGTCGGTCCAGTGCGTGCCGATGTTCCTCGGCAGTACGACCGTGCCGGCGAGCAGACCCGCCGTGACGATCGCCAGGAACACCGACCCCGCGCCCGTACGCCCCAGGAACGAGCTGACCGCGATGCCCGCGCCGAGCACGATGAGCGCGGCCGCCAGGCCCGCCTGGAGGCTGGCGCCGAGTGGATGCCCGTGCCAGGTGAGCCTGGTGACCAGTCCGCCTGTAAGCAGGGCGAGCAGGAACAGCCAGCCGCCGATCCACCGCGGGCCCGACGGCCCGGCGTACGGCTCGCGGGGGGTGCGTATGTCCTCGTGGCGGCGGTGACCGGTGAGCTCGACGTCGACGTCCGCCATGAAGTCCCGGCCGCGGGAGCCCGAGGGGCCCCACAGGTAGCCGGTGCCGCCGTCGTGGGTGCCGTCCTTGACTATGGGGTCGCGCCACCAGGACGGGTAGGCGGCGGGCACGGGCGGAGCCTGGGCCTCCGGCGGGGCGTCGGCCACCGCCTGCACGGCCAGGGGGTCGGGGTCGGCGGAGTCCCGGTGCCGCGACCAGTACCCCGCGCCCGCCAGGAGAAGGGAGACGACGACGGCGAAGGTGAGCACGCTGCCGTTTCTCAGCATCGACAGGAACACCCCGCAGCCGACCAGCGCGAACAGCACGGCCGTGAGCGCCTGGCCGTCGACCCGGCCGGTCAGGAGCTTGCGCACCTCGTTCTCCCCGTCGTCGGCGTAGGGAACGAAGAGCCAGGCGAAACCGTAGAAGATGAGGCCGATGCCGCCGGTCGCGGAGAGCACGGCGAGGGTGATCCGGAAGATCACCGGGTCCATGTCGCACTGCCGCCCGAGGCCCGCGCACACGCCCGCGAGCATCTTCTGCTCGCGGTCCCGCCGGAACCTCGACGGGAGTCCGGGAGCCTTCGCGCCGCCGGCGCCCCGTCCGGCGTCGGCCCCCGTGTCCGCCGCAGCGGCAGCGGCCGTCGCTTCTGCGGCGGCCGCCTCGGCCGCTGTCAGACCGTGTTCTTCACGGGCCCCCCGCTGTCCGTGCTGTCCGTGGGCGCGAGGCTGGTCACCGGCGGCGCGGGAGGCGCCGGAGGACGGGGCGGCCGCGTCGGGCGCGGCGCCCCCGTCGTGCACGGCGTCCGCGGCGTGCTGGTGATCTGTCATGACTCCATGGTGGCGGTCGGACCGGCCTCGTGGCAGCCGGAACAACCCTGGTCGGACCCTGATATCGGCCCTGATCCGCGACCGGGGACGCGTTCGACGTGCGGCCGCTCCGAAGATCAGGGGCGTCTCGGGGACGAACCCTGATGCCCGGGCCTGCGGCCCGTGTGACCATCGTTGGCATGCCGGAAGCCGCAGCAGCGCCACTCGTCGAACCGCGGCCGCCGCGCAAGCTCTACCGCAGCAGCGACGGACGCTGGCTGGGTGGTGTGGCGCGGGGGCTCGCCGGGCATCTCGGCCTGCCCGTCGTCTGGGTACGGCTCGTCTTCGCCGGCCTGTTCATGGCTGACGGCCTCGGCGCCCTGCTCTACGCCGCCTTCTGGTTTTTCGTGCCGCTCGGAGTCGGCGGCGTCGGAGACCAGAAGCCGCCGGGGCTCGTCGCCACCGAGACCGCGCCCGACGGCCGCCGCAGACTCGTCGCGCGCAAGCCCGACAAGGGGCAGATCGTCGCTCTGCTCCTCATGGTCGTGGTCGCCACGGTCTTCGTGACCAACGTGAATCTGGGCAGTGGCGCCAAGGCCTACCTCGTGCCCGCGGTCCTCGTCGGCGCCGGCGTCGCCCTCGTCTGGCGCCAGGCGGACAACGCGCGCCGGGCCCGCTGGGTCGAGGTCGGCCGCAGGCGTCGCACGCTCACGCTCCTGCGCGCGGGCGCGGGCGTCCTGCTGGTCACGGCCGGCGTCTCCGGCACCTTCGTCCTTCAGGGCTCAACAACCCACCTCGGCTCCGTCCTGCAGGCTGCTCTTGCCGTGATCGTCGGCATCACGCTCCTCGCCGGCCCCTATCTGGTCCGTATGACCCAGGACCTCTCCGAGGAACGCCTCATGCGTATCCGCGCCCAGGAGCGGGCGGAGGTCGCGGCCCACGTCCACGACTCGGTGCTGCACACCCTGACCCTGATCCAGCGCAACGCGGAGAACGTCGGCGAGGTACGCCGCCTGGCCCGCGCCCAGGAGCGCGACCTGCGCACCTGGCTCTACAAACCCGAGGGCACCGGCAAGGAGGAGGCCGACGAACCGACCACGGTCGCCGACGCGGTGCGCCGCAACGCCGCCGAGGTGGAGGACAAGCACGGTGTGCCCATCGAGGTCGTGGTGGTGGGCGACTGCCCGCTCGACGACCGGGTCGCGGCACAGATGCAGGCCGCGCGCGAGGCGATGGTGAACGCGGCCAAGTACGGTGGCGACGGCGGCGCCGTGCAGGTCTACGCCGAAGTCGAGGGCAGGACGGTCTTCGTGTCCGTCCGCGACCGCGGCCCCGGCTTCGACCTCGACTCGATACCCGCCGACCGTATGGGAGTCAGAGAATCGATCATCGGCCGCATGGAGCGCCACGGCGGCACGGCGCGGCTGCGGGCGGTCCCGGACGGCGGCACCGAGATCGAGCTGGAGATGGAGAGGGCGGAGAAGACGTCATGAGCGACCCGACCGGCACGAACGGCACGACGGGAGCGGCGGAGGCCGCAGAGCCGACGACCACGTCGGACGACGGCACAGGCGGACGCCGGGTACGTGTGGTCCTCGTCGACGACCACCGCATGTTCCGCACGGGCGTGCAGGCCGAGATCGGCCAGACCGAGCAGACCGGCGTCGAAGTCGTCGGCGAGGCCGCGGACGTCGACCAGGCGGTCACCGTCATCACCGCGACCCGACCCGAGGTGGTGCTCCTCGACGTCCACCTGCCGGGCGGCGGCGGCGTCGAGGTGCTGCGCCGCTGCGCCCCGCTGATGGCCGACGCCGAGCAGCCCGTGCGCTTCCTCGCCCTGTCTGTGTCGGACGCGGCGGAGGACGTGATCGGGGTGATCCGCGGCGGCGCCCGCGGCTATGTCACCAAGACGATCACGGGGACCGACCTGGTCAGATCGATCTTCCGGGTGCAGGAGGGCGACGCGGTCTTCTCGCCGCGCCTCGCCGGGTTCGTCCTCGACGCCTTCGCCTCCACCGACGCCCCGCCCGTCGACGAGGACCTCGACCGCCTCACCCAGCGCGAGCGCGAAGTGCTGCGGCTCATCGCCCGCGGCTATGCCTACAAGGAGATCGCCAAGCAGCTCTATATCTCCGTCAAGACGGTCGAGTCGCATGTCTCGGCGGTGCTGCGCAAGCTCCAGCTGTCCAACCGTCACGAACTGACCCGCTGGGCGACGGCGCGACGCCTGGTGTGACCCCGGAACATCCATGAGGGCGGACGGCGTGTACGGAGGAGTGTCCGGTGCGGGGAGGGACGAGAGGGGCGGGCAGGGGCAGGAGGGCTGTCACACCACCCGCGTAGCCCCCGCGAACGGCATCTGGTCGATCGGGGCCACGCGGACCGGGGCCGACGGGTTCGGGGCGTGGATCATCTGGCCGTTGCCGATGTAGAGGCCGACGTGGCTGATGCCGGAGTAGAAGAACACCAGGTCGCCGGGGCGAAGTTCGGAGCGGGAGACGCGTTGTCCCGCACCGATCTGGGAGTACGTGGTGCGGGGCAGGGAGACACCGGCGGAGCGGTAGGAGGCGAGGACCAGCCCCGAGCAGTCGAAGGCGTTCGGCCCGGTCGCGCCCCACACATACGGGCTGCCGAGCTTGGAGTAGGCATAGGCGACGGCTGCCGCAGCCCGGGAGTTGGGGGCCTCGGCGGTGGCGGAGCCGGGCGCGGGAAGGCCGGCGCGTCCACTCGTCGAGGCACGTGAGGCGCGCGCGGCGCCGAGGCCCGTGCCGCCGCCCTCCTCGCCGATCCCGGCCCGCTCGGGCGGCGTCAGCCGGGACAACAGCCTTCGTGCGGCGTCCAGTTTGGCGGTGATCGCGGTCTTCTGCTTCCTGAGCTCCGCCTGACGGGCCTTGAGCGAGGTGAGTTCGAGGCGCGCGGCGCCGCGCAGCTGCTCGATCTCGCGCAGCTGTCCGCGCACCCGGGCGACAGCGGCCGACTGGCGGTCGCCGGCCCGTTCGGCGAAGGCGGCGCCGTCGAGGTACTGGTCGGGGTCGTCGGAGAGCGCCAGTTGCACGGCCGGGTCGAGCCCGCTGCTCCGGTACTGCGCCGCGGCCATCGAACCCAGCGCGTCGCGCGTCGTGTTGAGCTTCTCCTCCTTGCGCGCCGCCTCGTCCCGCATCGTCGCCAGCCGCTGCTCGGCCGCGGTCGCCTTCTCCTGCGCGCCGTTGTACTTCTCGGTGGCGTCCTCCGCCTCCTGGTACAGCTTGGCCACCTTCGCCCTGACCTCGGCCGGAGTCAGGTTCGGCTGGGCCTGCCCGGTCCCGTCGAAGGCCGTCGTCGTCGCGACGCCCGCGAGAGCGAGCGTGAACGCGGTACGGGCCGTATGGCCGCCGAGCGAGCGCTGTCGGGGCTTGCGGTGCGCTGCCACGTGGGACTGCACGTCCTTTCGTACGACCGCCTCGGTCGAACCGCGGAGCCGTCGGGGGAGCGGACGGACGGCCCCGCAGCGGTCGACGTGCCCGGTGACGCCCTGCCCAGGGGAGCGGGACGCCGTCGGACCTCTCGGCGGTGGTGGCCGACTGCCGCCCCTGGCCCGGGCGGCGGTGGGGAGCCGGTCACCTGGGGAAGGACGCTAGGCCCGAAGGTGTCGGCCTGGTAACGGGATGTGCGCAAGTGACGCGAGAGGACTGCCGCTGACCGTATGTGTTCGACTCGCCGAACCCGGCGCGCCGGGTTCACATGGCGTGCTGACCGAAGAGGCGATTCGGGGACACGACCTGGTGACAGAGTGCTATGGCGCATATATGCACGGCGTAGGGCCGGCCGGTCACCGCGGGCTGACCGGCGTCCCTGCCTCGCCCCGGCCCCCGACCCGCGCCTCGCCCGAACCTCGACCCGCGCCTCAGCCAGGCCCCGACCCGCGCCGCGGTCAAGCCCCAGTCAGGCCGACGAACGTGGCGAACGTCCTCATCGCGGAGCTCTGGACCTGAGCGCCGCACCGCCGCGGGCCGCGGCCGCCGCGGCGACGGCCAGCCATGCCGCCACCGCGACCCAGAGCAGCACCTCGCCCGGCCCCTTCAGCCACGGGACGTCCGCGGCGTCTGCCACGGACAGGGCGGCCGCCGCCGTCATGCCCATCGGGAACGCCGTCGCCCAGCGGCGGACGTCGTAGCGCGGCCGCGGCCACCGCACCTCGGCGGCCAGCAGGACGGCGTACCAGGCCAGGTCGAGCACCATCAGCGCCAGGGTCAGCGAGCGCAGGACTCCGGCGTCGTCGTTCCACAGGTGCAGACCGCCGGCTTCGGCTGTGAGGAGTTCCGCTCCCGCGAGCGCCGAGACGGCGAGCGCGCCGCCCGCCACCCACTGGTCCCCGGCGCCCTCCGCCACCTGCTGCAGATCGAACAGGGGCAGGGCGGCGCAGTAGAGCCGGGACGCGCCGGCCCCGCGCGGGATCTCAGGCCGGGCGTACCACGCTGTGGATGCCGGACTCGCCGTCGTAGTAGATCGACTCCTCACGGACGTAGGCCCCCGGCTTCGGAGCGTGGATCATCATGCCGTTGCCGATGTAGACGCCGACGTGACTGATGTCGTCGTAGAAGAAGACCAGGTCACCGGGGCGGGCGTCGGTGAGGGAGACCGTGGTGCCGGCGTTCACCTGGTCGTACGTGGTGCGCGGGAGCGTGACGCCGGCGGCCTTCCAGGCGGCCTGGGTGAGCCCGGAGCAGTCGTAGGAGCCGGGGCCCACGGCGCCCCAGACGTACGGCTTGCCGATCTGCGCGCGGGCGAAGGCGAGCGCCTTCTCGGCCTTGGCGTCGTACGACGGGTCGCTGGGGGAGGCAGGTGCGGAGGGGGACGACGATCCGGCGCCCGTGTCCGAGGGGCCGCCGCTTTCCTGCGGCGTCGCGGCCTGTGCGGCCGCCTGGGCCCGGGCGAGCTCGGCCGCCTGACGCGCGGCCTTCTCCTGCCGCTGCTTCTCGATCGCCGCGAGACGCGCCTTCTCCTGTGCCGTCAGCCGGGACAGCAGCTTGCGCGCGTCGCCGAGCTTCTTCTGGACGGTCGCCTTGGCGGTCCTGAGGTCGCTCTGCGTGTCGGTGAGCGAGGCGAGGCTCTCGGCGGCCTCCTGGCGCTTGCGCATCGTCGCGGACTGCTCGGTGACGTAGTCGTCGACCGCGCCCTTCTGGCGGTCGGTGACCCGGCTCATCAGCTGGTTCTGGTCGAAGTAGTCCTGCGGGGTGTCCGCGAGCAGGAACGTCGCCGTGTCGGGCGCGGACGCGCCCGTGCGGTACTGGGCCGCCGCGTAGGAGCCCAGCTCCTCGCGCGCCTCGTTGAGCTTCTGGGTGCGCTGGGCGACGTCGTCGAGGAGGGAGTCGACGCGCTTGCGCTGCTTGGTCGTCTTCTCCTTGGCGGCGTTGTACTTCTCGGTCGCCGACTCCGCCTGGCGGTAGAGGTCGTCGACCTTCTTCTCGACCTCCTCCAGGCTCGGCTTGCCGTCGTCCGACGGAGCGGCGTTCGCCGTCTGGGAGAGCAGAGCCACGGACGTGAGGGCGGCGGTGGCGATGGCGGGCGTGCGGATGCCTGCCACGCGCGGGCCCGCGGAGCGCGGCTTGCGGTGCTGCGACGCCAAGGGAGGCGACTCCTTCCAGTGCTCCGCTCACCGGGGCGGCGGTGGGGTCCCTCCCAGGCCGTCCAGGCTCTGGGGAGGGTTCGGGCGGTGGCGACCGGAAGGGTTGCCCGACGGCCTGTTCCCGGCGGGGGTCGGGCCGATTCACCCCTGGACTTCGGTGGGTCCCCGGTTCCGGGCCGCGCGAGCGGGCGCGCCGGACTGGGCGGAGGCCGCGTGGCCCGGCGTCGTTCGCCGGCGGGGATCCTGCGGCCTGAGCGGCACGGTAGCCAACTCGTGTGCTCCGTGTGAAGGATGATGGGTGATATGCCCGATACATTTTCGTGACATCGCGCCAGGTCCGCGCGTATCGCCCGCGACCGTCCACGGATCGTGACGGCCCTCTTCCGCAGGGTGAAGGCGACGCCCGGCCGGGAGTGATGGCGGGAGATTCCGGGGACGGCGGCCGGTTGTCGGTGGCGACCCCTAGACTCGTAGAGCGATGAGCAGCCTCTTTGACGACAGCTTCCTGGCGGACCTCCAGGGCCCCCGCGCCCCCGAGGAGGAGCCCCCGCCGCCGCCCGAGAACGATCACGGACCGGAATCGGTTCCGGACGATCTGTTCGGCGGGAAGTTCGACCTGCCACCGGACCGGGACGCCCACTACCGCGACGGCGCCCCCCGCCCGGTCCTGGACGCGGCGGCGCTCCTGGAGGGGCTGAACGACAACCAGCGTGCGGCCGTCACCCACGCGGGCGCCCCGCTGCTCATCGTGGCCGGCGCCGGCTCCGGCAAGACGCGCGTGCTCACCCACCGCATCGCCCATCTGCTCGCCGCGCGGCACGTCCACCCCGGTCAGATCCTCGCGATCACCTTCACCAACAAGGCCGCGGGCGAGATGAAGGAGCGCGTGGAGCAGCTCGTCGGCCCGCGCGCGAACGCGATGTGGGTGATGACGTTCCACAGCGCGTGCGTGCGCATCCTGCGCCGAGAGAGCAAGAAGCTCGGCTTCACGTCGTCGTTCTCGATCTACGACGCCGCCGACTCCAAGCGGCTCATGGCGCTGGTCTGCCGCGACCTGGGCCTCGACCCCAAGCGGTACCCGCCGAAGTCCTTCAGCGCCAAGATCAGCAACCTGAAGAACGAGCTGATCGACGAGGAGGACTTCGCCGCGCAGGCGGCTGGGGGCGCCTCCCAGGCCATTGGCTCTGGGGGAGGTTTTGAGAAGACCCTCGCCCAGGCCTACGCCATGTACCAGTCGCGGCTGCGCGAGGCGAACGCCCTCGACTTCGACGACCTGATCATGACGACGGTCAACCTGCTGCGCGCGTTCCCCGACGTCGCCGAGCACTACCGCCGCCGGTTCCGGCACGTCCTCGTCGACGAGTACCAGGACACCAACCACGCCCAGTACTCCCTGGTGCGCGAGCTGGTCGGCACCTCCGAGCACCCCGTGGACGTCCCACCGAGCGAGTACGACGTGCCGCCCGCCGAGCTGTGCGTCGTCGGTGACGCCGACCAGTCGATCTACGCCTTCCGAGGCGCGACGATCCGCAACATCCTCCAGTTCGAGGAGGACTACCCGGACGCGACGACGATCCTGCTGGAGCAGAACTACCGCTCCACGCAGACGATCCTGTCCGCCGCCAACGCGGTCATCGAGCGCAACGAGTCCCGCCGCCCCAAGAACCTGTGGACCAACGCGGGCGCGGGCGCGCGCATCACCGGCTACGTCGCCGACACCGAGCACGACGAGGCGCAGTTCGTCGCCGACGAGATAGACCGGCTGACGGACGCGGGCGACGCGAAGGCGGGCGACGTCGCCGTGTTCTACCGCACCAACGCGCAGTCCCGTGTCTTCGAAGAGATCTTCATCCGCGTCGGACTGCCCTACAAGGTCGTCGGCGGCGTCCGCTTCTACGAGCGCAAGGAGGTCAGGGACGTCCTGGCCTATCTGCGTGTGCTGGCCAACCCGGAGGACTCGGTGCCGCTGCGCCGGATCCTCAACGTCCCCAAGCGGGGCATCGGGGACCGCGCCGAGGCGATGATCGACGCCCTCTCCCAGCGGGAGAAGATCAGCTTCGCGCAGGCCCTCAAGCGCGTCGACGAGGCCTACGGGATGGCCGCACGGTCGACGAACGCCGTGAAGCGGTTCAACGCGCTGATGGAGGAGCTGCGCACGATCGTCGAGTCGGGCGCCGGTCCGGCGACGGTCCTGGAGGCGGTGCTCGAACGCACCGGCTACCTCGCCGAGTTGCAGGCCTCCACCGATCCGCAGGACGAGACCCGGATCGAGAACCTCCAGGAACTCGCCGCGGTGGCCCTGGAGTTCGAGCAGGAGACCGAGGAGGCGGAGGAGGGGCAGGGTGAGGCCGCCGTACCGGCCGGGCTCTCCGACTTCCTGGAGCGGGTCGCCCTCGTCGCCGACTCCGACCAGATCCCCGACGAGGAGGAGGACGGCTCGGGAGTCATCACGCTGATGACCCTGCACACCGCCAAGGGCCTGGAGTTCCCGGTCGTCTTCCTGACCGGCATGGAGGACGGCGTCTTCCCGCACATGCGCGCCCTCGGTCAGACCAAAGAACTCGAGGAGGAACGCCGGCTCGCCTACGTCGGCATCACGCGTGCGCGTGAGCGGCTGTACCTCACCCGGTCGTCGCTGCGCAGTGCCTGGGGGCAGCCGTCGTACAACCCGCCCTCCCGGTTCCTGGAGGAGATCCCGCCGACGCACGTGGACTGGAAGCGGACGGGGGCGACCGCGCCCGTCTCCTCCGGACCCGTGTCCGGGGTGGCGGCCTCGCTGTCCTCGTCCCGCTCTCGCTCCTCGGCGGCCGGCGCGTCCGGTTTCGCGACGCGCCGGGCGGCCGGGGACAAGCCCGTGGTCTCGCTGGCCGTCGGCGACCGTGTCACGCACGACCAGTTCGGGCTCGGCACGGTCGTGGGCGTGCAGGGCACGGGCGCGAACGCGGAGGCCACCGTCGACTTCGGGGACGTCAAACCGAAGCGGCTCCTGTTGCGGTACGCGCCGGTGGAGAAGCTCTAGCGCACGAGCGCCTGAAAAAGCGCCCCCGCTTCGACGGCGGGGGCGCGGCGGCGCGGTGGGCTCGGAGCGCAGTGGGCAGGGAGCGCGAGGGGCACGGCTACGCGCAGGTGCTCCCGTCGGGCAGCGTCAAGTCGGGCCGCGTCACGTCGGGTTGAGTCCGTGGCTGCGCAGCCACGGCAGCGGGTCGATCGCGGAGCCGCCGGCAGGCCGGACCTCGAAGTGCAGGTGAGGGCCGGTGGAGTTGCCCGAGTTGCCGGAGTACGCGAGGGGATCGCCGGCCTTGACCGTCGTGCCGGAGGGCACCCGGTAGCTGGAGAGGTGGCAGTACCAGGTCTCGGTGCCGTCCTTCGCGGTGAGGATCAGCATGTTGCCGTAGGCGCTGTTCCACTGCGTCCGCACGGTGCCGTCGGTCGCCGCCATCACGGTGGTGCCGTAGGACACCGGGAAGTCGATGCCGGTGTGCTGGGACATCCAGTTGATGCCGGCCTGGCCGAAGTAGGCGCTGAGGCCGTGCTGCGCGACCGGGAGGGCGTACTTGGGGCGCAGCCGCTCCTTGAGGGCCGCTTCGGCGGCGGCTTTCTTCTGCTCGGCCTGCTGCTGGGCCTTGAGGTCGATACGTTCCTGCGTGCGGCTGGCCCGGTCGGCGAAGTCGTCGGCGCCGGCGCTGAGGGTGGCCAGCTGGCTGTCCAGGGTGTTGTTGGCGGCGGACGGCTTCACGGGCTGCGCGTCCGTGGCGGAGGCCGTGGTCTCCCTGCCGTCGCCGCCGGTGAGCGAGCCGACCGACGCCGCGGCGATCCCGGCGACGCCCATTACACAGACCGAGGGCACGGCCACCGTCAGCAGCGCGGAGCGCTTGGCGGGCATCCGCCGACGGGAGCGGTTCGCGTTGCGGGCGGCCGCCCGGCCGAGCGGTGCGGGGACCGCCTCCTCCTGGTCGTCGAGGAGGGAGGGGACGTCGTCGGGCAGTTCACCGTCGGCGCCGGGCTCGTCGTACGCGACCTGCTCGAAGGTGGCGGTGGCCTGCTGGTCGAACGGGACCTCGGCGGGCCCCCGGTCGTAGGCCTCGGCGGTCCGGTCGGCGCCGGGGTCCTCGTCCGCGTTCTCGCCGCCGTCGGAGTTCCACTGCGTGGCGTCGTACGCGCCGGTGTCGAAGACCTGCGTGCCCCATTCCCATTGCTGGGTCGGGTCGGCCGGGGCCGTGGACCCGTCGGGCTGCTGCCAGGCGCCGGCGTCCCACTGGCCGCTGACGTCCGGCGCCGCCGCCTGCTGGGGCACGGCGGCCAGATGCGGCTGCTCCCCGGACCAGGCGGTGGTGTCGTAGGCGCCCGTGTCGTAGGCGGTGTGATGCTGGGCGGCGTAGGCGTCGTAGTGCAGCGTCTGGTGACTGCCCGTGTCCATGGCCTGGTGGGCGTCCGCGTGCCACTGCGTGCCGGTGTACGAGCCGGTGGTGGAGGACGTGCCGTCGTCCGGAAGGGCGCCGAAGAGGGGGCCGGCCGCCGTGAGATGCCCGCTGGGATGCGTCCCGGCGTCGAAGGCGCCGGTGCCGTAGCCGTGGTACTGGGTGAAGCCGTCGTACTGGGCTTCCTGGGTGCCGTACGACGCGTAGGGCGCCGAAGCGGCGTCGGAAGCCGGGGCCGGGGTGGTCATGATCCCCGACGGGTGACGGTCGTTCACCAACTTCTCTTTCGCCGACGACAGGGGCTGCCAGAGCAGTGCGGCGACTGTACCCGGCAGTACGCGGGCACGACAATCTTCTGCAGGTTTCGCGCCCGCAGGAAAGGGGCATTCGGCCGTGTTTCGGGGGACGGGGGGCGCGAGTTTGGCCCTAGGTTCGAATAGCGTTCGATGGTGCAGGGGTGCCGGGAGGGCGTGAGAGGTGCGCTGGAGGCGGGGTCCCGGGGTGGCGGGCAGTGTTCGGGACGCCGTCAGGCCACGGTGAGACCGCCGCTTCGCGGGGTGGTGCGGGCCTCGGCCGCCGTCGCCGGACGCTCGGTGTCGAGGGCCTGCCGGATGCCGGTCGCGACGGCGGGGTGCACGGGCAGGGCGAGGTGGCCGATGCCGGTCACCCGGACGTTCTGGGCCAGCAGGTCCGGATGGTCGACGCAGGCCGACTCCAGCGGATCCATGAGGTGGTCGAGGTCGCTCCAGAAGCTGACGAAGTGCGTGCGGCAACCCGGGGCGGGCCGGGACAGTTCCTCGATCAGCTCCGAGCCCGGACGCATCTGGCGCACGATCGGGTGCGCGTTCGCCAGCGGCGCCACCCGGGTCCCGGAGTGCGGGGTGCCCAGCGTGACCAGGGTCCGCACGCGGGCGTCCCCCGCGAGCCGCTGTACGTAGTAGCGGGCTATCAGGCCGCCCAGGCTGTGCCCGACCACGTCGACCTGCTCGCAGCCGGTGCGCTCGCAGATCTCCTCTATGTGCCGGCCGAGGAGTTCTGCCGCGGTCCGTATGTCGCACGTCATCGGCGAGTAGTTGAGCGACTCCACCCGGTGCCTGCCGTCCTGGGCCAGGCTGCGGCGCAGCAGCACGAAGACGGAACGGTTGTCGATGAAGCCGTGCAGCAGCACCACCGGGGGCGCGGCCGGCGCGGGCAGCGGAGTCGGCCCTTCGCCGGACGGGGGCCCGGCGAGTTCGGGACGGACCTGGCAGCGGCGCTCCTGCGCCATCCCGGACGGATAGAGGAGCAGATGCCCGGCAAGGATCGCGAGGTCCAGGGCGGTGGCCTTGAGCAGGGCCACGGAGAAACCGGCCAGTCTGCTCGGCAGGCTGGGGAGATTCGGCAGTCCGGGAAAGCTGGGGAAGCTCGGGAAGCTGGGGAACACAGGGAGGCCGGGAAGGCTCGGCATGTCCGGCAGCAGACGCTGACACAACGGAAGAATGGGCTGCAAGGCCCGGCTGACCTTCATGGCCGACCTCCTGTCGGCACGCTGAGGACTTCTCTGTCCCCCGTGTGCCCTAGTGGAAGTCGCTGTCGAGGAGGTCGATCGGGCACTACAGGGTGTACGACGGGTGAGGCGGTGGCGCGGGGTGTGCGGCTCTTCCGACAACCCCTCGCACCGATCGACGTGACGGGATTCCCCGGTACCGCGTAGCGGCGACGGAACTCCCGCTGTCGTGCCTTACCTGCCTTACCTGACCATCGTGCCTGCCGTTCCGCCGTACCGCCACGCGGCGCTGTCCGCGGCGCTCGGCGGCACCGCGACCTCTGCGCGGCTCCCGGTGCGACCGTTCCCCCGTGGGGTGGGGGAGCGGTGCGCTGTGAACGTGTCCCTTCATGTGATTTTCCCCCTCGGCCCGTATCGCGAAACTGCCGGTCGAGGATGCCGGCGACCAGCGGGGCGACCGGGCGAGGACGCGGTGGCCGTGGTGGGCCGTGCCGTCTCGGCGGGCCCCTCGGACGCGTTCTCCGCACTGCTCACCCCGGAGGTTCGTTCACTTCCGGTGGCCGTCTGGCACGGGGTGTGCGTGCGGTGGAGGATGGACGCAGTCGCTTCATGGAGGCAGTGATGGGTGTCGCAGGCGGTCCGATCCGCGTGGTGGTGGCCAAGCCGGGGCTCGACGGCCACGATCGCGGGGCCAAGGTGATCGCGCGGGCGTTGCGCGACGCCGGCATGGAGGTCATCTACACCGGGCTGCACCAGACGCCCGAGCTGGTCGTCGACACCGCGATCCAGGAGGACGCGGACGCGATCGGTCTGTCCATCCTCTCCGGAGCGCACAACACGCTCTTCGCCGCGGTGATCGAACTGCTGAAGGAGCGCGACGCGGAGGACATCGTGGTCTTCGGCGGCGGCATCATTCCGGAGACGGACATCGCGCCGCTGAAGGAGATGGGGGTCGCGGAGATCTTCACTCCGGGGGCGACCACCGCGTCCATCGTCGACTGGGTGCGGACCCATGTGCGGCAGCCTGCGGGCGCCTGAGGCGAGCGGCCGCTCAGGGAGCTCCGCGACCGCATCCGGTTTCCTCCCTCTCCCGTTCCCCCTCCTTCCCGTTTCCCCTCCTTCCCGTTCCCTCCGCTCTCCCGTTTCCCCCTCCGGGTTCCGGCCCGCTCGGGTTCCTCGCTCGCGGGCGTCCTCGCCCCTTTCGGGCTTCTCCTCCCTCCGGCTTCCTTTCGCTCGGGCGTCCGCTCCGCTCCTGTCTGAAGGGCCCGTCCTCAAGCGCCGCACGGCCCGGCGTCTCGGACATCCAGCTCCGCCGTCATCGCCGCCCTCAGCCGTAGCGTCCGGCACAGGCGTTGGAACGCTTCCGCCCAGTAGCCGCCCGCGCCGGGCGAGGCGTCTTCCGGTTCGTCCGGCACGGCCAGGAGGGCGTCGAGCCGGGCCGCCTCCGAAGGGTCGAGGCAGCGCTCGGCCAGGCCCATCACTCCGCTGAAGCTCCACGGGTAACTGCCCGCGTCCCGGGCGATGTTGAGCGCGTCGACCACGGATCTGCCGAGCGGCGCGGCCCACGGCACGGCGCAGACGCCGAGGAGCTGGAACGCCTCCGACAGGCCGTGCGCGGCGATGAAACCGGCGACCCATTCGGCCCGTTCGGCCGACGGCAGGGCGCCCAGCAGTTTCGCCCGTTCTGCCAGGGAGACCGCGCCCGGCCCGCCCGCACCGGGTGCCGAAGGCGGCCCGAGCAGCGCTCGTGACCAGTCCGCGTCCCGCTGCCTGACCGCGGCCCGGCACCAGGCCGCGTGCAGTTCGCCCAGCCAGTCGTCGGCCACCGGCAACGCGACGATCTGCTCCGGGGTCCGCCGGCCGAGCCGCGCCGACCAGCCGGCGAGTGGGGCCGCCTCCACCAACTGACCCAGCCACCAGGACCGTTCGCCCCGGCCGGACGGCGGCTTGGCTGACACTCCGTCACGCTCCATGGCCGCGTCGCACTCGTGCGGGGCCTCCACCAGGAGTGTGGGCGTGTCCACGGTGTGGTCGACGGCCACGCAGGCGCCGGCCCGGACCGCCATCCGCGCGGCGAGCGCCGACTGCGGCAGCGCCGACAGCAACTCCGCCGCTGTGGCGCGCACGTTGCGGCTCCGGTCGGCCAGCGCCTGCTCCAGGAACGGCTCGTCACGTGGGCCCAGGCCGGTGCGCAGCGAGTCGAGGAACATCAGCCGGTCCTCGGCGCGCTCCGTGGACCAGGTCGCCTCGAGCAGTTCGCGCGCCGCGTCGGGGTCGCGGGAGCGGATCGCCGCAAGGAGGGAGACGCGCTCGGCGAACAGGCCCTCCTGCCAGAGCCGTTCGACACGCCGGGTCTCCTCCGGGCCCGGCAGCGCCATGCCGCCCCCCGGGCTCGCGCGCAGGGCGAACCGCCAGTCCGGGTTGAGCCGGGCCAGCCACGGCGCGCGCGGACCGGCGAACCGCAGGGCCGCCGGACGCAGGTCCGTCCGCGCGCGTGCCGCGTCGAGCAGCGCGGGGAGGGACTCGGGGGGCGCGGCGAATCCTCGGTCGTTCACCGCCGTCAGCCACTGGGGCAGCAGTTCGATCAGGTCCGGGGCGGTCCCTCTTCGGCCGCCCTGCGCGGTGCCGGGGCGGTCGGCCAGGAGCAGGGCGAGCCTGCGGGCCGCCGCGGTGGGCAGCGGGGGGCGCGGGTCCTCGGGGGCCGGTCGCGGGCGCGGCGCGGCGGGGCCGGGACGCAGGCCGGCCCGGCGGCGGACGGTCTCCGCGGCCGCGGCGTCCAGCAGGGCCGACGGAGCGTTCCTGCCAGGGGGCGTGCCAGGGGGCGTACGGCGGTCGGTGCCCAGGAGGGCCGCGGTGACCAGGTCCTCCCAGGCCGGCGACGGAGGGTGGGGCGAGCCGGTGTTCATGAGGCTCCCTTCTGTTGCCGTGATCGTGGCGGTCGCCGTGACCGTTGCTGCCGCTCATGCGGCTGCGGCAGCGGTTGCGGGCTGCGGCAGCGGTTTGAAGGTTCGGTTGCGGTCGCCTTCGCCGTGGGCGCTCTGGCGCGTGCTGCGGATGTCGTTGCCGTCGATGCGGGCGCGCGGGGGGCGTTCAGCACAGGCGCACCGCGTTCCCGGGGCCCGCCGGCCAGGCCGTCAGCGGGGTGAAGCCGCGGTGGCCGCACTCGCCGAAGACCTTGACGGGGCCGCCGCCCGAGAGCGCGACCAGACGCCACAGACCCGGGCGGGCCAGCGCGGCGGGGGCGAGGGGCAGTGCCGTGTCGCCCGCGGTGTCGGCCAGTTGCCAGGATTCGCCGTCCGGGACCGGTATGACGTCGTCCAGCGTCACCGGCACGGAGTCCAGCCACGGGTCGTCCCGCAGGGCTTCGCCGTACCGGGCGGTCGCCTCGGCCGTCGTGGTGCCCGGGGGCCGGACGCCGGTGGGCACGGGCGGTGCGAACTGCTCCCCGAGGGACGCACGCCGCCCGCCCGTCCCCGGGTGGGCGGACAGTTCGGCGTCCAGGACGAGGCCCACGGGGAGCGTCAGTTCGGGGGCGCGGCCCGCGGCGCCATAGGAGAGGAGGAGCGCCGTGCGGCCCGAGGAGACGCCGTACAGCCAGATGCGGCGGGTCGTCAGCTTCGGGTCGGTCCTGTCGTACTCGGCGAGGACCAGCCAGTCGTCCCGGACGGGCCGTCCCTGCGGGGAGGAGGGCAGGCCGACGCGGGTGCGGACCGTCGCCGCCAGGGCGTCCGGCAGCCGCTCGCGGCGCAGCCAGCCCTGGTTCAAAAGATGGAGCAGCGCGCACTCCTCCAGCAGCCGCACCGGCCAGCCCGGTCCCGAGGCCGGGACGGCCCCCAACTCCCTTACCCGCGCGGCTAGTCCGGGGGCCTGCGCGTCGACCATGCGGGCCGCCGTCTCCTCCCACAGCCCGTACCCCGCCTGCTCGGCGGTGGCCAGGCCGGAGCGCAGCAGATCGGCGAGACGCTCCTCCAGATCCGTGGCCCCCGCGGTGACCCGCTCGGCACGGCGCTCGGCGCGGCGGCGTGCCCCCTCCGGGTCGGCAGGGCCGGACGCGGAACCCGCCGGGTCCGCCTCGCGTTTCTCCTGCGTGCGTCTGCGGCTCGCGAGCCACTGCTCGGCCCAGTCCGGCGCCTGCCCGGCGGGCACCGATTCCTCCCCGCCCGACCAGAGCAGCAGCAGCCCGAGCGCGTGCTTGCACGGGAACTTGCGGCTCGGGCAACTGCACTTGTACGCCGGGCCGGCGGCGCCGGAGCCGCCCACGACATCGACGACCGTCCGGTACGGCGTGCTGCCGCTGCCCTTGCACAGACCCCACACCGCCCCCTCCCGCGAACTGCCCGTCCCGGACCACGGCCCGGCCGCGCCGAGTTTGCTCCCCGCTTTGCGTGACGCGGAGTCAGGCGCCAGTGCCAGCACCTGGTCCACGCTCCAGCGCACCCCCTGCTGAGTCATGTCATCGAAGGTAGATCCCCCCACTGACAATCGCTCCGCCACGCTTGCGACGCAAGCGGCCCTGGGCGCGTTTTCGCAGGTCAGATTGCATTGTCAGTGGCGTGGTGCACGGTGGACACCAGATCCGAACCGGCCGAGCTGGAGGGGGCCTCAGCCATGTCTGTGTCTGTAGATCCGACGTCCGTGAAACCGAGCGGCACCGAGCCGACGGACGCATTGCGTCCGCACGCCGAGGACGCCTTCGCCTTCGAACTCGCCGCGCTGGCCGCCCAGGACGACCGGCCGCGTCCGGCCCGCTGGAAGATGTCGCCGTGGGCTGTGGCCACCTACCTCCTCGGCGGCGTCCTGCCGGACGGCACGGTGATCTCACCGAAGTACGTGGGTCCGCGCCGCATCGTCGAGGTGGCCGTCACCACCCTGGCCACCGACCGGGCGCTGCTGCTGCTCGGGGTCCCGGGCACGGCCAAGACCTGGGTCTCCGAACACCTGGCCGCGGCGGTCAGCGGCGACTCGACGCTGCTGGTCCAGGGCACCGCGGGCACCCCGGAGGAGGCGATCCGCTACGGCTGGAACTACGCGCAGCTGCTCGCGCACGGGCCCAGCCGGGACGCGCTGGTGCCCAGCCCCGTCATGCGTGCCATGGCGGAGGGCGCCACGGTCCGGGTGGAGGAGCTGACCCGCATCCCGGCCGACGTGCAGGACACGCTGATCACCGTCCTCTCCGAGAAGACGCTGCCGATACCGGAACTGGGGCAGGAGGTGCAGGCCGTCCGCGGGTTCAATCTCATCGCCACGGCCAACGACCGCGACCGTGGGGTCAACGAGCTGTCCAGCGCGCTGCGCCGGCGCTTCAACACGGTGGTGCTGCCGCTCCCCGAGAGCGTGGAGGCGGAGGTCGACATCGTCGCGCGGCGCGTCGACCAGATCGGCCGCTCCCTCGACCTGCCGGCGGCTCCGGACGGCTTCGAGGAGATCCGCCGGGTGGTGACGGTCTTCCGCGAGCTGCGCGACGGCGTCACCGCCGACGGCCGCACGAAGGTGAAGTCGCCCAGCGGCACGCTGTCCACCGCCGAGGCCATCTCGGTCGTCACCAGCGGTCTCGCGCTGGCCGCCCACTTCGGCGACGGCGTGCTGCGGCCGGCGGACGTCGCGGCGGGCATCCTCGGGGCCGTCGTCCGCGATCCGGCCGCCGACCGGGTCGTCTGGCAGGAGTACCTGGAGGCGGTCGTGCGGGAGCGCGCGGGCTGGACCGACTTCTACCGAGCGTGCCGGGAGGTGAGTGCGTGATCAGCGATGCGGTGACCTGGGCGGGAACACGGAACGAGGGGAGGGCGGCTGTGAACGACGACACGAAGTGGCCCCGCAGGTGAGGGCGGCGGGATCGACGGGCCTCGACGACGGCGGCCGGGGCCCGGCCGCCGGGCGGCCGCTGCTGCTCGGGGTGCGTCATCACGGGCCGGGATCGGCGCGCGCGGTACGGGCGGCCCTGGAGGCCGCAAGGCCCCGCACCGTGCTGATCGAGGGGCCGCCGGAGGCGGACGCGCTGATCCCGCTGGCAGCGGACGAGGACATGCGGCCGCCGGTCGCCCTCCTCGCCCACGCCGTCGACGAACCCGGACGGTCGTCGTTCTGGCCGATGGCCGAGTTCTCCCCGGAGTGGGTCGCACTGCGCTGGGCCCTGGAGCACGGAGTACCGGCCCGCTTCATCGACCTCCCGGCCACGCACACGCTGGCGTGGGAGAAGCACCGTGAGCGTGAGGAGACGGGGAAGGCAGGCAAGCCAGGAGAGACAGGAAGGGCGGGGGAGACGGAGGGGACTGAGGAGACGGAGGGGACACGGGAGGGCGCGGGGGCCGAGGAGAACTGCTCGGGCGGAAGGCCGGGAGCGACGGGGGAGGGGCCCGGCCGAGGAAGGAGGGAAGGCGGCGAAGAGGGATCCGGCGCGGGTGGGGGACCTGACGTCGGACGGGAGCCCGGCCGTGCGAGGGCGTCCGGCGGGGGGCCGGAAGACGCCGACGGGAGCGGGGGCGGCGAGGGCGGTGGGAGCGGGGCCGCCGACGAAGACCGTGACGGGCTGCGGAGGGATCCGCTCGGGACGCTCGCCGAAGTGGCCGGGTACGACGATCCCGAGCGCTGGTGGGAGGACGTCGTCGAGCACCGGGCCACCGGGACGAAGGACCCGTTCGCGCCGTTCGCCGCGCTCGAGGAGGCGATGGGGGCGCTGCGCGAGGCGTACGACCGCGACGCGGCGGGGCACGAGGACGGACGGGACCTCGTGCGAGAGGCGTACATGCGCATCCAGCTGCGTTCGGCGCAACGGGAGTTCGGGGCGGACGGAGTGGCCGTGGTGTGCGGGGCGTGGCATGTGCCCGCCCTGCGCCGTAAGGTCGCCCTCGCCGCGGACCGGGCGCTCCTCAAGGGGCTGCCCAAGGTCAGGACGGACCTGACCTGGGTGCCCTGGACCCACCGCAGGCTGGCCCGGGCAGGCGGATACGGCGCGGGCATCGACGCGCCCGGCTGGTACGCCCATCTGTTCGCGTCGCCGGACCGGCCCGTCGAGCGCTGGCTGACGAGGGTGGCGGTCCTGCTGCGCGAGGAGGACCGGATCGTGTCCTCGGCGCATGTCATCGAGGCGGTCCGGCTCGCCGAGACGCTGGCCGCGCTGCGCGGCCGGCCGCTGCCCGGTCTGAGCGAGACCACCGACGCCGTGCGCGCGGTGCTGTGCGAGGGCTCGGACGTCCCGCTGGCCCTGGTGCGCGACCGGCTGGTCGTCGGGGACGTGCTGGGCGAGGTGCCGGCGGGCGCGCCCGCGGTGCCCTTGCAGCGCGATCTCGACCGGCTGCAGCGTCGGCTGCGGCTCAAGCCGGAGGCGGCGGAGCGGGAGCTGGCGCTCGACCTGCGCAGGGAGAACGACGCCGAGCGCAGCAGGCTGTTGCACCGGCTGCGACTGCTGGGCGTCGAGTGGGGGGAGCCCGCGGCCTCGCGGGGCGGCACGGGGACGTTCCGGGAGACCTGGCGGCTGCGCTGGGAGCCGGAACTGGCCGTGCGGGTCGCCGAGGCCGGGGTGTGGGGGACGACCGTGCTCGCCGCGGCGACCGCCAAGGCGGAGGCGGACGCCGTCGCCGCGGGCGGCCTCGCCCGGGTGACCGCGCTCGCCGAGCGCTGCCTCCTGGCCGCACTGCCCGACGCGCTGCCGACGGTGATGAGCGTCCTCGCCGACCGGGCGGCCCTCGACACGGACGTCGGCCACCTCGCGCAGGCCCTGCCCGCCCTGGCCCGCTCCCTGCGCTACGGCGACGTGCGCGGCACCGACACCGGCGCGCTGGCGGAGGTGGCGGCGGGCCTCGCGGAACGGATCTTCGTCGGCCTCCCGCCGGCCTGCGTCTCGCTGGACGCGGACGCGGCGGAGCGGATGCGCCGTCATGTCGACGCGGTGCACGGGGCGGTGGGGATGCTGGACGAGCACGCGGGCCTTCCGCCCCGCTGGCGTGCCGTGCTGCGGGTGCTGTCCCGGCGCGACAGCGTGCCGGGTGTCGTGCGGGGCCGCGCCGTGCGGCTTCTCCTGGACGAGGGGGAGCTGAACCCCGGCGCGGCGGCGCGGCTCATGGGGCTCGCCCTGTCGCCCGGGACGCCGCCGGGCGACGCGGCCGCCTGGATCGAGGGGTTCGTCGGCGGCGGGTCCGGGGGCGGACTGCTCCTCGTGCACGACGAACGGCTGCTCGCGCTGGTCGACGGGTGGCTCACGACGGTGCCCGCGGAGGCGTTCACGGACGTGCTCCCGTTGCTGCGGCGGACGTTCTCTGCTTACGAGCCCGGGGTGCGCAGAACGCTGGGCGACCGGGTCCGGCGCGGTCCGGGAAAGCGGGGAAGCGAGCCGGGGGCGCACACCGGGACCCCCGGGTTCGCGACCGGCCTCGACGAGAGACGGGCGGACGCCGTCCTCCCGGTGGTACGGCTGCTGCTGGGCACGAACCCCGACGCGGCCGACGTCGGGAGGGGAGATGAGAGGACGGGTGGCGACGGGAGGGGCGACGACACGGCGGGCCACGTCGGGACGGGCGATGACGGGATGAGTGACGACACGGCGGGCGGTGGCGCCGGGACCGACGGTGGGACGGGCGACGGCGCGCTTGCGGGAGTGGGGGCATGACGGTGAACGACGCGGCCACGACGGATGCCGGACGGGAGAGGCTGCGGCGTTGGCGGCTGGTGCTCGGCGGCGACGCGGCGGACGGCACCGGGCACGCGCTGTCCGGCCGCGACGCGGCGATGGACGGAGCCCTCACCGCGCTCTACGGCAAGGGAGACGGGACGTCGGCCCGGCGCGACCGCGCGGCGGGACTGGGGGCCTCGGCGCCGTCCGTGGCCCGCTGGCTGGGGGACATCCGGACCTACTTCTCCTCCTCCGTCGTGCAGGTGATGCAGCGCGACGCGATCGAGCGTCTCGGGCTGTCCGCCCTGCTGCTGGAGCCGGAGATGCTGGAGGCGGTGGAGGCCGACGTGCATCTCGTCGGCACACTGCTCTCGCTCAACAAGGCGATGCCGGAGACGACGAGGGAGACGGCGAGGGCGGTCGTCCGCAAGGTGGTCGAGGACCTGGAGAAACGGCTCGCCACCCGCACCCGGGCCGCCCTCACCGGCGCGCTGGACCGCAGCGCGCGCGTCAGGCGACCGCGCCACCACGACATCGACTGGAACCGCACGATCGCCGCCAACCTCAAGCACTATCTGCCCGAGCACGGGACGGTCGTGCCGGAGCGGCTCGTGGGATACGGGCGGGCTTCGCAGTCGATGAAGAAGGAGGTGATCCTCTGCATCGACCAGTCGGGGTCGATGGCGTCGTCGGTCGTGTACGCCTCGGTGTTCGGGGCGGTGCTCGCCTCGATGCGGTCGATCAGCACACGGCTCGTCGTCTTCGACACGGCGGTCGCCGACCTCACCGAGCGGCTCGCCGACCCGGTGGACGTCCTGTTCGGCACCCAGCTCGGCGGCGGCACCGACATCAACCGGGCGCTCGCCTACTGCCAGTCGCAGATCACCCGGCCGGCGGAGACCGTGGTGGTGCTCATCAGCGACCTCTACGAGGGAGGCATACGCGACGAGATGCTCAAGAGGGTCATGGCGATGAAAGCGTCGGGCGTGCAGTTCGTGGCGTTGCTCGCGCTGTCGGACGAAGGGGCGCCGGCCTACGACCGCGAACACGCGGCCGCCTTCGCGGCGTTGGGCGCACCGGCGTTCGCGTGCACCCCCGATCTGTTCCCGGAGGTCATGGCGGCGGCGATAGAGAAACGTCCGCTGCCCGTGCCGGACATCGGACGAGGGTGAGAGGGCGTGACGACCTAGCCGTGGCGACGGTGGGACGGAGTGGGTCCCGCCGACCGGCTACCCATCGGTAACGAGGGGCTTGCGCAACCGCGGGACCCGCGTGCGAGGATCGGGGCCACGTTGCCGCCGCACGGGAAGAACCTCCCCGCCTTGACCTGGCCGACCGCCCAGCCTGTCGCCGCTCTGTGCGTCCTGCGCACCGCGGTTGGGTGGCGCGCGCTGCAACTCGCCTTGCTGGTGGTCGGGTTGTCCGCGCTCGCCTTCCTCTGCGGCGAGCAGGCGCGAGCGGCGGAAGGCCTGCCGATGCCGACCGCGCTCATCGCCGAGGTCTCGGCGTCGGCCCCGACCGTCAAGTCGACCCACGTCGTGACGAGGGTGAGTGAGCGGTCGGGCCGAGCCGCGACCCGTTTCCGGACGCTGGTGCGGACGCAGGTGCGGCCCGACGCGTGGACGGAGGCGCGGGTGCCGGTCCGGTTGTCGGTCTCGCTGCCGGTCCGTTTGCCCGCGGCGCTGGATCTTCCTGTCGTGTCCGACCTCTCACGTCCGCCTG
Organism: Streptomyces humidus; assembly: GCF_014649655.1. Lineage (GTDB taxonomy): Bacteria > Actinomycetota > Actinomycetes > Streptomycetales > Streptomycetaceae > Streptomyces > Streptomyces humidus. Next base: position 23,279 of record NZ_BMTL01000016.1, on the reverse strand, counting down.
CGCTCCCCGGCGTGCCCTCGCTTCCCGGCGTCCCCGGTGTTCCGGCGCTCCCCTCGTCGCCGGTCGGGATGCCCCCGGTGGGAAGCGCGGGGACTGTCGTCGTGCCGTCGCCGTTGCCGTTGACTTCGCCTTTGCCGCCTTCGTCGGGTGGGCACGGGACCGTGGCTCGAGGGACGGCCCACGTCGGGACGGGCGCGGGGCGGATGATCGCGGCGGCGTCGGAGACGCCGGCGTACGGACCGGCGAGCTTCGTGACCGGCGGCTCGGAGCGCGCCGGTCACCGGGGCGCACCCGCGCATGGCGGGACGTCGGCCGTCCCCTCGCCCGTGTCCCGTCCGGCGCAGCAGGGGCCGGACGGCGATCCGGACGGCGTTCCGGCGTCCGACAGCGGTGTCTCACGGCACGGTGACGCGCAGGCCGTGGTCACGCCGTTCCACCGGCCCGTGCTGTGGCCCGCGCTCGGCGGTGCGGAGGATTCCGACGTCGTGGAGACGCGGGACAGGTACCGGGACGTTCCCGTCTTCCCCGGTTAGGCAGAGCGGCCCACGCCCGCTCGATCGCCCTATCCGTATCCGTATCCGTATCCACCAGCACCAGCACCAGCACCAGCACCAGCACCCTCGTCATCTCCCTCCCGTTTCATCTCCGTCTCCGTCTCCGTCCGCGTCCGCGTGTTCGGCTTCGGCGGTTGAGCCATCGACTCCGTGAGGTGACCGGTTCTCGGACGTGCCCAAAGCCTTTCGGCACGTCCGGCCGAACCCTCACGGTCGGGGCGGACCTGGTCCCCATTGGGGTGGGGACCCGCCCGTCCTGAGCCCCCGAGGGGGCTGTTCAGGGGGCCTCACCGGGCCAACCCCAACCCGGTGAGGCCCTGCCCCGCAGCCTCGTCCTCGCCTCACATCCGGCACGGGGTGCCAGTGATCCCGGCATCATGTGACAGGTATCACCGCTCAGGTGTGACCCTCGATTTAGGGGCCTCATGCAAGCAGCGATAACCTGCGAGACGGACATGCCGCGCGCTCGGACACCGTGTGCGCCTCCCTTGTGACAGACACCGGTCGGACGTCACGTTGCCCTCGCGGCACGCCCACGCAGACAACGAACCGCGAGATCACTGATAGGGACGGAAGCGCGTGGACCTGTTCGAGTACCAGGCGAGGGACCTCTTCGCCAAGCACGATGTACCGGTGCTGGCCGGTGAAGTCATCGACACGCCTGAGGCGGCCCGCGCAGCCACCGAGCGTCTCGGTGGCAAGTCCGTCGTCAAGGCCCAGGTGAAGGTCGGCGGCCGCGGCAAGGCCGGCGGCGTGAAGCTGGCCGCCACCCCGGACGAGGCCGTCGCCCGCGCGACGGACATCCTCGGCATGGACATCAAGGGCCACACGGTCCACAAGGTGATGATCGCCGAGACGGCCCCGGAGATCCTGGAGGAGTACTACGTCTCCTTCCTCCTCGACCGCGCCAACCGCACCTTCCTCTCCATCGCGTCCGTCGAGGGCGGCATGGAGATCGAGGAGGTGGCGGCCACCCGTCCGGAGGCCGTCGCCAAGACGCCGATCGACGCCAACGAGGGTGTGACCCCCGAGAAGGCCCGCGAGATCGTCGAGGCCGCGAAGTTCCCGGCCGAGGTTGCGGACAAGGTCGTCAACGTCCTCGTGACGCTGTGGAAGACCTTCATCGAGGAGGACGCCCTCCTCGTCGAGGTCAACCCGCTGGCGAAGGTCGCCTCCGGTGACGTCATCGCCCTCGACGGCAAGGTGTCGCTGGACGAGAACGCCGAGTTCCGTCAGCCGGGACACGAGGAGTTCGTCGACCACGCGTCGGCCAACCCGCTCGAGGCCGCCGCGAAGGCGAAGAACCTCAACTACGTCAAGCTCGACGGCGAGGTCGGCATCATCGGCAACGGCGCGGGTCTCGTCATGAGCACCCTGGACGTCGTCGCGTACGCCGGTGAGGCGCACGGCGGCGTCAAGCCCGCCAACTTCCTCGACATCGGCGGCGGCGCCTCCGCGGCCGTCATGGCGAACGGCCTGGAGATCATCCTGGGCGACCCGGACGTCAAGTCCGTGTTCGTCAACGTCTTCGGCGGCATCACCGCCTGCGACGAGGTCGCCAACGGCATCGTCCAGGCGCTTCAGCTGCTCGCGGACCGGGGCGAGGAAGTCACCAAGCCCCTCGTCGTCCGCCTCGACGGCAACAACGCCGAGCTGGGTCGCAAGATCCTCTCCGACGCCAACCACCCGCTGGTCCAGCGCGTGGACACCATGGACGGCGCGGCCGACAAGGCCGCCGAGCTCGCGGCTGCGAAGTAAGGGAAGAGGGACAGAACAGCCATGGCTATCTTCCTGAACAAGGACAGCAAGGTCATCGTCCAGGGCATGACCGGTGCCACGGGCATGAAGCACACCAAGCTCATGCTGGCGGACGGCACCAACATCGTCGGTGGCGTGAACCCCCGCAAGGCGGGCACGTCCGTCGACTTCGACGGCACCGAGATCCCGGTGTTCGGCACGGTCGCCGAGGCGATCGAGAAGACGGGCGCCAACGTGTCCGTCCTCTTCGTGCCGCCGGCGTTCGCGAAGGCCGCCGTCGTCGAGGCGATCGACGCCGAGATCCCGCTCGCGGTCGTCATCACCGAGGGCATCGCCGTCCACGACTCGGCCGCGTTCTACGCGTACGCCGTGTCCAAGGGCGACAAGACCCGGATCGTCGGCCCGAACTGCCCCGGTCTCATCACCCCGGGCCAGTCGAACGCCGGCATCATCCCGGGCGACATCACCAAGCCGGGCCGCATCGGCCTGGTGTCGAAGTCCGGCACGCTGACGTACCAGATGATGTACGAGCTGCGTGACATCGGCTTCTCGTCCGCCGTCGGCATCGGTGGCGACCCGGTCATCGGCACCACGCACATCGACGCCCTCGCCGCGTTCGAGGCCGACCCCGACACCGACCTGATCGTCATGATCGGCGAGATCGGCGGCGACGCCGAGGAGCGGGCCGCGGCCTTCATCAAGGAGAACGTGAAGAAGCCGGTCGTCGGCTACGTCGCGGGCTTCACCGCGCCCGAGGGCAAGACCATGGGCCACGCCGGCGCCATCGTCTCCGGCTCCTCCGGCACGGCCGCCGCGAAGAAGGAGGCCCTCGAGGCCGCCGGTGTCAAGGTCGGCAAGACGCCGACCGAGACGGCGAAGCTGGCGCGCGAGATCCTCGCCGCGGGCTGATCCGCAGGCTGATCACGAGCTGATCGGCCTGCTTCCGCGGGGATCCGCGGGCTGAGCGCCGTACAGCCGAACGTCAGTGGGCCCGCCCGTCCAGGGCGGGCCCACTGACGTTCTCGGCGGCCGGGGCGCGGTCATCTCGGTTCCGGCCGCATCCTCTGCGGACCGTGACCCGTCCCCGATCGCAGCTTCGCCCGCAGTCTCAGTTCCGCGTCCGAGAGTGTGCCCGGCGCCGCCCTCGGTGGTACCCCCCGCACGGCCTCGCCGGGGGGCACCGGAGCCTCGTACCGCGTGGGGGCCGTGTACAGGGTCAGCGCGGTCGCCCCGATGATCGCGACCGTGAAGGCGGTGGCCGCGCGCGTCCAGAAGCGGGCCCGCTGTTCGCCGCCCGTCCGCACCGCGGGCGGCTCGGCCGCGCGCAGCCGTTCGGCGGACGCCAGCTCCGCCAGCCGCCGGTGCAGTGCGGCGGGGTCCGCCAGCTCGGGCAGTCGCTCGGCGACCGACTCCCGTGCGCGCAGCAGCCGGCCGGCCGTCGCCGGCGTGCTCGCCTCGGTCTCGGCCGCGGTCTCCGGCAGGTCGAGGCCGACGCCGTCGTAGAGCAGGAGCGTGCGGCGGGCAGGTGCGGGAAGGGCCAGAAGGACGTCCAGCAGTGCGCGGTCGGACGCGTCGGCCGGGGGCGGTTCCGGGTGGCGGTAGCGGGGGCGGAACCGGTGCCAGGGTGAGAGCGCGTACTCGTGGGCCGTGGCCCGCACCCAGCCCGCCGGGTCGCGGTCCACGGCCACCTCGGGCCAGCGTTGCCAGGCTGCTTGGAACGCGCGCTCGACCGATTCTCGCGCCAGTGCGCGACGGCCGCAGAGCAGATAGGCCTGCCTGACCAGCGCGGGGGCGCAGAAGGCGTAGAGCGCGTCGAAGGCCTGAGCGGGCGTCAAGGGTTCTGGGGCGGCGGCGGGTTCGGGGGCCGCGGGTGCCGTTGCGGAGGGGAGCGACGACGCGGAGGGGAGCGGCAGAGTGTGGAGCGGCGCGGAGGGGAGCCGGGCCGGGGGAGACGCCTGCTCGGTGTCCGCTTCGGCGGGCTCGCAGGGAGGCGCAGAGGGGGGCGCGTCGGCGCGCGCCGGTTCCGGTTTCGTGGCGGGTGGTTGCGGCTCCCCGCCGGGGCGTACCGTCACCGGCGGTCGGGGAGCGGCCTGCTGGGTGTCCGTCACCCGGCCCGCTCTGCCGGCGCCGCCGGCCTGCCGCGTCACAGAATGCCCCCTCGCGCGAAAAAGTACATAAACGCATATTGAGCGACACGGCGATGGTTCGCCTGTTACGACGGCAAAGCGCGTGTCGTTGGGAGTATGGCCGTCGTGATCCAGATGACCGCTCGTCGACTGTCGTTGTCGCCCCTGCTCACCCGGATGCGCGACCGATCGCCCGGACTGGCCGCCGGCTTCCTGGGCGGTGTGCTCGCCGCCGGACTCGGACTCGGTTCGTTCGCCATGCTCGTGATGGTGCTGTGGATCAGCTCCCCCTATCCCGACAGCGGGCCCGGCGGCGCGCTGCACGTCGCCGCGGCGTTGTGGCTGCTGGCCCACGGCGTGGAACTGGTCCGCGTCGACACCCTCTCCGGGGTTCCGGCCCCGGTCGGCGTCACACCGCTGCTGCTGCTCGCCCTGCCGGTGTGGCTGGTGCGGCGTGCCGCACGCGATGCGGCGGAGGGGGGCGGCGGCGGGAGCGGCGGCGCCCTCGTCAGCGGCGGCGCGGCGTGGGCCGGTGTCGTGGCCGGGTACCTCGCCGTCGGCTCGGGCGTCGCCTGTTATGCCGCGGCGGGCGGTGCGCTGCTGCCCTCCTGGGGGTGGACGGCGGTCTGCGTGCCGGCGGTCGCTGTGTCGGCCGCCGGGGCGGGGGTGTGGTCGGCGCGCGGCTGCCCGCACGAGTATGTGGACGGGGCGCTGGCGCTGCTCCCCCGAGGCTTGCGACGACTGTTCTTCGGGGAGGACGGACGGGAGCGGCTCGGCGCCGCCGGGCGGGCGGCCGGGGTCGGTGCGACGGTGCTCGTCGGGGGCGGGGCGCTGCTGGTGGCGGTGTCCTCGGTGTGGCACCTGGGCTCGGCCCGCGCGGCGCTCCTGCAGCTGACGGAGGGCTGGTCGGGGCGGTTCGCGGTGCTGCTGCTGTGCGTGGCGCTGGTGCCGAACGCGGCGGTGTGGGGTGCGGCGTATGCGCTCGGTCCGGGGTACGCCCTCGGCGTCGGGCACGTGGTGGCCCCCCTGTCCTCCGCTCCGGCGCCCCTGTTGCCGCCGTTCCCCCTGCTGGCGGCGGTGCCGGAGGCGGGGGGCGGGACGCCGTGGTACTGGGCGACGGGTGTGGTGCCGTTCGTCGCCGCCGTGACCGTGGGGGTGTTCGTGGCGGCGACGAAGGGAGCGGCCGGGAGCGGGTGGGCGCCGGGCAGGACCACGGTGGTGGTCGTGCTGGCGGGGGTGGGGTGCGGAGTGCTGATGGGTGCGCTGGCGGGGATGGCCGGCGGACCGCTCGGGGTTGCCGCCTTGGCCCGCTTCGGGCCGGTGTGGTGGCAGGTCGGGGGTGCGGTGGTGGTGTGGATCGTGGGACTGGGGGTGCCGGTGGCTCTGACGGTTCGCGGATGGCGCTGGTGGCGGGAGCGGAGGGCGCCCGAGGGGAGGCCGGCGAATCCGCGGGAGTCGCGGGAGTCGCGGGAGTCGCGGGAGCCGCGAGAGCCGTGGGGCTCGGGGGGTGCCGGGGCCACGGAGCTGTACGACTTCTCGGTGTTCGAGGAGGGTGGTGCTCGGTTGGCCGGGGCGCCTGGCGAGCTCGTCGAGCCGGTGCCGCCCTTCGGCGCCGTCGAGAGGGCCGGGCTCGCCGAGGCCGTCGCCCCCGCCGAGCCGGTCCCGCCCGCCGCCCGCGCCGGTTCCGTCCCGGGCGTCGAGCCCGTGCCCCCTGCCGTCTCTGTCGCCCCCGCCGCCCCCGCCGAGTCGGTGGACCGGGAGGGGGATCGGGAGGTCGGGCGGGCCGTCTCGCGGGAGACGGGAGCGGACGCAACAGGCGGGGAGGATGCTGCGGGACCGGTGCGGTGACCGAACAGGGCGGGGAGTACGGGTGCGGGACCGGTGCGCTGACCGACTCGGGCTGCCGCCCCACTGCACTGCCCGTTCCCACTGCCCGTTCTCGCCGCCCGCGTTCCCACCGTGGGTGGTGTCAGGCGTTAGCGCCCAGGATCTGTCTGAGTTCCTTGGGGAGGAGGTCGTCGCAGGACTGCTTCGCCTCCTGGGTGAGGGCGTCCTTCGTGCAGGTGTAGTAGTCGCTGTAGACCAGGTGCGCGGTGAAGCTCGCGGCGACCAGGGCCAGGGCCAGGGAGGCCGTGACCAGGCCGCTGACGGCCGCGGTGCGCTGGGGTCGGCCGTTCGTCTCGGGGGCGGACGGGACGTCCGGGTCCGGGGTGCGCGGCTTGGCGCGCAGGGCGCTGATGCCCCAGTTCAGAGCGAGCGCGCCGAGCAGCAGGGCGACGTAGGGCCAGCCGAAGAGGGCGAAGAAGAAGGCCCACATGCCGCAGAGCAGGGCGTAACGCGCGTGACGCTGGGCGGGGTCGGTCGGGTCCCAGCGCTTGCCGGGGTCGCCGCCGCCGGGGCCGCTCGGGCCGCCGTTGTCGGGGTTGCCGCCGGGGCGCTCGCCGAAGCCTCCGGAGGAGCGGCCCGGCTGCCGGTCGCTCCACTGGCCGCCCCACGGGGAGCGACCGTCCTCGGGGTCGCCGCCGGCCGGGCGCCGGGGCTGCCACGGCCGGTCGGGGGCGCCCTCCGGCGGCGGCGCGAAGGGGTTGTCGTCCTCGGGCGGCTTGTTCTCGTCCGACGGGGCGTCCGGAGGGGAGGCTGGGCGCTCTCGCAGCAGCACGACGCCGCGCTCCCCTCCCTGCGGTGACTGCGGGGGGAGCGTGAGGAGTCGCAGACTGCGGTCCGGCATCAAGTGAGCGTCTTCCCCTAGGTGATACGGCTGTCTGGCCTGAGCGGATGTGGCTGTCACTCCGGGAACGCGCCGCACGGCGACCGCGTTCCCGATCACGCCCGCATCCCGTTCCTCGCAGACGCTACCTTCCGGCCACGCCCCCGTCCCGCGGGGGCCGTCCCGTGTGCCGGTATCGTTGCTGACGGTCGGCTGCTTCGTAGGCTTCCCCGTATCCGGGGGCGCGATGCATTCGTACGAAAGTACAAGCCCGCGTGAAGTCCGCGTACGCCCACCGCCTTGTACGTGCTTCCCCGAGAAAGGGCCTCACCGTGGCCGCCAAGCCCGTGGCCAAGCGCCTCGTCGTGCTGGTCTCCGGATCCGGTACGAACCTGCAGGCGCTCCTCGACGCCGTCGCGACCGCGGGCGTCGACGCCTACGGCGCGGAGATCGTGGCCGTCGGAGCCGATCGTGGGGGCGTCGAGGGCCTCGCCCGGGCCGAACGGGCCGGCATCCCCACCTTCGTCTGCCGGGTCAAGGACTTCGGGAGCCGCGAGGAGTGGGACGCCGCTCTCGCCGAGGCCGTGGCCGCCCACGAGCCCGACCTGGTCGTCTCCGCGGGGTTCATGAAGATCGTGGGCAAGGAGTTCCTGGCGCGGTTCGGGGGGCGGTTCGTGAACACGCACCCCGCCCTGCTGCCCAGCTTCCCCGGAGCCCACGGGGTGCGGGACGCGCTCGCGTACGGGGCCCGGGTCACCGGCTGCACCGTCCACTTCGTCGACGACGGGGTCGACACCGGCCCGATCATCGCCCAGGGCGTGGTCGAGGTCCGGGACGAGGACGACGAGAGCGCTCTGCACGAGCGCATCAAGGAAGTCGAGCGAAGGCTGCTCGTCGAGGTCGTGGGGCGGCTCGCCCGCAACGGCTATCGCATTGAGGGACGAAAGGTAGTTATCCAGTGACCGCCGACAGCACTGTCACGGCCGAGAGCAGCAAGCGGGGCATCCGTCGCGCGCTCGTCAGCGTCTACGACAAGACCGGTCTGGAGGAGCTCGCGCGCGGGCTGCACGAGGCCGGCGTCGAGCTCGTCTCCACCGGGTCCACCGCCTCCCGCATCGCCGCCGCCGGCGTTCCCGTCACCAAGGTCGAGGAGCTGACCGGCTTCCCCGAGTGCCTGGACGGCCGGGTCAAGACCCTGCATCCCAAGGTCCACGCCGGCATCCTCGCCGACCTGCGCCTGGACAGCCACCGGCAGCAGCTGGACGAGCTGGGCGTCGCGCCGTTCGACCTCGTCGTCGTCAACCTGTACCCGTTCCGGGAGACGGTCGCCTCGGGCGCCTCCGACGACGAGTGCGTCGAGCAGATCGACATCGGCGGGCCGTCCATGGTGCGTGCCGCCGCCAAGAACCACCCCTCGGTGGCCGTGGTCACCAGCCCGGCGCGGTACGGCGACGTCCTCGCGGCCGTGCAGGGCGGCGGCTTCGACCTCGCCGCCCGCAAGCGGCTCGCCGCCGAGGCGTTCCAGCACACCGCCGCCTACGACGTCGCCGTGGCCTCCTGGTTCGCTTCGTCCTACGCGCCCGCCGACGAGTCGCGCTTCCCCGACTTCCTCGGCGCGACCTGGGAGCGCAAGAGCACCCTGCGCTACGGCGAGAACCCGCACCAGCCCGCCGCGCTCTACGTGGACGGCAGCGGCGGCGGCCTCGCCGAGGCCGAGCAGCTGCACGGCAAGGAGATGTCGTACAACAACTACACGGACACGGACGCCGCGCACCGTGCCGCGTACGACCACGCCGAGCCGGCCGTCGCCATCATCAAGCACGCCAACCCGTGCGGGATCGCCGTCGGCGCGGACGTCGCCGAGGCGCACCGCAAGGCGCACGCCTGTGACCCGCTGTCGGCCTTCGGCGGCGTCATCGCGGTGAACCGGCCGGTCAGCAAGGAGATGGCGGAGCAGGTCGCGGAGATCTTCACCGAGGTCATCGTCGCGCCTGACTACGAGGAGGGGGCCCTGGAGGCCCTCACCAAGAAGAAGAACATCCGGGTGCTGAAGGCGCCGCAGGGGCCGTCGAGCCCGGTCGAGCTCAAGCCCGTCGGCGGCGGAGCGCTGCTCCAGGTCGCCGACCGGCTCCAGGCCGAGGGCGACGACCCGGCCCACTGGACCCTCGCGACCGGCGAGGCGCTCTCGCCCGGGGAGCTCGCCGATCTCGCCTTCGCCTGGCGGGCCTGCCGGGCCGTGAAGTCCAACGCCATCCTGCTCGCCAGGGACGGGGCCTCGGTCGGCGTCGGCATGGGCCAGGTCAACCGGGTCGACTCGGCGAAGCTGGCCGTCGAGCGGGCGGGCGAGGAGCGGGCGCGCGGCGCTTACGCCGCCTCCGACGCCTTCTTCCCCTTCCCGGACGGGCTGGAGGTCCTGGTCGAGGCGGGCGTCAAGGCCGTGGTGCAGCCCGGCGGTTCGGTCCGTGACGAGCTGGTCGTCGAGGCCGCGAAGAAGGCGGGCGTGACGATGTACTTCACGGGCACGCGGCACTTCTTCCACTGACCGCCCGGCCCGGCGGGCAGTGAAGCGGCCCCGGCCCCCTGTCGCAGGGGGCCGGGGCCGTCGTCCGTCGATCCGCCGCTCTGCGCGGGGCTGCCGTTCAGTTCTGGATGACCATCGTGCTCGCGGCCTTGTCGTGCCAGCCCTGCTGGCGGCCCGACTTGTCCCAGAAGGGCGACAGGTAGACCAGGAGCTGGCCGATGCCGCAGGCCAGGCTGCCGACGATCGGAATGATCCAGCGGATGAACGAGGAGCCGAGGCCCGGCTTCTGGCCGGTGTCCGCCTTCACCACGCGGATGCCGACGGCGAGCTTGCCGAGGGTGCCGCCGACCAGGCCGGTCATCAGCCACTCGTAGAGCAGGCCGACGATCGCGAGGACGCCGATCACCGCGCCGAACTTGGCGGCGATGTCGGACCCCGCGTTGTTGATGCACGTGTTGTAGTCGGCGGCGTTCGGATCGCAGTCATTGGCGGCGCTCAGGGAGCCCGCCACGCCGATGACCCCGAGGACGACGTAGATGACCGCGAAGGCCACGGCGTCGATCGCGCGGGCGCCCAGCCGGCGGCCCATCGACGCGACCCGCGGACCCGGTCCGCCCGGGTAGCCGAATGCCTGCGGCCCCTGCTGCGGGTAGCCGTAACCCTGCTGGGGATAGCCGGGCTGCTGGGGGTAGCCGGGCTGCGGCGGCTGGCCGTACCCCTGCGGCGGAACACCCTGCGGCGCCTGCTGGCCGTAACCGGGCTGACCCTGCTGGGGGTAGCCGTAACCGGGCTGACCCTGCTGAGGGTTCTGCGGCTGACCGTAGGGGTCGTTGGGCGGGCCGAAACTCATGGTGGACTTCCTCCGTTGCACAAAGCGGGGACGAGGCGGAGCGCGCGGAGGAACGTCTTGGAATAAGCGGTTTGCCCCCCAACACCGACCGCATACTGCGGACCCCTATGGTTCTTGGCCGGGCATGCTCCTGTCCAGCCGCATTCCGCAGGCTTTGTGCAAGTGCAACCTTCCCGATCATGGCCGAATCGTTACGGGGCGTGACCCGCCGGGCCCGCGAGGGGTGCGGCCGGGACCCGGTTCGCCGCTGCCCGGGTTCACCCGGATTGGAACCGGGGGGCCGTCATCCGGGAGGATGGACCCATGACCGCCCAGATTCTCGATGGCAAGGCCACCGCGGCCGAGATCAAGTCCGAGCTGACCGCCCGCGTGGCGGCGCTGAAGGAGCGGGGCGTCACGCCCGGCCTCGGCACGATCCTCGTCGGCACCGACCCCGGCAGCCAGAAGTACGTCGCCGGAAAGCACCGCGACTGCGCCGAGGTGGGCATCGCCTCCATCCAGCGCGAGCTGCCCGCCACCGCCACCCAGGAGGAGATCGAGGCGGTCGTCCGCGAGCTGAACGACGACCCCTCCTGCACCGGCTACATCGTGCAGCTCCCGCTGCCCGCGGGCATCGACGAGAACCGGATCCTGGAGCTCATGGACCCGGCCAAGGACGCCGACGGCCTGCACCCGATGAACCTCGGGCGGCTGGTCCTGGGCGAGCCGGCCCCGCTGCCCTGCACCCCCAACGGCGTGCTGACGCTGCTGCGCCGGCACGGCGTCGAGATCAAGGGCGCCGAGGTCGTCGTCGTCGGACGGGGCGTCACCATCGGCCGGTCGATGCCGCTGCTGCTGACCCGGCGCAGCGAGAACGCGACGGTGACCCAGTGCCACACCGGCACCCGGGACCTCTCGGCGCACCTGAAGCGGGCCGACATCATCGTCGCCGCCGCGGGCTCCGCCCATCTGATCCGCGCTCAGGACGTCAGGCCGGGCGCGGCCGTCCTGGACGTCGGCGTCTCCCGCAACGCCGAGGGCAGGATCGTCGGCGACGTCCACCCGGACGTCCGCGAGGTGGCCGGCTGGATCTCCCCGAACCCGGGCGGCGTCGGCCCGATGACCCGTGCCCAGCTGCTCGTCAACGTGGTCGAGGCGGCGGAGCGCAGTGTCGTCTGACGGCGCCTCCGGCAAGGCCGGGGACATGAACGCGTACGGCGACGACGCCGATGGGATCGAGGTCCGCGACCCCGTCAGCGCGCCGGACGCCGACGGCGTGCCGCGTCGCACCACCCGCCGCTTCCCGAAGTTCACCCGGGACACCGCGCGCCCCGAGGGCGGCGGCCGGGCCGCGCCGGGCGACGCGCTGGCCGCCCGGCAGTGGCCGATCATCGCGGTGCTGGGCGTCGTGGCGCTCGGACTGCTGCTGACCGCGCTGGACCTGTTCCGGATCGGCACGATCCTGATCGGCGTGGGCCTGCTGGCCGGCGCGGTCCTGCGCTGGACGCTGCCCGGCGTCGGCATGCTCGCCGTGCGCTCCCGTTTCACGGACATCGTGACCTACGCGGTGCTGGGCACGGTGATCGTGCTGCTGGCGCTGATGGCCCAGCCCCACCCGCTGCTGCAGATCCCGTTCCTCGAGGACACCCTGCACTTCACGGTCAGCAGCAGCTGACCGCGCGCGAACGGCGGCCCGTCCTCATCCCCCGAGGAGGACGGGCCGCCGACGTGTTCCACGTTCTCTCATCCCGAACGGCCTGTTCAACGGCTGTCCTGACGCTGTGGCACGGAAGTGACCGTTCCGCTACGGCGCGCGCACCGCGATCACCGTCCCCCGGCGCGGGAACCGCCCGGCCGCCCGGCGTCGTCCCCCCAACGGATCGAAGGAGAGGTGGGCCGGATGGGCGCCTGGCAGCCGCTGCCGGACGGGCTGCCGTCGGAGGTACGGCACTTCGTGGAGCAGTTGCGGCAGCTCAAGGACGGCACGGGGCTCAGTCTGGCCGCGCTCGGCGCGCGCACCGCGTACAGCAAGTCGTCCTGGCAGCGCTATCTCAACGCCGTCCAGCCGCCGCCCCGGCAGGCCGTCGCCGCGCTGTGCCGGGTGGCGGGGCTGGCCGGCGCGGACGCCGAACGGCACGTCGTGCGCTGGGAACTGGCCGTCGAGGCGTGGCCGCGGCCGACGCCGGCGAACCCGGCCGGGGCATACGAGGACGACCCGACGGTGCCCTGGTGGGACCGTTCGGAGGAGCCCGCGCCGCCACCGGGGCCCCGGCTCGTCGGACGTCTCCTTCTCTACGCGGTCCTGATCCTGTTCGCCCTGCTGGCGACGGCCGTCGGGGGAGCGGTCGCCTTCGGCTGAGGCGAGCGGGCCCGGCGCGGCCGGCCTCGCGCGCAGGCAGGCGCGTGGCCGGGGCGTGGAGGCGTGCGTGGTGCACCTGTTGTGCGGTTACGTTGGCAGTTCGGGTATGCGTCCCGAATCGTCGTCGCATCGGGTCTCGCGTGACCCGTGGGACCGGGTGCACGAGAGGAGGTCCGATGCCTCGCTGGGAAGCCCTGCCGGGTGAACTCGACCCGCAGGCAAGGGAGTTCGTCGAGCTGATGCGACGGTCCGTGGACCGTGCCGGGCTGAGCGTCGCGGCGGTGGCGGACCGCACGGGCTACGGCAGGTCGTCCTGGGAGGGTTATCTCCACGGCCGGCTGCCGGCGCCCAAGGGTGCGGTCGTGGCGCTGGCCGAGGTCACCGGCACTCCTGCGCTCCGTCTGATCGCCCTGTGGGAGCCGGCCGAGCGGGCCTGGAGCCGCTCGGAGACCCGGTACGGGGACATCACGGCGGTCGTCGGCACCCTGCCCGCCCGCGCCCTGCCGGGACGGTTCGGCCCGCCCCCCTCGCCGCCCGGGGGCGAGCGGGCCCGGCCGGGGACGCGGGCCGGCGGCGCGCGCGGGCGGCGGGCGGCGCTGTTCCTCGCCGCGTCCGTGGGCGTGGCGGGCGTCGCGGCGGGGGCCGTCCTGCTGGCCGGCGGCCGGGACCCGCAGGCGGTGAGCGTCGTCGAGTCGCCCTCCGCGTCGGCCGTCACGACCCGCGTCCCGCCCTCCGGGGCGCGGTGCGGCGGCTCCGACTGCACCGGCCGGGACGCGGAGGCGACGGGATGCGGCGGCGACCTCGCGGCCACGGCGAAGACCGCGACGGTCGGCGCGACCCTGGTCGAGGTCCGCTACAGCCGCACCTGCGGGGCGGCCTGGGGCCGGATCACGCCGGCCGCCCCCGGGGACACGGTGGCGGTGACCGCCGGTTCCGTACGGCGCACCGGGCATGTCCCGACGCCCGGCGACCCGCTCGCGTACACGCCCATGGTGGCCGTGAACAGCGCGGACGAGGCGACGGCGTGCGCGGTGCTGGCCTCCGGGCGGCAGGGCTGCACGCCCTGACGGGGCGGGCGGCCCGCAGAGATCGCGCAAGAAATCCGGGTCGCGCAAGGGACCGGAGCGCTCAAGAAGAATACGGGGCGCGCAAGGGACCGGAGCGCCCCAAGAACCCCGGGCGCGCAAGAAATCCGGGGCGCGCAGGAATAACCGCCCCGGCCGCGGGAACGCGACCGGTACCCCCACGGGAATCCGGCGCGACCCGGTTCCCCCCACGGCGGCCGCTCGGTCCCTCCTCTCCCCGGACCGACGGCCGCCGCCTGTCGTCATGGCAGGCAGCGGGTGTCCCGTTCCAGGAGGTGCATGCTGTGGGACGGGCCACACGACCCCGGACGTCCGGGATCCCGGATGCGCGATAGCCTGACCGCTGATTGGATCTCTTGATACCAAGAGATCGATCATCTGTACGTCCCACCCGGGGCAGGGACGCCCCACCGACAGCTGTCATACGGAGAACGCCATGACCCGCACTCCCGTGAACGTCACCGTCACCGGCGCGGCCGGCCAGATCGGTTACGCCCTGCTCTTCCGCATCGCCTCCGGCCAGCTGCTCGGCGCGGACGTGCCGGTCAAGCTGCGCCTGCTGGAGATCACCCCGGCGCTGAAGGCCGCCGAGGGCACCGCCATGGAGCTCGACGACTGCGCCTTCCCGCTGCTGCAGGGCATCGACATCACGGACGACCCGAACGTCGCCTTCGACGGCACGAACGTGGCACTCCTCGTCGGCGCCCGCCCCCGCACCAAGGGCATGGAGCGTGGCGACCTCCTGGAGGCCAACGGCGGCATCTTCAAGCCGCAGGGCAAGGCCATCAACGACCACGCCGCGGACGACATCAAGGTCCTGGTCGTCGGCAACCCGGCCAACACCAACGCGCTGATCGCCCAGGCCGCCGCCCCGGACGTGCCGGCCGAGCGCTTCACCGCGATGACCCGCCTCGACCACAACCGCGCGCTGACCCAGCTCGCGAAGAAGACGGGCTCGACGGTCGCCGACATCAAGCGGCTGACCATCTGGGGCAACCACTCCGCCACCCAGTACCCGGACATCTTCCACGCCACCATCGCCGGCAAGAACGCCGCCGAGGTCGTGGGCGACGAGAAGTGGCTGGCCGAGGAATTCATCCCGACCGTCGCCAAGCGCGGCGCGGCCATCATCGAGGCCCGCGGCGCCTCTTCGGCCGCCTCCGCCGCCAACGCGGCCATCGACCACGTGTACACCTGGGTCAACGGCACCGCGGACGGCGACTGGGCCTCCATGGGCATCCCGTCCGACGGCTCCTACGGTGTCCCGGAGGGTCTGATCTCCTCCTTCCCGGTCACCACCGAGGCCGGCAAGTACGAGATCGTCCAGGGCCTGGACGTCAACGAGTTCTCCCGCGCCCGCATCGACGCGTCGGTGCAGGAGCTCGCGGAGGAGCGCGAGGCGGTTCGCGCCCTCGGCCTGATCTGAGCCTGAACTCCCACGATCCCCGGACGGTCCGACCGTCCGGGGATCGCTGCGTTCCGGGCCGGGTTCGTCTCCGAGTCCCGTGACGGGTTCTCCGCCCCCGGGCCGCCGCGCGCGAGGCGAGGGTCGGCGCCGCCTGCTCCGCGTGACGTCGGCGGGGCGATCCGGGTGAGCGAACCGTCACCATGCCATCCCCTTTGACAGGTTATGTCCGTACTGGCAGTGACTCAGCGCACTTCAGGTCAGGGATTGCGCATGCAATGAAAGGTTCGGGGCATGTGGACGCGGTCCCCGGCAGCGACCCACGGGTGACACAGGGGGACGGAACAGGAACGGAAGGCAACACCGATCATGGCCGACACGACGAACCACACGGAACAGCGGGAGTGCCGGACGATTCACGCGGGCGGCGAGTGGCTGACCGCCGCCTCCGGAGCGACCCGGGAGATCCTCGACCCCGCGGACGGCCGCCCCTTCGCGGTGGTCGCGGAGGGCGACGAGAAGGACGCCGACCTGGCGGTCGCGGCCGCCCGCGCCGCCTTCGACGAGGGCGACTGGCCGCGCACCCCGGCCGTCGAACGCGCCGGGCTGCTGCGCCGCGTCGCCGACCTCCTCATACGCGACCGCGAACGGCTCGGCCTGCTGGAGAGCCGTGACGCGGGCAAGACCCTCGAAGAGGGCCGGGTGGACATCGACTGCGTCGCCGACGCCTTCCGTTACTTCGCGGGCCTCGTCGCCGCCGAGGCGCCCGGCCGGGTCGTGGACGCGGGCTCGGCCGACGTCCACAGCGTCGTCGTCCATGAGCCCATCGGTGTGTGCGCGCTGATCACCCCCTGGAACTACCCGCTCCTCCAGGCGAGTTGGAAGATCGCGCCCGCCCTCGCCGCCGGCGACACCTTCGTCGTGAAGCCGAGTGAGATCACCCCCCTGACCACGATCGCGCTGATCGACCTGCTCGCCGAGGCCGGGCTGCCCGCCGGAGTCGCGAACATCGTCACCGGACCCGGCCACACGGTCGGCGCCCGGCTCGCCGAACACCCCGACGTCGACCTGGTGTCCTTCACCGGCGGCCTGGTCAGCGGCGTCAAGGTCGCGCAGGCGGCCGCCCCGACCGTCAAGAAGGTCGCCCTCGAACTCGGCGGCAAGAACCCCAACGTGGTCTTCGCCGACGCCTGCGCCACCCCCGAGGGCTTCGACACCGCCGTCGACCAGGCCCTCAACGCGGCCTTCATCCACAGCGGCCAGGTCTGCTCGGCGGGCTCCCGGCTCATCGTCGAGGAGTCGGTCCGCGACCGCTTCGTCGACGAACTCGCCCGCCGGGCCGGGAAGATCCGCCTCGGACGCGGCACCGAGACCGGCGTCGAGTGCGGCCCGCTCGTCTCCGGGCAGCAGCGCGCCAAGACCGAGGAGTACGTGGCCTCCGCGCTCGCCGAGGGCGCCGTGCTGCGATCCGGCGGGCGGCGCCCGGACCCGGCCCCGGAGCGGCCGGAGACCGGCTACTTCTACGAGCCCACCGTCCTCGACCACTGCCACCGCGAGATGCGCGTCGTGCGGGAGGAGGTCTTCGGGCCGGTCCTCACCGTCGAGACCTTCCGCACCGAGGACGAGGCCGTCGCCCTCGCCAACGACACCGAGTACGGCCTCGCGGGCGGCGTGTGGACCTCCGACGCCGGCCGCGCCCGACGGGTGGCCGGCCGACTGCGCCACGGCACCGTCTGGATCAACGACTTCCACCCCTATCTGCCGCAGGCGGAGTGGGGCGGCTTCGGGAAGAGCGGCGTCGGCCGCGAACTCGGGCCCGCCGGGCTCGCCGAGTACCGCGAGTCCAAGCACGTCTACCAGAACCTCGCGCCACAGCCGGTCCGCTGGTTCGCCGGCTGACCCGCCGCCCCGGCCGCACCCGCGCGCACCCTCTCACCGCGCGCGCCCTCTCACGGCGCCCATCCGCGCATCGCGCACACCCCGCGCCGCTTCCTCGCCCGAGTCCGCCCCGAGTCCGCCCCGACCTCGCCCGAGAAGACTTCGCACGCCCCTGGAGTACCCCCCATGCCAGAGAGCTCACTCATCTACGACTATGTGATCGTCGGAGGCGGAACCGCCGGTTCCGTCATCGCTTCGCGCCTCACCGAGAACCCCGACGTCACCGTCGCCGTCATCGAGGGCGGCCCCAGCGACGTCGGCCGTGACGACGTCCTCACCCTGCGCCGCTGGATGGGCCTGCTCGGCGGCGAGCTGGACTACGACTACCCCACCACCGAGCAGCCGCGCGGCAACTCCCACATCCGGCACAGCCGGGCCCGCGTCCTCGGCGGCTGCTCCTCGCACAACACGCTCATCGCGTTCAAGCCGCTGCCGTCCGACTTCGACGAGTGGGAGGCGGCCGGCGCGCAGGGCTGGGGCGCGGTCCCCATGGAGGCGTACTACGCGCGCCTGCTGAACAACATCGTCCCCGTCGACGAGAAGGACCGGAACCCCATCGCCCGCGACTTCGTCGAGGCCGCGCAGCAGGCGACCGGCGTGCCCCGCGTGGAGGGCTTCAACAGCAAGCCCTTCGACGACGGCGTCGGCTTCTTCGACCTCGCCTACCACCCCGAGACCAACAAGCGCTCCTCCGCCTCGGTCGCCTATCTGCACCCGGTGATGGACGAGCGGCCCAATCTGACGATCCTGCTGGAGACCTGGGCGTACCGACTGGAGCTGGACGGCGCCCGCGCGCAGGGCGTGCACGTGCGCGCCCAGGACGGCACGGAGAGCCTCGTACGGGCCCGGCGCGAGGTCGTGCTCTGCGCGGGCGCGATCGACACGCCCCGCCTGCTGCTGCACTCCGGCATCGGCCCCAAGGCCGACCTGGACGAACTCGGCATCCCCGTCGTCCACGACCTGCCCGGCGTCGGCGAGAACCTCCTCGACCACCCCGAGTCGGTGATCGTCTGGGAGACCCACGGGCCGCTCCCGGAGAACTCCGCGATGGACTCCGACGCCGGCCTGTTCGTGCGCCGCGACCCCGAGCACGCGGGCCCCGACCTGATGTTCCACTTCTACCAGGTCCCCTTCACCGACAACCCGGAACGGCTCGGCTACGAACGCCCCGAGCACGGCGTGTCGATGACCCCGAACATCCCCAAGCCGAAGTCCCGCGGCCGGCTCTACCTGCAGAGCGCGGACCCGGCCGTCAAGCCCGCCCTCGACTTCCGCTACTTCACCGACGAGGACGACCACGACGGCCGCACCCTCGTCGACGGGATCCGCATCGCGCGCGAGATCGCGAGGACCGAGCCGCTGGCCGGCTGGCTCAAGCGCGAGGTCGCCCCCGGCCCGCACATCACGGGCGACGAGGAGCTGAGCGAGTACGCGCGCAAGGTCGCGCACACCGTGTACCACCCGGCGGGCACCTGCAAGATGGGCGCCGCCGACGACGAACTGGCCGTAGTGGACCCCCAGTTGCGAATCCGTGGAATGGAGGGCATCCGCATCGCGGACGCCTCCGTGTTCCCGACCATGACAGCCGTGAATCCGATGATCGGCGTGCTGATGGTCGGCGAACGGGCCGTGGACCTGATCGGAGGCGATGCCTGATGAGTACCGACACCCGTACCGACATGACCGCCCACACGACCATCGAGGAGCGCCCGCCGGTCTTCTCGGTGGACGGCCTGTGGAAGGTGTTCGGCCCGAAGGCCGAGACCGTGCCCGCCGATCCCGAACTCACCTCCCTGCCCCCCGCCGAACTCCGCGAACGCACCGGCTGCACCGCCGCCGTCCGGGACGTCTCCTTCGACGTGCGCAAGGGCGAGGTCTTCGTCGTCATGGGCCTGTCCGGCTCCGGCAAGTCCACCCTCGTGCGCTGTCTGACCCGGCTGATCGAGCCGACCGCCGGCACCATCGCGATCGAGGGCGAGGACGTGCGGGCCATGGACAGGACCCGGCTGCGCGAACTGCGCCGGCACCGGGCCGCGATGGTCTTCCAGCACTTCGGCCTGCTCCCGCACCGCACGGTCGTCGACAACGTGGCCTACGGCCTGGAGATCCAGGGCGTCGGCAAGTCGGAGCGCCGCGACCGCGCCCAGGAGGTCGTCGAGAAGGTCGGCCTCGAAGGCATGGAGCAGCGCAGGCCCAGCGAGCTGTCCGGCGGCCAGCGCCAGCGCGTCGGACTGGCCCGCGCGCTCGCCGTCGACCCCGAGGTCCTGCTGTTCGACGAGCCGTTCAGCGCGCTCGACCCGCTGATCCGGCGCGACATGCAGGAGGAGGTCGTCCGCCTGCACCAGGAGGAGGGCCGCACGATGGTCTTCATCACCCACGACCTCAGCGAGGCCCTCAAGCTCGGCGACCGCATCGCCCTCATGCGCGACGGCGAAGTGGTGCAGCTCGGCACCCCGGAGGAGATCGTCGGCTCGCCCGCCGACGACTACGTCCGCGAGTTCGTCCGCGACGTCCCGCGCGAGCAGGTCATGACGGTCCGCCGGGCCATGCGCCCCGGCGAGTGCGCCGGCCCCGGCCACCCCGGCGCGATCGAGGCCGGAGCGGTCGTCGCCGACGCGATCCAGGTCGTGTCGCGCAGCCACCGGCCGGCGTGCGTCGTGGAGGACGGCCGCTGTCTGGGGGTCGTCGACCACGAACGGCTCCTCGACGTCGTGGCCGGAACGGAGCTCCGCAAGGAGGCGGTCTGACATGGCCACGGTCACCGCACCCGCTGCCCGGGTCTTTCTGCCGGGCATTCTCAGACACCGCGCGGCCGCCAAGCTCGCCCTGCTGGCGCTCGCCGCGGCGGTCCTCGTCCCGCTCGCCGACGCCCGCTGGTCCAGCGGCAGCTGGCCCGCCGCCCTCACCGTCGACCTCACCCAGCCGCTGGGCAGGGTCAGCGACTGGATCATCGACAACCGCGACAGCCATCCGCTGTTCCTCTACGGCTTCGGCTACGTCAGCAACGCGGTCGTGCTCTCCGTGCGCGCCGTCTACCTGGTGCTGCTCGCCGCCGGCTGGGCGGGCGTCACCGCCGTCGCCGGGCTGGTCGCCTGGCGGGTCGCCGGAGTGCGGCTCGGGCTCGGCGCCGCCGCCGCGTTCGTGGCCTGCGGACTGCTCGGCATGTGGATCCCGACCATGCAGACGCTCGCCCTGATGGTCGTCGCGGTCCTCGTCTCGGTCGCCGTCGGCGCCGTGCTGGGCCTCGCGGCCGGCCTGTCGGACCGGATGGACCGCGTCCTGCGTCCCGTCCTGGACACCATGCAGGTGCTGCCCGCGTTCGCCTACCTGCTCCCCGTCGTCCTGGTCTTCGGCATCGGCGTCCCCGCGGCCGTCCTCGCCACCGTCGTCTACGCGGCCCCGCCCATGGCCCGGCTCACCTCGCTCGGCCTGCGCGGCGCCGACAAGGAGGTGCTGGAGGCCGTCGAGTCGCTGGGGGCCACCTCCCGCCAGCGCCTGCTGACCGCGCGCATCCCGCTGGCCCGCAAGGAACTCCTGCTCGGCCTCAACCAGACGATCATGATGGCGCTGTCCATGGCGGTCATCGCCTCCGTGATCGGCGCCGGCGGCCTCGGCGACCGCGTCTACCAGGCGCTCGCCTCGGTCGACGTCGGGGCGGCGCTCGCCGCGGGCATCCCGATCGTCCTGCTCGCCGTCGTCCTGGACCGGGTCACCGGCGCGGCCGGCGACGGCGAGGGCGACCCCGCCGGTGGGCGCACCGGCCTGTCCCGGCGCGCCGGATGGGCGTACGCGCTCGCCACCGCCGTGGCCGTCGCGCTCGTCGGACGGTTCGCCGGCCGCCTCGACTGGCCCGGCTCCTGGACCCTGAACATCGCCGAGCCGGTCAACCGGGCCGTCGACTGGATGACCGACCACCTCTACTCCGGGGTCCCCGTGATCGGCGGCACCGCCGACTGGGCCGGACACTTCACCACCTGGGTCCTCGACCCGCTGCGCGACGGCCTCCAGGCCCTGCCCTGGTGGTCGGTCCTGCTGATCGTCGCCGCGCTCGCCTGGGTGATCGGCACCTGGCGGACCGCGCTCACCGCGGTCCTCGCGATGGCCGCGATCGGCGTGCTCGGCGTGTGGAGGCCCTCGCTCGACACGCTCTCGCAGGTCCTCGCCGCGGTCGCCGTCACCCTCGTCCTGGGGTTCGCGACCGGCGTCGCCGCCGCCCGCAGCGACCGCTTCGAACGGCTCCTGCGGCCCGTCCTCGACGTCTTCCAGACGATGCCGCAGTTCGTCTACCTGATCCCGGTCGTCGCGCTGTTCGGCGTCGGCCGCGCGCCCGCCGTGGCCGCCGCGGTCGTCTACGCGCTGCCCGCCGTCGTCCGCATCACCACCCAGGGACTGCGCCAGGTCGACCCGGCCGCCCTGGAGTCGGCCCGCTCGCTCGGCGCGAGCAGCGGCCAGCAGATCCGCCAGGTGCAGCTCCCGCTGGCCCGCCCGGCCCTGCTGCTCGCCCTCAACCAGGGCGTCGTCCTGGTCCTCGCCGTCGTCATCATCGGCGGCCTGGTCGGCGGCGGCGCCCTCGGCTACGACGTCGTCTTCGGCCTCGCCCAGGGCGACCTCGCCACCGGTCTGGTGGCCGGCGCGGCCATCGTCTGCCTCGGCCTGATGCTCGACCGGGTGACCCAGCCGACCGAACGCCGCGCCGAGAAGGGAGCGTGACATGCGCATCCGTACCACCGCGACCGTCGCCGGCGCGTCCGCGCTGCTCCTGCTGACCGGCTGCGGCGCCGCCGACATGACGAAGCAGGCCTCGCCGTTCGCCAACGCCCAGGGCGCCAGGTCCCTGACCCTGTCCGTGCAGTCCTGGGTGGGCGCGCAGTCCAACGTGGCCGTCGCCCAGTACCTCCTGGAACACGAGCTGGGCTACCGCGTCGACACCGTGCAGGTCGACGAGGTGCCCGCCTGGGACGCGCTCAGCCAGGGCCGCGTCGACGCGATCCTGGAGGACTGGGGCCACCCCGACCAGGAACAGCGCTACGTCAAGGACAAGAAGACGATCACCCCTGGCGGTGGCCTCGGCGTCACCGGGCACATCGGCTGGTTCGTGCCCACGTACTTCGCCGAGCAGCACCCGGACGTCACGAACTGGAAGAACCTGAACAAGTACGCGGCGCAGCTGCGCACCGCGGAGAGCGGCGGCAAGGGGCAGCTCCTGGACGGCTCGCCCTCCTACGTCACCAACGACAAGGCGCTGGTGAAGAACCTGAACCTCGACCTCAAGGTCGTGTTCGCCGGTTCGGAGGCCGCCCAGATCACGCAGATGCGGCAGTTCGCCAAGGAGAAGAAGCCCTTCCTCACCTACTGGTACGCGCCGCAGTGGCTCTTCAAGAAGGTTCCGATGACCGAGGTGAAGCTGCCCGCCTACAAGGAGGGCTGCGACGCGGACCCGGCGAAGGTCGCCTGCGCCTACCCGCACACCCCGCTGCAGAAGTACCTCAACGCGGGCTTCGCGAAGAACGGCGGCAAGGCGGCGGCCTTCCTGAAGAAGTTCAAGTGGACCACCGAGGACCAGAACGAGGTGTCCCTGATGATCGCCGACCAGAAGCTGACGCCCGAGGACGCGGCGAAGAAGTGGGTGGACGGCCACGCGTCCACCTGGAAGGCGTGGCTGTCCTGAACCGCGCGGAAGCCGTGCCGCTCAGCCCGGTTCCGCGCTGGTCTCCCGCGGGGCGGCCGTCGCCCTGGGCAGCGGTCCCGGTCCGAACGTGACGCGGGCGGCCCTGAGTTCGCCGAGCCCGGCGGGCGAGGGGCCCTCGCCGTCCACCCGCCCGTGGTGCGGCCGGCGGAAGCCGTCCGCCCAGCTCATGGCGTGTAGCCCCCCGGTGGGATGCGCCGGGCGACCAGTGTCGTCATCGAGTTCCTCCGTGGATGCTCCGCCGTTCACGGCGGAGAGGAAACGGACTCCTGCGGAGCAGGGCAGGGAGCGGGGTTTCGCCGCCAGGGCGA
>NZ_BMTL01000015.1 GCF_014649655.1 Streptomyces humidus | reverse complement strand
CACTGATGAACTGCCTGGGCCGGCTGCATGCCCGGGGTGTGGAGGTGGACTGGGAGAGGGTGTTCGCCGGGACGGGCGCCCGCCGGGTCGACCTGCCCACCTACGCCTTCCGACACCAGCGCTACTGGATCGAGGGCGACGGGCCGGCTGTTCCCGAGACGGTGGCCGATCCGGTCGACGCGGCTTTCTGGGACATCGTGGACAGTGGCGACGCGGACTCGCTGGCCCGCTCCCTGCGGCTTGACGCGTCCGTCCTGGACGGCGTCCTGCCCGCCCTGTCCTCGTGGCGCCGACGTCACCGGGACCAGACCGTGCTGGACGGCTGGCGGTACCGGATCGACTGGCGGCCCATCACCGACGGCTTGGCGCCGGAGACGGTCGTCGCCGACGGCACTTGGCTGATGCTGGTGCCCGCGGGGCAGGCCGACCCGATGGCGGAGGCCACGGGCCGCGCGCTGACCGCCCACGGCGGTCGCGTCGTACGGGTGGACGTGGACGGTGAGGACCGGAAGGCCCTGGCGGAACTGATCCGGGCGGAACTCGTCCGGGCCGGTCTCGACACGGCTGGGAGCACACCCGTCGCAGTGGTGTCCCTGCTGCCCCTGGACGAGAGGCCGGACGCCGATCACCCCACACTGTCGCGGGGCACGGCCGCCACCGTCACCCTCGTCCAGTCGCTCAAGGATCTGGACGTCACCGCCCCTCTGTGGTGCCTGACCTCCGGGGCCGTCGCGGTCCGGGAGGACGGGGAGGTGGACAGCGCGACGCAGCCCATGGTCTGGGGACTCGGCACCGTACTGGCTCTCGACCACCCCAGGTCCTGGGGCGGACTCGTCGACGTGGCCGCCGGGCCGGACGAGACGGCGCTGGGCCGGCTGGTCGCCGTGCTCCGCGGAGGGCACGGCGAGGACCAGGTGGCGATCCGGGACACGGGTGCGTACGCGCGCCGTATGATCCGTGCCGCGTCCGTCGAGTCCGTCGAGTTCGCCGCGTCGGCCGCTGCTGGTGACACGGTGTCCGGGGAGCCCTGGACGGCACGCGGCACGGTCCTGGTCACCGGCGGTACCGGTGGCATCGGCGCGCAGGTGGCGAGGTGGGCCGCGGGCCGGGGCGCCGAGCACCTGCTGCTGCTCAGCCGCCGCGGCCGTGCCGCCGAGGGCGCGGACGCTCTGGAGGCGGAGCTGACCGCGCTCGGTGCCCGCGTCACCGTCGTGGCCTGCGACGTCACCGACCGGGCCGCGCTCGCCGAGGTCATCGCGGCGGTCCCGTCCGACGTGCCCGTCCGCGCCGTCTTCCACACGGCGGGCGCCGCACAGGCGCCCACGCAACTACCGGACAGCAGCGTCGCGGAGTTCGCCGAGGTGGGCCGCGCGAAGATCGCCGGCGCTGTCCACCTGGACGCCCTGCTCGTCGACCGTCCGCTGGACGCCTTCGTGGTGTTCTCCTCCGGCGCCGCCGTCTGGGGCGGGGCGGGGCAGAGCGGTTACGCCGCCGCCAACGCCTTCGTCGAGGGCCTGGCGCACCGCAGGCGCGCCCAGGGCCGGGCGGCGACCGCCGTGGCCTGGGGCGCCTGGGCCGGCGGCGGCATGGTCGACGAGACGGTGGCTCAGGAGTTCGCGGCGGTAGGGGTCGAACTGATGCGGCCCGACCTGGCGGTCGAGGCCCTGGGCCAGGCTCTGGCGCGCGGCGAGGGACACCTCGTGGTCGCCGGTATCGACTGGCCGCGGTTCGTGCCGGCCTACACGGTCGCCAGGGAGCGCCCGCTGCTGAGGGAACTGCCCGAGGTCGCCGCTCTCACCGCCACCGGCACTGGTTCCGGCACCGGAACGGGAACCGGAACCGACAAGGGCGCCGGCTCCGGGGACGACGGGGAGGCGCTGCGGGCGCGACTGCTGCCGCTGTCCCCGCCGGAGCGGCTGACGGCGCTGACCGACCTGGTGCTGGTGGAGGCCGGACAGGTGCTCGGTCACTCCGGCGGCTCGACGGCGGTCGAGGACGGGGTCGCCTTCCTCGACATCGGCTTCGACTCGCTGACCGGACTCGAACTGCGCAACCGGCTCCAGCGTGTGTCGGGCCTCGCCCTGCCGCAGGGCCTGATCTTCGACTTCCCCACCGCGGGCATGATCGCCGAGCTGATGCTGGAGGCCCTCGAACCCGGGTTCGCCGTCACACCGGAGGCGGTCGCCGAGGAGATCGGCAAGTTGGAGTCGGCACTGGCTCCGGCACTGCACGACGACGCGTCGCGTACGCGGGCCGTCTCGCGGCTGCGTGAGCTGCTGGCCAAGTGGGACCACACCGAGAAGGGGAAGTGACCGGATGTTCGAGGTCGAGACCTATCTGCGCCGTCTGGGTTTCACGGAGGCGCCCGCGCCGACTGCCGAGACGCTCCGCCTGTTGCACAAGAGGCACCTGATGTCGCTGGCCTACGACAGCAGCCACTTCATCAAGAGCTTCACGGGTTTCCGCAACGTCGTCGACATCGACGTCGACGACACGTTCCGGGCGATCGTCGTCGAGGGCGCGGGCGGTGTGTGCCACGACCTGAGCGGCCTGTTCCGCAGGCTCCTCACCGAACTCGGTTACGACGTCTCGATCCTGGCCGCGTCCCAGCGCTGGCCGAACGGGCAGTTCGGACCGGACTTCGAGCACACCTTCGGCTGTGTGCGGCTGGACGGGGAGACCTGGCTGGTCGACGTGGGCTTCGCCGGACCGTCGTACCTGGAGCCGCTGCGGATGACCGACGAGGTGCAGCACCAGTTCGGCTGCTCCTACCGGCTCACGGCGGACGGCGCTCACCATGTGCTGGAACGCAGGGCCGCCACCGGCGACTGGCGGTCGGTTTACCGGTTCGAGCTGACCGCCCGCGCCGTCTCCGACTGGGACAGCCCACGGGACTCCGCCGCCGAACAGATCGTGCGGGACTCCCTGTTCGCCGGAACCGCCCTGCGCGGCCGCGCCACCGACAACGGGCAGCTCGTCCTCACCGGCAGGCGGCTGCTGACGGTGGAGAACGGCCACGAGACGGTCCGCACGTTGATCGACAAGGCCGAGTTCGAGCGCGTGGTGAAGGACATCCTCGCCGGCACGGGCAACGGCTGAGACGGGACCGGACGGAGATGACAGTGGAGACACGGAGGGCCGGCGCCGGATCCGGGACAGGCGCCGTCACCGACACGGACGTGGCCGTCGTCGGCTACGGCCCGGTGGGGCAGGTCCTGGCGATCCTGCTGGCCCGGCGCGGCTGGCGGGTCACGGTCGTGGAGCGCTGGGCGCAGCCCTACCCCATGCCGCGTGCCGTCGGCTTCGACGACGAGGCCGCCCGGATCCTCGCGGCGGCCGGCGTCGGGCCCTTCCTCGACAAGTTCGGGGAGAACTCACGGGACTACGCCTGGCGCAACGCTGAGGGCGACACCCTGCTGCACATGGAGAGCGCCGCGAACGGCCACTGCGGCTGGCCACAGGCGACGGCCATGTACCAGCCGGGACTCGAGGCGACGCTCATCGAGCGGGGCGCCGAATTCCCGGACCTGCGGGTCGTCCGCGGGCAGGAGGTCGTCGAACTCGACGACCGCGGCGACCTGGTCGAGGTGATCTCCGAGGACGCCGACGAGCGGGAGCACACCTTCACCGCGCGGTACGTCGTCGGGTGCGACGGGGCCAACAGCTTCGTCCGCGAGTCCATGGAGAGTTCCCTCACCGACCTCGGCTTCTTCTACGACTGGCTGATCTGTGACGTCGTACTGGACGAGCCGCGCGACTTCCGCCCCAACAACCTGCAGATCTGCGACCCGCGGCGGCCGCGGACCGCCGTGTCGGCCGGACCGGGGCACCGCCGCTTCGAGTTCATGCGGCTGCCCGGTGAGAACATCGAGGAGCTGAAGCGCGACGACACCCTGTGGCGCATGCTGGCGATGTTCTCCGTCCGCCCGGACAACGCGACCCTTGAACGGCACGCCGTGTACACGTTCCAGGCCCGCTGGGCGGGGGAGTGGCGCAAGGGCCGGCTGCTGATCGCGGGGGACGCCGCACACCTCATGCCGCCCTTCGCGGGGCAGGGCATGTGCTCGGGCTTCCGGGACGTGGCCAACCTGTCGTGGAAACTCGACCTGGCCCTGCGCGGACTCGCCGACGAGTCCGTGCTCGACACCTACACCGCCGAACGCCGGGCGCACGTGCGGAACGCCATCACCACGTCGGTCAGACTCGGCAAGGTCATCTGTGTGACCGATCCCGCGGCGGCCGCCGACCGGGACGCGATCATGCTGGCCGCCCGCGACCGCGAGGGCTCCGCGCCACTGCCCATGTCGACCGTGATCCCCCTCGACGAAGGCCTGTTCCGGCAGTCCGACGACGGCACACCGGTCAGGCCCGCCGGCACCCTGTTCCCGCAGGCCCGGGTGGCGGACGCCGAAGGGGAGGGGCTGCTCGACGAGATCGTCGGCCTGGGCTTCGTACTGCTGGCCGCCGACGATCCGGCAGAGCTGCTCGACGAGCGGCGGCGGGCCTTCCTCGACGGCCTCGGCACGCGCTGCGCGCACGTTCTGCCCGCGGGCACGGAACCGGGAGCGCCCGGTCCCGGCGCCGTGGTCGACGTCGAGGACCGCTATCTGCCGTACCTGGCGGAGAACGGCGCGACGGCCGTGCTGGTGCGTCCCGACTTCACCGTCTTCGGCGCGGCGGACGGGCCCGGCGAGCTGGGCGCACTGGTGGACGAACTCGCCCACAGGCTGGGGGCGCCGCTCCCGGCCGCCGACTGAGAAGCCCCGGCTCCGAAGAAGCTCCCGCTCCGATGAAGCTCCCGCTCTGCGGGAAGCACCATGAGAAAGGACACGCACATGGGTGCGCGCGAAGATATGTACGGCCTGTTCACGAGCGTCAACGAGATCAACCTGACGAATGATCAGGGCGGTCAGAGCGCCAAGGAGGGCACGCACAAGAAGAACATCTCCACCAGTTACGACCTGCAGGCCCGGATGTCGAAGAAGGGCATCCTGTGGAACTGGGGCTACCACGACGACCAGGTGGCCAAGGAGATCAGCGCCCGTATTCCGGGCTTCCTCGACTACGACACGGACGGCTTCTCCGAGGAGCTGTACTTCGCCGCGCTCAGGGAGGTGCCGCTCGGCCTGGACGACTACGCGGACAAGGTCGTTCTCGAGGTGGGCTGCGGACTGGGCGAGGGGCTGAACTTCCTCTCCCGCGTGGTCGAAGCGAAGAGCATGATCGGCCTCGACCTCTCCGACCAGGCCGTCAAACGGGCCAACGCCTCGCTGTCCCGCAAGGGCCTGCGCTACGTCCAGGGCGACGCGGAGAACCTGCCGTTCGAGGACGGCGAGGTCGACGTCCTGGTCAACATCGAGAGCGCGCACAACTACCCGAGCCTGGAGAAGTTCCTGAGGGAGGTGGCGCGCGTGCTCAAGCCGGGCGGCTACCTCACCCACGTCGACCTCTACACCACGCAGCGCCACACCTTCCTGAAGGAGCTCCAGGAGCAGGACCTCGGCCTGGAGTGGGTGCTCGACCGTGACATCTCGCCCCAGGTCCAGGCCGCGATCCACGGACGCCTGGCCCCCGACGGCTCCTTCCACAAGGCGCTGCGCGAGCAGCGGGTCGGCGCCATCCAGCGGCACATGGCCAAGCGGGTCGGCCCGGAGGCCGTGGGCGGTTCGTTCGCCGGCTACACCGACAGCGGCTCCACCCGGCTGCTGAAGAGGATGGGCGTGCTGCCGTCGCAGTTCATGCCGCCGGTGGACAGCTACCGGCACTACGTGGCCAAGAAGATCTGATCTTCGTCGGCCGAGCTCCCGCATCCGGCGTCGGGGCGCTGCCGACGACCGCCGACCACTGCCGTTCGCGCAGCGCCGTCCAGCATGAGGAAGAGGCACGATGACCGATGTTCCGCACCCGGGGCCCATCAGCGGAACCACCCGCCTGTACGCCGTCCTGGGCGACCCGGTCACCCAGGTCCAGTCGCCCGGGCTGCTCAACCCGGTCTTCGCCCGGCTGGGCATCGACGCGGTGCTGGTGCCCGTGCACGTGCGGGGCGACGACCTCGTGAACGTGGTCCGTGGCCTGCAGTGCGTCGGCAACCTGGACGGCCTGTTCGTCACCGTGCCGCACAAGACGGCGGCCGCCCGCCTGGCCGACCGACGCAGCCGCACGGTGGAGATCACCGGCAGCGCGAACGCCCTGCGGCGCGAGCCCGACGGTGCCTGGCTCGCCGCGAACTTCGACGGTTCGGGGTTCGTGGCGGGCCTGGTCGGGTCCGGTCACCCGCCCCGGGGGAGGAAGGTCGCGCTGGCCGGCGCGGGCGGGGCGGGCAGCGCCATCGCGGCGGCCCTGCTCGCCGCGGGTGTGGAGCGTCTGTGCATCTCCGATCCCGACGGGCCTCGCCTGACAGCGCTCGTCGACCGGCTTGCCGAACACTGGCCGGGCCGCGTCCGTGCCGCTCCCGAACCGGTGCTGCACGACAGTGACATCGCCGTGAACGCGACGCCGCTCGGGCTGCGCCCCGACGACCCGTTGCCGTTCGCGCCCCAGGCCCTGCCGCCCGGCAGCGTGGTGGCGGACATCATCATGAAACCGAGAGAGACCCCCCTTCTGCGGGAGGCGGCCGCGCGGGGCCACCAGGTGCACCACGGAATGCACATGCTCACCGGTCAGGTGGATTCCTACCGCACGTTCTTCGGACTCGGCGTGCCCCGGTCCGCCGACTGACGCACCTGAGCCGAATGTCCCGACCTGGCCGACTCCGGCAGGCAGGGGAACAACCAACCCCGTGAAACGCTCCCCGGTCTTCCCTGCCTGCCACGTATGGGGAAGGTGTTTCGCGGTCCGCCGTCGCGTTATGGCTCAAAAAGGCCGGACGGTGTCGCCGTTTCCGCTTCGCGGTGGGCGGGTGCGGCTTGTCTCGGGTATTCTGCCGACCGTTCAGAAATGGTCGTCAATTCACCCGTGAAGTCGACCTTTCCCCTCGTTCGCAAGGAATGCATCCATGTCTCTCAGTCTCGACCCCGCGGCACAGGACCTGCTCTTCCGACAGGCTCGTACCGCCAACACGTTCACCGACGAGCCGGTGACCGACGAGCAGGTTCAGGCCATCTATGACCTGGTCAAGTACGCTCCCACGTCGCTGAACCAGCAGCCGCTCCGGATCGTCCTGGTGCGTTCGGGGGAGGCTCGCCGGCGTCTGGTCCAGCACCTGGCCGAGGGGAACGACAAGAAGGCCGAGAAGGCGCCGCTGGTCGCGATTCTCGCCGCGGACAACGAGTTCCACGAGGAGCTTCCGGAACAGCTCCCGCATTTTCCGCAGGCCAAGGACCTGATGTTCTCCGACCGTAGTGTGCGGGAACAGTCCGCACAATTCAACGCCGCTCTGCAGGTGGGCTATTTCATTCTCGGGATCCGGGCCGCGGGCCTTGCTGCCGGCCCGATGACCGGATTCGATGCCGACGGCATCAACAAGGAGTTCTTCGCCGACGGCGAGCACTCGGTTCTCGCCGTGGTCAACATGGGCAAGCCGGGTGAGAACGCATGGTTCGACCGTTCCCCCCGTCTTGCCTATGACCAGGTGGTCACGACGGTCTGACCGTCCCAGGAGCCTGTTCGGTCCCGCTGTCGGCCCGGCAGGGCCTGCGACGCCGGTCCCGCCGGTCCTGCCTGGCCGGCCGGTCCTGCCGGTCCTGCCTGGCCGGCCGCGGACAGCGAGGCACCCGGATCCGTCGGCCTGGACGGACCCGGGCGCCTGCCCGCGACGGCGGGACCGGACGCGCCCCGGCGGGCGGGGGCGGAGCCCCGCTACCCGGGCGTCGTGCGCGCTGCCCCGCTGCCGGCGCGGATCACCTCATCGCACCTCCTTCGCGTACGGCACGACCGTGATCCGGTCGATCAGCGGCGCGTAGCGGGAGCGGAGCAGCACACCCGGGAAGGTGTCCGAGGCGTAGGTCGTGCCGTCGAAGTTCGGCAGTTCTTCCGACCGGAAGACGATCGTGTTGCGTCCCTTCTGCAACTGGACCGGGACGGTCAGCTCCCAGAAGTCGTTCTGGTGGAAGGTGTGCGGGAACCCGACCCGCTGGATCGCGCCGCCGTTGACGGAGATGTCCGCGTGCCGGGCGAGCGGGTCCGGGTTGTAGTGGGTGGCCTCGGACTGCTCGGGGTTGGAGTAGCGGATGCGCAGCGCGTACAGGCCGGGCTTGCCCGCGGCGACCGTGAACGTCGCCGTGTTGCCGTTGCCCGGTTCACCGCCGATGCCGGTGATCGCCGTACCGCCGGTGGCCAGGGACAGCGGCGCCAGCGTCGCCGTGCCGGCGAGCGCGGCGTCCGGCGCCTCGTACGTTCGCACCGGCAGGGCGCCCTCCGTGGGCGTGACCGTCAGACGATCGACGAGCGTCGGGGCCGAACCGCCGCTCACCGTGACCTTGTTGACGCCACCGGAGAGGGAGACCGCCACGGCACGCCGGTCCTTGGACAGCCGCAGCACGTCATGCCCGTTCACCGAGACCCGGCCGTCCGCGCTGCCGAGGGTGTCGACCCTGAGCGTGGCCTCGCGGTCGGCGGGGGAGTAGACCCAGAACGTCGCCGTCCCACCCTTCGCGATCCGGGCCGCGCCCGACCCCGTGGCCGCCCGCCCCGGCAGGTCGTAGACGGGCTTCGCCCCGCCGCCCAGCCAGGCCAGCTCACCCTCGTACACCTGGGTGCCGGCACCGGTGTTCGGCAGGGACAGGGTCAGCCGGTCCACGATGGCGTCGCCCTGCGTGGCCCGCTTGCCGTCGAGGCTCTTCGCGGCGAGCGTCAGCGTGTGCCTGCCCTTGCTGAGACGGACCTGGGTGTCGGTGTGGTCCCACACCACCCACTTGTAGCCGAGCGGCATGAACAGCTCCTGCTCGCTGTCCGCCGCGCCGTCCACGCGCAGGAACACGTTGGTCGGGCCCTGCGCCTTCACCTTGTCGAAGGTGTTGAGGGAGTTGGCGAAGACGCTCAGGTCGTAGACGCCGTCCTCGGGCACGTCCACGGGGAAGTCGAGCGTGACGTCCGAGCCGGTGCGCAGACCGCCCACGTCGTAGCCGCCGGAGGTGTAGAACTTCGACACGTC
This sequence comes from Streptomyces humidus, assembly GCF_014649655.1. Classification (GTDB taxonomy): domain Bacteria; phylum Actinomycetota; class Actinomycetes; order Streptomycetales; family Streptomycetaceae; genus Streptomyces; species Streptomyces humidus. The sequence goes on along the minus strand of NZ_BMTL01000015.1, from coordinate 198,542 downwards.
GCTCGTCGAACCCTCTGGTCCGTTCTTCGAGTAGCCGGATCCGGTGTGGGCGGCGTCCTCCGCCTCGTACGAAGCCTGCCAGCGCACCGGCGAGGTCTGCACGCCCTTCGCCTCGCCGGCCGGGCTGAGGACGATCTCGTACGCCGACGACTCCTTCAGCGCCGGCAGGCCGCCGTCGCCGAAGTCGACGGAGACCGTGCCGTCGGCGCCGACCTTCAGGTTCGTCTCCGCGAGCAGCTTCGGGCCGGAGGAGTCACCGATCTGGCCACTCCACCCGATCTCGCGGACCCAGGCGTGCACGGTCTTGCCGAAGACCTTCTTCGGGACCTTCGCGAAGGTGATGTGGCCCTTGCCGGTCGAGCCGCCGAAGAGCAGCCGGGACTGCTTCTTCTTCTCGTCGAGCGTGGCCACGCCCTGCATCGTGTAGTTCTGGCCGGGGAACGGCGGGTTCACCGTCACCGTGTGCCCGCTCATCGAGGCGTACGAGTGGAGCAGCCACCACTGGCCGTTGCCGCGGTTGGACTGCACCGCGGAGTCGGAGAGGTTGCCGTCGATGTTCCAGTACGCGATGTCGGCGTCCACCTTGGACTCCTCGATCGAGGAGACCCACTGGATCATCTGGCCGGGGACGGAGGTGTGGTAGTTGAACGCGTACTCGTTGATGTTGACGGGCAGCCGGGTCCCCTCGCGGCTTGTGCCCTTGAACAGGTCCTGTTCCCAGCCCCGGTACTTGGCGACGCTCTGGCGCACCGCCTCGGGGTGGCTCAGCTCGTGCCAGGTGATGACGTCCGGGAGGGTGCGGGCGGCGAGGGCGTGGGTGAGGAAGCCCTTCACCTGGTCGTAGAGGACGCTGGTGTTGGGACCGGCGATGCGGGCGTCGGGCATCTTGCCCTTGATGAGCCGGTAGGCGGAGTCCCAGGCGGCGAAGAAGCTCCTGGGGTCGTCGAGCCAGCTGACCTTGTCGTAACTCCAGGCGCCCGTGCCGAACATGTTGCCCTCGGGCTCGTTGAACGGCACGAAGACGATGTTGTCCTGGTACGCCTTCGGCAGCTGGAGCACCTGGTCGACCTGCTTGGCGAGCTTCTCCTCGTACAGCTTGAGCTTCTCGGCGGGGGTGTCACCGGGCCACTCGTACGGGAAGCCGCGGTGGATGTCGGTCATGTAGATGTACACGTCACCGTCGGTGGAGTCGGCCAGCGGCTTCACCACCTCGAGTGCGTCGGCGCCGGGGTGCTGGGGGCCGTCCTGCGCCTTGGTGGAGACCGTGCGCAGCCCCATGCCCTCGATGAGGTTGTTGGTGGGGACATCCGGTCCGTACACGCCGTAGAGGGTGCCGGAGGCGCCGCCGTGGAACGCGCCGGTGTCCGAGCCGAGATCGACGGTGAGAGCTCCCTCACGGACCACGGTCACCGTCGCCTTCACCTCACGCCCGGCCGCCCTGCCGGCCACCGTGAAACTCCCCGGCTGCGCGTACTTCTCGGAGGGTACCGAGTCCCAGAGGATCCGCGTGTCGCGGTCGTAGCCGTCGGAGTAGGAGGACCGGACTGCGCCGGGCAACGAGGGGGCGGTGCCGGTGGTGGTGCGGACTTCGAAGGACGACTGCGACAGCGCCTGGAAGGCGGGGACGTCGCCGACCGTACCCGCCACCTGCTCGGCGCTGAGCGCCGAGTGCCACACCGTGAAGTCGTCGATCGCGCCCTTGAGCAGCGGGTCCGAGAAGAAGGACTTGCCGATGTAACCCGCGGCGGTCGCCGAACTGTCCAGCAGGTCACTGGCCTTGACGCTCGTTGCGGCGGAGGAGACCGCCACCCCGTCGAGGTAGGTCGTCACCCGCCGGGCGGAGGTGTCCAGGGTGACCGTGACCGTGCGCCAGCTGCCGGCGGGCAGCGCCGCGTAACCGGAGACCTGCGCCTCCGCGCCCCCTCCGCCGGTGGTCACAGCGGTGCGCAGCACACCGCCGTTGTGGGACGGGGTGGTGAAGAGGTACCTGCCGGTATCGGTGCCCAGATCGAAGATCCGCTGCCAGGCCGACCTGTCATCGCTCCATTTCAGGCGGGCCGAGACCGTCAAGTCGCTCGCGTCGCCTACCACTTCGCGGGGCAGGCGGACGTACGCGCCGCCCGAGGTGGGCGAACCGCCGGGCAGGGACAGCGCCCTGCCACCGCTCGCACCCTCGACGGATTGCGCGGTGGCGGCGTTGACCAGGGTCGCCGTCAGGCCGTTGCCCGAGCTGTCGCTGATCTTCCCGGACGCGAGGTCGTCCTCGTCGAAGGTGTAGCGGGCGGTGGGCCGGGGCGTGTCGGCCGCCTGCGCGGGGACGGCCGGTGAGGCCAGCAGGCCCGCGCCGAGGGCCAGGGCCACGGCGGCCGTGGCCCGGCGCTGGGCTGAGCTGTCAGCGGATGACATGGAGTGCGTCCTCAATCCTTGAGTAACGGGTCCCGGTCGGTCCGCCTCGCGCCCCCGGCTGCTGGTCCGCATGCCGTGGCCGGTGAGGAGGATCCGGGCTGACGCGTTGTCGAATCGGTTCGATCACATGCACCCGAAGGGCAAGAGGCTCAACCAGGTGACAGTGGCAGTTCCCCGGGTTCTTCGGGTTGATACGGAGGGGATCCGGGTCGCCGGAAGGATCACTTCATCGAACCGGTTCGCAGGAAGCTAGCACCGGGGGAAATCTCGCAGCAATACCTCTGACGCAAGCGAGTCGCTGAAGTCCATGGATCGTCCGGATCGCCGTGCGGGCCCGGGACGCCGCCGCGTCCCACACGGGGCCCCTCCCGACGACCCTCGGTGACATCGAGGCCGGACGTCGGGAACAGGCTCGCCCGACGCGAGGAAGCCTGCGCGGGGTGACCGCGCCGGCTCGCGGGCGGTGGTTCAGGGCCTCGACGAGGGGCGCGGCGACTGCCGGCCGAGAGGCGTGGCCGGGTTCGGTTCAGCGGCGCCGACGACGTTCGTGGCCGGAACACCGTCGGAACACCCGGCACGGCCGCGACCGCCCGGACCTCTCCGGCCCGACGACGGTCCCGCCGTAGGCCGGGCCCGCCGCTCCGCCCGGGACCGCCCGTTCCCCGCGTGCCGCCGTGGGGGCCCGGGCCGAGGGCTCTTCGGGCGTCCCGACGCCGCACGCGGTGGCCGGCGTGGGGCCGGCCACCGCGTGGTGGAGGGGGGAGAGGATCGATCGGGTGGCGGAGGGGGAGCAGGACCGACCGGGGGGCGGGCGCCGTGCGGTCAGGCGGCCGGGCTGCCCGCGATCCACTCGCTCCACGGCATGTTCCAGTCGCTGAGGCCGTTGCCCGGGGCCAGCCTGGTCTTGTCCTCGGAGTTCTTGACGATCACGACGTCACCGGTCATCGAGTGGTCGAAGAACCACGCGGCGTGCGTCCTGCCGTCGCCGCCGCCCCTGACGTCCTTCAGGCCCACGCAGCCGTGGCTGGTGTTGACCTTGCCGAAGACCGAGTCGCCGCCCCAGTAGTTGCCGTGGATGAACGTGCCCGAGTCGGTCAGGCGCATGGCGTGCGGCACGGCCTCGATGTCGTACGAGGGCTTGCCGTTCTTCTCCGTGAGGCCGACGCTCGCGCCGTTCATGTGGATCTGCCCGAACTTCTCGGAGATCACCATCCGCCCGTTGTACGTCGGGTGCTCGGCGCTGCCCGACGAGATCGGGATGGTTCTGATCGCCTTGCCGTCGCGGACGACGGTCATCTGCTTGGTCCTGGCGTCCACGGTGCTGATCTGGCTCCGGCCGATCTTGAACGTGACCGTCTTCTGGATGCCGTAGCGGCTGAGCGTGACGGTGACGGTGGAGCCGGCCTTCCAGTAACTCCGGGGGCGGAAGTCCAGGCGGTGGTCGCCGAACCAGTGACCGACGACCTGCTGGCCGCTGCTTGAGCTGACCTGGATCTCCGACTCCACGGCAGTCCTGTCACGGACCGCCGGGCCGAAGTCGACCGTCACCGGCATGCCCACGCCGACGGTCGAGCCGTCCTCGGGGGAGACGTGCCCGATGAAGTCGTTGGCCGGGGAGACCGTGGTGATGGTGGCGTTGTCGAGGGCGGAGCGCCCCTTGGCGTCCTCGGCCTCCGCGGCTATCTGATACCTGGTGGCGCGCTCCAGCGAACGGTTCGGCTTCCAGGAGGCGCCGTCCGCGGACAGCGTGCCCCGGATCTGGGCGCCGGTCGCGACGGCGGTCATGGTCACCTTGGTGAGCCTGCCGTGGCTGACGGTGACACCGACCGGATCGTTGACCCCGACGCCGTGCGCACCCTGCCCGGGCGTGATCTCCATGCGGGCGTCGGACGCCTCCTGGGCGCCCGGCTGATCGGCCCGCGCCTGTGCTGTCGGGCGGCTCCCGGCGTCGTTACCGCCGGTGGCGGCGATGCTCGTACCGCCGAGGGCCGTCACCGCGAGTACGCCGCCGAGTACGCCGGCCGTAGCCACCAGCCCGGTGCGTCGTGTACCCAGCCTGAACAAACGCTTCTCCCATGCCACTGGTCTCTGTGTCCCTGCGCTGATCGCCGAAAGGGCGCGAGCAGCTCTGAGACTACTTATAGACATATCTCCATTCGGAAATGGGCAAATTGTGTTGAACGCCACGCATTGTCGGGCGCGCCACCGAGCCGCCCCCGGGCGGCTGCCGCGCTCACAGCCGCTTCATGGCCGCCTCACGGCCGGGGTGACGGCGAGGCGCCGCTCCTGGCGCGGGGCAGGGGGCCGTGTGACGCCGACGGCGCTCACCGCCGTCCTTCCGGCGTCACGCCGGGCGCGACGTACACGCGCAGGCCGGCCACCTGGTGCGGGGTCCAGGAACGGGCGTATCCGGGCGGGCTGCCGTCCGGCGCCACGAGGGCGGCGGTGGGCAGCCGGCGCGCGGTTCGCCCGATGCCGGCCGCCGTGGTGTTGGCGTCGTGGCCGGAGGTCGCCGCGGACGAGCAGCCCGCGTAGTAGGCGATCGGGACATAGTTCTCCCCCGTCACCAGGCAGGGCGGGTGAACGCCCAGGCGGTGCAGCCCGGCGGCGACGGCGGCCCACTCGCGGTGGGCCGCGGTGGTGCGGCGCACGGTGTGCTCCAGTACCACGAACTGCACGGCCAGGTGCCCGACCAGAGCGAGGGGCAGCAGCACCAGGATCAACGGCCGGGGGATCCGTCCGGGCGCCCGGACCAGGCACACCAGAAGATCGGCGACCGGAAGGGCGAGCAGCGCATAGGCGGGCAGCAGGAAGCGGGGCGCCGCGTAGCCGATCAGGAAGAGGTACGGGAACGCCGCCGAGGCGGCGCACGCCAGCGGCACGAGCGTGGCGGCGGGGCGGCGGGCGCGGACGGCGACCACGGCCGCGAGAGCGGCGAGCAGGGGCAGAGCGCACCACCACAGCGTCTCCGGCACGGAGGGCGGGGCGCTGGTGCAGGGGCGGCACAGCGTACGTCCGCCCAGCGCGCGCAGCTGGTCTGCGACGGCGATGTTCCAGCCCAGGCCGCCCTGGATGCGGGACGCGTCGGACAGGCGTTGCGCCGGTCCGCCGTAGGAGACGTACGCCTCGATCACCCACTCGGCCGCCCCGGCGGCCAGGCCGGCGGCCAGCGCCGCCGACAGCGCGGGGCGCCTCCACCGGCGCAGGAACACCGGCAGGAGGAGCAGGGGGAGGGCCGCCCAGACCGCGTCGGTGGGGCGCATCCAGGCCATCAGGCAGGCGCTCAGGCCCACGCCCCACAGAGCCGTGCGGTCGAAGCGGTTCGCCTGGGCGCGCAGGAACCAGCCCGTGCCGGCCAGGGCGCCGACGGCGACCCAGTAGTTGGGCATGGCCTGGGGGCCGTAGAACAGCGTCACCCACAAGGTGGCGAACAGGGCGCCCCCGGTCGCGAGCACCCGCGCGGGGAAGACGCCCCGCCATGCGCGAAGCGCGAGGAAGAGGGCGAGGCCGGACAGGGCGGCCAGGTAGATCCGCAGCACCGCGGTGGACGACGTCCAGGCGGCGATCGGCGCCACCAGCAGCGGAACGCCACGGGCCCGCGGGGCGCTGAAGAACGCCGCCGGCGCGTGGGAGGAGACCTGGCTGACGTAGACCGACTCGTCCCAGCCGAGCCCCATTCCCGGTCGCACGAGAAGGAGCTGGGCCAGAGTGAAGGCGCCGGCGACGGCCGCGAGCGCCGCCTCGCCGGAAGGCCGGGGGACGAAGCGAACGGTGCTCGGCGTGGCGACCCCGGGCGGGTCGGCCGACGTGGCCGACGTGCTGTCCGTGGCCTGCGGGCCGTCTCTCATCACTCACCCCTCGCTCCTGCGGGCGGGCCGGCATGCCCTCTCCATGCTGAAAGGTCTCAGTCACGGCCGGCACCGGCCCGGGGGGCGGGCCGAACGGCGTAACGCCCGGCCGAGCGCAGAGCGAGATGTCCGCCGCCCTCTGGGCGGGCGACCGGGTTCTGTCTCCGGCGGAGGTCCGGGCCGTTGCCGGACGCGCGTCCGTTGTCGCCCCGGGCTACCTGCCCGTGGTCGGAGGCCGACCCCGGTTCGACGACCCGGCGGCACGGGGGTGACCGGCTCGGCCCGGGGGGAGGCTCCACAGCCGACCCTGGTCGGGGCGGCGGGGCAGTCGGGCGGCGGGGCGGCGGGGCGGCGTGTGGGCTGTGGAGCCTCGGCCGGGGATCCGGTCCGGCGGGCCGGGCGCGTGGACCCGTGCCAGGGTCTCCGGTCCGCCGGACCGGACGGCGAGGAACGTAACATCTCTGCAAGCCTTACGAAAGGGCTTGCTCGCCGTCAGATTCCCTCGCAGGCAGGGGTTTTGACGTTCGGAGCGGGAATCCGGGGAGTCACGACGAGGAGGGTTGACCGGCGGGCCCCGGACTCGTACGGTCTCGACCGCAAGTGCTTGCTGTTCATTTTCAGCAAGAATCGTCAAAGGCCTGCCGGGCACGGCGCGTTGCTGCGTGAGGCCTCTCATCCGCATCAGGTGGATCAGGAGGAACGATGGTCAACAAGACCGTGACCGCTGCACTCGCCCTCGTGGCGGGAGCCGCTGTGGTCGTCACGGCGCCCGCGACCGCGCAGGCGGACCCGCCCGGCGACAAGGACGTCACCGCCGTGATGTTCGAGTGGAACTTCGCCTCGGTCGCCAGGGCCTGCACGGACCGGCTCGGTCCGGACGGCTACGGGTACGTCCAGGTGTCCCCGCCCAACGAGCACGCCCAGGGTCCGCAGTGGTGGACGGCCTATCAGCCCGTCAGCTACAGGATCGCCACGAAACTGGGCGACCGCACCGCCTTCAAGAACATGATCGACACGTGCCACGGCGCAGGCGTCAAGGTCGTGGTGGACACGGTGATCAACCACATGGCCAACAGCGCGGGCACCGGAACCGGGGGCTCGAGCTACAGCAAGTACGACTACCCCGGCACGTACTCCGCGTCCGACATGGACGACTGCAAGGCGGAGATCACCAACTACGCGGACCGCTGGAACGTCCAGCACTGCGAGCTGGTGAGCCTGCCCGACCTGGACACCGACGAGGAGCACGTCCGCCGGACGATCGCCGGGTACCTGAACGACCTGCTGTCCCTCGGCGTGGACGGCTTCCGCGTCGACGCGGCCAAGCACATCGCCGTCGCCGACCTCGCCGACATCAAGAGCCGCCTCACCGACCCGGGCGTCTACATGAAGATGGAGACCATCGGAGCCGCCGGCGAGGCCGTGCAGCCGGGCGAGTACACCGGGGTCGGCGACGTCCAGGAGTTCGCCTACGGCAGGGACCTCAAGCGCGTCTTCTCCGGCGAAAGACTGGCGTACCTGAAGAACTTCGGCGAAGCCTGGGGATACATCTCCAGCAGCAAGGCCGCCACCTTCGTCACCAACCACGACACCGAGCGCAACGGCTCGACGCTGAGCTACAAGGACGGCGCGAACTACACGCTCGCCGAGGTCTTCAGCCTGGCATGGCCTTACGGCTCGCCGGACGTCCACTCCGGCTACGAGTTCAGCGACAAGGACGCCGGCGGACCCGACAACGGCCAGGTCAACGCCTGTTACACCGGCGGATGGAAATGCCAGCACGCCTGGCGCGAGATCGCGAGCATGGTCAAGTTCCGCAACACCGCGGGCAGCGCCGCCGTGAGCGACTGGTGGGACAACGGCAACAACGCCATCGCCTTCGGCCGAGGCAACAGGGCCTACGTCGCGATCAACCACGAACCCTCGTCGCTGACCAGGACCTTCCGGACGTCGCTGCCCGCCGGAACCTACTGCGACGTGCAGAGCGACAGGCCCGTCACGGTGAACGGCTCCGGAGAGTTCACCGCCACCCTCGGCGCGAACAGCGCGCTCGCCCTGCACACCGGGGCCACCGGCTGCGGCGGCACCACTCCCGGGAACCCCGGCCCCGAGAACCCCGACGGTACGGTCGGCGCCTCGTTCAGCGTGAACGCCACCACCTCCTGGGGCCAGAACATCTACGTCACCGGGAACAACTCCGCGCTCGGCAACTGGAACCCCGCTGCCGCGCTCAGGCTGGACCCGGCGGCCTACCCCGTCTGGAAGCTGGACGTCGCCCTCCCGGCCGGCACCTCCTTCGAGTACAAGTACGTGCGCAAGGACGCCGCCGGCAACGTCACCTGGGAGAGCGGAGGCAACCGCACCGCCACCGTCCCGTCCAGCGGCAGGACACTGCTCAACGACACCTGGCGCAGCTGAGCCAGGGCGGGCGCTCCGCTCCCGGACCGAAGGGCCGCCCCGAACGGGCGGGACGGTGAGGCCCCCTCGCCCTGCCTCGCCCTGCCTCGCCATGCCTCACCCTGCGTCACCGACCGCGGTGCGCTCCCGGCCGATCGGGAGCGCACCGCCCGGCGGGTCGTAGATGCCCAGCCGGGCGGCGCCGCCCGGCAGGCAGTGTCCTTAGCGTGCCCATGAATTTCCCAGGAGCGCACGATTGCCCGTTCGGGGAGGTGCTGGGAGAGTCGGGGCGGGACACTGGCGGCCCCGTCACCGTGTCACCGCTTCACCGTGGCGGGGGTACGTGAACGGGCCTGGTGAGAAGGCGCCCCCAGCCCCCTGAGAACGATGGAGCGCGAAATGGCCGACCAAGCGATGGGCGACGACGTCTACCAGCCGGACGGTTCCGAGGTGCAGGACGACGTCGGGCTGCTCGACGCGTCGGACACCCTGGACTACAGGGCTGGAGACCAGGCGATGGACGAGGGCTACTCGCCACCGGAGAGGCCCTGGGGCGTGGAGCACACAGGTGTCACGGCGTCGGAGCGGCACAGGGGCGAGAGCCTGGACGAGCGTCTCTCCGAGGAGGTGCCGGACATCGGCGTCCCGGAGGGTGACGGCATCGGTGACGCCTGGGACACCGACGGCGAGCTCATCGACGACGAGGTCGGAGACGAGCGCGCCGGACGGCTCGTCGCGCTCGACGAGGGCACCCGTGGGAACACCGAGTCCGGCCTGTTCGCGTTCGACAGAGGGCTGGACGGAGCCGGGGCGTCGGCCGAGGAGGCCGCGATCCATGTGATCCCCGACCCCGAGAACTACTGAAGGGGCCGAGGGGGGCGACGCGGGCGGGCTCGGTGGTGGACGGCAGGGGGCTCGCCCTACTCCTGCACGAAGGCGAGGATGTCGGCGTTGAGGACCTCGGGATGGGTCGACAGCATCCCGTGGGGATAGCCCTCGTAGCTCTTGAGCCTGCCGTTGCGGAGCAGCTCGGCGGACTTCGGGCCCGAGTCCGCGTACGGCACGACCTGGTCGTCCGTCCCGTGCATGACCAGGACGGGGACGTCGATCTTCTTCAGGTCCTCGGTGAAGTCGGTCTCCGAGAACGCCTTGATGCATTCGTAGTGGGCGTTCGTGGCCCCCATCATCCCCTGCCACCACCACCGGTCGATCAGCCCCTGGGACACCTCGGCGCCGGGCCGGTTGAAGCCGTAGAAGGGCCCTGTGGGCACGTCGATGAAGAACTGGGCCCGGTTGGCGGCGAGAGCGGCGCGGAATCCGTCGAAGACCTCGATCGGGGTGCCCTCGGGGTTGCTGTCCTTCTTCACCATGACCGGGGGGACGGCCGCGACGAGCACCGCCTTGGCGACGCGGCCGGGCTCGGCCTGTGCCACATAGCGCGTGACCTCACCGCCGCCGGTGGAGTGCCCGATGTGCACCGCTCCCCGCAGGTCCAGGGCGCCGGTCAGGACGTTGACGTCGGCGGCGTAGGTGTCCATGTCATGGCCGGTGGCCGGCTGGCCGGAGCGGCCGTGCCCCCGGCGGTCGTGGGCGACGACGCGGTACCCCTTGCCGAGGAAGTACAGCAACTGGGCGTCCCAGTCGTCCGAGCTGAGCGGCCAGCCGTGGTGGAAGACGATCGGCTGAGCGTCTCGGGGGCCCCAGTCCTTGTAGAAGAGGGTGGTGCCGTCCGGCGTGGTCACGGTGCTCATCGCTGGTCCTTCTGTCGCATCGGATGTTCGCTGGTGCGTCGCGTGACGCGAGTCGCACGACGTGAAGCAGCCCGTGCAACCGATCCGTGGTCCTGCGGTGGCGCCCGGCGAGGGGGAGGGCCTGGGCGTTGCGTGCGCCTCTGAGCGCGCCGTGTCGGCAGGGGCGTGCTCACCCGACACGCGGATGTCGGTCGCGCCATCGACCCTAGCCGGAACAGCCCGGGTCGGCGCGGTGAGCTGCTTCCGCCACCGCGGCGTAAGCAGCTCACCGACCGGCCCGGAGACTCTGAGGAATCTCCCCGCTCTCCCCTGCCCGCTCCGCTCAGTGCAGCTTCTTCCCCTGGGCCAGCATGGCGACGAACTTCTCGATGCGCGCCGCCCGGGTCTCCGGCTTCTTGGCGTCCCCGACCCGGTGCAGGATCGCGAACCGGTTGCGGCTGTCCAGGGTGGCGAAGAAGTCCCGGGCCGCGGGAGCCTCGTCCAGCGCGGCCTGGAGGTCGTCGGGCACCGTCGCCTTGCTCTGTGACGCGTACGCCGCCTCCCAGCGGCCGTCCGCCTTGGCCTTGTCGACCTCACGCAGACCGGCGGGCCGCATCCGGCCGCTGCTGATCAGCTCGGCGGCCTTCGTCCGGTTCACCTGCGACCACTTGCTGCCGGGCCGCCGCGGGGTGAAACGCTGCAGCCAGTACTGCTCGTCCTGCTTCTTCTTCTGCCCGTCGATCCAGCCGTAGCACAGGGCCGACTCCAGCGCGTGCGCGTAGTCCACGCCGTCCACCCCGGAGCCGTTCTTCGGGATCTGGAACCAGATCCCCGGTACGTCCTCGTGGTTCTCCTCCAGCCACTTCTCCCACTCCTCCTGCGTGGCGAAGGACAGGACCGGATCGGGCGACTTCCGTGCTCCCTCAGACATGGACGTCATGAAATCCCAGCCGTCGGCACCGGGTCAACAACCGCACCGGCAGGGGCGCGCGCCTGCTTCGAGGCGGGGGGCGCGGCACAGACACGGAGAGGGCGGAGTCCGGCGCGGCGACGAAACCGCCCCGGCGGTCCGGTCCGCGATGCCCAGGGCCGCCGTCGGCGTGCACAAAGTTGAGCAGCAGTCCTCCGGCGCTCCGGGCTACCGTCCCCGCTGGCCGAGCGGACACGGAAGGGCGGACGCATGACGACGATGTACGAGCACGTCGGCGGCGAAGAGGCGCTGCGGCGGCTGGCGGAGCACTTCCACCACCTGGTGCTGGAGGACCCGCTGCTGGGCGACCTGTTCCGGGCCGGATCGCCGTACCACGCCGACCACCTCACCGCGTTCCTCGCCGAGATGCTCGGCGGGCCCGCCCGCTACACGGACGAACTCGGCGGATTCATCGCGCTGTTGCGCGCTCACGCCGGCATGCGGATCACCCCGGAGCAGAGCGATCGGTTCGTCACCCTGCTGCTCCGGGCGGCCGACGAGGTCGGGCTGCCCGATGACGACCGCTTCCGCAAGGCGTTCACCGCCAGTGTCGAGAAGGCGGCCGGATTCACCACCAAGGCGTCCCAGGACGACGACCACCCCATGCTTCAGCCGCCGTATCCGGTACTGGGCCGCTGGCAGTGGTGAACCGGCACCGCGCGTCGTCCGAGGCGACCGACCACTGAGACGAGGGGGATCGTTGAAGCCCGCGGAGCCCGTCCCCGTGTCATCCGCCGAGGTGACCGCCGGCACCACCTGTGCGCGACTGCTCGGCATCCTGCAGCCACTGGTCGGCCAGGCCGGTCCGGTGGGCCCGGACACCGAACTGGCCGACGCCGGACTCTCCTCGCTCGCCGCCGTGCGGCTGATGCTGGAGATCGAGACGGAGTTCGGCACGGAGATGCCCCTCTCCGGGCTCCTGGAGTGCCGCACCCCGCGCGACCTCGCCGACCGGATCGACCGAGCCGGCCGTTCCGGCCGTGATGGCGGCGAGAACGGCGAGAACGGCGACGAGGCCGTCGGCGCCGTCGGCCCCGTGGACGTGGTGGCGGCCCCCGCCTCACGGTACGAGCCCGTCCCGGCGACCCCCATGCAGGAGGCGTACGTCGTCGGCAGGTACCCGGAGCTGGACCCGGACGCCTTCGGCTGTCACCACTACCACGAGTTCGCCGTCGACGGGCTGGACGCCGACCGGCTGTCCCGGGCCTGGCAGCGGGTCGTGGAGCACTTCGACGCCCTCAGGCTCACCGGCGTCGGACGCAACCAGCGGGTCCAGGAGAGCGTGCGGGCGCCCGGACCCGTCGTCCACGAGACGGCGGACGCGGACGCGCTGGAGACCGAGGCCGGCGCCGTGCGCCGCCGGCTGTCCCACCACCGCTACCCGCCGGGCCACTGGCCGCCGTTCCAGGTCGAGATCTGCCGGGAGCCCGCCGGACGCGCCGTCGTCCACCTCAGCCTGGACGGCACCGTCACCGACGCCCACGGCACCGACCTGCTCCTGCACCACTGGTGGCAGGCCTACGACGACGACGGACACCGGCTGCCGGAGGTCCCGTTCAGCCTCCGCGACACCCTGGACGCGCTCGCCCGCCACCGCGACTCCGCCGTCCACCGGGCCGCCCTGTCGCGGGCCGCCGAACGTCTCAAGGACCTGCCCGGCGGACCGGCGCTCCTGCTCGCCGAGCCGCCCCCGCCGCCCCCTGGTCTCGACGGCCATCTGCGCACCCCGCGCCGCGCGCGGCTCACCCCGGCCCAGTGGACGCGCTTGCGGGCCCGGGCCGCCGGGCTGCGCGTCTCACCCACCTCGCTGGTGCTGACCGCGTTCACCGAAGCTCTGACACCGGCCGGTTCTGACGATCCCTTCACCCTCGTCCTGACCACGACGGACCGGCCCCGGCTGCCGGCCGCCGCGGAGGGACTCGTCGGCCCCTACACCTCCGGATGCCTGCTCGTCGTCGACGCGCACACACCCGCCCTGTCGCCGCAGGACGCCGCCCGCACCACCCACCAGCGGGTGTGGGAGGCGTTGTCCCACGCGGCCGTCGGCAGCGTCGAGGTGCTGCGCGAGCTGCGCGCGCACGGCACCGAGGCGCCCGCGCTGCCCGTGGTCTTCACCAGCCTGCTGGACCTGACCTTCGACGGCGCCGGGCGGGGCAGCCTGACCGACCACGAGCGGTACGCGGTAGGCCAGACCTCCGGCATCGCGCTCGACCACCAGATGCGGGAGCGCGACGGCGGCCTGGACTTCCGCTGGGACACCGCCGACGCCCTCTTCCCGCCGGGCACGCCCGACGCCCTGTTCGGCCGCTTCTGCCGGCTGCTGCAAGGACTGTGCGAACCGGCGCCCGACACCGCGCCGCCACCCCGGGAACTCCAGCAGGCGTATCTCGTGGCCCGCCTCGACGGACACACCGGCCGCGGCTGCCAGTACCACCAGAGCTTCCACGTGGACGATCTGGACCTCGGACGGCTGCGCGACACCTGGCGCGAACTCGTCACCGCACACGAGGCGTTGCGTCTGCGCACCGGCTCCGACGGCACGCTGGGCGTCCTGCCCGCGGCCCCGGTGGACGCCTGGATCCCGGTCGTCGACGTCCCCGAGGGCGCGGACGCCGAAGCCGTCGACCGCGCCGTACGCGCCGACATGACCCACCGGCCCTTCGGGCTCGGCCGGGGCGCGCACACCGACCTCCGGGTCGTCCGGGCGCCGGGCCGGCCCGCCACCGTGCACCTGGCCGTCGACCTGCTGGTCGGGGACGCCCGGAGCATCGTGCTGCTGGCCCGCGACCTGCTGCGCCGGTACGCCGACCCCGACGGCGCCCCGCCCGTCCCGACCCGGCTGCCCCGGGCGCCCCGGCCGGTGTCCGAAGCGGCGCGCGCCCACTGGCGGGACCGGCTCGCCGGCCTGCCGGCCGGGCCACCGCTACGGGACGCGCAGGGACCCTCCCACCCCCGGCGCCGTGAGCACCTCCTCACCGACCGCACCGCCCTCACCGCCTGGGCCGACCGGCACGGAGTGAGCCTCGACGCCACCCTGCTGGCCGCCTACTGCACCGTCCTCGGCGCCCGGTACGACGAGCCGTTCGCCTTGCCCGTGGTCTGCTTCACCGGCCGGGACGCGCAGCGCCCCGCGGAGTTCACCGAGCTGACCTGGACGCGCTCACCGGAGCCCGGCGCCGACCTGGCCGGCCTCGCCCGCGCCTGCCACCGGCAGCTGACCGCGGACCTGGAGCGGGGCGGCGGCGCCGGTCTCGCCGAGATGCGCTCGCTCGTCATGCGGCGCCGCAAGGACGAGGACTTCGCGCATCCCGTGGTCTTCACGACCGTCCTCGACGTCCGCGACCGTCCTCTGCCGGCCGGGGTGCGCTCCGGCCCCGCGGGCACCGCCACCACCGACGTGGCCCTCGACTGCGTGACGGTCGACGACGGGGCCGCCCTGCACCTGGCCTGGGACGCGCTGGACGAGCGGTTCCCTGACGGCGTGCTGGACCGGGCGTTCGCGCACTACGTCGACCTGCTCACTGCGACGGCCGCGGAACGCGGCACGGACGCCGACGGCGCGCGGGGCGGGCCGCCGCCGAGCGGCGCCACGGCCGACGCCGCCGGACCCGCCGAGCGCGACCGCCTCCTGTACGCCTTCAACGACACCGCCCGCCCCTACCCGGCCGAGGGCCCCGTCCATCTGCTCTTCGAACGGCAGGCTCGCAGCAACCCCGACGCGGTGGCGCTGCGCTGGCGCGAGGGCACCATGACGTACGGCGAACTGAACCGCCGGGCCAACCTGGTCGCGCACCGGCTCCGGCAGGCCGGCGTCGGCGAGGGCGCCTCCGTGGGCATCTCCGTGCGGCGCGGCCCGGCGATGGCCGTGTCCGTGTTCGCCGTCCTCAAGGCGGGCGGGGCCTACGTGCCCGTGGACCCCTCGCTGCCGGACGACCGCGCCCACGGGATGCTCCGGGACACCCGCACCGGGCACCTGCTGGTCACCGCGGGCGGTCCCGGCTGGCAGGCGCCGGACGGCATACTCGTCCACGACCTGGACGCGCCCGGGATCACCGGCGCGCATCTGCCCGACCCGGGCGACCCCGAATCCGTCACCGGCCCCGACTCGGTGGCCTACCGGCTGTTCACCTCCGGCAGCACCGGACGGCCCAAGTGCGTGGTGGTGGCGCACCGTTCCCTGCACAACCTCTTCGACTGGTGCCACCGCACCTTCGACTTCGGCCCGCGCGACACCGGGCTGTGCGTCACCTCCCTCGGCTTCGACCTGTCCGTCTTCGACATCCTCGGACTCCTCGCCTACGGCGCCGGTCTCTACGTCGCCGACGAGGCCGAGCAGCGCGACCCCGAGCTGCTGACCGAGGCCCTGCTGCGGGAGCCGGTCACCTTCTGGAACTCCGCGCCCACCACCCTGGCCCGGCTCGCACCGCTCCTTCGGGAACACCGAGGACACCCCGGCGCAGGCGATCTGCGCCTGGTCTTCCTCAGCGGCGACTGGATCCCGGTGTCCCTGCCCGACGACGTGCGCGGGGTGTTCGGCGGGGCCCGGGTGATCAGTCTCGGCGGCGCCACCGAGGCCACCGTCTGGTCCAACTGGTATCCCGTGGGCGTCGTCGACCCCGAGTGGCGCAGCATCCCGTACGGCAGGCCCATCGACAACGCCCGTTACTACGTCCTGGACGAGCGTCGGGAGCCCTGCCCGGTCGGCGTGGAGGGCGATCTCTACATCGCCGGCGACTGTCTCAGCCTCGGCTACCACGGACAGCCGGAACTGACCCGGGAACGGTTCGTCCCCGAGCCGTTCGCGGGCGGCCCTGAGTCCCGCATGTACGCCACCGGGGACCGGGCGGCCTTCCGCGGCGACGGGGTGATGGTCTTCCTGGGACGACGCGACCACCAGGTGAAGATCCGGGGCTTCCGCGTCGAACTCGGCGAGATCGAGCACCGGTTGCGCGCTCATCCCGCCGTGCACGACGCGGTGGTGGTGGCCCGCCCCGACGGCTCGGGGGACCGGCGGCTGGTGGCGTACCTGCTCGCCGAACCGGGCGTGGCCCGGCCCTCCGTCGCCGAGCTGCGCGCCCACGCCGCCCGGACCCTGCCCGACTACATGGTCCCGAACTTCGTGGCGTTCCTGCCCTCCTTCCCGGCGACCGGCAACGGCAAGCTGGACCGGGATGCCCTGCCGTGGCCGCTGCCCGCGCCCGGAGAGCCGGAACCGCCCACGACGGAGGCGCACGGGGAGGCGTCGGCCGAGCGGCCGACGGAGCGACCCGGGACCGGACCCGGCTCCCCCTTCCCGCCCGCCGCCCGACTGGGCGAGGAGATCGGCTCGTTGCTGGCCGAACTGATCGGCGTGCCCGGACTGGACCCGACGCTCGACCTGTGGGACCAGGGCGCCACCTCCTTCACCCTGGCCCAGCTGTCCTCGGCGCTGCGGGCGCGCTACGGCCGCCGCGTCCCCGTCTCGGCCCTGCTGGCCGAACCGACCGTCGCCGGGATGGCCCGCCACCTCGCGGGCGGCGGCGACCGGGCCGGTGCGGCTCCCGAGCCGACGACGGAGGTGCCGGCGGCCCAGGAGGAACGGCCCCCCGAGCCCGCGGCGCCGGACGCCCCGGTCCCCCCGGACAGCGTGGAGTTCTTCTCCGCCGAGGACCGCGACCGTTTCAAGTCGCAGGCCTGGCACCTGCGGCGGCGCTCCGGCGACGAACCCCTCCTGGTCCTCGACGGACCCCTGCCGTCCGCCGAGCGGTACCGGGAGCGCGCCACCCGACGGGACTTCGCCGACGGTCCGCTCGCACACGACGGCTTCCTGCGCTTCCTGGCCGCCCTGCGCTCCCGTCCGGCCGGCGACGGCCCACGCCGGTTGTACCCCTCGGCCGGGGACACCTACGCCGTACAGGTCTACCTGCACGTCAAACCGGGCGCGGTGGAGGGCGTCCCGGGCGGCCTGTACTACCACCGTCCGGACGACCACGCCCTGCAGCGCGTCGCCGTCGAACCCGGGATCGACCGCACCGTCCACTTCTCCTACAACCGTCCCGTCTTCGACCGCGCGGCGTTCGAGGTGTACCTGATCTCCGAGCCGCGCGGCGTCGAGCCGCTGTACGGCGAGGAGTCGGAGCTGTACCTCGCGGTCGAGGCCGGCTACATGGGGCAGTTGCTGATGAGCGGGCAGCAGGAGAGCGGCGTCGGCCTGTGCGCCGTGGGCGGCCTCGCCTTCGACCGGGTCCGGGGCGCCCTCCGGCTGCATCCCGGCCAGCGGCTGCTGCACGCCTTCCTCGCCGGTCCGCTGCCCCAGGAGCCCCCGGCGCGCGTCCGGCCGGTCCGGGAGCGGCAGGCCGCCGCCGAGCCGCGGGCGACCGCCCGGCCGGCGCCGGCGGACGTGGCCGTCATGGGCGCGGCCGGGCGCTATCCCGGTGCGGACGGCCTGGAGGAGTTCTGGGAGAACCTGCGCTCCGGGCGTCGCACGCTCGGCCCGCTGCCCGCCGAACGCCTGGCCGCGTTCGCCGCCGCCGGCGCCGCGGCGGACCGGGCGCGGACCTGGCCGCACGGGGGCTATCTGCGCGGCGACGACGGATTCGACGGCCGGCTGTTCCGTATCTCCCCTCAGGAGGCCGAAGGCCTGGATCCGCAACTGCGGCTGCTGCTGCCGGTGGTGTGGCAGTGCCTGGAGGACGCCGGCCACACACCGGGCAGTCTCGTCCGGGACGGTGAGCGGGTCGGAGTGTTCACGGCGACCATGTGGCACGACCACCGGCAGGCGGGCGAGGCCCGGTGGCGGGAGGGTGCGCCGGCCCGCCAGGCGGGCGCCGCCTCCGACCTCCCGGCCCGGATCGCGCACTGCCTCGGGCTCGAGGGCCCGGCCGTCGCGGTGGACACCGCCTGCTCCTCCTCGCTGACCGCCCTGCACCTGGCCGTCACCAGCCTGCGTCAGGGGGAGTGCGACGCGGCGCTGGTGACGGGCGTCAACGTCGTCGCCCACCCCTACCACCTCGCGCTGCTGAGCGACCTCGGCCTGGCGGCCGAGCGGCCCTCGGCCGGCGCGTTCGGCGCCGAGGACGGCGGCTGGCCGCCCGGCGAGGGCGCGGGCGCGCTGCTGCTGCGCCCGCTGCGGGACGCCGTGGAGCGCCGTGACGTCCTGCACGCGGTAGTCGAGGCGACCGGCATCGGCGCGGCCGGGCGGCCCGGACCGTTTGCGATGCCCGCCGCCGGCCCGCTCGCCCGCTCCCTCACCCGCATGCTGCACCGGCACGGGCTCGAGGGGGCGGACATCGGGTACGCCGAGTGCGCCGCCTCCGGCGCGCTGCTGGCCGACGCCGCCGAACTGGACGCCCTGCTCACGGCGTTGCGCCCGCCCGGCAGCACCGGGGACCTGCTCGTCGGCACGGTCAAACCGCACATCGGCCATCTGGAGGCGGCCTCCGGGCTGTCGCAGCTCACCAAGGTGCTCCTGCAACTGCGCGAGCGCACGCTGGCGCCGACCGCTGTGGCGCCCCGGCGCACCGCACTGCCCGACTGGACCCGGCTCACGGTTCCCGGCACGGCCCGGCCCTGGACACCGGTCGCACCGGGCGCGCCGCTGCGGGCACTCGTCAACGCCGTCTCGGCGACGGGCGCGTACGGCCACGCCGTGCTCCGCTCCGTCGACGGCGCGGACGGCGCGGAGAGCGCGGACGGGGTGGACCGATGACCCGGCCCGCCCGCTCCGGACCCCACCCCGGATCCCACCGAACGGAAGGACAGCGGTGACCGGTACCTGGCTGAAGGACGGCGACGCCACCCTCGACGCACCGCTGCGCCTGTTCTGCTTCGCCCACGCCGGTGGCGGCGGCGGCTTCTTCCGGCCGTGGCGGGAGAAGCTGCTGCCGGAGATCGAGGTGTGCCCGGTGATCCTGCCCGGCCGCGAGACCCGCGTCGCCGAGCCCGCCCACCGGAGCATGGAGGATCTCCTCGGCCCGCTGTGCGAGGGCCTCGCCCCCCACCTGGACCGGCCGTACGCCCTGTTCGGCCACAGCACCGGAGCGGCCGTCGCCTACGAGGTCGCCCGCCGCTTCCAGGACGACCCGGCGCGCGCCCCGCGCCGGCTGCTGGTCTCGGGGCGGCGCGCCCCGCATCTGGCGGCCCGCCGGCCCCCGTTCGCGGGCCTCGCCGACGACGACTTCCTGCGGGTCGTCGCCGAGCTGGGCGGCACCCCGCAGGAGGTGATGCGGCAGCGCGACCTGATGCGGATGTTCCTGCCCGCGCTGCGCGCCGACTTCCATCTCAACGAGAGCTACCGGCCGCTGCCCGGCCCCCGGCTGCGCTGCCCGCTGTCCGGGTTCACCGGCGACCACGACCCGGAGGTCACCCCGCTGGAACTGCGGCTGTGGAAGACCATGAGCGAGGGCCCGTTCCGGATGCGGGTCTACGACGGCGACCACTTCTACCTGGCCGGGCTGCCCGAGCCGCTGCGCACGGACCTGCTGGGGGATCTGCGCGAGGACATCCGGCAGACGGTGTCCTGACCCGCTTCACGGCGGGCCGGGATGCCGGACCACCGTCACGTCCGGCCCGTGGCCCCGCCGCAGCGCCACCGCCACGAGATGCCGTTCACCCCGGGGCCACTGGGCGAACTGCCAGAGCAGACCGTCGTCGTCGGCCGCGGCCAGCCGGGGCGCACCGGCCGCGTCCGGGGTGACGGCGTAGGAGTCCGGGGGCAGCAGGAAGCCCAGGCCCCGCGCCTTCCCGTACGCCTCTTTCAGCGTCCAGTGCCGCAGGAACACGGCGCCCCGCTCGGCGGCCGGAGCGGCGAGCACCCGCGCGGCCTCCCGGGGATGGAACATCGCGCGCGCCACGCGCACCGGATCCACCGAGCGGTCGGTGACCTCCACGTCGACGCCGCAGTCCAGCTCGGGGCAGACGAGACAGACGGCCAGGCCCGGGGCGTGGGCGACGCTGAAACGCAGCAGGGGCTCGGTGAGCGGCCCGGCGGTCTCCGGACGGCCGTGCGGACCCGTCGTGAACCGCCAGCCGGCGGGCGGGACGTCGGGAACGCAGCGGCTGAGCGCGGTCCGCAGCAGGGTGCGGGCCGCGACGTACAGCCCGCGGTCCCCGTCCCTGCGGAAGGCCCCGCAGCGCCGCCGCTCCTCCTCCGACAGCAGGCTCCGGTCGCCGTAGGCGTCCGGGGCGGCGGCCCACACATGGGCGAGGGGAGCGCCGGTGAGCGCGTGGTGCAGGGCGACACGGGACGGCGGCGGGGTTCCCTCGGGCATGGCGGCCTCCCCGGTACCGGCCCCTGGCCGTCGGACTCCCCGCGGCGCGTACCGAGCCTGCGGGGCACGGAACGGCCCCGCCGTGCAAAAGTGAGCAGATCCGCGACGCCCGCAACGGTTACAACCGGGGGAGCTGGGGCCCGGCGGAAGGCCCCCGACCGCGGGAGCGACCATGGCCGTCGGCATCGAGGCGATCAACGCCTATGTGGCACGTGCCAGTTTCGACGTGGCCGAACTCTTCCGCGGCCGCGGCCTGGACATGACCCGGTTCGACAACCTCATGATGCGCCAGAAATCGGTCAACCTGCCCTGTGAGGACGCGGTCACCAACGCGGCCAACGCGGCCAGGCCCCTCCTGGACCGGCTAACCCCCGAGGAACGCGACGCCATCGAACTCCTCGTCGTCGGCACCGAGTCGGGGCTCGACCTGGGCAAACCCATCTCCACCTACATCCACCACCACCTCGGCCTCAGCCCGCGCTGCCGTTCCTTCGAGGTCAAACACGCCTGCTACGGCGGCACGGCCGCCCTCCAGACCGCCGCCGGCATCATCGGCGCCTCCCCCGTGGACACCGCCAAAGCCCTGGTGATCGCCGCCGACGCGCCGAGCGCCGCGGCCCGCGGCACCTACTGGGAACCCTCCGAGGGCGCCGGCGCCGTCGCCCTCCTGGTCGGCCGCCGGCCGCGGGTCCTGGAGCTCGACCCCGGAGCCAGCGGCCTGCACACCTTCGAGGTGATGGACACCCTGCGACCCCGCCCGGACCTGGACTTCGTCGACTCCGACGTGTCCCTGCTGTCGTACCTGACCTGTCTGGAGCGCAGCTTCGCCGCCTACCGCGAACGGGTGGCCGGCGCCGACGTGGTCGACAGCTTCGCCCACCTGGTCCTGCACACCCCGTTCGCCGGCATGGTCAAGGGCGCGCACCGCAAACTGCTGCGCACCCACAAGGGTCTGGGACCACGCGAGGCGGCCGAGGACTTCACCCGCCGGGTCGCGCCCACCCTGCACTACGGCTCCCGGGTCGGGAACCTGTTCTCCGCCTCGCTCTACCTCGCCCTGTGCTCACTCCTCGACCACGGCGCCCCCGAGACACCGTGCCGCATCGGGCTGTTCTCCTACGGCTCCGGGTGCGGCTCGGAGTTCTTCAGCGGCGTCCTCGGCGAGGAGGCGGTGGCCACCGCCGGCCGGATGCGCATCGGCGCCGCCCTCGACGCCCGGCGGGCGCTGACCATGGAGGAGTACGACGCCGTCACCGAACTCGGCGGCGACCGCGCGTTCGGCGTGCGGGACCTGGACGTCGACACCAAGCCCTACGCGGACCTGTACGGCGACCTGTTCGACGGCGCAGGGCTGCTGACGCTGGACCGTATCGAGAACTTCCACCGCCTCTACTCCTGGAGCTGACCGACCGATGAGCCACGGCACCGTCCGCGTCCGGCACCAGGACCCCGCCGTCGTGCGGATCACCCTGAGCCGGCCCGAGCGCGGCAACACCGTCGACTCCGCCCTG
The DNA here is from genome assembly GCF_014649655.1 of Streptomyces humidus. Classification (GTDB taxonomy): domain Bacteria; phylum Actinomycetota; class Actinomycetes; order Streptomycetales; family Streptomycetaceae; genus Streptomyces; species Streptomyces humidus. Next base: position 176,432 of record NZ_BMTL01000015.1, on the reverse strand, counting down.
ATCGCCGATCTGCACGAGGCCCTGGACGGCGCCGAGAAGTCCGACACCTGCCGGCTGGTGGTGCTCGACTCGCCCGGGCCGGTGTTCTGCAACGGGCTGGACATGGCCGAGGCGGCCGGGGAGTTCCCGGCAGCGCCCGGCCGCGACGCGGAACCGGGCCGGGGGGCGTCCGACGGATCCGCGTTCTTCGGGCTGCTCCGGCGGCTCACCGAGGTGCCCAGGCTGACCCTCGCCTGCGTGGACGGGCGGGTGGCCGGCGGCGGTGTGGGGATCGCCGCGGCCTGCGATCTCGTCCACACCACCGAACGCGGCCTGTTCAGCCTCCCCGAGGCACTGTGGGGCCTGCTGCCGTGCAGCGTGCTGCCGTTCCTGATCCGGCGCACCGGCTCGCGCACCGCCGGCGTCATGACCCTCACCACCCTGCCGCTCACCGCTCAGGAGGCCGTGGACCGGGGACTCGCCGACGAACTGTCGCCCGACGCCGGGCCGCTGACGCGACGGCTGCTGTCCCGGCTGACCAAGGTCGACGTCCGGATGATCGGAGAGGCCAAGGCGTACCTGTCCGCGCTGCACCCCGTCACCGCCGAGACCGAGCGGCGCGCGGTCACCGAGTTCGCCCGGCTCGCCGCGGAGCCCGGCGTCCGCGAGGGCATGGCACGGTTCGCCGCCGAAGGGCGCTATCCGTGGGAACGGTGAACGCCGGTCCAGGATCCCGCCCGACGGCGCACGGGGAAGAGAGCCGATGACAGTCGTGTGGGCGTTTCCCGGCCAGGGCTCCCAGCGCAAGGGCATGGGGGCCGGCCTCTTCGACCGCCATGCCGGGACGCTCGAGCGCGCGGACGCCGTACTCGGCCGCTCGGTGCGTGAACTCTGCGCCGACCAGGCCGCGTTGCGTGACACCCGCGTCCTGCAGCCCGTGCTCTACACCATAGGCGCGCTGACCTACGCCGACCGCGCCGCCCGCGAGCCGCAGCCCGACTGCATGATCGGGCACAGCCTCGGCGAGTACACCGCCCTCTACGCGTCCGGCGCCCTCGACTTCGAGACCGGGCTGCGGCTCGTCATGGCCCGTGCCGAGATCATGAGCCGGGCGAGCGGGGGCGGCATGCTCGCGGTCGTCGGACTCGACGTCGAGCGGCTGCGGGAGGTCATGCGCCGTCAGGGTGCGCACGACATCGATGTCGCCAACCACAACTCGCCCGTGCAGAGCGTCCTTTCGGGCCCCGAGGAGTCCATCCGCGCCCTCGCGCCCGTGCTCCGCGGGGAAGGCGCGGGCAAGTGCGTGCTGCTGCACATCAGCGTCGCCGCCCACTCCCGCTACATGGCCGCGGCGGCCGACGAACTGGGAGCCGTCCTCGACACCGTCACCTTCCACGAGCCCCGCGTCCCCGTGATCTCCAACGTCACCGCCCGCCCCCACCACGCCGGTCAGATCGCTCTCCGGCTGCGCGAACACATGTGCCGGGGGGTGCGCTGGTGGGAGAGCCTGGCCCACCTCGTCGACCGAGGGGTCACGGAGCTGGTCGAGCTGGGACCCGGAAGCGTGCTGACCAAACTGTGGGAGACGGCCCGCACGGAACTGGCGCCGGCCGCAGCCGACCCGCCGGGGACCTCGGACGCCGACGGCCGGGCGCGCAGGGGAGGCACGGGCGCCGATGCCCGCGGCGCAGCGGTCCCAAAGGCGCGAACCGGGCACGACACCGCGGCCCGGCCGGAGCCGGACGCGGAGCAGGGGTCGCACCCGGACATGGAGCGGGGTCCGGACCCGGACGGTGACAGCGCGGCGGCGCCGAGGACACAGGATCCCGTCGACGGCACGAGGCGGCGCCCCGCGCCGCGCCGCGTCCCGGTGACGGGGGAGCGGCTCGGCTCGGCGCGGTTCCGGGAGCGGTACGGAGCCGAACTGGCCTGGGTGGTGTCCGGCACCGGGGACGGGGCCGTGGGCGAGGAGGTCTGCCGGGCCGCCCGCGCGGCCGGTCTCGCGGCCACCGCCGACCCCGTCCCCGGCGTCCCCGACCCGGCCTGCCTCGACGGGGCGGGCCGGCAGGGGTGGGGGGTCGGGCTGCGCCCCGGACCGCACGCGGACGAACAGGTCGGCGCGCTGCTCGCCCACGAGGTGCGGCACGTCGAGGCCGACCACCCGCACGGCCCCGACGCGGCGCTCGTCCGCTTCCGCTTCACCGGCGCCCGCCGCGGCCCGGCCGGCGCCCCGGTCGCCGTACGGCACGTCATCGCCCGCGTCACCGGCCTCGACCAGGCCGCCGCCTTTCTGCGCCCGCCCTCCGAGGCCCTGCTCGCCGGACTCGTGCGCAGCGGAGGCCTCACGCCCGCCGAGGCCGACGCCGCCCGCGCCCTGCCCGTCGCCTCCGACCTGGCCGTCCAGGCCGTCGGGGGCTGGCACACCGGCGGCGCCGACGCCTACCAGCTCCTGCCCTCCGTCGCCGCGCTCGCCGCCCGGAGCCCCGGGCCCGAACCCGTGCACGTGGGGCTGTGCGGCGTCGTCGGCACACCGGAACAGGCCGCCACCGCGTTCGCGCTCGGCGCCGCCTTCCTCGTCTCCACCTCGCTCACCGCCTGCGCACCGGCCGCCCGGCTGGCCGACACCCTCAAGGACACCCTCGCGCGGGCCGGCGACGACGACGTCACCTGGGCCCCCACCGAACGGCACGCCACCCTCGGCGTGCCCGCGCGGGTCGTCCGCCGGGGCACCCTGTTCCCCGCCCGGGCCGGCCTGCTGCACCGACTTCTGCGCGCCCACCGGTATTTCGCCGACATCCCCGGACAACGGCGCAGGCACATCGAGGAACACCTCCTGGGCGGACCGGCCGCGGAACTGGCGGCGGACGACGGTGGCGACGGCCGTCTCCGCACGGCCGACGTGTTCCGCTGGTACGCGCGGGAGACCGCCCGCCGCACGTCGGGCGGCGACCCCGTACGGCCCCTGGACCACCAACTGCCCTGTGACCCGGAGCTGACCCACTTCAACCGCGTCACGGCCGGCACGGCCCTGGCCGCGTGGACCGCCCGCACCCCGGACGCGGTGGCCGGACACCTCTTGACAAACGCGGCGGAACTGCTCACCGCGAGCGTCTCGAGCCGGGCCGAAATGTGCCCATGAATCAGAGCACGGCAAGCAATCGCCGATACGGTCTGCGACGGACAGTGGCGTCCCGCCCACGGGACCCACGGGCATGCGGTGTGCCCGGACCGACACGGACCGAGCCGAGGTCGACACCCGTGGAGTGAGACGGCATGAACCCTGTGGAGCGCACCGACACCGACAACCCGCCCGACGGAGGCACGCCCGTCCCGCGAACCTTCCCGGACACCCCCTCCGGCGGCGCCGGGAGGACGCCGGCCGACCCCTGCGTCGTCCTCGTGTCGGCGGGCGACCCGGACCGGCTCGCCCGCGCCGCGCGCACCCTGCACGACCGGCTCACCCGGCTGCTGCGCCAGGAACGGGCGCCCGCCGCCGCCGACGTCGCCTGGACGACCCAGACCGGCAGGGTGCCCATGCGGCACCGGCTGGCGGTCGTCCACCCCGATCTCGCCGGTGTCGTCGCCGCGCTCGGCTCCTTCCTCGCCGGCCGGCCCGACCCGGCCGTCCACACCGGGCGGGCCGGCCGGGCGCCGGCCGGCGCGCCCGGCACCGCCGCCGAGGCGGCCGCTCTGTGGGTCCAGGGGGCCGACCTGCCCTGGGAGACCTACTGGCACACGCCACGCGCCCGCGTCGCCCTGCCGGTGTACCCCTTCGTCACCGCCGGCGCGGCCGCGCCGCCGTCCCCCCGGGCGCAGGCCGCCGACGCCGCACGGGACACGGGGGCGGGGGCGGACCCGCGCGTGGCGGACCTGGAGACCGCCCTCCTGGACCGCTACGCCCAGGTGTCCGGGATCCCGAGGAGCGAACTCGACGCCCACACGCCCTTCGTGGAGTACGGGCTGACGTCGCTGCAGATCGGCGAACTCAACCGGCTGCTCGCGGAGGACTGGGGGGTCGGCAGCCTGACCCTGTTCTTCGAGCACGGCGACCTGGCCCACGTGGCCGAGGACGCCGTACACCGCTGCGGAGCCACCCCGCGCCGCACGCCGGACACCGGACGGACGGAGAGCGCCCCCCGGTCGGCGTCCGCTGCGGCCCGGGCTCCCGTTCCCGGCCCCGCTCCGGCCCCGTCCACCGGGACCGACGGCGCGACAGCCGTCATCGGCGTCGCGGGCCGCTACCCGCAGGCCCCGGACCTGGAGACGTTCTGGGACAACCTGAGGTCCGGACACGACTGCGTCACCGGCCTGCCCGCCGACCGGCACCGGCCCGGCTGGCCCGTCGAGGACATGACCGGCGGCTTCCTCGACGGCGTCGACCGCTTCGACCCGCTGCTGTTCGGCATCACCCCCCGCGACGCCGCGCTCATGGACCCGCACGAGCGCCTCTTCCTGGAGACGGCCTGGGCCGCCCTGGAGAACGCCGCCTACCCCCGGCAACGGCTGCGTGAACGGCACCGGTCGCGCGTCGGCGTCTACGCGGGCGCCATGTACGCCGACTACGCCTTCTTCGGCGTCGAGGAGACCCGGCGCGGACGCCCCGCCTACAGCGGCGGCGCGCTCGGCAACATCGCCAACCGCGTCTCGTACATCCTCGACCTGCACGGCCCCAGCCTCGCCGTCGACACCATGTGCTCCTCCTCGCTGGCCGCCCTGCACCTGGCCGTGCGCGCACTGCGCGCCGGGGACTGCGAGATCGCCCTCGCCGGGGCCGTCAACCTCTCCCTGCACCCGAACAAGTTCGTCCAGCAGCGGCTCATGTCCCTGACCGCCAGCTCCCGGCGCTGCCGCAGCTTCGGAGCGGGCGGCGACGGGTTCGTGCCGGCCGAGGCGGTCGGCGTGCTGGTGCTGAAGCCCCTGGCCCGGGCCCTGGCCGACGGCGACCGGGTGCGCGCCGTGATCCGGGGCACCGCCGTGGTGCACGCGGGACGCACCAACGGCTACATCGTGCCGTCCCCCGTCGCCCAGAGCGAGGTCGTCCGGGACGCCCTCGCCGACGCGGGACTGCGGCCCGCCGACATCGACTACGTGGAGGCCCACGGCGCCGGCACCGCACTCGGCGACCCGGTCGAGATCGACGGTCTCACCCGCGTGTTCGGCGGCGACGACCGTCCGCCGGGCTCGCTGCCGATCGGCTCGGTCAAGTCCACCATCGGGCACGCCGAGGCCGCGGCCGGCATCGCCGCGCTCACCAAGAGCCTGCTCCAGATGGAACACGGCGCCCTGGCCCCGACCCTGCACGTGGACCGGCTCAACCCGAACATCGACTGGGACGCCGTGCCCTTCCGCGCCCAGAGCACCGCCGCCCCCTGGCCGCGGCCGACCGGACCGGACGGCGCGCCGCGCCCCCGCCGCGCGGGCATCAGCTCCTTCGGCGCCGGCGGGACCATCGCCCACGTCGTCCTGGAGGAGTTCCCCGCGCAGCACCCCGGCACGGACACCGCCCCGGCCCCTCAGTTGCTCGTGCTCTCGGCACACGACGAACAGCGTCTGAAGGACGCCGCGTCCCGCCTCGCCGCCTGGCTGCGCCGCCCGGAGCCGGCCGCGCTCGCCGACGTCGCCTGGACCCTCCAGGTCGGCCGCGAGCCACTGCGTGCCCGGCTCGCGCTCGTCGCCGCCGACGCGGCGGAGGCCGCGGACCGCCTGGCGGAGTTCGCGGCGGGCGGGGACACCGGCGCCGGGGGCGTGGTCGGCGGCCGGGCGCCGCACGGCGGCCGCCCCCAGGGGCGCCTGCTGCCGGACGGCCCCGACCCCGACCTTCCCGCGCTCGCCCGGCACTGGGTGACCGGCGGGCCCGTCGACTGGGCCCGGCTGCACACCGGCGCCACGCCACGCGTCACCACCCTGCCGACGTACCCCTTCGCCGGGATGCGGTGCTGGATCCGCGAGAACGACGACCGCGCGGAGGACGACGCCACCGGCAGGCCCGTCGCCTCGCCGGACACCGGGCCCTCCCGCGGCACACCGCCCCCTCGGCAGGACGGCCAGGACGGCCAGGAAGTCCAGGACGGCGAGGACACCGTGCTGCTGCGCCGCGAATGGCTGCCCACCGGCGAGGCGACCGCCGGGAACGGCCCCGCCGAGGGCGCCGTGGTGTGCCTGTACGGCGCCGCGACCCGGGCCCTGGCCGACGCGCTCGCGCGCACGGCGCCCCCCGGCGCCGTCGTCCCGGTCCTCGTCCACGACGTCCGAAGCGGTCACGGAGGCCATGGCGGTCACTCCCCGGGCGCCGTGGGGGAGTTCGGCGACGACGGCCAGGCCGAGGCCGTCACCGACGACCTGCTCGCCCGCCACCCGGTGATCGCCGGCTGGATCGACCTCACCGACCTCGACCGGCCCGACCCCGACGACCCCGGCCCCTGGACCGCCCGTCTGCTGCTGATCCGCCGGCTCCTCGGCGCCCGGCCCGGCGCCAGGCTGCGCGGCATCCAGGCGGTACGCGGCCTCCAGGACCTCGACGGTCCCGCCCCCTGCCCGTCCGGCGCCCGCATGGCGGGGTTCCTGCGCTGCCTCGGCGCCGAGTACGGACGACTGGACACCACCGTCCTCGACACCGACCTGCCCACCGCCGACCCGGAAGGGCTGGCCGCGACGCTGTGGGGCGAGTGGCGCCGGCCGGGCGACCGGGCCGAGATCTGCCACCGGCACGGACTGCGCTACGAACCCGTCCTGCGTCCCACCCTGGCCCGGCACACCCCGCTCGCCCCGGACCCCGGCCGCGCCTACGTCGTCACCGGGGGCACCCGGGGCATCGGCGCCCGGGTCGCCGCGCACCTCGTCCAGCGCGGAGCGCGGGCGATCGCGGTGCTCGGAGCCCGGCCGCTGCCGCCCCGCGCCCGGTGGGACACCGCCGGGGCGCTCGGCGCCGCCGAGGCGGAGGCCGTCGCCGGCATACGGCGACTGGAACAGCTCGGCGCGCGCGTCCTGGTCCACACCGGTCCGCTCACCGACAGGGCCGCCCTCGGCGCCTTCCTGGAGCGGGTGCGGTCCGAACTCGGTTCTCTCGGGGGTGTGGTGCACTGCGCCGGCGGTCTCGGCGCCGGCCGGCCCGCCTTCGTCGGCAAGGACACCGCCGCCGTCCGCGCCACCTTCGCGCCCAAGCCCGACGGCATGGAGACGCTGGCCGCCCTGTGCGAGGGCGACCGGCTCGACTTCTTCGTGGCGTTCTCCTCGGCCTGTGCCATGATCCCGCGCCTCGCCGTCGGCGTCACCGACTACGCGGCGGCCAACGCGGCGATGGACCTGCTGCTGAACCACCGGGTCCGCAGCGGCGGCGGCCACTTCCGTTCCGTGGCCTGGCCGATGTGGACGCAGAGCGGAGCGGCACGCGGCAAGGACAACGTCTGCGCCCCGGTCGGCCTGGACACCGTCGACGACGCCACGGGGCTGCGCATCCTGGAACAGGTGATCGCCATGCCCTGGGGCGGCACGGTCCTGCCGGCCGTCCCCCTGGACTCCTCCTTCGACGCGGAGACGTTGCCGGTCACCCGGAAGGGCGAGACGCCGGACGGACCGGCAGCCGACCCGCACCCCGTACGGGTGACGCCCGCGGAGCCTGTGGCCGACCCGGACCCGGCACCGGCGACGCCGCCGGGGCCTGTGGCGGACGTGCCGCCGGCACGGCAGGCGCCGCCCGCCGACAGCGGTCCCGCCTGGCTGGTCCCGCTGGTGTGCGCGGTGCTCGGCACCCCGGAGGCCGACCTCGACATCACGGCCGACTTCGCCGATCTCGGCGTGGAGTCCGTGATGCTGGGCGAACTGCTGGAGCACGTGGAGAGGGCCGTCGGCAAGCGCCTTCCGCCGTCGCTGCTGCTGGAGTACCCCTCGGTCCGACAGCTCCACGACCATCTGACCTCCGCCGGCCTCGCCCCCCGCGCCGAACCGGTCGCCCCGACGGCGGACCCGGCGACCGGGCCGCCGCGGGCGCAGAGCGGGCCGCCGGTTCCGGCGCCGACGGCCCCGCCCGCCACCGCGCCCCCGGCCGGCGGCCGTACCGACGGCAGGGTCGCCGTCATCGGCATGGCCGGACGCTTCCCCGGCGCCCCGGACGTCGCCGCCTTCTGGCGCAACCTGCTCGAAGGCCGATGTTCCGTCACCGAGGTGCCGGCCGGACGCTGGGACACCGGGACCTACTACCGCCCCGAGCACGAACTGGGCCGCAGCAACGGGAAATGGGGCGGCTTCCTGGACGGGCTGGACCTGTTCGACCCCGAGCCGTTCCAGCTCACCGACGACGAGGCCACCGTGCTGGACCCGGGGATCCGACTGTTCCTGGAAGCCGCCCGGGACTGTGTGGCCGACGCCGGCTACCGGGGCGAGGAACTGCGCGGCCGGGACGTGGGCGTCTTCGTCGGCGGGCGGATCTCCTCCTACCCGCTGCGCGCGCCCCTGCGGCCGGACGTGCTCCAGTCCGACCAGAACTTCCTGGCCGCGCAGGTGGCCCACCGCTTCGACTTCCGGGGCCCCGGCCTGGTGGTGGACAGCGCCTGTTCGTCCTCACTGGTGAGCGTGCAGCTGGCGTGCCGCAGCGTGCTGTCCGGGGAGGCCGAACTGGCCCTGGCCGGCGGGGTGGAGATCCTGCTGGACGAGCGGCCCTACCTGGAGTTCAGCGCCGCGCGGGTGCTGTCGCCCACCGGGCGCTGCCGGCCGTTCGACGAGCGGGCGGACGGCATCGTGCCGGGGGAGGGCTGCGGCGCCGTCCTGCTGAAGCCGCTGGCCGCCGCCCTGCGCGACGGCGACCGCGTCCACGCGGTGATCGAGGCGGTCGCCGTCAACAACGACGGCCACACCATGGGAACGACCACCCCGAACCCGGCCGCCCAGACCGATGTCGTCCGCAAGGCCCTGGCCGCGGCCGGGCGGCGCGCCGAGGAGATCGGGCTGGTGGAAGCGCACGGCACCGCCACCAGGATCGGCGACCCGATGGAACTCAAGGCCCTCACCGACGCGTTCGCCGGCGCCGAGGAACCCTACGGCCGGTGCGCGATCGGCAGCCTCAAGGCCAACGTCGGCCATCTGCTGAGCGCGGCCGGTGTGGCGGGCCTGATCAAGGTCGCGCTGAGCCTGGAGCACGCGGTCGTGCCGCCCACCCTGTTCTGCGAGACGCCCAACCCGCGCTTCGACTTCGCCCACTCGCCGTTCCGGCCCGCGACCGCGGCCGGGCAGTGGACGGCGCCGCCCGAGCGGCGGGTGGCCGGACTCAGCTCCTTCGGGCTCGGCGGCACCAACGCCCACCTGGTCGCCTCCGCTCTGGACCCGGCCGAGCGGCCGGCGGGAGTCCCGGTGCGCGAGCCCCTGCCCGCACCCGCGTACGCGCGACGGCGGCTGTGGCTGGAGCGGGAGCCGGACGGCGGCTCCGCCCCGGCCCCCCGGCCGCCCGCGGAGCCCCGGCCTGCGCCCGCCCGCGCCGCCATCCTCGATCTGCGCTTCGTCACCCGCCAGGTGACGGGCGGCATTCCAGGATCCAGTCCGGCGGAGCGGGTGCCGTAGCACCCGGCCCGCCGCCCGTCCCACCCCACGGAAGGAAACACCCGTCATGGACAACTCCGCAGAGGCGGCCCCCGGGCCCGCGGACGCGGCACCGGCCCTGCCCACCCCTCGCCAGGCCGCGCTGGCCATCGCCGGTGTGATGGCGGGGATGCTGTTGTCGGCACTGGACCAGACCGTCGTCAGCGTCGCCCTGCCGAGCATCGTCGGCGAACTGGGCGGTCTGGAACGCCTGCCCTGGGTGGTGACGATCTACCTGGTCGCCTCCATGGCGGTCACCCCGCTGTGGGGCAAGGTGTCCGACCTCTACGGCCGCCGGACCGTGGTGCAGTGCGCCATCGGCGTCTTCGTCGTCGGGTCGGTGCTGTGCGGCGCCGCGCAGAGCATCTGGCAGCTCATCGTCTTCCGCGGGATCCAAGGGCTCGGCGCGGGAGGGCTGTTCGTGCTGGCGCTCGCGGTGATCGCCGACGTCGTCCCGCCGGAGCGCAGAGGCCGCTACCAGGGCATGTTCGGGGCCGTGTTCGGCCTGTCGAGCGTCATCGGGCCGCTGGTCGGCGGCTGGTTCACGGACGGCCCGGGCTGGCGCTGGATCTTCCTGATCAACGTGCCGGTCGGCGTGCTGGCTCTGGTGGCGACCGCCGTCGGCCTGCGCATCCGCAGTCCCCAGCGCCGGCACACCGTCGACTTCGCCGGCGCCGCCCTGGTCGCCGGCGCCGTCGTGTGCGCCCTGCTGTACCTCAACTGGGCCGGTGACGCCTACGGCTGGGCGGCGCCCGGCTCGCTGCTGCTGGCCGTCGGCGCCGTCGCCCTCGCCGTCCTGTTCGTGTGGGCGGAGACCCGGGCGGCCGAACCGGTCATCCCCATGAGCCTGTTCCGCAACCCGGTCTTCGGCGTCGGAGCCCTGTTCGGGCTGCTCGCCGGCGCCGCCATGTTCGCCGGCATCGTCTTCCTGCCGCTGTACTTCCAGGCCGTGATGGACATGTCCTCCACCCGCTCCGGACTCGCCATGCTCCCGGCGATGTTCGGGCTGACCTTCACCTCCATCGCCTCCGGCCAGCTGATCAGCAAGAACGGCCGCTACAAGGTGTTCCCCGTCTCCGGCTCCGCGCTGCTGGTCGTCACCATGCTGCTGCTGTCCCGGCTCACCGCCGACACCCCCTACTGGCAGATCGGCCTGTACGCCTTCCTGTTCGGCGCCGGCATCGGCCTCGTGATGCAGCCCGTCATCACCGCCGTACAGAACTCCGTGCCCCCGCAGGACATCGGCGCGGCCACCAGCGCCGCGAACTTCTTCCAGCGGATGGGGTCGGCGGTCGGGGTCGCGGTCCTCGGCACCGTCCTCACCAGCCGGGTGACCGACCGGCTGACCGACGTCGGCCAGGACGCGGCACGCGCCGCCGACCAGGGCGTCACAGCCCTGCACCGGCTGCCCGAACCGGTGCGCGCGGACGCGCTGGACGGGTACGCGCGCGCCATGGGCGACATGTTCCTGGTGTGCGTCCTGCTGGTCGGCATCGCCCTCCTGGTGTCGCTGTTCCTCAAGGAGATGCCCCGCAGGACCGAACCCGCCGCCGAGCAGCCGGCGCAGGAGGCCCCCGCGGCCGGCTGAACCCGGGCCGGCGGGACCGCCCCCGCCTGCTCAAAGTTGTGCAGCACCCGGACCGCGGTCCGCCTAGCGTGGCTCGCGCCGGCCTCCCAGGCCCGGCACGAGCCACGCATTCTGCGCACTGGAAGGACGGCCATTCCATGGAACAGCGGACAGCCCGGAGCGCGGCCGGTCCCAGCCCGGCGTCGGCCCAGAGCCCCGTGCCCGCCGACAAGCTGCTGCACTCCGGCAACTCGGGCTTCACCATCGCCCGCAGCGCCCAGCTGAAGTACGAGCACCGCGTCGAGGGCCGCAAGCTCTTCGCCGACGTGATCGCCTACATGAACCAGGCCGACCTCAACGGCGCCTCCTTCTACTTCTACGAGGAGGCGTTCGGCAAGCAGGACAGGGTGCACTGGCTGATCCACTGGAAGACCCCCAACGACTACGCCATCAGCCTCCACATGGTCGATCACGACGAGAAGATGATCGACATGCTGGAGAGCGACGCCGTGGTCGACGACGCCGGGGCCGGAGTGTGGGGCCGTGCCGTCGTCGAGGGCTCCGTGCGCGAGCGCATCCTCGTCCCGCAGCACGGACTCGTGCACGAGGAGGACGACCACGACAGCGGCGAACTCTGGGTGGACCCGGCCAGACTCCAGACCGGGCAGCCCGACACCGAGCTGCTGCACTCCGCGAACGCGCTCCTCACCCTGCACCGCAGCGGCCAGGCCTCGCACGAGTTCCGCAAGGAGGCCCGCCTGTACGCCTTCGCGTGGCAGAACGAGGTCAACCGCAAGCTGCCCGGCCGCGCCACCTCCTACCTCTACGAGGAGACGTTCGGCGTGATGGACCGCCTGCACTGGCTCATCCACCTCAAGGATTTCGACGCCTACCAGGAACTCCTCGAGCTCGAGCGCACCGACAAGGGCTTCCTGGCCCTCGGTGAGCGGCAGTTCATCGCCGAGCGCAAGGGCGGCGGCACCTGGGGCCGCTCCTTCGTGCCCGGCACCATCGAGGACACCGTGCTGCTGCCGTACCAGCTCCGCCCGGGCGCGTGAAGGCCTGGCTCTTCGCCGGCCAGGGGGCACAGCGCCCCGGAATGGGGGAGGCGCTCTTCGACCGCTTTCCCGAGTTCGTGACGACCGCCGACCGGATCCTCGGCGAGTCCGTGCGCGCGCTGTGCCTGGACGACCCCGACGGTCGGCTGAACCGCACCCGGTGGACCCAGCCCGCGCTGTACGTCGTCAACGCGCTCGCCTCCGCGGAGGCGCTGGCGGAGGGCCCCGGCCCCGACCTCCTGGCGGGACACAGTCTGGGCGAGTACAACGCGCTGCTCACCGCGGGCTGTTTCGACTTCGAGACCGGCCTGCGGATCGTGCGGCGGCGCGGAGAGCTGATGGGGGAGGCGGACGGCGGCGCCATGCTGGCCGTCGTCGGCCTCACGCCCGACGCGGTCCGCGCCCTGCTCGACCGCTGCGGGGCCGCCGACGTCGACCTCGCCAACCTCAACACCGCCACGCAGGTGGTGGTGTCGGGGCCGGCCGAGTCCGTACGGGCGGTACGCACCGCGGTACGGGCCACGCCGGGCGCCCGCTGTGTCCCGCTGGTCACCAGCGGCGCCTTCCACTCCCGGCACATGCGCCCTGCCCAGGAACGCTTCGCCGCGTTCCTCGACACCGTGGAGTTCCGTCCGCCGCGCATCCCCGTGATCGCCAACGTGACCGGCCGGCCCTACCCCGCCGACCGTGTCGCGGACCTGCTGGCCCGGCAGATCGCGGCTCCGGTGCGCTGGCACGAGACCCTGCGCGAACTGCTACGGCGGGGCGTGACCGAGGCCCGTGAGTTCGGCCCGCGCCCCATGCTGCGGCCGATGTGGGAGTCGGTGCTGGCCGAACCGGAGGCCGTGCAGCAGCCGCAGCCGCAGCGGGAGCCTGGTCCTGTAGAGGCGCGTGTGCCTGCGTCGCCGGCGCGTGTGCCTGCGGCTGTGTCGGTGCATGCGGCGGTACCGGGGGACGCCACCGCCCCCGCCGCCCCCGAGCCGGAACTCGTCCGTGACCCGGCCGCCGCCCGGCTCGGCAGCGCGGAGTTCCGGCAGGACCACGGGGTGCGCTACGCCTATCTCGCCGGCAGCATGTTCCGGGGGGTGTCCTCCGTCGAACTGGTCGCCCGGCTCGGGCGGGCAGGGCTGCGCGGCTACTTCGGCGCGGGCGGACTGGACCTCGGCACCGTCGAGAAGGCTCTCACCGAACTCGCCCGCACCCCCGGCCTCGACGGCCGCTACGGGGTGAACCTGCTGCACGACCTCACCCGTCCCGGCGCCGAGGACGCCCTGACCGACCTGCTGCTGCGGCACGACGTCCGGCACGTGGAGGCAGCCGCCTTCACCACCGTCACCCCGGCGATCGTCCGCTACCGGTTCACCGGCGCCCACCGCGCCGCCGACGGCGCCCCCGTCGCGGTGCGCACCCTGGTCGCCAAGTGCTCGCGTCCCGAGGTGGCCGCCCACTTCATGGCGCCGCCCGCCGAGGAGCTGCTGCGGCGTCTGGTCTCCGAGGGCTTGCTGACCCCCTCCGAGGCAGACGCGGCACGCGGACTGCCCGTGGCGCAGGACATCTGCGTGGAAGGCGACTCGGCCGGCCACACCGACGGCGGCGTCAGCCTGGCCCTCGTGCCGACGACCGCCGCGCTGGCCGAGCGGCTGACGGCACGGCACGGCTACGCCCGCCGTCTGCGGGTCGGGGCCTGCGGAGGGCTGGGCACCCCCGAGGCGGTCGCGGCGGCCTTCGTCCTCGGCGCCGACTTCGTCGTCACCGGCTCCGTCAACCAGTGCTCACCGCAGGCGGGCACCTCGGACGCGGTGAAGGACCTGCTGGCCGCCGTGGACGTCCAGGACACCGCGTACGCGCCCGCCGGCGACCTGTTCGAACTCGGCTCCCGTGTCCAGGTGGTCCGCAAGGGCACTCTCTTCGCGGCCCGCGCCAACAAGCTGTACCAGCTGTACCGCGGCCACGGCGGCCTGGACGACCTCGACCAGGCGACCCGCACCTGGCTGGAGCGCGACTGCCTGCGCGCCCCGCTGGACCAGGCGTGGAAACAGACCTGCGCCCACTACCGGGACACCGGCCGCGTGCATGAGCTCGAACGGGCCGAGCGGGATCCCCGGCACCGTATGGCCCTCCTGTTCAAGTCGTACTTCGCCCGCACCAACCGGGCCGCCCAGGAGGGCGACCCCGCCGAGCGCGCCAACTACCAGGTGCACTGCGGGCCCGCGGCGGGCGCCTTCAACCGCTGCGTCCGCGGCACCGCACTGGAGCCCTGGCCGGAGCGGCACGTCGAACGCATCGCCGATCTGCTGATGACCGGAGCGGCCCGGGTCCTCGGCGAGCGTCTGGCCGCCTACGCCGGGACCGCCCCGGGCGATGTCCCCCACCATTCATGACACATGCGAGGAGAGCCATATGACCGTGGACAGCGGCACGCCCAGCGTCCCGCCCGCCCGGCACCAGACCGCACAGCCCGCGGACAGGATCCTGCACTCCGCGAACGCCGGCGTCGTCGTGGAGCGGGTCGCGCAGATCGCCGCCGGACAGGGCGACAACGCGCGCCGCATGGCCCGCGAGGCCGCGGAGTTCGTCAACGCCAAGCATCCGGGCCTCGCGACCGTGTTCGTCTACGAGGAGACCTTCGGGGTCAAGGACCGCCTGCACTGGCTGATCCACTTCCGGTCCCTTGAGGACTACGAACGGCTGCTGCACATGGGCGGCGCCCGCGACTTCCGGGACGGCGTGCTCGGCGGCCATGTCTCCGACCGTCAGGCGGATCAGTGGCAGGCCGCGTTCGTCCCCGGAACGGTGCGGGAGACCATGATGCTCCCGCACCGCTGGGGCATGTTCGGCACCGCCACCCAGACCATGGCCCAGGACGCGTCGATGAGCCCGCTGGCCGCCGACCGGGACGAGCCCTGGTTCGAGGTGCTGCCGGCGCAGCACCAGACGTCCGTCCCCGCCGAGCAGCTGCTCAACACGGCCACCGCCGGTGTGATCATGCACCGGGTGGTCGACTTCAGCTACAAGTACCGTGCGGAGGCACGCCTGTTCGCGCGCACGGTCGCCGAGAACACCAACCTGAACTCCGGCGGCGAAGCCACCGCCCTGGTCTTCGAGGAACTGTTCGGGACCATGGAGCGGATGCACTTCCTCATCCACATGAGAACGCTGGGCACGATGTACAGGCTGATGGGCATCGACGCCCGCACCGACCCCTCGGCGCCGCGTGCCACGTACATGCAGGACTGGGTGTCCAAGGAGCAGGGCGGCGGGCGCTGGGACAGCCTGATGCTGGAGGGCAGCGGTCACGACGGCTGCCTGACCCCGCAGTACTGGGGCGACTGAAGCGGGCACGGGGAGGCCGCGGCACTCGCATGAGTGCCGCGGCCTCCCCCTGCTTCCTGTAATCGTGCTTCTTGTGCTCGTGTTTCTTGTGCTCGTGCTGCCCGTGCCCGTGCTTCTCCGCCGTGGCCGGCGGAGCCGGTGTCAGGCCATGGTGGTCACGCAGAACGGGTGACCGGCAGGGTCGATCAGCACGACCCACTTCTGCGCGCCCGGCTGGTGCTCCGGCCGGGTCGCTCCCAGCGAGGTCAGCCGCTCCACCGCCTCGTCCAGGTCGCTGACGCTGAAGTCGAGGTGCATCTGCTTGTCGTCACCGGGCCAGGAGGGCTCCTTCAGGCTCTCGACCCGCTGGAAACCGATGCGGCTGGACCCGTCCGGCGTGCCGATGTAGGCGAAGTCCTCGCTCGCGAAGAGCGTCTGCCAGCCGGTCACGGCGCTGTAGAACTCGGCCAGCGCCTTCGGGTCGGGCGCGTCGAGGGTGACCGCTGCCAGCTGCCCAATGGGGGACATGAAAGGTTTCCTTCCTCAGGACGATGATCGTCTCGGCGTGCAACGTCCACGTGCACCTCCGGCGTTCGCGAGCCTAGGCCCTGGCCTGTCCGTGTGCACGCGGATCGCCGGGACTACTGGAAGGAGTGGTCCAGCGTGACCGTCGCATGACCGTCGGGGCCAGGGTTGTCGCAGAAGTAGGCGCCGGTGCCGCGCAAACCGGTCAACCCGCCTGTTCCGGAGCCCTCCAGCACCTCCAGGGCGGCCTTGGCCGTACCGCCGCCGGTCGTGCCGGTGATCTGCAGGACGAAGCTGCCGCTGCGGTCGCCGATACGGCCCGTCACCCGCTCCAGCGCCGTGAACGCGCTCGTGCCGCCGGGGGACAGGGCGATGAGCACCTGCTGGACGCCCTCGCCCTCGATCTGCCCCCGGTAGTGGTTGGCCACCTGGCCGTGCAGCAGCACGGGAGCGCCCTCCGTCTGCTCATAGGGGGCCGGCTGCCAGGGATCCCAGGTCATGGTGCTGGTCGACTGCGTCTGCATGCGTCGTCCTCTCGCTCGCGGGGCCACGGCGAACCGGTGGCCGGACTGCCGACGGTGATCAGCCGGATCCTCGCGCCTCCGCACCGTCGGCTCTGCTCACTTTTGAGCTTTCACCGGTCGCGCCGGAAGGTATTTTCCCAAAGGGCCCGACTATCGGTCCGGCGCTCGGATCGAGACCTGCCGGACCGGGCCGGGAAAAGCATTCCCAGGCTATCGGGAGCGGAAAGGGTGCTGTTATCTTCGGGCCATGACCGATGAATTCCAGGAAATGCCCGAGGACTGGACCCGCGCCCTCGCCGTGGTGGCGCATCCCGACGACATGGAATTCGGCGCCGCGGGCGCCGTGGCGCGCTGGACCGCGGCCGGGAAGTCGGTCACCTACCTGGTGGCCAGCCGGGGCGAGGCCGGCATCGACTCGATGGCGCCCGAGAAGGCGGCCGAGGTCCGTGAGGCGGAGCAGCGGGCCGCCGCGGCGGTCGTGGGGGCGGCCGGAGTGGAGTTCCTCGACCACCCCGACGGCCGTATCGAGTACTCCGCCGAGCTGCGCCGGGAGTTCGCCGCCGCGATCCGCCGGCACCGCCCCGAACTGGTCCTCGGCTTCTGCCACCACGACCACACCTCGACGGGACGCTGGAACTCGCCGGACCACCGCAACACCGGCCGTGCACTGCTCGACGCGGTCGGCGACGCGGCCAACCGGTGGATCTTCCCCGAGGACGGCCCGGGTCCCTGGCAGGGCGTCCGCCACGTCGCCGTCTCCAACTCGCCCCGGCCCACCCACGCCGTGGACGTCACCGACCACATCGACCGGGCGGTGGCCTCCCTGGAAGCCCACGCGAGCTATCTGGCGGCCATGCAGCCCCCCGTCACCGACGTCCGCGGCCCGCTGCTGGGCCTGGCCCGGTCGGTGGGGGCCCGCTTCGGCGGCCGTCCGGCGGTCGCCTTCGAACTGATACCGCGCTGACCGGCGCCGGACCGGGCGTCACGGGCCGGGGGCGACGGGCCGGGGGCGACCCGTCGCCCCCGGCCCGCGCGCGTGGCCGCCGGCGGCTCAGGCCCTGACGTACACACTGCGGTGCACATGCCACTGCTGCAGCCGGGGGCGGTCCGGGTCGGGCAGGGCGCGCAGGGCGGCCAGCGCGGGCTCGACGACCCGGGCCCAGGTGTCGTCGTCCACGTTCCACAGATAGGGCGGGAGACGGCGTTGCAGGCTCTCCAGGAGCTGACGGGGCGTCGTGGCCCGTTCGTAGTCCGGGGCGAACTCGTGCCGCAGCCGTTCCAGGCCCGCCTCGCGCGCCGCCGCGTCGAGGCGCTCGGGGGTGTCGGGGCGCGGCGGTTGCAGCACGGCCAGCCGGTCCAGCACGGCGACCAGCTCGTCCGGATCGGCCGCGGGATCCCCGTGCACCGCGAGCAGCCGCCCCCCGGAGCGCAGGACGCGCGCCGCCTCGCGCAGGGCCCGGGGCATGTCGCCGACCAGGTGCAGGACGTGCGTGAACACCAGGTTGTCGAAGGAGCCGTCGGCGAACGGCAGCGCTCGCGCGTCCCCGACGGCGACCCGCCCCGGGAGCCGTTCGGCCGCCCGGGCCAGCATCGGCAGCGACACGTCGACGCCGTGCACGTCGTGGCCGAGCTCGGCCAGCCCCGCCGCCACGATGCCCGTGCCGACGCCCACCTCCAGCACCGTGCCCGGAGCCAGGTCCCCGGCCAGCTGTGCCGCGGCCTGTCTGCCGCGTTCCATTCCGCCCCGCATCCGGTCGTAGTCGTCCGCGACCCGGTCGAAGGCCTTGGCCTCGGTCACCGCGCAGTCCCTTCCATGTCGGTGTGCCAGGTGATCTCCGCGTACCGCACGAGGTCGGCGACCTCCCGCGGTGCGCGGACGAACTCCGTGATGAGCTCCGCCACCAGTGCCGGGCGGTCGTGCGGCGCGTAATGACCGGCGACGGCCAGCTCGGCGTACCGCGCGTGGGGGAAGCACCGGGCGGCCTCGCGGGCCCGGGCGGGGGAGGAGATGCCGTCGAACTCCGAGCAGACGAACAACGTCGGCACGGCCACCCGCGGCGCCTGGGCCGCCGAGTCGAGCCGCCAGAGGTCCACGAGCTGACGGGCGTACCGCACGAGCACCTCGGCGTCCCGGAAGGGCCGCCGCACCTCGTCGGTGAGCGCCCTGCTCAGCACCCCCAGCACGCCCGCGTCCGGGGCCCCGGTGCTGCCCTTGCCGCCCGCCGCGCCCGGCGCCAGCAGGTCCAGCATGCGGGTGGCCCGGTCGGGCCTGCGGTCCAGCGCGCGGCACACCGCCGCGAGGTCGGATTCGTACTTGGTGTCCATGCCGTCCCAGCGGCCGTTCTGCCGGAACGTGGCGTTCAGGAAGACGAGGGAGGCGACCGCCCGGGGACTGTGCTGCTGGAAGGCCGTGGCGATCTTGGCGCCGGTGCACCAGCCGAGCAGATGGGCGCGCTCGGCGCCGACGGCCTCCAGCACCGCGTCGACGTCGTCGAGCTGGCGCCGGGTCCCCCAGGCCGGATCCTCGCGCTCGGTGCCGCGCACCTGCCAGGTGACGACGCGGTGGTACGGCACCAGGTGCGCGCACAGCCGCGTCAGGAAGCCGGGGCCCTGCCCGAGAGCGTTCAGCACCAGCAGGGGCGGCCCTTCGCCGTCCCCGCCCTCGAACAGCACGAGCGGCCGCCCCGCCACGTCCACGACACGGCGCCGCAGACCCGTCTCGCCCGGCGTCGTGTCCGGCGGCGTCCGGCAGGCCCGGACCGCACCGAACAGCTCCCACTGGTCCGCCGGGGAGAGGGGCGGGGGCGGGGTGTCCGCCTGGAGGGCGGGGGGAGTCGGAGGGCCGGCCGGGGAGGCCGGCGTCCGGGCGGCGGCGGGCGGGTCGGAGCCGGTGGGGGTGGGCCGGGGCGGTGCGGCGGGCGTCGGGACGCCGGCCCGCGGGGCGGACGCCGCCGGCGCGGCCGCCGGGGCCGCGCTCCCTGCGCCGTCGGCCCCGGTCGTCGCGGGCCGCGCCGCGTCGGGCCGCGTGCCTTCGGGCCGCGTGCCTTCGGGCCGCGTGCCTTCGGGCCGTGCCGCGTCGGAGCCGGACCGCGTCGAACCCGGCGGACACGCCTCCGCGGACGCCGGCACCGACGCCTCGTTCGGCAGCCGTACCGCCTGACGGAGCACGTCGGTCAGGCGGAGGTCCAGGAGGCGGTCGGCGGCGCCGAAGTCCTCGCGGTCCGGCACCGGGCGTACGTCGATGCCGTGCACCGCGCCGGCCCGGGCGAGCACGTCGGCCAGCGGCACCGGGGCCGGGCGGGCCACCGTCGCGAAGCCGTCGGGCAGGTCGCCGGGCGCGCCGGCCCGCCAGAGGTCCGCCGCGGCCCGCTCCGCGGTCAGCAGGGTCAGGCCCAGCCCCGCCACGCCGGCCACCCGCAGCGGATGCCGCTCGAACCAGTCCGGCGCCCGGTCCTCGACCTCGGTGCGCACCGAGTGCAGCGCCCACAGCAGCCGGTGCGCGCCCGGCGGGCACTCACCCAGAGCCGGCGCCAGGGCGTCCACCGCCGGAGCCGTGCGCAGCACCCGCCAGGACACCCCCGCGTCCAGACACGCCTCCACCGTGAGCCGCTCCAGATCCCGGTAGGACCGGTGCGCCCGGCCCTCGTCAGGCGCCGTGTCCGGGCCCACGTGCACGTACCCCCGGGTCGCGAGGCCCGGCAGCGCGGCGAGCAGCGCCCCGGCCAGCGCGGCGTCCGCGCGTGCCCCACGGGCCGGCGACCGGTCCCAGCCCGGCGTCACGCACCACACCTGGTCCGCCGTCCAGGCCTTCAGCTCGGAGGCGACGGCGTCCGGCTCGACGCACACCACGCTCAGCCGCCCCTCGTCGAGGCGACCGGGCGGCGGCTCGGCCGCGGCGCCGGCCGTGCGAGGCCCGTGACCGGCCGGCACCCGTTCACCCGCGCCGCACCGCGCCACGAAGGCGGCCAGCTCCCGCCGGTCCGGCGCCGGCGCCCCCGGGCGCGACACCGCGGCCGACAGCAGCACCACCTCGGCGCCGGCGGCGCGGGCCGTGACCGACAGACAGCGGGCCGCCAGCCGGCCGGCGAGGAGCGGTGACGTACCGGCGATCAGCACACGCTGCGGCATGCGTAACGTCCTCCTGTGCCGGCGGCCACCGCGGAGCGGGTGATTCCCGGGGACTGGAAAAGAAATGAAGACCCCAGATGTTCCACTCTTTACGGACCGTAATTCTGCTCAATACTGCGCACCCCGAAAAAGTAAGTGGAGGCCCTTGCGGCCGCGGAAATTCCGTCGTTAGCATCCCCGCGCCGGATCTTTCTTCCGACCGGGCCCGCACGCTCTTTCCGCGACGTTCCCCGGAACCGTCCGCGCGCGTGCTCTCCGACACGGCCCTCCGACACGGCACCCCGGCACACCGGCACCACTCCGGCGACGACGAGAAGGACGAGGCGCACCGTGGCGACGAACTGGGACGAGACCTACGAGAAGCTGGTCAGGGCCGCACTCACCGACTACCCCCCGACCGCTCCGCTGCGCGCCGAACTCCCGTTGCCCGCGCACGGCCTGGACTCCCTCGGCATGGTCGGTCTCTCCGCCCGGCTGGAGGACGCCTACGACATCGAGTTCCCCGAGGGGGCCCTCGTCCCGGCCAGCTTCGCCACGCCGGCCGACCTGTGGCGCGTGGTCAGCGGCTGTCTGGCGAACCGATGACGGCCGGCGGGCCGGGCGCCCGGCCGGGCGCCGCCAGGATGCTGCACGAGTGGTTCGCCGACGGCCTCGCCCGCAACCCCGACGGCCCCGCCCTGCGGATCCTCGACCGGAGCTGGACCTACACCGAGACCGACGCCGTCGCCCGCACCTGGGCCGCCGCCGTCGCCGCGGCCGGTGAACCCGGCGCTCCCGTCGCCGTGCTCGCCTCCAAGACACCCGAGGCGTACATCGGCCTCCTCGCGGCCCTCTACGCCGGCGCCCCCGCCGTGCCGCTGAACCCGGAGAACCCGGTGGCCCGCAACGCCGCCGTGCTGCGGGCCGCGGGCTGCGGCGCCGTGATCGCCGCCCCGGACGCCGCCGGGCAGGTGGCGCGGCTCGTGCGGTCCGCGCCCGTGCACGTCGTGCTGGCCCCGCGAACGGATCGGCAGGAGCTGCCCGCGAAGCTGCCCAGTGCCGTCGGCGGCGCCCGCGTCCTGACGGCGGGCGAACCGTCCGAGCCCGGCGGCGCGACCGCCTGGAAGCCACCCGCCGGGACGCCCGACGACATCGCCTACATCCTCTTCACCTCCGGTTCGACCGGCGCCCCCAAGGGCGTCCCGGTCAGCCACGGCAACGTGTCAGCGTTCCTGGCCGCCTCGCTCTCCCGCTACGCCGTGCGCCCCGAGGACCGGTTCAGCCAGGTCCACGAGACCACCTTCGACCTGGCGATGTGCGACATCTTCCCGGCCTGGGCCGGCGGCGCCTGTGTGTGCGTGCTGTCGCGCCTGCAGGCCCTGGACCCGGCGCGGTGGGTCCGCCGGTACGGGCTGACCGTCTGGCACAGCACTCCCAGCCTCGCGCGCGGCCTGCAGCGCGGCGACCGCCTCGCTCCCGGCAGTCTCGCCGGCCTGCGCCAGTCGGTGTTCGCCGGCGAGCCCCTGCTGGTGGACACCGCACGCTACTGGCGGCGCGCCGCCCCCGACGGCGTCCTCGACAACATCTACGGCCCCACCGAACTGACCATCGCCTGCACCGCGTTCCGCTGGCGCCCCGACCAGGACCTGTCCGATCCGCGGTACGGCGCCACCGTGCCCATCGGCGACCCGAACGACGGCATGGAGGCGATGCTCCTCGCCCCGGACGGCTCGCCCCACGACGGCACCGGCGAACTCGTCATGACCGGGCCCCAGATGTTCCGCGGCTACCTCGACCCGGCGCAGGACGCGGGCCGCTTCCTGCACCACGACGGCCGGCGCTGGTACCGCACCGGGGACCAGGTGCGCGCCACCGTGCACGGCTGGGTCCACCTCGGCCGCAAGGACGCCCAGGTGAAGATCAACGGCTACCGGGTGGAGGTCGGCGAGGTGGAGGCCGCCCTGCGCGACACCTCCGGCGCCGAGGCCGTCGCGTTCGCCCTCGACGCGCCCGGCGGAACCCGTCTCGTCGCCTATCTGCTCGGCGCCCCCGAACCGGACACCGCGGCGCTGGCCGAACGCCTCGCCGACCGCCTGCCGGCCTACATGCTGCCCCGCCACCTGTGGTGGCTGCCCGACGCACCGCTGAACGCCCATGGGAAGACGGACCGGACCCGGCTGCGTGAGGACGCCGTGGGCCGGCTCGGACACGAGGGGGAAGCCACGCCGTGAACGACCCGATCGAGTGTCACCTCTCGCTGCCGCACGACGACTTCATCATGCAGAACCACCGCATCCACCAGGTGTCGGTGATGCCGGGCGCGACCTTCCTCGACATCGTCTACCGCATCCTGCGCGCACAGGGACTGGACACCGAACGCGCCGTGCTGCGCGACGTGCTGTTCGCCGAGCCCATCGCCACCGCCCCGGGGCGCGACCTCGCCGTCCGCGTCACGATCGGCGCACCCGACGACGCCGGCGCCCGCCCCGTGGAAGCGGCCGGCGCGGTCATGGCGCCGGGCACGGACCCGGCGGCGGCAGCACCCGACGACGTCCGGTGGCGGCCGCACTTCTCGGCCCGCCTGGAGTTCACCGACGAACCCCCGCCCCCTCCGATCGACCCACGCGTCCTGCTCACCCGCGCCGAGTCGACCCGGGACATGGACGAGCTGTACCGGCAGGCCCGGGCCGAGGGCATCGAGCACGGCCCGCCCATGATGGGCTTCGGCCCGCTGCACCGCCTCGACACGGGCGGCCTGCTGGCCCACCTCTCGCCGGACCCCGGCGCCCGGGACCAGGAGAGCGCCTTCCACCTGCATCCGGCGAAGCTCGACGCCGCCACCCTCGTCGCCTTCGGCCACCGGCCCCCGCCCGGACCCGACCCGTTCATCCCCGTCCACATCGCCGAGTTCCGCGCCCCGCGCGCGGTGACCGGCCCCTGCTGGGTGCACGTGCCCACGTCCGAGACCGTCGCCCCCTCCGGCGACCTGATGCACAACGACTGCCTGATCCACGACGAACAGGGCCGCTTCGTCGCCAAGTTCACCAAGCTCAGCTGCAAGCGGGTACGGCACTCCGGGCTCATCACACGGCTGCTGGACACCCCGGCCGCGCCGCGGGAACCCACCGCTGCGGCCGTCCGCACCGATCCCGGGCCCGCCCCGGCGGCCACGCCGGACGGCGACACCGAGCAGCGGCTCGTCACCCATGTCCGCACCCTGATCGGCGGCCTGCTGGGCCGTGAACCGGACACCGTCGACCCCCACCGCGGGTTCTACGAACTCGGCCTTGACTCCGTCGCGTTGCTCGCACTCAGCGCCGAACTGGAGAAGGCCGTCGACGGCCGCCTCTACCCGACGCTCCTCTTCGAGCACCCGGACATCGCCTCCGTCGCCCGCCACCTGGCCCAGCGGCACACGATCACCCTGCCGGCCGGCGACCGGGCGGCAGCGGCGCCCGCCGCCGCGCCCGCCCCCGCCGCCGCGCCCGCCCCCGCCGCGGAGCCGCCCGTGCAGCCGACGGCGCCGCCCCCGGCCGACGTCCGCCTCGGCCTGCACCGCCCCCGCTGGGTCCCCCTGACCGCGACCCGCGCCCCGGAACCGCCGGGCGACCTGCTCGTCGTCACCGGCGACCCCGCGCTGCCCGACGCGCTGCGCCACTGCGCCGCCCCGGGACGGCGCACGGTGCACGTGCTGCCTGCCTTCGCCTACGAGCGGACCGGCCCCGACACCTGGCGCATGCCCACCGGCAGCCGAGCCGACTTCGCCCGCCTGCTGGACGAGCTCGCCGCCGAGGGCTCCACCCCGACGGTCCTGGCCGTCTGCCCCGCACCCGCGTCGGGACCCTCCGCCGACACCACCGACGGCTACGACGTCGTCTGGGCGCTCGCCGGCGCGCTGGCCGGCAGACCCGCCGACGTCCCCCGCGAACTCCGCTTCCTGTTCCGCGCCGAGCACGAGGACGCGGCCCCGCAGCACAGCGCCGTCGGAGCCCTGGCCCGCGGCATCACCGCCGAGAACCCCGCCCTGCGCTGCCGCAGCACGCTCGTCGTCGGCGCGCCGGACGCCGGCGAACTCGCCGGCATCCTTCTGGCGGAGGCCGCCGACACCGGAGAGGACAGCGAGAGCAGGCACCGGGACGGCGAGCGGCACGTGCGCCGCCTCACCCCTCACACCCTCGACGGCCCGCACGCGCCCGCCCTGCCCCGGGGCGCCGTCTGCCTGGTCACCGGCGGAGCGGGCGGCATCGGCTCGCTCGTCGCCGGACACCTGGCCGAGACCCTCGGGGCCCGCCTGGTGCTGTGCGGGACCCGGCCGCTCGACGCCACGGTCACCGCGCTGCTCGACCGCTGCGCCGCTCGGGGCGGTGAGGCGCACTACGTGCAGGCGGACGTCTCCCACCGCCAGGACGCCGACGCCGTCGCCGCCCGGTGCCGCGAGCTGTACGGCCGGATCGACGCGGTCCTGCACTGCGCGGGCCGCACCGACGACGCCCTGCACTTCCGCCGGGACCCGGCCGGGACCCGCGCCGTGCTCGCCCCCAAGCTGGCCGGCGCCCTGCACCTCGACCGGGCCACCGCCGACAGCGACCCGGCCCTGTTCGTGCTGTTCTCCTCGCTGTCCGCGGTGCTGCCCAACACCGGCCAGTGCGCGTACGGCTACGCCAACGCCTTCCTCGACGCCTTCGCCGGCCACCGCGCGGCCGACCCCGCGCGCACCGGACGCACCCTGTCCCTGGCCTGGCCCTACTGGGCCGAGGGCGGCATGCGCGCCGACGCCGCCGCGCTCGCCCGCTCCGCCGGGTCCGGGATGCGGCCCCTGCCCACCCGGGCCGCGCTGGACCTGTTGGACCGCTGTCTGGCCCGGCCCGGCACCCCGCCCCGGCTGGTGGCCGTGCACGCCGAGCCGAGCGCGGCCGGACCGCTGACGACCGGGCTGTTCGCGCCCGTGGCGGACGACGGCGCGACCGCGCAGGCCCCGGTCCTCGGGCGGAGCGCCCGGACGACCCCCGAACCCGTCGCGATCGTCGGCGTCGCCGGGCGCTACCCGGGCGCCGTCGACCTGGACGCCTTCTGGAGCAACCTCGCCGCCGGCCGGGACTGTGTCACCGAGGTGCCGCCCGACCGCTGGGACCACGACGCGCTCTTCGACCCCGAGCCCGGCCGGCCCGGCCGCACCTACGGCCGCTGGGGCGGCTTCCTGACCGGCATGGAACGCTTCGACCCGCTGTTCTTCGGCATCTCACGCCGTGAGGCCGAGCGCATGGACCCCCAGGAGAGACTGTTCCTGACCATCGCCTGGCAGACGCTCGAGGACGCCGGGTATCCGCCGGAGTCCCTCACCGCCGAACAGGTCGGCGTCTTCGCCGGCGTCATGTGGAACCACTTCCAGTTCGTGTCCGACCCCGACGACGAGACCGCCCCGGTGGCCCTCCACTCCTCCGTCGCCAACCGCGTCTCCTACGCCTTCGACTTCCACGGCCCCAGCATCGCCGTCGACACCGCGTGCTCCTCGTCGCTGACGGCGGTGCAGCTCGCGGTGGAGAGCCTGCGCCGGGGCGAGAGCACCTTCGCGCTGGCCGGCGGCGTCAACGTCATGCCGCACCCGCAGAAGTACCTCCAACTGGCGCGGGGACGCTGGCTGTCACAGGACGGCCGGTGCCGCGCCTTCGGCGAGGGCGGCACCGGCTACGTGCCCGGCGAGGGCGTCGGGGCGGTACTCCTCAAGCCGCTGGACCGGGCGCTCGCCGACGGCGACCACGTCCACGCCGTCATCCGCGCCGCCCGGCTCAACCACAGCGGCCGTACCGGCGGGTTCACCGTGCCCAGCCCGACCGCGCAGGCCGCGCTCGTCGCCGACGCGGTCCGCGAGTCCGGCGCCGACGTGCGCGCCCTCGGCTACGTCGAGGCCCACGGCACCGGCACCTCGCTCGGCGACCCGATCGAACTGGAGGGCCTGCGCACGGCGTTGGCCGCCTTCACACCCGGTCCCGAGCATGTGGCCATCGGCTCGGTGAAGACCAACATCGGTCATCTGGAGAGCGCGGCCGGCATCGCCGGGCTCACCAAGGTGCTCCTGCAGTTCCGGCACGCCGCCCTGGCGCCCTCGCTGCACGCCGACACGCTCAACCCGCACCTCGACTTCGGGGACGGCCGGCTGGCGGTGCAGCGCAGCGCCGCGCCCTGGCCGCGCCCGTCCGCCGGCCGGCGTCTGGCCGGGCTCAGCGCCTTCGGCGCGGGCGGCTCCAACGCCCATCTGGTGCTGGAGGAGGCGCCGGAGGCCCCCGCCCGGCCCGCACCGCGCGGCTCCCGGCTGTTCGTGCTGTCCGCCAAGGACGACGAGGCCCTGCGGGAGCGGGCGGCAGCCCTGCTCGCCCTTCTCAGCCCGGACGAGGAACGGCCCGGGGACGCCGTCACGGGCGAGCCCGCGCTGATACGGTCCCTCGTCGCCCGGCGTCTGGCGGTGCCCGAGACGTCCCTCGGCGGCGGTGAGACCTTCGAGGATCTCGGCCTGGACCCCGCCGCCCTGCTGGCCCTGGCCCACGACCTCGCCGCGCACACGGCGCTCGAACAGGCTTTCGTCGCCGAGGAGTTCGCGGCGGCGGTGCACTGCGGGACCACGCTGGAGGAGGCCGCAGTGACGTGGGCCGGCCTGGCCGCGGCGGCGGCCCGCACCGGCGGGCACGGCCTGCCGAGACTCGACGACCTCGCCCACACGCTCCGGGTCGGCCGTACCGCGATGCCGGTGCGGTTCGCGGTCGTGGCGGACAGCCTCCCGGAACTGCGCGCGGCGCTGGAGCGCCTGGCGAAGGGCGCCGAGCCGGGACCCCGCGAGCACCGGGGGACCGCGTCGGCCGACGCCCCGCCCGCCCGTGCGGCGACGGAGGCCGGACACACCCTGGAGGACCGGGCGCGAAGCTGGGTCACGGGCGGGACAGACGACCCGGGCCACGGGGCCGGGCCCGGCACGGGCGACGGCGCGCGCCCCCGCCGTGTCCCTCTGCCCGGCTACCCCTTCCGCGAGGAGCGCTGCTGGCCCGGCGGATGGACCGGCAGGACGGCCACGGACCGCGAATCCGCGCCCGTCACGCCGCCCGGACCGGCCCGGGCGGAGCACACCCCCGCCCCCGCTACCGCCGCTCCGGCCACGGCTCCCGCCGCACCCGCTCCCACCGACACCGCTCCCGCCGTTTCCGCCCCTACTTCGCCCGCCCCCACGGCCACCGCCCGTGACGACGGCGCCGAACTCGTCGTCCTGGACGGCGGGATCGGCCTGATCCGCATGCACTCGCCCATGTTCACCGAGCGGTTGCTGCGCGACCTGCGCGAGATCTTCGGCACGGTCGCCGCGCGCACGGACGTCAGGGCAGTGGTCGTCACGGGCTCCGACGGCGTGTTCAGCATGGGCGGCACCGCCGAGGCCCTGGAGATGCTGGCCGACGGCGACGGGCGCTTCACCGACCAGGCGTTCGTGTACGAGGGACTGCTGCGCTGCGACCGGCCCGTGGTCGCCGCGATCGACGGGCACGCCTCCGGCGGCGGACTGGCGTTCGGGCTCTACGCCGACGTGGTGCTGCTGGCCGAGGAGAGCGTCTACAGCGCCAACTTCGTCTCCTACGGCTTCACCCCCGGCATGGGGGCGACCTATGTCCTGGAACGCCGGTTCGGCTCGGCGCTCGCGGACGAGATGATGCTCACGGGCAGGTCCCTGACCGGGGCCGAACTGCACCGCTACGGGGCCATGGTGACGGTCCTGCCGGGCCGCGAGGTGCTGCCGGCCGCGCTGGACCGCGCCCGTGCGCTCGCGGCCCGGCCGGAGGGCGCCGTGCGCCGTCTCAAGCAGGAGCTGGCCGGCCGGGTCCTGGCCCGGCTGGACGAGGTGGTCGGGCGCGAGGTCCGGATGCACGAGGAGGTGCTCGGCGCCGAGGCCCGCGACCGGGTCAGGGGCCACTTCGCCCGGGTGGAGGCGTTCCGGGGGGCCGGGAGCACCACGGCGAAGGAGCCGGCCCCGGTGGCGAAGGCGTCGGAGCCCTCGGTCCGGCCCGAGGCGACGCCGCCGGGGGAGGCCGTGGCCGGGCCCTCCGAGGCGCAGGTGCGGGCGGACGTCGTCGCGTCGCTGGCCGAGGTGCTCTACCTGCGGCCGGGGGAGATCGACGACGAGCGGACCTTCGCCGAGATGGGGCTGGACTCGATCGGCGCCGTCGAGGTCGTCCGCGGCCTCAACGAGCGGCACGGAGTCGGGCTGGAGGCCGTGGCGGTCTACGACCACCCGACCGTGCCCGCGATGACGGCCGCCCTGATGACGGCCCGTCACCGGACGGCGGCCCTGCACCGAGCGGCCCTCGCCCCGGGGCGGCCGGCCGGAACCGCCCCCCGGGACACCGCCGCCACGGGCACGGACGCCCTCGGCGGGGCCGGTACCCGCGGCGCCGCCCCTGCGAGCACCGGCGCGTCCGGAGACCCTGGCGACCCCGGCGCCCCGCACACCGTCACCGCATCCGAACCGGCACCCGCACCCGCACCCGCACCCGCACCAGCATCCGAACCGGCACCCGCACCCGCACCCGCGCCTGAACCGGCACCCGCGCCGGAGCCCGGGCCGGAGTCCGCCCCGCTGCCCGCCTCCCGCCCGAGGGCGGACGGCGACTCCGGACCCCATGCGCCGGTCGACGGGCCCGTGTCCCGCGTGTCGCTGCCGGACGGCGCTCCCGGACCCGCCGTCTCCGCGCCCTCGGCCGCCATGGTGACCCTGCGCCCCGTACCGCGCCGTGCCCCGGCCGCGACGGAGGCCGGGTCCGGCGAGGAGGAGCAGAGCCCCGACCCCGAACCCGAACCGCCCGGCGCGCCGGGCGGACCGGACGTCGTCGCCGCCGACATCGCCGTGATCGGGATGTCCGGCCGCTTCCCGGGCGCCGACGACCTCGACGCCTTCTGGAGGAACCTGGAGGCCGGGCGCAGCGAGATCGCCGAGGTGCCGCCGGAACGCTGGGACGTGGGCCGCTGGTACGACCCGGACCGGTCCGTCGCCGACCGCACCGACAGCAAGTGGGCCGCGCTGGTCCGCGGGGTGGACGAGTTCGATCCGGGCTTCTTCCGGCTCTCGCCGCTGGAGGCCGAGGCCATGGACCCGCAGCAGCGGCTCTTCCTCCAGGAGGCGTGGAGGGCGCTGGAGGACGCCGGGCACGGCGCGGGCGGCACCGACCGGCCGACCGAGCGCGGCACCCGCGACTGCGGGGTGTTCGTGGGCTGCGGCGCCGGCGACTACGAGGACCTCCTGGCGGCGGCCGGACAGGCCGACACCGGACACGCCTTCCTCGGCTCCTCGCCTTCCGTGCTGGCCGCGCGCATCTCCTACTTCCTCGACCTGACCGGCCCCACCCTGGCCGTCGACACCGCCTGCTCCTCCTCCCTGACGGCCGTTCACCTGGCCTGCGAGAGCCTGCGCCGCGGGGAGTGCCGCACGGCCCTCGCGGGCGGCGTCGCCCTGATGCTCACCCCGCGCCTGCACGTCCGCTGCAGCAACACCGGAATGCTGTCCCCGACCGGCACCAGCGCCCCCTTCGACGCGCGCGCCGACGGCATCGTGCTCGGCGAGGGCGTCGGCGTGGTCGTGCTGAAACCGCTCGCCCGGGCGCTGGCGGACGGCGACCACATCCACGGCGTCATCAAGGCCACCGGAGTCAACGGCGACGGCCGGACCAACGGCATGACCGCGCCCAGCGCCGCCGCCCAGACCGAACTGCTGCGCCGCGTCCACCGCGCGGCCGGCGTCACCGGCGCGGACATCGGACTCGTCGAGGCCCACGGCACCGGCACCCCGCTCGGCGACCCGATCGAGGTGAAGGCACTCCAGGACGCGTTCCGCACCGACGGCGCCGTCCTCGCGGATCCGGCCGCCGCGGATCCGGTCGTCGTGGATCCGGTCGTGCTCGGTTCGGTCAAGGCCAACATCGGTCACACCACCATGGCGGCCGGCATCGCGGGACTGCTGAAGATCCTCCTGGCGTTGCGACACCGCCGGCTCCCGCCCACGCCGCACTTCACCGACGCCAACCCCGAGATCGACCTGTCCCGGGGCCCCTTCCGCGTACTCACCCGCACCGACGTCTGGCGTCCCGGCCCGACAGGCGCCCGGATCGCCACACTCAGCAGCTTCGGGTTCAGCGGCACCAACGCGCACGCCGTCGTCGCCGAGGCGCCACCCCGGACGTCCGCGCCCGCCGAGACCGGCCGGGCCCTTCTGATCCCCGTCTCGGCACGCACCCAGGACGCCCTGGCACAGACCGTCACCCGGCTCGCCGACGCCCTCGACACCGAGGACGCCCCGACGCCCGCCCTCGCCGACGTCGCCCTCACCCTGGGTGTCGGCCGCACCCACTTCCCGCTGCGCGCCGCGTTCGTCGTCCGGGACCGCGCCGAGCTCGTCCGCGCGCTGCGCGCCGCCGCACGCCGTGCGGCCCCGTACGCGCACACCCCGGCGACCGGCGAGTCCGGACTCAGCCGCCTCGCCGAGTCGTACGTGCACGGCGGGACCGTCGACTGGGCGGCCCTGCACCCGCCCGGCAGCGCCCGCCGCGTGCCGCTGCCCACCTATCCCTTCGCCCGGGACCGGCACTGGGTGTCCGTCCCCAGGCCGGACGCCGGCGCACCGCGCCAGCCCGCGGACCCCGGCACGCTGACTCTGGTCCTCGCCCCGCACGACCGGGTCGTGGCCGATCACCGGCTGGGCGGCCGCGCCGTGCTGCCGGGAGTCGCGGGCCTCTCGCTCGCGGTGCGCGCCGCCGCCCGGCAGGGGATCACCGGGGCCGTCCGCGTCTCGCAGGTGCGGTGGCTGCGCCCGGTCGAGGTGACCGCCGCCCGCGACATCCGGGTCACGACGGAGGAGTCCCCGGCCGGCGGACTGAGCTTCGAACTGTCGGCCGCCGACGCAGAGTGGGCGTCGTGCACCCGGGGCCGTGTACAGCCCCTCTCCGGCGACGGCGCGGCCCTGGACCCGCTCCCCGTCGCAGAGGTGCGCGACCGCTGTCCCGCCTGGCACCCGGGGGCGGACCTGTACGCGGCCTTCGCCGCCGGAGGTCTCTCCTACGGGCCCGCCTATCAGGCGCTGGAGGGGGTGTGGGCAGGTGCGGACGAGGCGCTCGGAGTGCTGCGCGCCCCGGACACGCCGGTGGGGGAGGAGTCGTCCTGGCCGCTCGACCCGGCCGTCCTGGACGCCGCCCTGCAGACGCTCACCCTGCTGGCCCGCGACCCCGGCGGCGACCCCCTCGTCCCCTTCGCGTTGCGGGCCCTGGAGGTGCGGGCCCCGCTGCCGAGGCGCGGCTTCGCCCACGCGACACGGGACGGCGCCGCGTTCACCGTACGGGTGACGGACCCCGAGGGCCGCGAGTGCGCGTCCTTCGTGGGGGTGGCGCTGCGGCCGCTGCCGGTGCCGGCCGACGCGCGTGAGCAGGCGTCCGCACGACCGGAGACCACTGTCCTCGTCCCGCGTCTGAGGGAGGCCGGCCCCGTGGCCGGCCCCGTGGACCGGGCGACGCCCCCTGACGGGCGCACGACCTGGGCGTTCCACACCTCCGCCGCGCGGCCCCTCGCCGAGGCCCTGGCGGCCGCCGGGGAGCCGGTTACCACGATCGCCCTTCCGGGCGGCGACGGCGCCGCGTCCCTCGAGGTGCCCGACGGTGTTCCCGACACCGTCTACTGGCTCGCCCTGCACGACCCCGGCGAGCCCGTCCCCGAACAGGCCCCCGACGCGGCCACGCTCGGCCTGTTCCGATTGCTGAAGACGCTGCTCGCCCGAGGAGCCGGCAGTCGGCGGCTCACGGTGAAGGTGGCCCTGTGCGGCGCGGTCGCCGACGACGAGCGGGGTCCCGCACAGCCGCACAGCGCCGGTCTGATCGGCCTGATCCGGTCGGCCGCCGCCGAGTACCCCAAGTGGCGTGCGGGCTGCGTCGACCTGCCTCCGCGGACGTCCTCACCGGCCGAGTCGACCGAGTCGACCGAGTGGGCCGAGTCGACCGAGTCGACCGAGTGGGCCGAGTCGGCGGAGCGGCTGGCGGCCGAGCCCTGCGCGGAGCCCCTCGTCGTCCTGCGCGGCCCCCGCCGGCTGGTGCGCAGGCTGGCGCCGGCGCGGCAGCCGGCCGCCACGGGCGACGCGTTCCGCGAGGGCGGTGCGTATCTCGTGATCGGGGGCACGGGAGGGGTCGGCACGGCGCTCGCCCGCCACCTGGCCCGAACCCACCACGCGCGTCTGGTACTGGTCGGCCGCCGTGCCCCGGACGACACCGTGCGGGCGCGGCTGGCCGCACTCGACGCGCTGGGCGGAAGCGCCGTCCACGTGCGCGGCGACGTCGCCGATCCGGCCGACGCACGGCGCATCGTCGCCGAGGCACGGGCCCGGGTGGGCCGCCTCGACGGGGTCTTCCACAGTGCGCTGGTGCTGCGTGACCGCACCCTCGCGGCCATGGACGAGGACACGTTCCTGGACGTCCTCGCGGCGAAGACGAGCGGTCTGGTGGCACTGGCCGCCGCGCTCGAGGACGAGCCGCCCGGTTTCCTGGTCTGCTTCTCCTCGGCGATCTCCTTCGCCGACGCGCCGGGTCAGGCCAACTACGCGGCGGCCAGCACCTTCGAGGACGCCTTCGCCGGACACCTGCGCGAGCGGTCCTTCCCCGCCTCCGTGGTCAACTGGGGCTTCTGGGGCAGCGTCGGCGCGGTCGCGCAAGAGCATCACGTCGAGCGGTTCGCCGAGCTGGGCATCGCGTCGCTGGAGCCCGACGAGGGCATCGAAGCGCTCACCGGCGTGCTCGGCGCGGGCCTCGCCCAGGCGGTCGTCGTGAAGGGCACCCGGCGCGGACTCGCCCTCCTCGGCGCCGAACCGGACGGCTCCGAGGACCCCCTGGCGCGGTCCCGCGCCGGATTCGCCGAGCTGGAGCGGCTTGCCGCGACCCTGCTGCGCACCCGGCTCGGCGCGGGCGACGCCGCCCACACCGTCCTGGACCGGTGGACCGGCCGGCATCCCGAGGGAAGCGCCGGTGAGCGGCTGTTCCGGGCCGTGGCGGCCCTGCTGCGAAGGACCGGACACGAGAGCGTCCGGGCGCAGGAGCTGGTCGCCCGTCATCCGGCCATGCGCCCGCACGTCACCCTGCTGCGGCGGTGTGTCGAAGCCCTGCCCGAGGTGCTCGACGGCTCCCGCCCGGCCACGGACGTGCTCTTCCCGGGCGGATCCGTGGATCTGGTCGAATCCGTGTACCGGGGGCAGCCGTTGTCCGACCACCACCACCGGCTCATGGCGGCGGAGACCGTGGCCGCCCTGAGGCGCGGCCGGCCGGCCGACGGCGCCGCGGGGCCGCTGCGGATCCTGGAGATCGGCGCGGGAACGGGCGCGGGCACGACGTTCGTCCTCGACGCCCTCGACGAGGCCCTGCGCGGCACGGACGACGTCCCCGCGGTGGCGTACACCTACACGGACGTCTCGCCCGCCTTCCTCGCGCACGGCGAGCGGGAGTTCGGCCCCGGCCGCCCCTATCTGTCCTTCCGCCCCCTCGACATCGAACGCCCGCCCGAGGAACAGCACTTCACCCCGCACGGGTACGACCTCGTCCTCGCCACCAACGTGCTGCACGCCACGGCCG
The DNA here is from genome assembly GCF_014649655.1 of Streptomyces humidus. Classification (GTDB taxonomy): domain Bacteria; phylum Actinomycetota; class Actinomycetes; order Streptomycetales; family Streptomycetaceae; genus Streptomyces; species Streptomyces humidus. Next base: position 142,168 of record NZ_BMTL01000015.1, on the reverse strand, counting down.
ACATCGGGCGGACCCTGGCACATGTGCGCCGGCTGGTGGCGCCCGGAGGCAGTGTGCTGCTCAACGAGGTGACCCGTGCCTCCGACTTCCTCACCCTCACCTTCGGCCTGACGCCCGGCTGGTGGGCGTTCCAGGACGCGGAGCGCAGGCTCCCGCACGCGCCCCTGCTGGGACCGGACCAGTGGCGCCGGGCGCTGACCGCGAGCGGCTTCGGGCCGGTCCGGACGCTGGGCGCGCCGGGCACTCCCGTGGAGGCCCTGGACCAGTGCGTGTTCGTCGCCGCGACGGCCCCGGGCTCCGTCACACCGCCCGCCGCACCGCCCGCCGTACCGGACGTCGCCCGGGTGCGCGCGTATGTGCGCGACGTCTTCGCCGAGGTGCTGAGGTTCGATCCCGGCGCGCTCGCGGACGAGGTCACCTTCGAGAACTACGGGGTCGACTCGCTGGTCAGCCTGCGTCTCGTCAACCGTTTCGAGGAGGACTTCGGGGAGCTGCCCGCGACCCTGCTGTTCGAGAAGCTGACGATCGCACAGCTGGCCGACCACTTCGCCGCCGAACACGCCCCGGCCGTCGCCAGGTTGCTCGCACCGACGCCCACACCCCCCGGAACGTCAGCGGCGGTGACGCCGGTCGCCGGCACATCGGCCGCTGCGTCGCCGGTCGCCGGGACGTCAGCCGTGATGCTGCCGGTCGCCGGGACGTCAGCCGCGATGCCGCCGGTCGCCGGGACGTCAGTCGTGATGCTGCCGGTCGCCGGGACGTCAGCCGCTGCGTCGCCGGTCGCCGTGGCAGGGTCCGCCGTGCCACCGTCCGCCGGAACGCCTTCCGCCGGAACGCCGTCCGCGGTGACACCCGCCCCCGGAACGCCGGCCGTCGTGGCGCCCCGCCCGGATCCCGGTCCGCCGGCGGCACAGGCCGCTTCCTCCGACATCGCCGTGATCGGGGTCAGCGGCCGCTACCCCGGCGCGCCCGACCTCGCCACCTTCTGGCGCAACCTCGCCGCCGGCGCCACATCGTTCACCGAGGTGCCGGCGGACCGCTGGGACTGGCGGCCGACGTTCGACGCCGAGCGCGGCACACCCCAGCGCACCTACAGCCGCTGGGGGGCCTTCCTGGACGGCGTCGACCGGTTCGACCCCGCGTTCTTCGGCATTCTGGGCCGCGACGCCGCGCACATCGACCCGCAGGAGCGGCTGTTTCTGGAGACCGCCTGGAACCTGCTGGAGGAGAACGGCCGCCTCGGCCCGGAGACCCACGAGCCGCACACCGGCGTCTTCGTCGGGGTCATGTACGGCACGTACGGGCAGATCGCGGCCACCGCCTGGCCGCAGGGCCGGCTGTCCGGCGCGCACTCGGCGCACTGGTCGGTCGCCAACCGCGTGTCGTACTTCTTCGACTTCCAGGGCCCCAGCATCTCGGTGGACAGCGCCTGCTCGTCGTCGCTCACCGCCGTCCACCTGGCCTGCGAGAGCCTGCGGCGCGGCGAGTGCCGTACCGCCGTGGCCGGGGGCGTGAGCCTGATCCTGCACCCGGCCCACCATGTGTCGCTGAGCGCTCTCAACATGCTGTCCGCCGACGGCAGGTGCAAGGTGTTCGACGCCGCCGCCGACGGGTTCGTGCCCGGCGAGGGCGTCGGCGCCGTCCTGCTCAAACCGCTCGACCGCGCCGTCGCCGACGGGGACCGGATCTGGGCCGTGATCAAGGGCGGCGCCATGAACGCCGGCGGAAAGACCGGCGGCTACACCGTGCCCAACCCCAACGCGCAGGCCGCCCTGGTCCGCCGCGTCCTGGACAACTCCGGCGTGGCGCCCGAGACCGTGTCGTACGTCGAGTGCCACGGCACCGGCACCGCCCTGGGAGACCCGATCGAGATCGCGGCGCTCGGCAAGGCCCTCGGCGGAAGCGGTCGGCCACGCCCCTGCGCGGTGGGGTCCGTCAAGGCCAACATCGGGCACCTCGAAGGCGCGGCGGGCATCGCCGGACTGACCAAGGCGCTGCTCCAGCTGCGGCACCGCCGGCTCGCGCCCTGCGCGGGCCTCGACCGGCTCAACCCCAGGATCGACTTCGACGCGGCGGCCCTGGAACCGGTCCGCTCGCTCACCGAGTGGCCCGCCCCGCCCGGCGGCGGCCCTCGCCGGGCCGGCGTCAGCTCGTTCGGCGCGGGTGGCGCCAACACCCATCTGATCCTCGAGGAGTACACCGAACCGGACGAGACCGCCGCGCCGCCCCCCGGACCGCAGGTCTTCCTGCTGTCGGCGCGGTCCGCCGAACGCCTCCGGGCCTACGCCCGCCGCGTCGCCGACCACCTCGCCACTGCGGACGGCGCCGCGACCTCGCCCGCCTCGCTCGCCCGCACCAGCCAGACCGGCCGCCGCCACTTCCCGGAACGGCTGGCGGTGGTCTGCGCCGACACGGAGCGGCTCGCCGTCCTGCTCCGCTCCTACGCCGACACGGGCCGCGCCGAGCTCCCCGGCCTCGTCGTCGGCAGGGCCGCCCCCGGCCGGGGCGGCAAGCGGCACGGCCCCGGCTCCGGCCTGCTGCGGGACGCCCGCGGGGCGGACCCGGCGGCGGCCCTCGCCCGGCTCGCCGGCCGCTGGGCCGTCGGAGACGACGTCGACTGGGCCGTTCTGTGGGAGGGGCGCGCCGTACGGACCGTGCCGTATCCGACGTATCCCTTCGAGCGCGCACGGCACTGGCTGGAGACCGGGGTGCCGGACCCGACCATGGGCGGCCCAGCCGCGCAACTCCCCACCCGGGTCGAGCACCTGGGCGCCGGCCCGGAAGGCGATTCCAGCACCCTGTACCGCCTCGCACCCACCCTGGAGCCGCGCCCGGCGGACCCTTCCGCGCCGGCCGAGCCCGCTCGCAGGGTCCTGCTGCTCGGACCGGACACGCCGGTACGCCGTGCCCTGGCCGAGGAGTTCGGCCGCCGGGGCGCCGACTGCGACTGCGTGCAGGCGGGCGGAGGCGAGTCCGGCACGGACGGCGCGGTGTCGGCCACCCCCGACGGCCTGCGCCGGTTCGTGGACGGCCTCGCCGCACGCGACCGGCTGCCCGACGCACTCGTCCTGGTCTGCCCGCCGGCCGCCGGACCGCCCCGTTTGGACACCGTCGCCGACGACCTCGACGCCGGACCGCACCTGCTCCTGTGGACGGCGGCGGCTCTGCTCGCCCGCGACCGCCGGGTGCGGCTGCGCGCGGCCGTGGCGCACGGGACCGCCCGGCGGCAGCCGCAGTTCTCCGCGACCGGCGCCCTGCTCAAGTCGCTCACGCTGGAGCACAGCGGCTGTGCCGCGGTGACCGTCGGCTTCGAGGCGTACGAGGACGCGGCGGGCGAAGGAGCCGCGGCCGCTCGGATCGCCGCCGCCGTCGCCGACGAACTGGAGCGCACCGGCAGCGGCGTCACCGAGATCCTCCACGACCGCGAGGGCCGACGCCGTCTCCGCCTGCTGGCCGAGCGGCCCGCACCGGCCGGGTCTCCGGACGCGCCGCTGCCGGTCCGCCCCGGCGGCACCTACCTCGTCACCGGCGGCGCGGGCGCTCTCGGCCGGATCCTCGGCGGGTTCCTCGCCGACGCCGAGCCCGTCAACCTGGTGCTCGCCGGGCGCTCGCCGCTCGACGGGGAGATCGAACGGCGCACGGCGGAGCTGTGGCGCGGCGGCAGCACCGTCTGGTACCGGCCGACCGACCTCGGCTCGGCGGCGGACGTCGCCGGCCTGATCGCCGACATCCGCACCCGCTACGGCACGCTGAACGGCATCGTGCACGCGGCCGGGGTGCACCGTGACGCCCGCGCCGTCCTCAAGACCGCCGAAGAGGCCGCCGAGGTGTTCGGCCCCAAGGTGGCCGGCACGGTGCTGCTGGACCACGCCACACGCGACGAGGACCTCGACTTCTACGTCCTGTGCGCCTCGCTGGTGGGGGAGACCGGCAACCTCGGGCAGACCGACTACGCCTACGCCAACGCCTTCCAGCTGGACTTCGCCGAGAACCGGGAGCTGCTGCGTGAACGCGGCGAGCGCTCGGGACGCACCACGGCGATCGGCTGGCCCCTGTGGGAGGACGGCGGCATGGACGTCGACGACGCCACCCGCCGGCTGTTCGCCCAGCGCTGGGCGATGGCGCCGCTGCGCACCGACACCGGCCTCGCGGTCTTTCACGCCGCCCTGACCGGAACCGACACGCGGTGGCTGCCCGTGGAACGGGCCACGCCCCCGGCCACCCCGACGGCCGTCGCGCCCGAGCCGTCGACCGGTTGCGAAGAGGAGGCGGACACGGACACCACGACCGGCGCGCGACACCCGGACCCAGGCTCCCTGAGCGCGGTGGTCGGGCGTCAACTGCGCCTCTTCACCTCGGAGTTCCTGATGGTCGACCCGGGCGAGGTGGACACCGCCACCGAGCTGATGGACCTCGGCTTCGACTCCATCTCGCTGAGCGAGCTGATCGTCCGCGTCAACGACCACTACGGACTCGAACTGCTGCCGACGGTCCTGTTCGAGCACCCCACGCTGGACGACGTGGCGGCCTACCTGAGCCGGGAGCACGCGGCGGAGGTCGGCGCCGCACCCCTGCCGGACGGGGAGCCTTCGGCCGAGGCGGACGCCGTACACCTCCCGCCGACCGCGGCGGCCACGACCACGGCGGCCACGGCGGCCACGGAGCCGCGGGACGAGGGGCGCACCGACGACCCGGCGCCCGTCGTCGTCGCGCCACCCCCGTCCGCCCCCGCACGCCGTCGCCGCGACGTGGCCGTGATCGGCATGGCGGGGCGGCTTCCCGGCGCGCCGGACCTGGACGCCTTCTGGCGGCGCCTGAGCGCCGGCGACGACCTGGTCGGTCCCGTGCCCCCGGACCGCGCCGACCTGCTGGCGGACCCGGCCACGGCGGGCCTGCGCGGCGGATTCCTCACGGACGTGGCCGACTTCGACGCCGCGTTCTTCCGGATCTCCCCGGCCGAGGCCCGCCTGATGGACCCCCAGCACCGGCTGTTCCTGGAGACGGCATGGCGCGCCATCGAGGACGCCGGATACCGGCCGCAGGACCGCGCGGGAAGTCAGACCGGCGTGTTCGTGGGCATGGCCACCTCGGACTACGGCGAGCTGATCGCCCGGTCCGGTGCGGACACCGAGGCCCACATGGCCACCGGAGTCGCCCGTTCCCTGGTCGCCAACCGCGTCTCCCACCTGCTCGACCTGCGCGGCCCCAGCGAGACCGTCGACACGGCCTGCTCCAGTTCCCTGGTCGCCCTGCACCGAGCGGTCGGCGCAGTGGCCGACGGCGAGTGCGACGAGGCGATCGCCGGTGGCGTCAGCCTGGCGCTGAGCCCTGGCCTGTTCCGGGTGTTCGACCAGTCCGGCATGCTCAGCCCCGCCGGACGCTGCCGCACCTTCGACAAGGACGCCGACGGATATGTCCGCGGGGAGGGGGTCGGCGCGGTCCTGCTGAAGCCGCTGGAGCGGGCCGAGGCCGACGGCGACCGGATCCTCGCCGTCGTCCGGGGCAGCGCCGTCAACCACTGCGGCCGGTCACCCTCGCTGACCGCGCCCAACCCGCGCGCCCAGGCCGACGTCGTGGTCCGCGCCCACCGGGTCGCCGGCGTCTCCCCGGCCACCGTCACCTACATCGAGACCCATGGCACCGGCACCCGGCTCGGCGACCCGATCGAGGCCGAGGGCCTCAAGGACGCCTTCGCCCGCCTGTACGGCGAGACGGGCGACCCCGTGCCCACCGAGCCGCACATCACCCTCGGCTCGGTGAAGACCAACATCGGCCACCTGGAGGCGGCGGCCGGGATCGCCGGGCTGCTGAAGGTGCTGCTGGCCATGCGGCACCGCATCCTGCCCGCGCATCTGCACCTGCGGGAGGCGAACCCGTACCTCCGGCTGGACGGCACGCCCTTCCGCATCGGCACCGCCACCACGGAGTGGGAGGGGGCCAAGGACGAACACGGGCGGCCCTGCCGGCGGGCCGGGATCAGCTCGTTCGGGTTCGGCGGCACCAACGCCCACGTGGTGCTGGAGGCCTGGACGCCGCCCGACGACCCGCACCGGCCCGCCGCGCGCGCCCACGCTCTGCCGAGGGCCGAGTTCCACCCGCGCCGCCACTGGTTCACCGCCCCGACCCCGCCCCGGCCAGCGAAGACGGAGTCCCCCGTGTCGCACCCCGACCAGGCAGCCACCACCGCTCACCCGGAGAAGGAGAAGGAGAAGGCGAAGGCGAAGCAGCACGAGACGGAGACGGCCACCGCGCCCCCACCCCGTCCCCGGGTACGGCTGCAGTCCCTCGGCACGACCACACCGGCCGCACCGGCCGCACCCGCCGCTCCCGCGGAAGCCACCCCGGTCCGGGCGACGTCACCGGGCACCGCCAAGCCCGTGGCGGACGACGGCGCCGCACCCCCGGCAGCGCACGCGCCCGGCGACGGCGGGCCCTCCGCCACGGAGATCCGCGTCACCGTACGGGGTCTCGTCGCCGACGTCCTCGGCGTGCCGGCCGCCGACCTCGCGGACGACACGCCCTTCGCCGACCTCGGCCTGGACTCCATCTTCCGCATGGACGTGGCCCGCGCCCTGAACGACCTGCACGGCCTCGACCTCCAGGGCGCCGACCTCTACGAGCACGACACCGTCGCCGCGCTCGCGGCCCATGTGCTGACGTCCGCCGGGACCGGCACGCCCCGACCGACGCCACGCGAGATCCCGCCGTCGACCCTCCCGGAGGCACAGGCACCGAAGGAGCAGGCACCGGACGGGCTGATGCCTGACGGGCCGGTGCCGGACGGGTCGACACCGCACAGGCAGTCGCCGGACGAGGAGACGCCGACCGGTGCTGACGACCCGCGGGGTGCACTGCGTCGTGTTCTGGAAGAGGTCCTCGGCCGTCCCTTCGATCCGGCGGTCACCTTCGAGGGCAACGGCTTCACGTCCTTCGACATGCTCCGCGGTGTCAACGCCCTGGAGAGCGGCCTCGGCGCCCTGCCCAAGGCCCTGCTGTTCGAGGAACCCACACTGGACCGGCTCGCCGACTCCCTGTGCCGCACGCACGGCAGCGCGGCCGTCGCACGGGTCCGGCCGCCGGCCCAGGTGCGCACCCCGGCCTCCGCTCCCGCCCTCGCTCCTCCCTCCGGCCCCGCCGCCCGGGCCGCGACGCTCACCCGTGCGGAAGCCGCCGCCGACCCCGAACTGGGTCCGGTCATAGCGGAGTTGGAGCGGCGGCACGGCAAGGAGAGCGGGCTCGGGGGCCGTGACATCGCCCCGTACCTCTTCGTCGGCGCCGGACGCCGCGGCTTCTTCGCACTGTCGCAGCGGGACCGGGGCATGCTCGTCTGGAACTACACCGGTCCCGAGGACCACTTCGCCGACCTGGCCGCCGAGTACTTCGACCACGCCCGGCGCGGCGGCCTGCGGCCCAACCTGCTGTCCCTGGTCCGGCTGGAGGAGGTGGGCGGCGCCCCGGTCACCGCGACGCCCTTCGGCGCGCTCCAGCGGATCGAGGACGTGGGATCCTTCACGCTGTCCGGCGGGAGGATGAGCCGGCTGCGCTACATGGTCAAGCGGTTCGAGAAGGCGGGCGCCTGCCGCGCGGCCGAGTACCGCAGCGGCGACGACCCGGGCGTGGACGCGGAGCTGGCCACGCTGGTGGACGGCTGGGCGGCCACCAAGCAGATGGTCAACCCGTACGTCCGGCGGGTCCGGGAGGAGCTGGCCGGCGGCGGTCTCGACGCGCGCCACCGGCTGTTTCTGACCTACCTGGACGACGCTCTGGTGAACGCCGTCGTGATCACCCGGATCCCGTCCGAGAACGGCTACCTCCTCGACGTCGAGTTCTATCCGGACCACATGCCGCTCGGCGGACTGGAGTTCGCTCTCGTGCGGATCCTGGAGCGACTGCGCGAGGAGGGCTGTGAGGTCTTCAGCTTCGGCGCCAGTTTCGGCGGCGAGATGGGCGCCTCGCCGAACGCGTCCGAGTCCGTCGTCCGTGCCCTGGCCGAACTCCGCGACGCGGGCATCTTCGGCGGGGGCAACTACCAGTTCAAGAACAAGTTCCGTCCCGAGAACCGGACCCTGTACCTGGTGCAGCCCGAGGGAGAGGCCGCCAGCGAGGTCAGCGACGTCATCCTGATGATCGCCGATCCCGCGACGCCCACGCCCGCTGTCGCCCCGGTGACCCCCGCGCCCGCCGTCGTCCCCGTGACGCCCACGCAGGCCGTCGCCCCGTCGCCGAAGGAGCCCGCTTCCGACCGCGCCTCGTACCTGGCCCAACTGGCCGCGCACGGGCACAATCCCGTCCGGCTTGCGCACGTGTCCGTCGGACTGGACCTCCTCACGGACTCCTGGGCGGACCGCGCCGACCCGTGGCAGCCCGAGCGGAGGCGGGCCCTGGCCGAGCTCGCGGACGCGGCCGGGGTCACGGGGGAGGAGCCGCCGGCCGTGTCCTGGCTGCCGTTCGCCCACCGGTTCTTCACGGCTTCGGGCCGCACGGCGGAGGACCGGCTGTGCCGGGCCTGGCCGGGGCGGCGCGGCCGGGTGCTGCACGGCTCGGCTTTCCCGACCTGGCTGGCGGCCCTGGTGGAGCACGGTTTCGACCCCTCGGTCGCGCTGCCCGTGGCAGGTGAGGGCCCCTTCGCCGCGGACCTCGATCTGGGGGCGCTGGAAGACGCGCTGGAGCGGTACGCCGGAGACGTCTCCTTCGTCCTCGTGGAGACCGCCACCAACGCGCACGGCGGCGCCCCGCTGTCCCTGGAGAACCTGCGCGGCGTAGCTGAGCGGACGCGGGCCAGGGGCGTGCCGCTGGTGCTGGACGCCACCCGGCTGCTGGACAACGCGGTGCTGGCGGCCGGCGCGCAGCCGGGCCTGCCGGGCCGGGAGCCGTGGGAGGTGGCCCGGGAGATGCTGGGCCTCGCCCGGACGGTGACGTTCAGTCTGTCCAAGGACTTCGGGGTCGACGGCGGCGGCCTGATCGCCACCGGCGACGAGCGGCTGGCCGAGCGGCTCACCGAGCGGATGCTGGAACGCGGGCGGGAGCCGGGGCTGACCGCGCGCCGACTGCTCTCCGCCGCCCTGCTGGACCAGGAGTCCGCACAGCGGCTGGTGACCGAGCGGGTGGCGAACGTGGCCGCGTTCCGGCAACGGCTGGAGCTGGGCGGCGTGCCACTGGTGCCCGGACCTTCGGCGCACTGCGTGCTGTTCGACGTCGACAAGGCCGCCGCCGGCACCGCGCTCCGCCACCCCCTCGCCTCGTTCCTGGCCGCGGTCTACGCGGCCACCGGGGTACGCGGCGGCCCCCACCTCAGCCCGGGCGCGCGCCTCACCGACGGCACCGCGCCGCCGGAACGGCGCCTGATCCGGCTCGCCGTGCCGCTGGGCATGGACCGCGAGACGCTGGAGCGGGCCGCCGACCGGATCGCGGTGCTCGTCGCCGATCCGGCGTCGGTGCCGGACCTCACGGAGGTGCCCGGCGTCCGCGGTCCCGCCGCACTGCGCTCCTACCACCCGACGGAGGCGCTGCCCGCCGACATCCGCGAGGCCTTCCAGGAACGGCCCGCGCCCGCGGCCCCCGCGTCGGAGAACCACGACCTGCTGCGGGAGCGGGCTCCCGGGACACGGCGGCACCTCCTGCCCATGGAGGGCGGCGCGGTGGAGGTGTTCGACTGCGGCAGCGGTCCGGCCGTGCTCATGCTGCCGCCGTTCAACCTCGGCGGCGGCGTCTTCGCCGACCAGGTCGCGGGCCTGTCGGACCGCTACCGGGTGCTGGTAGTCCACCACCCCGGCGTCGGCGCCACCACCGTCGCGGACGACATCTCGCTGCCCGGCATCGCCGACCTGTACCGCGACGTCCTGGACCGGCTGGACGTGACCGGCCCGGTGCACGTGATGGGCACTTCCTTCGGCGGACTTCTCGCGCAGAGCTTCGTCCTCGCCCACCCCGACCGCGCCGCGTCGCTGGCGCTGGTGTGCAGCTCGTACAAATACGCCAACCGCGTGGGCGAGGTGAACCGCCTGGAGGACCTGGTCGCCGAGGACCTGGACCGGATCGTCGCGGCCGGCTCCGAGGACGTGGCGCGCGACCGGGCCCGTCACACGGCACGGCTGCTGCGCTGCGAGAGCATGGCCCCGCACATCGGGCTGCGCTACCTGGACGTCTTCGCCCAGCAGCCCGACCTGCTGGGACGGCTCGGCGACATCGCCGTGCCCACCCTCGTCGTGGCCGGCGGCGTCGACGCCGTCGTACCGCGCAAGACCTCGCATCTGATGCACGGCGCCATCCCCGACGCCCGATACCACGAACTGCCGCTGGCCGGGCACTTCCCGACCGTCACCGACCCCGACGGGGTGACCGCCGTCCTGGCCGGCTTCCTCGCGGAACTCGGCGCCGCAGAGGAGGCCCGATGAGCGGCACGCCCGCCGGGTACGGCATAGAGGCCCTCGACGTGTACGCGGGCAGCGCCGCCGTCAGCGCCCGCGCGGTGTTCGACGGTCGCGGCCTCGATCCGCGCCGCTTCGACAACGTCGCCTCCGACCGGCGCTCGGTGGCCCTGCCCTTCGAGGACCCCGTCACGCACGCCGTCAACGCCGCCCGCCCGCTGCTGGACCGGCTGGCCCCCGCCGACCGCGACAGGATCGAACTCCTCGTCACCAGCAGCGAGTCCGGCATCGACTACAGCAAGTCCATCGCGTCCTACGTGCACCGGCATCTCGGTCTGCCGCCCACCTGCCGGCTGCTGGAGACGAAGCAGGCCTGCTACGCCGCCACCGCCGCCCTGCAGCTCGCGGTCGGCTACCTGGCCGGCGGGCTCTCGCCCGGCGCGAAGGTGCTCATCGTCTCCACCGACATGTCCCTGGCCGACGAGCGCGCCCGGTACGCCGAGCCGGTCACCGGCACGGGAGCCGTGGCGCTGCTCGTCGGCGACCGTCCCCGTGTCCTCACCGCCGACCCCGGGGCGTTCGGCGTGCACAGCTTCGAGACCCTGGACTCCGCCCGCCCCGGCCCCGACCTCGACATCGCGGACGCCGACCGCTCGCTCATGGCCTATCTGGAGTGCCTCTCGCGCAGCTTCGCCGACTACCGCTCCCGCGTGGAGGGCGCCGACTTCGCGACCACCTTCGACCTGCTCGCCCTGCACACCCCGTTCTCCGGCATGGTCAGGGCCGCACACCGCAGGCTGATGCGCGAGCTGTACCGCAGCCCCGCCGACGCTGTGGCCGCGGACTTCGAGCGCCGGGTCGCGCCCTCCCTGGTCCACCCCGGCCAGACCGGCAACCTGTTCTCCGGCTCGCTCTACCTGGCGCTGGCCAGCGCGCTGGACCACGCCCGGCTCGACGGGCCCGCCCGCGTGGGGCTGTTCTCCTACGGTTCCGGATGTTCCTCGGAGTTCTTCAGCGGCGTCGTCGGACCGGAGGCGGCCGCCGCCGTCGCCGAGGCACGCATCGGGCCCCGGCTGCGGGCCCGCGCCGACCTCGACTTCGCGGAGTACACGGCGCTGCTCGCGGAGAACACCGCCTGTCTACGCCCCGCGGCGCACCGCGACGTCGACCCCGCCCGCTACGCCGCCCTGCTCGGCCGGGCCGCGGACCGCCCCGAACTGCTCGCGCTCACCGGCGTGCGCGATCACCACCGCCAGTACGCATGGATCTGACGAACCGGAGGTACCCCCAGTGAACGGATCGGCCGAGAGCGTCCCCGGCACGGACAGCGCCGAGGAACGGGTGCTGGCGGTGCTGCGCCGCACCACCCTGGAGATCGTGCCCGAGGTCGACCCGGCCCTGTTCACGCCCGACCGGACCCTGTCCGACCTGGGCTGCAACAGCATCGACCGGGCCGAGATCGTCACCCTGGCCATGGAGGAGCTGGACATCGCGGTGCCCGTGCACGAGTTCCACCAGGGGATGGACCTCGCCGCCCTGGCCGCGATCATGCGGAAGCAGCTGTGAGCGGACCCCCCGCGCACGGGCGCGCGGTGGTCGTGACCGGGCTCGGTGTGCTCGGCGCCGTCGCGTCCGGCGTCCGGGAACTGACGGACGCGCTGCGTTCGGGACGGTGCGCGCTCACCGCCCCGGCGCCCCCCGCCGACGCGGATCGCCCCGGCGTGACCTGGCCCGCGTTCACGGCCGAGCTGACGTCGGACGAGGTGCCCGGACGGGCCCTGGACGCGCTGCCCGGCCTGCCGGAGGACCTGCGGTCCGCCGCGCGGCGGACCGCGCTGCGGTCGCCGGTGCCGGTGCGCGCGGCCGTCGTCGCCGCGCTCCAGGCCTGGCTGGAGGCCGGGCTCGACCGTACGGCTCCGCCGCCCGGGCGCATCGGCGTGGTGGTGGCCGGGAACAACCTCACGGAGCGGGTCACCGAGGACGGCCGTGCCCGCGCCGAGCGCAACCCGGCCTATCTGCCCGCCCGTTACGCCCTGCACCAGCAGGACACCGATCATGTCGCCACGCTCAGCCGCGTCCTGGGCGTGCGCGGGGAGGGCTGCACGGTCGGCGGCGCCTCGGCGAGCGGCAACCTCGCCCTCGTGCACGGCGCCCGGATGCTCGCCGCCGGGGCGGCCGACGTGTGCCTCGTCGTGGGCGCCATGACCCGGCTGTCACCCCTGCAGACCCGCGGCTACCTCACCCTCGGCGCGATGGCCCCGGCGGACGGTGCGCCCGCCCGCCCCCCGGCGCCGTTCGACCGTGGCCACCGCGGCTTCCACCCCGGGCAGGCGGCGGCCTGCACGGTCCTGGAGACCGCCGCGTCCGCCCGCGCGCGCGGCGCGCGGGCGCTGGCCGGGCTCGCGGGCGCCGCCGTCGTCCTGGACGGCAACCACCTGGCCGACCCGTCGGTGGACGGCGAGGTCCGGGCCATGGAGGGCGCCCTGGCACAGGCGGGCGTGAGCGCGGCCGACGTCGGCTGGGTCAGCTCCCACGGCACCGGATCCCCGCTGGGCGACCGCACCGAGGCCGACGCCCTGCGCAAGGTCTTCGGAACGGGCGACGACGGCCCCTGGGTCAACGCCACCAAGTCCCTCACCGGCCACTGCCTCAGCGCGGCCGGCGTCGTCGAGGCCGTGGCCGCCGTCCTGCAACTGCAGGCCGGCTTCGTGCACCCCGATCCGGGGCTGCGCGACCCCGTCGACGCCGGCCTGCGCTTCACGGGGGACGAGCCGAGGCGGGCACGCGGCGGGTTCGTGCTGTCGAACGGATTCGGGTTCGGCGGCTTCAACTCGGCGGTCGTCCTGGCTCATCCGGAGGCCTGAAGCGGACCGTGCCGGCCCGCCGATGCTCAGAAGTGAACAGAACCGGGCGCTTGTCGGGACGTAGCGTCTGACCCCGTGCCGGGTGCGGACCTGCGGGACAACCAGGAAGGGTCTCCTATGACGGACACGACCGACGCCACCGGGCCGCTGCGGGACCCCGAGGCCGAACCTCCCGTGTTCCCGCAGGAGAAGGCGCCGGGCTGCCCCTTCGACCCGCCTCCCGGATACCGCCGCCTCCAGGCCGAGGACCCGTTCGCCCCGGTCACCCTGCCCAGCGGACAGCGGGCGCGGCTGGTCACCCGGCACCGTGACGTACGGGCCGTGCTGGACGACCCGCGCTTCAGCGCCGACAGCTCCCACCCGGACTTCCCCCGGATGTTCCCCCGGCCCGTGCCCCAGGTCCTCAAGGGCACCTTCCCCCGGCTCGACGGCGCCGAGCACCTGCGCTACCGCCGGATGCTGGCCCGCGACTTCACCGGCCGGCGGGCCGAGGAACTGCGGCCCCGGATCGAGCGAATCGTCGACGCCCGCCTGGACCTGATGGAGAAGACGGGCGGCCCCCTGGACCTGATGGAGGCGCTCGCCTACCCCGTGCCGTCCACCGTCGTGTGCGAGCTCCTGGGAGTGCCGGCCGAGGACAGCCCGCTGTTCGAGTCCCGCACCCGGGTGCTCATCAACGGCCGCAGCGGTCCGGAGGAGACGCAGCGGGCCAAGGACGAGATCCTCCACCACCTCGAGGGTGTGGTGCGGGCCAAGGAGAAGCAGCCCGGCGACGACCTCATCAGCCGGCTGCTGGTCGAGCAGGTGGCTCCCGGGCTGCTGGACCGAGCGGAGGTCGCCGTCATCGCCTGGCTGCTGCTCGCGGCCGGCCACCACACCACCGCGACCATGATCGGCACCGGCGCCATGCTGCTGCTGGAGAATCCCGAGCAGCAGGCCGCCCTGCGCGCGGACCCCGGACTGGTCCCGGGCGCGGTGGAGGAACTGCTGAGGCATCAGACGGCCATGCAGATCGGCATGAACCGGATCGCGACCGCGGACGTCACCATCGGTGACGACACCGTGCGCGCGGGGGAGGGCGTGGTGTGCCAGCTGGCGTCCGCCAACCGGGACGCCGCGGTCTTCCCCGACCCCGACCGCTTCGACGTCGGCCGCACCGCCCGCGGCCATCTGGCCTTCGGCCACGGTCCCCACCAGTGCCCCGGTCAGTCCCTGGCCCGGGTCGAGCTCCAGGTCGCCCTGGAGCGGCTGTTCACCCGGCTGCCCGGACTGCGGCTCGCCGTCCCCGCCGCCGACGTGCCGTTCTGGCACCACCTGTTCGGCATCCACGGCGTCAGGGAACTGCTCGTCACCTGGTGAGCCGCGTCGTCCGCCGTCCGCGCACGGGGCGGCCCGGCGCACCCGCCGCCCCGTCCCACCGACGCAGGAGGAGTCGTTGTCGGAGGTACAGCAGGAGCTGGTCCACGGGTTCGACGGGCTGCGCGCGGCCTCCCTGTCGACGCGCCGCAGCGAGAAGTGGCGGCGCTACCCGCCCGACATCCTCCCGGCGTTCATCGCCGAGATGGACTTCCCCGTCGCCGAACCGGTGATCGACGCCATCCGCGCCCACCTCGTCGAGGGCGGCGACCTCGGCTACGCCTACGCCTACACCACCGACGCCTCCGTGCAGCGCGCGTTCGCGGCCTGGGCGCGGGCGAGTCACGGCTGGCGGGTGGAGCCGCGCAAGGTGGTGCTGTTCCCCGACACCATGCGGGTGATGGAGGTGGCGCTGGAGCGGTTCACCGAGCCGGGCGACGGCGTCGTGGTCGACGTGCCCGCCTACCCGCCCTACTTCGAGGCCATCTCGGCGGCCGGCCGTCAGGTGGTCGCCCAGCCGATGCGGCTGCGCGGGGGCCGCTGGCGGCTCGACCTGGAAGGGCTGGCCGGCGCCTTCCGGTCCGGGGCCGCCGCGTACTTCCTGTGCAATCCGCACAACCCCACCGGGCGCGTCCTGACCGTCGGGGAACTGCGCGAAGTGCTGGCGCTGGCGGCCGAGTTCGATGTCGCGGTGATCTCCGACGAGGTGCACGCCCCGCTCACCCACCCGGGGCACCGGCACGTGCCGCTGGGCTCGCTGCCCGAGGCGGACCGGGTGGCGACGGTGACGGCCGCCTCGGCGAGCAAGGGCTGGAACCTGTCCGGCCTGAAGTGCGCGATGGCGGTGGCCGGTCGGCCCCGGGACCACGAGCGGCTCATGGAGATGCGCCCCAGGGAACGGGACGGGGTGGGCATCCTGGGCGTGAGCGCGAGCGAGGCCGCCTTCACCCGGGGCGATCCCTGGCTGCGCACCGTACGTCACTATCTTCACGGCAGCCGGCAGATGCTCGTCGAGCTCTTCGAGTCCTTCGGTCCCGACCTGGTGCTGGTGCCGCCCGAGGCGAGCTACCTGGCCTGGCTCGACGGCCGGCGGCTGGCTGAGCGGCTGGGCAGCGCCGATCTCGCGGGATTCTTCCTCGGCCGGGGCAAGGTCGCCGTCAGCGACGGCCGGGAGTACGGGAGCGAGGGCTTCATCAGGCTCAACTTCGGTACGTCCCAGCGCCTGCTGGAGGAGATGGTACGCCGCATGGAGAAGGCTGTGCGGGAGGAGGACCCGGATTCAGGTGGCGCCGGCGGGGCACCACCGAGAAGCATTCCGGGATATCCCGCTCCGGTGTGCGGGTCTTACAGGCCGGCCGACAGCGAGGAATTCTCCAGGTAATCCGTCAACTCGGCGATGTGAATGCACAGATGGGCGTCCTCCGTGCGATGCACCACACCGGCCGAGGAAAACCTCTTGAGGAAGTATCCGACGCGGGAACGTGTTGTCCCGACCATTTCCGCGAGCTCTTCCTGAGTTATTCGGTCGCGAATCAGGGCGGTCTGGTCCCGGCGGTTTCCGACTTTCCTTCCCAGGTTCACCAGTAATGCCGCCAGCCGGTGCTCGCTGTCCATCGTCACCAGATTGGCGATCACTTGCTGCTGCTCCAGCAGACGGTTCGCCATATGTCGGATCAACGCCTCGCGCAGCGGTGGGCCGCAGTCGCTCATGATCTGTGCGACGCGCACCTGGATCAATACGCTGACCTGCATGGCCTGCGCGGTCTCGGTGCGCTTGGCGGCCAGCAGGGCGGACTCTCCGAACACATCGCCGGGCGCGTGTATCGACAGCAGGCACTGCTTGCCGTCACGGGTGTGCGTGAGTGTTTTGATCTGGCCGCTCTCGACGAGATAGATGTGTGCGTCCGGCTGGCCCAGATTGTAGACGTGCTCTCGTCGGCCGACATGAATCCGTGTCCCTCTGAGATTCCCTCTCCTGGCTGCTTCCTGAAGTGCATGGGCCAGGCTGTGCTCGGCGTTACAGAAGGATTCCATTCCGCTCCCGGTGATCGACTTTGACCGGCAAAATCCGCTGGTGACAGCCGTTCGTCGTGATCGAATTCCTGCGCCGAATCTAAGACATCGGACCCAGGCAAGGGTAGGGCTGCGGGCCAGGTTGGCTGCAATTGACCGTAAACTGCTGGGGCGATTTGCTGCGCATTACGGGCCGCCCGGTGGAACCGGTAATTCCGATTTCATGCGCATGGGGCGCGTGGGGTGGATGGGGTGGCCGGGGGCTGAAATGGCGGGTAAGCGCGGGGGCGTCGTGGGGTGCGCAGGGGGTCGGCCGACCGTGTTGGTGGCGCTTTGTGTCGGATTATTCGCGAAGTGCACACACGGTTTTGCGTCACTTTTCGGTCGCGGACGTGATGCGACCGTTTCCGTCAAGATCCTCTGGGGTCTGCCGTGCGCGCGTTTCCTGCGCGGCGGAGCGCGCGCGGCGCGGAGAGCGTCCGCCGCGCGCGCGGTGACGAGAGTCGGCGGACCGACACCTCGCAGGCCCGGCGAGGACATCGGCACCACTTCCCTGGCGCTCGGCGAGGACGTTTCCGTGCCGCTACACCGTAGGAAGGGGCAGAGCGGGGACGTATGTGGCCGGACACCACAGTTCCAGGTGCGGGAGTGTGCACGCACCTGGAAGGGTCCCGGATCCCGGCCGGAGAGCCGGACTCCCGCGCGAGGAGCGGCGCCGGCACGTCACGGGGCCGGGTGCGGACCGCGCCGCCGAGGACCCGGGGACGACCGGCCCCGCCGGCCGGACCTCGGCGGCCGTCGCGGCACCGGGCCGTCGTCCCGGGGCCGCGCGCCGGTCTCCGGAGGGACCTTCCCTCATCCCTTCGTCCGGTGCTCCCCCGTGTCCGGCTGCTCCAGCTGGGAGGCGAGGACCGCTGCCTGGACCCGGCGCTGCACGCCGAGCTTGGCCAGCAGGCGGGAGATGTGGTTCTTGACGGTCTTCTCGGAAAGGTAGAGCTTCTTGCCGATCTCACGGTTGGTCAGGCCGTCGCCGATCAGCGCCAGGATGTCCCTCTCGCGTGGTGACAGGCTCGCCAGCTCCGAGGGCACGGCCGGGCTCTCCGCGGGGTCGGCCCGCAGCGAGCGCATCAGACGGGCGGTGGTCGAGGGATCCAGCATCGACTGGCCGGCGGCGACGGTGCGGACCGCGGAGACGAGGTCGGATCCCTTGATCTGCTTGAGGACGTAGCCCGAGGCGCCGGCCATGATCGCGTCGAGCAGGGCCTCCTCGTCGTCGAACGAGGTCAGCATGAGACACGCGAGCTCCGGCATCTGACTGCGCAGTTCCCGGCAGACCGAGATGCCGTCGCCGTCGGGCAGGCGCACGTCGAGGACCGCGACGTCGGGTCGGAGCGCGGGACCTCGGACCAGCGCCTGGTCGACGGTGCCCGCATCGCCGATCACCGAGATGTCCGGCTCGGCGTCGAGGAGGTCGGCCAGGCCGCGGCGGACGACCTCGTGGTCGTCCAGCAGAAACACCCGGATCGGGTGCTGCTCGGTGAAAGTACGTGGCTCTGGCATCGCGTCCCCTTGCTTCCCCTGCGGCGACAGACCGCGGACTGTCCTTGATCTCGATCATCACTCGCCCGGGCCGTATGCACCAGGGCCGACCGGCCCTGCCCCAGAAGGAAGGACGGGCCGGGCGCCCCACCATGATGAGGCGGCGGAGCGCCGCGCACCACCACCGGGCACGCCGACACGTTCACGCCGGGCCGGCGGTCCCGGCGCCGTCCGCGGGCCCGTCCGCCCGCCCGGTCGGCTCCGCGCGCCGCGCGAGGTCGAAGTCCACGTCCACCACGCCCTCCACGGCGCGGATCAACCGGGCCGCCACCGGTACCAGTGAGAGGTCGCGGACCTGGCCGACGAGCTTCACGACGCCGTCCGCCACCTCCACGCGCACGTCCGAGGCCGGGGTGGGGAACAGGTAGGACACGACCTCGCGCCGAACCTCCTCGGCGATCTCCTCGTCGGTGCGGAGGAAGACCTTGAGCAGGTCGGCCCGGCTCACGACGCCCTGGAGCAGACCCAGTTCGTCGACCACGGGGAGCCGCTTGACCTTCGCGCGGGCCATGGTCCGGGCGGCCTGGGCGAGCGTGGTGTCCGGGCGGACCGTGAGGGCGGGCGAGGTCATGAGCTCCCCCGCGGTCACCGCGCCGGCCTTGGCGAGGTCGGCGAGGCGGCGCAGTTGCGTGCGCCTGTCGGGGTCGCTGTCGCGGAACTCCTCCTTGGGCAGGAGGTCCGCTTCGGAGACGACGCCCACGACACGCCCCTCGCCCTCGATGACGGGCAGGGCGCTGATCCTCCAGTCCTGCATCAGCTGCACCATCTCCTTGAACGCCGCCCCGCGGCCGACCGCGGCGACCGTCCGGGTCATGACGTCGCTCACGATGTGCGGTGTGCCGTGCATGGCCACTCCTTCGTTTCGTCCTGAGCCGGTTCCGCCGGTTCAGACGGTGCTGCCCGCTCCGTAGGGGGCGTACAGGTCCAGCAGCCGCGTCCTGGTCGAGCGGAGACGGTGGGCGAGCACCTGACCGACCCACTGGCTGACGTCGTGACCCAGAGCAGGGTCCTCTCGGCACATGGACCGGACGGCCGCGGCGTCGAACTCATAGGCCCTCACGGGTGTGGTCGCCTCCGCGCCCATGTGCCAGACGTGCGGGGGGAAGAACCAGGACCAGCCGACCAGTTCGTTGTGTCCGAGGTTCTCGACGACGGCCGCCCGGCGGCCGGGGACACGGGTGTCCAGCTCGATCCTCCCCGTGCGGATGATCCAGAAGCGGTCCGCGCGCCCGCCCTCCTCGAAAAGGCGTGTCCCCTGCGGGACGGACACCTCGTGGGCCACACCCATGAGCCGCTCGCGGTGATCGGCGGACAGCGAGCGCAGCATGCCGGCGGTGGGGAATGTGTTCATGGTCTGTCTCCCTCGCGGGTCCGGACTTCCAGTGCCACCCTGTGCCCTGGCCCGGGGGCGGTCCATGGGCCACCCGGCCCACCGACCGGCCCGTTCGGTACGCACCGGCACGGCTGCGGTGAGGCGGGGCCGCACGGACCCCCCGGACCGGGACCTTCGGGACCCCCGCGGGCCCGGACGGCCGCTGTCCCCCTCCTGCGTGGCGCGGCAGCATCGTTCAGGGAGCGACCCGTCCGCGGCCACCCGCCAGGGAGGGCCGTCCGCCACCCGCACCGGGCGACCGGGACGTCGGCGAGCGGTGAGCGGACGCCGCCCCGGGCCGTCCTCGGCCTCAGGCCGCGTCCGCCCGTGTGACCGGTCGTCCGCTCCGCGCCCGGCCGATCGTCTCCGACCGGGCGGGAGAACCGCCTGCACACCATCGAGTCCGAGGCCGTGTCCGTCGCCCCCTGAAGGCCGTGCCCGTCGCCCCCTGGAGGACCGAAGCCATGCGTATCGTCGTCGCCCTCGGCGGCAACGCCCTGCTCCACCGGGGCGAGCGCCCCGACGCCGCCGTCCAGCAGGCCAACATCGACCGGGTCGCCACCGCGCTGGCCGCCCTCGCCCACGATCACGAGCTCGTGCTCACCCACGGGAACGGCCCCCAGATCGGCCTGCTCGCCGTGGAGAGCGCCGCGGACCCCGCGCTCAGTGCCCCCTACCCGCTGCACCTGCTCGGCGCCCAGACCCAGGGCATGATCGGCTCCCTGCTGGCCCGCACCCTGCACGACGTCCTGCCCGGCCGTCACATCGCCGCCCTCGTCACCCACACCCTCGTACGCCCCGACGACCCCGCCTTCGCCCGGCCCGCCAAGTTCGTCGGCCAGGTCTACTCCCGGGACGTCGCCCGCTCCCTCGCCCGCACCCGCGGCTGGCACATCGCCCAGGACGCCACCGGCTGGCGCCGTGTCGTCCCCTCGCCGGCGCCCGAACGGATCCTGGAGACCGACACCGTCCACGAGTTGCTGAACAGCGGCACCCTGGTGATCTGCGCGGGCGGCGGGGGCGTGCCCGTCACCGCCGACCACGACACCGGGGCGTTGACGGGCGCGGAGGCCGTCGTCGACAAGGATCTCGCCGCCGCCCTGCTCGCCGAGGATCTCAAGGCCGACTTCCTGCTCATCCTCACCGACGTCCCGTGCGTGTACGAGGGCTACGGGACCCCCGCCCAGTCGCCCGTCCTCGACGCCACCCCCGCCGAGCTGCGACGCAGAACGTTTCCGGCGGGCTCCATGGGGCCCAAGGCCGAGGCGGCCGCCCGGTTCGTCGAGCGGACCGGAGGGCTCGCCGCCATCGGGGCGCTGGACGCGGCGTACGAGATCGTCCACG
This sequence comes from Streptomyces humidus, assembly GCF_014649655.1. Lineage (GTDB taxonomy): Bacteria > Actinomycetota > Actinomycetes > Streptomycetales > Streptomycetaceae > Streptomyces > Streptomyces humidus. Next base: position 121,253 of record NZ_BMTL01000015.1, on the reverse strand, counting down.
GCAGGTCGGGCACCCTCGTCCGGCCGGACCTCGCGGCCGGCTGACCGGAGCCGAAGGGGATGGCGGGCCAGGGCCGTTCGGCCCCCGCCGCGGGGGCCGGACAGCGCGCCCACGGGCGCTGTCCGGCTCTCCCCCGGGTGATCACGAGCGACGAGCATCGAAGAGCAGGACATGTGCGAACCGACGAGAGGGACGGCGATGACCGCAACAGTGACAGCCGACGACACGGTCACCGCGGCCTGGCGAGGCTTCGCCGGGACCCGCTGGCGCGAGCTGATCGACGTGCGCGACTTCATCCAGGCCAACTACACCCCCTACGAGGGCGACGCGTCGTTCCTGGCGGGTGCCACCGAGCGCACCCGGGCCGTCTGGGAGAAGGTCAGCTCGCTGTTCCCGGAGGAGCGTGCGCGGGGCGTCCTCGACGTGGACGTCGCCACGCCGTCGACGATCACCTCGCACGCCCCCGGCTGGATCGACCGCGACCGTGAACTGATCGTCGGCCTGCAGACCGACGCCCCGCTGAAGCGCGCGATCATGCCCAACGGCGGTCTGCGGATGGTCGAGAACGGTCTGAAGGCCTACGGCTACGAGCCCGACCCCTTCGTGACCAAGGTCTTCGGGACCTACCGCAAGACCCACAACGACGGTGTCTTCGACGCGTACACGCCCGAGATGCGGACCGCCCGCAAGGTCGGCATCATCACCGGGCTGCCCGACGCCTACGGCCGCGGCCGGATCATCGGGGACTACCGGCGCGTCGCCCTGTACGGCACCGACCGGCTGATCGAGGCCAAGCGGGCCGAGAAGGCCCTGCTGGACGGCCGGCCGTCCAGCGAGCATGTCATCCGCGACCGCGAGGAACTCGCCGAGCAGATCAAGGCCCTGGCCGAGCTGACCCGCATGGCGGCCGCCTACGGCTGCGACGTCTCCCGCCCCGCGGTCACCGCGCACGAGGCCGTGCAGTGGCTCTACCTCGGCTACCTCGCCGCGGTGAAGGAGCAGAACGGCGCCGCGATGTCGCTGGGCCGCACCTCGACCTTCCTCGACGTCTACCTCCAGCGGGATCTGGACGAGGGGACCGTCGACGAGTCCCGCGCCCAGGAACTGATCGACGACTTCGTGATCAAACTGCGCATCGTCCGCTTCCTGCGCACCCCCGAGTACGACGCCCTCTTCTCCGGCGACCCGACCTGGGTGACCGAGTCCGTCGGCGGCATCGGCGCCGACGGCCGCCCGCTGGTCACCCGCACCTCGTTCCGCTTCCTGCAGACCCTCTACAACCTCGGACCCGCCCCCGAACCCAACCTCACCGTGCTGTGGTCGCCCCGGCTGCCCGCCGGCTTCAAGGAGTTCTGCGCCCAGGTCTCCATCGACACCAGCGCCGTCCAGTACGAGTCCGACGAACTGATCCGCCCCCGCAACGGCGACGACACCGCGATCGCCTGCTGCGTCTCCGCCATGGCGGTGGGCAAGGAGATGCAGTTCTTCGGGGCGCGCGTCAACGTGGCCAAGGCACTGCTGTACGCCGTCAACGGCGGGCGGGACGAGATGACCGGTGACCAGGTCACCCCCGAGACCGCCCCGCTGACGGGGGACTACCTGGACTACGAGGAGCTCTCGGCCGCATACGACCGTGTACTGGACTGGTTGGCGCAGACATACGTCAACACGCTCAACGTCATCCACTACATGCACGACAAGTACGCCTACGAACGCATCGAGATGGCGCTGCACGACCATCCCGTGCACCGCTTCATGGCCTGCGGCATCGCAGGTCTCTCGGTGGCCGCCGACAGCCTGTCCGCCGTCAAGTACGCCCGGGTGAAGGTCATCCGGGACTCGACCGGGCTGGCCGTCGACTTCGTGACCGAGGGCGACTTCCCGGCGTACGGCAACAACGACGACCGCGCCGACGCACTCGCCGTCGGCCTGGTCGAGTCCTTCATGGCCAAGGTGCGCAGGCACCCCACCTACCGGGACGCCGAACACACCCAGTCCGTGCTGACCATCACCTCGAACGTCGTCTACGGCAAGCACACCGGCAACACCCCCGACGGCCGCCGGGCGGGACAGCCCTTCGCCCCGGGCGCCAACCCGATGAACGGCCGTGACCGGCACGGCGTCGCGGCCTCCGCCCTCTCGGTCGCCAAGCTGCCCTACGAGCAGGCCCGCGACGGCATCTCGCTCACCACGACCATCACGCCGGAAGGGCTGGGACACCGCCCGTCCGAGCGCGCGGGGCATCTGGTGGGCATCCTGGACGCCTACACGGCCGCCGGCGGCTTCCACATGAACGTCAACGTCCTCGACCGCGCGACGCTCCGGGACGCCATGGAGCACCCGGAGAAGTACCCGGACCTCACCATCCGGGTCTCGGGGTACGCCGTCAACTTCGTCCGCCTGACCCGCGAGCAGCAGCTCGACGTGATCAGCCGCACCTTCCACGGAACGCTGTGAAGGCCGTGACGACCGGCCGGATCCACTCCTGGGACCTGTCCACCGGCGTGGACGGTCCCGGGACCCGGTTCGTCCTCTTCGTCAGCGGATGCCCCTTGCGCTGTCTGTACTGCGCCAACCCCGACACCTGGCACATGCGCGACGGCCGGGAGGCGACCGTCGACGAGGTGATGGCGGAGATCGAGAAGTACCGCGCCTTCGTCACCACGGCCGGCGGCGGGGTGACCATCACCGGGGGAGAGCCGCTGCTCCAGCCCGCCTTCACCGGCGAGGTGCTGCGCCGCTGCAAGGAGGCCGGGCTGCACACCGCCCTGGACACCTCCGGCTTCCTCGGCGCGCGCGCCACCGACGAGCTCCTCGCCGACACCGATGTCGTCCTGCTGGACATCAAGTCCTTCGGCGCCGGCGCCTACCGGAGACTGACCGGCGGCGAACTCGCCCCCACCCTCGACTTCGCCACCCGGCTCGACCGGCTCGGCGTCCCGATGTGGATCCGGTACGTCCTGGTCCCCGGCTGGACCGACGATCCGGAGCGTGTGGACGCCCTGGCCCGTTTCGTCGCGGGGCTCGGCGCCGTCGAGCGGGTCGACGTGCTGCCCTTCCACAAGCTCGGCGCGGTGAAGTACGAGGCCCTGGGGATCCCCTTCCCGCTGCGCGACAACCCGGTACCCGACGCCGCCCTGACCGAGAGCGTCCGGGCACGCTTCAAGAGGCAGGGAGTGCCGGCCTACTGACGATCGAGCCACGCCCGGTACGAGGCCACGGCCGTCGGGAGCGTCGGGAAGATCCGGTCCCTGCCGACCGAGTCGGCCAGGCCGTACGCCTCAAGGTCGTCCAGCAGGTCCTGCTTCACCCGGGCGAGGGCGAACACGATGCCGCGGCGGGTGAGTTCGCGACGCAGCTCCTCGACCGCGTCGAGGGCGGTGATGTCCACCTCGACATTGGCCTCGGTGTTGAGGAGGAACCAGCGCACCGGGGCGCTCTGTTCGTCGACGGCGGCCAGCGCACGGCGCCGGAAGTCCTCCGCGTTGGCGAAGAACAGCGGCGAATCGTAGCGGTAGACCAGCAGACCCGGGACCGTACGGGCGGTGGGGAAGTCGTCGACGTCGTGCATCCCGGCCACACCGGGGACGAGGCCCTCGATGGCGTCGTGCGGGCGGGCCACCCGGGCGAGCAGCTCGGCCACCGACAGACCGACGGCGACGATCACTCCGTACAGGAGGTCCAGGGTGAGCACCCCGGCGAGGCACCCGAGCGCCAGGAACAGTTCCCTGCGCCGGAAGGACGCCAGCCGGCGGAAGCCCGCGAAGTCGATCATCCGGACCGCCGCGTAGACGACGAGCGCGCCGAGCACGGCGGACGGCGTGCGTGCCAGCAGGGAGCTGAGAAAGAGCAGCACACCGAGGACGACGACGCCCGCGACCAGTGAGTACGCCTGGCTGCGGGCGCCCGCGGAGGAGGCCAGCGCGGTGCGGCTGGCACTGCTGCTCACCGGGAAGCCGTGCAGCACCCCGGCGCCGAGATTGGCGGCGCCCAGGGCGAGGAACTCCTGGTCGGCGTCGAGTCCGGGCCCTTCGCCGTCGTGGCCGGCGAAGGCCCGCGCGGTGAGGATGAAGTCGGTGTAGGCCACCAGGAGCACGCCCAGCGCGGGCAGCACGAGACGCGGGAGCTCGCTCAGGTCCGGCAGGGCGAGGCCCGGCAGGCCGGCCGGGATCTCGCCGATCACCTTCAGTCCGTACCGGCCGTCGAGGTCGAAGGCCACCACGGCGGCTGTGCCGAGGACGACCGCCACCAGCGGGCCGGGCACGGCCCGGACGTATCGGGCCAGGACGAACAGGAACACGAGGGTGGCCGCGGAGAACAGGACGGTGGCGAGATGCGCGTCCGCCGCGTGGCTGACGAAGGACCACAGTTGCGGGAAGAACAGCGAGCCGGACGTACGCACCCCGGTGAGCTTGGGCAGCTGGTCCACCGTCATGATGAGCGCCACGCCCGCCAGATAGCCGATCAGCACCGGGCGGGAGAGCAGATCCGCGAGGAAACCCAGGCGCGCCGCCCGGGCGACCAGGCACAGCAGCCCGACCGTGACCGCCAGGGCCGCCGCCAGTGCGGCGTAGCGTCCGGAGTCCCCGGCGGCGAGCGGCGCGACCACCGTGGCCGTCATGAGGGCCGTGGTGGACTCCGGGCCGACCGACAGCAGGCGGGAGGAACCCAGCACGGCGTACAGCGCGAGCGCGGGGAGGATCGCCCACAGACCGGCCGCCGGAGGCAGCCCGGCCACCCCCGCGTAGGCCATGACCTGCGGCACCAGGTACGCGGCCACCGTCACCCCGGCGAGCAGATCGCCCGTGAGCCACGCGCGCCGGTAACCGAGGAGGGCGGCGAGCCCCGGCGCCAGCCGGCGCCACGTCGGGACGCACCTCGCCGAACCCTTGGTCATCTGCCGCCCTCCGTCGTCTGCCCACATGATCCACCGCTGTGCGACCGGGCGCGAGACCTCTGGCCGTACCGGGCGCGTCCACAGCGCGGCCCCGAGCCCAACGGCCCGCGAACACAGGGCCGTTCGGCCCCACGGCGCAGACCTTCGGCATCCGGCGCCGGCCGCCGCGCAGGACGAGAGTCAGTCACGTCAGGCAACGAGCCGACCGTCCCCGAAGGGAAGCATGACCATGGCCGTCCACGAGCACCCGCACCGGAGTTCCGGTTTCCACCTGCCGTCGTTCCGCAGGAACGGGACCGCCTCCGCCTCCGCGCCGGGCGTGTCGGCACGCACCGACGCGCACACCGCAGGCGCCTACGCCTTCGCGTCCCTGCGTCTGCTCACCGGGTTCGTCTTCCTGTGGGCCTTCCTCGACAAGACCTTCGGCCTCGGCTACGCCACCCCCTCCGGCAGGGGCTGGATCGACGGCGGCTCGCCGACGAAGGGCTTCCTCGGCTCCGTCGCCGTCGGGCCGATGGAGTCCACCTTCCACTCCTGGGCCGGCGCCCCCTGGGCCGACTGGCTGTTCATGCTCGGTCTGCTCGGGATCGGGCTCGCCCTGACCGCGGGGGTCGCGCTCCGGATCGCCGCCGTCGCGGGCACCGCGATGATGGCGCTGATGTGGGTCGCCGAATGGCCGCCGGCCAGGCACCTGTCGGACGGTTCGGCGAGCATGTCGAACAACCCCTTCGTCGACTACCACCTGATCTACGCCGTCGCCCTGATCGTCCTGGCCGCTGCCGCCGCCGGCGACACCCTGGGCGTGGGCCGGCGCTGGGCCGGGCTGCCCTTCGTCCGCGACCACAGCTGGCTGCGCTGAACACCGACGACGCGCCGGGCCGTGCCGCACGGCCCGGCACGCCGGACCGTGCGGGGGTCGGTCGGCCCGGACCCGGGACCAGTGGCCCCTGCACGCCGAACCCCCCGAAGAAGACTCTGGAATCGGATCCCTCACCCCAGGAGGTGGAGATCATGCTCCGCACCATCACCGTAGGTCTCGACGGCTCGCGCGAGAGCCGGGCCGCCGCGGAATGGGCGGCCCGCGAAGCGAAACTGCGCGGCCTGCCGTTGAAGATCGTCCATGTCTGGGAGCCGGTGCCGGAGCCGATGGCGCAGGCGCCCCTGCTCGGTGCGGAGACCCACCAGCACTGGACCGAGCGGGTCCCCCGGGAAGCCGCGGAGGGGATCCGGCTGCGGCACCCCGGCGTCGAGGTGCGCACCGAACAGGTGAGCGGCCAGCCGGCCGACGCACTGGCCGAAGCGGCGAAGAGCGCCGAACTGCTCGTCCTCGGCTCGCGCGGCCTCGGCGGAGTCGGCGGGTTCATGGTCGGCTCGGTCGGTATGGCCGCCATCGCGCACGCGGACCGCCCCGTCGTGCTGGTGCGGGCCCTGGAAGTGGCCGCCGACGAGCACGAGCCGGACCCGGTCGGGGTCCCCTCGGCCGCGACGCCCTTCCTGCCCGTGGTCCTCGGACTCGACGTCGAGCACCCGGACGGAACGCTGCTCGAGTTCGCCTTCGACGCCGCCAGGCGCCGGGCGACGCCCCTGCGGATCGTCCACGGCTGGAACCCGCCGCCCTACTACGCCTACGGCACGCCCGCCAACCCCGCGCTGTACGAAGCGCTGGCGCTCGCCGACGCGGAGGCCCTGACCGAGGCGGTGCGGCCCTGGCGGCAGAAGTACCCGGACGTGGAGGTCGTCGAGGAGTCCCGCAACGGCAGCCCGGCCGTCCACCTCGTGGACGCCGCCCGCGAGGCCTCCCTCGTGGTCGTGGGCCGGCGGATCCGCCGCAGCCCGTTCGGCGCCCACATCGGTCACGTCACCCACGCCGTCCTGCACCACTCCGCCGTCCCCGTCGCCGTCGTCCCCCACGGCTGACGCGTCCCGCGGATCACCGCCCATCGCCTGCGAGGAGAAGAGAACCATGAAAGCAGCGGTCGTACGAGCGTTCGGTGAGCCTCTGGTCATCGAGGAACGCCCCGACCCGGAGCCCGGCCCCGGCCAGGTCCGCGTCCGACTGGAGGCGTCGGGCCTGTGCCACACCGACATCCACGCGGCGCACGGAGACTGGCCGGTCAAGCCGAACCCCCCGTTCGTCCCGGGCCATGAGGGCGTCGGCCTGGTGGAGGCGCTCGGCGAGGGCGTGACCCACCTGTCCCTCGGACAGCGGGTCGCCGTGCCCTGGCTCGGCCGGGCGTGCGGACGGTGCGAGCACTGCCTGTCCGGCTGGGAGACCCTGTGCGAGCAGCAGATCAACACCGGCTACGGCTGCGACGGCGGATACGCCGAGAAGATGCTGGCCTGGGCCGACTTCGCGCAGCCGGTGCCGGACGGCATCAGCGCCCTGGAGGCCGCCCCGCTGACCTGCGCCGGCGTCACGACGTACAAGGCGCTGAAGGTCGCGGACGTCAGGCCCGCCCAGCTCGTCGCGATCTCCGGCATCGGCGGGCTCGGCCATCTGGCCCTGCAGTACGCGAAGATCGCCGGCGCCACGGTCGCCGCGATCGACGTCACGGACGACAAGCTCCGGCTGGCCGCCGAACTCGGCGCGGACATCGTGATCGACGCCCGCAAGGAGAACGTCGGCGAGGTGCTCAAGCGGCACGGCGGCGCTCACACCGCCCTCGCGCTCGCGGTGGACGACGCGGCGTTCGAGGCCGTCAACGCCGGGCTGCGGCGCGGCGGCAAGCTCGTCATGGTGGCACTGCCCGCGCACGGCACGGTCCGCCTGCCCGTCTTCGACACCGTGCTGAACGGCACCTCGGTGATCGGTTCGATCGTCGGCACCCGGCAGGACCTCGCCGAGGTCTTCCAGTTGCACGCCGCGGGCCGGACCAAGGTCATCTACGAGACCCGCCCCCTCGCCTCCGTCAACGAGTCCATCGACGAGGTGCTGCGCGGCGAGGTCGAGGCCCGCATCGTGTTCGACCTCGACCAGGGAAGGTGAGGACGATGGATCTGCCGATCGTCGTGGGCGTCGACGGCTCGGAGCCGAGCCTGCGGGCCGCCGACTGGGCGGCCGACGAGGCCGCCCTGCGCGGGGCCCCGCTGCGGCTGGTGTACGCCTCCCTCTGGGAGCGTTACGAGGGCGAGTCCCTCGCGAAGGACGTCGGCAAGCCGTCCGAGCAGGTGCGGGCCGAGGACATCGTGGGTGCGGCCGCGGAGCGCGCCGCGCGGCGGCAGCCCGGCGTCGAGATCTCCACCGACGTGCTGCCGGAGGAGCCCGGGTACGCGCTCGTCCGTGAGGGACGCGACGCCTGTGCGCTGGTGCTCGGCACCCGCGGGCGCAGCGGCTTCGTGGAAATGCTCCTCGGGTCGGTCAGCCTCACCGTCGCCGCCCACGCCGACTGCCCGGTGATCGTGGTGCGCCCCGGCCACGACAACCAGGTCCGGGCGGACGCGCACGGCCGCGTGGCCGTGGGGATCGGCGAGCAGGGCGCGGACTCCGCCGCGCTGCGCTTCGCCGTCCGGGAGGCGCGGCTGCGCCACGCGAGCCTGGACGCCGTAAGGGCCTGGCGGTGCCCCGCGCACGAGACCACCGACCACCCCCTGCTCGCCGACGAGCCCGCGCGGCTGCACGAACAGCACGCCGCCGACGTCCTGGACACGGCACTGAAGGAGACGCCCGCGGACGTGGACGTGTACCGGCGGACGGTCGAGGGTCCCGCCCGCAGGGTCCTGCTGAACGCCTCGCACGAGGCCGACCTGCTGGTGGTCGGGGCCCGCCGCAACCCGGGACACCTGGGGCTCCAGCTGGGGCGGGTGGCCCACGCGGTCCTGCACCACTCCGCCTGCGCCGTCGCCGTCGTACCCGAACCGACGACAGAACGTGGGGAAGGGGCCGGCTCCCGGACCCCCGCCGGGTGATCAGCGGACCCGCGGCCGCGGTTCCCCGCCGCGGGCGTTCGTGACCGCTCGGCCCGGCCGCGGGCCGTCCGGCGGCGCCGCGATCCGGGCCGGCGGCGGGCCGGGCACCCGGCCCCCGTCCGCTCGACCCGCCGCGTGAAGGTCCGCCGCGTGAAGGTCCGCCGCGTCACCGTCCCCGGAAGGCCGCCGACCACCACCGAGCACCGGATCCCGTGCCCGATCCTGCGGCTTCACCGACCGTCCTCCGCAGCACCGGCGGTTCCCTCTGCACGCATCCCGCCGCGCCCGCGCCGCGTTCCCGGCGGCCGTCCCGTCCCGCACCGCCCGATGACCCCATGCCCGCACGCCGACGACTCCCGGAGCCCACACCATGTCCAAGGTCGAACACCAGGACGCCACCGCACTGACCGACGCCGAACTGCACACCCTGGACGCACACTGGCGGGCCGCCAACTACCTGGCCGCCGGACAGATCTACCTGATGTCCAACCCCCTGCTGACCGAGCCCCTGCGGCCCGAGCACATCAAGCCCCGGCTGCTCGGCCACTGGGGCACCTCGCCCGGTCTCAACCTCGTGTACACGCACCTCAACCGGGTGATCAAGGCACGCGGACTCGACGCCCTGTGCGTCTGGGGTCCGGGCCACGGGGGCCCGTCCGTCCTGGCCAACTCCTGGCTGGAGGGCAGCTACAGCGAGACCTACCCGGACGTGCCGCGGGACGGCGCCGGCATGGCCCGGCTGTTCCGCCAGTTCTCCTTCCCCGGCGGTGTGCCCAGCCATGTCGCCCCGGAGACGCCCGGTTCCATCCACGAGGGCGGTGAGCTCGGCTATTCGCTGGCCCACGCGTACGGCGCCGCGTTCGACAACCCGGACCTGCTGGTCGCCTGCGTGATCGGCGACGGCGAGGCGGAGACCGGCCCGCTGGCCGCGTCCTGGCACTCCAACAAGTTCCTCGACCCCGCGCACGACGGCGCGGTCCTGCCGATCCTGCACCTCAACGGTTACAAGATCGCCAACCCGACGGTCCTCTCCCGCCTCCCGGAGTCCGAACTCGACGAGCTCCTGCGGGGATACGGCCACGAGCCCCTGCACGTGACCGGCGACGACCCGCTCCAGGTGCACCGGGCCATGGCGGCGGCGATGGACGACGCCCTGGACCGGATCGCCGTCATGCAGCAGACCGCACGCGAGGACGGCGTCACCGAGCGCGTGCACTGGCCCGTGATCGTGCTGCGCACGCCGAAGGGCTGGACCGGCCCCGCCGAGGTGGACGGCGTGCCCGTCGAGGGCACCTGGCGCGCGCACCAGGTCCCCCTGGACGGGGTCAGGGAGAACCCCGAGCACCTCCGTCAGCTGGAGAGCTGGCTGCGCTCCTACCGGCCGCAGGAGCTCTTCGGCGCCGACGGACGACCGGTCGCCGACGTCCTCGCCTGCGTCCCCGACGGCGCCGGGCGGCTCGGCGCCACCCCGCACGCCAACGGCGGCCTGCTCGTCCGCGACCTGCCCCTGCCGCCGCTGGACGACTTCGCCGTGCCCGTGGACAAGCCGGGCGTCACCCTGCACGAACCCACCCGGGTCCTGGGCGACCTCCTCGCCCGGGTGATGAAGGACACCGGCGGCCGCCGCGACTTCCGCCTCGTCGGGCCCGACGAGACCGCCTCCAACCGGCTCCAGGCCGTCTTCGACGTCAGCGGCAAGGCCTGGCAGGCAGAACACCTGCCGGTCGACGAACACCTCGAACACCACGGCCGGGTCATGGAGATCCTCTCCGAACACACCTGCCAGGGCTGGCTGGAGGGATACCTGCTGACCGGCCGGCACGGACTGTTCTCCTGCTACGAGGCGTTCGTCCACATCGTCGACTCGATGGTCAACCAGCACATCAAGTGGCTCAAGACATCAAGGGAGCTGGCCTGGCGCGCTCCCATCGCCTCGCTCAACTACCTGCTCACCTCCCATGTGTGGCGCCAGGACCACAACGGCTTCTCCCACCAGGACCCGGGCTTCGTCGACCACGTCCTCAACAAGAGCCCCGACGTCGTACGCGTCTACCTGCCGCCGGACGCCAACACCCTGCTGTCGGTGGCCGACCACGCCCTGCGCAGCCGTGACTACGTCAACGTGATCGTGGCCGGGAAGCAGCCGTGCTTCGACTGGCTGTCCATGGACGACGCCCGCGCCCACTGCGCGCGCGGCGCCGGCATCTGGGAGTGGGCCGGGACGGAGGACGGTGGCGAACCGGACGTCGTGCTGGCCTGCGCCGGCGACGTGCCCACCCAGGAGGTGCTCGCCGCCGCCCAGCTGCTGCGCCGGCACCTGCCCGCCCTCGCCGTCCGCGTGGTCAACGTCGTCGACATGACCCGTCTGCTGCCGCGCGAGGAACACCCGCACGGCATGAGCGACTTCGAGTACGACGGCCTGTTCACCACCGACAAGCCGGTGATCTTCGCGTACCACGGCTACCCGTGGCTGATCCACCGGCTCGCCTACCGCCGCACGGGCCACCGGAACCTGCACGTACGCGGTTACAAGGAGTCCGGCACCACGACCACGCCGTTCGACATGGTCGTCCGCAACGACCTCGACCGCTACCGCCTCGTCATGGACGTCATCGACCGCGTCCCCGGCCTCGCCGTGCGCGCCGCCGCCGTACGCCAGCAGATGGCCGACGCGCGCACCCGGCACCAGGCCTGGATCCGCGAGCACGGCACCGACCTGCCCGAGGTCGCCGACTGGACCTGGAACAGCTGACCCCGCACACCGCCCCGCACCCCGCCCTCTCACCCCGTCCGGAAGGAAGCACCGCCATGACCGTACGTGTCGGCATCAACGGCTTCGGCCGCATCGGCCGCACCTACCTGCGCGCGGCCCTCGACCGCGCCGAGGAGGGCGTCCAGGACGTCGAGGTGGTCGCCGTCAACGACATCGCCCCGCCCGCCACCCTGGCCCACCTGCTGGAGTACGACTCGACCTTCGGGCGCATCGGACGCGACGTCGAGCACGACGACAGCTCCATCACGGTCGACGGGCGGCGCATCGCCGTCACCGCCGAACGCGACCCGGCCGCTCTGCGCTGGTCCGACCACGGGGCCGCAGTCGTCGTCGAGTCGACCGGCCGGTTCCGGGACCGGGACTCCGCGGCCCTGCACCTCAAGGGCGGAGCGCACACCGTGCTGCTGTCGGCGCCCGGCAAGGGCGTGGACGCCACCATCGTGATGGGCGTCAACGACCGCGCCTACGACCGGCACCGTGACCGGATCGTCTCCGCCGCCTCCTGCACCACCAACTGCGTCGCCCCGATGGTGAAGGTGCTCGACGACGCCTTCGGCGTCGAACGCGGAGTCATGACCACCGTCCACGGCTACACCAACGACCAGTCCCTGCTCGACGGCCCGCACAAGGACCTGCGCCGGGCCCGCTCGGCGGCCCTCAGCATCATCCCGACCAGCACCGGAGCCGCCCGCGCCGTCGGGCTGGTGCTGCCGGAGCTGGCCGGGGCACTGGAGGGGATCGCGGTCCGGGTCCCCGTGGAGGACGGCTCCCTCACCGACCTCGCCGTCGTCCTCGCCCGGGAGGCGGGCGCGGAGGAGATCAACGCCGCGTTCCAGGCGGCCGCGGACGGTCCGCTGCACGGGATCCTGCGCGTCTCGAAGGCTCCGATCGTCTCCCGGGACGTCATCGGGGACCCCTCGTCCTGCGTCTTCGATCCGGCGCTGACCCAGGCCAACGGCACCCTGGCCAAGGTCTTCGGCTGGTACGACAACGAGTGGGGCTACACCAACCGCCTCCTGGACCTGACGGCCCTCGTGGCGGACGACTGACGCGTCCCGGCCGCTCGCGGCCACGGCGCGCGCGGGGCCGGTCGGCGGCGGGCCCGGGGCCGACCGGCCCCGGCGACGGCCCCCGTGCAGCCCATGGGCTCCGCCGCCGCCGAGCCGGACGATCGAGGCAGCGAAAGCCACGGAGGAGACCTGCGATGACGGACGACCTGCTCGACCGGCCCACGGTCCACGCCCTGCTCGCGGACGGCACCACGGTGAGCATCCGGCCGGCGCTCCCGGGCGACCGCGAACAGCTTCAGGGGTTCTACGAGGAGATGTCACCGGAGAACCTCCGTCTGCGGTTCTTCGCGGCGAGCCGGCGCTCGGCCGCCCAGGCCGCCGACCGGGCCTGCGCCCGGCACCGCCCCGGCTACCGGGCGCTGCTGGCCGAGGCGGACGGCCGGGTGATCGGCATCGCCGAGTACGACACCGGTGAGCAGACGGGCGACCCGGCGAAGGACGACCCGGCGAAGGACGGCGGGGAGACGGGCGACGAGGCGAAGGGGACCGGGGGCACGGGCGGCGCGCAGCACGGTGGCGCGCAGCCGAAGGGCGCGGCGAAGCGCGACGCGGAGATCTCCATCGCCGTCGCCGACGGCCTGCACCACCGGGGCGTGGGCACCCTGCTCGTCGAGCACCTGGTCTCCGCGGCGCGGACGGAAGGGATCACCACCTTCACGGCCGACGCGCTGACCGAGAACCACGAGGTGCTCCGGCTCTTCGACGACCTCGGCCTGCGCACCTCGCGCCGCTTCGAGGGACCGCAGGCACGCTGCGTCATCCACCTCGACGAGGACGACGCCTACCTGTCGGCCGTGGAGGCCCGGGGCCGGGCCGCCGACGTGGCCAGCCTGCTGCCGCTGCTGCGGCCGGCCGTGGTCGCCGTGGCCGGCGCGGGACGCGCGCCCGGCTCGGTGGGCCGGGCGATCCTCCACCACCTGCACTCGGGCGGCTACACGGGCCGGCTCTTCGCGGTGAACCCGCACGTCACGTCGGTGCTCGGCGTGCCGTCCCATCCGTCCGTCGCGGCCCTGCCGAGGACCCCGGACCTGGTGATCGTGGCCGTGCCGGCCGTCGCGGTCCCGGCCCTCGCCGACGAGTGCGGCCGGGCGGGGGTGCGTGCGCTCGTCGTCGTCACCGCCGGCCTCGACCACACCCAGGCCCAGGCCCTGCTGACGGCCTGCCGCACCTACGGCATGCGCCTCGTCGGCCCCAACTGCCTCGGTGTCTCCAACACCGAACCGGCGCTGAGCCTGGACGCGACCTTCGCCGCCGACCACCCCCGGCCCGGAACGGCCGGTGTCGCCGTGCAGTCCGGCGGGGTCGGCATCGCCCTGCTCGACGGGCTGTCCCGCCTGGGCATCGGCGTCTCCTCCTTCGTCTCGCTCGGCGACAAGTTCGACGTCAGCGGCAACGACATGCTCCAGTGGTGGGAGAGCGACGGCCGCACCGGCCTCGCCCTGCTGCACCTGGAGTCCTTCGGCAACCCCCGCGCCTTCTCCCGCACCGCCCGCCGCGTGACCCGCCGCATCCCGGTGCTCACCGTCGACGCCGGCCGCACCGACGCGGGCCGCAGGGCGGCCGCCTCGCACACGGCGGCTGCCGCCACCCGCACCATGACCCGAGGCGCGCTGTTCACCCAGGCCGGCATCACCGCCACCCGCTCGGTGGGCGAACTCCTGGAAACGGCGGCCCTGTTCCACTCCCAGCCGTTGCCGGAAGGCAGCCGCGTCGCCGTCGTCACCAACGCGGGCGGCGCCGGGGTGCTGGCCGCCGACGCCTGCGCGGAAGCGGGCCTCGCCCTTCCCCCCTTCACCCCGGCGACGATCGACGACCTGCTCGCCGTGCTCCCGGACGGCGCCGCCGTCGGCAACCCGGTCGACGCCACCGCCGCCGTTTCGGAGGAACAGCTCACGGAGTGCGTCGACCGCCTCACCCGCTGCCCCGGCATCGACGCAGTCGTCGTGGCCCTCGTCCCCACCGCGGTCGCGGCGGCCACCGGTGACGACCTGGTCCGGGCCGTCACCGCCGCGCCAGGCCGCCGGGAGCGGCCCGTGCTCGCCGTCCGCCTGGAACAGGACCGGGCCGTGCTGCTGCTCCCCGCCGCCGACGGCGGCGCCGTCCCCTCCTACGCCGAACCGCAGGCGGCGGCCCGCGCGCTGGCCCACGCCGCGCAGCGTGCCGCCTGGCTCCGCCGCCCCGCCGGCACCGTCCCCGGCCTCGACGACGTCGAGACCGAGCGGGCCCGCACGGTCGTGGCGGAGTACCTGGCCGCGCACCCGGACGGCGGCTGGCTGGACCCGTCCACCTGCGCCGATCTGCTGGCCTGCTACAGCGTGCCGCAGATCCCGTGGGCCTGGGCCGAGACGGAGGACGAAGCCGTACTCGCCGCCGACCGGCTGCGCGGTTTCGACGGCCGGGTGGTCATGAAGGCCCACTGGCCCGGGCTGCTCCACAAGGCCCGGCAGCGGGCCGTCCACCTGGACCTGCGCGGCGACTCCCAGGTGCGGGCCGCGTTCCGCGACCTGGAGAACCGCTTCGCCGGGCTCATGACCGGCGTGGTCCTGCAGCCCCTCGCCGCGCGCGGCACCGAACTCTTCGCCGGTGTCGTCCAGGACGAGGTCTTCGGGCCGCTCGTCCTGTTCGGACTGGGAGGGACGGCCACCGAGGTGCTCGCCGATCACGCGGCCCGCCTCGCCCCGCTCACCGACCGCGACGTGCACGAGCTGCTCACCGCCCCGCGGTGCGCCCCGCTGCTGCTGGGCGCGGACGGAGACCCGCCTGTCGACCTCGGAGAACTGGAACAGCTGCTCCTGCGGCTGTCCCGGATGGCGGCGGACCTGCCGCAACTCGCCGAGGCCGACTTCAACCCCGTCCTGGCGACGCCGGCCGGCGCGACCGTGCTCGACGCACGGATACGCCTGGTGCCGCGCCGCCCCCAGGACCCCTACCTGCGCCGACTGCGCTGAGGAGGAACGGCCATGAGGCACGACAAGGTCGGCACCGTGATGACCACGGACGTCGTCCGCGCCGAGTACGGCACCCCGTTCAAGGAGGTGGCCCTGCGGCTCGCGACCCACGGGATCAGCGGACTGCCGGTGGTGGACGAGGACGACAAGGTCATCGGGGTTCTGTCCGAAACGGACCTGATCATGCACCAGGCGACCGCCCCCGGCCCGTACGGCGCCGGGCACCGCCCGAGGCTCGCCCACCTCGCGCCCGGCGCCGGGCGGCGGACCGCGAAGGGCAGGGCACGCACCGCCGGCGAGCTGATGACGCGGCCGCCCGTCACCGTGCACGCCGACGACACCATCGTCCGGGCCGCCCGCACCATGGCCCAGCGGCACGTGGAACGGCTCCCCGTGCTCGACGAGGAGGACCGCCTCGTCGGCATCGTCACCCGGCGTGACCTCCTCCAGGTCTTCCTGCGGCCCGACCGGGACATCCGCACCGAGGTCGTGCGAGAGGTCCTGGCGGACGCGCTGTGCCTGCCGCCCCGCAGCGTCGAGGTCTCCGTGACGGAGGGCGTGGTGACGCTCACCGGGCAGATGGAGCGCAAGAGCGAGACGGAGATCGCCGTGGCCATGACCCGCCGGATCGACGGCGTGGTGGACGTGGTCGGCCGTCTCACCTACCGGCTGGACGACGCTCGCCTGCGCGTCGAGGAGCAGGCGGGGGCGATGCACGGCGTGGCCGACGACTGGCTGCGTCGGCTGTGACGGACAACGATGGGAACGGACAGCGGTGAGTACCGGCAGCGACGTGAAACGACAGCGACGACCGACAGTGATGTGAACCGACAGTGATGTGAACCGACAGCGAAGGGAGGCGGACCATCATGACCGACACCGTGCTGGTCACCTACGGAACGACGAACGGATCCACGGCGGAGATCGCCGAAGCCGTCGCCGACGTCCTGCGCAAGGCCGGACTGGCAGTCGAGTCGATGCCGGCCCGGTCGGTGACGGGAGCGTCGCGCTACGCCGCCGTCGTGGTCGGCGGCGGCCTCTACGGGGGGCGCTGGCACAAGGACGCGCGGCGGTTCGTCCGCCGCAACCGCGCACTCCTCGAGGAGCGGCCGGTGTGGTTCTTCAGCAGCGGCCCGCTCGACGCCTCGGCGTCCGAGCGGGACATCCCGCCCGTGCGGGGCGTGCGGCGGGCCATGGACCGGCTGGGCGTCGAGGACCACGTCACCTTCGGTGGATGCCTGGAGGAGGGCGCGAAAGGCCGGATCGCCAAGATGATCCTGCGCTCCGGCAAGGGCGGCGACTTCCGGGACTTCGGCGCCATCGAGGCGTGGGCCGGGACCGTCGCCGACAGGCTGACGCACACCTGAGCCGACAGGCTGACGCACACCTGAGAGGAACCGGACGGCCGGCCCGCAACGCGCCCGGCCCGTGCCGTGCCACCCTCGTGCCGGGACCGGCCCCGACGCCCGCGTGAGCCGGGCGTCGGGGCCGGTCTCATGACGTCGTCCGGGCGGGCGTCGTCGTCCGGGCCGTCCGGGCGGGCACCACGGCGACCGGGCACGAGCCCCGACGCAGGAGCAGCCGCACGACCTCGCCCCACTCCTCACCGGGCCGGGCGCCCACCACGGCCAGCGAGGCCCCGTCGGCGTGATGCAGCAGCGCCTGAGCCGCAGCGAGAAGCAGGACGTCCTCGTACACGGGCACCTGCGGATACCTCTCGCGCCACGGGCGCAGCACGTCGGCCAGGAGCTGCACCTCGTGGTCCTCCCAGATCGCACGCTCCGCCTCCGGGACGCCGAAGGGCCACTCGGCGGCACAGGACGGAAGCGACCAGGCGTGCACGACGTGCAGGAGGGCGCCATGTGCCCGGGCGCTGTCGAAGGCGAAGCCGATCACGTCGTCCGAAGCGCGCCGGGCGTCCGTTCCGAGCAGGATCCGCTCGGAACGCGGTGGGCGCGCGGATCCGTCCGGGACGAGCACCAGCGGACGGCCGCCCGCCCGGACGGCGGCGGGGAGCCGGAGGCCGGGATCGGGGTCGCCCGCGTCAGACGGACCAGGGACGCCGCATACGACCATCTCCACCCGGCCCGGGTCCGGTGGCACGGCCAGGACCACGGGCGCGGGCAGACCGCGCAGCCGCGCCTCCCGCTCGGCCCAGTCCACCGCGCGCCGGCTCGGCCCCGACGGATCGGTACAGGCAATGATCACTCGACTCATCGAAGTCGCCCTTTCCGGTGCGGTGGAAACGCGCGGACGCGGTGCCGCGGGCCGGCCTGTCGCCCGCCCCGGCGCCGCGGCGGCGGCCGGACGGCCGGGTTCTTCCGGCCGGACCGGGCCAGGGCGGGCACACAGGAGGGCCCCGGCCGTTCTCGGACCGGGAACCCTGTTCCGCGATGCGTCGTGCGTTCAGCTGGTCTTGTGGCCCCACCGGGGCCCCACCTGATCCCATTCCCTGCCCCACTCGTCGACGCGACGCCGGTCGAGCCGCCACCGGGCGGCCGCACCGGCGCCGAACACCAGGCCGGCGAGCCCGGCCGCGGCCCCGAGACCCAGGAAGCCCGACTCGAACGCCGCCTGCGTGGAGCTCGGCGGCGCGGTGGTGAGACGGCCGTGGCCGTCCTGCCAGACGGTGACCCTGGAGCCGGCCCTGAGGCCGGACTTCACCTGGGTCCGCCCGTCGTGGGCCGAGCCGTCGGCCGCCGTCCAGCGCACGGTCGCCGACCGCCGGTCCGAGACGCCCCCGATCGCGACGTCCCCGCGGGGGACGTCGTTCACGACCACGGCCCGTACGGGCTGCCGCTCGGCTCGCTGCCGGGCGAACACCTCGTCGGCGGCATGAGCGGTCACCAGCCCGGCGACGGCGCCGCCCACGACGAAGACGACCCACACGGCCAGCACGATCCAGGCCTCGACGACGTCGTCACGCCGACGCAGCGGGTTGCTCTGCCAACGCCACAACCGTTTCCTCGCATACGTGCCGCTGGGCATCGGTCCGCACCTCCTCGTCGTCGTGGTGACCCTTCAGACGGTGACAGCCGAGACCCCGCCGCGGCATGGGCCGACCAGGCGTCGCCACAGGGCCGTTCGGGGCCGGCGCCGCTGTCGGGGAGGGCCGTTCAGCCCAGGCCCCCGACCGGCGGGCCCGGCCGGGCCCTCGGCCCACCCGGTGCGGGGGACCGTCCGGGCGGGCGACGAGGGCCGGACGGCCCAAGCGGACCAGCTGGAAAGACGACAATCTGGATGTGTCGGTCCATCTCGGCAACCGGAAGAAGGACGGTGAAGAGCATCATGAAAGGCTTCGTCTTCCACGGCCCCGGGCAGTCCGCCTGGGAAGAGGTCCCGGACCCAGACATCAAGGAACCCACGGACGCCGTCGTGCGGGTGGACGCCGTCACCATCTGCGGTACCGACCTGCACATCCTCAAGGGCGACGTGCCCGAGGTGCGCCCGGGCACGGTCCTGGGCCACGAGGCGGTCGGCGAGATCGTGGAGGTCGGCAGCGACGTCCGGACCGTCCGTCCGGGCGACCGCGTGCTGGTCTCCTGCATCAGCGCCTGCGGCCGCTGCCGCTACTGCCGAGAGGGCAGTTACGGCCAGTGCAGGGGCGGCGGGGGCTGGATCCTGGGCCACCTGATCGACGGCACCCAGGCCGAGTACGTCCGTGTCCCGTACGCCGACCTGTCCGTGCACGCCCTGCCCGGAGCGGTCGAGAGCAAGGACGCCGTCCTGCTCGCGGACATCTTCCCGACCGCTTACGAGGTGGGCGTTCTCAACGGACGGGTACGGCCGGGAGACACGGTCGCCGTGGTCGGAGCCGGGCCCATCGGCCTCGCGTCGATCGCCACGGCCCGCTTGTTCGCTCCCGAGCGGATCGTCGTCGTCGACCTCGCGGCGTCGCGGCTGGAGGCGGCGAAGCAGCTGGGCGCCGACGCCGTGGCCGACGCCCGCGAAGACCCCGAGCAGCTGATCGCCGATCTCACCGACGGACTCGGCGCGGATGTGGTCATCGAGGCGGTCGGGGCGCCGGAGAGCTTCGAGATGTGCACCCGCATGGTGCGGCCCGGCGGCCACGTGGCCAACGTCGGCGTGCACGGCAAGCCCGCCACGCTGCACCTGGAAGACCTGTGGATCAAGAACGTGACCATCACCACCGGTCTCGTGGACACCCACTCCACGCCCACCCTGCTGCGCATGGCCGCCGCGGGCCGGCTGCCCACCGCGCAGCTGGTCACCCACACCTTCCCCCTGGACAGCATGGAGGAGGCGTACGACGTCTTCGCCCGGGCCGCCGACACCGGCGCGCTCAAGGTCGTCCTCGGTGAGCAGTCGCACGAGGAAGTCGCCGTCCGGGCGACCTGACGAAAGGACGTGACAGGTCATGACCGAACCACACACGACGAAGGCTCCGGAGGGAGCGCCGTCGGGTGATCTGGGCCGCCGGCTCGCGACGCGCCGCGCCCAGCTCGGGCTGACGCGCGAGGAGACAGCCGAGCGGGCGGACATGGCCCCCGGCTACCTGCGGCACCTGGAGGAGCATCCCGACGCCGCACCGAGCCAGAGCGCGCTGCTCAAACTCGCCGGAGCCCTGGAGACCACCCTCCTGGCGCTCACCGGAGGGGACGCCGACCGGCCGCCCGGTCCCGGCCTCGCCGGGCACTCCCCCTCGTTCACCGAGATGAGCAGGACAGAGTGCGGCGATCTGCTCTCCTCGCACGGCGTCGGAAGGCTCGCGGTGTCGACCGTCCACGGCCCGGTGATCGTCCCCGTCAACTACAGCGTCGTCGACGGCACGATCGTCTTCAGGACCGCACAGGGCGCCACCCCGTCCCTCGCGGTCGGCTCGCCCGTCGCCTTCGAGATCGACCGCATCGACGACGCGTTCAGCCAGGGCTGGAGCGTGCTGGTGCGCGGCCACGCGCGCATGGTGACCGACATCTCCGAGGCGCACATGCTCGCCCGGCGGGCCTACAGCACGCCATGGGCCGGCGGCCGGCGCGACGTGTGGGTGCGCGTCGAACCGTACGCCGTCACGGGACGCCGCATCACGGTCTGAGCCGGATCGTTCGCGGACGGGCCGGGGGCCGACGGCCTCCGGCCGGGGTTCCGCACGGCCTGACGACGGACCGCGCACCCCATTCACCACGTGCCGCATCAGTCATTCATCACGTGCCGCATCAGTGAGAGACGAGAAGGAAGATGGACGCCAACGACGGATTCCGCGAACTCGACCGGCCGGAGTGTCTGCGTCTGCTGGCCACCGTGCCCGTGGGGCGCATCGTGTACACACGGCACGCGCTGCCCGCCGTCCTGCCCGTCAACTTCTGTCTGGACCACGACGGCGCGGTGCTGGTGCGCACGTCGGCCTCCTCGGAACTGGTGGCCGCGGTCGACGGAGCGCTGGTCGCTTTCGAGGCCGACGAGGTCGACGCCGCCACGCACTCCGGGTGGAGCGTGGTGGTCATGGGATCGGCCGCTGTCGTGACCGAGCCCGCCGAGCACACACGGATGCTGCGGACCGGGCCGCGGTCCTGGGCGCCGGCGCCGCAGGAGGTCTTCCTGCGCATCGCCCCGGAGCTGCTCACCGGACGCGAACTCGTCGGCGGCCGGTCCCTGTACGGCGTGTCCCTTCCCTGACGAACAGGCCGGGCCACAAGGGCCGTTCGGCTTGGGGGCGGGCCCGCTCGGCGGATGCCCAGGGCTTCGGAGCCCGAGGAGCATCGTCCGGGGAGGCCGGTGCCCACGGCACGCGGGGCCTCCGCCGGACAGGCACTCGACGAAGGGGAGGGACCGGCCATGACGTTGCGACACATAGCCGTGGGAGTGGACGGCTCCGTGATCTCGGTACGGGCGTTGGACTGGGCCGCCGCGGAAGCCGAACGGCACGGCGTGGCGCTGCGCGTGCTGTACGCCGTCGCCGACCGTGACGAGGCCGCACCGGTCCTTCGTTCCGCGGCGTCGCGGACACGGCGGCGGCATCCGGGCCTGCCGGTGACGACCGTGGCCGTGGAAGGCGGCGCGGTGCACGCGCTGGCGCGGGAGAGCGCGGGCGCGGACCTGACGGTCGTGGGCACACGCGGCCTGGGCGCGCTGACCGGCACGGCGTTCGGGTCGGTGGGGACGAGGCTGGCCGCGCTCGCCCGGGGCCCGCTCCTGGTCGTCCGGGGGGACCACCCGTGCGACGACGGACGGGACGTGCTGCTCGGCCTGGAGGACGACACGGACGCCGAGGCCGCGGCCTATGCCTTCCAGGAGGCCGAGCGCCGGGGTGTGAGGCTCCGTGTCGTGCACTCCTGGAGCCGCCGGCACATCACCCCCGAACTGCCCTCTCTCGTGACGGCGCGCAGCCCGGGCCAGGAACGCCCGGCCCGTGAGGCCCGTGCCGAGGAGGCCGTGCCGCGCTATGCCCTGGCCCGGCTGCGCGACATGCACCCGGACGTCGTGGTCGACGCCCGCACGGTCCGCGCCGCCCCGGCTGACGTCCTCCTCGAGGCGACCCGGGAGGCCGCCGTGGCCGTCATCGGCGCCCACCGCCGTACGAGCGTCTTCGGCCCGCGCCTGGGCCCGGTCGCCCACGTGCTCATGCACCGGGCGCGCTGCCCGGTGGTCCTCGTCCCGCACGGATGACGGGCGGCCCACCGGCGGGCTGCGTCACGGCGGCCGGCACGAGGGACGTCCCTCGCGCCGGCCGCCGTGACGCAGCCCGACCGACGGCGTCCGGCCGGAAGAGGACGGATCGCGGGCCGGGCCGCGGGTGGGATCGTGCTGCCGTCAGTCGGGTTCCGTCAGACGGATCCCGGTGACCAGGTCGGGGTGGATGCGGACGGCGTGATCCATCCGCTGCGTGCTCCAGGGGCGCAGCAGGGTCCGGTAGCGGGCCAGTTCCCGTGGATCGGTGACCAGCCGCGCATAGCCCGTGACGACCACGCTCCATCCCCGATGGGTGGCCGGGTCGATGTCGTCGGCCTCGTAGGCGACGACGGCGCCCTCGCCCCCGGCGTGCCCGGTGTACCGGGTCAGCGCGGCGTCACCGTGGGTGCGGATGACGATGTCGCCGTCGACCAGCACATGGTTGACCGGACGGATGGTCGGCAGCGCCTGCCGGGTGAAGACGATCCGTCCCAGGGACACGCCGCCCAGGAGCCGCAGGGCCTCCGCGCCCGCCAGCTCGACAGTTCGTATCGTCGGGTCACTCACCGGTTCTCCGTTTCCCGCCGCCGTACCTGGGTCCGAACCGTGTGCACGGAGCGACACCGCGGGGGATCGGTGCCGCTCCTGCTCCTACTCTCCCTCGGACCGTGCCGTTTCCGCTGGTGCCGAAGGTCCCTGTCGAGGGGGCCGGATGTACCCCTCGACAGGTGGGCTTCCTGTGGTGCATGGTCTCCCGCGCGGCGGCCCGGACGTCGGGGGCGTGGTGGCCCTCGGGCCGGTGTCCGCCGCGGCTCACGCCGTGCCCGGGTCCTCCGGCGCCGGCTGCGAGGGCCCGCTTCCGCCGCGCCACGGCGGTGCGGTCGTGCGGTGGCCGTCGTCCCGGGCCCGGGCGGCCTTGTCCGTCTGACGGCGCAGCCGGTCCTGGAGCCGGTCGACGAGCGCCGTGCCGCCGGCCTCCTCGACCGTCACGACCACCTGGCGTCCGCCGACGCGCAGATCGGCCGTGGCCGACCACGGGCGGTCGCAGTGGTGAGCGGCCGCCCGCACGACGCGCACCTCGCCGGAGACGGCGGGCAGACCGGTCCGGCCCACCACGGCGTCGATCTTCGTGCGGGCGTACGCCAGGGTCTCCTCGTCCACGGCGCCCTCGTGGCGCAGCCGGACCGCGGGCGTCTGCCGGGTGTCGTCGGTGTTCATCAGGGTTTCCTCCTCGGGGATGTCGGCAGGTCCGGCGGGGCTCAGGCCGCGCTGCCGGGCAGCCACAGGTCGGGGCCGAAGACCTCGTAGCGGATCCGCTGTGCGGGGACCCCGGCGCGCAGCAGCCGCCCGCGCACGTCCCGCATGAAGGGCAGCGGACCGCACAGGAACACGGAGGCGTCGTCGGGGAGTTCGATGCCGCTCAGGTCCATCAGGCCGGTGCGGGCGTCGGGTTCCTGCGTTCCGGGTCGCTCGTACCAGAAGACGGCGCGAGCGTCCGGCAGTTGCGCGACGAGGTCGCGGGTCTCGGCGCGCAGGGCGTGGTCCGCGGGGGAGTGGTCGGCGTGCAGGACCAGGACCGGGCGAGTCGAGCCGAGCGCCGCGAGGTGGGCCAGTATCCCCGCCATGGGGGTGCAGCCGATGCCCGCCGAGACGAGCACGAGGGGGGCGCCGGCGTCGGCCCGGTCGTCGAGGAAGACGTCGCCGAACGGGGCGGACAGCAGCAGCTCGTCGCCCTCGCGGACGCTGTCGTGCAGCAGGGTGGAGACCTCACCGTCCGGGCCGTCGGCGTCGCCGCCGACCCGCTTCACGGTGATCCGCCGCAGGTCCGAGCCGGGAGCCGAGGACAGGCTGTACTGGCGCAGCTGGTGCATCCCGTCGGCCATGGTCACGCGCACGCTCACGTACTGGCCCGCCCGGGCCCGCGGAGCGGGTTCGCCGTCGGCCGGGCGGAGCAGGAAGGACACCACGTCGGCGGTCTCGGTACGGCGTTCGACGACCGTCCAGGGCCGCCAGATCCCGCCGGGCTGGACGCCCGCGTCCTGGTAGAGGAGGGCCTCGCGGCTGATCAGGGCGCCGGCCATCAGCCAGTAGACCTCGTCCCAGGCGGCCGCCACCTGCGGAGTGACCGCGTCGCCGAGGACCTGGGCGATCGCGCCGAACAGGTACTTGTGCACGATCGTGTACTGGTCGTCGGTGACGCCGACGGCGGCGTGCTTGTGGGCGATCCGGGACAGCAGCGCGTCCGGACGCGCCCCGGGGTTCTCCAGCAGGGCGCCGGCGAAACCGGCGATCGACCCTGCCAGGGCCCGGCGCTGGGCGCCGCTGGCCTGGTTGCCGCGGTTGAACATCCCGTCGAGCAGCTCCGGCCGGTCGTGGAACATCGTGGCGTAGAAGCGGGCGGTGATCTCGTCGAGCGCTCCGGCCACGGCGGGCAGGGTGGCCCGTACGAGGGTGGCGGATTCTGCGGACAGCATGGGATCTCCCGGAAAGGGTGGACGGAAGGGAAAGGGTGGACGGAAGGCAGGGAGCCGCGCCGCCTCGGGCGGTGGCGTCTCCTGTCTAGCAGCCGCCGGACCTCGTTTCGGCGCCGTTCGGGGCCGGAGGGCCGAAGCAGGGCCGAAGGGCCCTGTCACCGGGGCGCATCGGCCCCGCGGGTCCCGGCGGACGGGGGCCGGACGGCGCGGCCGCGACGGCCGGGCGACCCTGTCGTCGCCGTCGCCGGGCCCTCGCGGCCGCGACGACGGCGACGACAGGGCCGGGGCCGTCAGGTCCGCTCGGCGTCGGTGCGGGTCCGCGCACGTCCGTAGTAGGCGGTACGCATCAGTTCCCGCATGTCGTCGAGCATGGGCATCCTCGGGTTGGCGGGCGCGCACTGGTCCTCGTAGGCGTTCAGGGCCTGCTGGGGGAGGGCGTCGAGGAAGGACCGCTCGTCGACGCCGAGAGCCTGGAACGTCGGCTCGATGCCCACCGCGTCGCGGAGCCGCTCCACCGCGGAGGCGAGCGACTCGACTCCCTCGGCCGGGGTGGCGGCGGGCAGACCGAGCGTGCGGGCGATGTCCTGGAAACGCTCGGGGGCCCGGTAGTTCTCGTACTTGGGCCAGCCGGTGAGCTTCGAGGGGACGGTGCCGTTGTAGCGGATGACATGCGGCAGCAGCACGGCGTTGGTGCGGCCGTGGGCGACGTGGAAGGTGGCGCCGAGCGTGTGGGACATGGCGTGCACGATGCCGAGGAACGCGTTGCCGAAGGCCATGCCCGCGAGGGTGCCGGCGTTGTGCATCTTCTCCTGGGCACGGGGCCGGGCCGCCCGGTCGTTCACGGCGGCCTCGATGTTGCCGAAGATCAGCCTGATCGCGTGCAGGGCGAGGCCGTCGGTGAAGTCGTTGGCGTACACGGACACATACGCCTCGACGGCGTGGGTGAGGGCGTCGAAGCCGCTGTCGGCGGCCAGCGCGCGGGGCAGCGCGGCGGTGAGCAGCGGGTCGACGATGGCCACGCTGGGGGTCAGCGCGTAGTCGGCCAGCGGGTACTTCTTGCCCGTGGCGGGATCGGAGATGACGGCGAACGGCGTCACCTCCGCGCCGGTGCCGGAGGTGGTGGGGACGCACACGAGGCGGGCGAGCCTGCCCAGGGTCGGGAAGCGGAAGGCGCGCTTGCGGATGTCGGAGAACTTGTGCCGCATGTCGGCGAAGTCGACGTCCCTGCCCTCGGCCTGCTCCTCGTACAGCAGCCACATCACCTTGGCGGCGTCCATGGGGGAACCGCCGCCGAGGGCGATGATGGTGTCGGGACGGAAGTCGCCCATCAGGCGGGCGTCGCGCCGGACGGAGTCGATGCTCGGCTCGGGCTCGACGTTGTCGATGACCTGGACCGTGACCGGCTCCCGGCGGCGGCGCAGCACGCGCTCGACCCGGTCGACCAGCCCGAGGCGGGTCATCGTCGCGTCGGTGACGACGGTGACCCGGTGGACGTCCGGCATGGAGGCGAGATAGCGGATGGACTGCGGCTCGAAGTAGATCTTCGGCGGGACCTTGAACCACTGGAGGTTGTTGCGGCGCGCCGTGACGCGCTTGACGTTCAGCAGCTGGGCGGCGGAGACGTTGTTGGACACCGACGTGCTGCCCCAGGATCCGCAGCCGAGCGTCAGCGACGGCAGCAGACTGTTGTAGATGCCGCCGATCGCGCCCTGCGAGGACGGCGCGTTGACGATGATCCGCACGGTCTTCATCCGCTTGCCGTACGCCTCGGCCAGTGCCGGGTCCTCGGTGTGGATGACGGCGCTGTGCCCCTGCCCGTGGAAGGCCACCATGTCGGCGGCCAGGTCGAAGCCCTGCTCGGTGGAGCCGGCGCGCAGCACGGCGAGCACCGGGCAGAGCTTCTCGCGGGTGAGCGGCTCGTCCGGTCCGACGCGGTCGGCCTCGACGAGGATGAGCGAGGTGCCGTCGGGCACCGTGAAGCCCGCCTGCTCCGCGATCCACGCCGGACTCCGTCCCACGGCCGCGGAGTTGACCTTGACTTCGCTGCCCGCGCCCGTGGCGTCCGCCCGGCTCGCGGGGAACAGGAACGTCTCCAGCTTCGCCTTCTCCTCGGCCGTGGCCAGATGGGCGTGCAGGGTGCGGAACTCGGCCAGGGCGGCGTCGTAGATCTCCTCGTCCAGGATGACGGCCTGCTCCGAGGCGCAGATCATGCCGTTGTCGAACGCCTTCGACAGCACCACGTCGTTGACGGCCCGGCGCAGCTCGGCGCTGCGGTGGACGTAGGCGGGGACGTTGCCGGCGCCCACGCCCAGGGCGGGCTTGCCGGCCGAGTAGGCCGCCTTGACCATGGAGTTGCCGCCGGTCGCCAGGATCAGCGAGACGCCCGGGTGGCGCATCAGGGTGCCGGTCGCCGCGACGGACGGGGTCTCGATCCACTGCACGCAGTGTTCCGGCGCACCGGCGGCGACGGCGGCGTCGCGCACGATGCGGGCCGCCTCCGCGCTGCACCGCTGGGCGGAGGGGTGGAAGGCGAACACGACGGGATTGCGGGTCTTCAGCGCCATCAGTGCCTTGAAGACGGTGGTGGACGTCGGATTGGTGACGGGGGTGACCGCGCACACCACGCCGACGGGCTCGGCCACCTCGGTCATGTCGTCGATGTCGTCGCGGGCGATGACGCCGACCGTCTTCATCGGGCCCATGCTGTGTGTGACGTGCTCACAGGCGAACATGTTCTTGGCGGCCTTGTCCTCGAAGACCCCCCGCCCGGTCTCCTCCACCGCGAGCATCGCGAGCGCGGTGTGCTGGTCGAGGGCGGCGACCGAGGCCTTCTTCACCATGTGGTCGACCTGTTCCTGGTCGAGCGCCTCGTAGTCGGCGAGCGCCTTCAGTCCGTTCGTCACCAGGCGGTCCACCGCGATGGCGATGTCGGACGGCGCGGGGGCGGGCCCGGTGGTCGCAGTGCGGTCGTCTCGGCGGGTCATGGGAACGAGCCTCCGTCGTCGAGGGGGCGCCGTACGATGCGGCGGCCCGGGGGGAAGCGGTACCTCGGGGACCGGTACCGCCTCCGGCACAGCGTCTCTCGTCAGCGCGGGCCAGCCCCAGGTCCCGTAGGTCCTTCGACGGGGCCGACCGGCCCTGAACCGCTGTGCGCCGTAAGCCTGTTGACGACGCCCACCACACCGTCCACCCGGTACGTCAGCCGGATCGCGCGCGGTACGTCGGCGTCGTCCAGGTCGCCCTTCAGCGTGACCATGCCGTCCCGGACCGTGACGGCCACGCCGTGGACCGGCCGGCCCACGGCGCCCGGCAGCACCTCGTCCTGGATCTCCCGGGAGATCTCGTCGTCCGTGCGCAGAAAGACACGCAGCAGATCGCGGCGGGTGGCGATGCCGATCAGCCGGTCCTCCTCGTCCACGACCGGGAGCCGCTCGACGCCGTGACGCTCCATCATCCGCGCGGCGTCCGCGACGCGCTGTTCCGGGTGCACGGTGACCGCGGGAGTGGACATCAGCTCCCGCGCCGTGACGAGGCCGGTGGGGTCGCCGGCGCGACGGGCGGAGCGGCCGGGCGGCAGCCGGAACCGGCGCGCCCGGACCTTCGGGGACCGGGCCGCCTGGTGGCGGATCAGATCGGTCTGCGAGATCACGCCGACGACCTTGTCGTCGCCGTCCACGACGGGCAGCCCGCTGATCCGGTGCCGGTCCAGCAGCCGTGCGACGTCCTTGAACGACGTCTCCTGGTGCGCCTCGACGACCTCGCAGGTCATCACTTCACCGACGATGCGGGCCATGCCGACCACTTCCCTTGCTCTCTGGTCACCTGCTGTCGCTCGTCCCGGTCCCGGTGAGCGTGGCGCGTCCGGCCTCCAGCCGGGCGACCGGCACGCGGAACGGCGAGCAGGAGACGTAGTCCAGTCCCGCCGAGTGGAAGAAGTGGACGGACGCGGGATCGCCGCCGTGCTCGCCGCAGACGCCGATCTTCAGGTCCGGGCGGGCGGCGCGCCCCTCGTCGACCGCGATACGGACCAGCCGGCCCACGCCGTCGCGGTCGAGCGTCTCGAACGGCGAGGTGGCGAAGATGCCCTTGTCGAGGTAGGCGGAGAAGAAGGCCGCTTCGACGTCGTCGCGGGAGAATCCCCAGGTGGTCTGGGTGAGGTCGTTGGTGCCGAAGGAGAAGAACTCCGCCTCCTCGGCGATCCGGCCGGCGGTGAGCGCGGCCCGGGGCAGCTCGATCATGGTGCCGACCGGGCAGTGCACGGGGACGCCGGACTCCCGGGAGACCTCGGCGAGGACGCGTTCCACCTCCTCCCGTTCGATGCGCAGCTCCTCGACGGCGCCGACCAGCGGCACCATGATCTCCGCCTCGGGAGAGCCCCCGGCCTTCGTCCGCTCCACGACCGCCTCGGCGATCGCCCGCACCTGCATGGCGACCAGTCCCGGGACCACCAGGCCCAGCCGCACGCCGCGCAGCCCGAGCATCGGGTTCTCCTCGTGCATGCGGGTGACGGCCTCGAGCAGCTCGGTGTCGTGGGGGTCGGGCACGCCGCCCCGCGCTTCGGCGGTGGCGATGCGCACGGCGAGTGCGGTGCGGTCGGGGAGGAACTCGTGCAGGGGCGGGTCGATGAGCCGGATGGTGACCGGCAGGCCGTCCATCGCCTCCAGGATGCCGGTGAAGTCCTGCCGCTGGAGCGGCAGGAGCGCGCCGAGCGCCCGCTCGCGCTCGCTCTCGTCGCCGGCCAGGATCATCGCCTCGACCAGCTTGCGGCGCTCACCGAGGAACATGTGCTCGGTACGGCACAGTCCGACGCCCTGGGCGCCGAAGCGCCGGGCGCGGGCCGCGTCCTCGGGGGTGTCGGCGTTCGCCCGCACCTCCAGCCGCCGGGCGCCGTCGGCGCGCTCCATGGCCCAGGCCACGGCCTCGACCAGCCGGTCGGACCGCTCGCCCGTCTCGAACCAGCGCATCACGGCGGAGTCGACCAGCGGAGCGGCGCCCAGGTACACGGCGCCCTCGGAGCCGTCGACGGAGACGACCGTGCCCTCCTCGACGACGGTGTCGCCCACGGTGAAGCGGCGCGCCGCCGGGTCCACGGTGACCTCCTCGGCGCCGCACACGCACACCGTGCCCATGCCCCGGGCGACCACTGCCGCGTGGCTGGTCTTGCCGCCGCGGCTGGTCAGCACTGCCTGCGCGGCGATCATGCCCGGAAGATCGTCGGGAGTGGTCTCCTGGCGGACGAGGACGACCCTCTCGCCCGTCGCCGCCCGGCGGACCGCCTCGACGGAGTCGAACACCGCCGCGCCCACGGCCGCGCCCGGCGAGGCCGGGAGGCCGTGCGCGAGCGGCTCGCCTACGGACGAGGTGTCGAACCGGGGGAACATCAGCCGGGCGAGCCCGTCGCCGTCCACCCGGGCCAGACCCTCGTCGGCGGTGATCAGCCCCTCGTCGGCCAGCTCCGCGGCGATGGCGAACGCCGCCTCGGCGGTGCGCTTGCCCACCCGGGTCTGCAGCATCCACAGCCGGCCGCGCTCGATGGTGAACTCGATGTCGCACAGATCCCGGTAGTGCGTCTCCAACGTCCGCATATGGCCGCACAGTTGCTCGTACGAGTCGGGGTCCAGCTCTTCCAGGGCGGTCAGCGGGACGGTGTTGCGGATGCCCGCGACGACGTCCTCGCCCTGTGCGTCGGCCAGGTAGTCGCCGTAGAGACCGGGCCGGCCCGTGGCCGGGTCGCGGGTGAAGGCCACACCGCTGCCGGAGTCGGGGCCGAGGTTGCCGAAGACCATGGTCTGCACGTTGACCGCGGTGCCCAGATCGTCGGCGATGTGCTCGCGACGGCGGTACACCCGGGCGCGCTCGCCCCGCCAGGACTCGAACACGGCGAGGACCGCGCGGCGCAACTGCTCGCCCGGGGACTGCGGGAAGTCCTCGCCGGTCTCCCGGCGGATCAGCTCCTTGTACGTCCGGACGAGATCGGCCAGGTCGGCCGCGCCCAGAGCCAGGTCGTCCGACGCGCCCCGGGCCCTCTTCAGGTCGGACAGGGCCTTCTCGAACAGCGAGTCGTCGACACCCATCACCGTGGCGCCGAACATCTGCACCAGCCGGCGGTAGGAGTCCCAGGCGAAGCGCTCGTTCCCGGACACCTTCGCCAGGCCGAGGACGGAGTCGTCGCCGAGGCCGACGTCCAGGATCGTCTCCATCATGCCGGGCATGGAGAAGCGGGCCCCGGAGCGCACGGACAGCAGCAACGGGTCGTCGGGCTGCCCCAGCAGCCGTCCGGCGGCCCGCTCCAGAACGGTCAGATGCTCGGCGATCTCGCGGGCCAGGCCGTCCGGCTCGGCCCCGGTCGCCAGAAACGCCCGGCAGGCCTCGGTCGACACGGTGAACCCCGGCGGGACGGGCAGCCCCAGCCGGGTCATCTCGGCCAGGTTCGCGCCTTTGCCGCCGAGCAGGCCGGCCTGGTCACGGCCGCCCTCGGTGAAGTCGTACACGTAACGGACCATGGCGCCGGTCTCCTCCGTCGGTCTGCGGGCTGGACACAGCTCCAGCGTCCGGCCGCCGCAAGGGGGAGGGGCAGGGGCTGTCGGTCCTCTCCACGGGGCCGGTCGGCCCAGGCGTGGCGCCTCGGACACTCGGCCTGATCCGCTACCGCCTGCTGCGGCCGGGAGCTAACGTGGCACATGATCGGACCGGTGGGCGTCCGGACGTCGAGGGGACCTGGAGGAACACAGGGTGGGAAGCCCCGAGGAGGCCCGCGTACGGCTGCCTCAGCTGCGACTGGACGAACTGCTGGAGGAGCTGCAGGCACGGCTGGACGCGGCCCGCGGCACCCAGGACCGGGTGCACAGCCTGCTGGAGGCGGTGCTCTCGGTCGGCAGGGAGCTGGACCTGGAGCAGGCCCTGCACAGCATCGTGGAGGCCGCTGCGGCGCTGGTCGACGCGGAGTACGCGGCGCTCGGCGTGATCGGCCCGGACGGCAGACGGCTGTCGGCCTTCCACACGGTCGGCGTCAGCGACGAGCAGATCGCCCGCATCGGGCCCTACCCGGAGGGCCACGGCATTCTGGGCGAGCTGATCACGCACCCGGAGCCGCTGCGCCTGGCGAAGCTCTCCGACCACCCGGCCTCGTTCGGCTTCCCGGCGCACCACCCGCCGATGAACACCTTCCTGGGCGTCCCGATCCGGGTACGCGACCAGGTCTTCGGCAACCTGTACCTCACCGAGAAACGGGGCGGCGCCCAGTTCGACGAGGACGACGTCTCGGTCACGCTGACGCTCGCCGTGGCGGCCGGGATCGCGATCGACAACGCCCGGCTGTACGAGGAGTCCCGGCTGCGGGAACGCTGGCTGCGGGCGAACGCGGAGATCGCGCACAGCCTGATGTCCGGCGGTGACGGCACGCAGGTGCTCGCACTGATCGCCGAGCGGGCCGGCGAGATCACCGGATCCGCGCTGGCCGCGGTCGCGCTCCCCATGGCCGACACCGGGACGCTCGCCGTGGAGATCGCCGTCGGCATGGACGCCGAGGCGCACCGGGGGCTCGTCCTGTCCATGGACAAGAGCCTGATGGGACTGGCCTTCGCCGCCGCGGCCCCGGTCACCAGCATCGACGTCGGCCACGACGAACGGATCTCCCTCGAGCCTCCCCGGTTCGGCGGCCTCGGCCCCGCCGTGGCCGTGCCCATCGGCACGGGCGAGGCGGGCGCACGGGGCGTGGTGCTGCTGGCGCGCGAGACCGGCGAGCCGGCGTTCTCGGCGACGGAGACCGAGACGCTGCAGGCCTTCGCCGCGCAGGCGGCCGTCGCCATGGAACTGGCGGAACGCCGTCAGGACGCCGAGCAGATCGCGGTGCTGGAGGACCGCGACCGGATCGCCCGCGACCTGCACGACCTGGCGATCCAGCGGCTGTTCGCCACCGGAATGACGCTCCAGAGCGCTGGCCGTTTCATCGAGCACGAGGGCGCTTCCGAACGCGTGGTGCGCGCGGTGGACGACCTCGACGAGACCATCAAGATCATCAGGTCGACGATCTTCGGACTGCGCACCCGTGACGGCGCAGGGGAGGCCGGGCTGCGGGCGCGTGCCGTACGGGTCGTCGGGGAGGCCGCGCCGGTGCTCGGCTTCGCCCCCAGCGTCCGGATGGAGGGCCTGCTGGACACCGACGTGCCGAAGGAGACCGCCGACCACGTGGTGGCCGTGCTCTCCGAGGCCCTGACCAACATCGCCCGGCACGCCCGTGCGAGCCGCGCCGAGGTGGTTCTGGCCACGGACGGGCGGGAAGTGCGGCTGTCGGTCACCGACAACGGGGCGGGCCTTCCGTCCGGCGGCCGCCGCAGCGGGCTGCGCAACATGGCCGAGCGGGCCGAGCAGTCGGGCGGCCGGCTGGAACTGGGCGCTCCCGAGGGCGGCGGCACCGCGCTGACGTGGCGCGTGCCGTTGCGCAAGGCTTAGGCCGTCCAGGGCCTGCGGTCCGCGTCCGGCGGAGCGTTCAGCGTGGTTCGCGTCGGCTCGACAGCGGATGAGGGGAGCCGGGGCCCCGTCCGCTCGCAAGGGCAGGGTCGGTAGGGGCGCTCTCATGCGGGCGCTCTCCTGCGGGCACGGTCGTGCGGCGGTCGCCGCCCGGCGGGCAGGGCTGTCTCCGAGGGCGAGCCCGATCACTTTCCTCCGGTGGCCCGCGCCCGCTGTCTACGGTGGAGCCGGGGCGGGCCGGCGTCGCGGGGACGTCCGCGACACCGGCCGCGACCGGTGCGCGGCGACTGCTTCTCGGCGCTGCGACCGCTGCTCGGCGTGGATCGCGCCGAGTCCGGTCGGTCCGCGTCCGGTCGGCCCGCCGTCCGTCAGCCCGCCGCCTGCCGGACCGTTGCCGGGGCGGTTCGCGTCCGGCGTCGACGGCCGGCGAGGCCGAGCGCGGCGGTGGCGGCGGCCCCGGCGAGGGCGAGCACGCCCAGGGCGTTCGCCCTGGTGCCGACGGCGGAGGCGAGCGCGAGCACCACGAGCGGGCAGACGAACTGGCCGAGGAAGAAGGAGCCCGTCCACAGACCGGTGCCGCGGCCGCGGTCGGCGTAGTCGAGCCGGGACATGGCGAGGGTGAGCAGACTCGGCAGCATGATGCCGCCGCCCAGGCAGTTGATCACGGCGCCCAGGACGAGCACCACGGGGCCGGGCGCGAGCCAGATCACCGCGAACCCGAGGGTGCACAGACCGAAGGCGGTGGGCAGCCAGTCCTGCGGGCTGCGGCCGGCCCTGGTGAAGAGGACGGCGCCCGTCACGACCGCGGCACTGGAGCCCGCGCCGGCCAGTCCGATCACGCCGGTGCTGGTCACGCCCATGTCGTCCAGGAGGAACGCCATCTCCACCTGGACGGTGTAGAAGAGGACGGCGCCGAACACGGTCAGCGCGCACGTGCCGGCCAGCGGACGCCAGGGGAAAGACCGTGCGGGGACCGGTTCCGGGGCGGCGGGGGAGGGCTCGTCCGTGCGGTCGTCGGGCCGGGGCCGGGGCAGGAAGGCGGCCATGGCGGGGGCGAGCAGCAGGCTCACGGCGTAGGCCCAGAACGGCATGCGCCAGCCGGCCGAACCGGCCACGCCGCCCAGGACGAAGAAGGCCGTCGCGGAGATCGAGGCGCACATCGTCTGCATGGCGAGATAGCGGTCGCGCTGCCTGCCGGAGTAGTAGTCGCCGAGCAGCGTGGTGCAGCAGGTCATGATGACGGCTTCGGCGACGCCGACGAGGGCGCGGCTGGCGACGACGGCGACGAGGGAGTCCAGCCACAGCGGGGCGGTGCCGAGGACCGCGTAGAGCGTGGTCGCGACGACGAGCAGGCGTTTGCGCCCGAGCCGGTCCACGAGGACGCCGGCGAAGGGGGCCAGCAGCGCCAGCGACAGGGCGGGGATCGTCAGCGCCATGGGGACGAGCGCGTCGACGCCCGGCACGTCGGCGAAGTGGTCCTGCATCTGCGGCAGGACGGGGGCGATGAGCACGGCGCCCAGGATCGGCAGACAGGCGCCGGCCATCAGCAGCGTGAGGCGGAGCCGGTGGCCGGGGCCGGACACGGTCTGCTCGGGCGGGGCGTCCGTGACCGCCTCGGACGGCGGCGACGGGAGCGGGGAGACGGGTGCGGGCATGGCGGAACTCCACGTGGCGGGTGGGGAGGTGAACGGGACGGTGCGGCCGTCGTGGGCGGGCCGCCGGACATCCGTGGCGGCCCCGGAGCGGGGCGCCGACGGCTGCCGGGCGTCGCGGCGGGCCGGCCCGCCGGGCTCCTGCGCGGTACCGGCGGCGGGTGAGGGTGCGGCTCCCGCGCCGGATTGAGACGACTATGGGCCAAGGGGGAGGTCCTGCCTAGCCCTCATCCGATCGATATCGATGATGGGGATCATCCGGCAGGTGGATACCGGTCGGGCACGGGCCGCTGTCCCGGGGAGAGCGACGCGATCCGGCCGGGTTCGGTTGCCGCCAGCTGCGCTCCCACCCGGGCCGCCGTCTCGCGCAGCCAGATGTGGGCCGCGTCGTGGGCGTGCACCGGATGCCACCACAGCGCCTCCTGGAGAGGGACCGCCCCGTAGGGCGCCTCCATGGGCCGTACGGCGGCCACCCCGCTCAGCAGCTCGGCCAGACGCTGTTGCACCAGGGCGATCCGGCGGGTGCCGGCGACCAGGAAGGGCAGCGCCTGGAAACTGTCGACGGAGACCTCGACCCGGGGTTCGATCCCGAGCATGCTCAGCTGCCGGGCGGCCGGAGCGTCGTAGGTGCGCTGGTAGGTGACCCAGGGCAGCCGCGCCAGGTCGTCCAGGGTGAGCCGGTCGCCGACCTCGTCGTTGGCCTCGGCGACGAGGAAGACCCAGCGGTCGGAGAACAGCTCCACGGCGGGGAAGCCGCTGAAGACGCCGTGCGGCATCAGCAGCCCGTCGGCCGTTCTGAGCAGCGTCTCGGTGTCCTCCGTGACGTCGCCGGGCGTCCGCCGGAAGCGCAGCCGTACCCCCGGGGCCTCCGCGTGCACGGTGTGGGCGAGTTCGGCGCCGAACACGGTGAGGGCGTAGTCCGAGGTGAGCAGGGTGAACTCGTGCTCCTCGCTGCCCGGGGCGAAGTCGGCCCTGCTGGTGAAGACGCGTTCCAGCAGGTCGCACGCGGTCGCGGTGCGGTCCAGCAGAGCGCGGCCGAGGGCGGTCAGTTCGTACTGTCTGCCGACGCGTGAGAGCAGCTCGTCGTCGAAGTGACGGCGCAGACGCGCCAGGGCGGCGCTCATCGCCGGCTGGCTGAGCCCGACGCGCTGCCCGGCGCGGGTGACGTTGCGTTCCTCCAGCAGGGCCCGCAGGGACAGGACGAGGTTGAGATCGAGGCCGGAGAGGGACACGACGCCTCCAGGGCGAGGCCGCTGAACGCGGCATTTACACGGCGGATGATCGACATCTAAAGAATCTATTTCCCAGATTACGAGGTCAGGGGCCAGATTGGTGCCACCGCAATCTGGAGGACATTCCCGTGAAACCCGCAGCCGCTTCCGCGTCCTTCTCCGGACCCTTCGC
Organism: Streptomyces humidus; assembly: GCF_014649655.1. Lineage (GTDB taxonomy): Bacteria > Actinomycetota > Actinomycetes > Streptomycetales > Streptomycetaceae > Streptomyces > Streptomyces humidus. Next base: position 85,033 of record NZ_BMTL01000015.1, on the reverse strand, counting down.
CCTCGGCTCCTTCGCCGCCCCGGACCAGGCGCCCTTCCCCGGCCTGGTGACTCCCGGAGAGCACGTGCTGGATCTGCGGGCGGCCCTCGGAGACCCTGCCCTGACGACCCGGGGGATCTTCGAGCGCTGGGACGAACTGCTCCCTCGCCTGCACGAGCTCGCCGCCGACGAGACGGCCGACCGGAGGCCTCTGGAGGGCCTGCGCGTACTGGCCCCGGTCGAGCCCCGCCAGGTATTCCAGTCCGGCGCCAACTACCGGCAGCACGTGATCGACCTGGAGGTCGCCCACCGCGCCCCCGACGATCCCCGCACCCTCGAGGAGGCACGCGCGGAGATCGCCGCGGTCATGGACCGCCGGGCCGCCGAGGACCTGCCGTACGTGTTCCTCGGCCTGCCGAGCGCGATCACCGGCCCCTACGACGACGTCGTGCTCCCCGACTGGGCCGAACAGCCCGACTGGGAACTCGAGCTGGCGGTCGTCATCAGCCGGCCCGCCCACCGGGTCGACGTGGACGAGGCGCTGGAGCACGTCGCCGGCTACACGATCGCCAACGACCTCACCGACCGCGCCACCGTCTTCCGCCGCGACATGAAGGCCATCGGCACCGACTGGCTGCGCAGCAAGAACGCCCCCGGTTTCACCCCGCTCGGCCCGTGGATCGTGCCCGCCGCGTCGATCGCCGACCCCGGCGACCTGCGCGTCACGCTGAAGCTCAACGGCGAGACCATGCAGGACGAGTCCACCGAGGACATGCTCTTCGGCATCGCGCGGCTGGTGTCGTACATCTCCCGGACCTCCCGTCTGCTGCCCGGCGACCTCGTGCTGACCGGCAGCCCGGCCGGCAACGGCATGCACTGGGGGCGGCTGCTGCGGGACGGCGACGTCATGGAGGGATCGATCACCGGTCTCGGAGCGCAGCGCACGCGGTGCGTGCGGGAGACGTCATGAAGCCGGACCGGCGCGACCCGGAGGGCGCGGTCGCCGAGGCCGCCAAGGCGTACTCCAACTGGGGGCGCTGGGGCGAGGACGACGTGCTGGGCACGCTGAACCACCTCGACGAGGCCAAGCGCCGCGAGGGCGCGGCGCTGGTCCGGCGGGGCGTCAGCTTCTCGCTGTCGCAGCGGTTCGACATGAACGGGCCGCAGAAGGGCTGGCGCCGCCGCACCAACCCCGTCCACACCATGCTCGACACGGGCACCGACGCGGCCCTCGGCAACCAGGGCTTCCCGCACGGCATCGGCGGCGCCGACGACGTGATCGCGATGCCCCTGCAGTGCTCCACCCAGTGGGACGGGCTCGGGCACATCTTCGACCACGGCAAGGCGTGGAACGGGCGGGACGCCGCGAAGGTCGTCACCTCCGACGGCGACCTGGTCACCGGCATCGAGCACATGGCCCCGCACGTCGCCGGACGCGGTGTGCTCCTCGACGTCGGCCTGGTGACCGGCGACGAACGCGGAGAGCTGCCGGACGGTTTCGCGATCACCGAGGAGCACCTGACCGCGACGGCCGAGGCGCACGGCGTCGCCGTCGGCCGCGGCGACATCGTCGTCGTCCGGACCGGACGTCTCGCGCGCGCCCGCCGCGAGGGCTGGGGCGACTACGCGGGCGGCGACTCGCCCGGACTGTCCTTCACCACGGCCGGCTGGCTGCACCGCACCGAGATCGCCGCGATCGCCACCGACACCTGGGGCTTCGAGGTACGGCCCAACGAGTTCGACGCCGCCTTCCAGCCGCTGCACCAGGTCGCCATCCCCAACATGGGCCTGCTGATCGGCGAGATGTGGGACCCCGACGCCCTCGCGGAGGACTGCGCCCGCGACGGCGTGTACGAGTTCTGGCTCACCGCCGCACCCCTGCCCATCACCGGAGCCGTCGGCTCCCCCGTCAACCCGGTCGCCGTCAAGTGACCCGTCCACCAGAGGAGTCGGCCATGGAAGAAGCGACGCGGAGAAAGAGAGTCCTGGTCGTCGGAGGGGGCACCGCCGGCAGCGCCACGGCCGTGCTGCTGCGGCGGGCGGGCATCGACGTCGACCTCGTCGAGGCGAGGCCGGACGGGAACGTGCGCGGCTCCGGCATCACCCTTCAGGGCAACGCCCTGCGCGTGCTGCGCGAGGTCGGCGTCTGGGACGAGGTCCGCGAGCACGGCTTCGGCTTCGACGCCCTGGGACTGACGACGCCCGACGGCGCCGTGCTCCACGTCGGCGACGTCCTGCGCACCGGCGGGGACGACCTCCCCGCCACCCTGGGCATGCAGCGCCCGGTGCTCCAGCGCATCCTCGTCGACGCCGTCCGGGCCTCCGGCGCGCACGTCCGGCTCGGCGCCACCGCCGAGATCCTCGCCCAGGACGACACATCCGTGACCGTCCGCCTCAGCGACGGCGCCGAGGACCGCTACGACCTCGTCGTGGCCGCCGACGGCCTGAACTCCGCGACCCGCGCCGCCATCGGCATCGACGCCCGGCCCGAGCCGACCGGCATGGCGATCTGGCGCGTCCCGGCGCCGCGTCCGGCCGGCGTGGAGCGCAGCGACCTCTCGCACGGCGGGCCCTGCTACATCGCCGGCTACACGCCCACCGGCGCGGACACGGTCTACGCCTATCTGGTGGAGCCCAGCCGCGACCGCGCCACCATCCCACCCGAGTCCTACGCGCAGGAGATGCGCCGCCTCGCCGAGAGCTACGGCGGCGCCTGGGACGAGATCCGTGCATCGATCACCGACGCGTCCCAGGTGAACTACACCTGGTTCGACCGGATGCTGGTCGAGGGGGCCTGGCACCGGGGGCGTGTCGTTCTCGTCGGCGACGCCGCGCACTGCTGCCCGCCCACGCTGGCCCAGGGCGCGGCGATGGCCCTGGAGGACGCCTGGGTGCTGGCCCGGCTGCTGACCGACGGGTCCGCATGGGACACGGAGCTGTTCACGCGCTACTACGAGCGGCGGATCGACCGCGTCCGGATGGTCGTCGACGCGTCCGTGCAGATCGGGCAGTGGCAGCTCGACGGCGTACCCGGAGACGTGCCCGGCCTGATGGGCGCCACCATGACCGCACTCAGGGAGCTGCCGTGACCGCCCACCCCCCGCAGGACGGCGTCGCGACGGGCCCTCAGCCCGGCGGCCGTCCCTCGGCGAACGCCGGCGCGCGTCCCGTCCCGACCGTCGACGTCCACGCACACCTCCTGATCGGCGAGGTCGAGGCCCTCGTGGCCGGCCTTCCCGGACTGGCCGAGGCCAGGGAGCTGGAGGCCCGCCGCAACGGCCCCGCGTCGCTCGCGGTCAGCGGCCCCATGGTCCGCGCCGTCCTCCCCAAGGCCACCGACGTGGAGCGACGACTGGCCGCGATGGACGCGCAGGGCGTGGACGTGCAGCTGGTCAGCCCTTCGCCGTCGCACTACCACTACTGGACGGACGAGGACACGGCCGAGAAGGTCTGCCGGCTCGCGGCCGAGGCCACGGCCGCACACTGCGCCCAGGCCCCCGACCGGCTGCGCGGGCTCGGCCTGGCCCCCCTCCAGCACCCGCGGCAGGCGGTCCGGGCCCTGGACCACGCCCTGGAACAGGGACTGCTGGGCGTCGAGATCTCCAGCCACGCCCCCGGCCGCGAACTGTCCGACCCGGCGTACGAGCCCTTCTGGGCCCGGGCCGCCGAGACCGGCGCGATCCTCTTCCTGCATCCCTTCGGCTGCACGCTCGACGAGCGCCTGGACCAGTGGTACCTGTCCAACACCGTCGGCCAGCCCACCGAGAACGCCGTCGCGCTCTCGCACCTGATCTTCTCCGGGGTGCTGGACCGGCACCCGGAGCTGAGACTGATCGCCGCGCACGGCGGCGGCTACCTCCCCACCCACATCGGCCGTTCCGACCACGCCTGGTCCGCCCGGTCCGACGCGGGCGCGGGCTGCGCGCATCCGCCCAGCAGCTACCTCAAGCGCCTGTACTTCGACTCCCTGGTCCACGACCCGCACGTCCTGCGGGCGCTGACCGAAGCGGCCGGCGCGGACCGTGTGCTGCTCGGCTCCGACTTCCCCTTCGACATGGGCGCCGAGGACCCCGTCGGCGCACTGCGCGCCGCGCGCCTTCCCGACGCCGACTTCCACGCCGTCCGCGGCGGCAACGCGGCCGCCCTGCTGCGCCTGACCTGAACCTCACAGAGAAGGAACCCACACCATGAGCGCACGCCTGCTGACGCATCTGCGGCACGTGGACCTCGCCGTGCCCGACTACGACCGGCAACTCGACTTCTACGCCGGCGTCTGGGGCCTGACCAAGGTGGCCGAGGACTCCGGCATCTCCTTCCTCGCCGCCGAGGGCAGCCCCGAACAGTACGTCGTACGCCTGCGCAAGGCCGAGGAGAAGCGTCTGGACCTGATCTCCTACGGCGCCGCGAGCGCGGCGGACGTGGACGCCCTCGCCGAGCAACTCCTCGCCGGCGGAGTGCGGTTGATCTCCCAGCCGGGCAAGGTGGACACCCCCGGCGGCGGCTACGGCTTCCGCTTCTTCGACATCGACGGCCGCACCGTCGAGGTCTCCGCCGACGTCGCCGTACGACAGCACCGCAGGATCGAGGAGAAGGAGGCGATCCCGGTCAAGCTGTCGCACGTCGTGCTCAACTCCCCGGACCTCGACAGGACCCGCGAGTGGTACGAGACCCACCTCGGCTTCCGGCACTCCGACACGCTCAGCTCGCCGTACGTCGGCGACGTCATGCACTTCATGCGGATCAGCAACCAGCACCACTCCATGGCCATCGCCAAGGGCCCGCACACCTCCCTGCACCACGTCTCCTTCGAGATGCGCGGCCTGGACGAGTACATGCGCGGCTCCGGCCGGGTGATGCGGGCCGGCTTCCAGAAGGTCTGGGGTCCGGGCCGGCACCTCGCGGGCGACAACACGTTCACCTACTTCCTCGACCCGCACGGCAACACCGTCGAGTACACGACGGAGCTGGAGCTGCTGGACGAGGACACCTGGCACCCGCACGTCTACGACTTCTCCCAGCCCGAGGTCACCGACCAGTGGGGCACCGCCAACCCCATGAACGAGCTGGTCGCCAAGGAGTCCTTCAACGACGTGGACCGCGGCTGCTTCGTCGCCCCGCCCGTCTGACCCGCCCGAACCCCGGGGACGCGGCGGCTCTGTCCATCGCCCTGACGTCTCGCCGCGTCCCCGGTTCCCACCGCTTTACCGGACCGTCGGAGCCTGGAGCCGTGCATGCGATTCGCCGCCTATGAACATCGACACCTGAGCCGGGTCGCCGTCGTCGGGGAGGACGGCGTCCTCCACCCGGTCCCCGGCGTCCGCTCGCTCACCGAGCTGATCGGCTCCGGCGACGGACTCGACGCGCTCCTGCGCGCCGGCGCCGCCACGCTCGACGTGCCGCCGGGCCCCCATGTGTCCGAGGTGCGGCTGCTGCCTCCGCTTCAGCCGCCCACCGTGCGGGACTTCGTCACCTTCGAGGAGCACGTCGAAGGCGTACGGCGTTCCGTGGACGGCGTCGGCGGGGTGCCCGAAGCCTGGTACGACGCCCCGACGTTCTACTTCACCAACCCGTACGCCGTCATCGGCGCCCACGACGACGTCCCGGTGCCGCCGGGCAGCGAGGCCCTCGACTTCGAGCTGGAGGTCGCCGCCGTCATCGGCCGGGAGGGGCGGAGCCTGACTCCCGACCAGGCACGGGACCGCATCATCGGCTACACGGTGTTCAACGACTGGTCCGCGCGCGACCTGCAGTCCCGCGAGATGCAGGTCCGCCTCGGCCCGTGCAAGGGCAAGGACACGGCCGCCACCCTCGGCCCGTACCTGGTCACCGCCGACGAGCTGGAGCCGTACCGCGACGCCGACGGGTTTCTGCGTCTGGCGCTGACCGCCTCGGTGAACGGCGAGGTCGTCGGCGAGGACCTGCTGTCCAACATGAGCTGGACCTTCGAGGAGATGGTCGCCTACGCCTCACGCGGCACCGTCGTCCGCCCCGGCGACGTGCTCGGCTCGGGCACCTGCGGCAACGGCGGCTGCCTTGCCGAGCTGTGGGGCGTCCGGGGCGAGCAGTCCCCGCCGCCGCTGAAGCCGGGCGACACCGTCACGCTCACCGTGGAGGGCATCGGCACCGTCTCCAACACCGTGGTGGCGGGCGAGGACCCGGCGCCGCTGCCGACCGCCCGCCGACGCACCCGGGAGCGGCCGTGAACGGCCTGTGCCCCAAGAGGCTCCTCGGCAAGGTCGTCGTCGTCACCGGCGCCGCGCGCGGCCAGGGCGCCGCCGAGGCCGAGGCCCTGACCCGCGAGGGAGCCCGCGTCATCGCCACCGACGCGACTGCGGCCCCCGGCTGCCGCCGTCTCGACGTCACCGACGAGGAGCACTGGGAGCAGCTGGCCGCCGACCTGCGGGAGTCGTACGGCCAGGTGCACGGCCTGGTCAACAACGCGGGCATCACCTGGCGCGCCCGCCTCGGCGAGGCGACCCCCGACGACGTCGCCCGCGTGCACGCCGTCAACGTCACCGGTCCGCTGCTGGGCATCCAGCACCTCGCGCCGCTGATGCCGCCCGGCTCGTCCATCGTCAACGTCGGCTCCACCGCCGCGCTCACCGGGCACTACCCGGTCGCGTACACGATGAGCAAATGGGCGCTGCGCGGACTGTCGAAGGCGGCCGTCACGGAGCTCGGCCCGCGTGGCATCCGGGTCAACGTGATCCATCCCGGGTTCATCGACACCGAGATGACCGCCTCCGCCGCGCCCGCCTTCCGCGAGGCGAACATCCGCGAGACCCCGCTCGGCCGCACCGGCGCCGTGGACGAGGTCGCCCCGCTCGTGGTCTTCCTCCTGTCCGACGAGTCCTCCTTCATCACCGGCGCCGAGATCCCGGTGGACGGCGGCCTCACCGCGCACGGCGGCGTCAAGTCCCTCGCGGACGCGATGAGTCCGACCGCCGTCGGTCCGGCTCCCGTGAGTTGAAACTCCTGCTCCCCGGTCGAAAGGGACCACATCCGTGAACAAGGTGAGTGCGAGCGCCGACGAGGCGGTCGCCGACATTCCCGACGGCGCGTCACTGGCCGTCGGCGGCTTCGGCCTCAGCGGCGTCCCCGACGTGCTGATCCGCGCTCTGCACGGGCAGGGCGCCACCGGCCTGGTGGTCGTGTCGAACAACTGCGGCGTGGACGGCCGCGGGCTGGGCGTGCTGCTCGCCGCCCGCCGGATCGCCCGCGTGACGGGCAGTTACGTCGGAGAGAACAAGGAGTTCGCCCGCCAGTACCTGTCGGGTGAGCTGGAGGTCGAGTTGGTTCCGCAGGGGTCCCTGGCCGAACGGCTGCGCGCCGGCGGTGCGGGCGTCCCCGCGTTCTACACCCCGGCCGGTGTGGGCACCCAGGTCGCGAACGGCGGGCTGCCCTGGAGGTACGCGGCGGACGGCTCGGTCGCCGTGGCCTCCCCGCCGAAGGAGATCCGCGACTTCCACGGCCGCCCGCACGTCCTGGAGCACGGCATCACCACCGACTTCGCCCTCGTCCGGGCCTGGCGCGGAGACCGGCACGGCAACCTGGTCTTCCGCCGTGCCGCGGCCAACTTCAACCCGCTCGCGGCGATGGCCGGAAGGATCACGATCGCCGAGGTCGAGGAGCTCGTGGAACCGGGCGAGCTGAGCCCCGAGCACGTGCACGTCCCGGGCGTCTTCGTCCGGCGGATCGTGGAACTCACCCCCGCGCAGGCCGCCGACAAGCAGATCGAGAAGAGGACCGTACGAGCATGAGCACGCCGATGGACACGCCCGCGGGCTGGACCCGCGACCAGATGGCCGCCCGCGCCGCCGCCGAGCTCGCCGACGGCTCCTACGTCAACCTCGGCATCGGCCTGCCCACCCTCGTCCCCGGCCACCTCCCGCCCGGCGTGCACGTGGTCCTGCACTCCGAGAACGGCATCCTGGGCACCGGCCCCCGTCCGACACAGGACGAGGTCGACCCGGATCTCATCAACGCGGGCAAGGAGACGGTCACCGTCCTGCCCGGAGCGTCCTTCTTCGACTCCGCTCTGTCCTTCGGGATGATCCGCGGCGGGCACATCGACACCGCCGTGCTGGGCGCCATGCAGGTGTCGCAGCGCGGTGACCTGGCCAACTGGATGATCCCCGGCAAGATGGTCAAGGGCATGGGCGGGGCGATGGACCTGGTCCACGGGGCACGCCGGGTCATCGTCCTGACGGAGCACACCGCCAAGGACGGCACTCCGAAGATCGTGGACGAGTGCACCCTGCCGCTGACCGGCGAACGGTGCGTCCACCGCGTCATCACCGATCTCGGCGTCCTGGACGTCACACCCGACGGCCTCACCCTCGTCGAGACCGCGCCGGGCGTCACCCTCGACGAGATCATCGCGAAGACGGCCGCGCCCCTGCGGACCGACGCCTGCACAGCCGCCTGCTGAACGGCCGGGCCCCGCGCGCCTGCGCCTCGGCCCGGCCGCCGCCTGGCGGACCACCGGCTCCAGTTCGGGCCGAAGCCCTCCACCCACAGCCACTGCGCCCTCGGCGGCATGATCGGCAACAACTCGTGCGGCGCGTCCGCCCAGGCGTACGGCAAGACCGTCGACAACGTGCGCCGCCTGGAGGTGCTCACCTACGACGGCACCCGGATGTGGGTCGGGCCGACGTCCGGGCCGAGCGGGCGCGGATCGCCGCCGAGGGCGGCCGCCGCGCCGAGCTGTACGACGGACTGGACCGGATCGTCGCCGAGTACCTCGCCGACATCCGGCACGGCTACCCGAAGATCCCGCGCCGTGTGTCCGGCTACAACCTCGACATCGCTCCTGTCCGAGAACGGCTTCTAAGTGGCCCGAGCCCTCGTCGGCAGCGAGAGAACGCTGGTGACCGTGCTGCGCGCCGAACTCGGCCTGGTGCCGGTGCCCGCCCGCCGGTCCCTCCTGGTCCTGGGCTACGGCGGCATCTGCGCGGCGGCGTACGACGTCACCCGCCTGCTGGAGCACTGCCACCCCGGTCACTGGAGGCGCTGGACGGGCGCGTGGCCCAGTTGATGGTTGAGGAGGGCGCGTACCTGGAGTCGCTCAGCGCCCTGCCCGAGACGGCGCGCACGGCGTCTTCGACCACATGGCGCACAGCCGGTCCTTCGAAACGGCCCTTTCCCGTCACCCCGCCGTCGTCGCCTCGGCCGCCGCGGCCGGTGTCGCCGCCGCGGCGAAGGCCCTGTCCGCCAGGCGCGGCCAGACCGCATGATCCTCATCCGGCGGACGGAGAGCCCCTCAGGAGTGTGCATGACGCGACACGACAGGGAACCGTCCGACGCCGCCGGGGCGCCGGTGGCTGCCGTCGCCGAGGAGAACGCCGTCGCGCAGGTGAACCGCCGTCGCACCGGAGGCTTCCGCGACAGGCGGGGAACCCGTCCGCCACCGGAGTGAAGTGTCCGAACGGCGTGAGGCCGTCCGTGCCCGCGTGGCAGGTATCGGTCCTGGGCGGCCGAGTCGGCGAGGCGCCGGACGAGGCCGGCCGCCCTGCTGCCACGGAGCGTCGATGAGTGGAGAACGCATGGGACACGGCGGGAACGTCATCCAGGAACTGACCGCGGACCACAGGGAGGTGGACGAGCTCTTCGCACAGATCGAAGCGCTGCCGGAGGCGGACCCGCAGCGACGCGAGCTGGCGGACCGGCTCACCATGGAGCTCATCCGGCACTCGGTGGCGGAGGAGGAGCACCTGTACCCGACGGTGCGCCGCTACGTCGACGGGGGAGACGACCTCGCCGACAAGGAGCTCACCGACCACGCCGAGGCCGAGCACCTGCTCAAGGAGCTCGAGAGCTGCCGGCCCGGGGACGGGCGTTTCGACGCGCTGATCCTGCGGCTGAAGACCTCCGTCACGGCCCATGTCGACGACGAGGAGAACCAGCTCTTCCCGCTGCTGGCCGACGTCTGCTCCGCCGACGCCCTGGAGGAGCTCGGCGAGAGGGTCCGCTCGGCCAAGCGGCACGCTCCCACCCGCCCGCACCCGTCCGCGCCGGACACCCCGCCCGCGAACAAGCTCCTCGCGCCGGGCGCAGGCATGGTCGACCGGCTGCGCGACATGCTCACCGGGCGCGGAAAGCAGGCCTGACAGGGGCGCGGGGGCGGCCGCACCGGTGTGACAGCACCGCCCGGTGCGCATATTGTCCGCATATGGGAGACAGTCGGCGCGGTCGGTGCCCGGCCCCGCTGCGGCGAGGGTCCGACCGGGGACGCGAAGGCCGTCCGAGCGCCGCCGCGCCGAAGGCGCCGAAACCGTGCGCGCGGACGATCCGCCGGGCGGCGCGGACCCTCCGGCACGGCACGGCCGGCCGGGTGCGCGGCGGGGCAGATCCGGTCGTCGGCGCGCGCGCCCTGCGACACCGCCGCGGACGCCCGCGGCGAGCACGGTCCGGCGTCTGCGGAGGAGGGTAGAAAGATGCCCGACGTCCCGTCCGCCGGCTCCGCCGCGGGCCCCGGCCCGCAGACGATGGAGCGGATCGTGCTCGACCTCGCCGCCGAGAGCGGCGCCAGCGTCGTCGCGGTCTACCTGCTGTCGCCGGACGAACCGGTGCTGCACCTGGCCCTGCTGAGCGGGATGTCCTGGCGGATCGCCGTCCCCTGGGCGAGGGTGGCCCTGAAGAAGTCGACTCCGATGGCCGACGCCGTACGGGAGCGCCGGCTGGTCTGGCTGGGCAGCGAAGAGGAACGGGCGCGCGCCTACCCCGAACTGGCGCTGGTCCTGCCCCACCCGTTCGCCCTGGCCGCCGCCCCGATCACGGCGGGACCGTCCGTATGGGGCGGCCTCGTGCTGCACTGGCCCGCCTCGCATCCGCCGACCCTGAGCCCACAGGAGCGAAGTGCGATCCGGGACGCCTGCGACCGCCTGGGCGCGATCTTGCGGCAGGCCCCCGAGAACGATCGCCGGGTGCCGCCCGGGACGGTGCCGCGGATCCTGCCCCCACGGCCGGTCCGTACCGCCGGAGACGACGAGGCACAGGCCGCGGTCGGCTTCGCCGAGCGACTCCCCGGCGGCTGCTGCGGGCTGGACGTGGACGGCCGGATCACGTTCGTCACCACCGCCGCGGCCGAACTCCTCGGCGCCGGCGTCTCGGAGCTGCTGGGAGCAACGCCCTGGGAGGCGCTCCCGTGGCTGGACACGCCCGTCGCCGAGGACCGCTACCGGTCCGCCGCGCTCAGCCGCCGGCCCACGTCCTTCACCGGTCGGCGTCCCTCGGGTCACTGGCTGTCCTTCCACCTGTACCCGGACGCCACCGGCATCAGCGTGCGCGTCGTCCCCGCCGAGGCGTCTCACATGTCGGCTCCTCCGCTGCTGGTCCGCCCGGCGCCGCCCGCCGAACGGGGCCGGTCCACCGCCCTGTACGCCCTCACGCACCTGGCCGTCGCCCTCACGGAGGCCGTCGGCGTGTCGGACGTGGTCGACCGGGTCGCCGACCAGGTACTGGCCGCGTTCGGCGCCCACGCCCTCGCCCTGATGACCGTGCAGGAGGGACGGCTGCGGATCATCGGCCACCGCGGCTACAGCGCCGACCTCATGGCGCGCTTCGACGCCTTCCCCTTGACCTCCGACACTCCGGCCGTCCATGTGCTGACCACCGGCAGGCCGTGCTTCTTCGTCGATTTCGCGGAGCTGAAACGGGCCCACCCTCCGGCCGTCCACCAGGACGGCATGGCCTCCTGGGCGTTCCTTCCGCTGATCACCACCGGCCGCCCCGTGGGTTCCATGGTGCTCGCCTACGACCGGCCCCACTCGTTCCCCCCGCAGGAACGCGCCGTCCTGACCGCGCTGGCCGGCCTGATCGCCCAGGCCCTGGACCGCGCCCATCTCTACGACGCCGAGCACCACCTCGCCCGCGACCTCCAGGCCGGGCTGCTGCCCCACGCCCTGCCCCGCGTCCCGGGCCTGGAGGTCGCGGCCCGCTACCTCCCCGCCGGCCGGGGCACGGGCATCGGCGGCGACTTCTACGACTTCATCCGCCTCGACGAGAACACCGCCGCCGCAGCCATCGGCGACGTACAGGGCCACAACGTGCAGGCCGCCACCCTCATGGGACAGGTCCGCACCGCCGTGCACGCCACCGCCGGCGCGCCACCCGGCGAAGTCCTCGCCCGCACCAACCGCCTGCTCACCGACCTCGACCCCGGCCTGTTCACCAGCTGCACCTACATCGCCCTCGACACGGCCCGCCACCGGGCCCGCCTGGCCACCGCGGGCCATCCGCCGCCCCTCCTGCGCCATCCGGACGGCCGCACCGAGGTCCTCCCCCTCACACCCGGGCTCCTGCTGGGCATCGACCCCACAGCCGAATACCCCACCACCGAGATCTCCCTGCCCCGCGGCGCCCTGCTCGCGCTGTACACCGACGGGCTCGTCGAAGCGCCCGGGGTCGACCTCGACGACGCCATCCACCGCCTCGCCGGCGCACTGGCCCGAGCCGACGCCACGAGCCTGGAGGACCTCGCCGACCACCTGGTCGAGGACTCCGGGCCCCCGGCGTCGCACAGCGACGACATCGCGCTGCTGCTCGTCCGCTCCCTTTAGCGCGGCCGCCGCCGACGTCCGATGCCGTCATGCGCCCGCGGCGGATCCGGGACGCGGATCGGCGTCGTCCGGGATCCGGTCCCGCCCGCGTGACGCCGCTCACCGCGCCGGCCGAGGCGAGGGAGAATGACGTGAGCGCGAGGCGCCGTCCTCGTCCCGACCACCGGAAGGCACCCCGACCATGAACAGCCGACGCGACCGCTGGGCCGAACTGACCGGCGGACAGAACGGAGAGGCGTACGCCCGGCGGTTCGCGCGGCTCGCCGAGTCGGGCCACGACGTCCACGGCGAGGCCGCCTTCTGCGACGCTCTGCTGAGCCCTGCCGCCCGGATCCTCGACGCGGGCTGTGGCACCGGCCGCGTGGCGATCCGACTCGCCGAGCTGGGCCACCGCTGCACGGGCGTGGACGTCGACCGCTCCATGCTCGCCGTCGCCCGCCGCGACGCCCCCACGCAGGAATGGCTGCACGGCGACCTGGCCCACCTGGACGGCCTCGGCCTGGAACCCGGGTTCGACCTGGCCCTCGCCGCCGGGAACGTCGTCCCCCTGCTGGCCCCCGGGACCGAACCGGCTGTCGTGCGGCAACTCGCCGCCGTGCTGCGCCCCGGCGGACTGCTGGTCACCGGCATGGGACTGGACGCCGAACACCTCCCGCTGCCGGAACCCACGGTGACGCTGAGGGAGTTCGACCAATGGTGCGCCGAGGCCGGACTGACGTTGCGGCAGCGCTACGCCACCTGGTCCGGCGACCCGTGGCGTCCGGGCGGCGGCTATGCCGTCAGCGTGCACGTCCGCCCCACCGCCTGACCCCTGCGGCGCACCGCCTCGAGAGTGGCTTCCCGTGGCCTTCGGCGTGGCGGTGCGGCGGTGTGGCGGCGCGCGTGACGGCCGGCGGCCGTGGCCCGTGTTACCTGCTTCCAACATCGCTGACCTGCGGAGACACCCTCATCGAAGGCCGTACCACCTGGTGGCTCGGCGCTGGTGATGCCGCCGGGGACACAGCGGATGCGGAGTGCCGTGCCGCGTCCCAGCATGGACTCATGGACGGAGGTCGCGACAGTGCGGTGAGCCGGGACGGCGGGATCGGCCGGGCGAACACGGACGATGCCCGCCACCCGCTCGAGGAAGCCCGCCGGGCCCTGGTCTCGGCGGGCCGCCATGTCATGACACCGGCCTCCGTCTCGACGTGTCTGGGCACGGACGAGCAGGGGTGGGCACGGTTCGCCGCACACTGGGAGGACTTGGCCCCGGACCCCTACGCGGCCGAGACGGGCACACGACGGCTGCGGCGCTACGGACACTTCTCCCTGTCGCGCGCGGGGGAGGTCCGGGCGCGGCCGCATCTCGCCTTCGTCCAGCCGGAGGAGAGCAATCCGCTGTACGTGGAGGTGAACCGCTACTTCGAACCCCTGACCGAGGCCTTCCTGCGTGAGCCTCTTCTCACCTCGCTGCTGCGCATGCTCGGCCAGGTCGCCGCATGCCTGGACGGCGCGGACGAGTGGACCGTCAAGGTGCATCCCTTCAGGGTCGTGGCCGAGGCCGGAGCCGAGGGGCAGCCCACGCCCGAGGGCCGGCACCGCGACGGAGTCACTCTGGTCACCTCCTTGCTCGTCGACCGCGTGAACGCCGTCGGGGGTGAGAGCACGGTGTACGCCCTGGACGGCGCCGAACTGCTGACCACCACTCTCAGCCGTCTTGGCACCCTTCTTCTCGGCGACGACCGTACGACGTTGCACGAGGTCTCACCGGTCCGCCCGCTGGACGCCCGCCTGCCCGCCCACCGGGATGTACTGGTCACCACTCTCGCGCCGTGCTGAGCGTGCTGTCCGGGCCGGGGACACGCGGCAGGCGATCGCCACCCGGCCGATCGGCCACCGGAGACTCACCAGAGGCCCCTGCGGGGGCCTTTGGGCTGTGCCGGGCCCCGTCCGCGGACGACGCGGCGCTCTGCGGCGCCGGCCTCAGGGCCCGGGGAGTTCCGGCGGCGACCGTTCCCGGGCCCGGGCCGCGGCTCCATCGGATCGAACGGCCACCCACGACGCCGGATGAGCCGGACATGCCGGATGTGCCGGACGACGGTCAGCGCGACCAGAAGCGAGAGACCGCGCCGACCGTCGTCGTGGCGGGCCGCCCGCACACCGGCCCCCGCCCCGCCCCGGTGCGCGGACAGCTCTCCCGCCGCGCCTGATCGGAAGCGGCGCCGTATCGCGTCGGCCCCGGAACGGAGAACTGGCTCGGGAGCGCGGGAGCCGGACCGCTCGGCCGTCACCGCGCCCGCCCCGAACGGACGGCCGCCCTCCTCGGCCTGAGCCCGGGCCTGACCCCGGAGAGCGGCGGGTCCGGGGTCCTGTCGGCCTGCGCACGGCCTTCGCGCGCCTGCCGGTGACCCGCATCCGGTCCACCGGCGATCAGCAGGCCCCCGCGCCGCCCGCCCGTCGCGCGCCCGGCCCGGCCGACCGGCCCGCCGGGCCGGAGGCCGCACCTCGATCATCTCGATGTCCCGACGACTGCCCGGCCTGGCGCGCCCGACGACGTGCCCTCGACGAGGCGCCCGCCCTGACGGCGTGCCGCCCTGACGGCGTGCCGCCTGACGGGGTGCAGGGCTGGCGACCCGTCAGGGGCGACCTCACGGAACCGCTCTGCGGGACTGCGCTGCGGCGGTGTGTGCCGTATCACCCCGCTCAGAGTCGCCCAAGTTGTCTAAGTCACAGCGGAAATGTCCTTTTGGCGTCCATGCTCGACAGGCGACACGGCAGCGGCTCCCGACGCGGAGCCCGTCGGGACGGGCGCGAAGTCCCCAAGAGGCCCGTGGCGCAGTCCTCGTGACGTTCCTCCTCGTACCCTCGAAAGGTGCCCAACATGGCCGCTTACCTCTGTCCTCCCGCCGTGATACACGGTGAGCACGCCGTCGATACCAGCCAGATCGTGGCGGAGGTGCGCGACCGGCACCCGCATGCGGCGTGGGCGCCGCGGATCGACGGCATCGCGGCAGGCACGGGCATCGAGACCCGTGGATGGATGCTGCCGCTGGAGACCGCCGTCGCGCCCGGCGACGGCGGCGCCCTGCGGGCTGTCGGCGCCGGACCCGCCCAAGAGGCCCTGGCCCGCGACGGGTTCGCGCAGCAGGACGTGGACCGCGTGATCGCCGCCCTCGAGGCGATACCCGCGCCGCAGACCGTCCAGGAGCGCACCGCCCCGGCCTGGGAAGCCGTGCAGTCCTACGGGGAGCGCGCGGCGCGCGGCGCCCTGCAGATCGCCGGCCTGGACGCCGCGGACGTCGACTGTCTGATCACCAGTCACTCCACCACCCCGGCCCTGCCGGGTCTGGACCTCTCCCTCACCAACAGGCTCGGGCTCCGCAACGACGTGCTGCTGCTGCCGGCCACACAGTGGGCCTGCGTCGCGGGGACCCGCTCCCTGGCCCTCGCGGCGGATCTCGTGGCCGCGGACCCCGACCGGGTGGTCCTGGTCGTGATCGCGGAGGCGCTGAGCACGACCTACCAGCCCGCGGACGACACCCTCGAGTCCCTGATCGTCCGGCTGCTGTTCGCGGACACCGCGGTCGCCGCGGTGGTCACCGGCCGGCCGAGGCGCGAGTCGGTGCTGCGGCTGGACGCAGCCTGGCACCACACCCTGCCCGGCACGCAGGACCTGCACCGCCTGGACACGCGGGCGGACGGCACCCACTTCGTGATGGACCGGCGCGGGCCGCGGGCCGTACAGGAGACGGTCACCGCGATGTGGGAGTGGCTGCGCGTCCGGTACCAGGACGACCCCGACTCCTGGCATCCCGACGTGCTGCTCGCCCACCCCGGCGGCACCCGGGTGCTGGAGTACATGGAGCAGACGATGCCCGACACCTGGCCCTCGGGGCTGCTCCGGTACAGCCGCGACAGCTACACGAGCGGCAACCGCGGAGGCGCGGCCGTGTTCGACATCCTGAGGCGGGCGCATGACGCCGGTCAGAAACCGGGCGATCACGCCGTCCTGTACGCGGCGGCGCCGGGCCTCACCGCCACCGCCCTGGCCGGGGAGTGGCTGTAGCGCGAGCCCACGCCACCCTGGCGGCGTGGCGGCGAGAGGGCACGTCCGCATCTCCGCTCGGACCGGTCGGGCCCGGCGAGCGGGTCGGCCCATGGCCGATGACGATCCCGCCACCGCTCATGTCACCGGGCGGTGCCGGGCGGTGCCGGGCGGCGCCCGGCAGCGTCGACGGCGCCGCCCGTTCCGTCGAGCGGCGCCCTTCGTGCCGTCGGCGGCGCCGGCCGACGCGCACGCCGCCCCGGCTCACGACGCGCCCGGGTGCGCGGGGCGCGCGCCGCCCGTGGACGCGTCACCCCGCGACTTCCGCCCACACGACCTTGCCGGTGTCCGTCCACCGCACACCCCAGCGGGTGGTGAGCCTGTGCACGATGTGCAGGCCGCGCCCGCCGTCGTCGAGGAGGCCGCCCGCGCTCAGACGCGGCCTGCCGTTGCCGGTGTCGCCCACCTCGCACAGCAGGCCGTGACCCGCCCTGATCAGCCGCACCGTGATGGGGCCGGTGGCGAAGCGCACCGCGTTGGTGACCAGCTCGCTGATCAGCAGCGTCACGTCGTCGCGGGACACGTCCCTGGTGTGCCATTGCCGCAGCAGCGCGGAGACGTGCGCGCGGGCGCGGGCCGGCGCGTCCTCGCGGGCGGGCAGCCGCCAGGTCGCGGTGTCGCCCTTGCGATAGCCGATCATGCGCGCGAGCAGCAGCGTGACGTCGTCGCGCTGCCGCGCGGGCACCAGCGTGGAGACGACGTGCCGTGCGGCCTGCTCCAGGGCGTCCCAGGGGTGCACCGTGGACACGACCTCCGCCAGCTTGCCGATGCCCTCGTCGATCGACAGAGCCGGATCCTCCACCAGACCGTCGGTGTAGAGGGCGAGCACGGAGCCCGGCGGCGTTTCGAACGTGTGCACGTCGAACGGCTCGCGCAGCGCGAACTCGGTGCCCAGACCGGGATGAGGGCGCAGCGCGAGCGGGCCCGCCTCGCCGTTCGGAAGAACGAGGACCGGGGGCAGATGGCCGGCGCTGGAGAGCGTCATCTGGTGGCTGACCGGGTCGTAGAGGGCGATGCAGCAGGTGGAGCCGAGGGCGCTGTAACCGGCGGCCAGCCCGGACTCCGCGTCGTCCAGCAGGGTGATGGTCTCGTCCAGGTGCTCCAGCACCTCGTCGGGGGCCAGCCCCGCGGACAGCAGCGCGCGTGCCTCCATGCTCAGCTGGCCCATGGTCGCCGCGGCCCCCAGGCCGTGCCCGACGACGTCGCCGACCACCAGCGCAGTACGGCCGTCCGCCAGCGGGAAGCTGTTCACCCAGTCGCCGCCGACGCCCGCGCTGTCGGGGGTGGCGGGCTGGTACACGCTGGCGATGTCGACGGTGTTGCCGCCGGTCCGGGGCAGCAGCCGGCGCTGCAACGCCAGCACCTGGGTGTGCTCGCGCTGGTGCTGACGCGCCAGGTCGACGTGATGGGCGGTCCTGGCCACCAGCTCCTGCAGATCGAACAGGTCGCTGTCGTGGAAGGGGCGGTTCGCCCTGCGCCAGACCTCCGCCACGCCCAGCACGACGGGCGGCTCGCCGTCCAGGACCAGGGGTATGCAGGCCACGCTCGCCGACCGGTCGCCGGGCACCAGGGCCCGGATCACCCGCGGGCTGCCGAGCAGCCGCTCGACCGACTTCCGGTCCGGTATGACGATGGCCTGCGGAGCGTCGTTCCGTCGTACCGCCTGCGCGAGCAGGCGGCTCGCGTCGCCCGGAAGGTCGCCGCCCGGAGTGACGTAGCCCTCGGGCCAGGCCCGGTCCGGGACCAGGGCCGCCCGCCGCAGCCGGATGCGCCCCTGCGCCCGCTCGGTGACTCCCTCGCCCGTCCACACGGCGAAGTCGAGGTCGACGGCGGCCACGTCCCCCCAGGCGAGCAGGGACTCCGCCAGCGACTGAGCGGTCTCGCCGATGTCCAGCGAGGTGCCGATCGCGGTCTCGGCCGCGTACAGATGCAGTCTCCTGGCCATGGCGATCAAGGAGACCGTCAGGCCCTCCTGGGGCGCCGCGGCGGGCAGGATGCTCATCGAGACCACCAGCTCCGACCCGTCGCCGCGCCGCAGGCGCTGGATCCGGGCGACGTGCGCCTCGCCGATCTCCAGGACCTGCCGCAGCCGCCGGGTGACCGTCGGTACGTCCCCGGGGGGCAGGAGGTCGGCGAAAGGGCTGCCGGGAACGGCGTCGAGACCCGCGAAGACGGCGGCGTCCAGATTGCTGCGGGTGATCCTCAGATCGCCGTCCAGGTTGACCACACCGAGGATCTGCTCCTGACGGTCGGCCGGCGGGCCCTCGGAAACGGGCGGGTCCGACGCACGGTCCTCCCGCGCATCGTCGGGATCAGCGGCCGCAGCTGATCCGCCGCCCGGGACGTAGCGCCCCAAGGCGCTGCTGACCAGGTCGAACGGCGACGAGGAGGAGGGCGTGGAGTCCATGCGGCTCTCTCGGCAATCCCCGGCACGGCACCGGGGTCGTTACTCGGATCCGTGCGACAGGGCCCCGAGATCCCCGACCGCACACCTCATTGAATAACACCGGGGGGCGCACCGCCCACACCAGCGGATCGCACAGGCCCCCTGGACCAGGGAGGGGGGTGAGGGCGTGGCCGTCGTCCGCGCGGTGCGACCGAGGTCGCCGCCGACGGCGCGACGACCGCGCTGCTCACCGGCGTGCGGCGGAGCGGCTGACCGGGCCGTGGCGCACAGGCGCTGACCGGAGGCTCCGCCTAGCTGCCCCGCCGCCTCCCCTGGGTCCTGCCCCCGAACGCCGTGGACGCCGTGGACGCCGTCCCTCGTGTCGATCCGGCGGTCGGCGTCCGCAGTCCGACCTTCGGTCATCCTGCGTCCGGCATCGGCAGTCCGACCTCGGCCGCTTGCCGGCCGCGGTTCAGCAGGGCGAGGAACCGTCCGCCCGCGGGTACGCCCCCGACGCCGCCGACAGAGCTCCACCGGGGTGCCGCCGGGGCTGCCGTCAGTCGGTGTCGGGGGTGCGAATGGCCGCGATGTCGAATTGCAGACGCACCTTCTCGCTGACCATCGCGCCGCCCTCGGCCAGCCGGGCATTGTAGGTGAGGCCCCATTCCGAACGGTCGATCGTGGTCGTGCCGTCGAAACCGGCGCGTTCATATCCGAACGGATCGGTGACATGCCCTATGTAGGTGAGTTCGAGAACCACGGGACGAGTGGCGTTCTTGATGGTGAGATCGCCGGTCATGCGGTAGACGTCCGAGTCGACGAGTTCTACGGCGGTACTCGTGAAACGCATATGCGGATATCTCGCCGCGTCCAGGAAATCCCGGCCGACGAGGTGGGCGTCGCGCTGCTCCACGCCGGTGTCGACGCTGGCCGTGGACAGCAGGATCTCGGCCCGTGAGCGGGACGGGTCGCGCCCGTCGAACCAGAGGCGGCTGCGGTACTCGGTGAAAGCGCCGCGCACCGTCGTGACCAAGGCATGGCGAACGGAGAAGCCGATGCGGCTGTGCGCGGGGTCGATCATCCAATCTCCGGACAGCGCCGCCAGAGCGGGATCCGGCCGCAGGCCGGGCGGGCCGACGGCGGGTTGCGGAGCGGCGGGGGGCGCCGGACGTCGGGTGGACGCGCCGCGGGTGAACAGGTTCATGGTTCACCTGGTTACTGCACCGCGGAAATCGTCGCAAGCGGCCCCGGTCGGCGGCGACGGATCGAATCCGTACCGAAAGGCCTATACGCAGGCACCGCGCGTTCGGTGGGTACAACATCCACACATTCCCGTCACCGAAAGGTCAAGGGGAGAGTTCACGGAGAGCCCCATGGCATGACTTGCGAAAGCCCTTGGAATCAACTCCAGCGGCGACTCCCGCAGCCGTTCGAGACGTGAGTTCCGTCCGCGACGGTGCGGCGAATTCCGGCCGTTTCGGCGCCCCGGCGCCGAGCGGCAATTCCGGCCCCGTTCCCATGAGGGGCCCCGTCCCGTCAGGGGCCGCCCGTCGAGGTCGCCCCCGCCTGCCGCGCACGGCGACGGGAACTGTGCGCGATGTCTTGACGTGTACGCGGCACGATGGCTTTATGGGAGCGCTCCCACATAGGTCTCCCTCCTTCTTCCGCCTGAGTCTCTCGGCCTCACTTCTGGAGTCGCAGTGAGAACGACAAGAAGCACGACCACGAGCACCGCGCGAACGCACCCCGTGCGCAACCCCTTGGGCGCGCTGCTGACCAGACTGGCGGCCCTCCTCGGCCTGGTCCTCGTCGGCGCGCTGTGCCCGGCCGTCGCACACGCCCAGGAGCAGGTCCGCTCGCCCGGGACTCTCGCAGCCGGTCTGCACATTCGCGACGGCCGCCTGGTCGAGGGCAACGGGAACGACTTCGTCATGCGCGGCGTCAACCACGCCCACACCTGGTATCCGGGCCGGACGGCGCAGTCGCTCGCCGACATCAAGGCCATGGGCGCCAACGCCGTGCGCGTCGTCCTCGCCGACGGCCACCGCTGGAGCGCGAACAGCTCCTCCGACGTCGCGAACGTCGTCGCCCAGTGCAAGGCCAACCGGCTCATCTGCGTCCTGGAGGTACACGACACCACCGGCTACGGCGAGGACAGCGCGGCCGGCACGCTCGACCAGGCGGCCGACTACTGGATCGGCCTCAAGGACGTGCTGGCCGGCCAGGAGGACTACATCGTCGTCAACATCGGCAACGAGCCGTGGGGCAACACCGACCCGGCGGGCTGGACGGCGCCCACGATCGCCGCGGTCAAGAAGCTGCGCGCCGCCGGATTCCGGCACACGATCATGGTGGACGCCCCCAACTGGGGACAGGACTGGCAGGGCGTGATGAAGGCCAACGCCCGGTCCGTGTACGACGCCGACGCCACCGGCAACCTGATCTTCTCGATCCACATGTACAGCGTCTTCGACACGGCGGCGGAGGTCACCGACTACCTGAACAGCTTCGTCGACGCCGGACTGCCTCTCGTGATCGGGGAGTTCGGCGGTCCCGCCGACCAGTACGGCGACCCCGACGAGGACACCATGATGGCCGCCGCCCAGCAGCTCAAGCTCGGCTACCTGGCCTGGTCGTGGAGCGGCAACACCGACCCGATCCTCGACCTGACGCTCGACTTCGATCCCGCCCGGCTCAGTTCCTGGGGCAAGCGCATCTTCAACGGCGTCAACGGGATCGCGCAGACCGCGAAGGAGGCCACGGTCTTCGGCGGGGGGACCCCGGGCGACACCCAGGCGCCCACCGCCCCCGGCGCCCCGACCGCCTCCGCGGTGACCGCGACCTCGGCCACCCTCACCTGGACAGCCGCCACCGACGACGTCGGCGTCGCCGGCTACGACGTCGTGCGGATCGACGGGACCACGGAGACCGGCGTCGCCGCGTCGACCGCCCCCACCGCCACCGTGACCGGCCTGACGGCTCACACGGCGTACACCTTCGCCGTCTACGCCCGTGACGCCGCCGGCAACCGCTCCGCCCGCTCGAGCGCCGTGAACGTCACCACCGCCGACGCACCCGCCGTGGCCTGCTCCGTCGGCTACCGCGTGGTGGGGGAGTGGCAGGGCGGCTTCCAGGGGGAGATCACCCTGCGCAACACCGGCTCCACCCCCGTCAGCGGCTGGCGACTCGCCTTCGCCTTCGCGGACGGCCAGAGCGTCACCACCATGTGGGGCGGAACCGCCGCCCAGAGCGGCGGCTCGGTGAACGTGACCCCCGCCGCCTACAACTCCACCGTCCCCGCGGGCGGCTCGGTCACCGTCGGCTTCATCGGCAGCAAGGGCGCGACCAACACCGCACCGACCGCGTTCACGCTGAACGGCGGTGCGTGCCGGACGACGTGACGGCCGGAGGGCCGGGCTGCCGGGCCGCCGACCGGCGTGAGGTGCTCGCCGCCTCCGCCGGTCATCGGTCCCGCCCGACCACCGGGTTCGCGGACTCCGGCCCCCCTCGGGCACCCCGTACTGTGTGCCCATGTCCACGACGCCCCGCTGGCTCAACGCCGACGAACGCCGAGCCTGGCTGGCCTACGTCGAGTTCTCCACGCTGCTCGCCGACCACCTCAACCGCCAGCTGCGGCGCGACGCCGGGATGACGCACGCCGACTACAGCCTGCTGGCCTACCTCTCCATGGCGCCCGACGGAGCCCTCGGCATGTCGGACCTCGCCCAGCGCCTGAAGATCACGCGCAGCCGGCTCACCCACGCGGTGAGCCGGCTGCGCGAGGTCGGTCTCGTCGACCGCAGGGAGGATCCCGCCGACGGCCGCGGTCAGCTCGCCTTCCTCACCGAGGAGGGCAGGGCGCTGCTGGAGGAGGTGGCCCCCGGACACGTCGAGGCCGTGCGCCGGGCGGTGTTCGACGTCCTCACTCCCGAACAGGTGCGTCAGTTCGCGGACATCGGCGAGGCGATCAGCCAGGCCCTGCACCGTGCCGAGAGCGTCGAGGCCGACCCCGCGGCGCTGCCCTGGCGCCGCAGGTAGCGGGGACGGGGAGCGCGGCGGTCCGGTCGCGGCGGTGAGCGGCGGTCCCTCGCGGGGCGGGGCAGACCGGGCGGAACGCGGGCGGCCGGGTCAAGGAATCGGCGGGGAATCGAGAAGAACGGGCCGACGGTCCGTACCTGGGGGTACCGGGGGCCGCCCGCCCCTCCGACCGCGCCACCGATCCAAGGGACGTACCTCGTGAACGCAACCGCCGCCATCGGCGTCACCGGCCTCGGCGTGATGGGCCGCAACCTCGCGCGCAACTTCGCCCGCAACGGCTACACCGTCGCCGTCCACAACCGCAGCGCCGGTCGCACCCGCGCGCTGGTCGAGGAGTTCGGCCACGAGGGCGCCTTCGTCCCCGCCGAATCGGCGGCCGACTTCGTGGCGGCGCTCGAGCGTCCCCGACGGCTCATGATCATGGTGCAGGCGGGCGAGGTCACCGACGCGGTCATCGAGGAGTTCGCCCCGCTCCTGGAGCCCGGCGACATGATCATCGACGGCGGGAACGCCCACTACGCCGACACCCGCCGCCGCGAGGAGGCCCTGCGCGAGCGCGGGCTGCACTTCGTCGGCGCCGGCGTCTCCGGCGGCGAGGAGGGCGCGCTGAACGGGCCGGCCGTCATGGTCGGCGGCTCCTCCGAGTCGTACGACGTCCTCGGCCCGATGTTCGAGTCCATCAGCGCGAAGGTGGACGGCGAGCCCTGCGCCACCCACATCGGCACCGACGGCGCCGGGCACTTCGTCAAGATGGTGCACAACGGCATCGAGTACGCCGACATGCAGCTCATCGCCGAGGCCTACGACCTGCTGCGCCAGGTCGCCGGCTACACCCCGGCCGAGATCGCCGACATCTTCCGGACCTGGAACGAGGGCCGCCTCGGCTCCTACCTGATCGAGATCACCGCCGAGGTGCTCGCCCACACCGACGCGGACACCGGGAGTGCCTTCGTCGATATCGTCGTCGACGCCGCCGGCCAGAAGGGCACCGGCCGCTGGACCGTGCAGACCGCCCTGGACCTCGGCTCTCCGGTCACCGCCATCGCCCAGGCCACGTTCGCCCGGGCCGCCTCCGGCCAGCGCGAACTGCGCGCCGCCTACGCAGGGCTCCCCGGCGGCACCACGCCCCCGCTCAGCCGCACCGAGGCCTCGCGGTTCACCTCGCAGGTCGAGCACGCCCTGTACGCCTCGAAGGTCATCGCCTACGACCAGGGCTGGAAGATGATCCAGGACGCGGCCGGAGAGTTCGGCTGGAAGATCGACCTGGGCGCGGTCGCCCGGATCTGGCGTGGCGGCTGCATCATCCGGGCCTCGTTCCTCGACCGCATCCGCGCCGCGTACGCGGCCGACCCGGAGCTGGTCAGCCTGCTCGGGGAGATGGAGTTCGCCATGGAGATCACCGACGCGCAGGTGCCCTGGCGCGAGACCGTGGCCTCCGCCGCCCGCCGCGGCATCCCGGTGCCGGCCTTCTCGGCCGCGCTCGCCCACTACGACACGCTGCGCGCGGGGCGGCTTCCCGCCGCCCTGCTGCAGGGCCAGCGTGACTACTTCGGCGCGCACACCTACGGCCGCACCGACCGTCCCGGCGCGTTCCACACCCACTGGGCCGAGCCCGGCCGCCCGGAGACCTCCGCCTGACGGATCCGCGAACGGCGGGGGCGGGACACTCGACGAGTGTCCCGCCCCCGCCGTTCGGCGCCGTCGAGTGCCCCGGTCAGAGGCTCGTCGCCGGGTACGTCGGGTACTCCACGCCCGAGACGTGCTGGACGACGCGGACGACCTGGCAGGAGTAGCCGAACTCGTTGTCGTACCAGAGGTAGAGGATCGCGTTGTCGCCGTCGACCTTGGTGGCGCCGGCGTCGATGATCGAGGCGTGGCGCGAGCCGATGAAGTCCATGGAGACCGCGTCCGGCGCCGTGGTGAAGTCGATCTGGCGCCGCAGCGGCGAGGTCAGCGAGACCCCGCGCAGGTACTCGAGGACCTCCTCGCGGTCCGTCTCACGGCCGAGCCGCAGGCTGAGGATCGCGATCGAGACGTCCGGCACCGGGACGCGGATCGAACTCCCGGTGATCGGCGCCTTGAGGTCGGGAAGCGCCTTGGCGACCGCGGAAGCGGCGCCGGTCTCGGTGATGACCATGTTCAGCGGTGCCGAACGCCCCCGCCGGTCGGCCTTGTGGTAGTTGTCCAGCAGGTTCTGGTCGTTGGTGAACGAGTGGACGGTCTCCACATGGCCGCGCTCCACCCCGTACTCGTCGTTCATCGCCTTCAGCGGCGGGACGATCGCGTTGGTGGTGCAGGAGGCGCAGGACAGGATCTGTTCGTCCGGCTTGATCGTGTCGTGGTTGACGCCGTGCACGATGTTGGGGACGTCGCCCTTGCCGGGCGCGGTCAGCACCACCTTGTCGATGCCGGGCCGCAGGTGCTGGGAGAGGCCCTCGCGGTCCCGCCACTTGCCGGTGTTGTCGATCAGGATGGCGTTGTCGATGCCGTATGCCGTGTAGTCGACCTCGGACGGGTCGTCGGCGTAGATGACCGTGATCTCGTTGCCGTTGGCGATGATGCGGCTGGTGGCCTCGTCGACCGTGATCGTGCCCTGGAACTGGCCGTGCACGGAGTCACGGCGCAGCAGGGACGCCCGCTTGACGAGATCGTCGGCGGCCCGGGTCCCGCCGCCGCGCACCACGATGGCGCGCAGCCGCAGACCGTTGCCGGAGCCGGACTTCTCGATCAGCAGCCGGGCGACGAGCCGGCCGATGCGGCCGAAGCCGTACAGCACGACGTCGCGCGGCTCGCGCCGGTCGATCTTGTTCGCGCCCGTGGCGCCGGCGACGGCCTCGGCGGTGAAGTCCAGCACCGACAGTCCGCGGTCGTCGGCCCGGTGGCTCTCGGCGAGAATGCCGATGTCGATCTGGGCCGGACCGAGGTCGAGGGTGGTGAGGGCCTCCAGGAACGGCAGCGTCTCGGTGACCGAGAGCTCCTCGCCCGCGATCTGCCGGGCGAAGCGGTGGGTCTTGAGGATGCTGACCACCGACTTGTTCACCAGGGAGCGGCTGTGCAGCAGGACGGTCACGTCCCGTTCGCGGTGCAGCTTCCCGATCATCGGGATCATCGACTCCGCGATCTCCTCGCGGTTCTTCCAGTCAGTGAACGAATCGTCGTTGAGCGTCACGGGCCTATCTTTCGAGCTAGGTGGCGCTCATATGCTAACCCTAGGGATTTCTGATCATTCAAGCGGGCCCCCGCTCAGGTGTGCGGGGGCGTGCGGAGGGGGCGTGCGAGCGGAGACGCCGGGGGGAGGGCGCCCAGGTGGACGGCCTGGGCGGGGGTCGGGGCGAGGGCTGCGGAAGCGCCCGCCGGGCCGGTCGGTCAGAGGGTGTCAGGACCGGCCGGAAGGCTGTTGCGGCGAGGGATGCCGAGGGCGCACAGGGCTCCGGCGAACACCACCGCGACGCCGATCCACACCGCGGGATGCAGCCCGTCCACGAACTGCTGCGGGTCCCGTGTGCTGCCGTGGGCCACGAACACCGTGCTCAGCACGGCGATGCCGAGGGCGCCGCCGATCTCACGGACGGTCGTGTTGGCGCCGGACGCCTTGCCCGCGTGGTGCCGGGGGACCGAGCCGAGCACGACCGCCGCCGTCGGGGCGAACACGAGGCCCATGCCGGCGCCGGCCACGATCATCGGTGCGACCAGTGAGGAGTACTCCGTGTCGACGCCGGAGACCAGGTTGATCCAGCCCAGGCCGACTCCCTGGAGGAGCAGGCCCAGGGCCATCAGCCGGCCGCCGCCCACCCTGTCCGTCAGCAGTCCGGCGACGGGGGCGACGAACATCGGCATCAGCGTCCAGGCCAGGGTGCGCACGCCGGCCTCCAGCGGGGTGCGCGCGGGCACGATCTGGAGGTACTGGGCCAGCAGGAACAAGGAGCCGAAGACGCCGAAGTACATGGTCGCCGAGACGACGTTGGTGAGGGTGAAGGACCGCGCCCGGTAGAACGACAGCGGCAGCATCGGCGCCGGAGTCCGCGCCTCCCAGGCGACGAACGCGGCCAGCAGCGCCACGCCCGCCGCGAACGCGCCCAGCACCTTCGCCGACGTCCAGCCGTCCGGCTCGCCGTGCACGATCGCCCACACCGCCGCGCACAGGCCGGCCGCGGCGAGCACCATGCCCACGAGATCGAGCCGGACGCCGGGCAGCGAGCTCTCCCGCAGGGCGAACAGCACCAGCGGGATCGCGATCACGCACACCGGCACGTTGATCCAGAAGATCCACCGCCAGTCCAGGCCGTCGACGACCGCGCCACCGACCACCGGGCCCATCGCCACGGCCAGACCGCTGATCCCGGACCACACGCCCAGCGCCATGCCGCGCAGCCGGTCCGGGACGGCCTGGGAGAGCAGCGTCAGCGACAGGGGCATGACGGCCGCCGCGCCGAACCCCTGGACCGTGCGGAAGGCGATCAGCTGGGCGCTGGTGTCGGCCAGGCCGCAGCCGACGGAGGCCAGGGTGAACACCGCGATGCCGGCCACGAAGACCCGCCGCCGCCCGAACCGGTCGCCGAGCGCGGCGCCGGTCATGAGCAGACAGGCGAAGCTGAGCACGTACGCGTTGACGAACCACTGGAGTTCCTGTGTGTCCGCCCGCAGGTCGACGGCCAGGGTGCGCAGGGCCGTCGAGACGACGAGGTTGTCGAGCGCGACCATGAACATCGGCACGCTCGCGGCGACGATCGCGAGCCACAGAGGTATGCGACGGCGCGCGGGCGGCGGGGCGGCGGCCTCGTCGAGGACCGGGCTCTTCTCGGACAGGGTCATGACGGATGCCTTCTCTCCGGTGACGCACATGGGAACATTGGATACCTCTGCTCTCTATATTGGAGAGTAGAGGTATCCAATAGTCGGGGCAAGGCCGAACAGCGAACCGGAGCCGATCGCATGCGCATCTCCGAACTGAGCCGCCGTAGCGGCGTCTCCGTGACGACGATCAAGTACTACCTCCGTGAGGGACTCCTCCCGCCGGGCCGTCAGACGGCCGCGACCCAGGCCGAGTACGACGACCAGCACCTGCACCGGCTTCGGCTGATCCGTGCGCTCACCGGCGTGCGCGGTCTGTCGGTCGGCGCCACTCGGGAAGTGCTCGACGCCCTCACGGAACACGCGGACGACACCCACCTTCTGCTCGGGGTGGCCCTGGGCTCCGTCCAGGTGGGCGGGAAGCCCGCCGAGGGCGCCGCCGAATCGGCCGAGTCGGCCGAAGTCGCCGCACTCGTCCAGGAGTTGGAGTGGTGCGTGCACGACGCGGCGCCCGCGCGCGCCGTCCTCGCCGAGACCCTCGGCTCCCTGCGCGCCCTCGGCCTCCCGCTCGATCTGCACACCCTCCTGCCGTACGCACGGCTCGCCGAGCGCACCGCCGTCCTCGATCTCGACCAACTCGACGGACTCGACGACCCGTTGGAGGCTGCCGAGCGTGCCCTTTTGCTGACCGTCCTCCTCGAGCCCGCGCTGATGGCGCTCAGGCGGATGGCCCAGGAGAACGAGTCGGCCCGCCGTCACCTGCCGTGACCACCCGGCTCCGGAACGTCCAGGGGACCCTGGCGCCCGGAGCCGAGGCACGAGCCGCCGGTGCGGCTGAGAGGCACATGTCATGGAGCGGCGCCCGGTGCCCGGCGCCCGCTCCGGGCCGCGGTCCGGCCGTCGCGGGAGGCGGACGACGAGGCGCTCCCGCCCGGCCGGGGGATTGAGCCGCGCAGGGTCGGGTACGCGAGGCGGACCGTCGCTACCAGGGAGCTTCCATGGAGACACCCGCGCACGACCGCTCGAACAATCCCGCCGCGCTCGCGCTGGACGCGCTGGCCCAGGACACCGAGAACACCGTCGCACTGGACACGCTCGCGCACTGCGACGTGCTCGTCCCGGTGCCGGAGGACGCCACCGACGAGGACGTCACCGACCCGACCACGGTCGCCCTGCCCGTCCTGGAACAGCCCGGGGGCGCGCCCGTGGTGCCGGTGTTCACGTCCGAGCCGGAGATGGCCGACCTGCTGCCGGAGATCGACCGCTACCGTCTGGTGCCGCTCGCCGCGCTCGCCGCGCAGTGGCCGAGCGGAGAGCTCTCCCTCTCCATCGACGCGGCCGGCGACCACCCGCTGACGCTGACCTCGGAAGGGGTGCGTACCCTGCTCGTCCGCTGAGGCACGGCGGGAGACGGGGGACCGCGCGCCTCCGGCACGCGGTCCCGCCCGGAGCGGGCAGCGCCCCGCGCTCCGGCGGGACGCGCCTCTCGACGGCCCGCGACGCCGGGGCGGCCGGAAACCGGCGGCGGCCCCTGGCCGCAGCGGGCCAGGGGCCGACGGTCGCCGGGATCAGGACCCGCTCAGCGTCCGTTCCAGCACCTGCCGCTGCAGCGGCAGCACTTCGGCGTGCAGGTCACGGCCCTTGCCGGTCAGGGCGACGTACACCCCGCGTCGGTCCTCTCTGCAGACTGACCGCTCCACCAGGCCTTCCTTCTCCAGGCGGCCGATGAGCCGGGACAGCGCGCTCTGGCTGAGATGCACCCGTCCGACGAGGTTCTGCACCCGGCACCGGTCGCCTTCCCGGGGCGCCTCGGAGGCGAGGACGTCGAGGACCTCGAAGTCGCTCGCGCCGAGGCCGTGCGGATGGAGCGCCCGATCGATCTGGCACATCGTGCGCGCGTGCACCGACAGGATGTCCCGCCACCGCTCCTCGAGGCCCGCCCCGGCCGTCTTCGCTGCCATACCCGCACGGTAACACCGACCGGCAATTCGTTGAAGGTGCAACCAGTGTGGTGCGGGCGGACGGCGGACCGTGCTCAGGCGGCAGGATCCTGGAGCAGCCCCACCAGGTTGCCGTCGGCGTCCTTCACGGAGGCGATCAGCCTGCCGCCGCCGACGTCATGGGCGTCCTCCAGCAGCTCCGCGCCCGCCGCCAGCAGCGCCGCGAGCCGCTCGCGCAGATCCGTGACGTGCCAGTAGGGAACGGGCCCGGTCATGCCCTTGGCGTGCCCGCTGGGGTCGAGACCGACGTCCTGGCCTGCGGCCTTGAAGCCGACGTAATAGGGCTCGTCGGCGTACGGCTCGACCTCCAGCAGCGCGCTGAACAGGGCCTTGGCCCGGTCGAGGTCCTTGACGGGGTAGATGACGGTCTGCAGGCCGGCTGCCATGGCGTTCTCCTCGGTGTGCGGTGCGTACGAACACGTCCGTGTGCTCGCACGTCTCACGCTAGGCCGGGGAAGGGCCGGACGGCTTCTCCGATCCTGACCGGTTGGGCCGAACCGACGCAGGAACCCACCTCGCCGGCCCCGTCGCTTCGCACGGGGCCGCCACGTGGGCGCGTGCCGCGGCGGACCCGAGGGGCGCGAGGCGGGCGCCGCCGCTCGGGGGCCCGGGCGGGCGGCGGCGCCCCTCAGGTCGACTCGCGCTTGACCAGCTCCGTCGGCAGGATCACCGCGGCAGGATCCTCGCCCCCGATCTGGGCGAGCAGCACCCGGACCATCTCGCTGCTGATGCGGTCCCAGGGCTGGCGGATGGTGGTGAGGGACGGGCTGGCCGCGGTCGCCGCGGGGGAGTCGTCGAAACCGCCCACCGCGACGTCCTCCGGCACCCGCCGGCCCGCCCGGTGCAGCGCCGTGAGCACGCCCTGCGCCATCAGGTCGGACGCCACGAACACCGCGTCGAGGTCCGGCGCCTGCGCCAGCAGCCGCTCCGCGCCCGCCTCGCCGCTGGCCCGGCTGTAGTCGCCGGAGACCACGATCCGCTCGTCGTACGCGACGCCCGCCTCGGCGAGCACCTCCCGGTAGCCGGCCAGCCGCTCCACACCGCCGGGGGTGTCCAGCGGCCCGGTGACCACGCCGACGCGCCGACGGCCCTGCGCGAGCAGATGGCGCACCATGTCCCGGGCGCCGTCGCGGTCGTCGGCGGCCACGTAGCTCACCTTGGACCCGATCCCGATCGGCTTGCCGCACGCGACCAGCGGCACGCCCGCCTCGCG
This sequence comes from Streptomyces humidus, assembly GCF_014649655.1. Classification (GTDB taxonomy): domain Bacteria; phylum Actinomycetota; class Actinomycetes; order Streptomycetales; family Streptomycetaceae; genus Streptomyces; species Streptomyces humidus. The sequence goes on along the minus strand of NZ_BMTL01000015.1, from coordinate 53,982 downwards.
CAGCTCCGTCGCGATCGGGTCGCCGGAGTGACTGGAGACCAGCAGCACCCCGTCGACGTGCCCGGCGGTGATGTACCGCGTGATGCGCCGCCGCTCGTCCTCGGTCCCGGCCAGCATCAGCAGCAGGGGGACGTCGTGCGCGGCCAGCGCCTGGGTGCAGCCGCGCAGCAGCACGTTGAAGTTGGGGTCCTCGAAGAACCGCTCCTGCGGCTCCGTCAGCAGGAAGCCCACGGAGTCGGAACGGCCGGTGATCAGTGAGCGGGCGTGCCGGTTCACGACGTAACCCGTTCTGCGGATGGCGGCGTTGACCGCCTCGGCCGCGGTCGGACTGACGTAGTGCCCGCCGTTGAGCACGCGCGAGACGGTGCCGCGCGAGACGCCCGCCTCCCGCGCCACGTCGTGGATGGTCGGCGGTCTGCGCCGGCCCCCGGCCCCATGGTTCATGGTCACGACTTTACGGCTCCGGAGAGCAGATCCAGGCTCCAGAACCGCTGGACGACCAGGAAGAGCGCCACGAGCGGGATCACCGCGAGGAACGCGCCGGTGATCACCAGCGTGTACAGCGCCGGGGTGTTGGCGCCCTGTTCGAGGAGGGTGAACAGGCCGAGGGTGATCGGGAACTTCTCGTCGTCGCTCAGCATGATGTACGGCAGCAGGAAGTTGTTCCACACGGCCACGAACTGGAACAGGAACACCGTGACCAGCCCCGGGACCATCATCGGCAGGGCGATCCGGGTGAAGATCCGCCACTCGCTCGCCCCGTCCATCCGCCCGGCCTCCACCACGTCGTCCGGGACGGCCGCCGCGGCGTAGATGCGCGCGAGGTAGACCCCGTAGGGGGAGAGGACCTGCGGCAGCAGCACGGCCCAGTACGAGTCGGTGAGGCCCGCCTTCGCCATCAGCAGGTACTGCGGAACGGCGAGGATGATCGGCGGCATCAGCACGCCCGCCAGCAGGATGTTGAACATCGTCTCGCGGCCTCGGAAGCGGTACGTCGCCAGCGCGTATCCGCTGAACGCCGACACGCACGTCGACAGCAGCGCGCCCAGACCGGCGTAGAGGGCGGAGTTGCCCATCCACTGCCAGTAGACGCCGTCGCGGTAGGCGTCGAGGTCCCTGAGGTTGTCGGCGAAGCCCGTGCCCGGCAGGAACGTGAACGTGGTGAACAGTTCGCGCCCGGACTTGGTGGACGCGATCACCACCCAGGCCACCGGGAGCAGGCAGTAGAGCGCCCCCAGCAGCAGGGTGAGGGTGGGGACCAGCGCGATCCGGCGGCGCAGCGGCGGACGGCCGCGGGCCGCGCCCGTGGCGCCGGCCGCCGACGGGACCTGGTGGACGGCAAGAGAACTCATCGCGCTGCCTCCTGCTTGTTGCGACGGTTCGCGCCCCGCAGGAAGCCGAAGGACAGCACCAGCGTGGCGAGGGCGATGATCACGGCCTCGGCGGCCGCCTGGTGGACGTCCCCGGTGCCGAACGCGTCCCGGTACACCTTCATCAGCGGACTCCAGGTCGTGGACACGGAGTTGGTGAGGGGCTTGAGGGTGGTCGGTTCACTGAACACCTGGAGCGTGGCGATGATCGAGAAGAAGAAGGTCAGCACCAGCGAGGGCGCCACCATCGGGATCTTGATCCTCAGCGCGATCTGCAGCGGGGTGGCGCCGTCCAGCTTCGCCGCCTCGTACACCTCGGCCGGGACGGCCTGCAGCGCGGTGTAGATGACGATCATGTTGAAGCCGGTGCCGCCCCAGATCGCGATGTTCGACAGGGCGAGGTACAGCGGGCCGCCGTCCAGCAGGTCGGGCTGCGGCATGCCCAGCTTCTGGAGGACGTAGTAGAAGGGGCTGACGTCCGGCAGGTAGAGGAAGCCCCACAGCAGCGCGGCCACGACGCCCGGGATGGCGTACGGCAGGAAGATCGCGAGCCGGGTGAACGGGGCGAGCCGCACCCGGTCGGAGTCGAGCATCAGCGCGAACAGCAGTGCCAGGCCGAGCATCACCGGGACGACGATGCAGCCGTAGCCGAGGACGCGCAGCGCGCCGTCGAGCAGCTCGCTGTCGGTGAAGGCGTCGGTGTAGTTCTCGACGCCGGCCCAGACCTCGCTGCGGGCGCCCGAGCCCAGGCCGAGCCCGACGACGCGCACCTTGTGGAGGCTGAGCCAGACCGCGTACCCGATGGGCAGCGCGAAGAACAGGGCGAAGAGGATCGTCGCCGGGAGGAGGAAGCCGTACGGGGCTCCCTTGACCCCGTACGACTTCCGGCGGTGTGCGGTGGTCACTCGGAGACCTCGAAGCCCTGCTTCTTCATGTCGGCGACGGTGGCCGACTGCATCTTCGCCAGGGCGGCGGAGAAGTCCGACCTGTCCTTGGCGGCGGCGCCGAAGGCGTCGTTGAAGGTCGTGTAGGCCACGTTCACGTTCGGGCCCCAGGCCGAGGGCGCCGTCGTCCTGGCGATCTTGGCGGCCAGGGCGTAGAAGTCCGCCTGGTTCGAGAAAAAGTCCGGCGGGGTGGTGAAGGCGCCGCTGAGCTGGGCGGAGGTGGAGGCGGGGTAGATGCCGCCCTCCTTGGCCAGCGCGTTCAGGGCGTCGCCGTCGGTGTTCAGCCAGGCGGCGAACTTCGCGGCGGCCTCCTTGTGCTTCGAGTCCGTCGTCACCGCGGTGGAGGAGCCGCCCCAGCTGCCGGTGACGTTCTCGCCGTCGGACCACTGGGGGAGCGGGGCCATGGCCCACTTGCCCTTGGTGTCGGGCGCGGCGGTGGTCAGGGTGCCGGGGGCCCACACGGCGGAGACCCAGGCGATCTGCTTGCCGGTGTCGAGCGCCTTGTTCCAGGCCGGGGTGTACATGGGCTGGTTGTCGACGGCGCCCTCCTTGACGAGGCCGCCCCAGAAGTCGGCGACCTTCTTGGTGGCCGCGTCGTCGATGGCGACCTTCCACTTGTCCCCGGAGGTGGTCCACCACTTGGCGCCGGCCTGCTGGGCGAGGCCCGCGAAGAGGCCCGAGTCGCTGGCGGAGAACGTGGTCAGGTCCGTGCCGGGGGACTTCTTCTTCAGTGCGCGCGCGGTCTCGGCGAACTGCTCCCAGGTGGCGGGGACCGTCAGGCCGTACTTCTTGAAGAGGTCCGCGCGGTAGTAGAACATCATCGGGCCGATGTCCTGCGGCACGGCGTAGACGGCGTCCGTGCCGAGCGTCGTCTGCTGCCAGACGCCGTCGGCGAACTTGGCTCTCGCGTCCCCGACGTTCTTCGCTATGTCCGCCAGCGCGTCATTGCTGACCAGCGTCGGCAGCGCCTGGTACTCGGCCTGCACCAGGTCCGGGGCCTTGCCGGCCTTGTGCGCGGTGAGGATCTTGGTGATCAGGGTGTCGCCGGACGCCTGCTTCTTCACCGTGACGGTGATCCGGTCCTTCTTGCCCTGGCCCTTGTTCCACAGGTCCACGACCTTGTCCATGCCGGGCGTCCACGTCCAGTAGGTGAGCGAGACAGGGCCGGACGCGGTGCCGCCGTCGTCGTCGGACGAGCCGCAGGCGGCGAGTGCGGTGGCGCCGAGGGTGATGGCGAGGGCGGACGCCGCGCCTCGGACAAGGAGCCGCCGACGCTTCGTGTTGGGCATGGATCTCTCCCCTGACCTGGGTCTCCGCCCGATGCGGAAACCTGCCATGCGAATGGCACGACCGGGGCCCCGACCGTCGCGCGGGGCCCCGTCATGCTGTCTGTGAGCGTTCACAGTAGAGAAACATCCCGGACACTTGTCAATGGTTGTTGCTGTGCGGTTATGTTGGGCATCGAACGCCGCTGCTGTGTGTGCACGTTCCCAAATGATCGAAATAATCAGGAGACATCCATGCCGGAGACCAGCCCCAGGGGCCTCGCCAGGCTCGCCTTCGGGGGGGACTACAACCCCGAGCAGTGGCCGGAAACCGTCTGGCAGGACGACGTCCGGCTGATGCGGGAGGCAGGCGTCACCATGGTCAGCGTCGGGATCTTCTCCTGGGCGCTGCTGGAGCCCGCGCCGGGCGAGTACGACTTCGGCTGGCTCGACCGTGTCCTCGGCCTGCTGCACGAGAACGGCATCCGCGTCGACCTGGGCACGCCCACCGTCGTCCCGCCCGTGTGGTTCTACCGCGACCATCCCGAGGCCCTGCCCGTCACCGCCGAGGGCGTACGCCACGAGTTCGGTTCCCGCGGCGCGATCTGCCACAGCAACGCGGACTACCGCGCCGCCGCGGCGAACATCACCACGCGCCTCGCCGAGCGGTACGCGGACCACCCGGCGCTGGCGATGTGGCACGTGCACAACGAGTACGGCGTCCCTGTCTCCGCCTGCTACTGCGACTCCTGCGCCGCCCACTTCCGCCGCTGGCTGGCGACGACGTACGGCACGGTCGACGTGGTCAACGCGGCCTGGGGAACCGCCTTCTGGGGCCAGCGCTACGCGAGCTTCGAGGACGTCAACCCGCCGCGCGCCACCCCGACCGTCGGCAACCCGGGCCAGGCCCTGGACTACAAACGGTTCGCCGACGCCACCATGCGCGAGAACTTCTGCGCGGAGCGGGACATCCTGCACCGCCTCGCCCCCGGCGTCCCGGTGACGACCAACTTCATGACCGCCCTCAGCCAGTGCGACTCCGTCGACTACTGGGCCTGGGGCCGTGAGGTCGACATCGTCACCAACGACCACTACCTGATCACCGACGGCCGCCGTACCCACGTCAACCTCGCGATGGCCGCCGACCTCACCCGCTCCGTCGGCGCCGGAGCGCCCTGGATCCTGCTGGAGCACTCCACCTCGGGGATCAACTGGCAGCCGCGCAACCCCGCCAAGGCCCCCGGCCAGATGGCCCGCAACTCACTGGCGCACGTGGCCCGCGGCTCCGAGGGCGCCATGTTCTTCCAGTGGCGGCAGTCCCGGCGCGGCGCCGAGAAGTTCCACTCGGCGATGGTCCCGCACGGTGGCACCGACACGCGTGTGTGGCGCGAGGTCGTCGAGCTCGGCGCCTCGCTCGACTCCCTCGCCGCCCTGCGCGGCACCCGCACCGAGGCCGACGTGGCGGTCCTGTGGGACTGGCACTCCTGGTGGGCGCAGAACCTCGCCTGGCGCCCCAGCGAGGACGCCGACGCGCGCGAGCGCGCCGACGCCTTCTACGAGGCCCTCTACGACCGCCACCTCACCGTGGACTTCGCCCACCCCGAGACCGATCTGTCGGCGTACCCGCTGGTCGTCGCGCCCGCCCTCTACCTGATGACCGAGGCGGCCGCGGACAACCTCCGGGCGTACGTGGAGAACGGCGGCACCCTGGTGGTGTCGTACTTCTCGGGCATCGTCGACGAGCACGACGCCGTCCACGAAGGGGCCTGTCCGGGGGCGCTGCGGGACGTCCTCGGCCTGACCGTCGAGGAGTTCTCCCCGCTGCTCCAGGGCGAGAGCGTGCGGCTCACGGGCCCCGACGGATGCGGGCTCGGCGGCGACGTCTGGACGGAGTTCGTGGTGCCGCGCGGCGCCGAGACCGTCTGGACGTACGTGGACGGACTCGCCGCCGGCCACCCCGCCGTCACCCGGCACCGTCTCGGCGAGGGCGCGGCCTGGTACGTCTCCACACGCCTCGGCCAGGAGGGCCTGGACGCGCTGCTCGCCCGGGCCGCGCAGGACGCGGGGATCGCACCGCGCGCCGATCTGCCGCGCGACGTCGAGGTCGTGCGCCGCTCCGGCGGGACGGGCAGCTACCTCTTCGCGATCAACCACACCGCCGTCGACGCCAAGGTGCCGCTGGAGACGTCCGGCACCGAGCTGCTGACGGGCGAACGCGCCGCGGGCCGCCTGGCGGTCCCGGCCGGAGCCGTCCGGGTCGTGAGACTCGACGGCTGAGCCGACTCCCTCTTCGCCCGTGGAGCCGCGAGCCGCGGGCGGAGGGGGCCCTCACCCCCACGAGGGAACCCCAACCCATCACGTCGAAGGGACGACGGACGACGATGTTCCATCCCAGACGCACCCTCAGGGCCCTGCTGCTGCCGCTCGCCGCCGGGCTCGCTCTCACCGCCCTGCCCGCGCAGACCGCGCAGGCGGCCACCACCCTGGCCAACGGCGGCTTCGAGAGCGACGCGACCGGCACCGCGACACCGGCCGGCTGGTCGACGTACTCGGCGGCCGGCCAGAACTCCGCCTCCTTCACCGAGTCCGGCGGCCACGGCGGGAGCTACCGCCTCTCGCACTGGTCGGCCTCCGCCTACAAGGTCGAGACGTACCAGTACCTGTCCGGCCTCCCCAACGGCGCCTACAAGCTCACCGCCTGGGTGCGCTCCGGCGGCGGCCAGAAAGCCGCGTACCTGGCACTGAAGAACTGCGGCAGCGCCGAGCAGCGCACCGACCTGCCGGTGTCGTCCAGCAGTTGGGTACGGATCGTCACGTCGGTCAACGTCACCAACAACCAGTGCACCATCAGCATCAACAGTGACGCGAACGCCGGCAACTGGATCAATGTCGACGACCTGACCTTCGGTTCGGGCTCCACCGGTCTGTCCGTCAAGGGCGCGGACATCTCCTCCCTCGCCAAGAGCGAGGCCAAGGGCGGCGTCTACAGGACCGCCTCCGGTTCCACCGGCGACGCGGTCGCCATCCTGAAGAACGCGGGGATGAACTACGCGCGCCTCAAGGTGTGGGTGAACCCCGCGGACGGCTACAACGACAAGGCGCACGTGCTGGCCATGGCCAAGCGGATCAAGGCCGCCGGCATGAAGCTGCTGGTCGACTTCCACTACTCCGACACCTGGGCCGACCCGGGCAAGCAGACCAAGCCCGCCGCCTGGTCCGGCCACTCCTACAGTCAGCTGAAGACGGACGTCTACCAGCACACCTACGACGTCCTCAACGCCCTCAAGTCCCAGGGCACGACGGCGGACATGGTCCAGGTCGGCAACGAGATCAACGGCGGCATGCTGTGGTCCGAGGGCTCCACGGACAACTGGCCGCAGCTCGCCGGGCTCGTCAACTCCGGCTACAGCGCCGTGAAGGCGGTCTCCTCCGGTACCCGGGTCGCGCTGCACCTGGCGAACGCCGGCGACGACGGCGCCGTGCGCTGGTGGTTCGACAACGCCAGGACCTACGGCGTCGACTACGACGTGATCGGCCTGTCGTACTACGGCTACTGGCACGGCTCCGTGGCCGCCGCCCAGGCCACCCTGGACGACGTGGCCTCCCGCTACGCCAAGCCCGTCTTCGTGGCCGAGACGGCCTACCCCTTCCGTCTCGACAGCGACGACTCCCTCGTCAACCAGATCGACACCACGGGTGAGCTGGTCACCGGCTACCCGGCGACCGCCGCCGGTCAGCTCGCCTGGATGAACACCGTCGCCGACATCGTGGAGGCCGTCCCGAACGGCCGCGGCCTCGGCGTCTTCTACTGGGAGGCGACCTGGACCGCCGTCGCCGGCAACGGCTGGGACCCGGCCGACGCCGCCTCCGGCAACGGCTGGGAGAACCAGGCGCTGTTCGGATACGACGACAGGGCCCTTTCCTCCATGGCGTGGTTCAGCCACCGCTGAGACGTCGGCCCGACAGGGCGGGGCCCGTCCGCAGCGCGCGGGCGGGCCCCGGCCCGTCTTTCCCGCCATCCGCCGGCGTTCCGCATCCCGCGTGGTCACCGGCGTCCGCGACACCGGCGGCCGGCTGCTTCCGGGCAGCCTCCCGGAGCGGGGCCGGCGGTCCGCGAGTCCCCTGCGGCCGCGTGGGACGGGGTTACGCTGGTGCCCGGCCGTGATCACTCCGAAGAGGTGCGGTGGCCCCGGACCGGGCGGGAGAGGTACGACATGAAAGCTCCGGAGGCCGGGAGCCTTCGCACCGGCGCCCCGCGCGCGAGCGGCGGGCCCGGGCAGCTCCCCGTGGTCGCCGTCGTGGCCGCCGGAGGCGGCATCGGCGCCGCCGCCCGCTACGCCGCCTCGCTGTGGTGGCCCACGAGGACGGGCGGATTCCCCTGGACCACGCTCTGGGTGAACGTCGTCGGCTGCGCGGTGATCGGCGTGTTCCTGGTGCTGATCACCGAGGCGGTGACCGCCCACCGGCTGGTGCGCCCCTTCCTCGGCACCGGCGTGCTCGGCGGCTTCACGACCTTCTCGACGTACGCCGTCGACATCCGCGGGCTGCTCGGCGAGGGCCGCCCCGGCACGGCCCTGACCTACCTCGCCGCGACCCTGTTCGCGGCCCTCTTCGCGGTGTGGCTCGCTGCCATGGCGACCCGCCGCGTTCTCCTGTGGAGGCAGCGATGACCAGGCTGACCGGCAGCGCCCTGCGGCTGACCGTCCTCATCGGCGAGAACGACACCTGGCACCGCAAACCCCTGTACACGGAGATCGTGCACCGCGCCCACGCGGCCGGTCTCGCCGGCGCCAGCGTCTTCCGCGGCATCGAGGGCTTCGGCGCGTCCTCGCGCATCCACACCTCCCGGCTGCTCTCGCTCAGCGAGGACCTGCCGGTGGCGGTGGTCGTCGTGGACACCGAGGACCGGGTGCGGGCCTTCCTGCCCCAGCTCGACGAACTGGTCACGGAAGGGATGGTCACCCTCGATCCCTGCGAGGTGATCAGGTACGTGGGCCGCGACGAGAACCAGGGCGATTCGGGCACGAAGGGTAAGAACTGGTTGTGAACTGGCTGGTGGTCGTCGTGGGCGGGATGATCGGCGCCCCGCTGCGGTATCTGACCGACCGCACGGTGCAGTCCCGGCACGACTCGGTGTTCCCCTGGGGCACCTTCGTCGTCAACGTCGTCGGATGCCTGGTGCTCGGCACGCTGACCGGCGCGGCCGGCGTTGCCCCCGACCTGCGGTTGTTCCTGGGGACGGGCCTGTGCGGGGCGCTGACGACGTACTCCACGTTCTCCTACGAGACACTGCGGCTGACCGAGACCGGCGCGGGCCTCTACGCCGCCGTCAACGTCGTCGCGAGCGTGGCGGCGGGTCTGGGGGCGGCGTCCGCGGGGGTGGCGCTGGGCCAGTGGGTGTGGCCGTAAGAGAATCGGGGCTGCCTCCGGCCTGCTGCGGGCCTGGTAGGACTGTGTACGACACCGGACCGTCTACAACGCTGTCGACCGATTCCTCTCCTCAGAACTGGATTCCATGAGCGCCATCTCCGTCGGCCAAGCCGTCGTCCTCGGAGCCGTCGAGGGAGTGACCGAGTTCCTCCCCGTCTCCTCGACCGGACATCTGAAGATCACCGAAGGCCTGATGAACATCCCGGTCGACGACGACGCCGTCGTCGGCTTCTCCGCAGTCATCCAGGTCGGGGCGATCGCCGCGGTGCTCGTGTACTTCCGCAAGGACATCGTGCGGATCGTGTCGGCCTGGTTCAGGGGACTGCGCGACCGCGAGGAGCGCCACCAGCACGACTACAAGTTCGCCTGGTGGGTGATCTACGCGACCATCCCGATCGTCGTCGTGGGCCTCGCTGCCAAGCCGCTGATCGAAGGGCCGCTGGCCTCGCTGTGGGTGGTCGCGGGCTCGCTGATCGTCGGCAGTGCGGTGATGTGGGCGGCCGACCAGATGGGCCGGCACAAGCGCGGCGAGGACGACACCTCGTTCAAGGACGCGATGCTGGTCGGCAGCTCCCAGATCCTCGCCCTGCTCTTCCCCGGCTTCTCCCGCTCCGGCGCCACGATGTCCACCGCGCTCATCCTCGACCTGGACCGGGTCGCCGCCACCCGGCTGTCGTTCTTCCTCGGCATCCCCGCCCTGACCGGCGCCGGGATCTACGAGCTGAAGGACGCCCTGGGCACCGGCGCGGGGGCCGCGCCCCTGGCCGTCGGCACCGTCGTGTCCTTCGTCGTCGCCTACGCCTCCATCGCCTGGCTGCTGAAGTTCGTCGCCAAGCACTCCTTCAACGCGTTCGTCATCTACCGCGTCGTGGTCGGTCTCGCGCTGTTCGGTCTGCTCGCCACCGGGGTCCTCGACAGCTGACCGGTGGAGCCCCCAGGGGGCGGAAGTCGCCATTCAGGCGCTCCGCCCCCTGAATTTTTGTTTTCGACCGTCTTGACAGGGGCCTCCGGCCACCCGGAGTATCACTCCCGTGAACCTGTCAGACAGCCAGACAGGTGGTCGGACCCCGCGGCGCGTCAGCGCCATGGAAGCGGTCCTCACCCACCTCCGCGGCGCCATCGAGCGCGGCGAGTACCCCATCGGCGACAAGCTCCCCTCCGAAGCGGAGCTCTGCCGCACCCTCGAGGTGTCCCGGCCCGTCCTGCGGGAGGCCCTGCGAGCGCTGCAGACCATGGGGCTGACCGTCGCCAAGACGGGCAAGGGCACCTTCGTCGTCGCCAACACCGTCGAGGACCCCACCTTCGGCGACTACGCGGCCAGCGACCTGCTCGAAGTGCGCCGCCACGTCGAGATCCCGGTCGCCGGGTACGCGGCCCTGCGCCGCACCCCGGAGAACCTGGACCACCTCGCCCACCTGCTGGACCGGATGGAGCGGGAGACCGACACCACCGCATGGGTGGCGATGGACACCCTGTTCCACCTGGCTGTCGCAGAAGCCGCCCAGAACCCGGTCTTCCGCCGGGTCATCGAGGAGATCCGGGACGCACTGGCGCGTCAGTCGGCCTTCCTCAACGAGCTGGGCGGCCGGCGCGAGCAGTCGAACCGCGAGCACCGGGCGATCGTCGAGGCCCTGATCGACGGTTCCGAGCCCGACGCGGTGGAGGCGATGAGCCACCACCTCGACCGCGTCGAGACCACCCTCACCGACATCGTGCGCGCACCGCGCGCCGACTCTCCCCTGGAAGGCGGACCCGAGGCGTGAGCGAACAGCACCTCAAAGACGAGACGCGCACCTCGACCCGTCACGTCGACGCCGGAGACGCGGGCTACAGCAAGTCGCTGAAGTCCCGGCACGTCAACATGATCGCCATCGGCGGCGCCATCGGCACCGGCCTCTTCCTCGGCGCGGGCGGCCGGCTCGCCGACGCCGGCCCCTCCCTCTTCATCGCCTACGCGGTCTGCGGAATATTCGCCTTCCTCGTGGTGCGCGCCCTCGGCGAACTCGTCCTGTACCGCCCGTCCTCCGGCGCCTTCGTGTCCTACGCCCGCGAGTTCATGGGCGAGAAGGGCGCGTACACGGCCGGCTGGATGTACTTCCTGAACTGGGCCACCACCGGCATCGCCGACATCACGGCGGTCGCCACCTACACCCACTACTGGGGCATGTTCTCCGACATCCCGCAGTGGGTGATCGCCCTGATCGCCCTGGCCGTGGTCCTCACCGTGAACCTCATCTCGGTGAAGATCTTCGGGGAGCTGGAGTTCTGGTTCGCCATCGTCAAGGTCAGCGCGCTGGTGATCTTCATGTGTATCGGGATCTTCCTGCTGGTCACCCAGCACCCGGTGGACGGCGGCACGCCCGGCCCGTCGCTGATCACCGACAACGGCGGCATCTTCCCCAACGGCCTGCTGCCGATGCTGCTGATCATCCAGGGCGTCGTCTTCGCGTACGCCTCCGTCGAACTGGTCGGCGTCGCCGCGGGCGAGACCGAGAACCCCGAGAAGATCATGCCGAAGGCGATCAACTCGATCATGTGGCGCGTGGGCCTGTTCTACGTCGGCTCGGTGGTCCTGCTGTCGATGCTGCTGCCGTGGAACAAGTACACCTCCGGCGAGAGCCCCTTCGTGACGGTCCTGTCCAACGTCGGCATCCCGGCGGCGGGCGGGGTCATGAACCTCGTCGTCCTCACCGCGGCGATGTCCTCGCTCAACTCCGGCCTGTACTCGACCGGCCGCATCCTGCGCTCCATGGCGATGTCCGGCTCCGCCCCGAAGTTCACCGCGGTGATGAGCCGCAGCCAGGTCCCGTACGGCGGCATCCTGCTGACCAGCGGTATCTGTGTCCTTGGCGTCGGCCTCAACTTCGTCGTCCCGGCGGACGCCTTCGAGATCGTCCTGAACTTCGCGGCGATCGGCATCCTCTCCACCTGGGGCATGATCATGATCTGTCACCTTCTCTTCTGGCAGAAGACCCAGAAGGGCGAGCTGACCCGCCCGTCGTACCGCCTCCCGGGCTCCCCGTGGACCGAACTCGTGACGCTGTTCTTCCTCGCCTCGGTCCTGGTCCTCATGTACGCCGACGGCGGCGCCGGACGCACCACCGTGCTGTGCCTGCCGCTGATCGTCGCCGCGCTCGTGGCGGGCTGGTACGCCATCCGCCGCAACATGGCGCGCACCTCGTCCAAGGCCGACGCGTGACCCCGGCGCCGGCCCACGCCAACCCACAAGCGATCAGGCAGTGATGTACAGCAGTTCCCTCGCCGAGGCCCCAACGATCCGCGAACCCCTCCACGCACCCGTCGCCCACCTCGTCCGCGGCGGGGTGACCGAGGGCATCCACTACGGCTCCGTCGTCGTCCTCGGCGCGGACGGTGAGGTCGAGCTCCAGCTCGGCGACATCGAGGCCGCCATGTATCCGCGCTCGGCGCTCAAGCCCGTCCAGGCCGTCGCGATGCTCCGGGCCGGACTGCCGCTGGAAGGTGAACTGCTCGCGCTCGCCGCAGCCAGCCACTCCGGCGAGGAACGCCACCTCGCCGGGGTCCGGCGGATCCTCGAGCTGGGCGGCGTGGGCGAGGACGATCTGCGCAACGTCGAGGACATGCCCTACGACCCGGCGGTCCGCGACGCGTGGACACGCGAGGGCCGCGCGCCCTCCCGGCCGGCCCAGAACTGCTCCGGCAAGCACGCGGCCATGCTGTACACCTGCGCGCTCAACGGCTGGTCCCTCGAGGGCTATCTCGACCCGGCGCATCCGCTGCAGCAGGCGATCGCCGAGATCGTCGAGGACCTCACCGGGCAGCGGATCGCCCGGGTCACCGTCGACGGGTGCGGCGCACCGCTGTTCTCCGTCTCCCTGCACGGCCTCGCCCGGGCCGCCGCCCGCATCACCGCTGCGGCGCCCGGAACCCCGGAGGCACGGGTGGCCGACGCCATGCGCGACCACGCCGAGATGGCCTCGGGCTCCGGCCGGGACGTGGCCGCCCTGATGCGCGCCGTGCCGGGCCTGCTGACCAAGGACGGCTTCGAGGGCGTGCAGGTCGCGGCCCTCCCGGACGGCCGGTCCGTCGCCGTCAAGATCTCCGACGGCGCGAACCGGGCCCGGGTGCCGGTCACCGCCGCGGCCCTGGCCCGGGCCGGCGTCGACCCCGCACTGCTCACCGCTTTCGCGGGCGAGCCGCTGCTCGGCGGCGGCGTCCCGGTCGGCTGTGTCCGCCCCGTGCGCGCGCTGGACCCGGTCACCGTGCGGGCCTGCGCCTGACGCGCCCGGCCGCCGCCGACGTCGTGACGCCCGTGCGGTCGTCCCGCCGCACGGCCCGTGCGGCACCGGCGCGCCGCTCGCACAGGCTGGAGCGAGCCGGTTCACCGGCCTCGTCCGGACCGGGCGGGGCGCCGGTCCGCCCGGCCGCGGTGTGCCGCCCGCCCCGGCGCCGTGCCGGGCCGCTCCACCCGGCCGTGCTCCCGCGGCCGGGCCCATGAACCGCCGTCCCGGTCACCACCGGGCCGGTGCCCGGCCGGCTCGGGCGGACGCCATCCCGTACCGCCCGAGCCGGTCGCTCCTCCACCACCGCCGTCACCCCGCCCCTCAGAAAGAGGCAGCACCCTCATGACCGCCGCCGTCACCCGCAGCGAACACGACCTGCTCGGAGACCGGGACGTCCCCGCCGACGCGTACTGGGGCGTCCACACCCTGCGCGCCACGGAGAACTTCCCCATCACCGGGACGCCGATCTCCGCCTACCCGCATCTCATCGACGCGCTCGCCGCCGTCAAGGAGGCCGCCGCCCTCGCCAACGAGGAGCTCGGCCTGCTGGCCCCCGAGAAGGCCGCCGCCATCGTCGCCGCCTGCCGGGAGATCCGCTCCGGGAAGCTGCACGACCAGTTCGTCGTCGACGTCGTGCAGGGGGGCGCCGGCACCTCGACCAACATGAACGCCAACGAGGTCGTCGCCAACCGGGCGCTGGAGCTGCTCGGACACAGCAAGGGGCAGTACGGCCACCTGCATCCCAACGAGGACGTCAACCTCGGACAGTCCACCAATGACGTCTACCCGACCGCCGTCAAGATAGCGACGGTCTTCGCGGTGCGTGGTCTGCTCAAGGCCATGGCCGTCCTGCAGGACTCCTTCGCCCGCAAGGCCGTCGAGTTCCGCAGTGTGCTCAAGATGGGCCGTACACAGTTGCAGGACGCGGTTCCCATGACGCTCGGTCAAGAGTTCTCGGCCTATGCCGTCATGATTGACGAGGACCGCAACCGTCTTGACGAAGCCGTCCAGTTGATCCATGAGATCAACTTGGGCGCCACGGCGATCGGCACCGGCCTCAACGCGCCCGCCGGCTACGCCGAGGCGGCCCGCCGCCACCTCGCCGCCATCACCGGCCTGCCCCTCGTCACCGCGGCCAACCTGGTCGAGGCCACCCAGGACTGCGGCGCGTTCGTCCAGATGTCCGGCGTGCTGAAGCGGGTCGCCGTCAAGCTCTCCAAGAGCTGCAACGACCTGAGGCTGCTGTCCTCGGGGCCGCGCGCCGGCCTCGGCGAGATCAACCTGCCGCCGGTCCAGGCCGGTTCGTCCATCATGCCCGGCAAGGTCAACCCGGTGATCCCGGAGGTCGTCAACCAGGTCGCCTTCGAGGTGATCGGCAACGACGTCACCATCACCATGGCCGCCGAGGCCGGACAGCTCCAGCTCAACGCCTTCGAGCCGATCATCCTGCACTCCCTGTCGGAGTCGATCACCCATCTGCGCGCCGCCTGCCTCACCCTCGCCGAACGCTGTGTGGACGGCATCACCGCCAACACCGCGGCGCTGCGCGCGAGCGTCGAGAACTCCATCGGCCTGGTCACGGCCCTCAACCCGCACATCGGGTACACGGCGGCCACCGACATCGCCAAGGAAGCCCTCGTCACCGGTCGGGGCGTCGCCGAACTCGTACTGGAGAAAGGCCTCTTGCCGGCCGAGCGGCTGGCCGACCTGCTGCGCCCCGAGGTCCTCGCCGGCAGTGGCGCGCCTCTGGCGTGGAACCCTGCCTGAACATCGCTGACCAGCGACGAACGCGTCAGGACCGGCACGGAGGCACAATGGTGATCATGACAACGACGTCGTCCGCCGACTTCCAGCCGGTCCTGGAACGCATCGCCGAGGAGATGGAGCGCACCCCCGGCCGCGGCCGGCCCGCCGACTACATCCCGGCGCTCGCGGCCCGCGACCCGCGGAGTTTCGGCATGGCCGTCGCGGAGCCCGACGGCACGGTGTACGGCGTGGGGGAGTGGCGGGAGCCGTTCTCCACGCAGTCGATCACCAAGGTCTTCACCCTCGCACTCGACCTGGCCCGCGAGGGCGACGAGCTCTGGGAGCACGTGGGCCGCGAACCCTCGGGCAACCCCTTCAACTCCCTGGTGCAGCTGGAGTACGAGCAGGGCATCCCGCGCAACCCCTTCATCAACGCGGGCGCGCTGGTGGTCACCGACCGGCTCCACACCCGCACCGGGGACGCGGCCGGCGAACTCCTCGCCTTCCTGCGCGCCGAGAGCGGCAACCCCGGCTTGGACTTCGACGAGGACGTCGCCGCCTCCGAGTCCGCGCACGGCGACCGCAATGCCGCCCTCGCCCATTTCATGGCGTCCTACGGCAACGTCGACAACGACGTGCCGGTCCTGCTCGACCAGTACTTCCGCCAGTGCTCCCTGACCGCCTCCTGCGCCGACCTCGCCCTGGCGACCGGTTTCCTCGCCCGGCACGGCGTCCGCGCCGACGGCGGCCGGCTGCTCACCCGCAGCCAGGCCAAGCAGGTCAACGCGGTCATGCTGACCTGCGGCACCTATGACGCGGCCGGTGAGTTCGCCTACCGCGTCGGCCTGCCCGGCAAGAGCGGCGTCGGCGGCGGCATCATCGCCGTCGTCCCCGGCCGCTGCACCCTGTGCGTGTGGAGCCCGGGCCTGGACGAACGCGGCAACTCGGTGGCCGGAGTGGCCGCCCTGGACCGGTTCACCACCCTCACGGGGCTGTCGGTGTTCTGAGCCGGTCCCGGCCCGGCCCCTCCGGTCCCGCAGGGAACTCGGTCAGCGGCGGGAGCGGCAGCGTCCGCGCCGCGTCAGCGCCCTGTGCGTGGTGGCCGGCAGAGGGCCGGCTCCGCACGGGGGACGAGCCGCCGCATCTCGGCCGCGTGCTCGATCCGCACGGAGTCGGCGTCGCCGATCACCGGCACCGTGGGCGCCTCCCACTCCAGGCCGTCGACCTCGGCGTGCGCGCAGCCGTCCGGCACGTCCGTCACATCCCTTCGGCAGGCGTCGTCGCAGGAGAGACCGCCGGGGCCGGGAGAACTCGGCGCCGGGGCCCGAGCGCACGAGCCGGTCACGCGCAGGCCGCCGCCCCGAGGTCGGAAGGTCGCTCCGCGGCCATCCGGCGTCGCCACCATGACGGGGTGTCGGCCAAGGCTCTCCCCTTCGATCTCCGTCGCTGTCAGGTGCTGGGCCTGGCCGGCACGGCGAGTCTCGCGCTCGGCGGCGAGAGCGCCGGCGCCCTGCCCGCCCGGGAGGTCCTCGCCCCCTCCTCGGCGCACGCCGTCCTCGGACTGGTCGGCGTCTACTTCGGGCTGGTGCTGCTGACCGCGGCCTGGCTCCTGCTGGGCAGGCTGGTGCGCGGCGCACAGCCGCCGACGCCGCGTGCGCTCGTGCTCGTCCTCGCCGTGTGGGCCGCGCCGCTGCTGATCGCGCCGCCGCTGTTCAGCAGGGACGTGTACAGCTACCTGGCCCAGGGCGCCATGGTCGACGCGCATCTCGACGTGTACACGCACGGCCCGGCCCGGCTCGGCGGGCCGCTCGCCGAGGAGGTCGCCCCGCTGTGGCGGCACACCGCGGCCCCCTACGGGCCGGTCTTCCTCGCCCTGGCCGCCGCCCTGTCCGCCCTGACCCGCGGCGCGCTCTCTGCGGGGCTGCTCGGCATGCGGTGCGTGGCGCTGTCCGGGGTGGCGCTGATGACGGCCGCCCTGCCCCGGCTCGCCCGGCACAGCGGCGCAGACCCCTCCGCCGCGCTCTGGCTCGGCGTCCTCAACCCGCTGGTGCTGCTGCACCTGGTGGGCGGCGCCCACAACGACGCGATCATGCTGGGACTGCTCGGCGTCGGCCTGGTCGCCGCACTCGGCGGCCGCCCGGCGCTCGGCGCCGTCCTGGTCACCCTCGCCGCCCTGGTCAAGGCGCCGGCCGCGCTGGGCCTGGTCGCGATCGTGGTCCTGCAACTGCACGCGGGCCGCCGTCCGGTCCGGGCCCTGCTGGCGACCGGGGGCGCGTCGGCGGTCACCACGGTCGTGGCGACCGCCGTCGCGGGCACCGGATACGGCTGGACGACGGCCCTCGACACTCCGGTCTCCGCACACAACTGGGCGCTCACCAGCCTGCTCGGCCGTGCCACCCGCGCCCTCCTGGAGGACCTCGGCAGCGACCTGGCGCCCCTCGCCGTCCCCGTCTGGCACGGTCTCGGGCTCGCGATCACCGCCGTCGCCCTCGTCGCCATCTGGTGGCGACTGCGCCCGCGTCCGGTGTACGCGCTCGGACTGAGCCTCGCCACGGTGGCCGCGTTCGGTCCGGCGATCCGTCCCTGGTACGCGCTGTGGGGCCTCTTCCTCATCGCCGCCGCGGCCCCCGACACCCTGACACGCCATCGGACGGCGGCCGTGGCCGGCGCCCTCGCGCCGGCCGTGTTCCCCGACGGCGGCCCGGCCGACGCGGACCGCCTGCTGCTCGCCCTCTCCGGCGGCGCGCTCGCCGCGGCCGTCCTGTGGCAGGCCCGTCTCGCGGCACAGGCGCCGACCGCCCTGGGGCGGCCGGCATGAGCCCGAGACACGTCCCCGCCGCGTGGGCGCCCCGCACCGACCGCGGCCGTCTGCTGCTGGTGCTCGCCCTGGCACTCACCGTCACGGTCTTCACCGCGACGGTGCCGCTGCTGCGCGACTGGTTCGACCTGCGCGTCTACTACGGCACCGTCAACAGCTGGATCCACGACGGCGGCCGGGTCTACGACTACCGTGTGCCGGGCACGCCGTACGGTTTCACCTACCCTCCGTTCGCGGCCGTCGTGATGTCGCCCATGGCCCTGGTCGGCCTGCGCACCGCGATCGTGACCGCCCTGCTGCTCAACCTGGCGGCGCTGGCTTTCGTCGTGCGGGTGCTGTCCGGGCCCGCTCGGCGGCGGTACGGCTGGTACGGCGCCGGCCTCGCGGCCTGCGCGCTGGCCCTCTTCGAACCGCTGCGCGACACCATCAGCTTCGGTCAGGTCAACCTCCTGCTGCTGGCCCTCGTCCTGGCCGACGCCCGGCCGCCGACGCCCGTGGGCCCGTCCCCGTCGTCCGCCTCGTCCCACCCGTCTCGCCCCCTCCACCGGCACACCGCGCCGCATCGGCACAGCCCGACGCATCGGCACGTTCCGGCTCGTCGGCGCAGCCCGGCTCATCGATTCGAACGGCTCCGGCAGTTGCGGTGGTCGTGCCGGTCCGGCTGGTCGAGGTGGGCCGGAGTCGGCATCGGGCTGGCGGCGGCGGTCAAGCTCACGCCCGCGCTCTTCATCGGCCTGCTGCTCATCTCCCGCCGACGACGGGCGGCCGCCGTGGCCATCGCCGTGGCGGCCGGTGCGACGGCGTTCGCCGCTCTGGTCGCTCCGGACGCCTCACGTTTCTACTGGACACGGGCCGTGTGGGACACGACCCGTGTGGGCCGGCTCGACTACGTCTCCAACCAGTCCCTTCAGGGCGTGCTGGCCCGGCTGGGGGTGGAGAGCCGGGCCGTCTGGGCGGTGCTGGTCGTGCTGGTGCTGTGCGGGTGGGCGTGGCGGGCACGCCGGGCGGCGGCCTCGGGCGACCGGCTCGGCGCCGTCGCCCTCACCGGTCTGGCCGCCTGCCTGGTCAGTCCCGTCACCTGGGTCCACCACCTGGTCTGGCTGCTGCCGTCCTTCGCCGTCCTGATCCGCACGGGGCGCCTGCGTGTCGCCGGCGCCCTGTACGCGGTGCTGTGCACCAGCGTGGTGTGGCTGTGGTTCGACGACGCGTCAGGCGTCGGCGGATTCCTCGGCGCCAACGCCTACACGTGGGTCACGCTGGGCCTGCTGGTGCGGCTGCCCGTCGGTCACCTGCCCCCGAACCCGCGGCCCGCGAGCCGTAGCGCCAGGGTCACGGCGGCCCCGGCCAGCGCGGCGGCGCCCACGATGAACGCCGTCTCGGACCAGCCGCCGTCGACGTCGTCGTCGCCTCGGGTCCGGACCGCGGCCGCGGTCGCCACGGCGGAGGTCGGCGCAGACCGGGTCGACGGTCCGGGGGACGCCGCGGACGGCCCGGGCGCGGATGCGGAGGGCGTGGACGGCGCTGTCCCCGGTCCGTGCTGAAGGTGGGGGCGCGGGCGCACTCGCAGCGCGTCCAGCGAGCCCACCGGATCGACCCGCCCGGCGGCGGCGAAGCCCCAGTCCAGCAGCTCCCGCGCCTCCTCGTAGACGGCGAACCCGCCGCCCGCCTGGGGGTTCATCACCGTCACGACGAGGGTGCGTCCGCCCCGGCGGGCCGCTGCGACCAGCGTGTTGCCGGCGTTGCTGGTGTAGCCGTTCTTGATCCCGATCAGCCCCGGGTACGGTGCGACGCCGTTGGCCCCGGTGAGCAGCCGGTTGGTGTTGGCGATGCCGTAGGACGCGTCTCCGTCCCCAGGGAACTGCGCCTCCGCGGTCGCGCAGTACCGGGCGAAGTCCGGGTTGCGCAGTCCCTCCCGTCCGAAGACCGCCAGATCGTACGCGGACGACACCTGGCCGGGGGTGTCGTAGCCGTCGGGCGACCGCACATGGGTGTCCAGCGCGCCCAGGGACCGCGCCTTGGCCTGCATCCGCGTGGCGGTGACGTGCCAGCCGCCGCTGAGCGACGCCAGTACGTGCACGGCGTCGTTGCCGGAGTTGAGGAACACGCCTCGCCACAGGTCGGCGATCCGGTACGTGTGGTCCTCGGCGACCCCCACGAGGCTGCTGCCCGGCCCGATGCCCGTGAGTTCCTCCGCGCTCACCCGGTGCTGCAGCTCGGCGGGCAGGACCGGCAGCACCGTCAGGGCGAAGAGGGTCTTCAGCGTGCTGGCGGGGGGCAGTTCCCGGTGTGCGTTCGACGCGGCGAGCACCTCGCCGGTCTCGGCGTCGGACACCAGCCACGACAGGGCGGAGACGTCCGGGATCCCGGGGGCGCCCCGGTGCGGCCTCACCTGCGTGCCGGAGTGGTAGAGCAGCGACGGTCGAGGGACCGTCACGCCCGGTGCGCCGGCCTCGCCCGCTGCGCCGGTACGCCCTGGGCCCGCGTCGGCCTGGGCGGCGGCCGCGGCGGGGGCGAGGGCGAGGACGCCGGCCACACAGAACGCGCAGACCGCCGATGCGGCTCGGGGAGAGAATCCGATCGTCATCTGATCAACGTAGGAACTCGTGGCGGTTTCCCCGCGCTTCCCGTGCCGGGCGGGCCTGCGCGAGCACCCGGATGCCGCACGTTCCGCGGCGGGCGGTTCGGCCGGTGGTGTCCGGGCGGTCGTCTCTAGGCGCTGGGCAGCGTGGGCTGGACGCGGCGCAGGAAGGACGCGTTGTCGGGCGTCTCGCGCATCCGCTCCAGGAGGGTCTCCAGGTTCGCCTGGCCGTCCCGGGTCTGCAGGGCCCGGCGCAGACCGCGTACGGCGGTCGACTCGGCGGGGGAGTGCAGGAGTTCCTCCCGGCGGGTGCCGGAGCCGTTGACGTCGACGGCCGGGAAGACGCGCCGGGAGGCAGGTTCGCGGTCGAGGCGGAGCTCCATATTGCCGGTGCTCTTCAGTTCCTCGAAGTAGAAGTCGTCGGCGCGGGAGCCCGTTTCGATCAGGGCGGTGGCGAGGATGGTGAGCGAACCGCCCTCCTCGGCCGCGCGCGCCGCGCCGAAGAAACGCTTGGGGCCGATCAGCGCGGTCGCGTCGACGCCGCCGCTGAGGGTGCGGCCCCCGGCGGCCGCCGCGTTGTTGTGGGCCCGGCACAGCCGGGTCAGGGAGTCGAGGAGGATCACGACGTCCTCGCCCGCCTCGACGAGCCGCTTGGCCCGTTCGACGACGAGTTCGGCCAGGGCGATGTGCTGTCCCGGCGCCCGGTCGAACGTCGAGGCGTACACCTCGCCGCGCACGGAGCGCCGCATGTCGGTGACTTCCTCGGGCCGCTCGTCGAGCAGGAGGACCATCAGCCGAGCCTGGGGATGGTTGCCGGCCACGGCGGCGGCGATCTGCTGGAGCAGCACGGTCTTGCCGGTCTTGGGCGGTGCGACGATCAGCCCGCGCTGGCCCTTGCCGACGGGCGCGAGGAGGTCCGCCACCCGTCCGGCGAGACCCGACCCGGGATGTTCGAGGCGGAGCCGCTCGTGCGGGTGCAGGGGGGTGAGGTCGCGGAAGTGCCGGCGGCCGTGGAGTGCGTCGGGGGTGAGGCCGTCGACGCGGGTGACCTCGGTCAGGGTGCGCTGAGCTCCGCGCACCCCTTCGACGAGGTCGCCCTTGCGCAGACCGTGACGGCGGATCAGCGCGGCCGGGACCTGGAGGTCGTTCGGCGTGGACAGGAAGTCCGCAGGGCGCAGGCGCCCCTTGCCGCTCGCGTCGACGTCGAGAACGCCGGCGGCGATCCGGGCCGGAGGCTGCCGCACAGGGGGGTGTTCGAGCGTGGTGGTCATGGTGGGGCGGTCCTTTCACGGACGGAGGGCATGAGTCATGCGAAGTCATGCGAGGTCAAGCGAAGGAAGTAGGGGGGATCAGCCGCGAGGGGAGGGCGCACGGCGCGCCTCGGGCGGCGGGAACGGCGCCGCGGCACGGCCGAGTCGAGCCGTGGACGATGGTGCGGGAAGGCCGCTGCACAGGCCGGAGACGGCGGGTGAACCGCGGCGGTTCTGAGAGACCGGCACCGGCGCCCGGCATGGGGCGTACACAAGTGCCGCTTGCACTGTAGCACAGGGGTCGGCCGCGGCTGAGCCCGTCGTTGCCGGAGGGGCGCCCGAGGGCGTTGCGTGCGGTGGGGTGAGCTGCGGAGGGGTGAGGTATGGAGAGGGTGAGGAATCCGGCCTCTTCGATGTTTACCGCTGATGTCCCCAGAAAGTAACGATCTGTTACGGCAGCGGACTTGACCACCGAATCTGCCCTATCTTCACGCCATGTCCACGCCGCCTCAGCCTCCGCAGCAGCCGGAGCAGCCGTCCGGGTCGCCGGCCCAGCCGAGCGCGTACCCCTATCCGAATCCGCAGTCGCCGGCCGCCGGCGGGCCGATGGGCTTCCCGCCGGCGGCCCACGCGACCCAGACCGGTCCGCAGAGCGTCTACGCGCAGCCCACGCTCGTCGGCCACCCCGTCCAGCCCCAGCCGGGCAACCCTTACGCCCAGCCGGGCCCGTACCCCGTCGTCGGACCGCCGCCCACGGGGGGCGGCGGAGCGGGAAGGGCGGTCCTGTGGGCCGTGGCCGGCGCGGTGGCGGCCTCGGCCGCGTGGGCGGCCGGAGTCTTCCTGACCGCGTCCGGCGCCGACGCGGACCTGCGCGGCTACACGGCGCCGACGAACCTGTGCACCTCCACCGACTACTCCTCGTTCAAGGCGGAGTACACGACCGAGGACAGCGCCCCGGCCCACAACGGCATCAAGGACGACGCCCTCGACGAGGGTCTGTGCAACCTCAGTCTGAAGAAGTCCGGTTCGAGCTATTCGGACGCCTACCTCTACACCCAACTCGACCTGCACAAGAAGACCGATCCGGGGCCCGAGTTCACCGCCTCCTGGAAGAACTACGGGGACAGCCACAAGGGTTACGACGTGGAGAGCGTCGCGGGCATCGGCGACGAGGCCTACCTCGTCAGCGAGGACACCACCTCCGGCTCGTCGAGCGGTTCGCTCTACGCGACGCTCGCCGTCCGGGACGGCTGGGTCACCTACACGATGAGCTACAGCGCCTACTACACGTCATACGCCGCCGACACGGATCCGCCGACGCTCGCCGAGGTCTCGGCCTGGCTGAAGACGGACACCCGGGCGACCCTGCGCGACCTGCGGAGCTGACGTCACGAGGCGGAGGCGGACCGTGCCTCCGCCTCCTTCGCGATCTCGTCGAAGCGCGCGCCCATCGCCGCCGCGAGCGCCTGCGCACCCGACAGGGGGCGCACCATGACGGTCAGTTCGTCGATGAGCCCGTTCTCGTCGAGGTGGATGAAGTCGCAGCCGCTCAGCCGCCGTTCGCCCACCCTGGCGGTGAACACCAGGGCGTGGTCGCGGCCGTCGCCCCCGTCGAGCTCCCGCTCGTACCGGAAGTCCTCGAAGACCTGCGACACCGCGCGCAGCACGGACGCGGTGATCGCCTTGCCCGGGTAGGGCTTGAACGCGACCGGGCTGGTGAACACCACGTCGTCGGCCAGCAGCGCCTCGACGGCGTCGAGATCGCCGGCCTCGACCGCCTCACGGAACGCGCGCATCGGATCACCTCATCGTAGACAGTAAAATTGTTGAGTAGGTGCGGATGACAATAATCATCCGCTGCTACCGTGTCCATATGTCCCTCAAGTACGCCGTGCTGGCCGCCCTGCTGGAGGGCGAGGCCTCGGGCTACGAGCTGTCGAAGGTGTTCGACGTCTCCCTCGCGAACTTCTGGCCCGCCACCCCGCAGCAGCTCTACCGCGAACTGGAGCGCCTTGCTCGGGACGGCCTGATCGAGGCGCGGGTGGTGCAGCAGGAACGCCGCCCCAACAAGCGGATGTTCACCCTCACCGAGGCGGGCCGCGAGGACCTGGGGTCCTTCGCCGTGACCCCGCCGCGCAGACCCACCGCCGTCCGGGACGAACTCCTCGTCAAGATCCAGGCCATGGACGCCGGCGGTCCCGAGGCCGCTCGCGCGCTGATCGAGGAGCGGATGACCTGGTCGCGCGGCAAGCTCGACCGCTACGAGCGACTCCGCGACCGCCTGCTCGACGGGCGCAGCGAGGACGAGTACCTGGCCGTCGCCGACCGTATCGGCCCCTATCTGACCCTGATGGGCGGCATCGCCTTCGAGGAAAGCGTCCTGGGCTGGTGCGAGCGCGCCCTGGCGCTCCTGCGGCGGCGCGCCGCCGTAGGCTGACACCGATGTTCAGCCCCGAAGGCCCCACCCTGCGCGAACTCGCCGTCCAGGCACTCTCGTCCGTCGAGCACGGCTACGACCTTTTGGCGCCGAAGTTCGACCACACCCCCTTCCGCACCCCCGACTCCGTCCTGGACGCGGTCGCCTCGGCCCTGAAAAGGTCCGGCCCGTACGAGGACGGCCTCGACCTGTGCTGCGGCACGGGCGCCGGGGCCGACGTCCTGGCCACGGTGTGCCGCACCAGCGTGACCGGGGTCGACTTCAGCGCGGGCATGCTCGAGGTGGCACGAGGGCGGACGCCCGCGCCGGGCCCGCGGATGTCCTGGGTACGGGCGGACGCCCGCGCCCTGCCGTTCACCGCTGCCTTCGACCTCGTCGTGAGCTTCGGGGCGTTCGGGCACTTCCTGCCCCGCGAGCTGCCGGGCCTGTTCGCCCAGGTGCACGGTGCGCTGCGACCCGGGGGGTGCTTCGCGTTCCCCGTCCTCGCGCCGCCGCGGCCGTCCTCCCCGGCCTTCTGGATGCTCCTCGGCTTCGACGCGGCGATGCGTGTGCGCAACGCCGTGTGGCGGCCTCCGTTCGTGATGTACTACCGGGCCTTCCGGCTCGGTGAGGTGAGGGCTGCGCTGGAGGACGCCGGATTCTCCGTGACCCTGCGCGCCCTGCCCGAATTCGGAACGAGGAGGGACGGCAGCCCGCGGGTGCGGATGGTCGAGGCGCTCCGGGCGCCCGACGGCGACGACCTGGACGGCGCCGTCACGCCGCCGGGAGAGCGAACGCGTGGACCGGCGACTCGCGCAGGGCGTCCACCGGCAGATCGGTGATCTTCAGGGGGCCGCGCACGGGTCGTGCGCCCGACGGGTCACCGCGCATCGAGGGAACGTCGTCGGGCTGAGTGACGGCCGTCATGGTGCAGGGCCCGTCCGGCCTGTCCGCTGTTCCGGCCCGCCCGCCGTCCTGGCCTCCGCCCCTCGGCGCCCCGCCTCGCCGTGAGGGGGTTCACAGGGCGCTGTACAGGGCCTCGATCAGCGCAGTCTTGCGCGGATCGTCGGCGATGCGCGGCCCCATCCGGTTCATCACGTACCCCAGTGACACCCCGGCCTCCGGGTCGGCGAGACCACAGGAGCCGCCGAACCCGTCATGACCGAAAGCGCGCGGGTTCGGACCGTACGAGCCGTTCGGACCGCTGAGCCACAGCCCCAGGCCGATCTCCGTCTCGTGCTCGAACCCGGCCCCCAGGACCAGGTCCCGGCAGGCGCCCTGCCCCTCGCGCACCCGCTCGGCCGCCTCGGCGGACAGGACGCGCCGGCCGCCGTACGAGCCCCGGCCGGCGAAGACGCCGTAGAGCGCGGCCACGGCTCGCGCCGTACCGTGACCGTTGGCGGCCGGTATCTCCGCGGCCCGCCACCGGGGTGAGCCGGCCTCGGCCGCGCCCACCAGGGGGTTGGTCAGCGCGGCGATGGCCGCGGGCGTCAACTGGCTGAAGACCGTGGCCTGTTCGCTCGCCGAGGCGGCGGGCGGGTGCACCAGCTCCGCCGCCCGCCCGGCCTCCTTCTCCGCCAGCCCGATGGCGAAGTCGACGCCCAGCGGACCGGTGACCTCACGCTCCAGGAAGGCCCCCGGCAGCAGCCCCGACACCCGCCGCACGACCTCGCCGACCAGGAAGCCGAAGGTGAGGGCGTGATACCCGGACCGGGTGCCCGGTTCCCACCAGGGCTCGGTGGCCGCGAGGCGCGCGGTCGTCAGCTCCCAGTCGTAGAGCTGCTCGAGCGAGTGCGGCTCGCGCAGCCCGGCCAGGCCCGCGCGGTGGGACAGCAGGTGCCGCACGAGCACCCCCTCCTTGCCCGCGGCGGCGAACTCCGGCCAGTACGCGGCCACCGGCGCGTCGAGGTCCAGCAGGCCCCGGTCGGCGAGGACGTGCGCGCACAGGGCCGTCGGTCCCTTCGACGTGGACCACACGTTGACCAGCGTGTCCCGCTCCCACGCGCGCGTGCGCGCCGGGTCGGCCCAGCCGCCCCACAGGTCGGCCACCGTCACGCCGTCGACCGTCACGCTCACGGCGGCGCCCAGCTCGCCGCGGTCCCGGAAGTTCTCCTGGAAGGCGGTGCGCACCGCGGCGAACCGTGGGTCGCAGTGCCCGTGAACCTGTGACATGTGCTCGGACATGAGGCCTCCGTGGTCCGCCGGAACGTCCGGACCGCGACGGTGCGGCCCGGACGCCCTGAACATACCGACTGGTCGGACCGGAGGGAAGGCGGTCGGCGCAGATCACCCGGGGAGCGGGCGCGGATCACCCCGGTGACGCCGTCCCGCTCCGACGGCGGCTCAGGTGTACGAGCGCAGCCAGCGCAACTTGGCCGCCTCGTGGTAAGGGCCGCCGCCCTCATGGTCGTTGAACTCGTACACCTCGATCGCCTTGTCCTCGTGCGGCCACGCGTTGAAGGCGGCGAACACGGTCGAGGGCGGGCAGGTCTGGTCCTCCAGCGCCGTCGAGAACAGCGCCGGCGCCGAGCCGCGCGCGGCGAAGTGGACGCCGTCGAAGTAGGACAGCGTGCGCAGCGCGTCCTCGGTACGACCCCGGTGCGTCTTGAGGAACAGGCCGATCTCCCGGTAAGGATGACGGTCCGTCAGCGTCGCGGCCCGGGGAAAGTCGCACAGGAACGGCACGTCGGGCGCCACCGCCGCCAGGTCGGGCACCAGACCGCCCACGGCGATCGTGATGCCGCCCCCCTGGCTCGAGCCGACCGCCACGGTCCGCGAGGCGTCGGTCAGCGGATGCGAACGGGCGGCCTCGACCGCGCGGACCGCGTCCGTGAACACCCGCCGGTAGTAGTAGTTCCCGGGGGCGTCGATGCCCCGGGTCATGAAACCGGGGTAGGAGGGCGCGCCGCCCACCGGGTCCGCGGTGCCGCCCCCGCCGCCCCAGGCGCTGCCCTGGCCGCGGGTGTCCATGATGAAGTGCGCGCGGCCGGTGGACGCCCACAACAGGTGCTCGTGCGGCAGCCCTCGTCCGCCGCCGTACCCGACGAACTCCACGACCAGCGGCAGCGGTCGGTCGGCCCGGGCGGGCAGCGTCAGCCAGCCCTTGACCGGATGGCCACCGAACCCGGCGAACGTCACGTCGTACACCTGCACCGTGGTCAGGCCCGTGTCGACCGCTTCGAAGCGAGCGTCCAGGTCGTGCTCGCGGGCTTCCCGGAGGGTCTCGGACCAGAACGCGTCGAAATCCTCGGGTTCGGTGGAGACGCTGCGGTATGCCTCGAGTTCGTCGCGGGACAGGTCGAACAGGGCCATCAAGAACCGCCTTTTGTCAATTGTCCATACGAATGATCACACCGTACGTGGGGGCCGGGAGGCCTCGCCAGACCACGTCGCAAGCTTCAGGCGGGCCTGCGCCGGGTCCACTGCGGCTCGGTGCGCGCCCACTCCCGTTCCCACTCGGCCAGCCGGTGACGCATCGCCACCCGGCGTACGGCGGCGTGCGCGAGCAGCACCGAGGCCGCTGCGCCACCGGCCACGCAGACGCCCAGGGTGAGCGTGTGCTGCCACACCATCGTGTCGTTCGGCGGCGGCGCGACGCTGCGGCCGTGGTCGTCGAACCACACGTCCACCACGTCTCCGCGGTGCGTGCCCACCGGCACCCGTGCGGTGGCCGTCCGCGCCTGCCCGCCCTGCGGCGTCCAGCGCACGCTAACCGGGACGGTCTGCTGTCTGCCGCCCTCCACCGCCGGCATGGTCTCGGGCGGGCGGCTCACCACCTGCGCGCTCACGTGATGGCGTTCGGTCCGCTGCCGGACCGCGGCCGCCTGCGCGTCGTCATGGGCCCAGCGGCCCGCGAGCGCCCCGGCCAGGGGCGCGGCCACCAACAGCAGCGCGGCGACGATCAGCGCCGTCCACGCCTCGACGACGTCCGACCGGCGCAGCAGCGGATTGCTCCGCCGACGCCAGCCGCGCACCCCGTTTCGCATGTCGACCTCCTCGCCGTCACGCGTACGAGTGCCCACCGGAGGGAGGTACCCCGTTCGGACTACATCGTTTCACGCATCGTTCACGACGGCCCCTCGACAGCGCCCTCTGGCCCTCGGCGGCGCCTCTCGGCAGCGATCGGCAAGCGGGAGCCGGGAACGGGCATGAGGGGGACGGGAGAAGCGATCGGGGAGCGGTGGACGGCGGTGAACGGGGGCCCGGGTGCGGACCGGTCGGCGGGGCCCGGCCGACCGGCTCGGCTCAGGGAAGGCCAGGTCGGCCCAGGGCAGGCCAGGTCGACTCGGCTCGGCTCAGGTCAGCCGAAGCGTTCGATCCTGATGCGGTCCACCGGCTGCCCGGCCTCGACCAGCAGCCGTGACGCGTGTTCGGCGAACCCGTTCGAACCGCACACGTACGCCTCCCAGCCGCCCTCCGGCTCCTCGGCGAGCAGCGGCGCCAGGTGCGCCGCCCCGAGGCGGCCCACGGGCACGCCCAGGGGCGCGCTCCGGGTGAACACGCGCGTCGTCTCCGCGCCGAGCTCGCGGGCGTAGATCAGTTCTTCGGGGGCGCGGGCGGACACCACCAGCCTCAGCGGCACGTCGAGGCCGCGCGCCCGGTGGTGGCGGACCATCGACATCAACGGGACGACCCCGGACCCGGCGCCGATCAGCAGTGCGGGCCGGTCGCCGGGCCAGGCGAAGAAGCCGCTGAGCGGGCCGCGCACCTCGACCTCGTCGCCCGGCTCGGCCGTGGTGTGGAACCAGCCCGAGACCTCGCCGCCGTCCACGTGGTCCAGCGTCAGCTCGATGTGTCCGTCGTCGTCGGGCGCGGAGGCGATCGAGTAGTGGCGCTGGGCGGTGTAGCCGTCGTCGGCGGTCAGCCGGAGCATCAGATGCTGGCCGGGCAGATGGCCCGCCCAGGCCCGCGCCGCGAACCGGAAGGTCGACGCCAGCGGGGTCTCGCGGCGGATCTCGGTCAGTGTCGCCGTCTGCCACTCGGAGGCTTGGCGGCCGTTGACGGCGATCCGGCCGGGCACGGCGAACCGGGTCGCCGGGACGAACGTCCCGGACGGGGGAGCGGCGGCCCGGGACGGGGCGACGAAGGCCTCAGTCACCGGAGTACCTCTGTTCCTCCCACGGGTTGCCCCGCGCGTGGTAGCCGTTCTGCTCCCAGAAACCGGGCTCGTCGTGGTCGAGAAGGCGCAGGCCCGCGATCCACTTGGCGCTCTTCCAGAAGTACAGATGCGGCACCAGCAGCCGTGCGGGACCGCCGTGCTCGGCCGCGAGGGGCTCGCCGTCGTACTCCCAGGCGATCCAGGCCCGTCCGCCGGTCAGGTCGGCCAGCGGCAGGCTCGTGGTGTACCCGGTGTGGGAGTACGCCACCGCGTGTGTTGCGGCCGCTTCGGGCCGCACGGCGGCCAGGAACGCGTCCAGGCAGACGCCCCCGAACCGCACCCCGAACTTCGACCAGCTCGTGACGCAGTGGATGTCGCCCTCGTAGGCGGACTCCGGGAGCGTGTGCGCCTCCTCCCAGTCCCAGGTGCGTGGCGCCCGCACCAGTCCGTCGACGCGGAAGGTCCAGTCGGCGGGCGCCAGGTCGGGCGTGACCTCGGCGGACAGCACGGGCCAGTCGTCGCCGGCGTCGTACTGGCCGGGGGGCAGTCCCGGATCGGCGACGCGGGGGCGGCCGGTGAAGCCTCGGGTGACGTTCATGCGGTTCCAGCGTGAGGGCGGCGGTTGCTGACGCGGTCCACCGTACGTGCAAGTCAGCGGCTCCCCGCACCGGGTGGTCCCCCGCTCGTCGGTCGGTCGCCGTCCGGGGCGTGGCCGGGCCGGGCGTTGTACCGCACCAGGTACGCCGCGAACCGCTCCAGGTCCCGGACCGGCCACCCGGCCAGGCGCTCGTGGAAGGCGGCGCGACGGCTCTCGGTGACCTGGGCCAGGATGCGCCGTCCGGCGTCGGTGAGGTGGAGGACCTGGACGCGGTGGTCCTCGGGGTCCTGGCGGCGGCCGATCAGGCCGGCGCGCTCCAGGGCGGTGACCTGCCGGCTGACCGTGGACTTGTCCAGGGCGTAGTGCGCGGCGAGGTCGGTGGCCCGGCAGCCGCCGCTCTCCTCCAGGTGGCCGAGCAGCGTGTACGACACCAGCGACAGTTCGGGGTGCAGCCGGCCCGCCGAGGCGCGGGCCCGCCGGGCGAAGCTCGTCATCTCCCGCTGGATCGTCTCCACGGCGTCGGCTGCTCCCACCGGTCCTCACCCTCCCTGGTAGCTCAGTTGCATAATACAACTTGAGGTGCGGAGACGTCATGAACAGAGGGCGGGCGCTGGGGTAGGGTGGCCGACGGCCGCGGAGGTTCCCGGTCGCGCGAGGCCTTGGGAGGTGAGACCCATTACCGCTGTGTCAGGTCGGGTGCTCTCCTCTCGTGACGGCGTGGACCGCCGCGTCTAGGCGACCGCGGGAGCGCCCTTCGACTTCTCGAAAGGCTCCTCGGCTCCATGCCTCCTTCCATCCCCACCGCTTCTTCCTCCTCGCAGCCTTCGTCCTCCCGTGACGCGCTCGTCATCGCCCTGCGCGCCGCCGGGTGCGTCTTCGCGGAGGAGGAGGCGGAGTTGATCCTCGACGCCGCCCCGACCGCGGACGAGGCAGCCGCCATGGCACGACGCCGTGCGGCGGGCCTGCCCCTCGAACACGTCGTCGGCTGGGCCGAGTTCCACGGTCTGCGCATCACCGTCGAGCCGGGCGTCTTCGTCCCTCGCCGCCGAACCGAGTTCCTCGTCGACCAGGCGCTCGCCGCGGCGCCGCACGCGTCGGTGGTCGTCGATCTGTGCTGCGGCTCCGGGGCGGTCGGCGCGGCCCTGGCCGCCTCGCTCGGGCCGGTCGAACTGCACGCCGCGGACATCGACCCGGTGGCGGTCGGCTGCGCACGGCGCAACCTCGCCGGGCACGGCGGACAGGCCTACGTGGGCGATCTGTTCGCGCCGCTGCCCGCCCGGCTGCGCGGCCGCGTCGACATCCTGGCCGCCAACGTGCCGTACGTGCCCACCGGCGAGGTGCCCCTGCTGCCGACCGAGGCCCGCGAGCACGAGCCGCTCACCGCCCTGGACGGCGGCGGCGACGGGCTGGACGTACTGCGCCGGGTCGCCGCCGAGGCGCCGCGCTGGCTGGCCCCCGGCGGCTGCCTCCTCGTCGAGACCAGCGGGCGCCAGGCTCCGGCGGCCGTGGAGGCGTTCACCCGCAGTGGTCTGGCGGTGCGGGTGGCGAGGGACGGGGAGCTGTCCGCCCACGTGATCCTCGGGACGGGACTCAGGTAGCGGCGCCGCTGTCCATGGGGCCGGGGGAGCGGTTCTGGCCGCCCCGGTCCCACGGGCCGTGTCCGGGGAAGCCGTCGTGGCGGTCGTGGTCGTGACCGTGGTCGCGGTCGTCCCGGCCGCGGTCGCCGAAGGAGCCGGACAGGACCCGGTCGGCCGTGTTCGTGTCCCCGGAACGCGTTCCGACGACGAACACGGTGTCGCCCTTCGTCGGCGCGGCGGCCCCGGAGCCGGAGGCGCCGCCGACGGAGACGCGCGCGTCCGGGCCGAGCGTCCACGTCCACGAGACGCCGTCCTCGCTCTTGACGGTGAGGTGGGAGTCGTCCGCCTTCTCGACGGAGCCCCGTTGCCACACGCGGACGACCCAGTCACCCGTGCCGGGGTCCTTGACGGTCGCCTCGCCGTGGACCGCGTCGCCGCCGAGGCCGAACCACGGCCCGCCCCGGCCGTGCCGCCCGCCCGGCCCCTCGGAGGAGGAGGCGGACGGCGTGCCGGACGGCGAGCCGCCGGAGCCGTTCGACGTGGCCGCGTACGCGACGGTGCCCCCCAGCGCCAGGACTGCGACGGTCGTGGCCGCGATCAGCGTCCGCGCGCGGGCGGAACGGCCCCGCCACAGGGTGCGCACCGGGCCCCCCTCGCGTGCCCCGGCGCCGTCGGCCGGTCCCGGGAGCGGTTCGGCCTCGGGCGGCCGCTGGGGGCCGTGCGGTTCCTGGGGCTCTCGGTGCTCCTGCATGGCGGCTCACTCTCCTCGGCGACGAACGGCAGCGAATGGAAACGAGCTGAAACGAGCTGAAAGTAGTGAAAATGATCGGAAACCATCGAACGGTGACGTCCTGATCGCGTCTCTCTGTGATTGTCCGGGGAAACGGCTAAGGAAGCGGTAACGAAAACCTGTGAAACCGTGTGAAACGGGTTGCTGTGAAACGGGGCGTCCGCCCGTCTATTCGGTGACCAGCGCCCGTGCCACCAGCAGGGCGACGTCGTCCTGGTTGTCCGGGTGGTGCAGTGACTCCAGCAGCAGGTCGCACAGCTCCTCCAGCGGCCGGGCGGGATCGTCGAGCAGTGCCAGCAGCGCTTCCAGACGCTCGTCCAGGGAGTGGGTGCGGGTCTCGACCAGCCCGTCCGTGTACAGCACCAGCTGGTCTCCCGGCGCGAAGTCGACGTCGGTCGTGGAGAACGCCACGCCGCCCACGCCCAGCGGCACGCCGGTCGGCAGCTCCAGCAGTTCCGGGGGGCGGCCGGGGCGCACCCGGACCGGCGGCAGATGCCCGGCGTTGGCGATCCGGCACGTTCCGGACCGCGGGTCGTGGACGGCGTACACGCAGGTGGCGATGGAGTGGTTCAGGCCCTGGGTGATGCGGTCCAGGTGCTCCAGAAGCACCGCCGGGTCGAGGTCGAGAGAGGCCAGCGTGGTCGTCGCCGTGCGCAGCCGGCCCATCGTGGCGGCGGCGTCGATACCGCTGCCCATGACGTCGCCGACGACGAGCGCCGTCTTGCCGTCCGGCAGCGGGATGACGTCGAACCAGTCGCCGCCGACCTCCGTGGTGGCGCCTGCGGGCTGGTAGCGGGAGGCGACCTCCAGACCGCCGGTGACCGGCGGATGGCTCGGCAGCAGGCTGCGCTGGAGGGTGAGCGCGGTGTTGCGGGCGTTCTGGTACCAGCGGGCGTTGTCGATCTGCACGGC
The DNA here is from genome assembly GCF_014649655.1 of Streptomyces humidus. GTDB lineage: Bacteria > Actinomycetota > Actinomycetes > Streptomycetales > Streptomycetaceae > Streptomyces > Streptomyces humidus. Next base: position 20,928 of record NZ_BMTL01000015.1, on the reverse strand, counting down.
CGCGCGCGACGCCAGTTCACGGGCGAGCAGCAGATCGTCCTGGCTGAAGGGGAACCGGTTGCGGGTCCGTTTCAGGTCGAGGGCGCCCAGCACCTCGCCTCGCGCGATGAGCGGCACCGCCAGGTAGGAGTGCACCCCCGCCCGTGCCAGCAGGGCGGCCGCTTCCGGGGAGCCGGCGATGTGGGCGAGGTCGGCCTCGGTCACCTGCGCCAGCATGACCGGGCGGCCCGAGCGCACACACTCGGTGACGAGCCGGTCGGGTGCGTAGCTGGCCACCTCCCCGGGCTGGTCCGCCGCTCGCAGGGCGTCCGGCTCGTCGGCGGCCCGCACCGCGAGGGCCCGTATGACGGCGGGTTCGGCGGGCCCGAGGCTGGTGCGCCGGCCCGCCACCACCGCGTCGAGCATATCCACCGCGGCCACGTCCGCCAGTTCCGGCACGGCCACCTCGGCCAGCTCGCGGGCGGTGCGCTCCAGGTCCAGGGTGGTGCCGATGCGGGCCGAGGCGTCGGCGACCAGCGCCAGCCGGCGGCGCGCCGTCTCGGCCTCGACGGCCGCCTGGTGGCGGTCCGTGACGTCTCTGACCGAGGCGGCCACGCCCAGCACGGTGCCGCGCGCGTCCTCCAGGCGGTACAGGGAGACCGACCAGGTGTGGTCCCTCTGCGGGTCGGCCGGGGTGCGGCCGGCCGCGACACGGTCGACCAGTGATTCGCCCGTCCGCAGCACCTGACGTGCCGCGGCCTCCAGGGCGTCGGCGGCCAGCAGCGGCAGCACCTCGCGGACCGTGCGCCCGAGATGCTCCGCGGCCGGCACGCCGTTGATGCGCTCCAGCGCGGCGTTGACCGACACGTACCGCAGGTCGGTGTCCAGCACGGCGAGGCCGGTGGGGGACTGCGCGACCATCCGGGTGGACAGGGCGAGGTCACGTTCCAGCCGGCGCACCGTCGTCCGGTCGGCGGCCAGGCCCAGGGCGTAGACCTCGCCCCGGTCGTCCGTGAGCCGCATGTTCCGGAACTCCACCAGCGTGGTGGTGCCGTCCTTGTGCCGGACGGGGAACGCCCCCGCCCAGCTCTGGCCGGTGGCCATGACGTCCGCGAACAGCTTGACGACCAGGTCGATGTGGCGCTCGTGGACCATCACCCGGGCGGCGTACCTGCCCAGCGCCTCCTGCGCCGAATAGCCGAACAGCTCCTCGGCCTGGGGGCTCCACAGCGCGATACGGCCTTCGGCGTCGAGAACCACCGAGGCCACGTTCAGCACGTCCAGCAGCCCGCTGGGCCCGACCGGGCCCGCGTTGTCGGCCGGCCCGGTCGGGCCGGCGTTGTCGGCTGCGGACGATCCGTCTGCCCTCATGCCACGCACCGCCTCCGCGCGTCGATGCGGCACGCCGTCCCCCATGTCGACTCCCCCTGTTCTCTGGCGCTCAACCCGTTTCTCCCATGCCGGACTCCCCTCCCCATGGTCCTCCAGTACGGCTCGGCGCGCCGTTCTCCTCAGGGTCCGCCGCCGTCCATGTAGTTGGTCTGTACATGACCATCATCGCGGGCCAGACTGTGCGCCGAGCGCGTCCCGCCCCCCCCCGCACGAGGAGACCCATGCCCCTGCCCCCCGTCCGTCGCCGCGTCGCCCTGGCCGACGCAGCCCGCATCGCCCGCGCCTCCTTCGTCGCGCTGGCCGTCGCGACCGTCACAGCCCTGTCCGCGGCCCCGCCGGCCGCGGCCGCGGACGCCTGGACCGAGATCGGCTCCGACCGGGCCGATCCGCTGACCGAGAGCCAGGGGCTGACCTCGGTCGAGGTCCCGGCGGGCAGCGCCAACCGCTACACCGGCATCGGCACCATCCCCCTGTCCCTGTCGGTCCGGGGCTGGAACCACGTCGGAGACCCGGACGCCTCCTACGGCGGCTACTACGTCGAGCCCTACCAGAGCGACTCGAACGGCGCGAAGATGTACCGCGTGCAGGCGCCCGGCGGCGCCTGGTCCGAGTACGTCCACGCGCTCGCACCTGGTGAGGCCCTGAACAACTCCTGGGTCGCGATCACGCCGGACAGCCAGTGGATGCTCTCGGGCGAGTGGGGCACCATGACCCGGTTCCTCGTCTTCCCGACCCCCGGCGCGAACGCGAGCACCTCGCCGTCCGCCGATCTGCCGCAGGCGTCGACCGTCCGCCTCGACCATGCCGTGCGCGATGTCCAGGGCTGCGACTTCACCGGACCGACGACCCTGCTGTGCTCCTCGGACGACCCGGCCGGCACCCTCTTCGGCATCACCAAACCCCTGCTGCAGATCGACCTGTCCGCGCAGCCGAACGGCGGCTCCGACGTCACCGGCCATGTCACGGCCCTGCGTCAGCTTCCGCTGCGCAGCTCCTGCTCGGGGGCGTTCGAGGCGGAGGGCGTCGACTACGACCGTCGCAGCGGCACCCTGCGCGTCATCGTCGTCTCACCCGGTTTCTGTGTGCTGACCGACAGCAAGACGTACCGCTTCACCCGCGGCTGAGCCCCGGGCCGGCGGCCGCACGCGTCGCCGGCCCGTCGCTGGTCCCGCACGGAAAGGGGTGCTTTTCTGGGGATGTGGAGCGGTGCGCGGGGAACCCGCGCAGCCGCGCCACCCCACGAGAGGAGCGATCACGATGGATCGCGAGCGATCGCACGAGGAGTCCGTCTCCGTCGAGATCAGCGGATGCAGCAAGGAGGACGCCCGGATCGTGTTCGACGCGCTCAATGCGTGCTTCGAGTCCGACCGTGGCAGCGACGAGGATCCGCAGCAACTGCACGAGTCGCGCCCGATGGTGTGGCTCGGGACCTTCGAGGTCACCGAGGCGCGTGACTGCGCGGAGCCCGCCCGGCTCTCGTCGTCCGTCGAGGCCGACGCGCAGGGCGGCTACTGGGCGATCGAGCGGCTCCGCTCGACGCTCGACTCGGTGTTCTCGGTGCGCGACCTGTCCTCGGCCTCCGGCGACCAGGAGTGCGAGCTGCACGTGCTGCTCGAGAGCCGGTGAGCACGGGAACGGGCACGCCGTCGAGACGGTGACCTGCGGCACATGGGCCGAGTCTATTGTGCAACTAGTTGCATAACCCGGGTGCGGTCCTCTAGAACTAGGGGACAACCGCCGCGCACGGAGGCCTGCCATGAGCCGTTACCCCCACCTGCTGAGCCCGCTCGACCTGGGCTTCACCACGCTGCCCAACCGCGTCCTGATGGGCTCGATGCACATCGGCCTCGAGGAGGCCGAGCGCGGATTCGAGCGCATGGCCGAGTTCTACGCCGCCCGCGCACGCGGCGGAGTGGGCCTCATCGTCACCGGCGGCATCGCCCCCAACGACGAGGGCCGGCCCGGCGAGGGCGGCGCCAAGCTCACCACGGACGCGGAGGCCGAGCAGCACCGGATCGTCACCGACGCCGTGCACCGCGAGGGCGGCCGTATAGCGATGCAGATCCTCCACTTCGGCCGGTACGCCTACCACCCGGACCTGGTCGCGCCGAGCCCCCTGCAGGCGCCGATCAGCGCCTTCGTGCCCCGGGAACTCACCGACGCCGACGTCGAGCGCACCATCGACGACTACGCCCGCGCCGCCCGCCTCGCCCGGCAGGCCGGCTACGACGGCGTCGAGATCATGGGCTCCGAGGGCTACCTCGTCAACGAGTTCATCGCGGCCCGGACCAACCACCGTACGGACCGCTGGGGCGGCTCGTACGAGAACCGCACGCGTTTCCCGCTGGAGATCGTCCGACGGGTGCGCGAGGCGGTCGGCGAGGACTTCATCGTCGTCTACCGGCTGTCCATGCTCGACCTGGTGCCCGGCGGCTCGACCCTCGACGAGGTCGTCGCCCTCGCGAAGGCGGTCGAGGCGGCCGGCGCGACGATCATCAACACCGGCATCGGCTGGCACGAGGCGCGTATCCCCACCATCGCCACCTCGGTGCCGCGCGGCGCCTACACCTGGGTGACGAAGAAGCTCATGGGCGCGGTCTCCGTGCCCCTGGTCACCACCAACCGCATCAACACCCCCGAGGTGGCAGAGCAGTTGCTCGCCGACGGCTGTGCGGACATGGTGTCCATGGCCCGCCCGATGCTCGCCGACCCCGACTTCGTCAACAAGGCGGCGGCGGGCACGCCCGAGGCCATAAACACCTGCATCGGCTGCAACCAGGCCTGCCTCGACCACACCTTCAGCGGGAAGATCACCTCCTGCCTGGTCAATCCGCGCGCCTGCCACGAGACCGAGCTGGTCCTCGCCCCCACCCGGCTGCGCAAGCGCGTCGCGGTCGTCGGCGCGGGGCCCGCGGGTCTGGCGTGCGCGGTCAGCGCGGCCGAACGAGGCCACCACGTCACCCTCTTCGACGCGGCGAGCGAGATAGGCGGCCAGCTGAACGTCGCCCGCAAGGTGCCCGGCAAGCAGGAGTTCGACGAGACGCTGCGCTACTTCCGCCACCAGCTCGACGCACACGGCGTGGACGTACGGCTCGACACGCACGTCGCCGCCGAGGACGTGGCCGACTACGACGAGGTCGTCGTCGCCACCGGCGTCACCCCCCGCACCCCCGACATCCCGGGCGTCGACCACCCGAGCGTCGTCGGCTACCTCGACGTCCTGCGCGACGGCGCGCCCGTCGGCGACCGCGTCGCGATCCTCGGCGCGGGCGGCATCGGCTTCGACGTCGCCGAGTTCCTCACCGACGGCGGCGACAAGGCGAGCGAGGACCCGGCGGCCTACTTCCGCCGGTGGGGCGTCGACATGGACTACCGGAGCCCCGGTGGCCTCGCCGCCGCCGAACACCCCGTCCCGCCGCGAGCGGTCCACCTCCTGCAGCGCAAGACCGGCAAGGTGGGCGCCGGCCTCGGCAGGACCACGGGCTGGATCCACCGCACCGAGCTCAGGCACCGCGGCGTCACGACGGTCCCCGGCGTGCGCTACGACCGCATCGACGACGCCGGACTCCACCTCACCGTCGGCGAGCAGAGCACCGTCCTGGAGGTCGACACGATCGTCCTGTGCACCGGCCAGGACCCGCGCCGCGACCTGTACGACGCCCTGGTCGCCGCCGGCGGATCCGTGCACCTCATCGGCGGCGCGGACGTGGCCGCCGAGCTGGACGCCAAGCGCGCCGTCCAGCAGGGCACGGAGCTGGCAGCCGCCCTGTAGGGCCTCGGGCGCGTCCCTAGGATGACTCCATGTCACTCCCGCACGCGATCCTCACCGCCCTGCTCGAGCGTCCCTCGTCGTCGGGGCTGGATCTCACCCGCCGGTTCGACAGGTCGATCGGCTACTTCTGGTCGGCGACGCACCAGCAGATCTACCGCGAACTGGGACGACTGGAGGCCGAGGGCCACATCCGCGCCCTGCCGGCCGAGCAGCCGGCCCGCGGGCAGAAGAAGGCCTACGAGGTCCTGCCCGCGGGCCGCGCCGAACTCGCGCGGTGGACGGCGGCCGCCCAGGACCCGAAGCCGCACCGCGACGCCATGCTGCTGCGGCTGCGCGCCGCGGCCGTCGTCGGCACCGCGGGCCTGGAGGCCGACCTGCGCCGCCATCTGGAGCTGCACCGGAGGCAGTTGGCCGAGTACGAGGAGATCGAGAAGCGCGACTTCCCGCCCGGCGAGGACAGCGCGCAGGCCAGGCTGCAGCACCTGGTCCTGCGCGCCGGCATCGAGCTGGAGACCTTCTGGACGCACTGGCTCACCGAGGCCCTGGCCGGGCTGCCCGACGCGGAGGACCGGCCCCGGGGGAGCTGACGGGCCTCGGACGGGAACCGGACGGGCGACCTCGCGTGATCGGGAGTCGCGACAGCGGCCGTGGAACGGTGACCTGACGGTCGCCGCCGTCGGTCGAGGACCGAGCCACGATCACGCCCTGGTGGCCGACCAGACGGTCACGGCCGCGGCGGCGGTGAGTCCGACATTGAGGACGATGCGACGGTCGTCGCCGGTCAGGTGAACGGCGATCGCACCGGCCTGCAGGAGTACGAAGCCGATGGCTGCGGCCGACGCCAGGCAGGGAGCGGTGCCGGTCAGCGGTGGCAGGACAAGACCGGTCGCGCCGAGTACTTCGACCGTCCCCAGCGCCCTGAGAGCGGGCAAGGGCAGGCGGTCGACCCACGTCATCATCGGTCGGAGCTGATCGCGGCTGCGGATGACCTTCAGCGTGCCCGCGTAGAAGTAGAAGAGCGCGAGCGGTCCCGCGACGATCCAGTAGGCGATGTTCATGATTCCCGTTCATGGGGCCCCGGTTCGCAGGGCCCGTCGATTGCGCCGAGTGCCAGGGAAGCCCTGGGGCCGGCCGGTCGGTCGTCCGGGGGTTCGGACGCGAGATCCTTCAGGCGGGGTCGGTGGCGGGCCGGGTCGCGTAGCGGCTCATCGCGTCGATGTTGGCCTGGGGCGTCAACGGCCGCCCGTCGGCGAGCACCTCCGCGAGGTCTCGGAAGTACTGCACGTACAGGTCGGGGGTGAACGTGCTGAGCATGACGGCGGGTCGGTCCGTCAGGTTCGCGAAGGTGTGCGGCGTGCCGGGCGGAACCATGACAAGCGTCCCCGCGGTGGCGTCGTGGTCGTCGTCCCCGACGGTGAACCGCACGGTGCCGGAGAGGACGTAGAAGCCCTCGTCGTGTCGGCCGTGGCGGTGCTGCGGCGGACCCTGCGTGTGCGGGGCGAGGACGGACTCGGCGATCGCGAGGCGGTGCCCGGTGTGGCTGCCGTCCTCCAGAACACGCATGCGCGTGGCGCCCAGAACGATTGTCTCGCCGTCGTGGGGCCCCACCACCGACACGGAGGGACGGTCGTGCGGCTCGCTGCTCTTCGTTTCTGCGGTCATGTGGACGAGTGCACCGCCGGGACCCCGCCGGTGTCCAAGACCCGTCCCGCAGCGCCGATACCTCATCGGTATCGTTGCAGCGTGGAGCTACGGACCTTGCGTTACTTCGTGGCGGTCGCCGAAGAACTCCACTTCGGCCGGGCCGCCACCCGACTGCACATGAGTCAGCCGCCGCTGAGCCGGGCGATCAAGCAGTTGGAGGCCGACGCGGGCGCCCTGCTGTTCGCCCGCTCGCCCACAGGGGTCACGCTCACCCCGGTGGGCACCGTCCTGCTCGACGAGGCGCGGGCCCTGCTCGACCATGCCGACCGCGTCCGGGTACGCGTGAGAGCGGCGGCCGGCGCCGAGACCCTCACCATCGGCATCCTGGGCGACGGCACCGACCCCGGAGTGGCCAGGCTGGCCGCCGCCTACCGCCGAAACCGCCCCGCCATCGACATCCGGATCCGCGACACCGATCTGACCGACCCGACCTGCGGGCTGCGCGCCGGACTGGTCGACGTCGCACTGACTCGGGCGCCGTTCGACGAGACTGCGCTGACGGTGCGTGTCCTGCGGACCGATCCGGTCGGCGTGGTGCTGCGCGCCGACGATCCGCTGGCCCGCCGCGACGGGCTGCGGCTGGCCGAGCTGAGCGACCGCCGCTGGTTCCGGTTCCCCCGGGGCACCGATCCCGTCTGGCAGTCGTACTGGCACGGCGGCAGTCCACGCGAAGGCCCGGTGGTGCGTGCCGTCCAGGAATGTCTGCAGGCCGTGCTGTGGAACGGCACGGTCGGCCTGGCCCCCTTCGGGCACGACCTGCCCGCGCAGCTGGCCATGGTCCCGCTGACGGACATGCCGCCGAGCCGGGTGGTGGCGGTGTGGAACAAGGGCGACACGAACCCGTTGATCCGATCCTTCATCGAGATCGCGACAGCCGCGTACCGCCACTGACCACCGGCAACGGCGCCGCCGCGACTCATGACCCGAGCGAACGCCGCAGCAGTTCCCCGCTGTCGACCTGTTCTCGGCGTCCTCGGAGACCTCGGCGGTCCCCCTCAGAGCCGGTGCGGCTTCGAGCGGCGGCGCAGGAACCAGGCCGCCGCGATGACGCCCGCCCCCACCAGCGCCCCGCCCACCGCCATGGTGACGGTGCCGTACTCGCGGGCCGCGCCGCCGAGCCCGCCCATGACTCCCCGCGAGGGCGAGGCCGTAGCGGAGATCGTCGGGGTGGAGGGGGCGGAGACGATCACGGACTGGGTGCCCGCGGTGTCGCCGCGCGAGCACATGACGACGACGGTGTAGGTGCCCGGCGAGACGGCCGACCAGGCGGCGGACTGCCCGGCGGTCGTCCCCGACAGGGCCACCTGACGTCCCTGGGAGAAGCTCGCCTGGCCGCCGGCGAGCAGCGCCGCCGTGCCCCAGCTCCCGTTGGTCTGCGTGCAGACGCTGGTCACCACCGACACCGTGGAGCCTGTCGTGCTGACGGAGATGCCCGAAGCCCGGGCGGCGGCCGGCCCGTAAGCCAGGGTGAGGGGCAGTGCGGCGGCGGCTGCCACGGTCAGCCCTGAGCGGACGAGGAGACGGGAAGTGCGCATCGGATGTCCTCCGGCGGCGGCACGGTTGGCGGTACATCCCTTGCGCCGCCGAGGGTCGGGTACGCCCGTGCTGCCTCACGGTCAGCCAATGCGCCCTCCGTCCGCCCCGCACCCGGGCGGCCCCCGGGCAGGTGACGGATTCCTTCGGACGGCCCATACGGCCCCCGCTCACGCCCGCCCGTCCGCCCCGCCGCGAACCCGCCCCGGGCCCTGTCCGGCAGCCTGGCCCGCAGCCGCATTCGGCGCCCGACCCCCGCCACCGGCTTCGCGAAGAAGGCGGCCATCACCTGGCGGGGGCCGCCGTTGGCGACCGCACCCGGACGTTACGTATGCTGAAGGTCCTCGCGGCTGAACTCTCCCTGAGGGCTCGGAAGTTCATGCCGGTGGCGCGGACCGCTGTCGTCGCTGATCCCGCGCCGCAGTCGCCCGGGGGCCCAGGCTGAGACGGCCGCCGGGCCCCCGGCTTCCTGCCGCCCTCCGGGCCCCCGGGTTCCGCCACGGGAGCCGCCCGGCCCGAGCGTCCCCGCTAGAGGAGGGGGCAGGTGAGAGGCAGGACGCGTTCGGTCAGGCGGCCGGTGAGGCAGGTGTCGGTCAGGGCGGCCTCGGCGACCCAGTCCGCCGCGCTCAGCAGGTCCACCAGATTCGGCAACTCGCCGGGATCCACCGGGCACCAGGCCGCGAGCGACTCCAGGCCGACGCCCCGGCCGCCCGGCCCGAGTCGTCCGTCGGCCAGGGTCAGGGCGGCCAGGGTCAGGGCGAGCAGCCGGGCGCCCGCGGGGGCCTTGGCCTTGCGGAGCTTCTTGTCGGAGACGACCTTCTGGGCCCAGCCGCTGAGCTTGGGCCGCACCTTCTTGCCGAACGCGAACGGTCCGTCGCCGTCCTCCCCGGGCACGAGGGACGGGACGGTGACCGGGGTCGGGTTCTCCGGCCGGGAGGCGAGCAGGTCGGCGGCCGTGCCGGGGACGCGGAGCCAGTCGCAGCCGGTCAGCCGCTCCACCAGGGCCTCCGGGTCGGTCAGGCCCAGTGCGGTGATGTCCTGCCCCACGAGATTGCCGGCGCCGGTGTGCGCGGTGCGCAGGGTCAGCATCACGGTCAGCAGCCGTGCCTCCGGGCCCGGCAGGGGACTGTGGTCGCCCGCGTGGGCGAGGACGGAGCGCGCGTGCTGCCACTGCGCCGGCACGGTCAGCAGGCGGGCCACGGCCGGCCCGTCGCCGACCGGGCCGCCGCCGACGCGCTGCAGGTGCTGGGCGCGGGCGGCGGCGGAGGCCTGCTCGGCGCGCCGGGCCTCCAGCCCCAGATCGACGTCGCCGGTGACCTCGGCCCAGGTGTGGAAGGCGCGCGCTTTGCGCTCGTGCAGGTCGGCGAGGAGCGCCAGGTCGGGTTCGGCGCGCTGCTGGTAGGCGCGGAACAGATCGCCGAGTTCGACGAGTTCGTCACGCAGGACGACGGGCTGCAGGTCGTGGGGGACGACCCGCTGAGCGATCTTCCCGGTCGTCCGCCTGCGTCGTGCGGGGACGGAGCGGGGAGACGGCACCGGGCGCGGGCCGCCGTCGGGCGCGGCGGCGTCGGAGAAGCGGGGCGCGCCCGCAGCCGTGGTCGCCGGCCGGCCGGCGGTGGCCGGGGCGGGCGCGGTGGGGGCCTGCGGGGTGGGGGCCTGCGCGGGGGAGACGATCTGCGCGCCCGGCGTGGCCGCCGCACAGCGTGAACAGCACTCCAGCACCTGCCACCAGCGGCCCTCCCGGTCGGTGAGCACGGCCAGGACGACCGCCCCGCCGCACCGCCAGGGCTGGGCGCGCGCCTGCCGGTCGGCGGAACGGATGTGGGTGTGGCAGCTCTCCGCCCGGCACGCGCAGTACGCACGTTCGCGAGGACCCGCAGTGGCTTTCAGGTGTGCCTTCAGATGGCTGACCGCGGCCGCACGGCCGGCGGCCGGGGACGGCAGCCGCTGGGGCGCACAGGACGGGCGGCTGCACGTGACACGCACCGCGTTACTGCCTCGCTCGGCGGCGTCCAGGCGCACGGTCCACCGTCGTCCCGGGACTCGCTCGTCCGGCTCGCTCGCCACGGCCTCCGTCATTCTGCACTTCCTCCCGTTTTCCCATGTGCCCAACGCCCGCGCCGGTCCCGGCGTCACGGGCAGGGCGCTCGGCAGGGGTCACGGTATGCGGCAGGCGAGCGCGTCGGCCGGAAAACCCGCCTCGCTCACCCGAACCGGGGCAGGGGCCGTTCCCTCGAGGCGGAACCGTGCTCGTCGCTCACCCCGTAGCCGGGGACCGAGGGCCAGCGGACCGTCAGCACCACGGACTCCTCCTCCGCGAACCAGGAGTGATCGACGCCGTGGCCCCACACGACGTAGTCCCCCTGCCGGGCCAGCAGAACGCTGCGTCCGGGCAGTTGCACCCGGAAGCGCCCGCTGATGAGGACCAGCAGGGCGGTGCGCTCTTCACCGGTCACCCACTCGCCCCGCTCGTCGCCCCTGGGGTGGAGGCCCCATTTGATCTCCACGGCCTCGCTGTGCCGGGGATCGGAGGTGTCCTTGAAGTGGCCCAGCAGCCATCCGCGGTCCAGGGCCGCGTCCTTGCCCGCATGGCCCACGTACACACTGTCGTTCATGGTCCGGCAAGGTAGCAGCAGGCCGCACGAGCACTCCGCGCCCGACCCGGGCGTCCCCGCGCCGTGCCGGGCGACCGCCGGGGCGGGAGGCCGAACGCGACCGGCGCGGGCCCGCCCGGCCGCGTCGGGCCGTGTCGACGGAACAACCCGAACCGAGCCCTGACCTGCGCGGTCAACGAACCTGCCGTCACCTGCCCTCAGGCCTCCCGGTGGCCGCGTACCGCGCGTCGTGCACCGTACGGCCCCCTCGAAGTGGCCCCGTGGTGGGGTCGACACCAGATTGTTCTGCGTGTCCGTCAACGTCCTCACGAGAGGGTCCACATCGTGCGCGTCAAGTCGCTGACGCTGGCCGCGGCCGGCCTGGCCCTGCTGGCCCCGACCACCCCGTCCGTCGCGGCGCGCCCGTCGCCGGGCGCTGCCGGAGCTTCCCCGTCCCGGCAGGAGGGCTCGGTGCGCGCCGCCGACCTGCTGGCCCGGGTCCGCGACTGCAAGCCCGTCTCATCCGGCCGTTACCGCACCGACGAGGGCACGCCCGCCACGGTCCCGGTCTGCGGCACCGACGAGGCGGTCTTCTGGACGGCCGACATGGACATCGACTGCGACGGCCGCCCGAGCGCCCGGTGCAACAGCAGCACCGACCCGCTGTTCTCCGAGGCCACCGCCTACCAGCAGTCAGACGGCCGTTATCTGAGTGCCGAGGCGCTGCCCTACATCGTGGTGCCCGGGGTGAGCGCCCTGTGGGACCACCGGGCGCACGGGGTGGGCGGGGGATCGGTCGCGGCTGTGGTCTACGGCGACCGGGTCGAGTACGCCGTCGTCGGCGACGTCGGGCCGCGCGAGATCATCGGCGAGGCGTCCTACGCCACCGCCAAGGCGCTCGGCATCCGCTCCGACCCGCACGGCGGCGGCGCGCCCTCCGGCGTCACGTACATCGTCTTCAAGAACTCCCGGGCGACGCCCATCGAGAGCCACGCGTCCGCGGTGGCGGTGGGGGAGCGGTTGGCGCGGACCTTCGCACGGGGAGCGGAGACCGGCGGGCCGGCCACGCCCCCGCCGTCCGGGAAGCCGGCGGCCGACGCCGGCCCGACGCCGAAGGAGGGTACCGCCGAGGACGACTGGGCGGCCGCGGCGGGACCGGACGCCGAGGAGGCTTCCGGTCTCCCGGACGGCGCGGACGAGACCCTGACCGGCCAGGCCGAGGGCGCCGGGACGCACGCCGCCACGGACGCCGGGAAGGACGAAGAACCCGGACAGGACGACGGGGACTGGTGAGAAGACCGGCGGCGACCGTCCGACGCGGCCGCCCCTCGCCCGGCGCCGAGCCGGCCGGACAGCGGCTCCGTCCGGGACGCGCATGACGCCCAGGGGCCGAGCCCGGCCGAAGCGCGGCCGAGGCGCGACCGACCGCGACCGACCGCGACCGACAGGGCCGCCGCCGGGCGAGGCACCATGCCGGCCCCGCCGGTCGCTCCTCCACGACGGGGGAGCACCCGGCCGGGGCATCGGCCGTCCGTGTCACACCTTGCGGTAGGTGTACGCCTCCCCGGCCGCCGCCTCCACCGCGTCGAGGTCGGCGCCTGCCGCCGAGGTGACCACCGCGGCCACTGCCCCCTCCACGAACGGGGCGTCCACCAGACGAGCGGTGTCGGGCAGTTCGTCGCCCTCCGCGAGCAGTGCCTTGACCGTGAGGACGGCGCTGCCCAGATCGGCGAGGACCGCGACCCCGGCGCCCCGGTCCACCGAAGCCGCGGCCGCGGCGATCAGGTCGGCGCTGGTGCCCAGCCCGCCGTCCTCCGTGCCGCCCGCCGCGGCGACCGGCACCGACGTGCCGCCGCCCGCCAGAGCCCGCGCCAGCTCGGCCACCGCCTCGGCCACCTGCGCGCTGTGCGACACCAGCACGACCCCGACCGGTTCCCGGTTGCTCATGGGCGCCTCACTTCCCCTCGGCCTCGGCCAGCGCGGCGATGAGGAGCGCCGACGAGGTCGCGCCCGGGTCCTGGTGGCCGATGCTGCGCTCGCCGAGATAGCTGGCCCTCCCCTTGCGGGCCAGCATCGGCGTCGTCGCCTCCGCGCCCTGCTCGGCGGCGGAGCGGGCGGCGCCGAAGCCGTCGGCGAGGCGGTCGACGGCCGGCACCAGCGCGTCGATCATCGTCTTGTCGCCGGGGGCGGCGCCGCCGAGCTGCATCACGGCGTCCACACCCGCGCGCAGCGCCTCGGCGAACAGCCGCTCGTCCACCTCCGCCGCGTCGCCCAGCGCCTTGCCGGTCCGCCGCAGCAGCGTGCCGTACAGCGGACCCGAGGCCCCGCCGACCGTCGAGATCAGCCGGCGGCCCGCGAGCGTCAGGACGGCGCCCGGCGTCTCCGGCGACTCCTCCTCCAGCGCCGCGGTCACCGCGGTGAATCCGCGCCGGAGGTTGCTGCCGTGGTCGGCGTCGCCGATGGGCGAGTCGAGGGCGGTGAGCCGGTCCGCCTCACGGTCCACCGACGCGGCGGTCACCGTCATCCAACGGCGGAAGAAGTCGGTGTCGAGCACTGGGTCTCCTTGCATGGTCGGTACGGTCCGGGCGTCTGCCCCTGCCTCAGACGCCCCAGCGCAGGCCGGCGGTCCTCACCGGAGCGTTCCACAGCCGCAGCAGCTCCTCGTCGACCTCGCAGAGGGTCACCGAGGCGCCGGCCATGTCGAGGGAGGTCACGTAGTTGCCCACGAGCGTGTGCGCGACGACCACGCCGCGCTGCGCCAGCACCCGCTGCACCTCCGCGTTGAAGCCGTACAGCTCCAGCAGCGGCGTCGCGCCCATGCCGTTGACCAGGACGACGACGGGGTTGCGGGGGGTGAGGTCGTCGAGGATCGCCTGGACGGCGAAGTCGGCGATCTCGCCGGACGTCATCATCGGCCGCCGTTCGCGCCCGGGCTCGCCGTGGATGCCGACGCCCAGTTCCAGCTCACCGGCCGGCAGGTCGAAGGTCGGGCTGCCCTTGGACGGCGTGCTGCAGGCGCTGAGCGCGACCCCGAAGCTGCGGGAACCCTCGTTGACCTGCCGGGCCAGCGCCTCGACCCGCGCCAGCGGCTGCCCCTCCTCCGCCGCGGCCCCCGCGATCTTCTCCACGAACAGCGTCGCGCCGGTACCGCGCCGTCCGGCCGTGTAGAGACTGTCGGTGACGGCGACGTCGTCGTTGACGAGAACCTTGGCGACCTGGATGCCCTCGTCCTCGGCGAGCTCGGCCGCCATGTCGAAGTTGAGCACGTCACCGGTGTAGTTCTTCACGATGAACAGCACACCGGCTCCGCTGTCGACGGCCGCGGCGGCACGCACCATCTGGTCCGGCACCGGCGAGGTGAACACCTCGCCCGGGCAGGCGGCGGAGAGCATCCCGGGCCCGACGAATCCGCCGTGCAGCGGCTCGTGCCCCGAGCCGCCGCCGGAGACCAGCGCCACTTTCCCGGCCACCGGAGCGTCCTGCCGTACGATCACCCGGTTCTCCACGTCGACGGTCAGTTCGGGATGAGCCGCCGCCATACCGCGCAGCGCGTCCGCGACGACGGTCTCGGGAACGTTGATCAGCATCTTCATGGGTATCTCCTGGATCGGCCGGCGGATGGGGTGCCTGTCCTGTCCTGCTTCTTCGCTGTTCAGAAGGGGTACGGGGGCTCTGACCTCGGCTTCCGTGTCTGTCCGTGCCCGTCCGTGCCTGTCCGTCGCTGTCCGTGGCGGTCGCGGGCGGGTTCCCGCGGTACCGGCGCTGACTTGATGCCGACAATGGTGACAGGCCGTCAGGGCGGTCGGGCGATCGGGTGCGTATCGGCTGATCTGCTCCTGTCGGCAGTATCTGCCTTGCGGCAGCGAAGGGCACGTGAGAGAGCCCATGAGGGCCTCGACCGGGCCGCCCCCCCGGCCGACCCGCCCCGGGCCGGCGCCGCCTCCGGGCCCGGACGCCTCGGGGCGCCGTGCGGATCCGCCGGGCGCCCCGCCGGTTCAGGAGACGGTCTCGGGCTCCTTGTGTTCCGCTTTCGGCGCCTTGTGGAGGCTCGTGCCCTCGACGTCGAGGTCCGGCAGGACGCGGTCGAGCCAGGCGGGGAGCCACCAGGCGTGTCGCCCGGCGAGGGCCAGGACCGCCGGGACGAGGGTCAGGCGGACGGCGAAGGCGTCGATGGCCACGCCGACGGCGAGAGCGAAGGCGATGGGCTTGATCAGGGCGTCGTCGAGCGGGAAGAAGCCGGCGAAGACGGTGAACATGATCAGGGCGGCCGCGGTCACGACCCGGACGCTGTGCCGCGCCCCGTCGATCACCGAAGCGCGGGCCGCGCCGGTGCGGACCCACTCCTCCCGCATTCCGGAGACGAGGAACACCTCGTAGTCCATGGCGAGTCCGAAGAGCACGCCGATCAGGATGATCGGCAGGAAGCTGACGACGGGACCGGTGTGGGGCAGGCCGAGGACGTCCGCCAGCCGGCCCCACTGGAACAGGGCCACGACCGTGCCGAGCGAGGCGGCCACCGACAGCAGGAAGCCGACGGCTGCCTTGAAGGGGATGACCAGAGAGCGGAACACCATGGTGAGCAGGACGAGGCTCAGGCCGACGACGATCGCCATGAAGGGCAGCAGGGAGTCGCTGAGGCGGTCGGAGACGTCGATGTTGACGGCGGTCGCGCCGGTGACCGCGACGGTCGCTCCGGTGCTCCGGCGGATGTCCGGGGCGGCGGCACGGATGTCGCGGACGAGCCGGGCGGTGCGGGCACTGTCGGGACCGGTCTCGGGGATGACCTGGACGACGGTCTGCGCGGGATCGTGGGTGGGCTGCGGCGGCAGCACCGCCTCTATGCCCTCAAGGTCCCGCAGCCGGCGGGCGGCCTCTGCGCCCGCCTGCGCCCCGGGCCGGCCGCCGGTGTCGGTCAGCACCAGGAGGGAGCCGTTGAAGCCGGGGCCGAACTTGTCGCTGACCGTGTCGTACGCCTTGCGTTCGGTGGAGGCGACCGGGGCCGATCCGTTGTCCGGCAGCGCCAGGCGCAGGTCCGCCGCCGGGAGCGCGAGTGCGACGAGGATTCCGGCGGCCGCCAGGAGGGTGAGCAGGGGCTTGGCGACGACGGTCCGCACCCAGCGGGCGCCCAGGGCCGAACTGCCGGCGGATCCGTCGGGATCAGTGGCCCGCCGGGCCTCCTTGCTGCCGGACTTCGGGGTCAACCGGGCGCCGGCGAACCCGGCGAGGGCCGGGAGCAGGGTGATCGCGGCCAGGACCGCGACGAGGACGGCTCCGGCGGCGCCGAGACCCATCACGGTCAGGAACGGGATGCCGATGACGCCGAGTGCGGCCAGGGCGATGATCACGGTGCTGCCGGCGAAGACCACCGCGCTGCCGGCCGTGCCGTTGGCGAGCGCGACGGACTCCTGCGGATCGACGCCGCGGGCGAGCTGCTGGCGGTGGCGGGACAGGATGAACAGGATGTAGTCGATGCCCACGGCCAGCCCCAGCATCAGGGCGAGCGTGACGGCGGTGGAGGAGATGCCGACCGCCGGAGTGAGGGCGAGCAGTCCGGCGAGTCCCACGGCCACTCCGAGCAGGGCGGGCAGCAGGGCCATGCCCGCGGCGAGCAGGGAGCCGAAGGTGACGACGAGGACGAGCAGGGCGACGGCGACACCGATGATCTCGGACGGGCCTATGTGCACGCCGTTGCTGCCGTAGACACTGCCGCCGACCGAGGTCCTGAGGCCGTTCTTCTCGGCCGCGTCGGCCACCCGTTCGATCACGTCCAGGGACGAGGGGCGCACCTCGGCCCGCTGCACCGAGTACTGCACCTGCACGATCGCCGTGCTCCGGTCGGCCGAGACGGCCCCTGAGAGGTCCGGGCCCATGACGGCCTTGACCTGGGGCGCCTTCGCGGCCGCAGCCTCCGTCGCGGCGATGACGGCGGTGTAGCGGGCCTCGGTCACGTGGTGCCCCGCGGGTGCGGTGAAGACGATCTGGGCGCCCGTTCCGGATGCTTCGGGCAGTGTCCTGCCGAGTGTGTCCAACGCGCGCTGCGACTCGGTGCCCGGAACGGCGAAGCGGTCGTCCAGCTTGCCGCCGAAGACGCCGGCGCACGTGATGAGCGCGGCGAGGACCACGAGCCAGACACCGAGCACCAGCTTGCGATGGCGGTAGGCGCTGAGGCCCAGCCGATGGAGCAGGACTGCCATGGCGAACTCCCAAGGTCGGTGGGGGACTTCCCGGACGTCACGTCACGTCGCGGACGCGGGACGAGACGCGGGGCGGGCGGCCCGCGCCGTCGAGCGGCTGCGGGCACGAGGCATCCCGTTGCCGTGGGCGGCGTCCGAGCTGCTTCGGGCACCGACTTTATCAGCTGCTCAAGTCGTTCGAACAAATCATCCAACTGAGACGCTCGACATTGTCACTTGACCATGTCGTCTGTATGGTTGCGGTCACCGGAGCACACCGGCTTGGCGAAGAGCCAGGTCACGGACCTGTGCCGCTTTCCCCCGCGGAATACCCCCGCGGCGCGGGGACCCCCATGACAAGGAGTGATCATGAGCAGCACGCAGACCAGGGACATCGCCACGCCGCACCGGGCCCGCAGGACGGATGTGGTGGTGATCGGCGCAGGGCTGGCCGGTCTGACGGCGGCGCGGGAACTGGTGGCGGCGGGAAAGTCGGTGGCCGTGCTGGAGGCCCGGGACCGGGTGGGTGGCCGGCTGCTCAACCACGACCTCGGCGACGGTCGGGTCACCGAGATCGGCGGACAGTTCGTCGGTCCCACCCAGGACCACATCCTGGCGCTGGCCAAGGAGGTCGGCGTGGCCACCTACCGGGCCGCGGTCCCCGGCGAGGCCGTCTACGTGAACGACGGCAGGACCAGGCGGTTCACGGGACACACCCCGCCGGACCTGTTCGCGCTGCCGGACATCGGCATCGCCCTGGCCCGCATCGGCCAGGCCGCGGCCAAGGTGGACCCGGCCGCCCCCTGGAAAGCCCCGCACGCCCGCGAACTGGACGGCATGACCTACGAGACCTGGCTGCGCAAGGCCGAGATCACCGGGGACGCGGTCGACATGATCAACATGTTCCTGAACTCCGCCTACGGCGGGGAGGCCCGTGACGCCTCCGCGCTGTTCAGCCTCTGGTACGTCTCGACGTTCGGCGACGAGACGCATCCGGGCACGATGGAGCGCGGCACCGGCACCACCGGCGGCGCCCAGGACAGCCGGTTCGTCGGCGGCTCGCAGCTGGTCGCGCGGCGGCTGGCCGAGGAACTCGACGGCCGCGTCCACCTTTCGGCACCGGTGCGGCGCGTCAGCCAGGACTCCACCGGTGTCACGGTGGTCTGCGACGCCGGCGAGTGGCGGGCCGACCGGGTGATCGTCGCCGTACCGCCCGTGGTGGCGTCGCGGATCGTGTGGGACCCGCTGCTGCCGGCCCAGCAGGACCAGCTCTTCCAGCGGCTGCCGTTCGGCACGCTCATGAAGTGCGTCGCCGTCTACGACAAGCCGTTCTGGCGGGAGGACGGACTGTCCGGCATGGGCCTGCTGCGCGGCGGCTCCCCCATCCGCGAGATGTTCGACAACACTCCGCCCGACGGCGGACCGGGCGTCCTCATGGGCTTCCTCGGCGGCAGGGAATGGCGCAGGTGGGCGCATCGTCCGGCCGCCGAGCGCCGCGGCGCCGTCCTGCGCTGCTTCGCCCGGGTCGTCGGAGACCGCGCCTTCGACACCGCCGACTACCTGGAGCAGGACTGGACCGCCGAGCAGTGGACCCAGGGCGGACCCACCTCCGTCGCCGCACCCGGCGTGCTCAGCGACTTCGGCCGGTGGATGGGCCGCCCCCACGGCCGCGTGCACTGGGCGGGCGCCGAGTTCTCCCCCTACTGGAACGGCTACATGGACGGCGCGGTCCGCTCCGGCGGACACACCGCCGCCGAACTCCTCCACCAGAGCTGAGCCCAGGAAGCCGACGGGCGAGAAGCCGGCATGCAGGAAGCCGGCACCGAGGAAGCCGACACGCACGAAGCCGGCAAGCAAGAAGCACCGGCAGGCAAGAAGCACACACGAGCAAGGGAACCCTGCAATGAACCGTTTCGTCGTCGCCGAGACCGCCGTCATCGACGCCCCCATAGGGCGGGTCTGGGACGTCGTCTCCCGCACCGACCGGTACGCCGAGTGGGTCGCCGGAGCCATCGAGGTCACCGACCACCACGGCGTCGCCACGGTCGGCAAGACCTACGCCGAGCGCAACCGCACCCTCGGCCCGCTCAGGACCGACTCGGTCTGGACCGTCAGGGAGATCGAGCCTCTCAAGCGCCGCGTCGACACCGGCACCGGCTTCGCCCCGCTCCGCGACATGACCGTCGTCTTCGAGTTCCGCCCGGCCCAGAGCATCGACGGCCGTGAGGTCACGGAGATGCTCTACCAGGTCGAGTACGCCATCGCTCTCGGTCCGCTGGGACTCCTCCTCGACTCCATACAGCAGCCCGCGATGCGCGCCGGCATGCGCGCGTCCATGGCCGACCTCAACACCCTGCTCCGTTCCGAGACTTCGAGGAACGCTCTCTGAGGGGCGCGAACGCTCCCGGGCCTGGGCCGGCCCGCCCGTCCGGCCCCGGCCCGGGAGCCGCCGTCAGCAGGCAGCACCCCGATGTGCCCGCCGCTTTGTCGAGCGACCTGTTCGGCAGACTGAGTCGAATAGGATCCGTGTCATGGCTCATGTATCCGCGGCAGAGCGCCGCCCACAACTGATCAAGGCGGCCATCGGTTTTATGGCCAGGGAGGGCGTCGCGGCCGGCAGCACCCGTGCCATCGCCGCCGAGCTCGGCGTGGCACAGGCGACCGTGCACTACACCTTCGGCACGAAGGAGGAGTTGTACCGGGCCGTCATGGAACAGCTCACCCACGACCTGGTCGAGCAGGTGACACGTGCCGCGCCCGCGGACGCGAGCTTCGAGGACACCGTCGTCACGCTCGCCGAAGCGCTCTGGCGTACCGTGCTCGAACAACCCGCCTCACACCAGCTGCTCACCGAGCTGAGCATGCTCGCCCTGCGTACGCCACACCTGAAAGAGGCGCTGCAGAGCCACTACGGCGAGGTCCTGGCGGTGACGACGAAGCTGGTCGACGAGGCCGCCGAGCGCACCGGTCACCAGCTCGGCAAGCCCGCCGGGACGATCGCGAGGTTTTTCCTGGCCGGCTTCGACGGACTGACGATGCAGCACCTCTCCCTGCCGGACGAGGAAGCCGAGAGCGCCTGTCTGCGGGCCCTGGTCTCGGCCGTCCTGGCCATGGCCTGAGGTCGCGCCCGGTCACGATGCCGCACCGCGGCCGCGCCCCGGCGGGGTCTGCCGCCGGACCGCCCCGGGCGCCGGGACACCGGCTGCCGGTCCTATCTCCACGTCCTGGGCCCGTGGAGAAGGCCGATCACCCGAGCGAACAGCCTGTCGGTCCTCTCGGTGCGGTCGAAGGTGGTCAGCGCGAGCATCGGCCTGAACCGCTGCCGGGCGATCGCCTTGGCGAAGGTGAACTCCTTCAGGCCGTCGGGCCCGTGGATGCGGCCGAAGCCGGATCCGCCGACGCCGCCGAAGGGCAGGGCCGGTATGCCGGCGAAGCTGATCACGCCGTTGACCGCGGACATGCCCGAGCGGACCCGCTCGGCGACGGCCATGCCGTGGCGCCTGCCGAAGACGGTGTTCCCGAGACCGTAGGCGGTCGCGTTGGTCAGCTCGACGGCCTCGTGCATGTCCCGCACCTTCGCCACGGTCATGGTCGGTCCGAAGGTCTCCTCCTGCACCGCCGGCGAGTCCTCCGGCACGTCGACCAGGATGGTCGGCTGCACTATTAGAGCTTGGTCAGCTTCACTCGTGGGTGGCGTGTCTGTTGGTGTGCGGGTGTCGTTGGGATGGTGTGACACCTGAGGAGATGGCCGGGGTCCGGGAGGACCTGGAGGCGTTCGCGG
>NZ_BMTL01000014.1 GCF_014649655.1 Streptomyces humidus | reverse complement strand
CCACCTCCACGGACGCACCGGATCTACCTCACCCACCCCAGCACTATGCCTGACCAGCACAAACCCAGCCCCCACACTCGGTTTCGAGAACCCTTCTTACCGGCGCTCCACGAGGCGTTTGGCGTCTCCGCCCGTCCGGCGGCCACGATTCGGCGTCCTTCGAAGAGGACATTGCGGGCTGCGTTGTGGTCGCGGTCGTGCATGGCACCGCACTCGCCGCACGTCCACTCGCGGACGTGCAGGGGCTTGGGTCCGTCCCGGAATCCGCAGGCCGAGCAGACCTGAGAGGACGGGAAAGCGCGGTCCGCCTTGGCGAAGGTGCGGCCGTGCCGAGCCGCCTTGTACTCCAGCATGCCGACGAACGCGGACCATCCCGCGTCGTGCACGGACTTGGCGAGCCGGGTACGGCCGAGGCCGGACACCGCGAGGTCTTCCACGTACACCGCTTGGTTGTCGCGAATGATCTGTGTGGATGCCTTGTGGTGCCAGTCCCGACGCCGGTCCGCCACCTTGGCGTGCTGGCGTGCGACCTTGATGCGGGCCTTGGCCCGGTTCTTCGACCCCTTGGCCTTGCGGGACAACTCCCGCTGACGACGCTTGAGTTTCTTCTCCGCCCGGCGCAGGAAACGCGGGCTGTCGATCTTCCTACCGTCGGACAGGACCGCGAAGGCGGACAGCCCGAGGTCGATACCGGACTCCGCCTCCAGCCCGGGGAGGATGTCCGGCTCGGTGTCCACGACGAAGCTGAGGAAGTACCGGCCGGAGCTGTCCTTGGTGACGGTCAAGGACGTGGGCGCGGCCGGGAGCCGACGAGACCACTTGACCTTGAGATTGCCGACCTTGGCCACATACACCGTGCCGTTCTCCTGGAGGGAGAAGGCGTTGGTGTTGAGGCGGATCGACTGCCGGGTGTCCTTCTTCGACTTGTAGCGGGGCGGACCGGCCTTCCGGCCCTGCCGCTTGCCCTTGAGGCTGTCGAAGAAGTTCTTGTAGGCGGTGTCCAGGTCCCGCAGGGACTGCTGCAGGACCACGGCGGACACGTCGGCGAGCCAAGCGCGTTCCTCGATGCGCTTGGCCTGGGTGATGCGAAGCCGGGACAGATCTGCCGACTTCACGTAGGGCAGCCCGGCCGCGTGCGCTTCCCTGCGGTCGCGCAGGCAGTCGTTCCACACCACGCGGGCACACCCGAACGCCTGGGCCAGCGCGCGGCGCTGCGGAGCGTCCGGGTAGGCCCGGTAGTTGTAGCGGAGCTGCACAACCAAGATCCTACTACGATTGGTCTCATGGGTATGCAGAACGACTACAGGCGGGGCAGGCATGTCATTTCGGCGATGCATGTGCACTTGGTCTTCGTGACCAAGTACCGACGCGGAGTCTTCAATGACGAGATGCTGACACGCTGCGAAGAGATCATGCGCAAGGTGTGCGAGGACTTCGAGGCGGAGCTGAAGGAGTTCAACGGCGAACGCGATCACGTTCACCTGTTGGTGCACTACCCGCCCAAGGTCGCCGTCTCGAAGCTGGTCAACAGCCTCAAGGGCGTCTCCGCCCGCCGGATACGCCAGGAATTCACCGGCCGGACCAACCACGCCATCACGCACGGACACCTGTGGTCGCCCTCATACTTCTCCGCATCATGCGGCGGAGCACCCTTGGCGATCGTCCGCCAGTACATCGAGCAGCAAAAAACGTCCGCTCCAGCCTGCGGGTCAGAGCAGTCTTGAAATGCATCCATCCCCGGCGCGAACGCCGGGGCTTTCACGCAAGATCACCGGTAACTGCCGAACGCCCGCCCGTGTCCGGCCGCCGGATTGAGCCTGGCGACCAGCGCGGAGGCTGAAGGGGAGAACGCGGAGGCCGCCACGCCCTGCCCGAGGCGCGCCGCCCACAGCAGGCCGGGGCTGTCCGCGACGACGTACAGGGCGGAGGCGGCGGCGAAGGCGACGAGTCCGCCGAGCAACACCGGGCGCGCGCCGATGCGGTCGGCGAGCGTGCCGAAGACCGGCTTCAGCAGCACCTCGGCGCCGTCGTACAGGGCGAGCAGGCCACCGAGCACCAGCAGCGAGGTGACCGCCCCCTCGGCATGGCCACCGAGGTTGGCGGCGATCCCGTGCGCGCCGAAGGCGGTGGTGAACCCGGCGGCGTACAGCGGCCACATGCGCCGGGCCGGAGCCGCCTGCTCCGCCGATGCCGTGCTCACTGTTCCGCCTCCGGGACCTGGCGCGGGGCGGCACGCACACCGCCGTGGAACTCCTACGCAATGTAGAAGAAGGGTGCTGGATCGCCGAACGTCACGACGGGGGCGTGCGACGGGGCCCCGGACCTCAGGGGGTCGCGCTCATGAATGCCGGTCCGGCCGGCTCGAGGGCGACCGGATACAGTGCGCGGGACGGCAGCGCGGTCAGGGAGGGGAAGCGTGACCGACACCAGCAACGCACCGCTCACGGAGGGTGAAGCGCAGGCGCCGCGGCCGAGCCGACTGCACCGCCTGATGCGCTTCATCCCCCTGATCGCCCCCGTCCTGCTGTGGGCCGTGCCCTGCTGGGTGCTCCTGTACACGGGCCAGCACTGGCCGCAGCCCGTCACGCCGGCCGGCACCGTGGTGTTCGTCCTCGGCCTCGTTTGCATGCCGCTCGCGATGGCGCGCGGCCACGGGCGGCGTCAGCAGGACCGGGCGGCGATCGTCGGTGACACCCTGCTGGGCGTCGGCTGGGTTCTGTTCACCTGGTCCGTGCTGCTCGGCGTCCTGTTGCGGCTCGCCCTGACCGTGGCCGGCGTCGGCGAGAGTCAGGACCGCGCCCGGACGGTCACATGGGCCGTCCTCGGCGTGACCGCCGTGCTGCTCGCCTGGGGGTACGCCGAGGCCCGCCGCGTGCCACGCGTGCGCCGCCTCGACGTGCGACTCCCGCGACTGGGAGCCGGGCTGGACGGGCTGCGGGTCGTCCTCGTCACCGACACCCACTACGGCCCGCTCGATCGCGCCCGCTGGTCGGCACGGGTGTGCGAGACGGTGAACACCCTGGAAGCCGACCTGGTCTGCCACACCGGCGACATCGCGGACGGCACCGCCGAACGCCGCCGCGCCCAGGCCGCCCCACTCGGCACCGTGCGGGCCACGCATGCCCGGGTCTACGTCACCGGCAACCACGAGTACTACAGCGAGGCCCAGGGCTGGGTCGATCTGATGGACGAGCTGGGCTGGGAGCCGCTGCGCAACCGCCATCTGCTGCTCGAACGCGGAGGCGACACCCTCGTCGTCGCCGGCGTGGACGACGTCACCGCCGAGTCCTCCGGCCTGCCCGGCCACCGCGCCCACCTCGCCGGAGCCCTGGACGGCGCCGACCCCGACCTGCCCGTCCTGCTCCTGGCCCACCAGCCCAAGTTCGTCGACCGGGCAGCAGCCGACGGCATCGACCTCCAGCTGTCCGGCCACACCCACGGCGGCCAGATCTGGCCCTTCCACCACCTGGTCCGCATCGACCAGCCCGCTCTCGCCGGCCTCAGCCACCACGGCCCCCGCACCCTCCTCTACACCAGCCGCGGCACCGGCTTCTGGGGCCCGCCGTTCCGCGTCTTCGCCCCCAGCGAGATCACCCTGCTCGTACTCCGCTCCCCGCACCCGCCCACCGCGCCGTAGCACCGGGCAGGCCGGCACATCCGCCCGGAGGCGTCCTCGAGGGCCGTAGGGACTTCGCCCGGCGGCACGAAGTATGATTTGGACCCGAACAAATACCGAGGTCCCATGCCTTCGCAGGCGGCCCGAAGGAGCGTTCCCGTGCCCGGCCAACGATCCATCACCGAAGCCGAGAAGCTCGCAGAGGCCAAGCTCGGCGGCAGCAGCTTCCGGCATGACCAGATGGCCGTCGTCGCCAACATCTATCGCGCCGCCTCGGCGGTGCGGCAGCACCTGGAGAACTCCGTGCTGCGCGGCGTCGACCTGACGTGGACCGCCTTCGTGGTGCTCTGGGTCGTCTGGATCTGGGGCGAGTCGGAGACACGGCACGTGGCCGAAGAGGCCGGGATCTCCAAGGGCACGCTCACCGGAGTCGCCCGGACGCTGGAAAGACGCGGGCTTGTACAGCGAGCGGACCATCCCACCGACGGCAGGCTGGTGCTCCTGAGCCTGACCGACGAAGGGGAGCAGCTGATGCAGCGGGTCTTTCCGGCGTTCAACGAGGAGGAGGCCTTCGTCACCGGGCAGCTCAGCGACGCGGACTGCCGGACCGTCGCCGACGGACTGCGCCGGGTGGTGCTGCAGGTGGAGGAGAAGGGCGAGGAACGCCGCCGGGATCTGCTGGAGGGCGCCGCCCCCGCGCCACGCCGCAGCGGCCGCCGCAAGGCCTGAGCCGCGGCCGTCCCGGCGATGAGGTCCCGGACCCCCGGCGCCTCATCGCCGGGGTCGTACCGCGCGACCGGACCGGCCGGTCACGCCCGTCGAACAGGCTCGTCATCGCCGCTCCCCGGGGTCGGCGCAGGAGAGCTCCGGCTCATTCGAGGTACCGCCGGCCGCCCTGGGTGACGCCTGCGCGGTAGGCCGCAAGGAGCCGGCGCAAGGCCTCGATGCTCTCTTCGGTGCGGTCCGGTGCACCGGACGTGACCTGGTGGAACACCAGGCCGTCCAGGGCGGCGAACACGATCTCCGTCATGTCCTGCGACACGTCGAAGCAGGCCAGCGCCTCGCGTACGGCATCGCGGTACGCGTCGTAGAGCACGTCGACGTGGTGGCGCAGCTCCGGCCGCCGGCTGGATTCGAGCTTCAGCTCGTACTGGAAGGCCTGGACGTCGGGGTCGGCCGCGATGAAGTCGGCCAGCGTCGCGGCGAAGTCCTCCAGCCTTCCGCTCGCGGGCACCAGCGAAGATGTCTCGATGCTGCGGGTGACGCACCACCGCAGCGCCTCTTCGAGCAGCATGTCGCGCGAACCGAAGTGGTGGGCGACCAGTCCGTGCGTGACACCGGCCTCGGCTGCGACGGCACGGTAGGTCAGTTTCCGCAGGCCGCCACGGGCCACCACCCTGACCGCCGCTTCCAGGAGCGCCCCCCGGCCTTCGCCGTAACCGGGCCGGGCCTCCTGGCCTGCCTCGCCGTCCGTCTCCACCTCGGCAGTCACTCGCCGCCCTCCCTTGCGTCCGCCCGTCCCGAATGCCAATCTATCCTATTGACAAGTTATCCATATGGATAGATTCTCGCTGCAGCGCACATCTCCTCTATCTGCTGGAGTCCCCATGGCCATCCCCGAAGGACTGAGCCCCACCCCGTTCGCTCCCCGCTACGCGGACCGAGTCGAGGAGTGGATCGACATCTACGGCAACGCCGTGCCGCTGGCCATCGGTGATCCGGCCGAGGAGTACGAGGCCATCCGCACCGCCGTCGGCGCCTCGGAGTACTCGATGCTCTACAAGTGGCATGTCGAGGGTGAGGACGCCGTCGCCACCGTCGACGCGGTCTTCTCGCGCAGTGTCAAGGGGCTGGGCGCCGGACGCATCGCCTACGGGGTCGTGGTCGACGCCGACGGGATGATGCTGGACGACGTGACCGTGGCCGTCCTCGCGCCCGGCCACGTCGTCGTCACCGGCGGCAACCCGGCCACCCAGCAGTCGCTGACCGCACACGCCCCCGCCGGCACCACGGTCACCGAGCGCCGCGACGAGTCCGCGGTCCTCACCCTGCAGGGCCCGCGCAGCCGCGACGTCCTCCAGCGCCTCACCCACGTCGACGTCTCCAACACCGCGTTCCCCTACTACACCTTCCTGCGCGACACCCTCGTCGCGGGCATACCCGCACAGGTCAGCCGGCTCGGGTTCACCGCCGAGCTCGGCTACGAGATCCAGGTCCCGCGGGAGCGCGCGCTGGAGCTGTGGGACGCGGTCTTCGAGGCCGGCGCCGGCCTGGGGATCAAGGCCTTCGGGGCGATCGCCCTGCTGACCTGCCGCACCGAGGCCGCGATGATCATGGGTGAGCTGGAGTACGACCGGACGGTCACGCCGTTCGAGTGCCGGATGGGCTGGGCGCTGGACTTCGACAAGGGCCCCTTCCAGGGCCGGGACGCACTGCTGGCCAAGAAGGACAGCGTGACCGGCCGCGTCGTCAGCGTCGTCGTGGACGCCGCGCCGGAGGCCGCCGAGGGCGCCCGGCTGGAGCTGGACGGACGTGACATCGGATACGTGACGATGGCGCTGCCCTCCCCCGTCCTCGACGGCGCCACCCTCGGTCTGGCCCGGGTCCACCGCGACGCCGTGAAGTCCGGCACCGCGCTCACCGCCGTCGCCTCCGACGGCTCCAAGGCCGACGCCACGGTCCGGCCCACACCCGTGTACGACCCCGAGCGCGCCCGCGTGCGGGCCTGACCCGACGGAGATCCTGACGTGCAACGCTACATTCTCACGCTCCGCTGCCCCGACCAGCCGGGCATCGTCCACGCACTCGCCGCGGGCGTCGCACAGGCCAAGGGCAACATCCTGGAGAGCGCCCAGTTCTCCGATCCCGGCACCGGCGTCTTCACCATCCGTGTGTGCCTGGAGACACCCGAGGCCGACACCGAGAACCTGCGGGACGAACTCACTCTGCGGCTGGCCCGCTTCGACCCGGTTCTGACCGTCCGGCCCGAGGAGCAGCGCCGCCGGGTGCTGCTGATGGTGTCGAAGTTCGACCACTGCCTGGTCGACCTGCTCTACCGCTGGGACCTGGGCGAACTGCCCGTCGACATCCCGCTGATCGTCTCCAACCATCCCGATCTGGAGCCGGTCGCGAAGCGGTACGGCATCCCCTTCGTCCACCTGCCCGTCACCCGCGCCACGAAGCCCGAGGCGGAGGCCGAGCTGCTGCGGCTCGTGGCCCGGCACCAGGTCGACTTCGTGGTGCTCGCCCGCTACATGCAGGTCCTCTCCGACGATCTGTGCCGCAGGCTGTCCGGCCGGATCATCAACATCCACCACTCGTTCCTGCCGGGTTTCAAGGGCGCCAAGCCCTACCACCAGGCCCACGACCGGGGCGTCAAACTCATCGGCGCCACCGCCCACTTCGTCACCGCCGACCTGGACGAGGGCCCGATCATCGAGCAGGACGTCGTCCGCGTCGGTCATCGCCACACCGCGCCCGAACTGGTCGCGATCGGCCGGGACGTCGAGCGGATCGTGCTGGCCCGGGCCGTCCGGCTGCACGCGGAGGACCGCGTCGTCCTCACCGGCTCCCGCACCGTCGTCTTCGCATGACGACCGCTCCGAGAGGCTCGTACGACATGACCACCGCAACGCTGCTCGACGGGAAGGCCGCGGCAGCCGACACCAAACGGGAACTCACCGAGCGGGTGGAGACGCTGAAGAGCCGGGGCATCGCTCCCGGCCTTGGCACCGTCCTCGTCGGCGACGACCCCGCCAGCCACTCCTACGTCGGCGGCAAGCACCGCGACTGCGCCCAGGTCGGCATCGCCTCGATCCGGGTGGAGCTGCCCGGCACGGCCACCCAGGCCGACGTCGAGGCCGCCGTGCTCAAGCTCAACGCCGACCCGGCCTGCACCGGTTTCATCGTCCAGCTGCCGCTGCCGGCCCACATCGACACCCACGCCGTGCTGGAGCTCATCGACCCGGCCAAGGACGCCGACGGGCTCCACCCGGCCAACCTGGGCCGGCTCGTGCTGGGCATGCCCGGGCCGCTGCCCTGCACCCCGCGCGGCATCATCGACCTGCTGCGGCGCAACCACGTCCCCGTCACCGGACAGCAGTTCTGCGTCATCGGCTGCGGGCTCACCGTGGGCCGCCCGCTCGGCCTGATGCTGACCCGCAGCAGCGAGCACGCCACGGTGACCCTGTGCCACGAGGCCACCCAGGACATCGCCGCCCACGCTCGCGCCGCCGACGTGGTCGTGGCCGCGGCCGGCGTGGCCCACCTGGTCAAACCCGACTGGATCAAACCGGGCGCCACGGTCCTGTCCGTGGGCATCACCCGGACCGTCGAGGGCATCCTCGGCGACGTTCACCCGGACGTCGACCAGGTCGCCGGCTCACTCGCCCCGCCGGTCGGCGGAGTGGGGCCGATGACCCGCGCCATGCTGCTGACCAACATCGTCGAGGCCGCGGAGCGGAACTGATGTCGGCGTAGCGAGGGGGGGCAGGACCGTGCGGTCCTGCCCCCCCCTCGCCGCCTATGTCGCCGTGCGGCCGAAGGGCCGCACGCACGCCTACCCGCGACCGGAGCAGTCGGTGCAGCACTCCACCGGGTCCCCCTCGTAGCCCCACGGCCAGGACGTCACCAGCCCGCCACCGCGGAGAGGACCGGGCCGGCATCGCGGCGGCGGCCCGCCCGGACCAGGGCGTGGGCGAGCGTTCCCAGATCCGCGACGTCGGCGGCGTGACACAGGCGGCCAGGTCGCGGCCAGAGCTCCGCACCCCGGTCCAGCAGCCGTGCGGCGTGCGGCTGGACCAGTACTGGCTCACCCCCAGCGCCTCGACTCCCCCGCTGCTCCTCGCACCGTGATACTGCCGCACAGCCGCCGTCAGGGGCAGACAGGCCGCCGGCGCGTCCCACGGCATGACCGCGATGACATCTGTCGCCTGTGGGCGAAGAGAGCCATGTCCTTTTCAGTGTCCGTCGTGGGCGGCGCGCACCAGTGCGTCGAACAGGGCCTGCTGGGCCGGGTCCTGGTGCGCGGTGTCTTCGGGGTGCCACTGCACCGCCGTGAACCACCCGGGGTGTCCGGGCAGTTCGAGCCCCTCCACCGTGCCGTCGGCGGCCCGCGCGGTGACCGTGAGCCCGACGCCGATGCGGTCGACTCGCTGGTGGTGGTAGCAGGAGGCCTCCGTCTTCTCGGCTTCGGTGGCCTGTTCGAGCAGGGTGCCGCGCTGGATCGCGACCGGGTGCACGACGTGCCGGTGCTCGCGGTCGATGCCGCCCATGTCCTGTTCCAGGCTGCCGCCGAGGGCGACGTTCACCACCTGCAGCCCGCGGCAGACCGCCAGCAGGGGCAGCCCCGTGTCCAGTGTCCGGCGGGCGACTTCGAGGTCGAACACGTCCTGGAGGTCGTCGACGTCATAGACGGTGTCATGGGTGTCGGCGGCTCCGTAGCGGTGCGGGGCCAGGTCTCCGCCGCCCGGCAGCAGTACGCCGTCGAAGCGGGCGAGCCGCTCGGCCACGTCGGCTCCGGCCGGGTCGGCGGGATGGACGCTCACCGGCTCGCCGCCGGCCCGCCACACCGCCTCGACCAGCGCGCGGGCGTTCACCTCGGCGGCGTAGCGGAGCGCGGACGTGGTGGCGGCGAACCGGGCCGGAATCGCGATCAGGGGCCGCGGGTGCGTACGGGTCACAGCTGGATCCAGGTGGTCTTCAGTTCGGTGTACTTCTCGATGGCGTGGGCGGACTTGTCGCGGCCGTTGCCCGACTGCTTCATGCCGCCGAAGGGGACGGTCAGGTCGCCCTCCTCGTAGCAGTTGACCCAGACCGTCCCGGCCTTGAGCGCACGCGAGACCTTGTGGGCGGTGGACAGGTCGGAGGTCCACAGGCCGGCGGCGAGGCCGTACTCGGTGGCGTTGGCGAGACGTACCGCCTCGTCGAGGTCGTCGAAGGCGAGGACGGACAGGACGGGTCCGAAGATCTCCTCGCGGGCCAGCCGCATGCCGGGGTCGACCCGGTCGAACACGGTGGGCCGCAGGTAGCTGCCCCCGGTCTCGGCCAGGGTCCGGCCCCCGCCCACGCGCAGCCGGGCGCCCTCGTCCAGGCCGGAGGCGACATGCTCCAGGACCCTGCCGAGGTGGCCGTCGCCGACCAGTGCGCCCATCTCGGTGGCCGGATCGAGCGGGTCGCCCACCCGCAGTTCGCGCGCCCGTGCCACGACGGCCTCGGTGACCTGTTCGGCGATGGAGGAGTGGACCAGCAGCCGGGAGGGCGCCGTGCACATCTCACCCTGGTTGAAGAAGATGCCCCAGGCCGCGGTCGCCGCGGCCTTCTCCAGGTCGGGGGCGTCGGGCAGCACGATGTTCGGTGACTTGCCGCCGAGTTCGAGCCAGACGCGCTTGAGGTTGGAGTCGGCGGCGTAGCGCAGGAAGTGGCGGCCGACGGCGGTGGATCCGGTGAAGGCCAGCACGTCGACGTCGGGGTGCAGACCGAGCGCCCGGCCCGCCACCGGCCCGTCACCGGTGACGACGTTGAGGACGCCGGGCGGCAGTCCGGCCTCGGTGGCGACGCGGCCGAGCAGCAGGGCGGACAGCGGAGAGGACTCCGACGGCTTCAGGACGACCGTGCAGCCGGCCGCCAGCGCCGGAGCCACCTTCCAACCGGCCAGCGTCAGTGGGAAGTTCCAGGGCACGACGGCGCCGACGACACCCGTCGGCTCCCGGGTGACGAGGGCGAGCGCGTCAGGCGCGGTATGGGGGGCCTCGTCCGTGAGTTTGTCGGCGAGCTGCCCGTACCAGCGGAAGGTGTTGATCGCGGCGCGCAGCTCGACGGCGTACGCGTCGGTGACCGGTTTGCCCATCTCCAGGCTCACCGTCAGCGCCAGTTCCTCGCGCCGCTCCTCGAGCAGGTCGGCGATCCGCAGCAGGACCCGGCCGCGTTCGGCGGGCGCGAGACGCGGCCACGGCCCCCGGTCGAAGGCGCGACGGGCCGCCGCGACGGCGAGATCGACCTCGGCCTCCCCTGCGTCGGCGACCCGGACCAGGGTCTGACCGTCGCGCGGGGAGATCACGGCGAACGATCCACCGTCGCCGGCTTCGCTCCTGCCGTCGATGTGGTGCTGTGTGGGCAGATCGAGTTCCTTGCTGCGGCGCAGCAGTTCCTCATGGGTGGCGCTCAGCACGCGCTCTCCTTTCCATCTCGTTCGGTGACAGACGACTCGCGCGGTTCGGCAGAAGGCCGGATACGGCCGGGGCGCGGGCTCCGGCCGTATCCGTGGGGGCAGCACCGCTCAGTCGGTGGTCCCTGCCCGGGACCGCGTCATCCGGGCGGCGGCGACGCCGAGGACCAGCACCGCCGGTACGGTGACCTGGAGCCACACGGCCGTGGTCCGGTCACCGCCGATGAGGGTCGTGAAGTTGGCGATGATGAGCCAGATGGCCCCGGCGATGCCGAGCGCGCCCAGTACCGGGGCGATCAGGGTGTTCCAGGGGCGGGTGTCGGCGCGCGAGCGGCGGAAGAACACGACGACCGAGGCCGAGGTCAGGAAGTACAGCAGCATGACGCCGAGGACGGCGACCCCGCTGAACCAGGAGAAGAGGGTCAGCACCGGGTCCTTGCCGAGGATCGCGAAGGGCATCACCAGGAGCACGGAGAGCACGGTCTGCACCGTTCCGGCGACCCAGGGCGAGTGGCGGCGGTTGATGGCGGTCAGCCTGTGGGGCAGCAGACCCTCGCGGCCGAGGGAGAACAGGTAGCGGTTGGCGGAGTTGTGAAAGGCCAGGATGCCCGCGAAGAGCGAGGTGGCCAGCAGGATCGGCAGCACGTCGCCCGCCCAGCCGCCGAACAGGTCGGTGATCGGGGCGAAGACGAAGCTCGCCGCGTCGCCGCTCTGCAGCGCCTTGCCGGCATCGGCGGTCACCTGGGACGCGCCGTGCGCCGAGACCAGCATCCACGAGGTGAAGGCGAAGAAGCCCGTGATCACCGCGACCGACAGGTAGGTGGCCCGGGGGACGGTCTTGCGGGGCTCGCGGGCTTCCTCGCCGTAGATCGCGGTGGCCTCGAAGCCGAACATCGACGCCACGGCGAACATCAGCGCCACACCGGGAGCGCCCTTGAGCGCGGCGGACGGCGAGAAGCTGTCGGTGAAGCCGAGGCCCTCGGGCCCGCCGCCCTTGAAGAAGGTCACGAGGGCGAAGGCGATCAGGATGCTGAACTCCGCGAGGACGAACACCGCGAGGATCTTGGCGCCCATCTCGATGCCCGAGGCGCCGAGGACCTGCACGATCACCATGGTGACCAGCGTCCAGACCCACCAGGCCACATGGGTGCCCGTGTAGTGCTCGACCAGGCCGCTCACCGTGGCGCCGTAGAGCCCGTACATGGCGGCCTGGACGGCACAGTAGGCGAAGAGGGCGACCCCGGCGCTGCCGGAGCCGGTCGGGCGGCCGAGCCCCTTGCCGATGTAGGTGTAGAAGGCTCCGGCGTCCACGACATGGCGGCCCATGGCGACGAATCCGACGGAGAACAGCAGGACGATGACGCCGGCCGCGAGGTAGGCGGCGGGAACACCCGCACCGTTGCCGATGCCGACGGCGATGGGTACGGCCCCCGCGATGCCCGTCAGCGGCGCCTGGGCGGAGAGAACGAAGAAAAGAATGCCCAGGACACCGAGAGAGTCGGGCTTGAGCTTGCCTGCCATGGAGACATCATGACCAGCTTGTACGGGAAGCGCGGTTTGACTGTCCACTCGAGTTCACCTGCCGGAGACGGGGAGGGGCGGGGTTTTGTTTTGAGCCAAACGAGTTGCCTCATGTTGGGCTGGAACTATCCGTTTGGCAAGGGGGTGCGGAAAGTTCCTTCTGCGGACACGGAGGCGGTGAAGCAGGCCTTGCCGACCGAGGCCGGGAAGTGACGGCCGCCGCGCGGCCCGTGCGGCAGGACGAACCCGCCGGGATCGCGTACACGCCGGGTCGAAGCCCTCGAAGCCGGGGACGACCCGGGCGATGCAGTCGCGGATCAGGTCGCAGCCCTCAGCCATGGCCCGCCAGGGGACGCTTGGCGGCTCACGAGCGGCGAACCCCCGTTCGGCCGGTTCGCAGACCCCGTGCGGGGCCTGCGCCGTACGGCTCCGACGGTGCGGGTCTCCATCAAGCTCAACCGCTCCCACCTGGTCTGACGGACATGCCGCGTTCCCGTCTACTCGTGCACCGTGATGGCCTGCAGCGGACAGACCTCGGCGGCCTCGTACAGCGCCTCGGCGCTTGCCTCGTCCACGTCGGCCACGTAGACGTCCGTCGCCTGCGACCGCAGGGACAGGCGTCCCTCGTCGTCCAGCGCGAACAGGTCAGGGGCGGCGTACACGCACTGGCCGTGGTCCTGGCACTTCTTGAGGTCGACTTCGACCTTCATGACTGCTCCTGTCTCTCGGAGGGGTCGGGGGATCAGCGAAAACGGACGGGGAGGTGGGTGATGGTGCGCAGGAACTCGGTGTGGGCGTAGGCGGGCTCGCCCGCGAGCTCGACACCGGAGAACCGGTTGACGATCGAGCTGAAGACGATGTCGGCCTCGGCGCGGGCCAGGACCTGGCCGGCGCAGCCGTGCATGCCGGAGCCGAAGGCCAGGTGCTGGCCGGCGGCGAGCGGGCGCGTGTGGTCGAAGGTGTCGGGGTCGGCGAAGACCTCGGGGTCGCGGTTGGCGGAGGCGATGAGCAGGGCCAGCGCCTCTCCGGCCGGCACGGTGGTGGCGCCGATGACCGTGTCCTGCGTGGTCAGACGCACCACCATCGACTCGGGCGTGTCGATCCGCAGGATCTCGTTGATGATGCCGGGCCGCGCCTCCGGCTCGTCCCGGTAGGCGGCGAACAGTCCGGGCTGCTGCGTCAACAGCCAGATGCCGTGGTTGATCAGGTGCTTGACGTCGAGGTGGCCCACGGCGAAGAACAGGAAGATGGTGTGGACGACCTCTTCCTCGGTCATCCTGCCCTCGTCCTGCGCGGCGATGAAGGCGTCGATCAGTCCCTCGCCGGGGTGGGCTCGCTTGTCGGACACGAGCCGGCGGATGTGCCCTGCGAACCAGGCGAACGCCTCCGTGGTGGCGCGGGCCTCCTCGTCGTTGCCGCCGGGACCGAGGCTCAGCCCGATCTCGTAGGTCTTGCGCTGGATGGTGTCCATGTCGGTCGGCTCGATGCCGAAGATGTGGCAGGTCGTCTCGAAGGTGCACTTCAGGGAGAGGCCGTCGGCCGCGTCCAGGGCGCCGTCGCCCTTCTCGACCTCGTCGAGCACGGCCTCCACGGAGGCGCGCATGACCTTGGACCACTCCTCGACGGCCTTGGGCGTGAACCAGCGGTTGGTGATCCGCCGCAGCCGCGTGTGGTCGGGGGCGTCCTTGCCGAGCATGGTGTGGTGGATCGGGGCGGCCGGCCCGAAGTCGAGCTGCTGCACGCTCAGGGTGGGGTTGCGGATCAGCCGGGCGACGTCCTCGTAGCGGGAGACGACGTACAGGCCGGCCGGATGCCTGTAGACGGGGTGCTCCCGGCGCAGCCGCGCGTAGTACGGGTAGGGATCCGCACGGAAGCCCGGGTCGCGGAAGGGCAGCAGATCCCCGGTGACGGACGCGGGTCCTGCGGTGGTGACGGTCATGTCGTGACACTCCTCGTATCGGACGCGAGGCGGAGGCGGAGCTCGGAGTGGAGAGAAAGAGAGGGGCAACCAAGGTCCCCGTATCGGTCGAGAATTATCCACGCGGATAATTTCGTCAATACTTCGCAGCCGCGTAATCAACTCTTTACGCCGCCGGAAGCGGACGAGCCCCCGTCGCAGTGCGACGGGGGCTCGTCCTGACCTGCCGTGACGGCAGGAATCGCCAGGGGCCGGCGACTACTCCGCGCCTCCGGACCGCCGGGTCAACAGGGACCGCAGCTCCTTCAGCGCGCCCTCGGTGACGTCCGGCTCGCCGAAGACCAGCTGGTGCAGCACGAGCCCCTCCATGGCGGCGAAGACCAGCCGGGTCAGGGCAGGGCTGGTGCCCTCGGGCAGGCTGCGCGACAGCTCCCTCTCCGTGGCCTGGAAGTACTCGTCGTACAGCGCGCGGATCTGCGGCAGCAGCTCGGGCCTGCGCCGGGACTCGAGCATGAGTTCGTACTGGAACGTCTGCAGGGCCGGCTGACGGGTGACCATGTCCGCCAGTCCCGCCGCGAAGTCCGCGATGTCGCCCGTGCCGGGTTCCAGGGAACTCGTCCGCACGCTGGTGCGCACCGCGTGTTCGAGGGCTGCCTCGACCAGCGCGTCCCGCGACCCGAAGTGGTGCACCACGAGCCCGTGCGTGACACCCGCCTCCTCCGCGACGGCGCGATAGGTGAGCTTGCGCAGCCCGCCCCGGGCCACGACGCGCACAGCCGCGTTGAGCAGGGCCTCACGGCCGGTCCCGTAGTCCACCCGCTTGCGGGGCCTGGCGGAGGGCTTGTCGGAGGAATCGCTCATGGACGCGACCCTACCCGGACACCGGGGCCGGCAGGCCGCCGCGGAGGCGTCAGCGCTTCGGCGGGCGGATGCCGCGGAACTCCCAGTCGCCGCCGAGGGCGGTGGACAGCACCTCCTCCGATTCGGTGGGCTGGGCGCCGACGTCGGTGCGGATCGGGGTGGGGCCGGTGACGATGTGGTTGGTGAGCCGGCCGAGGCCCTCGACCTCGACCTCGACGACGTCACCGGGCTGGACGGGACGGGAGTTGGCGGGGGTGCCGGACAGGAGGACGTCGCCCGGGTAGAGGGTGATCGTGCGGGCGATGTCGGCGACGAGGTAGTGCATGTCCCACTTCATCTCGTCGGTCGTGCCGTCCTGGACGACCTTGCCGTTGACGTAGGTGCGCAGGCTCTTGCCGCGGAAGTCCCAGTCGGTGACCAGTCCGGGGCCGAGCGGGCAGAGGGTGTCGGAGCCCTTCACCCGGAGCATGGAGCCGGCGTCGGTGTCGCGGAAGTCGTGCAGTCCGTAGTCGTTGGCGACGGTGTAGCCGGCGATGTACTCGCCCGCCTCGGCCGGGGAGACGTTGCGCGCGGTCTTCCCGATGACGATGGCCACCTCGCCCTCGTAGTTGAGCCACTTGCAGCCCTCGGGGCGGACGACGGCGCCCTTGTGGGAGTTGAGGGCCGAGGTCGGCTTGTGGAAGTAGGTCGGCGTGCCGGGGAGGTCGATCCGGAACTCGTCGACACGGCTGCGGTGGTTGAGGTGGACCGCGATCACCTTGGACGGGACGACCGGCGGCAGGTGCTGTGCGTCCTCGATCTTGACGCGGCGGCCGTCCCCGGCGACGAGTTCGTCGTCGTCGACGGTGACCTGGACGGCGGCGCCGTCGAGGAGGATGCGTCGGTACTCGGGCATGTTCCGGACTCCTAGATGTGACGGTGAGGGGTGCGTGGGGCGGGCAGGCCGGCGCCGGTCCAGCCGTCGGCCGGGCGGTCGAACCAGAGGTGCACCTGGCCGGTGCCGATGGAGTTCTCGTACTCGCCGTACTGACGGGCCTCGGCGACGCAGGCGCGCTCGCCCAG
The DNA here is from genome assembly GCF_014649655.1 of Streptomyces humidus. Lineage (GTDB taxonomy): Bacteria > Actinomycetota > Actinomycetes > Streptomycetales > Streptomycetaceae > Streptomyces > Streptomyces humidus. The sequence continues at coordinate 199,813 of NZ_BMTL01000014.1, read as the reverse complement.
GGCGCCGGCCATCATCAGGTAGTGGAAGAACCTCGCCTCCGGCTTGTACTTCCAGAACTCGTCCATCGTGTCGAGGACCTTGTCGTGACGCCCCTCCTTGAACCAGGCGATGCGCTCGTGGTCCGCCGCGCGGGCCTCCGGCGTGAAGATGTGCACCGGGTCTCCGGCCTCGTGGTCGCGCAGTTCGCGCAACGGCCAGAAGGTGTGCGACAGCGCACCGGAGGCGATGAGCAGGACCCGGCGGCCCGGGGTGGCGGCGATGCCGTCCGCCAGGGCGCGGCCGAGCCGCAGGTGGTCCTCCATGTCGCCGGTCTGGCAGACGCCGATGGTCACCCAGCGCTTGTCGGGCAGGCCCTCGCCGAGGAACTTCCAGAGGTTGATGGTGGCGTAGTAGATCGGCAGGTAGTCGTCGTCGATCGGGGTGATCCAGGTGCCGTGCTTGTCGGCGAACTTCGCGATGTTCCCGGCCAGTTCGGGGTCACCGGGGAAGTCGTACGGCATCCGGCACATGCCGCGTGGCAGTTCCTCGGAGGTGAACAGGCCGGCCCGGCGGGCTTGCGCGGTGACGACGAACTCGACGGTGGTGGCCCAGTGGGAGTCCAGGACGACGACCGTGTCGTAGTCGTCACGTGCGAAGACGTCCTCGCGAAGCTGGTGCAGGCCGGTGACGAGGGTGATCTCCTTGCCCCCGTTGAGCTCCAGCCGTGTCTCCTCGGGCAGCACGATGGTGGGGACGTGGGCGAGGAGGCCCGCCCCGACGATCTCACCCATGGTCCTTCCATCCCTTCGGCGCGGTCACCGTGTTCTTGAGGTCGCAGTAGAAGTCGAAGCTCCAGGTGCCTCCCTCGCGGCCTACGCCGGAGAGCCGGGAGCCGCCGAAGGGGGCCTGGAGGTCGCGGACGAAGAAGCAGTTCACCCACACCGTGCCCGCGACCAGCTGCGCGGTGACGCGCTGGGCGCGCTCCGGGTCGCCGGTGGTCACGGTGGCGGCCAGCCCGAAGCGGGTGCCGTTGGCGAGCCGGACGGCCTCGTCCTCGTCCGTGAAGGTCTGCAGCGTCAGGACCGGGCCGAAGACCTCCTCCTGCACGATCTCGGAGTCCTGGGCGACATCGGCGAGCAGGGTGGGCGCGTAGTACTGGCCGTCCCTGCGGTGGCCGCCGATGACGGCGCGGGCCCCGTCCGCCACGGCCCGCTGCACGAAGCCGTCGATCTTCTCCAGCTGGAGGTTGTGGATGTTGGGCCCGATGTCGGTGGCCTCGTCGCGCGGATCACCCTGCTTCAGCCCGCTCGCCTTCTCGACGAACCGGCGCGTGAACTCCTCCGCGACCGGTTCCTCGACCAGCAGCCGGGTGCCCGCGAGGCACACCTGGCCGGCGTTGTCGTACTGCTCCACCGCCAGGTCGACGGCGAGGTCCAGGTCCGCGTCGGCGAACACCAGCAGCGGCGACTTGCCCCCCAGTTCGAGGCTCAGGGGCGTGAGGTTCGCCGCCGCCGACGCGGCGATCCGCTTGGCCGTGGGCACCGAACCGGTGAAGCTGATGCGGCGCACGTCCGGATGCGAGGTCAGCGCGTCGCCGATCTCGGATCCGTAGCCCTGGACGATGTTGAGGACACCTGCCGGGAGCCCGGCCTCGGCGGCGATGTCGGCCAGCAGGGAGGCGGTCAGCGGCGACCACTCGGCGGGCTTGAGCACGACCGTGTCGCCGGCGGCGAGGGCCGGCGCGACCTTCCAGGTGGCCAGCATGAGCGGGGCGTTCCACGGGGTGATCAGGACGCAGGGACCGGCCGGGTCCCAGCTCACGTGGTTGGTGTGCCCGCGCGTGTCGAAGTCCTCGTGGTCCAGGCTCTGCAGCCAGTCGGCGAAGAAGCGGAAGTTGTGCGCCACGCGTGGCATCACTCCGCGGCGGTGGGAGCGCAGAAGGGCCCCGTTGTCGGTGGTCTCGACGATGGCGAGCTCTTCGATCCGCTTCTCGACCCCGTCGGCGATCGCGTGCAGGATGCGGGCGCGCTCCGCCCGGGACGTGGCGGCCCAGGCGGGGAAAGCGGCCTTCGCGGCGGCCACGGCGGCGGCCGCCTCCGTGGCCGTGCCCCGGGAGATCTCGCCGATCGTACGGCCGTCGATGGGCGAGACGTCCGGGAACGTCTGTGTCGAGGCGACGCGCTCGCCGCCGATCCAGTGCCGGGTGTCGACGGCGACCCCGGCCACGGTGATGGTGTGTTCGCTCATGCTGTGTTCCTCCGGTCTCACGAGGGGGTGGGGTCTACTCGGCGCCGGAGGTGCCGGATTCCAGCAGTCGGCCGCCGTCCCAGACGACGCCGACCTGGCGGTAGTAGGCGGCGATCGGCTCGCGGATCTCCAGGCGGGCCAGTTCCTCGGTGGGCGCCTCGAACAGCTCCAGCTCGGCGTCGCCGCGCCAGGCCGGTCCCGCCTCGAAGGACGCGGCGCCCGACTCGATCAGCTCGTCGAGGGCGAGGCCCTTGCCCTTCTCGATGGAGGGCAGCCAGCGGTGGTGGGCCATCGGGTGGGCGTTGACGAAGCCGTTCGTCTCCGACGGCTCACGCAGGGTGACCACGGTCTGGGCGAGGCGCCGGTCGGCGGCGGCGAGCGTCGCGCCGAAACGGGCCCCCGCCTCGATGCGCGGGGCGGGCCCGTACGGGTGCGGGCGGGTCTGGTGGATCGAGCCGAGCTTCTTCGGGTAGCCCTGGTGCAGCCCTCGCGCGATGGCGAAGTCCTTGTCGACCCAGATGTAGACGCATCGCGAGTAGGTCTGTCCCCGGTACGTGCAGCGCACGACCGCGAAGGCCTCCTTGTACTGGGAGAGCACGGGATCGAGCAGTTCCTCGCCGGATGCCGAGCAGGACTGCCAGTCGGCCCAGATCAGCGCCACCGCGCCGGGGTCCTCGTCGGCGAGTTCCAGCGGCTCGGGAAGCAGTTCGCGCACGCGTGCCGGATCGGTGCGGTACTCGACGGTGAGCAGGTCGCCGGAGTACCGGTAGGGCGGTGAGGGGATCAGCGACGAGGCTCCGCTCGCCGTCTTGGGGAAGAGGAATCCACGGACGGTGGTCATGATCAGCAAAGTCCTTAGGCGGTGAGGGCGGGCTGCTTGAGCAGTTCGGCGCGGTACCGGGAGGCGGCGGCCGCCGCGGCCTGGCCGCCGAGGGCGACGACACCGGCCAGCCGGCCACCGGCGTGGTAGCCGACGACGACGTCACCGTCGAGGTCGCCCTCGAGTACGCGCACGTCTTCCCTGCCGAGTACGGGCGCCCCGAAGGACTGCAGACGGAAGTCGTGCTGGTCGCTCCAGAAGGTGGGCAGCGGCGCGAACGGGGACAGGTCGTGGCCGGCGCCGGTCAGATGGGCGACGAGGGTCCTCGCTGCGTGCTTGGCGGTGTCCGTGGGGATGCACCAGTGCTCCACACGGCGCGGCAGGCCGTCGTAGCGGGCGTTGGGGAAACGGGCGACGTCACCGACGGCCACCACGTCGGGCCGTCCGCCGACGCGCAGGTGCTCGTCGGTGAGCACGCCGTCGCTCAGGTCGAGGCCGTTGCCCTCCAGCCACTCGGTGTTGGCGACCGATCCGACCGACTCGACCACCACGTCCGCGGGCAGGACGGTGCCGTCGCCGAGGGCGACGCCGGTGACATGGCCGTCGCCGGTGAAGCCGGTCACGCCCGTGCCGAGGGCGAAGCGCACGCCGCGTTCCTCGTGGCGCTTCAGCAGGGCCCTGGCGAGGAGTTCGCCGAGGGGACCGACCATCGGCAGCGGCAACGGGTCGACGACGGTCACCTCCCGGGCGCCCAGAGCGAGGGCGGTGGCGGCGACCTCGCAGCCGATGAAGCCGCCTCCGACGACGACCACGCGGGCTCCGGGCCTGGTGAGGGCCTGCCGCAGGCCCTGCGCGTCGTCGATGGTGCGGACCGTGTGCCGGCCGTCGAGCGGGCCGGGGCAGCGCAGGCGCCGGGGCCGCATGCCGGTGGCGACGACCAGACCGTCGTACGTGAGCGCCTCGCCGTCGTCGAACTCGACGATGTTCTCCGCGAGCCGCGTGGCGACGACCCGGGTGCCCAGTCGCCACTCCGCGTCGGCCAGGCTCGCCCTCGGGCGGAAGGCGAGGGACTCGAAGGGGGCCTTGCCGGCCAGGACCTCCTTGGACAGGGGCGGCCGGTTGTAGGGCATGTGCGGCTCGTCACCGACGAGCGTGACGGCTCCGGTCCAGCCGGCGGCCCGCAGCTGCTCGGCCGCGCGCAGGCCGGCCATGGAGGCGCCGGCCACGACGATGCGTGCGTTCATCGTCAGACCTCGATACGGATCGCCTGGAGCGGACACACGTCGGCGGCTTCCTCGACCTCGTCGAGCAGCGCGTCGTCGGGGTCGGACACATAGGCCAGGTGGCCGCTGTCGTCCATGGAGAAGACATCGGGGGCGGCGAAGACGCACTGGCCGTGGTCCTGGCACTTGTTCATGTCGACGACGACCTTCATGGCCGGTCCTCCTGAAACTGACGGCGTCGGGGCGGGGGCGGGGAAAGAAGAGGGGCCCGACCGCTGGGCGGCCGGGCCCCGGCCAAGGGATCGGCGACTGACCGATCCCTTACTCATTTGGCTTCAAACAACATAGGAAGCCGTCCACCCCTGGTCAATACCTATCCATGCGGATAATTTTTTTCCATCCCCCTCTTGCGGGGCGTCCGCAGCACCCATACCGTTTGGCACCAAACAAGACGGCCCTGTGCCCTCACCGGCGCCGGCCCCTCCGACTCCCCCGTCACCCACACCCCCAAGCGCCCGAGGAGACATCGGTGAGCGCAGCCCCAACCTCCAGCCTCCGTCAGCACATGCAGCGGCTCGCCGCCGAGGGCATCGACGTGGTGCGCGTGACCTATCCCGACCTCATAGGCAGCGACCGCGCACGCGACGTCCTGCTGGACCACCTGCCGTCGGCCTGCGACCACGGCCTGGCCTTCTGCCGGGCCGTCTACCACACCAGCCCCCAGGGCGACGTGGTCCCCGTCTCCGGCGGTCTCGACGCCGGCCTGCCCGACATCACCGTGCGACCCGACCTGGACACCCTCGTCCCGCTCCCCTGGGAGCCCGGGGTCGCCTCCTGCCTCGCCGACGTCACCGACCCGGCCACCGGTCTGGCCGCGACCGAGTCACCCCGCGACCTGCTGCGCACCGTCCTCGACCGGTGCGCCGAACACGGTCTGCGTCCGGTGGTCGGCCCCGAACTCGAGTACTTCCTCTGCGACGAGGACCCCGCCTCCCCGAGCGGCTGGAAGCGTTACTCCGGCGCCACCGGCACCGTGTACACCGCCGGTCTGCGCGCCGACGGCGACAACCACCTGCTGCGCACGCTGCGCCTGCTGCGGGACATGAACATCGGCGTGACCAACGGCAACCACGAGTTCGACGGCGGCCAGTTCGAGATCAACCTCACCCACTCCGAGGCTCTGTCCGCCGCGGACCGCGCCTTCCGCTTCAAGTCCGCGATCAAGGAGCTGGCACGGAAGGAGGGGAGGCTCGCCACCTTCATGGCCAAGCCGTTCATGGACGCCGGAGGCTCCGGTTTCCATCTCCACCTGTCCTGCGACAGCTCCGACGAGGAAGGCGCCGGCAACGCCTTCGACGATCCCGCCGGGCCGTACGGGCTGTCCGCCACCGCCCGCCACGCCGTCGCCGGCATCCTCGCCCACGCCCCGGCCCTGGCCGCACTGGCCAACCCGACCGTGAACTCCTACAAGCGTTTCGGCCCGGACACCCTCGCCCCCTGGCTCATCGACTGGGGCCTGGACAACCGCAGCGCCATGGTCCGCATCCCGCCCGAGCGCGGCTCCGGCGCCCGGTTCGAACTGCGCCTCGGCGACGCCGGCGCCAATCCCTACCTGCTGATCGCGGGCACGATCGCCGCCGCGCTGCTCGGTGTGCTGGCCGGCGAGGAGCCCCCCGCCCCGCTGGAGGGGTACGGCTACGACACCGCCAGGGCAGCCGTGCTGCCCATGAGCCTGCCGGCCGCGCTGGACGCCCTGGAAGCGGACACGGAACTGACCGAGGTCCTCGGCAAGGGCTTCACCGCCTCCTTCCTCTCCTACAAGCGCAATGAAGTCGAACGCTTCCAACGGCACGTCACCGACTGGGAGTTCACCGAATACGCCTACCACCTGTGACAACTGGGAGCCATGCGATGACGACCGAGACCCCGACCGCCGCCGTGAACGAACCGATGCCGCTGGCGGACGTCAACCTCGCCGACCTGGACAACTTCACCGACGGGATCACCCCGTGGCGCATGTTCCACACCCTGCGCCACCAGGACCCGGTGCACTGGCAGCCCGAGGAGGCCCCCAACTCCGGCTTCTGGGCGGTGACCCGGCACGCCGACATCGCCCGCGTCGACCGCGACGCCGAGACCTTCACCTCGATGAAGTTCGTGAACCTCGAAGAGGTCGACGAGGACCAGATCAAGACGCGTGCCTCCATCCTGGAACTGGACGGCGTCCGCCACCGCGCCATGCGCAGTCTGCTCCAGCGCCAGTTCGGCGCGAGCGTCATCAACAGCTACACCGACTTCCTGCGCGGCCTGACCGCCACCACGCTGGACGCGGCGCTGGCCAAGGGGACGTTCGACTTCGTCAAGGAGGTCTCCGCCGACTTCCCCATCAACGTCCTCGCCCGTCTCCTCGACGTTCCGCCGGAGGACAACCAGCAGCTCATCGACTGGGGCAACCGCATCATCGGCAACACCGACCCCGACTACGCCGACGTCCTGCTGAACAGCGCGGAGAGCGAGCAGTACCGGCACCTGCCCTTCCGCTCGCCCGCCTCGCTCGAGGTCTTCGAGTACGGCCGTGAGCTGGCCCGGCAGCGACGCGGCGGCGACGGCACGGACCTGGTGTCCAGGCTGGTGAACACCACCCCGAAGGACGGCGTGCCCCTCTCGGCGCAGGACTTCGACAACTACTTCCTGCTCCTCGTCGTGGCCGGCAACGAGACCACCCGGCACACCATCACCCACTCCATGCTGGCCCTCCTCCAGCACCCGGAGCAGCTGGCCCGGCTCCAGGAGGACCCCTCGCTGATCCCGGGCGCGGTCGAGGAGTTCCTGCGCTGGGCGTCCCCCGTCTACCACTTCCGGCGCACCGCGACCCGCGACGTCGAACTGGGCGGCAAGCACGTCAAGGAGGGCGACAAGGTCGTCATGTGGTACGCCTCCGGCAACCGCGACGAGGAGGTCTTCGGCAACCCGTACGACTTCGACGTCACCCGCGCCGACAACGACCACGTCACCTTCGGCAAGGGCAGCCCCCATCTGTGCCTGGGCAACCTGCTCGCCCGCACCGAGATCCGCATCATGTTCGAGGAGCTCGTCCCGAGGATCGCGGACATCCGCCTGGCGGGCGAAGTCCCGCGTGTCCGCTCCAACTTCGTCAACGGCATCAAGAAGCTGCCGGTCGAGGTCACCCTCGCCTGACCACCTGACCGACTGACCACCTGTCCGCCTGCCGTGGCCGCCCGGGCGGTCGCGGCAGGCGTGGCGGCCGCGGCAGGCCGGGCGGCCCGACCCGGACGAACGGCCGCCCCTCCGTCCGCCGGCCCGTCCGCCCGTCCGCCCCCAAGTGCACTCGTCCTGAGGAGCGCCACGATGACCACTCCCCGCATGCAACTGGTCCTGAGCGAGAACTGGACCATGACCGGGGGCCGCGCGGATCTACCGACCGTGATCCGCTGGGCCCGCGAGGCCGAGGACGCCGGATTCGACTCGGTCATGATCAGCGAACACATCGTGCTCGGCCCCGACGCCGGAGCGGGCGGCGTGATGGGCAACCCGCGCGACTACGCCCTGCCCGGCAACCAGGACCCCCGCACTCCCTGGCCCAGCTCGCTCATGCTGCTCAGCGCGATCGCCGCGGTCACCGATCGCCTGCGTCTCGCCGCGTCCGCGGTCATCGCTCCCCTGCGCCACCCCCTGCTCCTGGCCCGCGAGCTCGGCACCCTCGACCTTCTCTCCGAGGGCCGGCTGATCGTGCTGCCCAACGTCAGCTGGAGCCGGGACGAGTACGCGGCACTCGGCGTCCCGTTCTCCCTGCGCGGCAAGCTCCTCGACGAACACCTCGAGATCTGGGCGAAGGTGTGGGGGCCTTCTCCGGTGTCCCACGAGAGCGAGCACTACACCTTCCAGGACGTCTGCTTCGAGCCCAAGGCATACCGCCCGGACGGCCCCCGACTGTGTTTCGGCGGCGCGGGCATGCACGACGCCATGGTCCGCAGGATCGTCCGCTACGGGCACGCCTTCAACCCCCTGGGCAGGGTGAAGCCCGAGGACATGCGGAAGCTGAAGACCGCGATGGCCGCCGCGGGCCGCGACATCGCCGACCTGGAGATGATCGGCAGCACGCGCGCCGTCTTCCCCGACGACGACTCCTGCGCCGACCTCGCACAGGCCCTCGAGCCCCTCCCCGAGCAGATGGCCCAGGGCTTCACCACCTTCTGCGTCAAGCCCTCGCAGTTCACCGACGACCCGAACGGAGTGGGCGCGTTCTGCCGCGAGGTGATGCGCCGCGTCGAGTCCCTGACCGTCTGACGGGGGCCGACCGCTGTCCCGCATCGCGGGGGCGTCGCCACTCTCGACGGGAAGGCACGCCCCGCACTCCCGGTGAAGCCGCTCCGCAACGCCTGACGGCCCCTCGTCGCGCCGAACGGCTGAAGCGCCGCCGCGCGGTTGCGACGAGGTACGACGAACTCGCCGAGGCACGACGAACTCGCCGTCCGCTACCACGCGGCCGTGCCGGTTGCAGCCATCAACGAATGGCTACGACCAGCACGGTCGCCCCCTAGCCGTTGATGTCCAAGGCCGTCCCGTACAGCCGCTCCACCCTCAACCGAATGACGACCCTGCGCTCGGTGACCAACTGCTCGAGGAACGCTTCTTCGTTCTCCGGCTTCGCGGCCGTCGGGATCATCGCGAGCAGTTCCCGCCCGACCGCGTCGCCTGGAACCGTAGTGATCTCGGAAGTCTCCGCCGCGCCCTCGGCGACGGCGAACGACCAGACGTCGCCACCCTGCACATGCAGCGCCGCGCGCGGGTTGCGCTGCAAGTGCTTGACCTTGACGCGGTCGGCCGTGGTGGACAGCCTCACGATGCGGACCTCGGGGTCCCAGCTGTAGAGCATCGTGGTCAGGTGTGGATGGCCGCTTCGCTTGACAGTGGCGAGGGTCCCGAACTGCTGCCCGGCGAGCAGATCGGAGAGGGCTTCATCGGACAGGGAGCGAGGCGCTGGTCCTTGAGTCATGCTGCGATCAACTTCCTTGACGTGCACGGCATTCCACGGCCCTCTTGTGCCCTGCCAACTTCCGCAACAGGCTCTGACGATGATCCATGGATGGCAGATATATCTCGTAGCTCGATATATGCTCGATGCATGACCAGACAGAATCCGCCCCTGACGGAACCGCAGTACTTCATCCTTGCTGCACTCATGGATGGTCCGTTGCACGGCTACGGCATCATCAAGGCTGCCGAGCAGGCCACCGACGGGCGGCTCCGGATCGCTGTCGGCACTCTCTACGGCGCGCTGGAGCGGATGGAGCGGGCCGGGCTGGTGGCCGCCGGCCATGAGGAGATCGTGGACGGGCGGGCGCGGCGCTACTACCGGCTCACCGAGGACGGCACCGAGGCGCTCGGCCGGGAGGCGCTGCGGATGCAGCAGGCGGCGGCCGTCGTCATGGGACACTCGCGGAATGCCGGAGCGGCCCCGGCATGAATCGTCTGCTGCTTGCGGCCTACCCCGAGCCCCACCGTTCCCGGCAGGGAGAGGAGGTGCTGGCCTGCCTGTCCGAGGCGTATCCCGGCCGCTCCTGGCCCCCGCCGCGGGAAGTTGCCGCCCTGGTGCGCGCCGGGTTACAGGCCCGCGCCCGTGCCGTCGTCGACGACACGGCCCGGCCGTGGTGGCTGGACGGCATCCATCTGGCCGCCCTGGCCCTCGCGGCGCTGGCACTGGTTCCGTACTTGCAGGACGTGTGGCACTGGGCACTGCACATCGACCCCGGACAGCACGCCATCGCCTTCCGCTTCTCCGGCTGGTACCCGTGGGCCGAAGGTCCCACGCGGATACGGCTGTTGCCCTACGGGCTGCTCCCGCTGGGCTGCCTGATCGCCCTGCTCCGCGGCAGAGCGTGGATCGCGCTGCCGGCCGCGGCAGCCATGATCTGGGCGGGCGCCACGTCCCACGGCCGCACCCTCTTCGGCGACGAGGGCAAGGCGGGCCTGGGCTACTACGGTCTCGGCGCCCCGATAACGGCCCGTGACCTGGTGCTGTCGGGAGCACTGTGCGCCGCGTGCGCCGTGCTGGCGCTCTGCCGTCCCGGCCGTCTGCGACGCCGCTCGTACCGCTGGCTGGCCCCCGTCGTGCTCGCCATGTTCGTGGCCGGGGGCCTGCACGTCATCTCCGTCAGTCCGGCTTTCCAGCGCGGTTTGTTCGTCCTCGAAGTCGCCGCGCTGATCGCCGCGTGGGTGGCGACGGCCGCCACCGGCGACCACCGGTGGCTGATCCCCGTCGCGGCGTTCGCGGTCGTCCGCATGCAGGCGATCGTCGTCCGGCCGGACGCGTTCATGCAGTCCTTTCCGGACCTGGTCGTCCTCATCCTGCTGATCGCACCCCTCCCCGCCCTGGCGATCGCCGCCCAGCGCCGGCAGGGGCAGGCACTCGCCGAATAGGAGCGGACCCCCGGTGGGCCGGCCGAGCCCGGCGGCCCACGCCGCGGCACATGCCGCGCTGCGCCGTGCCGTGCCGTGCCGGAAGGCATGCGTGACCGAACTCCCCCCAACGGAAGAAAAAGAGCGATGACTCAGCACGATTATCAGTCCCTGCCCGCGCACCGTCCAAAGGCCTCGATGCAGGCTCCCGAGGCCACCGAGGCCACCGACGACCCCAGCCCGTCGCGTACGACACGGCCGTGGATGCCGGCTCTGCTGTACACCCTGGGGTTCCTGGCGGTCTACCTGCTCGCCATCTGCACCCCGTGGGGGCAACGAGCCGAGAACGCCCTGTTTCATCTCGGTGAACAGGGCGGCGAGGAAGCGTGGATCTACCCCCTGTCAGGATCGGCCTACGGCTCGACGCCCCTGCCGCCGTTGGAATTGAGCGCCAAGCCCACCGTGATGGTGGGCCTGGCCGTCATCGTGATCCTCACCCTGGTGCGGCGGTGCTGGCGGCAGGGGTGCGCGGCGCTCGGGGTCGTCATTCTCACGACCGCAGGCAAGGAGGTGCTCAAATCGACCATCCTCCCCCGCCCCGATCTGGTGGGCGCGCCGGAGAATCTCCTTGATCAGGGTTTCCCCAGCGGGCACACGGCCATCCCCGCCGCGCTGACCCTCGCCGCCGTCCTCGTGGTTTCCCCCCGCATCCGCCCCTACGTCGCCACGGCCGGTGTGCTGTGGCTCGCCTGCATCGCCGCCGCCAGCGCGACCATGGGCGGCCACCGGCCCAGCGAAGTGCTGGGAGCCACACTGTTGGCCTGTGTCTTTTACGGCCTCGCAACCTGGCTGCTGCCGTCGGCCGCCGCGCCAGCCGCCACCCGGAGCCCCCGTGCGCTGCCCGTCGTCACCCTGACGCTGGCACTGGCCGTCGCCCTCGTTTCCGGCGCACGGAACGACACCCTCACAAGGTCACTGGTCTCGGCAGCGACGGCCTTCATATGCGCGGCTCTGGTCTGGTACGCCGCAGTCGGGCGGCCCGCACACACCGCACGCCGCACACGGCCCGCACTGGACTGACCACCCGGCGGGCACCGGGCGGGAACCGGCGCATGCCGGCGGAGCACTGCTCCGGTCGGTGGCGGTCTCGTTCGCCGGCCTCGGCGGCGGCTTCCGCCGGGCCTGACCCGGACGCGGAGTGGGCCGGCCGGCTCAAGCTCCGGTGGTGGGGAGCAGTACCTCCGCCCAGACCGTCTTCGTGTACGCGTCGCGGACGGTGCTTCCCCAATCGTCGGCGTAGGCCTCGACCAGGAGCAGGCCGCGGCCCGACGTCTCGTCGGCGGGCCGCGCCGTCACGGGCGGGGGCAGCCGTTCGGGGCGGCTGTCCGTCACCTCGACGCGGAAGCGGTCCGGCAAGAGGTGCAGCGTCAGCCGGAAGTCCCGGCCGGGGAGGCTGCCGTGGCGGACCGCGTTGGACGCCAGCTCGGCGGTGACGAGGGCGACGGCGCGGGCCGGGTCGGCGTCGTACGGGAGCCCGGTCCACTCGGTGAACTGCTGGACGGCGAGCCGGCGGGCGAGGCGCGCGCCGCGTCCGGTGCTGCTGAAACGCAAGGTCAGTTGGCGGACGGGAGCCGGCGGCGGCTTCGCCTCGTCGGTGAGGTGTTGGTGTGTCACGGTGTCAGCGTCACCGGGCGCACGGCCCGCTGACCAGGTACGACGCCCGTACGCCGTCCTCGTCGTACGGAGTGGGCGGGCGGCCTCGGGCTTGGTTGTACGTGGCTTGTACGGGCGTTGTACGGGTCCGGCGCGTATCCCCTTTCCCACGCGTCGCGTTGGGCATGGACCGGTGGCGAACGCGGCCGTGGCGGGGCGCGGAGCGTGATGGGAAGGACGTGAGGCTGTGAGGACGGTACGGGACGCACGGGAGACGCGGACGGGGCGGGGCGCGAAGACGAAGGACGACGTGCCCGACGCGCCGGGCGAATGGTCGGCGTACGGGGTGCTGTTGCAGTACCTGCGCAAGCGGGCCGGGCTGAACCAACAGCAACTCGGGGACGTGATCGGCTACTCGCTGGAGCAGGTGGCCTCGGTGGAACAGGGTCGGCGGCCGGCGAAGGCGGCGTTCACCGTGGCGGCGGAACGGGCACTGGAGGCGGGCGGGGTGCTGGACGCGCTCCAGGGGGAGGTGGATCGGGCCAAGTTGCCGAGGTTCTTCAGGAACTTCGCGCTCTTCGAGGCGGAGGCGGTCAGCCGGTTCGAGTATGAGCCGCTGCTGGTGTCGGGGCTCCTGCAGACCGAGGCATACGCACGCGCTCTGTTCGCCGGGCACTGCCCACCGCTCAGCGAGGAGATCATCGACCAGCACACGGAAGCGCGACTGAGTCGGCAGAAGCTGCTGACCCGAGTGCCGCTCGCAGAGCTGTCGTTCATCATCGGTGAGGAGGCGCTGCGGAATCCGGTTGGCGACAGGGACGTCATGCGCGAACAATGGCAACACCTCTTGATGGTCGGGGCGTTGCGGAACGTGGAGGTCCAGGTCATGCCTGCCGCGTGCGGGCTCCACTCCGGTCTGAACGGCCCGTTTGTGGTTCTGGAGACCAAGGAGCACCAGCACCTTGGTTACATCGAGTCTCAGGATGTCGGGTGCGTCGTGCATGATCCAACAGAGGTCAGTGCCTTCGGGTTGCGGTATGGCAAGCTGCGGTCGCAAGCTTTGAACGGCGTCGAGTCTGCGCGGCTCATTGAACGGCTGGTGGGAGAGACATGAGCGTGGAGCAGGTGTCCGAGAACGTGAACGGGCTGCGCTGGTTCAAGAGCAGCTACAGCGGCTCGGGAGGTGGCAACTGCGTCGAGGTGGCCGCCGGCCTTGACGCCGTGTACGTACGGGACTCGAAGGCCCTGGGTGACGGGCCGGTGCTGCGGGTCGGCCGGGGCGAGTGGGCGGCGTTCGTCGCGCTCACGGTGGAGTAGGGCCGAGTACGGCTTCTGAGCGGAACAACGGGCTTGCTCACGGCACTTGTGGTGACGTGAGCAAGCCCGTTGTCATGCCGACGGCTCAGAACAGGGCGCCGTCAGCGGCCTTCTCCTCTGGCCGCGATCCGAGGCGCTCGGCGCCACCCCGCCGCAACTCGCCGCCCTGACGGCACGGATCCGCCCCCGCCGTCCGCCTCGGCCCGGCACAGGACGGACTGATCCTCCTCGACCCGGCGTGCGGTACCGGGCATCTGGCCGCAGCCGCGGTACAGGAGTACGACCGCCCAGGAACCTCAAGCCCGGCGGGACCGCCGTGACCCGGTGGACGCAATGCATTGAGCCAGGTCACGCCGCGTTTGTAGTAGTGGTACCTGGGCGAGGGGCCGGTGTTGACGCTCTTGACGGGGATGACGGAGCGTAGGCCGTCGACAGAGGCGAGCAGCGATCCGGGCCCTGGATGCCGCGTGACGGCAGATGGCCGACGTCGCTCTTGCCGACGTCCAGGTCGCGCAGGGCGTGGTGGGACTGGTCGAGGGCGGCGCCGGTGGACCAGTGGCCGTCGGGCATCCGCTCCACGGTCAGCACCCCGGCCTGCGGATCCAGCGTCGTGAAAGGCTCGGGCACGGTCAGCGTGTGACACCCTTCAGCGGGCTCTCGCCGGAGGTCCGCCGGGGTGAAGGGGTGCTGCGGGCGGTGTGCAGGAGGGGCGCCCAGCCGGCGGTGTCGGTGAAGTCCCGGCCCCCGGACGGGACGACGTCCACGACGACACGGTCGGGGCGCAGCAGCACGGCGTCCGCGCGGCCCGCGCGCAGCCAGGCGGCGAGGGCGCCGTCGTCGCCGAGCTCGGTCACTGGGATCACCCGGACGCCGAGCCCTTGGCCCAGGGCGTCCAGCGAGGGCCACGGTTCGGCGGCGGTGAGGAAGGCGAAGGAGTCGCCGAGCAACTCGTCGAAACGGGTACGCCGTCCGTCGGCGGTGACCCACGGTTGCGGGCAGTGGGTGCCCGCCAGGCCTCTGCGCAGGCGGCGGCGGACGAGGGGGCCGGGGGTCAGGGGCGGGCTGAGGTCGCGGCCGGCCAGCGCGGTCAGGCCGGGTATGCGGCAGGCCGCCGCGAGAAGTCCGCGGCGCAGTGCGGCGGCGCCGTCCTGCCCGCCGGTCATGGCCCAGCCCATGGCGACAGCGAGGCGGATCACGTGCCGGGCGTGCGGCTTGCGTTCGCTCTCGTAGGTGTCCAACAACTCCTCCGCGCAGCCGTGTTGAAGGACGCGGGCGAGCTTCCAGGTGAGGTTGTAGGCGTCGCGCAGGCCCGCGCACAGGCCCTGCCCGATGAACGGCGGGGTGAGGTGGGCGGCGTCGCCGAGGAGGAAGACCCGCCCGCTGCGCCAGCGGTCGGCGAGGCGCGCCCGGAAGGTGTACTGCGTCTCGCGGACGATCTCGAAGTCGTCGTCGTTCGAGTGCGGCAGCCACGGGGCGACCAGCTCGCGGACCGGCTCCTGACCGTCCCGCAGCCGGAACTCCCAGCGGTAGCGGTCCTCGCCGACACGCATGAACGTCGCCGGTCGGTGCGGGTCGCAGACCTGGTCGACGCCCTCCCAGCAGCGGACGTCGGCGGTCGTGCGGACGTCGACGACGGTCCAGCGCTCCTCGAAGCGCAGGTCCTCCCACACGGCGCCGACGGCGGCGCGGGTGAGGCCGTTCGCACCGTCACAACCCAGGACCGCCTCGGCCCACAGCTGGTGCTCGCCGTCGTCGTCGCGGTAGGTCACGCGGACGGGGCCGGCGGTGTCCGGGCCGACGACGGTGACCTCCACGCCGCCGCGCAGTTCGCATTCCGGGTGGCGGGCGAGGGCGTCGCGCAGCAGTCGCTCCAGCCGGGGCTGGTCGAACATGCTGGTCTGCGGGTAGCCGTGGTGGCCGTGCCCGGTGCGGCGGAACTCGGCCATCACCCGGTGACGGGCGTCCAGCAGCCGCAGTCCGTCGGCCGGGCGGGCGATCGCGGCGAACTCCTCCCCCACGCCCGCGGCCTGGAGGATCCTGCGGACCTCGTCATCGGTGGCGACGGCACGGGGCAGGGGGTAGACGTCCTGGTGACGTTCGAGGACGAGGGTGCGGACGCCGCGCCGGGCCAGGAGGAGAGCGGCGGTCACGCCCACCGGTCCGGCGCCGATGATCACCACGGGTACGTCTGCCCTGTCGTGTCCGACGGTCATGTGCGGCTCGCTTCCGTTCTCACCGGGGTCCGGACGGGGGTTCGCTGTTCGCCGAGGTCGATCCGGCCGTCCGGCGTCGCGATCGTCGCCGTGATCACGTCACCCGGGTGCAGGTAGTGCGGGTTCTTCGCCTGCGACTTGAAGAACGCCTTCCACTTCACCGCGGGCGGCAGCAGCGCGCCGATCTTCTCGACCGGTTTCGGCGGAGCCTTCAGAGCCGTGCCGCCGGGCGTGCCGGTCAGCAGCAGATCGCCGGAGTCGAGGGTCTGGAACCGGGCCAGCAGGGTCAGGGCCTGCGCCGGGCGGACGATCATGTCGGCGAGGGTGCGGTCCTGACGCAGCTCGCCGTTGACGGACAACCGCAGCCGGAGATCGAAGAGATGGGCGAAGTCCTCCGGCTCCAGCAGGGCAAGGTGCGGGCCGGTGGGCGTGAAGGTGGGGTACGACTTGCTCTCGTAGAACTGGGTCTTGGTCAGCTGTACGTCACGGGCGCTGACGTCGTCGGTGATGACGAGCCCGGCGACGTAGGCAGGCAGATCACGCTCCTCCACCACGGTGCCGACGGGCAGGGACGCGCCCATGACGAGCCCGAGTTCGATCTCGTAGTCGAGGAACTCCACGTGGGAGGGGCGCACGACAGCGTCGCAGGGTCCGCTGACCGAGCCGGACGCCTTGCGGAAGAAGGCGGGCGGGATGTCACCGGTGAAGCCCGAATCACGGGCGTGACTCCGGTAGTTGACCATCTGGGCGACGACCCGGCAGGGGGTGGTCACCGGCGAGAGTGCGACCAGGTCGGCGACCGGCGTGCCCGCGTCGGCCGAAAGAGCCGCCTCTCGTACGGCATCACGGTCGGCGATCAGCTCGGCCGTGGTGACGGCCTTCGTGTCGACGGAGACGGCCCGGTCGCCGCGGACCACCCACCAGCCGCCGGACGTGCGCAGGATATTGGTGCTCATGTCAGTGCCTTCGTGAGAGGACGGGGTTCAGGACCTGGCGGCCTTGAGCAGACCCAGCAGGCGCGCGGGGTCCATCTCGTTGTCACCGCGCAGAGCCTCGATGACGTCGCGGATGCGTTGCGGGGAGGGGCTCGCGCCGAGGAAGTCGCGGGTGGCGGGCGGACCCCACTGGGCCAGGCCGCTGGTCGACATGGAAGCCCAGCCGGGGGCGACATCGCGGGAGAACAGGTCGCCGTCGGCGAAGTGCTCCAGCATGAAGCGGTCGGGGTCGCGCCAGTAGTCGAAGAGCTGACTGCCCTGGATGTGTCGGCCGATGCCCCAACTGCGCAGGTATCCACGCTCCTTGAGGTACTCGCCACCGGCCGCGATCGAGTCCAGGTCAGGTACCTGGTAGGCGGAGTGGACGTAGCCGGTGCCGGGCCCCAGATGCATCGCCAGCGTGTGGTGGTCGGCCGGCACGCTGCCGAGGTCACAGCGGATGAAGGCCATGGTCGGACCGCGGTCGCGCTGCCCGTCCAGGAACAGGAAGTCGGAGACGATCATCCCGAGGATGTCCAGGTACCAGTCCAGGGCCCGGCCGAACACCCGTGTCTCCAAGACCACGTGGCCCAGGCGCTGAATGCGGGACGGCTCGCGTGGAGGCCTCTGCGTGGCGTTCGTACGGCGGTGATCGGTGCCGAAGTTGAGCAGCAGCGGCCGCTGCTCCGGCAACGCCGGCAGCCGCTCGCCACCGTGCACCACCCGCACCGGAAAACCCGAGGGGTCGAGCAGATCCACCGCCTCGCCGCCGCCGGGCGCGTCCGCCCTTCGCACGTCGGCCCCGGTGGCACGTGCCAGCCGGTCCAGATCGGACCGCTCCGCCGCGCGGAAGGCCGGGCCGATGAAACGGGACGTACGACCACGCCGGATCACCATGCAGGGCGAGCCACCGTAGGTACCGCGCAGCCACAGTTCCCGTTCCGTGCGGGCGGCGACGCCGAAACCGAAGTCCCTGGCGAAGACCTCGGCCCGGTCCAGGTCGCACTTCTCGAACTCCAGCCAGGCCAGGTCAGCGACCTTGATCACGGGATTGCGGGAGCGGCCGGGATGCTCACCCCGCAGCGCTCCCTCCTCGCTGTGCAGGTCCTGATGGGCCGTCCTGACATCGGGCCCGTGTACGCGGGTTTCAGACATGGTGCCCTCCGAGCGGCATCGCCTTGATGAGGAAATCATCAGGTCTGACATTCCCTTCGTCAAGGTGTCCACGGGAGGTAAATGATGAATTCATCAGAGCTGCTGTCGTCATCGCCCGCGTGGTTAGACTCTGTGCATGCCTACGTCAGCCCCGCCCGGCAACCGCTTCGAGCGGCGCCGCGCCGAGACCCGTCGCGCGCTCGTCCGTGCCGCCCGGCAGATACTCGCCGAGACCGGCGACACCGGCGCCAGCATCCAGGCGATCGCCGAACGCGCCGACGTCGGTTTCGGCTCCTTCTACAACCACTTCCAGTCGAAGACCGAGCTGTTCGAAGCGGCGGTGGTGGACGCCCTGGAAGAGTTCGGACAGAGCACCGACGAACGCCTGACGGGGATCGACGACCCGGCGGAACTCGTCGCGGCAGGATTCCGGCTCAGCGCCCGGATGGCCGACTCCCATCCCGAGCTGATGCAGGTCCTGCGCCGCCGCGGCCTCGGCCACATCCACTCGGACAACGGCCTGACCCGGCGGGCGGTGCGTGACGTCGAGGCCGGCATGGCGTCCGGCCGCTTCACCCCCGTGGCCCCGGCGGTCGCCCTGTCCGTGCTGGGCGGGACCCTGCTGTCCCTGGTGGAACTGCGATTCGCCCGACCCGACCTGGACGGCGACGAGGCCGCGTCGGACCTGGCCGAGATGGTCCTGCGCATGCTGGGCGTGCCACCGGGCGAGGCCCACGAGGTCGCCCGGCGCCCCCTTCCCGACCCCGCCTGACGGGCCCCTCCCCCGACGGTGACCGACGAGCCCGGCCGGGACGTGACCGAGCGGCCGATGAGGTCGGCGCCGCGGCGCGAGAACGTGGCGGGCCCGGTCGCCGTCTGCCGGACCGGGCCCATGCGACGGCGCAGGCCCGCGCCCGCCACACCCTGACGGATCACGGCCCGTCCCGCAGGCGGCCGCCCCTACGCGTCAGTGATCTCCGGGTCCCACGGTTTCTCCGACCGCAGGGCGGCGACACGGGAGGCGGGGGTCGGCGGCGCCGTCACGGCTGCGTGAGGGAGGCGAGCGCGGCGTCGAGCCGGAGGGTGGCCTCGTCGGCGACCGGACGGAGCGCGTCGAGTCCGGTCAGGGACACCATCGTCTGCGGATCGAGAGCCTGTACGGCGATGTGGTCGCCCTCGGCGCGGACGACCACGTTGCACGGCAGCAGCAGGCCGATGGTGCGGTCCGTCTCCAGAGCCCGGTGGGCAAGCGGCGGATTGCAGGCGCCGAGGATGACGTAGTCCTCCAGGTCCTCGTCCAGCTTGGCCTTGAGGGTGGCGGTGACGTCGATCTCGGTGAGGATGCCGAAGCCCTGCTCGCCGAGGGCCTCGCGAACCCGCGTGACGGCGGTGGCGAAGTCGGTGTCGAGGTGCACCGTGCGGTCGTAGGTCATCGGTCGGCCCCTTCCTGTCGGCTCGCCTTGCGCCGACGGGTGTCCAGCCGCAGGCCGGGCAGGTGCGAGCTGCGCCGACCAGGGAGCGGTCCACCCGGCGACGCCCGTCGGCTCGGCCCGCTCTCCCAGGATAGTCACCGAGGCCGACGGCGCCTGGCGTCGCGCCCGCCCGGTCCCGGCGGCCGGCCGCCGGGACCGGCCTCAACGGAGCTGACGGACCGTCACAGGGCGTCACGCACGAAGGTTCAGTCGCTCGGCGGCGAACAGTTCCAGGTGGGCGCAGTTCGGGCAGCGGAAGGCATCGATCTGCCATTGCGGCAGGCCCCGAGTCCTGGCTATGCCCAGGACGCCCCGGTCGAGCAGACCGCCGAACCACCGTGCGTACCCGCGGGCACCGCTGCCGCTGTCGCTGACAAAGCCCTGTTCGAGCCCGACGTGATCGCACTGGGTACACCGCATGTTGTTCATCGACGGAGTGTAGGCGCGGCAGGGGGCGATGTCGTGGGGCAGGCGGCCGGGGGGCCGGGAAGCCGGGAAGCCGGGGCAATGGATCACACCGTGCCCCTCTCCGGGTAACGTCAGGGTATGAGTCATCCGCATCCAGAACTGAAAGCCGCCCCTCCCCTTCCCGAAGGAGGGCTGCGTGTCATCGCCCTGGGCGGCCTGGGTGAGATCGGCCGCAACATGACCGTCTTCGAGCACGCGGGCAAGCTGCTCATCGTCGACTGCGGCGTGCTGTTCCCCGAGGAGACCCAGCCCGGCGTGGACGTGATCCTGCCGGACTTCACCTCGATCCGGGACCGGCTGGACGACGTCGTGGGCATCGTCCTCACCCATGGCCACGAAGACCACATCGGCGGCGTGCCGTACCTCCTGCGCGAACGGCGCGACATCCCCGTCGTCGGTTCCAAACTGACGCTGGCGTTCCTGGAGGCCAAGCTCAAGGAGCACGGCATCCGGCCGCGCACGGTGCGGGTGCGGGAGGGCGACCGGCGGCGCTTCGGGCCCTTCGACTGCGAGTTCGTCGCGGTCAACCACTCCATCCCGGACAGCCTCGCGGTCGCGATCCGCACCGGCGCCGGGATGGTGCTGCACACCGGCGACTTCAAGATGGACCAGTTCCCTCTCGACGAGCGCATCACCGATCTGCGCGCCTTCGCCCGCCTCGGCGAGGAGGGCGTGGACCTGTTCCTGACCGACTCCACCAACGCCGAGGTACCCGGCTTCACCACGTCCGAGCGTGAGCTGAACCCTGCGATCGAACAGGTGATGCGCACCGCACCGCGCCGGGTCATCGTCTCCAGCTTCGCCAGCCATGTGCACCGTATCCAGCAGGTCCTGGACGCCGCCCACCAGCACGGCCGCAAGGTCGCCTTCGTCGGCCGGTCGATGGTCCGCAACATGGGCATCGCCCGTGACCTGGGCTATCTGAAGGTCCCGTCCGGTCTGGTCGTGAGCACGAAGGAGCTGGAGAAGCTCCCGGACCACAAGATCACTCTGGTGTGCACCGGCTCCCAGGGCGAGCCGATGGCCGCACTGTCGCGGATGGCCAATCGCGACCACGTCATCCGCATCGGCAAGGGCGACACCGTCCTGCTCGCCAGTTCCCTCATCCCCGGCAACGAGAACGCCATCTACCGGGTGATCAACGGACTCACGCGGTGGGGCGCCCACGTGGTCCACAAGGGCAACGCCAAGGTGCACGTCTCCGGGCACGCCAGCGCCGGCGAACTCGTCTACTGCTACAACATCGTCAAGCCCCGCAACGTCATGCCCGTGCACGGTGAATGGCGTCATCTGCGGGCCAACGGCGATCTCGCCATCCGCACCGGTGTCGCCCCCGAGCGGGTCGTCATCGCCGAGGACGGCGTCGTCGTCGACCTGGTCGACGGGCGCGCGTCGATCACCGGCAAGGTCCCCGCGGGCAACGTCTACGTGGACGGCATGGAAGTCGGCGGCGCCACGGAAGCGTCCCTCAAGGACCGCCTCACCCTCGCCGCCGAAGGCGTGGTCACGGTGGTGGCGATCGTCGACGCGGACACGGGCGCCCTCGCCGAGGCCCCCGACTTCCTGGCGCGTGGCTTCGTCCATGACGACACCACCTTCGAGCCGGTCGTCCCCGTCATCGAGAAGACGCTGGCCACCGCGGCCGAGGAAGGCGTCGGGGACGCGCGCCAGCTCGAACAGCTCGTCGCCCGCGCCGTGGCGAACTGGGCGTTCCGCACCTACCGTCGCAAGCCCCTCATCATCCCCGTCATCATCGACGCCTGACGCCTGAGCGACGGCCCGGCAGCAGGGTCCCCGGTTCCCGTCGCGGTTCCGGGGCGCCGGGGGTCGGGCACGAAAACCGGAAGCCACCCCGGGAAGCCGGGGTGGCAAAGGACTCGGGTGCGCGGTGAAGGCCGCCCGCACCGCCCTGCGGTTCCGGCTCCCGGCTCCGGGCCCGGGCACCCGTCAGACCGTGGCGGGCGCGCCGAGCATCGCGGACGCTCGCTGCAGCGAGGTGAGGATGCCGGCGGGCGCGGGCGGGGCCTCCGGGAGGGCGCGGCAGGTGAAGCCGAGCTGGGCCATGGCCCGCAGGACTTCGGCGGCGCTGAAGTCACGGCGGTCCTGGCGGGTGATGATCTGGCCGACCTGCTTGACGGGGTAGTGGCGGCGGCCGATGGTCACGGATTCGCCGGTGACCGGTTCGGGCTTGACGCCCTTCATCGATTCCAGCACGCCGCCCTTGGTGAGTTCGAAGGGGAAGCGGGCGATGACGCAGCGCATGTGGCCTCACAGGGGAGAAATCGAGGAATTCCCGCAGGGATCAGCCGCACGGGGAATTACGGGTACGGACCGATGGCGAGAAAAAGAAAGGGACAGCGTGCAGCTGGGGCCCGCACCCCGAAGGATGCGGGCCCCAGCGACGGTGTGCGCGACGTCAGGCCGGAACGATGTTCTCGGCCGTCGGGCCCTTCTGGCCCTGCGCGATGTCGAAGGTCACCTTCTGGCCCTCGAGCAGTTCACGGAAGCCCTGCGTGGCGATGTTCGAGTAGTGGGCGAACACGTCGGCGCCGCCACCGTCCTGCTCGATGAAGCCGAAGCCCTTTTCCGCGTTGAACCACTTCACGGTACCAGCAGCCATGTCATGTCTCCTTTGGGGCAGTGCATCGGAATCCGCACCGCGCGGATGCCGTGTCGCCGCGATGATCACCCCGCCCGGAAAGCAACCGGAAATACAAAAGCGCTCCCCACCGAAAAAATTGGTGGGGGCACTCGACGTTTTGGGATCATAACTGCAACCGAGATCGACAGTAGCACGCCGAAACGGACTGTGCACGTTACTCAATTCCGCTCCGCTCATTGCGGCAAAACCCTGACCGCGGGGTCTGCCAAATTCTCGCTTCGCGGGAACAGATATTGAGTCGCCCGGGTGCGATGTCTCATCGGGGACGGTGGGGCCGGGCCCGGACGGTCGCGGGCCCGGCCCCGCGTGTCAGCTCGCCAGGCGCCAGCGCTGGTTCGCGCCGCCCGAGCAACTCCACAGCTGGATCTTCGTCCCGTTGGCCGTCGCCTGGCCGGCGGCGTCCAGGCAGCGTCCCGACTGCACCGCTGTGATCGTGCCGTCGGCATTGACGTTCCACTGCTGGTCCGCCTGCCCGCTGCAGTCGAAGATGGCCGCGGGAGCGCCGTCGCCCGCTCCCTGGCCGACGCCCAGGCACTTGTTGCCGTAGACGACGAGCTGCTTCGCGGCGGTGTAGGTCCAGCGTTGGTTGGAGCCGCCGTTGCAGTCCCACAGTTGCGCCTGTGTGCCGTTGGCCGTGGTGGAGGCGTTGATGTCGACGCAGCGTCCCGACGCCTGGCCGATGATCGTCTGGTTGCCGGAGTTGGGGGGCGGCTCCGTGTTCGAGCCGAACTGGGTGAAGAACTGCCACACCGCGGCCGACGTCCAGGTGCGCCAGCCGTCACCGGTGGATCCGTCGATGGGCCCGGGGTCGTGACCCGCTCCGTCGAACGCGGCCCAGACGACCGGGTATCCGGACCTGCATCCGGAGTAGGCGGTGATGATGTGCGTCAGGCTTCCGTTGGCCGGCTCGGGCGGGTTCTGCGGGGTGCAGCCGTTGGCCCGGACGAAGGTGTCGCGCAGCTCCCGTCCCAGCGAGATGGGCAGCACGTTGTCCCGGAGGCCGTGCAGACCCATGTAGGCGATGGGCTGGCTGCCGCCGTTGCACCCGCTGAGGTTCGCGCCGGAGTAGACCGCGACCGCGCGGAAGACCGTCGCCCGGGAACAGGCGAGGGCGTACGACATTCCGCCGCCGTAGCTGAAGCCGGCGGCGAACAGCTGGGTGGTGTCGACGCACAGACCTGCTTCGATCTGGCTGACCATGGCGTCGACGAAGGCCACGTCCTGGCCTCCGGGGTTGGCCCAGCCGTTGCCGTTGCCCTGCGGGGCGACGAAGATCGTGCTGTTGTTCGCGCCGTCCGCCAGGCGCCGCAGGCCGTAGTAGGACCAGTTGTAGCCGTCCGTTCCGCCCGAGTCGACGTCGTTCGCCGTGCCGCCCCGCCAGTGGAAACCGAAGACCAGCCGGTAGGGGTGGCTGTTGTCGTAGCCGGCCGGGACCCGCAGGATGTAGCTGCGGTTCTGGCCGCCGCTCTGGATCGTGTGGTTGCCGCTCGACAGCGCCGGGGCCTTGCCGCAGCCGGCACTCGCCGCGGCGACGGTCTTCGCGGCCGGCGTGGGCGCGCCGAGGCCACTGCTGAACGAGGTGCCCGCAGCTGCCAGGACGAGAAGTACCGCGGCCATGAGGGACATCAACAACGGTTTGCGCTTCATGCACTCCTTCTTCCGTGCTCGGGGAATGGGCGGGGAGCGCCGGTCGAGCGGGCTCAGACGGCGGTGACGGTCCACGCGTTGTTGGTGCTGGAGTTCGGCGTCCACAGCACGGCGGTGGAGCCGGCCGTGGTGCTGCCGCTGCCGTCGAGAGCGGTGCCGGTGCCCCGGTTGACGATCCGGTAGCGGTTGCCGCCGAGGTCGGTCAGCGACCACTGCTGGTTGTTGCCGCCGTTCCACGCCTGCTGGCGGGCCGGAGCCCCGTCGGCGGAGTTGCCGTAACTGTCGGCGGCCATGCCGTTGGTGCGGTTCATGATGCGGTGGTAGCCGTTGCCGAGGTCGATCAGCTGCCACTGCAGGTTGGTGCTGCCGTCGTAGTTCCACTGCTTGAGGTTGGAGCCGGCGGCGACGTTGCCGCCGCTGTCGAGCACCAGCCCGCTGGTCGCGTTGGCGATCCTGACCCAGGTCGTCGAACCGCCCGGCGCGCCCAGGACGGGTATCTCACCGGAGAAGGTGAGCTTGACCGTGTACGCCAGGGCGCCGAACGGCGGGTTGGCCGAGGGCATGGTGAGGTGCAGACCGGACGCGTCCTGCGTCGGTGCGGGCAGGTCGATGTAGGTGCCGGCGGTGTTGCCGAGCAGCTTGGCGCCCGTCAGGCTGCTGAGGTTGATCTGGTTCGAGTTCAGCGTCGTGACGGTCATGGTGCCGCCCTGCCAGCCCAGGGCGGTGGCGTAGAGCACCTTGTTGTCCTGGCTGCGGGTGAACCGGATGTCCTGCGGCTTGCCGGCCACCGGTCCGCTGAACGAGCCGCCGCCCATCTTGGTGGGACCCTCGCCGTAGCTGGCCCAGGAGCGCGTGGAGTAGACCGCCTCCCCGAAGCGGCCGAGCCAGTCGCCCATGGCGAGCAGGATGGACTGCTGTCCGGAGGGGATGACGCCGTCGGCCATCGGGGCGATGTTCAGCAGCATGCTGCCGCCCTTGCTGACCCGGTCGATCAGCGAGTGGAGCATCGCCTGCGTCGAGTAGTAGCCGATGCCCACCGTGTAGCACCAGCTGGACGAGGAGATGCTGTCGTCGGTCAGCCAGTAGGGGGTGAGCAGCCCTGCGGGGCCGCCGCGCTCGAAGTCGAAGACCTCACCCTTGTTGTTGAGGCCGTCCTTGTAGGTCGCGACCACGTCCCTGTCCCACGCGACCGCCTGGTTGTAGTAGTGCGCGAGGAACTGGAGCCGGTAGGACTCCTGCACCAGGTGCAGGTCGAAGTCCTGCCAGACCAGGTCCGGCCGGTAGCCGTCGATCACCTCGATCAGCTTGTCGTACCAGAGCTTGTTCTCCGCGGCCGAGCCCTGCTGGCCGAAGAGGATGCGCAGGTTCGGGTCCGACTGGTTCGGCACATGGTCGTAGAAACCGTTGAAGTGGTAGGCGTGGTGCAGCGAGGTCATGAACTTCAGCCCCTGCCCGCGGATGGCCTGCGACTGCAGCCCCACGAGGTCGAGCCGGGGACCGTGCTGCACCGAGTTCCACGGGTTGGAGCGGCTGTTCCACATGGAGAAGCCGTCGTGGTGCTCGGCGACCGGGCCGGCGAACCTCGCGCCCGCGGCCTTGAACAGCCGTGCCCAGGCGTCAGGGTCCCAGTTGCCGCCCTGGGAGGCGAGCTTCGGCGCGAACTGCACATGATTGCCGGCCTTGTCGCGGGCGCCGTCGACGAAGTTGTTGTACGGCCAGGCCGAGGGGTCGCCGTAGGTGGCGATGTGGTGCCGGTTCTCGGCGGAGCCGCCGATGTACATGTTGCGCGGATACCACTCGTTCCCGAACGCGGGAACGCTGAAGACGCCCCAGTGGTAGTAGATGCCGAACTTGGCGTCCTGGAACCAGGCCGGGGCCGGGGGGTGCTGGTCGACGGAGGGCCAGCTCGCGGTGTAGCTCGCGGGTCCTTCGGTCGCGGCGGCCCCGGGGGC
Source organism: Streptomyces humidus (assembly GCF_014649655.1). GTDB lineage: Bacteria > Actinomycetota > Actinomycetes > Streptomycetales > Streptomycetaceae > Streptomyces > Streptomyces humidus. The sequence continues at coordinate 173,610 of NZ_BMTL01000014.1, read as the reverse complement.
GAACCGCAGCAGGCCGACGGCGGTGGCCGCGCCGGCCGCCGCCAGCAGGCGGCGCCGGCTGAGCGGCAGGGGGGAGGAGGACATGGGTGGGGTGCCTCTCGGGGGAATGGACGGAGGAGGTGCCGGGTCGGTGATCGTCAGCCCGTCGCCGGCTCAGTCGCGCCTCCATTTCTGGTTGCTGCCGCCGTTGCAGGTCCACAACCGCAGCAGGGCGCCGTTGGCCGTGCCGGGAGCGTCCAGACACAGGCCGGACTGGACGCCGGTGATCGTGCCGTCCGCGTGGATCGTCCATTTCTGGTTGCTGCCGCCGTCGCAGGTCCAGATGTCCACCTTGGTGCCGGGGGTGGTGCCCTGGCCCGCGGCGTCGAGGCAGTAGCTGCCGTACACCCGCAGCTCACCGGCCGAGTTGTCGGTCCACTGCTGGTTGCCTCCCCCGTTGCAGTCCCACAGCGCCACCTGGGTGCCGGCCGTCTGCGACTGGTTCGGAACGTCCACGCACCGGCCGGAACCGACCCCGGTGATCGGTGCGGACGTGCCGCCGCCGTTCCCGCCGCTGCCGGGGGTGACGGACAGGTTGTCGAACTGCGCCGTCTCGTTCTGGCTGGTCGCGTAGCCGATCTGGCCGCCTGCCCAGGTGCGGTCGTCGGCGGAACCGACGGTGGCGCCGTCGACGACGGCGGTGATCGTGGTGCCGGAGAAGGTGAGGGCCAGGGAGTGCCAGCGGTCGGTGCCCAGTGCCGCGGCCGTGCCGCGGGCGAGCGTGGACACGGTGCCATTGGTGTTCGAGTTCAGGATCGACCAGGCCCCGGTGTCGCTCACCCGCAGGTGGTAGGCGTTCAGCCCTCCGGTGCGGTCGTAGTCGTGCCCGTTGGCCCGGCCGATCAGCTCGGCGTATCCGGGCTGTTCGAGCAGCACGTCGGAGGAGAGGGTGTAGTTGCCCCAGCCCACGTCGCCGAGCAGAGCGTGCGGATCGGTCAGCGCGTCCCAGGTGATCGGCCTCTGGGGGCTCATCTGGCGCACGCACTTGCCGCTGCGTCCGCCGCCGCAGCCCACCGTCTCGAAGGCGCCCTGCCAGTCCATGAGGTACTTGGCCTCGGCGCCGGTGGCGTAGCCGTCGAAGGTGTCGCTGTACGGCAGCTTCAGCGCGCCCCGGGCGGGACCGGTGGCGGCGCCCTTGCCCTGACCGGTCGTGGTGGTCAGGGTGTACAGGTGTCCGGGCTGGACGGTCAGGCTGAAACCGCCGCCGGACGGGGTGATGTCGGCGGAGTGGACGAAGTGGTCGGCGGGGTTGCCGGAGGTGACGTCGGTGGACCAGACATGGACGGTCCCGGTGGACAGCCCGCCGGTGACGTTGAGGTTCAGCGTCTGGGCGCTGCCGGCGTCCATCGTCTCGATGACCGTCGAGTAGTCGGAGTTGTTCGGGGACTTCAGCGAGACGTAGCTGCCGTTGTTGCGGTTGCCGCCGAGGTAGCCGCTGGAGGCGTCGAGGTAGTGCCACCCGGGAGCGGTGAACTGACTGGTGTGGGCCATCACCCAGGTGTTCTTGCCGATCGAGTAGGAACCGGACCACGGCTGCGAGGCCAGGGCCAGACCCATGGTGGGGTAGGGCAGGTTGGGTGTGAGCGCGGCTACCACCGGCCAGTTGAGGTAGGCGGTCATCCGTCCGTCGATGTACCCGCGGTTGATGCCGCGGGCCATGGCCTGCGCTCCCCCGTTGTAGTCGTCCGAGCCGTTCTCGCTCGCCCACAGCGGCTTGCCCGACGACGTGGCGGCCGACGGCACGGAGCAGCTGGACTGGGCGGACCGGTAGCCGCAGGGGTAGTGCGTGCCGATGGCGCTCACCGCGGCGGCGAACGCCTGGTTGGAGTTCACGTCGTTGGCCACGGACCAGTCGGAGTCGGCAGCGACGATCTTGACGTTGCCGTAGCCGTTGGCGTTGAGCGCGCTGCGCAGCTGCACGTACCAGGAGACGTTGTAGCCCCGCTCGTTCCATCCGCCGAGGTAGTCGATGCCCAGCCCGTGCTGTTTGGCGCAGCCCAGCCACGAGAGCAGGTAGTTGGTCATGTCGGCGGACCAGAAGTTGCCGCCGCCGATCCAGCCGGGGGCGCCCCAGGCCAGCCCGTACAGCTTGATGTCCGGGTTGCGCGCCTTGGCCTGCTCCATCAGCCACCATTCGTAGCCGCGGTCGCAGTTCAGGTCGGACCGGGTGTGCTGGTGGCTCGGTTCGGCTCCTGAGGTGGAGTTGGTGTCGCCGCCGATCTCCGCCTTGAGGATCTGCAGGGACGCGCCGTAGCCGGGCCGGAACAGGTAGTCCAGGACCTGACCGCGCTGGGGCTCGGGGTAGTCGATCAGGAGCCTGCTGTTGCCTCCCCCGCCGCTGATCGCGCCGACGCCGTCGAAGGTCCGGCCGGCGGACGCGCCGTTGATCGTGACGGAGGTGGCGGCCTGGGCCGGCGCCGCGGCCGTGGCCACGATGCCGCCGGCGACCAGGAGGAGACCCGCGAGCACGGCCGCCCAGGCGCGCAGGCGCCACAACGACCGGTCGAATGCTGACACGGTGGGTTCCTTTCGCAGATCGGAGGTGTCCCGTCGGCCGCGGGGGTGTGCTCCGGCCGGGGACGCGATGTCTGTCAGCGCAGGACGAAGTCCTGGTTCGTGCCGGGTGTGTTCTTGCACTGCCACTGGTCCAGCTGCTGCCCCGGGTTGCCGGCGGCGCCGTAGACGTCCAGGCACAGGCCGCTGTTGCGGTTGTGGAACTCGTAGGAGCCGTCGGACTGCCGCACCGGCAGCCAGAGGCCGTTGGCCGCCGTGCCCGGGGCCTGCTGGACGATGTCCGGGACGCCCGCCGTCGTGGAGCCGCCGGCCACCGCCACGTCCAGGCCGGAGCTCTGGGCCCGCAGTTCGCCGTAGCCGTCCGAGGCCGGCACGAACCGGAACTGCTGGTTGCTCTGCCCGTTGCAGGTCCACTGGTCGATCGCGGCGCCGGCGCTGCGTGAGTCGCCGGCGACGTCCACGCACAGGCTGTCGCTGGCGACCACGAGCCGGTGGTAGCCGTCCGGGAAGCCGCCGCCGGACGAGGCCGGTGTCAGACGGACGGCGAACGCGTCGTGCGCGCCCCGGAACGTGATCGGCACGGTGATCGGACCGCCCGTTGCGCTCACGTCCTGGTCGTACACCGTCTGCGGGGCGTCGAGCGGGGCCTGGTCCGGGATGCGGTCCACGGTGACGTGCACGCCGCCGGCGCCCGCCAGCCAGGGGACGGACGACAGCCCGTCGAAGGTCACTGACGCGTCGCCGGTGTATCCGTTCGCGTCGCCGACGATCGCCACCGCCCGCTTGTTCGAGGGGTCCTCGGAGGCCGAGATCGCCGTCGATCCGACCTGGCCGGAGGTGTCGACGAGGGTGCCGGTCATGTCGGCGTAGTCCCGAAGAGCCCACCAGTTTCCGGTCGGCTGCCAGCTTCCCCCGCTCTGCGTCAGGGCTCCGGTCAGGTTCGGGGTGACGCAGCACACCCAGTTGCCGCGCATCGCGTTGGCGTACCCGGACTGCGCGAACCGCGCCAGATACCAGGCCGTCACTCCGGCGGTCTGCCGGTCGGCGGGCTGGTACTCGTTCGAGGACAGCGGCAGCGCGCCGATGCCCGCCGCGGTAAGGGCGCTGTTGAGGCTCCGCGCGACGGTGACCGGGTCGTCGACGTCGCCCTCGTTGTGGTTGGCGATCATGTCCGGCACGGTCCCGGCCGCCTTCACATGCGCCAGCCAGGTCCGCCATTCACCCGGATCGGCCTGGGGGGTGAACGCGAGTGACGGGCCGACGATCTGCGCACCGGGGGCGATGCGCCGGATCTCCCGGTAGGCGGTGTCCCACATCTGGAAGTACTGGGCGCTGTTCACCCCCCGGGTCCAGAACACGGAGATGTCCGGCTCGTTCCAGATGTCGTAGGAGAACGTGAGCCCCGACGCCTGCAGCGCTCCCACGGTGGAGTCGATGAAGCCGATCCAGTTCGAGCAGTCGCCGTTGTCGCACGGGTACCTCGTGTTCGACGGCTGGCCGCCGTTCGCGCCGTAGATGTCGCTGACCAGCACCTGGTACTGCGCGTGGTAGGGCGGCCGGGTGAGCCGCCTCGCCTGCGAGACGATCGAGTCGAGGTCGGCCCGGGTGGCCGGGCCGTACTGGTAACCGTCCCTGATCCAGCCGCCGGAGAACCAGCCGCCGCCGCGGAAGGCGTTGATGCCCAGCGGCTGGACGAACCGGTCCGCCGGCAGGCTGCCGTCTTCGTCGAAGCCGTAGAGGAACCCCTCCCCCACGCCGGTCGAAGGCCCGCGCGGCGACGCCAGGTTCACGTTCAGCGACCTGCCCGCGGCGGCCGGGCTCCTGCCCGGGACAGCCTGGCCGGCCGCCTGCGGCGACTTCACCGGGGCAGCCTGGCTGGTGGCGGTCGACAGCAGCGGCAGCACGAGCGCCAGGAGGGTGACGGCCAGCAGGGCCGGACGGCAGGCTCTCGCTCTCGTCCTCATCCGGTCCTCCCGCGACGTCGCGCCGCCGCGCCGCGGCGCGTGTGCGGGACAGGCCCGGTTCGCGCGGGCGGCCCGGCCGGGGCGGGGCGGGGGCTCATCCCAGCTTCCACTGCTGGGCGGCGGAGCCGTTGCAGGTCCCCAGCTCGGCGAGGGCTCCGTCGGCGGTGGCCCCTCCGGCGACGGTCAGGCACAGGCCGGACTGGACGCCGGTGACCGTGCCGTCCGCGTTCAGCGTCCACTGCTGGTTGGCCTGGCCGTTGCACTGCCAGATCTCCACCTTCGTCCCGGCCCCGGTCTGGTTGTCGTAGACGTCCAGGCACCTCTGGTCGGCCCCGGAGTAGACGGTGAGCTGGTGGGACGCGGAGTTCGTCCAGGTCTGATTGGCTCCGCCGTTGCAGCTCCAGATCACCGCCTGGGTGCCGGCCGTTCTGCTGGAGTTCGGCACGTCCAGGCACTTGCCCGCGCCCACCGCGTGCAGCGCACCGGTCACACCGGCGCCCCCGCCGCCGCTGGTGCCGCCCGCGACCCGGTACATCACCGTGCCGTGGGCCGGGACGGAGGCGCTGATCGTGCCGGAGGTGGTCGACGACGCGCCCGACCACAGGTCGGTCAGCGTGTAGGCGGACGCCCCGGTCTTCCCGATCGCGGCCGCGCTGGTGGTGATGGTCGCCGTCGAGCCCGTCTCGTTGAACAACGCCACCGAGACGTCCCCGCCCGCGAGAGGCTTGGCCAGCACGTCCCGGCCGCCCGAGGAGGAGACCATGACGCCCTGCTTGCCCAGCGGATCCTGGTCGACCGCGATCACCCGGGAGTTGGTCAGCGTGGAGAGCGTGTCCGCACTGGCCGAGGGGATGTTGGTGCCCGCGATCAGCGGCGCGGCCATCTCCGCCCACAGACTGAACTCGCTGCGGCTCTCGGTGGCCGTCAGCGAGCCGTTGCCCACCTCCAGCATGTCCGGGTCGTTCCAGTGGCCGGGGCCGGCGTAGGAGGCCAGTCCGACGTTGCTGTGGAAGATCGACAGCATGCTGGAGAAGCTGGCGTTGATGTCCCCGGTGGTGCGCCAGCTGTTGCCCACGTCCGCGCCCCAGGTCCACACGTTGTCCTGGCCCCAGTTGCACAGGCTGTACAGGATCGGCCGGCCGGTGGCGGCGAGGGCGTCACGCATCGCGGTGTACCGGGCCCGCGCGGGCGCCCCTGTGCTGTTGCAGTTGTCGTACTTCAGGTAGTCGACGCCCCAGGACGCGAAGGACTGCGCGTCCGTGGTCTCGTGCCCGAGGCTGCCCGGGTATCCGGCACAGGTCGCGGTGCCCGCGTCCTCGTAGATCCCCAGCTTCAGGCCCAGTGAGTGCACGTAGTCCGCGGTGCCCTTGATGCCGTCGGGGAACTTGGCGGGGTCCGCGACGAGACGGCCGGCGGAATCGCGGTTGCGGGTCATCCAGCAGTCGTCGATGTTGACGTACGAGTACCCCGCCGCCTGCATGCCGTTGGTGTGCATCGCCTGTGCGGTGGACTTGATCAGCGACTCGGAGACGTTGCAGCCGTACGCGTTCCAGTCGTTGAAACCCATCTGCGGGGTCAGCGCGAGCCCGTTGCCCAGCGCGGCGGCGGGCTGCGCGGCGGCGGGCCGGGCCACAGCGGCCTGGGCCGCCGCGGGCTGGGCCGCCGCGGGCTGGGCCGTGCCGAGAGCGAGGAGGGGGGCGGCTGCTGCGAGCAGCACGACCGAGAAGGCGGCTGCCCGGGCCCTGCGCAGGGACGGCAGCGGAAGCGGCCGAAGACGCCTGGCTCTCGCACCGGTCATGGACATAAGTCATCGACTCCTGAGCCGAGTTGGAGGGAAAGGGAGCTCAGCGGTAGCCCGCCGCGGTGATGTTCGCCTGCACCGCGGCGTCGGTCGCGTCGGAGGGGTAGCCGGCGACCATCGCTCCTTCGTAGAAGGTGCCGGCGCTCAGGTTGGCGCCGCCGCCGGGCTTGCAGCAGTCGCCGCCGCTCCCGAGGACGATGGCTCCCTGTTTCTTCATGGGGCTGTATCCGTTGGGGAGGCCGCCGTCCCACAGGGTGGTCAGACCGCCGGACTGCGCGTTGCCGCCCTTGAGGGCGAATCTCGACGTCCCGTTGTTCTTCAGCATCGCGGTGACGAACTTGCCGGCGAAGGCCCGCTGTCCGGGGTTCCAGGACTGGCTGCCGCCGGAGTACAGGCCCCACTCGAGATCGGCCTGCACCCAGGGACCGTTGCCGGCGCAGCCGCCGAACCAGCACTCGGTGCCGAAGTTGATGGCGTCCATCGCCCCGGCGGCGTCGGCCTTCCGAGTCGTCTCGCTGTTGCCGTAGTCGAAGCAGCAGCCGCTGTTGACGTGGGTGCCGCTGGTGACCATGTACGCCCCTTCGGGCGCGGCGCCGGTCGGCACGCCCGTCAGGTGACCGTCGCGCCAGTAGCTGTTGCCGGGATTGATGTAGAGCGAGTACGCCTTTGCGCCCCCGGCGGTCAGCGACTCGGAGGTCGCCTTCGCGGGGCTGCTCTGACTCGACCCTGGGACCTGGGCCGACCCCTGGTACCACAGGTCGTTGCCGTGTCCGGACTGGTCGTAGACGCCCGTGATCACGCACGAGGTGCCCGCGCAGAAGGAGTCCTGTGCCGCCGCGTCGGCGAAGCCGCCGGCCGCCAGGACGCCGATGCCCCTGGTCGCGTTGTCCGAGGAGCGCCTGACCTGGTACAGGTTGCCGCTGTACGAACCGAAGAGTGCCCGGACCGTGCTGTGCGCGGCCACGCACGGCGTGCCGCCCGCGGAGTAGAGGTCGCACGGACCCGATCCGCCGGCCGGAGGCGGAGTCGTCTGCGTGCTCCACTTCTGGTTGCTCCGGCCGGTGCAGGTCCACAGGATGACCGCCGTGCCGTTGGCCGTGCCCGCCCCGTTGACGTCGAGACAGAATCCGGACCGGACACCGGTGACGATCCCGTCGGAGTTCTGCCGCCACACCTGGGTCGCCCGCCCGTCGCACGACCGGATGACCGCCGGGGCTCCCGGAGCGGTCCGGTCGTCGTAGGCGTCCACGCAGCGGGTGCCGCTCATCGTCCTCAGCTCACCCGCCGACGTGACCTCGAACGCCTGGTTGGCCTGGCCGTTGCAGTCCCAGATGTCCAACGCCGTTCCCGGCGTGTCGGTGTTTCCCACGACGTCCAGGCATCGTCCCGACGCCGAGCTCACCAGGGGCGCCGTCGGCGCCGCCGCCGCCGACCAGGCGGGCACCGAAGCCGACACCATGGCCAGCAGCGCCATCACACACATGACGGCAGCCGCCGGTAAGCGTGCTCCTCGAACTGCGGGGCTCCGGGGCGAAACGGATGAAGGCTGCATTCTGTTCCTCGGATGCGTGGGGGGAACGGGGACAGAGAGCGCGTGCCTGTGCGAGGGGGCAGGGTGCCCGAGATCACCTACAGGGAACTCATAGACATCCCATGTCCATAGTGATTCCACAGGCCTCTGAGCGTGTCAATACACGCACCACCCTCGATCGGAACGCGATCCATCCCATGTATTTGCGGGCCGGATCGCCGTGCGGGCATGCCGGAACCCGCGTCCGGCGACGGCCGCCGTGCCGGGCGCGGGTGTTCGTTCCCGTCCTCCGGAACGTTCCGGGGCGAGGGCGCTGGGCGGGCGCCGATCAGCTCGCCCGAGGTTCGGGACCCGGGCTCAGGTGACCGGCAGAGCGGTCCACTGCTGGTTGGCGGCGCCGTTGCAGTCCCACAGGACCAGTTGCGTGCCGTCGGCGGTGGACGCGCCGGGGTCGTCGAGGCAGCGGCCGGAGACCGGGTTGCGGTAGCCCCCGTTGAAGGCCTGCCACTGCTGGTTGGTCGCGCCGCTGCAGTCCCAGATCTGGATCTTGGTGCCGTTGGCAGTGCCCCGGCCCGCGACGTCGAGGCACTTCCCCAGGGCCCGCAGGGTGCCGTCGGAACGCGCGGACCACTGCTGCGCGGCGGAGCCGTTGCAGGACGAGATGTCCACGGCGGTCCCGTTGACGCTGCTGCCGCCGTTGACGTCGAGGCACTTCCCCGCGATTCCGGAGCGCACCTGTCCGCCCGTGGAGGCCGGCGGGTCGATCCAGCCCGCCGCCTCCGCGGCCCGGACCCCGGCGTGGAAGGCGTCCGCCATCTTGCGGAAGCCGTTGTCGTTGGGGTGCAGGGCGTCGGACAGGTCCGCGGCGGTCAGCGCGCCCATGTCCACCAGGCGTACGTGCTTGCCGGCGGCCTGCTGGGCCTGGACGATGCCGGGCAGCTTGGCGTTGAACGCCGGCCGGTTGGCCTCCTCGGTCCCGCTGGTGGAGACGATCACGGTGCCGACGAGGACGGTCGCGTCGGGGACGGCGCGGGTGATCTGGTCGATGAGCGAGCGGAGCCGGTCGGGGGCGGTCGGGATCTGGTAGTTGCCGTTGAGGTCGTTGGTGCCGATCTCCAGGGTGACCACGTTCGGGCGGTGACGGGCCAGCACGGAGTCGGCGATACCCGCGATCTGGTCGATCCGCCAGCCGGAGTGGCCTTCGTTGTCCGGGTCGGACATGGTTCCGTTGCGGCCCGAGCCGACGAAGTCCAGGGCGTGCCCGTCGGCCGACAGCTGGTTCCACAGAAAGCTCCGGTAACTGTTTCCGGACTGGCTGCCGACGCCCCAGGTGATCGAGTCGCCCAACGGCATCACCCGCAGGGCGGCCGGCGCGGCGGCGGACGGGGGCCGCGCGCCGGAGTCGGCCGCCGCGGGCAGTGCGGCGCCCGCACCGAGCACGGTCGTCAGCGCGGCGGACAGGAGTGCAAGGCGCTTCTTCATCAGCTTCATCGGGGTTCCTCACCGGTGGGGGACAGTGGGCGGGGCGAACGGTGCGTGGACCGGTCAGCGGGGGGTGAAGTCCTGGTTGCTGCCTGCCGTGTTCTTGCAGGGCCACTGGTCGAGTTGCTGGCCGGGGCTGCCGCTGCCGCCGTAGACGTCGAGGCACAGGCCGCTGTTCTTGTTCTGGAAGGAGTACGAGCCGTCCGGCTGGCGTACGGGCAGCCACAGGGCGGCGGCTGCTCCGTCCGGGGCCTGCTGGACGATGTCGGGTGTGCCGGCGCTCTTGGAGCCGCCCGCCACCGCCACGGCCTGCCCGGAGTGCTGCGCCCGCAGCTGCCCGTAACCACCCGAGGACGGCACGAACTCGAACTGCTGGTGACTCTGCCCGTTGCAGGTCCACTGGTCGATCGCGGCGCCGGCGTTCGCGGAACCGCCGGACACGTCCAGGCACAGGCTGTCGCTGCCGATCACCAGCTGGTGGAAGCCGGTGGGGAAGCCGTCGCCGTCGCCCGGTGTGCGGACGCCCGCCTGCTGGATGACCTGTTGCGCGCCCTGCGGCCAGTTGGCGCCGCCGACCAGGACGTTGCCGCTGAGGACGTTGTTGTGCGGAGGTCCGGTGGCCACGTACGTGTTGCCGCCGTTGTACCAGTTGCCGGAGAAGGTGCTGTCGTCGGTGTGGTTGTCGCCGTTGGCGTTGGTGAGCGCCCAGTTGCCGGCGTCCTGCACCACGTTGCGGGCCACCGTCAGGTACCGGGAGCCCTCGTCGAGGTACAGCGCGGTGGTGTGGTTGTTGCCGTACATGTAGTTGTCCGAGATCACCGAGCCGGGGCTCGCCGACAGGCTGTAGATGCTGCCGCCGTCGAACATCGCCTTCTTGGTGTCGAACACCAGGTTGTGGGAGACGGTGTTGTTCTTCAGGGTCGTGGGTGTGCTGTAGACGGGCTGATAGGCGTACGTCCCCCTTTTGACGTAGTCCTGACTGCCGCCCGGGTCGTTGACGCCCCAGCCCCAGCCGATGTCGATCCCGTCGTAGGGCAGGTGGTCGCACTGGTTGTGAGTGATCGTCGCGCCCGTGACGTAGGTGGACAGGATGCCCGCCGTCTCCTTGTAGTCGGTGCCCACCCCGCTGACCCGGTTGTCGCTGACGACGATGTTCTGGTCGGTCATCTGCGGGTTGCCGGGGTGGTGCGCGTCCGGCTGGATACCGCCGATCTGGATGCCGCTGCCGGCGATGTCGGTGAACGTGTTGCCGGTGACGGTGATGTCGCGCGCGCCGAGTCCGGTGCCGGACGCCGTGGCGACGCCGTCGTTGCCGACGCCCAGTCCGGCCTGCCCCAGTCCGGAGAACGTGTCGCCGGAGAACGTGATGCCGGTGGCGGCGGAGACCTGTACGGCCGCGGGCATCTGCGCCCAGTGGTTGCGGGTGGCCTCGAACTGCGCGCACCCCGACTTGCAGGTGCTCAGCCAGTTGGCGGGCATCGCGTAGGCGCCGGTGAGGTGCGCACCGCTCTGCTGGTCCGCGTAGCCGTCGGGTCCGCTCGGGCCGAGCCAGGAGGTGCCCGTGAACCGGATGCCGGTGAACGCCAGGCCGGTCGCCGGCGAGCCGTAGCTGCCGCTGATGCCGAGCAGGCTCTGCAGCCGGGGCAGTTGGATGTCGAGACCGTTCGGGTTCTGGCCCGGCTGGGCCCGGTAGTACAGCTCGCCGGCGGGCGAGTCGAGATACCACTGTCCGGCCTGCTTCAGGAAGGCGTAGTTGTTCTCCAGGTACATGGTCCCGCCGGCGAACGGCGCGTTGACGGTGTCGTAGCCCCAGGAGTTGTTGTTCCACGCGGGCTGGCGCATGGTGATGGTTCTGCCGCTGATCGACTGAACCGGCGCATAGCGGTCGGTGAACGAGTTCAGGCTCTCGACTTCCATGTGGCTCTGGTCCGAAAGACCGGCCAGGTAGTCGAGGGAGGAGTCTTTCACGGTCAGGCCGGTCTGCGTGAAGGTGAAGCCGGATCGGGGCACCTGGATCGCCGCCCGCGGTGCTCCCTTGCCGTTCACGTACAGCTGGCGTGTGTTCACGCCGGAGCCGACGTGGACCGACCAGATATTGCTGTTCTGATCATGAACCTGCCAACCGGATAACTGCTGGGCCCCGCTCACCACCGGCTGCTGTCCGGACACGGCCTGGTAGGTGATGGTGTGGCCGTTCTGGCCGCCGTCACCGGAGCCGAAGACCAGCGGCTCGGACAGCCGGTAGGTGCCGCCGGCCAGGTGGACCACGACGTCCGCGTCGCTCGAGAGCCGGTGCGCGGGCTGCCGCGCCTGGTCGATCGTCGCGAACGGCTGCTCAGCGCTGCCGTTCCCGCCGGGAGCCGCACCCGGAGCCACGTACAGGGCGACGGCCGACGCCTGGCGCGCCGCGGGCACGGCGACCGCGGCCCCGGCCGTGGTCAGGCTCTGGGAGAGCAGGGCGAGCAGAGCCAAGGGGGCGGCCCACACGCCGCGGAGCACTGCGGCTCTGGACATCGTCATCCTCCGGTCGTGGCGCATGGGGGTCTGTCGGGGCGGGTGCCTGTGCCCCGTGCGGCGCCCGTGGCCGGGGTGACCCGGCCACGGGCTGGGGCCGTTCAGGGTGCTTGGAGCCGTTCGGGGTGCGATGGGGCTTCGTCCGCGAGATTGCAGAGAGGTTTCGGGGGGAGACGGTGCTCCCGGCCGCTCGGGCTGTCAAGGGTGCGGAAGCCTCCGCTGTGAACGTTGTCGCGGAATCGGTTCGACGGCTTGTTCCCGCGCCTCGGGGCCGGTTCGCACGCTCGAACAACTCGGGGGTCGCGGGCAGCCCCACGGCCGCGGATCCTCCCGCCGTGCCGGTGTCCGGCGGCCGGGCCCGGCCGCCGGGTGACTGTCCATCACACAGCTGAGCTGGGATGCAACCGCCGACCCCGGTCGGAGCGCCGCAGGTCCGGAAGGCGTCGGCCGCGGCGGCGGTAGCTCGGCCCGCGCGTCTGCGTCGCCTCCGCCGTCCGGAGCGGCATTGACCCCGCAGTTCCCCGGTCGTAGCATCCCGTCGAAGCGCTTGCGTGGAAGCGGTTCGCTCCACGTGCCCCGGTTCGAGGTGAGACGCGGAACGCGTGAGCCCTCGTCAGCCCGACGCCGTCACCCACGGCTCAGGGCACTCGGGCGGGCCGGCACCGCGGCCGGCGGGTCCATCGGCCTCCGGCAGTCGTCCCTTCGTCCGCCCCACCGACGGCGCCGTTCTTCACGAGGCCCCGGAAGAGGGCCGCACCGCCGGGGCGTGCGCGGGCCGGAACGCCCCGCCGTCCGGAGCGCACCGGCCACGGCCGGCGTCGGGTGGCCATGCGGTCCGGGGCCGCCACGTCCCGATCGGGGCGGCGCGGTACCTGAGCGTCCGCCGCCCGCGGGAAGAAGCCCGTCTCCGTGGGAGGCGCACCCGGCGGAGGCGAGATCCCTCAGCCGTCCAGCCAGCAGCCGCGCTCGTCGACGGGTCCTCCGGCGTAGTCCGAGGTCAGCCGGTACACGCCCGCCCGGGGCACGGTCAGCCGGGTCCACGGGCCGTCCGCGCTGAGGCACGCGCCCTCGGCCCGCAGCCACGGCGAGTACTCGATCCGCACGGTGCTCGTCCCGGCGCGGGGCATCCTCAGCGTCAGCTCCGCCTCTCCCGCGTGCTGCGGCTCGGCCGGGGCGGAGGCCAGCGGCAGGCTGTCGCGGACCCGGTAGATCTTCCAGTGACGGTCCTGCCAGACAAGCTTCAGCCAGGGCTGCCCCTCCTTGATCAGAGCGGTCTCGCGCTCCGCAGACCGGTCGGGCGTGCCGTCGTGCAGGACGACGTAGCCCACCGCCCAGTGGCGCAGCCAGGCGTGGTAGCGCGGCCCGTCGAGGTTGCCCTCGTAGAACAGACGCCCCCGTTCCACGTCCAACTGCTGGTTCCAGCCCCGCATCAGTTCGACGTGCGGGCCGAGGAGGGTGGCCCCGCGATGGTCGCGATCCGTGGGCAGTTCGACCCGGCCGCGGTCCGCGCCCAGCCGGGCGAGCGCGGCCAGCACTCCGTCGGTGTGCGTGACCCAGCCCGGAACGGGGTCCGGGCTGCGCAGATGCATCAGCGACGTGACGCAGAGATAGGAGACGGAGAGGGCGGTGACCACGGCCATCGCGCGCACATGGGTGCGGCGGACGCCGTCGCGGAATCCCCGGGAGCGACGGTGCAGCGCGGCCGCGAGCAGCACGGCGGGGGCGAAGAGCAGGGCGAGCCGCTCCACGTTGTTGCCGATCGGCGAGGGGACCAGCCAGGTCAGGACGACCCCGGCGGCATACAGGGCGCTGCCCGCCCGCACCACCCGCCACTCCCGGGGGGACGCCCACACCACGGCGGCGGCCATCAGCACGGGCAGGATCATGCGGCCCGCGGCCATGGGCTGTTCGCCCTGGAAGGGGAACAGCACTGTCGTCAGGCCGACGACGGCGACCGGCGGGAGAACCAGGGCGAGACACTTGCCGTACTGGCGGGTGGCCAGATATCCGGCGCCCGCCACCAGCAGGAAGAGCCCGGCCACCGGGCTGCCCATGGTCGCGAGCAGCGTCCCGGACGCGGCGGCGGCGAGCCGGGCGGGCCGGGGCGCGCGGCCGGCCACGGCGAGCAGGCCCGCGAGGGCGAAGGCCAGGCCCAGGGCGAAGGTGGTGCGGCCGAGCACGACGTTGTACCAGAGGGCCAGCGCCCCGACCAGCGCGGGCAACAGCGACACACGCGCGACGGTGCGCTCCAGGAGCACGGCCAGCATCCAGGTGGCACTGACCCCGGACAGCACGGAGACGGCACGGACCCCGAAGAGTGCCATCAAGTGCGGCGAGATGACGCTGTAGTTGACGGTGTGGGTCCCGCCGAACCAGAAGAGCCCGTACGGCGTGTCCGGGTGCCTCCCCACGAACCCAGCCCACGCGTACTGCGCGGCGAGGTCACCGCCGCCCGTCGCGAGAAAGGCACCCCACCCCCAGTACAGCGGGAGGACAGCGGCGACGGCGAACAGCGGTACGCGGTACCTCGCCGGTACAAGCGACCTGCGTCCGGGGCGCAGCGCCGGCGGCGGGGGTTGCCGTGCGGCGAGGGCCGGCAGGGTGGAGGACTGTACGGACATATCGACTTTCCCGGTGCGGAACGGAGGCTGGACAAGTCCGCCGAGAACCGCGCGGCCCTGGGGCCTGCTGGAACTCGCGGACCCGTGCAGGCATCACGACCGGGCCTCTCCCGTCCGTCGCGGCCACCCGCCCGTCGCGCCCCCTGTCGGCGCGCCGGTCCATCGGCCGGCTCTCCCGCGTGCCGGAGGCGGCATCACCCGAAGCGCGCCCGACGGCCCGTTGCGCAGGCCGGGTTCGTCGGACAGTCGGCCCCTGTCGGCGCGTCTCGCGCCCGCCGCGGCGGCGTGAGCGTTGAACCACGCTGCGCGTGCCGCGCAACTCGCTGACAGCGCCAGCACCAGGAGGCCGACATCATGCACTGAACCGCTCCGGAATCGGTGGAGGTTCCGGACTGGGGCCTCGTACCCAAGCGGACTGCGGACACCGGCCGGAGCACGCCTCCGACCATGATCCGGACCTTTCCCGGGCCGGTCACCCTCCACCGGCTTCAGCAGAGGCTATTTCCACAGGTCAGCCTCATGCAAGGCGCGTGCCACGAGCAGGGCGAATCCGCTGGTGAGCTGCTCGGCGACGTATCCCGGGTCCATCTCCTCGTCAGGGGCCGAGTCTTACGAAGTCGTGACGCGGTGGGCCCGGCCCCTCCCTGGGGCGGGTGACCGCCCTACGGTGGTCGCATGCGTGCACTGGTCGCCGGCGACGCCGGGCTCATCGGTTCTCCTGTCGTCGGGGCGCTTCGAGCGCGCGAGGACGAGTCCGTCGTGCGCGAGGTGCGTGGCGTGTGCGGGGTGCGGGACGCCGCGGACGCGGAGGCGGGGGGCCAGCCGGTCCCGGTGGGCGCGTTCGCGGCCCACGACACCGGCGAGGCGCCCACAGCCGGTTTCGCGGAAAGCTTGCGGGAGTTCGCGCCGGCCGGAGCGCCGGACGCGTAGGACCGCGCAGGACCGGTGGTGCTGCCTGTGTCATTGAAGCTGCCACGGGCAGCACCACCTCGAAGCGGCAGCCGCCGCGGACGTCGCACACGGCGGGCGGCGGACCCGTCCGCCGACCGGCCGGTCACGGACTCGTGGCCGGCCGTGATCCGGCCGCCGGCCGGCGGGAACCACACCACGGACCGCAACACATGACGAAACGCTGACGTCCGTGCTCGCAGCGGCTTCGGCACGGTCGCGGCGGCCTAGCCTTCCCCCGTGACCCGTGATCTTCAACGAGACCTGTACGCGACCGCGGCCGCGGCGCTGCTCGTCGCGACTGCCGCCGTGGTCGGCACCGTGATCGAGCGGCGGTACGGCACCCTGCACGTGAGCTGGCCGCCGCTGTACGGCCATGCGGAACCGCATGTCGGCCCCGGCACCCCGGCCGCCCTCCTCGTCGCCTTCGGCGTCGTGACGTACGGCCCGCGGCTGGCCGCCCGGCTGCCGTGGCGCACGCTGCTGGGCGCCGCCTGGGGCACGGCCATGGCATGGACGTGGTCCCTGGCGCTGATCGACGGCTGGCAGCGCGGGATCGCGGTACGGCTCACCACCAAATACGAGTATCTGCAGGTCATCGACCGCTTCCAGGACATCCCCGCGACGCTGCGGGACTTCACCCAGCACATCCTGATGCACTCCCCCGACAACTGGCCCGCGCATGTGGCGGGTCACCCTCCGGCGGCGACGGTCACGTTCGTCCTGCTCGACCGGGTCGGCCTCGGCGGCGGGGGCTGGGCCGGGGTCTGGTGCATCACCGTCGGTGCGTCGGCGTGCGTGGCGGTGCTGGTCGCCGTGCGGGTGCTCGCCGGCGAGGCGCTCGCGCGCCGTGCGGCGCCGTTCCTGGCGATGGCGCCGGCCGCGGTGTGGATGGGCACCTCCGCGGACGGGTACTTCGCGGCGGTCGCCGCCTGGACGATCGCCCTGTTCGCGCTCGCCGTCACCGGACACCGGCCGCCGCTCACCGGTTTCGGCGCCGGGCTCCTCTTCGGTCTCACCTGCTATCTCTCCTACGGGCTCACCCTCTTCGCCGTGATCGCCTGCGCCGTCCTCCTGCTCGGCGGCCCGCGACGGATACGGCCCCTGCCCTACGCCCTCGCCGGACTCACCGTCGTCCCGATCGTGTTCACCCTCCTGGGCTTCAACTGGTGGGAGGCCTACCACCTGTTGGTCGAGCGCTACTACCAGGGCGCCGGCGGCATCCGGCCCTACGGCTACTGGGTGTGGGCCAACCTCGCCTGCACGGTCCTGGTCGTGGGCCCGGCGACGGCAGCGGGCCTGCGGCGCACCGTCGCCACGCTCCTCGGGAGCGCGGGACGGCTCCGGACGCGTTCCCCCCTGGACGCTCCCCCGCCCGCGGACGCTCCCCCGCCGGTCCTGACACCCGACCCCGACGGCGCGTCCGTACGTGTCGTCCAACGTGTCGTCCCCGCTCTGCGCCGACGGGCCCGGGCGGGCGCGCCCGCCGCCTCCCCCGACCTCCGTCTCGCCCTCCTCGCCGCCGCGGCGCTCGCCGCCCTGCTCATCGCCGACCTGTCCGGGATGAGCAAGGCCGAGACCGAGCGCATCTGGCTGCCGTTCGCCATGTGGCTGCTCGCCTCGTGCGCGTTCCTGCCCCGCCCCCGCGCCTGGCTCGCCGCGCAGGCCACGGTCGCCCTTCTCGTCAACCACCTGCTGCTCACCGGCTGGTGACCGCCCCGGGCCCCGGCGGTCACCCTCCCGTCCGCGCGAGGACGTCTTCGAGGGTCTCCGCACGCCGCAGCGGCTCGAACGTGATGCCGCCGTGGGCGTCGACGCGTACGCCGTGGACGGCGGGGTCGGGGAGGCTGTTGTAGTGGAAGGGGGTGGAGGCGTAGTACGCGCCGGTGTCGAGGAGGCAGACGATGTCGCCGGGCGCGAGCAACGGGAGGGGGCGTGCCCGGGCGAGCAGGTCGCCGGCGAAGCAGCAGGGACCGGCGATGTCCTGGGGTACCGGTTCGCCCGCTCTGCGGCTGCCGTCGGGGCCGTGGGCGCTGATCCTCAGGGGCCAGGACGACGGCGTGAACACGGTGCGGGCCGCCACCTGGGCGCCGGCGTGGGTGATGGCGACGGGGCGTCCGCCGGACGTCTTCGTGTATTCCACGCGGGCGGCGGTGAACCCGTTCTTGGCGAGGAGGGACCGGCCGAACTCCGTGACGAGCCGGTACCGTCCGCCGAACAGGCGCGGCACACGGGACCGGACGCACCGGACGTACGCGTCGAAGCCGGGAACGGTCTCGTCATCGCCGAAGTTGACGGGGAGCCCGCCGCCGACGTCGACGCCCCTCACCTGGCGGCGGCCGTGCGTCGGGCCGACCTCGTCGGCGAAGGCCACGGCCCTCGCGATGCCCTCGGCGATCAGTTCCAGGGGGCAGCCCTGCGAGCCGACGTGTGCGTGGACCCACGTCAGCCAGGGGCGGGCGCGGTACGCGTCGAGGAGGCGCCGGCGGCTTCCCTCGTCGTCCAGCGCGATGCCGAACTTGGACGTCGCGGTGGCCGTGCTCGTCTCCGCGATGTCGCCGCCTCCGACCTGGGGGTTGACGCGTACGCCGATCCGGGAGGCGGAGGGGCGCAGCGCGAGGATCTCGTCGATGCGGTCGAGTTCCTGGAAGTTGTCGGCGTTCACCGCGACGCCCAGTTCCAGCGCCCGCGCCAGCTCCGAGCGGGTCTTGGCCGGGGAGTCGAAGACGATCCGGTCCGGCGCGAATCCCGCGGCCAGGGCCTGGGCGAGTTCGCCGGCGCCGGCCACCTCGCAGCCCATGCCGAGGGTGCGCAGTTCCCTCAGCACGGGGACCAGGCAGTTCGCCTTCGCCGCGAAGGTGTGCAGGACGCCCGGGGGGTCGGGGAAGGCCTCGTGCAGCGCCGTCACGCTCGCGGCGACGCCGTCGAGGTCGAGGAACGCGGCCAGGTCGGCGCGGTCGGGTGCGAGGAGACCCTGGTGCACGGCGGCGCGCAGGATGCGTTCGCGTCGTTCGGCGGCAGCGGTGTTCACGTGCGTCATGGCGTCCCGTTCCTCGTCGGTCTTGGCGAGCCGTCGGCCGTCACCGTTCGGGGCGGCCGCCCCGACGGCTTCCAGGACGCCGTCCTCGGCCGTGTCGCCCCTCCGCGGGCGCGGGCGGTGCGGGACCACGGCCTGACGGGGCGGGCGGTTCGCCCGCGGCCGTCGGCCGCCCGCAGGTCCGGCAGTTCCCGGGCGGACCCCGCCGGACTTCGCCGGACCCGACGGACCCCGCCGGGCGAGCGCGACCGGGGCTGAGACGCCGGCTGGTCCTGCACGGCGTGCGCCCACGGCGGGCGGCATGCGACGGGGGCCGAGGACGCCTCCGTCACCCGCACGCGGTCCCGGTCCTCCCTCCCACGGGCCCGCCGCCTCCTGCCTCAAGGAATCTCCTGCTCGGCCCAGATGATCTTCCCGTCGGCCGTGTACCGGGCTCCCCATCGATGGGCGAGCTGTGCCACCAGGAAGAGTCCGCGGCCCCCCTCGTCCGTGATCCGGGCGTGTCGGAGCCGGGGGGCCGTGCTGCTGGCGTCGGCGACCTCGCAGGTCAGACGGGCGTCGAAGAGCAGACGCAGGCGGATCGGCGGAGTGGCGTAGCGGACCGCGTTGGTCACCAGCTCGCTCACGATGAGTTCGGACGTCGTGGCCAGCTCACCCAGCCCCCAGGCCTCCACCTGGCGGGTCGCACGGGCCCGGACGTCGGCGACGGCGGCCGGGTCGGCGGGCACGTCCCAGGAGACGACGCGGTCGGGGCCCAGGGCGTGCGTGCGGGCCAGCAGCAGCGCGATGTCGTCGGACCGGGGGACGGGCACCAGCCGGCGCACCACGGCTGTGCACAGGCCGTCCAGGTCGCCGCCGGCCCCGGCGAGCACCTCGGCGAGCCGGGCCATCCCCTGCTCCATGTCCTGGTCGGCGCCGCCGAACAGGCCGTTCGTGTAGAGCCCGAGCAGGCTGTTCTCGGCGAGCTCGATCTCGGTGGCCTCGAAGGCCATGCCGCCGAGCCCCAACGGCGGCCCGGCGGGCGGCTCGGGGAAGGACACGCGCCCGTCGGGGGCGACGACGACCGGGGGCGGGTGCCCGGCCCGGGCCATCGTGCAGCGCCGGCTGACCGGATCGTAGACGGCGTACAGACAGGTCGCCCCGAGGAGGCCGGTCGAGCCCTGCGGGGCCGTCGTGTCGCCGGTGCGCTCCGCGCTCAGCCGCAGGACCAGGTCGTCGAGGTGGGCCAGCAGTTCGTCCGGGGGCATCTCCATGTCGGCGAGGGTCTGCACCGCGGTGCGCAGCCGCCCCATGCTGGCCGCGGCGGCGATGCCGTGCCCCACCACGTCGCCGACGACGAGGCCCACCCGAGCCCCGGACAGCGGGATCACGTCGAACCAGTCGCCGCCCACCCCGTCCGTGGGGCCGGCCGGGAGGTACGAGGAGGCCACCTCCAGGGCCGTGCCGCCGGCCAGGGCGTGCGGGAGCAGGCTGCGCTGCAGGGTGACGGCCGCCGTGTGCTCCCTGGTGTAGCGGCGGGCGTTGTCGACGCACAGCGCCGCCCGCGCCACGATCTCGCGGGCCAGCAGCACGTCGTCGGGCTGGAAGGAGACGGGATTGAGCGACCGGACGAACGTGGCGAGGCCCAGGGCGGTGTCGCGGGCCCGCAGCGGCACGGAGATCAGGGAGTGCATGCCGAACGCGTCGATGCGCGCCGCCCTCTCGGGCTGCTCGGCGGTCCACAGGTCGTCGGACCCGTCCAGCACCGGGATGAGGATCGGCTCGCCGTCGATGAGCAGGTTCGCGCCGTGCGGCGGAGGGACGAAGTCCACGCTGTCCCCCAGCCGGGCGACGGCCTCCGGGCAGCCCTCGCGCACCGAGCTCATCCCGGCCCGGCGCATCACCGGCCGGGCGGCGGGCGGGGCGGCGTCGGTCAGCCACGTGCCGTGCTCCTCCGTGCTGAGGACGGGCTCCAGGAGGTCGACGACGACGAAGTCCGCGAAGCGCGGGACGCAGAAGTCGGCGAGTTCCTGCGCCGTGCGCATCACGTCCAGCGTGGTGCCGACGCGGGCCCCCGCATCGTTGACCAGCGACAGCAGCTGGCGGGCGGTCCACCGTTCGGTGACGTCCTGGACCATGTAGCAGACCCCGGTGACACAGCCGTCCGCGCCCTCCAGCGGGAAGAAGGACGTGGAGTAGGCGTGCCGGCGGTGCGGATCCGCCCAGCTCCAGCCCAGGTACTCGTAGTCGGTCACCGGGTCGCCGGTCTCCAGGACCCTGCGCATGAGGTTCTCGAGGGTGACCGCCTGCAGACCGGGCAGCAGCTCGCTCAGCCGGCGTCCCAGCCGCTGTTCGCGGGGCACGCCGCCGAAGCGTTCCAGGGTGTCGTTCAGCCACACGTACCGCAGCTCCAGGTCCATCACCGCCATCCCGACCGGGGAGCGGGTCAGGAACCCGTCGAGGACGGACTGGCCGACCGCCCACCGCCGGCCCCGCTCGCGCGCCGAGACCAGGAAGCACTCGGCCCCGCCGACCCGGAAGGAGGCGGACACCCGCAGGTCGGCGTCGAGGGCGCGGCCGTCGGCGTGCCGCAGGGAGACGACGCCGCTCCATCCCATGCCGGCGCGGCAGCGCGCGGCGACGGCGGCCACGCGGGCCGGGTCGCGGGGCATCGCCACGAGCTCCGCGGCGGAGCGCCCCACCACGCCCGGCGCCGGCCGCCCGAGGAGCTCCTCGGCCTGCCGCGTCCAGCCGATCACGGCCCCGTCCTCGGAGAGGATCGCCGCCGCGTCGGTGGACGCGTCCAGGAGGTCGCCAGGACCCGCGGGCGTCGGGACCTCGGATGCTTCTCGCGCAGAATCCATGGGTGCCGCCCTCCACACGACCATGGTCCTGCCAGTTCGGCCGATGCGCACGGCGCCACGGGACCGGGCCCTCCCGCCCGGCTTCCGCGCGCGCCGGACGGGAGGCAGCATGGAAGGGCTGGAGGAGGATCCGATGACATCCGACCCCGTTCGCTCCGACGGCGACCCGTACCGCCCCGAGACGCCCCCGCCCACCGGGCTGCTCGACGTGCTGAGCGTCTCCGCGATGGTCGTCGACGCCGACGGCCGCATCGTGTTCTGGACCCCGCAGGCGGAGGATCTCATCGGCTACACAGCCCAGGAGGCGCTGGGAAGGTACGCGGCCCGGCTGTTCATCCACCCCGAGCACCTCAAGGCCGTGGCGAAGCTGTTCGCGGAGGTGCTGGAGACCGGCCGGAGCTGGGCCGGCGCGTTCCCCATCCGGCACAAGGACGGCAGCACGCGTCTGATGGAGTTCCGCAACATGCGGCTGCAGGACGATCTCGGGGACGTCTACGCCCTGGGCATCGCGGCCGACCACACCCTGCTGCAGCGCGTGGAGACCGACCTGGCGCTGTGCGAGCGGCTGATCAACCAGTCCCCGATCGGGCTGGCCCTGCTCGACCCCGATCTGCGGTACCTCCTGGTGAACCCGGCTCTGGCGACGATCGACGGCGTCCCCGCCGAGGACCATGTCGGCCGCCTGCTCGGGGAGACCCTGCTGCTGCCCGACGTCGACACCATCGAGTCCGCACTGCGCCAGGTGCTCACCACCGGCACCCCGCTGCTCGACCAGTACCACGTGGGGCGCCCGCCGACCGACCCCGACCACGAGCACGCCTGGTCCCTGTCGTTCTACCGGCTGGAGGACCCCGGCGGGCGGGTGCTGGGCGCGGCCGCCTCGGTGGTCGACGTGACCGAACGGCACCGTGCGGCCGCCGAGGCGGACCGGGCCCGTCGCCGCCTGGCCCTCATCGCGGAGGCCTCGACACAGGTCGGGACCACTCTGGAGGTGGAGCGGACCGCTCACGAGCTGGCCGAGATCGCCGTGCCCAGGCTGGCCGACGTGGTCGCCGTGGACGTCCTCGACTCCGCCCTGGCCTGCCGTCGTGCGCGCCGGCCGGACAACGGCCCGGAGCTGTTCCGCGCCCTCGCCCTCAAGGCGGGCCACGTCACCCCGGCGATGCGCGCCGCCGACGCGCCGGGCGACCTCGCGGCCTATGACGGGGACCGGCTGGTCACCCTGTGCGTGCACACCGCCCGCCCGGTCCTGGTGCGGCACGTCGGCGACCGCGACCTGCCCCGCATCGCGCGGGACGCGGAGGCGGGCGCGCTGCTGGCCCGGGCCGGCGTCCACTCGTATCTCGCGGTGCCCCTGATCGCGCACGGCGAGGTGCTCGGCGCCCTCGACCTCAAACGCACCCGCAACCCGCTGCCGTTCGACGAGGACGACGTCATCCTGGCCACCGAGCTGGCCGGGCGGGCCGCCGTGGCCATCGACAACGCCCGCTGGTTCCAGAGCGTGCGCAACACCGCGCTCACCCTCCAGCGCAGTCTGCTGCCCGACCACGCGCCCCGGCACACCGGCCTCGAACTGGCCTCCCGCTACCAGCCCGCCCAGGCCACCAGCGAGGTGGGCGGCGACTGGTACGACGTCATCCCGCTGACCGAGGACAAGACGGCGCTGGTCGTCGGCGACGTGATGGGCAACGGCATCGACGCGGCCGCCACCATGGGCCGGCTGCGCACCGCCACCTGCGCCTATGCGGACCTCGATCTGCCGCCCGGCGCCGTGCTCCAGCACCTGGACAAGATCACCTGCGATCTGGAGCACTACATCGTCACGTGTCTGTACGCCGTGTTCGACCCCCGCACCGGGCAGTGCCTGGTGGCCAACGCCGGGCACATGCCGCCCGCGCTGGCCCGCCCCGGCCGACGCCCCCGGCTGCTCGAACTGCCCACCGGGGCCCCGCTGGGCGTCGGTGGAGTGCCCTTCGAGGCCACCACGACCGAACTCGCCCCGGGCGACCTGCTGGTTCTCTACACGGACGGCCTCGTCGAGACCCGGCACCATTCCATCGACGACCGGCTGGAGGCGCTGCTGAGCTTCCTGGACGAGCCGGACCGCCCTCTGGAGGAGATCTGCGACCTTCTGCTGTACGGCCTGCGCCACCCCGAGGACCACGACGACGTCGCCCTGCTCGTGGCCCGGACCACCGTTGCCTGAGGGAGCCGGCCCCCTACCGGGGCGCCCGGTCCGGCGGCTCCGGTGCGGCGGCCGGCACGTCGTCCGTCACGAGGGAGGCGACGTGGGCGGTGACCGTGTCCAGGACGCCCGTCCAGGCCGCCCGGTCGCCGAGCACGAGGTAGTTGAGGGTGAGACCGTCGGTCATGGCGGCCAGGTAGCGGGCCAGCACGGTGACGGGAACGCGCAGGCGGAGGTCCATGCCGCGGCGGAGCTGTTCGATGAGGTCGCTGTAGGCCTCGCCGTACATCTCGTGCTGACGGCGCGCCAGGTGCTCGAACCCCGGCCTGCGCAGGGCGTACTGGGTGAGTTCGTAGGTCAGCATGTGCTCGTCGGGATGGGCGCGGACGTGGTCCCAGTACGCCTGGAAGCCGGCCCGGACGGTGTCCTCCAGGGTCTCCCTGGGCCGCAGCGCCTCCTTGACGACCGTCACGTAGTGGTCGCCGATGGTCGTGATGACGGACTCCACCAGTGCCTGCTTGGACTCGAAGCAGTAGTGGAAGACGCTGAGGGACACGCCCGCCTCCGCGG
The DNA here is from genome assembly GCF_014649655.1 of Streptomyces humidus. GTDB lineage: Bacteria > Actinomycetota > Actinomycetes > Streptomycetales > Streptomycetaceae > Streptomyces > Streptomyces humidus. Next base: position 149,561 of record NZ_BMTL01000014.1, on the reverse strand, counting down.
CGATCGCCCGGGTCGTCGTCTTGGCGACGCCGTCCCGGGTCATGACCCTGATCGCCGCTTCGGTCAGCTGACGGCGCCGTTCGGCCGACGGCATCCGTGCCATGAGCGTGTCCTTCGCGTTCGTCCGGCGGCGGCCGTCAACTGCTGTAGACGCCGACCTCGTGCAGCGAGTATCCCCAGTCGGTGCCGCGGCTCAGACCGTGCACCCGGACGTAGCGCGCCGGGGTTCCGGTGAAGGAGGCCGTGTCCAGGCCGCCGTCGCCGGACGTGGTGGACCAGGCGGTCTGCCAGTTCGTCCCGTCGGTGGAGAGCTCGATGCGGTACGCCTTGCCGTAGGCGCGCTCCCAGTCGAGGTTGACGCGCCTGACGAGGCCGGTGGCGCCCAGGTCGATGCTCAGCCACTGGTCGTCGCTCCAGTCGCTGGCCCAGCGGGTGCCCGTGTCGCCGTCCACTGCCCGGCCCGGCTGGTAGCTGGTGAACGGGTTGGACTCGGACGAACTGGCCGTCGCCGCGGCCCCCTTGGCGAGGTTGACGCCCGCCTGGTGCCGCTCGGAGGCGCCCCAGGTGCCGAGGTAGGACTCGGCGCCCCGCAGGAGGTCCTTCACCACGTCCTGGCCGCCGACGCGCCGGATGTCCTCGACCCAGTCCGGGATCATGCCGACGTGCGCGGCGCCGTCGGTGTTGACGTCGAAGGTGCGCGAGCCGGTCGTCAGCCTGTCGATCACCGAGCCGCCGTCGGCGCTGCGGAACGGGTAGGTCACCTTGTCGGCGGCGTCGGCGCCGCGCGGGGCGGGGTGGTCGCCGATGCCGTTGAAGTCGGTGCCGTAGCCGTAGCCCACGCCGTACTTGTCACGCAGCGCCTTGGTGCGCTGGGCCTCCGCGACGAACCCCTGCGAGCCGTGCATGTACTGGGCCACGAAGCCGCCGAGGGCGTAGACCCGCTCGGTCCAGTCGAGGTCCATCCAGCTGTGCGAGGAGATGACGCCGGGGTAGGACGCGGCCTGGAGGATGTCGAGCACACGGCCGACGGCCTTGACGCTCATGTGGTCGATCTCCAGCATCATCTTGCGTTTCATCATGCCGCGCGCCGCGTACTCGCCGAGCGCGGTGAGGCCGCGGGTGTTGCACTGCGCGTTCGCGTCGTACGAGGGGACCCGGGTGCCCGCGGGCAGGTCCGACTCCGCCGTGGAGGGTGCGGTGCCGATGGGGTTGTCGTGCTGTGGACCGGTGCACTTCTCGGTCTGCCAGAAGGTGCCCGTCGACAGGAACTGCCCGACGTTGATGGCCGTTCCGAGGCCGCCCTCGTCGAAGCGGACGCCGCACAGCGCGTTGTCGAACTTGTGGCAGAGGAACATGCTGCGCACGCCCAGCGCGTACAGCTCGTCCAGTCCCTTGTCGATGTCGGACTTGCTGCACTGCGCGATGTCGAGGATCTGCTTGCAGCCGAACGGCTCCGAGGTCTCGACGCCGAGGACGACGGCCAGCTTGCCCTGCTCGACGACGTCACGGGCCTGTGCGCTGTCGAGGACGATGCGGAACCAGCCCTTTCCTGCGCCGCCGTACTGCTTGTCGACGTAGGCCTGGAGGTCGTAGGCGAGCTTCGCCTGCAGCCGGATCGAGGTCATCTCGTCACAACTGCGGTCCTTGAAGGGGTAGACGGAGCAGATCATGCCGTTGGTGACGAGGTCGTTGACGAGCACCCGCTGTCCGCCGCGCCAGGCCCGCTCGACCCAGGCGTAGTAGTTCGCCTGGTGGGTCATGGAGTCGTAGGCGGGCCAGTCCTTGAACGTCGGCCAGCCCGCAGGGTCGTGCTTGCCGTCGCCGCCGTGGGTGATGTAGTCGAAGATCGCGAGGGTGCCGTCGGGGTAGTGCTCCGGACAGTCCTTGAGCGCGTCGGCGACGCCGGCCTCGGAGAAGACCTTGCCGCAGATCAGCCGCCCGCCGAAGGCCTCGTTGGAGAACAGGTGGTTGTGGGCGTCGACGAAACCGCGTACGTCCCCTGCGGAGTCGGTCCCGGTGAACGGCTCTCCGGTGACGCCGATCTGCGAGTCGGGGTTCGGCCTGGCCGTCGGCGTCCACCAGTCCGAGCCGGCCGCCGAGCTCGGCGTGGGGCCGAGAACCGCCGCGATCACGAGGAGGAGGAGCGAGACGACGGTGGCGTCCCGGCGTCTGCGGTAGGGGCGTTCGGTCACGGCCCACGTCCTTCGGTCGGGGTGAGGGCGCGGTCGACCAGGGCGTCCCGACCCTGTATTTGTCATGACCAGCGCAAGATGGTGGGACGAGGATCGCGACAGACTCCGTTCCGAGTCAAGAGTCCGGGACGCTTGACCTGATAACTGCGGGGGCCGGGCCCAAACCCCCGGCGCCCGTACACCGGTTGCACGGGGCCGGCCGGCGCGCCCACACGTTCAGGTGATGATCTTCGGGAGTGGCCCTCGGCTCCCCCGAACTGCCCCTATCCCTGACATATGGACAACACGCAAGCTTCTGTCGACCCCGGCGGGATCTCCCGACGGCGGTTCGCCGCGGCCACGGCCTCGGCCACCGCCGCTCTCACGGTCGCCGCGCCCGCCGAGGCCCTCTCCCCGCGGCCGGCCCGGCCGGCCGGGCCGGCCGCCGACCGGGCGACCTGCCTGGCGGTCGCGCGGGCGCTGCTGGTGGTGGACGAGAACGACCGGCCGCTGGTGCCCCGGTACGAGAAGATCCTCGCCGACGGACTCCCCCGGGCCGGGACGAGCGCCCCGAAGAAGGTGCTCGTGATCGGCGCCGGACCGGCCGGGCTGGTGGCCGCCTGGCTGCTGAAGCGGGCCGGGCACCGGGTCACGCTCGTGGAGGCCAACGGCAACCGGGTCGGCGGCCGCATCAAGACCTTCCGCACCGGCGGTCACGAGCAGGCGGCGCAGGCGTTCGCCGACACGCGCCAGTACGCGGAGGCCGGGGCGATGCGGATCCCCGGCAGCCATCCGCTGGTCATGAGTCTCATCGGCCGACTCGGCCTGGAGAAGCGCCGGTTCCACCTCGTGGACGTCGACGCGGACGGCAAGCCCGTCAACAACGCCTGGCTGCACGTCAACGGCGTCCGGGTGCGCCGCTCCGCGTACGCGAGGTCGCCGCGCCGGATCAACCGCTCCTTCGGCGTGCCCCGCGCGTACTGGGACACCCCCTCCTCGACCATCCTGCGCGAGGCGCTGGACCCGGTACGCGACGAGTTCAGCACCCGCGGCCCCGACGGCAGGCGGGTGGACAAGCCGCTGCCGGAACGGGTGCAGGGGTGGGCGCGGGTCGTGCAGCGGTTCGGGAACTGGTCGATGTACCGGTTCCTGACCGAGGAGGCGGGCCTGGACGAGCGGACCGTCGACCTGGTCGGCACCCTGGAGAACCTCACCTCACGGCTTCCGCTGTCCTTCATCCACAGCTTCATCAGCGCCTCCCTGATCAGCCCGGACACCGAGTTCTGGGAGCTGGTCGGCGGCACGGCCACCCTCCCGGACGCGCTGCTGAAGGAGGTGGCCGACGTGGTGCGGCTGGACCGGCGGGTGACGCACATCGAGTACTGGTCGCCGGACCGGCAGGGCGGTGACGGCGGCGCACGGGTGCGTGCCGACGGGCCGCACGTATGGATCGACACCGTCTCGGAGGGGCGCGACGGCAAGGTGGTGCGCGAGCAGTTCACCGCCGACCTCGCGATCGTCACCGTCCCGTTCTCGGGGCTGCGGCAGGTGCAGATCAGCCCCTTGATGTCGTACAAGAAGCGGCGGGCCGTCGCGGAGCTGCACTACGACAGCGCGACCAAGGTGCTGCTGGAGTTCAGCCGCCGCTGGTGGGAGTTCACGGAAGCGGACTGGAAGCGTGAACTCGACGCGCTGAGGCCCGGGCTGTACGAGGAGTACCGGGACGGGAAGACGCCGGCCGACGGGAGCCTGCTGGGCGCGCACCCCTCCGTGCCGCCCGGTCACATCACGGCGGGACAGCGCGTGCACTACGCGGCCGACCGGTGGGCGGGCCGTGACCAGCCGGAGGCGGCGCACGTCGTCGGCGGCGGATCGGTCTCCGACAACTCCAACCGGTTCATGATCAACCCGTCGCACCCGGTCGCCGGCAGCAAGGGCGGCGTCGTCCTGGCCTCCTACAGCTGGGCCGACGACGCGTCGCGCTGGGACTCGCTGGACGACGACGCACGCTATCCGCACGCCCTGCGCGGACTGCAACAGGTCTACGGCCCGCGCGTCGAGGTGTTCTACACGGGCGTGGGCCGCACCCAGAGCTGGCTGCGCGATCCGTACGCCTACGGCGAGGCGTCCGTGCTGCTCCCGGGCCAGCACACGGAGCTGCTGGCCGCCATCCGCTCCCCCGAGGGCCCCCTGCACTTCGCGGGCGACCACACCTCGGTGAAGCCGTCGTGGATCGAGGGCGCCCTGGAGTCGGGGGTGCGGGCCGCGTGGGAGGCGCACCGGGCGTGAGCGACGTGCTCCTGGCGCCCGGGTGACCCGGCGGCGGGGCCGCGCGGACGTGCACAGGGGTCACATCCGCGCGGCCGCCGCGCAGCCCGTCAGCTCGTCGCGCGCACCGCGTCGAGGATCAGCTCCGCGACGGCCTTCGGCTGGGACACGGCCACCGCGTGCGAGGCGCCGTCGAGCTCCACGATCGTCGCCCCGGCGCGCTGGGCGCCGAAGCGCTCCACCTCGGGGTTGATCGCCTCGTCCGCCCCGGCGACCAGCGCCCAGGACGGCTTGGTCCTCCAGGCGGCCGCGGCGGCCGTCTCCTCGAACGCGGCGGCGGCCAGGGGGCGCTGCGCCGCGGCGAGGATCCTCGTGACGTCCGCGGGCACGTCCGCGGCGAACACCGACGGGAAGGCGTCCTCGGCGATGGTGACCTCGACGGCCGGGTCGCCGCCCGGCACCGGGTACGTCCACTCCTTGAGGTTGCTCACCAGCGGCGAGAGCGGGAAGCGGCCCTGCAGCTCGCCGAGGCTCTCGCCCTCCTCGAGCACGTAGGCAGCGACGTAGACGAGGCCGACGACGTTCTCCGTGGCGCCGGCCACGGTGATGAGGGCGCCGCCGTAGGAGTGGCCCACGAGGATCACGGGGCCGTCGATCTGCGCGGCGACCGAGGCCACGTAGGCGGCGTCGGAGGCGAGGCCGCGCAGCGGGTTGGGCGGGGCGATCACGGGGACGCCCTGGCCCTGCAGCTCGGCTATGACGCCGGACCAGCCGGCCGCGTCGGCGAACGCGCCGTGGATGAGGACGACGGTGGGAGTGGTGGTCATGGGTGTGCTCTCTTCCTGAGGTCAGGCGTGCAGGGCGTCGCGCAGGGTGCCGACGGCCAGGTCGATGGCGGCCTCGGCGGCGTGGGTCGGGCGCAGCGCGTTCAGCATCACGAAGTCGTGGATGATGCCCTGGAAGCGCACCGCGGTGACCGGGACGCCGGCCGCGCGCAGCTGGTTCGCGTAGGCCTCGCCCTCGTCGCGCAGCACGTCGGCCTCGCCGGTGACGACCAGCGCCGGAGGCAGGCCCGTCAGCTGCTCGGTGGTGGCGCGCAGCGGGGAGGCGGTGATCTGGGCGCGCTCGGCCTCGTCGGTCGTGTACTGGTCCCAGAACCACTGCATGCCGTCGCGGCGCAGGAAGTAGCCCTCCGCGAACTGGTGGTAGGAGCCGGTGTCGAAGCTCGCGTCGGTCACCGGGTAGAACAGCACCTGCTGGACCAGCGGGACCCCGCCGCGTTCCTTGGCCATCAGGGTGAGGGCGGCGGCCATGTTGCCGCCGACCGAGTCGCCGGCCACGGCCAGCCGTCCGCCGTCGAGGCCCTTGGACGCGCCCTGCTCGACGATCCACCGCGCGACCGTGAAGTTCTGCTCGATGGCGACCGGGTAACGGGCCTCGGGCGAGAGGTCGTACTCGGGGAAGACGACTGCGGCGCCGACGCCCACGGCGAGCTCGCGCACCAGCCGGTCGTGGGTGTGGGCGTTGCCGAACACCCAGCCCGCTCCGTGGATGTACAGGATCACCGGCAGAACGCCCTCGGCGCCGGCCGGCTTGACGATGCGGGCGCGGACGCTGCCCGTGGGACCGCCGGAGACGGTGATCCACTCCTCGTCGACGTCCGGCTGGTCGACCTCGCCGGACTGGACCTCGTCGACGGCCTTGCGTCCCTCCGCCGGGGGCAGGTCGAAGAGGTACGGCGGGTTGGCGGTCGCCTCGGCGAACGCCGCGGCCTCCGGTTCGAGCACCGGCGTGGCCGGGTCGACGGCGTCGGACATGGCATCTCCTGCTGTTCTCGGTGTGCGCTGTCTTGCTCCGCCACGCTAGATCCGCCACGCCACCGCGTTTTGCCCACCCGTGCACGGCCGGTGATCCGACAGCGCACAGTGGAGGGCCCGGGGCGGCGCGCACGGGGATCGGGTGCGGCGGGTCGCGTCCGGCGCCGTGCCGGGGACCCTCCCGCGACGCCCCGCGCCGGACAGCCGCTCGGGGCCCGGGACGCTTTCGTCCCGGACCCCGAGCAGCGCTGACCGGGCGCGGTCAGCAGAGGCGGCCGGTGTAGTGGGCGCCCTGGATCCTGGCCGCGGAGCCCAGCCAGGTCCTGCCCGGTCCGACGCACCACTCGGTGTCGGGCGCGTGGGCCACCTCGATCTTGATGACCACCCGTGAGCCGTCGGACGTGCAGTGGTTGTAGAAGGCGTCGGAGCCCGTCTCGTAGAAGCCGCAGGGATTCGCGGCGGCGGGGGCCGCGTCCGCGGGGGTCACGGCGCCCAGGGTGGCGAACACGAGAGCGGCGGAACCGACGGCGCCGAGCATCGTACGACGAACACGCACAGCTGAACTCCTCACGGAAGGGGGATCGGAACAGGCCCCGGGACCGGGAAGACGCGGGTCCGCCGATCGCCGGGATGCCTGCACCAGGATCGTCGCGGGCCCGCCCGGACGATCGGACGTCACGTCCCCTTCACCCCTCGAAACGTTTCTCCGCTACGCCTTCGGGGTGATCCTTTTCGCGACCGGGAGTCGACGGCCCGGAGTGGGCGGACGGCGTGGCCGGGGCGCCGCGGCCGCGCTCACGCGGGAGTTGCCTGCGAACGGGCGGAGCAGCACGGCGGAGCCGGCGCCGCCGCCCTCCCCTGCGATTCGACTCGACCGCACTCTCCCGACAGCCGGGCTGCGCCGAAGCACCGCCGACCCGGTGCGAGGAGGACCGGCCGGCCGGTTGCTGCGCTTCGCCGCCGTGGGCGCCGTGAACACAGTCGCTTACGTGCTGCTGTACACGGCGCTGCGTCCGCCCGCCGGACCCCAGGCCGCCGACGCACCGGCACTGCCGGCCTGCGCTCTGGCCGGCACGTCCCCTGGACGCCCCACGGCGTCGGCCCGCAGGGTCCCAGCACAGGGCAGCGAGACCCTCACGGCTCGCGCTCGGCGGTCATGACGCTGCCGGACGCGGTCCGAGGTGGCCGCTCAGAGGTGGCCGTCCAGGAACTCCCGGATCTCGGCGACGGTCATGGGACCCGTGCCGTGCGCCACCGCCTCTCCCTCCTTCAACAGAACGCAGGACGGGGCTCCGGTGATCCCGTACAGCTCCGTTGCGGCCGGACGACGCGTGATGTCGGTGCGGACGGCCGTCAGGCTGCCCGTGTACTCGTCGGCGATGCCGCCCACGACCCGGTCCCCCCGGTCTACGGCCGAACGGCGCAGGTGAGCGGGCACGCGAGGCACTCTTTGCAGGAACTCGAGCGCCGCTGTCGATCCAGCCGCATCCCGTTCGACATGCTGATGAAGGACCCATCATCGCCCACACGAGGAAACGACGGAACATCATGAGGGACCACGTGGATCAGCTGCTGCGCGTACAGAACTTCACCGTCTCGAGCGACGGCATCGCCGCCGGGGAGGACCAGAGCCTGGAACGGCCTTTCGGCCACGACATCGATCCGAGCAAACTGTTCTCCTGGGCGGGCGCCACGGCGAGCTGGCCCAACCGCACCGATCCCGGAGGAAGCCGCGGCCTCGACGACTACTTCACCCGGGACTTCAGCCACAACATCGGTGCCGAGATCATGGGCCGCAACAAGTTCGGACCCCAGCGCGGCGCGTGGCGCGACCACGAGTGGCGCGGCTGGTGGGGTGACGAACCGCCGTTCCGCACACCGGTGTTCGTCCTGACTCATCACCAGCGTCCGTCGTTCACGCTCTCCGACACCACGTTCCATTTCGTGGACGGCGACCCTGCCACCGTGCTCGCGCAGGCGCGGGAGGCCGCGCAGGGCAAGGACGTCCGGCTCGGCGGCGGCGTGACCACCGTCCGGGAGTTCTTGGACGCCGATCTCGTCGACGCCCTGCACGTGGTCGTCGCACCGGTGAAGCTCGGGTCCGGGCTGCGCCTGTGGGACTCCCCCGAAGATCTGCTGGACCGGTTCCACATGGAGGTCGTGCCCAGCCCGAGTGGCGTGACGCACCACCTGTTCTGGCGCAGATGACGAGACGGGCCGTCCGGCAACCTCGGCACGGCTGAACGGTTGCGGCCGTTCCCGCCGGCCGGCAACAGATGTCGCTTGCCGTCGGCGGGAGACGTCGGGCGGAAGGGCGCCGCCGCCGAGGCCGTCGCCGCCGCGTCGGCGACGGCATCGGCGGCGGCTTCCGCGGCCTGGGCGGTGTCGCCGGCGGTCTGCGCGGCCAGGTCGTCCGACGATGATGTGTCGCGGGTGGCCGGGAACCGGGGCAGAACCTCGCTGAAGGCCCGGGAGGCGCCCTCGAGCGCCGAGGCCATCTCGCCGGGGATCACCCAGAAGGTGCTCCGCGGACCCTGCGCGAGCCGGGGCAGCGACCGTCTCGGTCGACTGATGGAGCGGGTCGTGGAGAGATACGTGGCAGACCTGTCGAACGTGTTCACATCCGCGGCCGAAAGGATGTCGCGTACCACCCCCGGCTCGTGCATCCCGCACCGCCCGCAGCCGCCGATGAGCGCCTCGAACAGCGTTTTCGATACACGGCCTACGCCTTCGGGGTGATCCTTTTCGCGACCGGGAATGGGCGGCCCGCGTTCGGGTAAGGCGGCCGCTTTCACCCGGCTGACCGCCCCGAGTGGTGGCGGCGCGCGGCCTGACTGACGGTGGATCACGTCAGACCGGGTCAGGTGAGCTGACGAGGTGTCGGCTGCCCGGTCGTGACGGAAGGACCATCAGATGCGTTCTGCTCGCATGATCCTGGCCACCGCGGCCGCGACGGCCGCTCTCGCGGTGGGCGCCCCCGGCGCCCACGCGGCCGACGGGGGCCGGGACCACGACGGCTCGTCCTACAGCAAGGAGGACAGCTCCTCCACCGGCAAGAGCGACGGCTCCTGGTCCGGCAAGCACGACAAAGACGAGAAGGAGGACCACGACGCACCCCACGGCGGCATGCACACCGGCGGCGGCGCACTGACCGTCCTCGGCCAGGACGGCGGCCGCGACGGCTCCGCCAAGGACCCCCGCTTCGACCCCGAGACCTACAAGGACAAGGACTGGCAGAAGGAGCAGGGCGGCAAGGACGAGAACTCCTGGAACGGTGAGGAGAAGGAGGAGTCCGGCGGCTGGAAGGGCAAGCACGACAAGCCCGACGGCGGCATGCACACCGGCGGCGGCGCCCTCGCCGGTCCCTCTGTCACCGCAGGCGGCCTCGGCGTGCTCGCCCTCGCCGGCACCGGCCTCTACGCCCTGCGCCGCAGGAAGACGGTGGGGGGTGTGGCCTGAGCATGCCTGACGCGATAGCAGCCGCGGCCGTCACGCTCCTCCGCGTGGCGGCCCGGCCGGCTTTCGGCCCACCCGGCCTTTCGCCCGGGCGCCGCGCCGCCGCCCCTGTCGGCGTCCCGTCTGCGCACGTACACTGACAAATCGTAGATGTGCGCGCGCAGTTGACCGGGGGGAGCCGCCATGTCGGGGGACCAGCACGGCAGATACGACCACACCATCCACGTTCCGCCCATGCCGACGGCGCCGCCGCCGGCCCCGGCGGACGGAGTACGGGCCGTCGCGGTGGCGGTGCTCAACCTGGGCGGACTGGGCCTGGGCTACGCGCTGGTGCGCCGGTGGGCCCTCATGGCACTGTGCTGGACCGCCACCGCCGCCCTGCTCTTCGCGGCGCTGCCGGCCGATCCGGACGGCGTTCCGGCCCTCGCGCTCGTCCTGTACGTCGCCTTCCTCGTCGCGGCGGCGGCGCACGGCGCGCGCGTCGGCCTGCGCACCCCGCTGGCCGGGCTCCGCCGCGCACCGCTCGCGCTCGGGCTCGGACTGCTCCTGCTCGTGGCGCCGGCCGGCGGCGTCGTGCTGTACGACGGCGCGCGGGACGAGGCGACGCAGCAGATGCTCCTCGACCGGCTCGACCAGGCCGACCGGCTGGTGGAGGCCGCGGGCGGGAAGCCGTTCGGCACGGCTCGGGCCGACTACGACAGAGCCCTGTCGGCCTACTCCGGTCTGCGGGCGGACCACCCGGGCTCCCGGGCGGCGGAGCGGGTGCCGTCACGGATGAAGACGTTCTACACGACGGTCGGCGCACCCTTCGCACGGGGCGACTACTGCGCGGCGACAGCGCCTCTGAAGTATCTGCGCACGGTTCCCGAGAGCCTGCCGGGGACAGACCTCGGGGAGCTGAAGTCCTGGCCCGACGACCGGCTGGCCACCTCGCTGTACGAGTGCGCGTCGGCGGCGCTCACGGCCGGCGAAGCCACCTGGACGTCGCAGTTCGGCGAGTTGCTCACCGCCTTCCCCGAGTCCGGGCAGGCCAGGAAGGTCGAGCCGGCCGTGGCCGCCGCCGTCGTCCGCACGGAGAAGGGCCTGAGCGGCGCGGAGCCCTGCTCGGCGGTCGAGCGGCTGCGCACGCTGGGGACCCAGATCGACGGTCTGACGGCCGGGCGCACCGGCGTCGGCGACGCCCTCGACAAGGACTCCCAGCGGGCTGCGGGCAGCGCCGCCGCGGGTGCGTACACCTGCGGTGTGGACCAGTACCGGGACGGTGACTTCGACGCGGCGCAGACGACCCTGACGGACTACGCCACCGCCCACAAGACCGCCAAGAACGCGGCCCGGGCCAAGAAGATCGCGATAGCGGCGGAGATCGCCCAGACCGTGCCGGCCGCCGGCAAGTCCCTGCCGACCACCCGTTCGGGCGGCAGTATCTCGGTGACGGTGCAGAACGACAGCCCCGACGAGATCACCGTCCTTTACACGGGGCCGGTCACCGGGAGTTTCACCCTCAAGGCCTGCGGCAGCTGCAAGGCGTACCCCTTCGGCAGCACCCTCAACCCGAGTTTCAAGCCGTGCAGCGACAGCGGAAAGAACTATCCGCAGCGCACCATCAGCCTGCCGGTCGGCACCACGTACTTCCTGCACAAGCCGATGGGCGACAGTCTCGCCACGCCCGCCTCGGACACGGCCGAGCTGCAGTCGGGCTATGTCTACACGGAATGCGCCTACACCCTGCAGCGCCTGGGGTCGGGCCTGTGAACAAGGGGTGAGAAAGGTGGGATATTCCGGTCGCTGAAAATCCGTCAGCTCTCGAATGCACAGCCCACGGGGCGTGGATGACGGGTGGTAAGGTGCGCCGGAATTCTCTCTTGCGCAGGCCCCACACGAAAGCCTTGAGACCACGAAATGAACGACATAATGGCGGATGCCTCCCCCGATTCCTTCGTCCCGGGCGGCAGCCGCCGGCATCGCAGACCCGGACAGAGCGGCGTCGGTCTGCGCCGGGCCCTCGTGCTCGCCCTCGCCGTTCCCCTCACCTCGGCGGCGCTGGCCGCCCCCTCGGCGTTCGCCGCGGGGAAGGGCGTCGGGACGACGGCCAAGGACACCGCGCCGGGTGAGGGCCTCGGCGCCGACGACCAGCAGATGGTCACGAACCTGGGAACCCGGGTGCTGGACCCGCGGCTGGGGCCCGACGTGAGCGGCGTGGTCCTCGACTCCGCGTCCGGCCGGACCCTGTGGGACCACAACGGCGCGACCGCGCTGATGCCGGCGTCCAACACCAAGCTCGCCACCGCGACCGCCGCCCTGACCGTGCTGGGCCCGGACCACCGGTTCACCACGAAGGTCGTCTACGGCGGCGGCACCCTGACCCTCGTCGGAGGCGGGGACCGGACGCTGACCGGCGCCGACCTCGCGGAGATGGCGAGCACCGCGGTCGCCGGCCTCAAGGCGGCGGGCCTGACGACGGTGAAGGTCGCCGTGGACGACAGCCTGTTCCCCGAGCCGACCCTGGCAAACGGGTGGAACAGCGGTTACTACCCCGACTCCGTCGCCCCGGTGCGCGCGCTCGTCGTCGACGGGCGTCACGTCGAGGACACCTCGCTCGACGCCGGGCAGCTCTTCGCTCAGAAGCTCACCGCGGCCGGGGTCGACGTCGACGGCGCCGTCACCCGCGCGACGGCCGGCGCCGGCGACGTGCCCGTGGCTCAGCACCGGTCGGCCGCGCTGTCGGACATCGTCCACAAGATGATCAAGGTCAGCGACAACGACATCGCCGAGACGCTCCTGCGGGCGACCGCTCTGGCCACGGGCCGCCCGGCCACCTTCGAGGGCGGCACGGAGGTGGTGCGCCAGGTGCTGAGCCTGCGGTACGGGGTGTCCCTCGACCACTTCGAGATCTACGACGGCAGCGGCCTCTCGCGCGCGAACCGCATTCCGGCCGCCACCCTCGCGGAAATCCTGGAGCTGCTGACGGAGCCTCGCTACGCGCGCACCCTCGGTTCCATCCGCGAGGGGCTGCCCGTCGCCGGCGAGGCGGGCAGCACCCTCGGCCCGGAGTGGGGCCGGTTCGACGACATGAACTCCAAGTGCGCCGTCGGCAAGGTGCGCGCGAAGACCGGCACCCTCACCGGGGCCATCGCCCTGAGCGGACTGACGCAGGGCAAGGACGGCAAGTGGAAGGTCTTCTCGTTCGTCGAGAACGGCTCCACGGCCGAGGCGAGCGCCATCAAGGACGCGATGGACGGCCTCGCGGCCACCGTCAACGGCTGCTGGGCCTGACGGGCGGACAGCACAGCCCAGGACGGGACGGGACAGCCGAGGCACGACAGCGACAGCGACAGCGCGCGGACGGGCAGGCTCCGGCGGAGTCGGCCCGTCCGCGCGTTCCCGGCCCGTTCGACTGTGACGCATACCACAAGAGAACGATGTCGTTTCGATGACCACACGAGGGCTACGCTGACCTGCAAGTGAACGAAACAGTTTCGTTCCTAGGCGTCCGCCCCCACCGCATGGAGAACGACAGCCATGGCCTCCGTACTCATCGTGCACGACCAGTCCCTCCAACGCCTCGGCCTGCGCATGCTGTTGACAGCCGAGCCCGATCTGACCGTCGTGGGCGACACCGCCGACGGAGCGGAGGCGGTCCGCCTGAGCGCCGCGCTGCGGCCCGATGTCGTCCTGATGGGCGGCCGCCGCCCCCGGAGCGAGGACGTCGAGATCATCCGCCGCATCGCCCGGCCCCCGCACCTCACAGCGGTCGGCCGCCCCGCCGCGCCGGCGGCCGGTCCCGCGCCGCGGGTGCTCGTGCTGACCTCCACCGACGATCAGGGACACGCCTACGCGGCCCTGCGCGCGGGTGCCGGAGGATTCCTCCTGGAGGACGCCACCTCCGGCGAACTGGCCGCGACCGTCCGGGTGGTGGCCGCCGGGCACGCCGCCATCACCCCCGAGCTGACCCGCGCGCTCATCGACACCGTCCGCCACGACCGCACCCCCCGGCCCGTCGAGCGGGCCATCGGACCGGACGCCTTCACCCAGCGCGAACGCGACGTCCTGGCCGCCGTCGCCTCCGGCTGGTCCAACGCGGAGATCGCCGCGCGCCTGTCCATCGCCCCGACCACCGTCAAGTCCCACGTCAGCCACATCCTGGCCAAGATCGGCGCCCGCGCGCGGGTCCAGGCGGTCGCCTTCGCCTACGAGTACGGCCTGGTGCACCCCGCGGCCTGAACACGGCACCGCCCCGCCACGGCCCCGCCCCGCACCCCGGGAACGGGACCGTCGTGCACTGCGGGCTCTAGTCGCGGGCGCGCTGGTGCACGCGGGCGAGCAGCAGGTTCGGGTCCCGCTGGGCGAAGTACGCGGCGCTGGTGACGTACGCGGTCCGGCCGCGGACGGCGACGGAGGTGGGGGCGGAGAGCCCGTCCGCCGCGGTGAGGACGACGCGGTGGGTGCCGTCCGGGCGGACCAGCGCGACCTCGTTGCCGCCGGTCAGGGCGACGAGAGCCGTGTCCCGGCGCCGCTCGACGAAGCCGAAGTCGTCGATCGCGTAGAGCCGGGTCGCCCGGGTCTCGATCGCGCCGGCGGAGCCGTCCGGACGCACGGGGATGCGCAGCAGCGTCCCGGCGTTGGTGTTGGACACCCACACGGCGTCGCGGTGGAGCCGCAGGCCGTTGACTCCGACGCGGGCGGCGGGCGGCGCGTTGCGGGGCTCCAGCGCGGCTCCCGTGGCCCAGGCCGTGGGGGCGCCTCCGTGGCACGGAACGCGCCAGACGGTGCCCCGCACCGAGTCGGCGGCGTAGAGCACGCCCCGGCGCTCGTCGAGGGCGAGGCCGTTGGGGAAGCCGTTCGGCGGCAGTTCGGCGATCTGACGGGGTGCGCTGCCGTCGGGGTCGACGCGCCAGATGCCGGTCCTGGCCGTGCCGGTGGCGTAGTTGACGTAGAGGGTGCCGTTCCGCGCGCGGGCGATGCCGAGCACGACGGCCGCGCGGACGACCGGGGTCTTCGGGTTCGCGACGGCGGGCAGGGTGGCGAGGACACGGGTTCGGCCCTGCCGGGTGACGTTCACGACCTGCCGGGCGGTGGAGAACGTCAGGTCGGCGGAGCCGTCGGGTTCGAGCACGATGTTCTCCGGTGTCTCTCCCCGGGCGAGCTGGAAGTGAGCGACGACGCGAGGGTCGGACACGGTCGGCTCGCCTCCTGTGGCGGGCGCCGCGGCCAGCAGGCCGAGGGCGACGGCGACGGCGGTGGCGACCGCAGGACGGGTGACTCGGGGCATGGGAGCCTTCCTTGCGGGGACGTCGGGAAAGCCGCTGTGCGGCGGCCAGACGACCATCGCGTCGCACCGGCGGCGGCCGCCGCAGTCATGGCCGGGAGATCGCCCGCGTGGCGCAGGGCAAGGACCCGCCTGCCGCTCACGCGGGTGACGTCATGCAGCAGACTGTGCGTGCAGACCGGCACTCCTCCAGAAGGAAGCACAGCGTGATCATCTTCGGCACCAAGGGATACCTGTACCAGCTCGCGATACTGACGCTGGTGTGCGGCCGTTGCGGCAACCCCGCCGCCCACACCCTCAGGAAGCGGGTCACGAAGTTCACGCTGTTCTTCGTGCCGCTGTTCCCGATCTCGACGAAGTACGCCACGCAGTGCACGTTCTGCGGCGCCGAGCAGAAGGTGACCAGGGAGCAGGCGGATCAGCTGCCGGCACAGGGAGCGGGCCCGGGCACGGACCAGCCGTACGGCCGGCCGCAGCAGCAGCCGCACCAGCACTGACGGACGACGTCCCTCAGCGGGTGAGTCCGGCGCGGTCGCAGGCGGCCCGGAGCCCGGGGGTGCAGATGCGGGCGACGGTGTAGACGCCGCGGTCGACCAGGACGCGCTGGATGTCGTCGACGGTCACCGGCTCCGAGGTGAGCAGGACCGACGGGATGCGGGCGGTGGTGGGACTGTCGGTGGTCGTGGTGGCGCTGTCGGCGGGATCCTCGCCCTTCCCCACGGCGACCGCCATGGCGGCCACGGCGGCCGCCTCGTCCTTGAACGGCTTGTACACCGTCATGTACTGCTCCCCCGCGACGATGCGCCGCACGGCGTCGAGGTCGGCGTCCTGGCCGGTGACGGGCGGGAACTTGGTGACGCCGGCGCTCTTGAGGGCGGCGACGACGCCGGACGCGATGGAGTCGTTGGCCGCGAGGACCCCGTCGATCCGGTCCGGGCCGAGGGCGGCGATGGCGGCGGACATGTTGTTGTGGGCGTTCTGGGCGCTCCAGTCGAGGGTGTCGTAGGACCTGGCGATCTTCACCTTGCCGGTGAGGACGGACAGGGCTCCCTTCCTGTAGAGGGCGGCGTTGGGGCTGGCCGGGTCGCCGTTCATCATGACGACGCCGGCTCCCCCGGACCGCCGTCCCATGCCCTCGAGCAGCCCCTCGCCCTGGAGCCGGCCGACGTGCCGGGCGTCGAAGCCGACGTAGCCGGTGACCGGGCCTTCGGCGAGGCGGTCGTAGGCGATGACGTCGACGCCCGCCCGGCGTGCCTCCTGCACGGAGGAGCGGACCGCACGGGTGTCGGCGGCGTCGAGGATGAGGACCTTGGCCCCTTTGGTGACCATGGAGACCATCTGCTGCCGCTGTCTGGTCACGTCGTTCTCGGCGTTGGCGTACTCCAGCGAGCAGCCGGGGCACAGCTTCTTCACCTGCGCCTCGATCAGCGGCCGGTCCGAATGCTCCCAGCGCGGGACCGTGCGGCTCGGCAGCAGCAGACCCACGGTGAAGCCCTCCCGGGCCGGCTTCTGCCCTCCCCCGTCCCCGCAGGCGGCCAGGGGGATCGTCATGAGGGCCGCGGCGAGCACCGCGACGACGCGCTGCCGACGGATCATCACATCACTCCCTGCGGCACGGCGATCTCGCTCCACACCTGTTTGCCTCCGGCCACCGGCACCGAGCCGAACGACTCCGACATGGCCTCGACGAGGAGCAGGCCACGGCCGCCGGTCGACTCCCAGTCCACGATGACGGGTTTGGCGGGGGCCCGCGGGGAGGAGTCGCTCACGCAGACGCGCACCCGGTCGCCACGGAGGATCAGGTCCAGCCGGACCGGTCCCTGGGTGTGCACCAGGGCGTTGGTGACGAGTTCGGAGACGACCAGCAGCACGGCGTCGGCCGCCTCCTGGACCTTCCAGCGGCGCAGGGTGCGAGCGGTGAAGCGGCGGGCGTGCATGACGGCGTCGGGCAGCCGCCACACCATCCAGCCGGACCGGATCGGGCGGGTCTTCATGCCGTCGTAGCGCAGGAGCAGCAGCGCCACGTCGTCCTCGCGGCGGCCGGCGTCGCCGAGCAGCGCGTCGGCCATGGCGCCCGGGTCCGCGGGGTCGGCCGCGGCCAGTGCGGCGCGGGTGCGGCGCATGCCCTCGTCCAGGGGCAGGTCGGCGGCCTCGACGAGACCGTCGGTGACCAGGGCGAGGACCGTGCCGGGGGACAGTTCGACGGCCGTCATGGGGAAGTCCGCCTCGGCGAGGATGCCCAGCGGGGGCCCGCCCTCGACCTCGATCTCCTCGGTGGCGCCGTCGGGGCGGCGGACCAGGGGGGCGAGGTGGCCGGCCCGGACGAAGAGGGTGTTGCCCTCCTCCATGTCGAGTTCGGCATAGCAGCAGGTGGCGAAGAGGTCGGTCTCCATGGCGACGAGGAGCCGGTTGGCGTGCGAGACGACCACGTCGGGAGGGTGGCCCTCCATGGCGTAGGCCCGGACGGCGGTGCGCATCTGGCCCATGATCGTCGCGGCGCCGGCGCTGTGTCCCTGGACGTCCCCGATGACCAGCGCCACCCGGTCCTCGGAGAGGGCGATGACGTCGTACCAGTCGCCGCCGACCTGAAGGCCCCGCTTGGCGGGCAGATAACGGGCGACGGCGGTGCCGCCGGGCAGCTCGGGCAGCCGCCGGGGCAGCAGACTGCGCTGGAGCATCGTGGCGAGTTCCTGCTCGGCGTCGTGGGCGTGGGCCCGTTTGAGGGCCTGGCCGACGAGGGCCGCGGTGGCGGTGAGCAGGGAGCGTTCCTCGGGGACGAACTCGTGCGCGCGTTCCCAGCCGACCAGGCAGATGCCGGCGACCTGGCCTTTGGCGGGCAGCGGCAGCACGGCCAGGCCGCCGTCGCCGACACCGGTCAGTCCGGGTTCGAATTCGGTGCCGGCGGGCCACAGGTCCATCCGGCCGTCGGCCAGGGCTGCTTGCAGGGTGGGCAGGGCTCGCAGCGGCGCGTCGGGCCACTCCGTGCGCCACTCGGAACGCCACACCTCCGGCCAGGCGGCGGGCCGGGGCGGGTCGAGGACGGTGACCATGAGCCGGTCGTCCTGGAGCGCGGCGAGGGCCACCCGGTCGGCGCCCAGCGGCTCGCGCAGGGCGGAGACGACGACGCGGCCGACGTCGCGGACGGTGGCGGCGTCGTCGAGTGCGGCGGTCAGCCACTGGATGCGGGCGACGTCGTCGGAGCCACGGCGCAGCACCGGGGTGGCCGTCACCACGCCCAGCACCTCTCCGGGCCCCTCGGGGACGCCCGCCTCGACGCGGCAGCTCAGGCTCAGCCAGCGCATCTCGCCGGTGGGGCCGCGGACCCGGAACTCCAGGTCCCGCCGGACGGAGGCCTGGGCGGACGGCTCCAGGACCGACATCAGGGCGTGCATGTCCTCGGGCAGGGCGTGGGCGAGGAGGGTGTCGACCTTGCCGTCGAAGTCGTCAGGGGTGATGCCGACCAGGTCCAGGAGCGTCTCGTCGGCCTCGATCAGGCCGGTGTCCGGGACGAGGACGAAGGAGCCGACGCGCAGGCTGCGCAGGGCGGGCGCGAGCAGCGGGGCCGGCGCGGGCGGGTCCGCGACCGGTCGCAGGAGCACCGCGAGCGCTTCGGCGTAACGCTCCAGGAACCGGCGTTGCTCGACGTCGAAGCCGTCCGCCGAGGCGCCCTGGACGACCAGGCAGCCCAGCCGTCTGCCGTCCGCGACCAGGGGCAGCGCGCCGAGCGGGGTGCCGGCGGCGAGCCACAGGGACCGGTCGGTCCAGTAGGCGCGCGCGGCGGGCGAGTCGCCGGACAGCGCCAGACGGTCCGGCGGCCCGGGTTCGGAGGAAGCGTCTCCGGCCGCGTCCAGGAGCCGGAGCTCCCCGTCGCCGGCAGCGGGCGCGTAGACCGCGGCCTGCGTCGCTCCGGCGAAGGTCAGGGCCCGGTCGAGGCATCTGCGCACCGTACCTCCCGTCCCGCCGCAGGTGCCGACAGGTTGAGATCGGGGCACCCACCCACCAGAATCGCATATACAGATCAACCGAACATTTCCACCTTATTGTCATCTACGGCAGGTATCGCCCATGAAGGCCCGTATGCGTGACACCGCGGCCGTCGTGACCGCCGTCTGCACCGCGATCGTGCTGGCGGCCTGCGGGGCGGACAAGGGCGCTGGTCCTGCCGGGGGGAGCGGTCCGCGCATCGGTCTCCTGCTGCCGGACGCCACGACGTCGCGCTGGGAGACGCAGGACAGGCCGTTGCTGGAGAAGCGGATCCGGGAGCTGTGCGCGACCTGCACGGTCGAACACGCCAACGCCAAGGGCGATGTGGCACTCCAGCAGGAACAGATGGACTCGATGATCACGAAGGGGGTGGACGCCGTCGTGCTCGTCCCCGTGGACGCCCGCGCGCTGGCCCCCACCGTCTCCGCGGCCCGCGCCGCGGACATCCCCGTCATCGCCTACGACCGCCTCGCCGAGGGGCCGATCTCCGGGTACGTCTCCTTCGACGGCGTGGAGGTCGGCAGGCTCCAGGGCCGCGCGCTCCTGAAGGCGATGGGCGACAAGGTGCCCGGGGCTCGGATCGTGATGATGAACGGCGACCCCGGCGACCCCAACGCCCGGGCGTTCCGGCGTGGCGCGCTGTCCGTGCTCGACGGGAAGGTGAAGATCGGCAAGGCCTACGACACCCCGCAGTGGCGGGCGGAGATCGCCCACCTGAACATGGCCGGCGCGCTGGCGGCCCTGGGCGACCAGCCCCTCGACGGCGTCTACGCGGCCAACGACGGCCTCGCCGGCGGGAGCATCTCCGCCCTGAAGGCGAACAAGGTCCGTCCGCTGCCGCCGGTCACCGGGCAGGACGCCGAACTCTCGGCCCTGCGGCGCATCGTCGCCGGCGAGCAGTACATGACCGTGTTCAAACCGTTCGGCCCCGAGGCCGCCGCGGGGGGTGCCATGGCCGTGGCGGCGGCGCGCGGGCAGAGCCTCGGACCCGTGTCCACCGGCGAGGTGCCGACGCGCGGCGGGGAGGCGGTCGCCTCGGTGCTGCTCGCCCCGGTGTCCGTGACGGCCGACAACATCCGGGACACGGTCGTCAAGGACGGTCTGCACACGGTCGGGGAGATCTGCGTCCCCCGGCTGCGGGCCGCCTGCGCCAGGGCCGGGCTGACCTGATCCGCCGACCGAGGAGTTGTTTTCCGTGGTTCCTGGGCCGGGAGGTCCGCCGGTCCGGGTTCCTGGACGAGGTGGAGGCGGAGCGTCGTACGAGGCAGCTGCCGGAACGGCCGACCGGAGGGCTGCCCGATCCGCGCGGCCCCCTCGCGTCCCTCTCCAGCGGTCGGCGCCGGACGGTCGTCCCGCCCGCGCGCTCCTGGGGGACCCTCGCGTGCTCCTCCTGGACGAACCGACGGCCGCGCTGGGTTTCGAGCAGACCACCGAGGCCCTCGACCTGGTAGACCGGTTGCGGGACCGCGGTCTCGGCGTCCTGCTCATCAGCCACGACCCGGGCGACGTGAAGGCTCTCGCGGACCGCGCCGCGGTCCTGCGGCTGGGTCGCAACAACGGCTTCTTCGACGTGAACACCGCGTCCCAGGAGCAGATCGTCTCGTCCATCACCGGCGCCACGGAGAACGTGCCCCGCCGGCCGGCCGGCCGGGAGGCGGGGTGGTGAAGATCATGCAGGCCGTCGCCGGTGGCGCGCGGAGCGCGGTCGCGGCCGTCCGGCGCAGACTGCGCGCCGGCGAGCTGGGGTCGCTCCCCGTCGTCCTCGTCCTGGCCGTCGTCTGGATCACCTTCCAGTGCCTGAACCAGAACTTCCTCTCGCCGCGCAACCTGTCCAACCTCAGCGTGGACATCGTGGGGACGGGGCTGATCGCGGTCGGCATCGTCTTCGTGCTGCTGCTCGGGCAGCTCGACCTGTCCGTCGGGTCGATCAGCGGCCTGGCGGCGGCGGTCTTCGCCGTGCTGAACGTGAACAACGGCGTGCCGGAGTGGCTCGCCCTCGTCGTCGCGGTGCTCGTGGGCACGGGGGCGGGGACGGTCCAGGGCTACTCCGTCGCCAGAACCCGGGTGCCCGCGTTCGTGGTCACGCTCGCCGGGCTGCTCACCTGGAACGGCCTGATGCTGGCCGTGCTCGGGGACAGCGGCACCGTCAGCCTCGACGAGAACGGGCTGGTCGCCCGGCTGACCAGCTACTACTTCACCCACGACGCCGTGGCCTACGGTCTGGCGGCGGTCGCCGCGGGCGCGGTCTTCCTCGTGTCCGACCGGGACCGGCGCCGCCGCAGGGCCCTCGGCATGCCGCACCGCACGCTGCGCGGCATCCTGATGCGCACCGCGGGCGTCGCGGTGCTCGCGTTCGCCGTCGCGTTTCTGCTCAACCGGTTCCAGGGGCTGCCGCTGGCCCTGCTGATCTTCCTGCTGCTGGTCGCGGTCCTCGACGTCGTGCTGCGCCGCACGCACTACGGGCGGCAGGTCTACGCGGTCGGCGGCAGCCTCGAGGCGTCCCGCCGCGCGAGCATCGACGTGACCTGGGTGCAGACGGCGGTGCTCGCGGCCTCCGGCACGATGGCCGCGGTCGGCGGGCTGTTCCTGGCCTCGCGGATCACCTCGGTGAGCCAGACCTCGGGGTCGGGCGTCCTGCTGGTCAACGCCATCGCGGCGGCCGTCATCGGCGGCACCAGCCTGTTCGGCGGGCGCGGCACGACCTGGTCGGCGGTGCTCGGCATGCTGGTCATCCAGTCGATCGCCTCCGGCATGGCGATCACGGACACCCCGCCCGCCGTGCAGTTCGTGATCACGGGCGGGGTACTGTTCGCCGCCGTGGTCATCGACTCGCTGGCGCGCCGCCCTCAGGAGACGCGCGGGCGGACCTGAGGCGCGGGAGCGACCTGGTGCGGACAGGTGCCGCCGTCCGGCTGTGCGTGGCGGCTGTCCGGACCGGAGTGACCGCGATCCGGCTTTGGTGAAACTTGCAACACTTTTGAACGCGGCGCCCCCGTCGCACCGTAATGAGGGGAGAACGGCGCGTCACGCGCGACGCGTTCCAGGCGATAGGACGACGGTGCCGAACAACTCACCCACAGCGGAGGGACGAAGAAGGTCCCTCACCAGCAACTGGCCGGTGGGCCGACGGCTGCGGGCCGTCCTGCTCATCCCGGTACTCGTGGCCCTCGTGCTCGGGGGCGTGCGGGTGAAACGTTCGGTGGACACCTGGCAGGACGCCGACGACGCGGTCAGGGTTGCCGAACTCGTCCAGACGGCGAACAAGTACGCCAGCGACGCGATCAACGAACGCGATGTGTCGGTCATCCCCCTGCTGAGGGAGAAGAGGACTTCGGACACGGTCGTCCAGGCCCGCAGGACGACCGACGCGGACGCCGCGGCCTTCGGCCGCGCGGTCGCCCGGATGCCGAAGACCAGCGGCCTGCTGCGGCGCGTCCAGCTGGTCCGGAACGGCGAGAGTCAGCTCGGCACGGTGCGGGCCAACGCGTTCACCGCAGGGATGAGCGGCGTGCGGACGGAGGAGAGCTATCACGCCGTCCAGCACCCCCTGATGGAGCTCTCGAACGAGCTGGGCTACGGCAGCAGCAACCGGACCAGCTTCGGCCGGACGCTCTACGCCGTGTCCCTGACGCAGGCGACCGAGTCCCTGATCCGGTCCATCGGCACCCACCTGCTGGTGGAGGACCGTGCCGGACTCGCCGCGGGAGAACTGGAGTCCCAGCTCGCCTCGTTCCGCTCGTACGCCTATCTCCAGCAGGTCGGGCTCCAGGAGTACGCCGGAGCCGGCACCGCCGAGGACATGGCGAGGCTCAGGCAGGCGCTGGCCGCCGCCGAGGCACGCGGCGAGCAGCAGCAGGCCGCCGCCGCAGCGAAGGCGGCGGCGGCGGGCCGCCCGTACGTGAGCCCGCCCCCCATGGCGGACATGATCACCGAGATCGCCGCCGGGAAGCCGGTCGGCGAGCTCGCCACGAAGGGCGTCACCCCCGAGTCGTTCTTCGCCGCGTCCACCCTGGGCTTCGACGCCTACCGGAGCGTCCAGGTCGGTCTCACCGACGCCGCGCTGGCCAGCGCCCAGGACATCGCCGACGACGCGCGGCGCGACGCGATCACCAACGCCGCTCTCGTGCTCGCCGCGGTGCTCGCCGCTTTCCTTCTCGCCTCCTGGGTGGCGCGGACGATGAGCACCGGCATGCGCCGCCTGAGCGCCTCGGCGATCGAGATCGCCGGACAGCGCCTGCCGGGCCTGATCCACCAGATGGCGCAGCCCGACGCCGACCCGGTGGACACCCGGGTGACGCCGATCCCGATCGACACCACCGACGAGATCGGCGAGGTCGCACGGGCCTTCGACCACGTCCACCGCGAGGCCGTCCGGCTGGCCGCCGAACAGGCCCTCCTGCGCGGCAACATCAACGCGATCTTCACCAACCTCTCCCGCCGCAACCAGTCCCTGATCGAGCGTCAGATCGCCCTGATCACCAGCCTGGAGGACAACGAGGCCGACCCGGAGCAGCTGGAGAACCTCTTCCGGCTGGACCACCTGGCCACCCGCGTGCGCCGCAACGGGGAGAACCTCCTGGTGCTCGGCGGCGAGAAGCCCGCGCAGGCGTGGGACCAGCCGCTGCCACTGGTCGACGTCGTCCGCGCGGCCTCCTCGGAGGTGGAGCAGTACGAGCGCATCCAGTTCTCCGGACTGCCCGAGGTGCAGATCCAGGGCCGCGCCGTGACCGACCTCGTGCATCTGCTGGCGGAACTGATGGAGAACGCCACGGCGTTCTCGTCCCCCCGCTCGGAGGTGCGGGTGACCGCGATCCGGCTGCCCGACGGCCGGATCATGGTCGAGATCCACGACGAGGGCATCGGCCTGGCGGCGGACGACTTCGCGATGATCAACCACAAGCTCGCCAATCCGCCGACCGTCGACGTCGGCATCTCCCAGCACATGGGGTTGTTCGTGGTCGGCCGGCTCGCCGAACGGCACGGCATACGCGTGCAGTTGCGCCCGTCCGGCGAGCGGTCGGGGACGACGTCCCTCGTCATGCTGCCCGACACGCTCACCCATCGCTCCCCCGACGCCCGGCCCGACTCCGACACGCTGACGCTGGCCAGGATCACGAACGTCCCGCAGTCCCGGCACGCGGACGTCATGGCCTCCCTGGGCGGCGGCTCGGACTCCGGCGACGCGTTCAGCGACTACGAGGCCTGGCAGGACGAGTCGGCGGGGACCGGGCCCGTCGCGGAGCCCCCGCCCGCAGCCGAGTCCTCCCCCGCCGCGGCCCGCCCCCGGCCCCTCCCCCGACGCGCCTCCGGCAGCCGCGGCCGCCGCTCCCGCTGACCCGACGGCCCCCGCTACCGCGACGACCCCGCCGGATGGGCCGTCCGGTGGCGGGACACGCCGCCGGACGGCCCATCCCGCTGGACTGAGGCCTTGACGGTCATAACGTCAGCAATATGAAGAAATGCCATATCGCATATCTGGCGTGCACGGCGGCGCTCCTCGGGACGGGGCTCGGCGCCGCCCCGCCCGTCGCGGGACGCACCGTCCACCTGGTCCTTCCGGGGGAATCGATCCAGAAGGCGGTGGACGCCGCCGAGCCCGGCGACACGGTTCTGCTGACCTTCGGCGTCTACCACGAGAGCGTCACCCTGAGCACGCCCGGGCTGACCCTGCGCGGCATGGGTCGGCACACGGTGCTCGAGCCGGCCGCCGTCACCGGGAAGGCCGCGGGGGCCGCGAAGGCCGCGGGCGCCGCGAAGGCCGCGAGCACCGGGAAGGCTTCGGGCGCCGCCGCCGGCGCCTGCGCCGCGGACGGGAACGGCATCTGCGTCGTCGGCACGAAGGACCACCGCGTCAAGGACGTCACCGTCGCCGCCCTGACCGTCTCCGGCTTCACCCGGACCGGCGTCCACGCCACGGCGACCGACCACCTGACCGTCCGTAACGTGACCGCGGTGAAGAACGGGGTGTGGGGCATCGCCCAGGAGGGCTCGGTGCGGGGCGTGTTCCGGGGCAACACCGCCCGGGACAACGGCGACGCGGGCCTGTTCCTCGCCAACAGCGTCAAGGAGGAGCAGGGCGCCACGGACACGGACGGAACGGTGGTCGAGCGCAACCGGCTGGAGGGCAACCGGATCGGCGTCACCGTCCGCAGGCTGCGCAACCTGACCGTCGCGCACAACGACCTGACCGGCAACTGCGCCGCGGTCTTCGTCGTCGGCGACGAGAACAAGCCGAAGGCCGGACTCGTGACCGTGCGCGAGAACCGCATCGTGCGCAACAACAAGTCCTGCCCCAAGACGGCCCGGCTGGACGCCCTTCAGGGCTCCGGGATCGTGCTGACCGGCGCCGAGGACAGCCTGATCACCCGCAACCTGATCGAGGACAACGTCGGCACGTCCCCCCTCTCGGGCGGCATCGTCCTGTTCAAGAGCTTCGTGGGCACCACCAGCGACCGCAACCGCATCAGCGACAACGCACTGCGCGGCAACTCCCCCGCGGACCTGGTCGTCACGGACATCGCCGGCAAGGGCAACACCTTCGAAGGCAACGCGTGCCGGACGTCGCGGCCCGCGGGCCTGTGCTGAGCGGCCACCGACCGCAGCCGCTCACGGACCCGCCCGCCCCGGGGACGCCCCGCGTCGCGTGATCCCCGGGCCCCGGGCCCCGAGCGCCGTGCACGGGGGCACACAAGGCGCCGCTCAGCGCAGGCGTTCCGGGCACTCCAGGCACTCCAGGCACTCCAGGCACTCACCACACATCGGGAATCCACGCAGGAAAGAAAGAAGGCGGCAGATGACGACCGTTCAGCCTCCCAAGCTCCCGGACCCGCCGGCGCCGGGGGCGCCGCCCCCGTCCATGCGGCTGAGGGAGCTCGCGTTCGGGGCGGCGTGCGCCGCCGCCCTGCGCGCGGCCGCCCGGCTCGGGGTCGCCGACGCCCTCGGCGGCAGCCCGATGCCGGTGGCGGACCTCGCGGCGGCGGTGAAGACCGAGCCCAAGCCGCTGCGGCGGCTCCTGCGGGCCCTGTCCTGCTACGGCGTCTTCGCCGAGCAGGCGGACGGGACGTTCGCGCACACCGACGTCTCCCGGCTGCTACGCGAGGACGACCCGAACAGCCTGCGCGCCATCACCCTGTGGTGCACCGAGCCCTGGACCTGGGACGCCTGGCCGCTGCTGGACGAGGCCGTGCGCACCGGCCGCGACGTCGTGCGGGACCTGTACGGCAAGGAGTTCTTCCCCTACCTCAACGAGGACGCCCCGGAGTCGGCGGACGTCTTCAACCGCGCCATGACGACGTCCAGCGTGCAGTCGGCGCGGGACGTCGCGGAGTTCCTCGACCTGTCGGGCGCCGCGTCCGTCGCCGACCTCGGCGGCGGCCAGGGGCACGTGGTGGCGAGCCTGCTGGACAAGTACCCCACGATGCAGGGGGCGTTGCTCGACCTTCCCCGGGTGGTGGAGAACGCGGTGCCGAGGCTGCTCCCGGGCGGCGACCTCGCCGACCGCGCGCGCGTCGTGCCGGGCGACGTCCGCGAGGCCGTCCCGGTGCAGGCCGACGTCTACGTGATCAAGAACATCCTGGAGTGGGACGACGAGAGCACCGCCCGCACGCTGCGCAACGTCCGCGAGGCGGGCGGGCCGGGAGCGCGGGTCGTGGTCATCGAGAACCTCGTCGACGACACGCCGTCGATGCGGTTCAGCACCGCCATGGACCTGATGCTGCTCCTCAACGTCGGCGGCGCGAAGCACACCACCGAGAGCATGGTCTCCCGGCTGACCGACGCGGGACTGGTCATCGACGACATCAGCCCGGTCAACCCCTATCTGCACGCGTTCGACTGCCACGTGGCAGGCTGATCCGACCGCGTGCCCGCCCGTCCCGCCTTCCCCTCCCGACCACCGGTCGCCGGGCCCGCAGCGCTGCGGGCCCGGCGACCGGTGACGGTCGGCGAGGTCAGCCGGCCGGCTCGCGCTCCCAGAGGTAGAAGCGCTGCGCCATGGCGTCCTTGGGGGAACGCCAGGTCTCGGGGTCGTAGGCGCTGACATACGCGGACAGCCGCTCGCTCACGTCCCGGAACTCGGGGTGCCCGGTGATCTTCGCGATGGCGGGACCGGGGTCGCGCTCCGACTCGATCATGTGCATGTACAGGTCGCCGAACTGGAAGAGGCTGCGCCGGACGACGCCGACGAGGTGCGGCAGCTCCCCCCGGTCGGACTCCTCGAACACCTTCGCGATGTCGGGAGCCGATCCGGGGGCCATCCGGGCGACGATCAGGGCCTGGTGCATGGAACCGTTCTCCGTCCGGCTCAGTCGGTCATTCCGGCGGTGGCGCCGCGTTCGGCGGCGGCCTTCTCGATGCGGTCCCGGATCAGGCCCATCTGGATCTTGGAGTTCCGGTTGATGTTGTCGGTCATCCAGTCGTCGTCGACCGGCGCCTCCGGCTTCATCGCGAAGTCCTGCGTCCACACCATCCGCGTGCCGCCCGGGACCTCCTCGTACCGCCAGTGGATGTTCATGTGGTCGAAGGGGCCGGTCTCGACCCGGCGGGCCTTGACGGTGCGCGTCTCGCGGTCCGGCTCGCGCTCCGAGACCCAGCTCCACACGGTCCCGTTCTCGTCCGGGTGCATGGTCAGCCGGAACGTCGTCCTGCGTCCCTCCCGGGAGAGGATCTCGACGGACGCGTACTCGGTGAACAGCCGCGGCCAGTTCTCCAGATCGTTGGTGATCTCCCAGACCAGGTCCAGGGGTGCCGCGATGGTGATCTCGTTCTGTGTGTGTCCGGACATCTCAGGCTCCTGTCATGAGGGCGCTGTTGACGAGGTCGAGGAACTCGCGGGGCGTCTTGGAGCGTTCGGCGTCGGGCGGCATCGGCGTGCCGTACCGGTTCTCCAGCTCGCCCACGATGCCCAGCAGGCCCAGCGAGTCCACGCCGAGGGTGTCGAAGCCGGTGTCCGGCTCCCGGAGCCGGTCCGGGGCGACGGTGACGCCGGCGGACTTCTTCATGAGTTCGGCCAGCTCTTCCACAGTGATGCGGTCAGTCATGGGTTCCTCTTCTCTCCTGCTGAGCGGCGCCTCGCTACGAGGCGTCGGCGACGCCGTGCCGGAGCACCAGCGCCGAGTTCGACCCCATGAGCCCCCGGCTCAGAACCAGTGCCGTGCGCACCTGCGCGGTGCGGGCCCGGCCGGTCACGAGGTCGAGGTCATGGCAGACGTCGAAGACGTTGGGGGTCGGAGGGATCAGGCCGTGCTCCATCGTGAGCACCGCCGCCGCGGCGTCCATCAGCGGCGCCGCGCAGTACCCCCGCCCGATGCCGGTCTTCGGCGCGGTGACGGGCACCCGGGCCCCGTGCGGGCCGAGCGCGTCGACGATGGCCAGCGCCTCGGCGCGGTCCGCCTCCGGGACGCCGAGCGCGTCGGCGAAGACCACGTCGATCTCCTCCGGGGCGCAGTCCGCCTCCTCCAGGGCTCCGCGGACGGCCTGGGCGAGGCCTTCCCGGGACTCGGCCCAACGGGAGGCTCCGGTGAAGGTCGCCGCGTGTCCGGCGAGGACGGCCCGCACCCGCGCACCGCGGGTCCGGGCCTGCTCC
The DNA here is from genome assembly GCF_014649655.1 of Streptomyces humidus. GTDB lineage: Bacteria > Actinomycetota > Actinomycetes > Streptomycetales > Streptomycetaceae > Streptomyces > Streptomyces humidus. The sequence continues at coordinate 121,016 of NZ_BMTL01000014.1, read as the reverse complement.
GCCGCCTCCACCACGACCATGGCGCCGCCCTCGGCCGGCACGAAGCCGCAGGCCGCGGAGGTGAACGGACGGTAGGCGCGGGCCGGGTCGTCGACGGTGCTCAGCTCCTGGTAGCCGAGCTGGCAGACGACCGAGTACGGCGCGATCGGCGCCTCGGTCGCCCCGGCCACGATCACGTCGGTGCCGCGGCGCACGGCCCGCGCCGCGTGGGCGAGGGCGTCCAGGCCGCCGGCCTCGTCGGCGGCGACGACCGAGCAGGGGCCCTTGAAGCCGCGGCGGATGGAGATCTGGCCGGTGCTGGCGGCGTAGAACCAGGCGATGGACTGGTACGGGCCGACATAGCGACTGCCCTTGCCCCACAGCTGCTGCAGCTCGCGCTGGCCGAACTCGCCGCCGCCGGAGCCGGCCGCGGTGACCACGCCGACGGAGAAGGGCGCGGCGTCGGTCTCGGTGCGGCCGAGGCCGGCGTCCTCCAGCGCGAGGTCGGCGGCGGCCATCGCGAAGTGCGTGAACCGGTCGGTCTGGACGAGGTAGCGCTCCTCGATCGCGGCCGACGGGTCGAAGTCGCGGACCTGGCCCGCCACCTTCAGCGGGAGGTGCTCACAGCCCTCACGGGTGACCCGGTCCAGGACGCTGATGCCCTCCCTGGTGGACTTCCAGAAGGTCTCCGTGCCGGCTCCGTTGGGCGCGACCACGCCGATTCCCGTGACGACCGCGCGCCGTTGAAGGGGTTCGCTCATCGTGTCTTCTCCCTCGGCCGGTTCATGACCACCGCGGACTGGAAGCCGCCGAACCCGCTGCCCACGGAGAGCACGCTGCCCAGCTTGCGCTCACGGGCCACGCGCGGGACGTAGTCCAGGTCGCACTCGGGGTCGGGCGTCTCGTAGTTGGCGGTCGGCGGCACGACCTGGTGGGCCAGCGCCAGGACGCAGGCGACGAGTTCGATCGCGCCGATCGCGCCCAGGGAGTGGCCCACCATGGACTTGATGGAGCTCATGGGGGTGTCGTAGGCGTGCGCGCCCAGGACCCGCTTCACCGCGGCCGTCTCGTGACGGTCGTTCTGCTTGGTGCCCGACCCGTGCGCGTTGACGTAGTCGATCGCGCCGGCGTCGGTCCGGGCGTGGTCGAGGGCGTCCCCGATGGCCCGGGCCATCTCGAGGCCCTCGCTGGTGAGGCCGGTCATGTGGTAGGCGTTGCCGAAGGTGGCGTACCCGCCGAGCTCGCAGTAGACGTGCGCGCCACGGGCCCTGGCGTGCTCCAGCTCCTCCAGGACGAGCACGGCGCCGCCCTCGCCCATCACGAACCCGTCGCGGTCCGCGTCGAAGGGACGCGAGGCGTGGGCGGGGTCGTCGTTGTTGGAGGAGGTCGCCTTGATCGCGTCGAAGCACGCCATGGTGATCGGGGAGATCGGCGAGTCCGAGGCGCCGGCTATGCAGATGTCGGCCCGGCCCTCCTCCACGGTGTGGAACGCGTACCCGACCGCGTCGAGTCCGGAGGTGCAGCCCGTGGAGACGGTCTGCACCGGCCCGCGCGCCCCGAACCGCTCCGCGACCGTCGAGGCCAGCGTGCTGGGGGTGAACGCCCGGTGCAGCTGCGGGGCCGCCTCGCGGTGGTCCACGTCCCAGCGCTGCCCGCCGTGGCTGACCAGGACGTAGTCCTTCTCCAGCCGGGTGGTGCCGCCGACCGCGGTGCCCAGGGAGACGCCGACCCGCCAGGGGTTCTCGGCGGCCAGGTCCAGACCGGCGTCGGTCACGGCCTCGGCCCCGGCGGCCAGCGCGAACTGGATGTAGCGGTCGCACCGTTCGACGTCGGCGGCGTCCAGTCCGTGGGCCGCCGGCTCGAAGTCGCATTCGGCGGCGATCCGCGAGCGCAGACCGGTCGGATCGAAGAACGTGATGCCGCGCGTCGCCGTGCGCCCCTCGACCAGGAGCTTCCAGAACGCCGGCACGCCTATGCCACCCGGGGCGACGACGCCTATGCCGGTGACCGCGACACGTCTCGTCATGACCGGACCTGACGTCGTGGGGCCGCCTCGGACCCGATCACCACGGGCTCGGCGCCGGTCTCCTCGGTGTCGACGTGGCCGAGCGGCGGGGTCGGCGCCAGCGGACCGAGGTGGAAGACCATACGGGCCTCGACGTTGCCGACGTTGCGGAAGCGGTGCCGCATGCCGACGGGGATCATCAGGCCCTGCTCGGGCTGCAGGGCCTGCGCCTCGCCGTCGAGGTCCACCTCCAGCTGCCCGCACACCACGTACACGAACTCCTCGGAGTACGGGTGGTAGTGCTCGCCGATGCGGTCGCCGGGCTTGATGAGCGCGACGCCCATGAAACCGCTGGTCGAGCCGACCGTCGCGGGGGTGAGCATGGCGCGCAGATCGCCGCCGCGCCGGGTGTTGGGCTCGACCTCGCTGAGATCCACGACTCTGGGACGGGATGTGATCACGACGTTCCTCCGATGTGTACTGCGCCGGCGTGGCAGGGGCGGGGGGCCGCCCCTGCCCACGTGATGGGGACTCAGGCCTCGGGCGACCGGCGGTCGGTGACGAGATCCATGCGCGCGAGCTGAAGGAACCGCGCGAGGGGGGCGCTCTTCCCGGCGGACTCGGGGGACGCGCCCGCGTCGTCCTGGAGCGTGGTCAGCTCGGCCACCTGCTCGGGATCGGCCAGCCCCAGGGCCTGCACGGGGTCGGCGGCGTCGAGTCCGCCGCGCACGTCGATCAGCCGGACGACGACGTCGTCGCGCTGGAAGATCGTGCTGCGCAGGACCGGGTTGCGGGGGTCGTCCGCGGCGGCCTCGTCCTGCCGGGCGAGCAGCTCGGCCAGCTGCATGCCGCGGTCGGGGCGGGTCGGGTAGCACAGGGCGTACCGCTCGGCCTGCGCGTCCTGCCGGTCCGCCGTCACGTGGTGCACGGCGGGCAGCGCGGCCCGGGTGAAGAACACCCGCGCGGACTCGGGGTCGTTGAGGTCCCGGTCCTGCTCCAGATGGGGGTTGATGGCCTCCTCGACGGCCCGCACCTCGGGCTGCCGGGAGACGTGGCGCAGCGCGGACAGCAGGTCGCCCCGCACCTCGATGGCCCGCACCACGCGGTTCCCGTGCATGAACAGCGAGGTGCGGCACAGCCGGGTGGTGTCGTCGACCTTCGGCTCGGGTGAGGCGTAGTCGGCGAGGATCTTGGCGACGATGTCCTCGCTGCCGGGCTTGACGGTGAAGGTGAGCGCGTGCCGGATCATGCCGTCGCCGATCCTGGGCGACGACTGGAGCCGGCGCTTGCCCTGCCCGCCGTCCGCCGGGCCGCCCGTCTCGCGGACGACGTGGAAGCGCAGCGAACGGGTGTCGCGCACGCAGCTGTGCAGCGGCTCCACCATCCGCACGTGCTCCTCGCTGTTGACCCAGGCGAGGAACGGCGGGGCGCTCTCCCACTCGCTGGTGATGAGCCACTGGGAGGGGTTCTCGATGGACTGGCACAACTGGTCGCTGACATGCCCGGGGACGGACGCGACCTGGTTGCAGAGCTGCTCGTACGCCTCCAGGAACTGCTGCTGGGCCCCGTCGTAGACGTCGACCAGGAGGACGACGCGAAGCCGGGAGCCGTCGAACACGGACTGGGAGACGCGTTGCGACGCCTGGCGCGTCCGCGAGCCTGCAACACGTTCGGACGTGGTGGTCATCCTGCGCACATCTCCTTCACGGAGGGGGAAGTGAACGTCGGCCGCGGTGATGCGACGTCAGCGTTCCTCGATCCTGTGCCCGTCCCCGCGAGCGCGCGAGTCGGATGAACTACGTGGGTGACCGGCCGGGTGAACCTCAGACGAGATGGGCGAAGACGACCAGGTTGTCCGTGTAGTCCTTGACCTGCCGGTCATAGGCGCCCGCACAGGTGATCAGGCGCGCCTGGGCCTGTGCGGTGTCGCCGTACACCCGTTCGCTGGGGAAGTCGTCCTTGGCGAAGGTCTCCACGCTGTCCACCCGGAAGGACGCCCGGGTTCCGTCGGCCCGCAGGACGTGGAACAGATCGCCCTTCCTCAGCTCGCTCAGGCGTGCGAAGACGGCCGGGGACGTCTTGGTGTCGACGTGTCCGGCGATGATCGAGGTGCCCGTCTCCCCGGGGGAGGCGCCCTTGGCGTGCCAGCCCACGAGGTTGACGTCGCTCGCCGGAGGCGGGTTCAGCCGTCCGCTGGGGCCGATGGCGAGGTCGGTGAAGGGGGCATCGACCGCGATCTTGGGGATGAGCAGCCGTACGGGCCGTGAGCGCGGCAGATGCTTTCCCGCCGTCCGGCCGTCGGACCCCGGCGCCTGCGCGTCGGGGGCGTCCGCTGCGGAGGCCGCCGGAAGGGACGCGGCGGCGGGCGGGGCGTGGGGCGGGCTCGCCGTGCCGCGAGGGGCCTCGTTGCCGCCGACCAGGCCGAGCGCCACGACCACGGCGACCGAGGCGCAGACCATCATCAGGCCGGTGCGGGAGGTCCCCTCTCCGGCGGACCCCGGCTCACCGCCGGAGGGATCGCAGGGGGAGGGGGAGGAAGAAGGGCGGACTGCCATCGGGGATTACCTCACTCGGGCGCGGCAGCGGGTGCGGGGCGGGGCGCGGGAGGCGAGCCGGCCGCCGCGCTGGGCGTGCGCGGCGGGCGCGGCTTCGCTGTGGCGACCGGGACGGGTCAGGCCACGTTTCCGGCGGTCTTCCTGCGGCGCAGGGCGTAGAGGCCGGTGCCGGCGAGGGCGAGAGCGCCGAGGCCGCCCACGGCGCGGAAGGGGCCGGGGAGGGCGCCGGCGGTGAGGGAGGGGCCGGCGAGGGCGCCGCCGCCGGTGTGCATGCCGCCGTCGGGCTTGTCGTGCTTGCCCTTCCAGCCGCCGGACGCCTCCTTCTCCTCCTTCTCCTCCTTCTCCCCCTTCTCCTCACCGTTCCCGGAGTTCTCCTCCTGGCCGGCGGAGGAGTCCTGGCCGCCGTGTTCCTTGCCCTGGCCGTGTTCGCGGCCGCCGTCCTGGCCGAGGACGGTCAGTGCGCCGCCGCCGGTGTGCATGCCGCCGTGGGGTGCGTCGTGGTCCTCCTTCTCGTCTTTGTCGTGCTTGCCGGACCAGGAGCCGTCGCTCTTGCCGGTGGAGGAGCTGTCCTCCTTGCTGTAGGACGAGCCGTCGTGGTCCCGGCCCCCGTCGGCCGCGTGGACGCCGGGGGCGCCCACCGCGAGAGCGGCCGTCGCGGCCGCGGTGGCCAGGATCATGCGAGCAGAACGCATCTGATGGTCCTTCCGTCACGAACGGGCAGCCGACACCTCGTCAGCTGGTCGACCCGTCCGGGACGTGATCCACCGTCAGCCACTCGCGGCCGCGGCACCACTCGGGGCGTTCACACGGGTGAAGCGCCCGGTGTCAGGAAAGCGACAGCCCGGCGTTCAGGACCTGACGCAGCGTCGACTCCGCCTCCCGGTCCGGGCCCGGCGACCGCCAGGCGACGAACCCGTCGGGCCGGACGAGCACGGCGCCGCCGCGGGCGATGCCGTGCCGCTCCGCCCAGTCGGCGCCGTCCTGCGGCACCAGGTCGGCGTCCGGCCCGGACCCCACCCGGTACGACCTGAGCGGAAGCGCGAGCTCCGTGGCGAGGCGTCCGGCGGCGTCGTGCCAGCCGCCCGGTTCGTCGGCGTCGCTGAGCAGGACCAGGGACCGCTCGTAGAGGTCGAGGGTGGAGATCCGCTCCTCTCCCCGTCGCACCCACAGGTGAGGGGCACGGCTGCCGGGACCGCCGCTCAGATCGAGGCTCTCGGGGACGACCGGGACCGCGGGGTCGGCGCCGACGACGGCGCCCTTCGGGTAGCGGTAGCCGAGGGCCACGTTGAGGATGCCTCGCTGCGGGCCGCCGCCGCCCGCGCCGGGCGGCGGGGCGAACCCGGGGTGGCTGTGCTCGGCGGACCGGGCGGCGGCACGGGCGCTGGTGGCCTCCGCCACGGGTCGGCGCTCGGCGTCGTAGGTGTCCAGCAGTCCCTCCCCCGCCCAGCCGTCGAGCACCGCGGCCAGCTTCCAGGCGAGGTTGTGGGCGTCCTGGATGCCCGTGTTGGAGCCGAAGGCCCCGGTCGGCGACATCTCGTGGGCGGAGTCGCCGGCCAGGAACACCCTTCCGGCCCGGTAGGCGCGGGCGACCCGCTGAGCAGCGTGCCAGGGCGCCTTCCCGGTGATCTCTACGTCGAGGTCCGCGACGCCGACGGCCCGCCGGATGTGCTCGACGCACCGCTCCTCGGTGAACTCCTCGAGGGTTTCTCCGTGTTCGGGGTGCCAGGGGGCGTGGAAGACCCAGTTCTCACGGTTGTCCACCGGCAGCAGCGCACCGTCGGCGTCCGGGCTGGTCAGGTAGCAGACGATGAAGTGGCGGTCGCCCACCACCTCGGCGAGACGGCGGGAACGGAAGGTCAGGCTGACGTTGTGGAACAGGTCGCCGGGGCCGCTGTGGCCGATGCCGAGCTGCTCGCGGACGGGGCTGCGCGGTCCGTCGGCGGCGACGAGGTAGTCCGCGCGGACGGTGAGGTGCTCACCGGTCTCACGGTTCTTCGCCACGGCGGTGACGCCCTCGGAGTCGCTGTCGAACGACATCAGCTCGGTGGAGAACCGCAGGTCGCCGCCGAGCCGTCGCGCGTGGTCGAGCAGGACCGGCTCCAGGTCGTTCTGGCTGCACAGGCACCAGGAGCTGGGGCTGAAGCGGGCCAGTCCGCCGCCCGGGTCGATGTCGCGGAACAGCCACTCACCCGCGTCGCCGACCAGGGTGGGCGTCTGCAGGATGCCGTGGTTGGCGGCGAGGGTGGCCGCCGCGTCCTGGATGGCCCGCTCGACGCCGGCCACCCGGAACAGCTCCATCGTGCGGACGTTGTTCCCTCGTCCGCGCGGATGGATGGAGGTGCCGGCGTGACGCTCCACCAGCAGGTGCGGCACTCCGAGCCTGCCCAGGAACATCGAGGTCGCGAGGCCGACCAGGGACCCTCCGACGATGAGGACCGGGACCCTGAGGGTGGGGGTGCCGGTCTGTTCGTCTCGTTCGTTCATCACTCTCGCCTCCAGCGCGTCGATTCCGCCGACCCGGCCGGATACGGCGGAGATCCTCATGCATGCCCCGTGGAGCTGACGGCGCTTCAGGCTTCACCCGCGTGCGTCGTGGCGCCCGCGGGCCCGCCGGTGGCATGCCCCGGCCGGCGGCGGCACGGCTCCGGGGACGGCGGCCGGAGGCGTCCGGGGACGGTGGGACGAGCGCACGGTCGGACGGAACCGCGCGAAAAACGCTGAGCAGCGGGCCCGGCTCGGCTAGCCTCGATCTCTCACCGCATGCGAACTGAGTTACGACGAACATCACTTCGGGAGTTCCGTGTCCGACCAGCTGCCGCCCCCGCCGAAATCCGCGGCGGAAGAGGCCGCCGCGCTCCGGCAGACCGGGGCCTCACCTCTGCGGATCGGCGACCCTGACCGCGTCGGGCCCTTCGTCACGGTGGCGCTGCTCGGCAGCGGCGGGATGGGACGCGTCTATCTGGCCCGGGCCGCCGACGACACGCCCGGGCTGTTCGCGGTGAAGGTGATCCGGCCGGAGTACGCCGAGGACGTCCGCTTCCAGCGCCGGTTCGAACGCGAGGCGGCGGTGCACGGCCGGCTCGGACCGCCGCACGCTCCGGGTTTACGCGGAACAGGCTGGGACGACCGGATGCTGTGGATGGCCACCGAGTACATCCCGGGCCTCGACCTGGCCGACGCCGTGCGCGGGGGCGGGGCCCTGCCGACGGCCGCCGTGTGGCGCCTGACCGCCGAACTGGCGCGGGCGCTCACCGCGCTGGCCGCGGTGGAGGTGGTGCACCGGGACCTGAAGCCGTCCAACGTGCTGGTGTCGCCGCAGGGCGCGTATGTGATCGACTTCGGGATCTCCAAGGCCCTGGACGCCAGTGCGATCACCGGCACGGGCAATCGGGTGGGCACCGCGGCCTACATGTCCCCGGAGTACCTGAGGACGGGTCACTGCGACACGGCCTCCGACGTGTTCTCACTGGCCGGGACCCTGCTGTACGCGGCCACCGGGCGGGCCCCGTTCGGCGACGGCACGGGCGTCGACGTGATGCACCGGGTCGCGTTCGAGGAACCGAACGCGGAGGTGACGGCCGCGCTCTCGGCGGCCGACCCGGAGCTGGGCGCGCTGCTGACCGCGTGCCTGGCCAAGGAGCCCGAGCGGCGCCCGGCGCCGCAGGACCTGATCGACGCGGTCGGCCCCCGCGCCCTGGCCACCGGCTGGCCGGAGCCGCTGCGGAGCATGGTGCTGGCCCGGCAGCGCGCCTACGAGGCGCTGTACCGGCTTCCCGTCGAACGGACCGCCCTGCTGCGGCCCACGGACAACCGGGCGAACCGGGTCCCGGAGCCCTCGACCGGGCGCCTCGCCCGGGAGGAGGCCCCGGCGACGCCGCCCGCCCGCGCTCCCCGGGAAGGGGACGCGGCGCCGGCCGCCGGCGGTGGTTCGCGGGGAGAGGAGGCGGCGGCCGCAGCCGAGACGGCGTCGCCCGTGCCGGGGGCCGCGCCTGCGACCCGGCCCTGGGCTCGGCGGAAGCGGGGGGCGGCCCTCGCCGCCGTCGCCGCCGTGTGCACGGTCGCCGCGGGCGCCTTCTCCGTCATGCGCGAGGAGGGCCCCGCAACGGCTTCTCCGCGGGCCTCCGAGTCGGCGTACAGCAGCGGGACGGACGGCGGGCCCGGCGCCGGCGACAGCGACGGGGCGGCTTCGTCCGGCCCCCCGGACCGGGCCTCCGTCGCGGGCTCGTCCAGCGGGCGCGCCGATGTCGTCACGGCCGGGGAGAACGCCTCGTCGTCCCGTGCCCGGGCCTCGGTCCAGCCCTCCGCCCCCGGCACGGGGAGCACGCCCTCCGCCCCCGCCGACGAAGTCTCCGCGTCCCCGAGCCCCTCCTCCGACGTCACGCCCGTCGAGCCCGGCGCCCCGCCCTGGATCAGCAACTGCACGTACTACGCGGGCAGCGGCCGCACCAGCCTCGGCGACACCGGCAAACGGGTGCGGCAGGCGCAGTGCATGCTCACCGAGCGCGGCTACGGCGTGGGCGCCTCCGGCGTCAGCGGCACGTTCGACACGGACACCGAGACAGCCGTGCGCGGCTTCCAGAGCGACCGGGGGCTGAAGGCCAACGGCGTCGTGACGAAGGCCACCTGGGCGGCGCTGCGCGAGAACGACTGACGGCCGGGGCAGCCCCTCCGGCTGCCTCCGCCCTCGGCGGGAGCGGCCGTTCGGCGGCCGCTCCCCTCGAGTGAGGGGCGCGGCCCCTCAACAGGCGAGATAGAAGCGGACCGTCGTGCCCTCGTCGCCGGTGTGCAGACGCACCAGGTCCGCCACGTAGTGCACCAGCATCAGGCCGCGGCCGCCGATCTGCCCCCGGGCGGGCGGCCTGCGGCCGGCCAGCGGATCGGTCAGCCGGCCCGTGTCCCGGACCTCGCACACCAGTTGCCCCGCCTCGGCCCAGACCGCGAGCGTCCCGTGCCCGCCGCCGTGCAGCACGCTGTTGGTCGTCAGCTCGGCCACCGCAAGTTCGGCGTCCTGCAGCCGTTGTCCCGCGAGGCCGAGCCGGCCGGCCTGCTCGACGGTGAAGGCGCGGGCCAGGAACAGGTTGGCGGCGTCGAAGGAGAACACGGCGGCGTCCGCCGCGGCCGGCAGCGGCTCGTTGTGGCGGGCGACGACGGAGCGCCAGTCGTAGACGTCGCTGACCCGACGCCCGTCGCGGGACACGATGGTGGGGTGGGCGAGCCTCATGTCGGCCAGGACCGCCTCGTCCAGGTTCGCCTCGTCGTACGGGCACAGGATGGTGACCGCCCGGCCCTCGAAGGCCGCGTTGATCAGCGCCTCGTGCTGCGCGCACGCCGGGTACTCCAGCGCGCTGCGGCCCGCCCACATCGGCTCGCCGATGATCCGCGTCCGTCCCTGTGGGTGGGCGTCGGCGAACGAGCGGAGCACTCCGGGGATGATCCGTCCGGGGTTGCGGCCGACCCGTGCCATGTCGAGCAGCAGGACGCCCTCGGCGTCGGCGCCCAGTGCGGTCCTGATCAGCTCCAGGTTGGGGCCGGGCACCGCGACCGCCACCGGCTCGCCGAGGTCCAGGCCCTCCTGGACGAACGACACCGTCCTGTCCACGTACTCGCGTTCGCCGCGGTAGAGCAGCGCGGGATGCTCGAACGTCTCGTGGGTCGCCACCGTGTTCATCGCGGCGCCATCTCGAGCCGGCGCAGGCCCGGCCAGAACAGGCCCAGCACCCGCGGCACCTGCGGCGGAGGGTGCTCGACGACCATGCGGCCGCCGGGCAGGCCCAGCGCGGTGACGGCGAGCGCCGCGACTCCGGCCACGTCGACGAACCCCACTTCCGACAGCTCGACGTACGACACGTCGGCGTGCTGCCGCGCCAGGCCCGCCAGCGCGGCCTCCCACGGCGACCGGGTGACCTCGCTGATCTCGCCCCTGGCACGGATGCCGGGCCGACCGGGCAACGGGCCCACCTCCAGCACGGTCCCGCCGCGCCTCGGCTCCCGCCCGTCGACTGCCTGCGAGGGGTCCACCACCGCCGCCTCCTTCGTGTCCGCGGGTACCCCCGTCGCCCCAGGGGGCAGCCCCCTGGACGACCGCTGCCCGCCCCGTGCAGCCTAACGCGGCCTCCGACGCCGCTGCCGCCCTGTCCGAGGACTGGGTCCGACCGGGTTCGACCGCACCGGAGCGGGAGCGACCGGCGACGAACGGGGACGACCGGGATCTGACTCGGTACGGCGTCGGTCCGCGCACCGGGTGGACGCCGGGTGCGCGAAGTAGCGTGACCGGCACGGCGGGACGGCCGCATCCGACCGACGCGGACGCGGCCGGCACGGAGCACGCCGCCGCGCCCACAACGAAGGCGACGGCGACGGCGGAACCCGGAGGGACGTGATGTGCTGGAGTGCGACGGCCGATCTGGTGGCGGGCGTGGGCGTGGCCGCCGTCGGGGTGGCCTGTGTGACGCGGGTGCGCGACGGCCGGGACCTTCCCCTCGCGGCGCTGCCTCTGCTGCTGGGGGCGCACCAGCTCGTCGAGGCGGCGGTGTGGCACGCGGGCGGAGGCGACGGGGCCGCCACGGTCGCCTGGGCGGTCATGTCGCTGCCGCTGCTGGCGGTCTGGGTGCCCGCGGGCGTGTGGGCGGCCGCCCCGCCGTCCGCCCGGCGCGGACCGGCGTGCGCGCTCGCGGTCGGCCTGGCCACGGCCGCGGTGCTGGCGTACGCGATCGCCACCGGTCCGGTGACGGCCGAGGTCCGCCGCCACACCGTCGGCTACCTCCTGGACGTGCCGTACCCGCCGGTGCTCGTGGCGGGCTACCTGCTGGCCACCGTCGGCTCGCTGCTGCTCTCCGGCGACCGGCGGCTGCTGGCCCTGGGGGTGGCGGCCGCCGTGGGCGCGGCCCTCTGTTTCGCGCTGTGGCGGCTGGAGTTCGTCTCGACCTGGTGCGCGTTCGCGGCGGTGTGGTCGGTGCTGCTGTTCGACTGGGTCCGTCGCCGTCCGGCCGCGCGGCGGCTCAGCTCGCGCACCCCGTGACGTCGTCCGCGCACTCTCCGGCCTCTCCGGGAGCGACGGCGTGCAACCTCCACAGACGGTTGCCGAAACGGTCATCACCCCACTCCGGTCCGGGCGTCGGCCCCCTCGCCCGGATTTCCCCCAGCGGTGTCCGGCCCGGCCGGACCCCGGTCGGCGTGCGCGGCGGAGCCGGGGCACGGCGGGGGCCGGGGCGGCCGGTCCTCGCACCATGGCCCGCTGCGGGAGCGGTCGTTCGGCGAGCCGCCTCACAGCTCGCAGCCCGGCCTCAGATGCCGGTCTCCGCTCGGCGGCCGGCGACAGAGTTCCCCCGACGGTCGGCGGGGGCGGCGTCGAGCTCGGCGACCAGGCCGCGCAGCACCGGGCCGTACTCGGGGTGGGCGAGGGCGAAGGCCATCTGGGCGACCAGGTAGTCGGCCGGGTTGCCGGTGTCGTACCAGCGGCCCTCGATCACCTGCCCGTACACCGCACGGGTGGCGGCGTAGGCGTTGATCGCGTCGGTCAGGTAGATCTCGCCGGTCCTGTGCTCGTACCAGCGGCGGGTCTGCTCCCGCAGTTCGTCGACGATGCCGGGGGTGAGGACGTAGCCGCCGATCGCCGCGTACGCCGAGGGGGCCGCGGCCGGCTCGGGCTTCTCGACCAGCCCGGTGATGCGCAGTTGGCCGCCGCCCAGGTCCTCCTTGACGAGGGGCACGCCGTAGCGCCGGGAGTCGGCGGGATCCATCGGCATCAGGGCCAGCACCGGACAGCCGGTCTGCTCGTAGGCGCGGATCAGCTGCTGGGCCCGGGGGACCTCGGCCACGAAGACGTCGTCGGGCCACAGCACCAGCACCGGTTCGTCGCCGAAGGCACGCGCCGCGTTCAGCACCGGAGTGCCGTTGCCGTACGGACCGTACTGGTCGAGATACGTGATGTGGCCCCGGCGGGCCAGCTCGGCGACCTCCTCCACCGCGTCCGCGTAGTGCGCCTTGCCGCCGGCGCGCAACTGCTCGACCAGGGCCGGGCTGGGGCGGAAGTGCTCCTGGATCAGGGACTTGCCGCCGGAGACGACGATGGTGATGTCGGTGATGCCGGAGTCCACCAGTTCGCGCACGGTGTGCTCGATGACCGGCTTGTCGCCGACCGGCAGCATCTCCTTCGGGGTCGCCTTCGTCAGCGGCAGCAGACGGGAGCCGAGCCCGGCGGCGGGGATCACGGCCCTGCGGATCGTCGGGGACATCGCGTCTCCCTCGGTCGAGCGGCGCACCGCACCGGCCGGCACGGCACAGGCGGACGCTACCAACGCTGCCCCGCGCGCGCCGACCGAGCCCGACGGCGCACGCGGCCCGCGACAACACCCCGCACATCCGCCCGGTGATGTACGGCACACCCTCCGCGAGGTCTTTAAATTGGTATCTCACATGCAAGTTATCTACGATGCAGCCAGGGCCGCCCGCCGCCGCGCACAGCTCGCGCTGTGCATCCTGATACCGAGAGGACCGCGATGCTCTCCGCGCCTTCCGTCCCGATCGTCCGAGCCACCCTTCCGGCCGTGGGGGCCTCACTCGGGGCGATCACCGAGCTGTTCTACCGCCGCCTGTTCGAGGAGCACCCCGACCTGCTGCGGAACCTGTTCAACCGCGCCAACCAGGCCAACGGCGCGCAGCGCCAGGCGCTCGCCGGCGCCGTCGCCGCCTTCGCCACCGTGCTGGTCGAACGGCCGGGCGAGCGTCCCGACGCCGTCCTCGGCCGCATCGCCCACAAGCACGCCTCACTCGGCGTCACCGCCGACCAGTACCCCGTCGTCGGACGTCATCTGATGGGCGCCGTCGCGGAGGTCCTCGGCGACGCCGTGACCCCTGAGGTGGCGGCCGCCTGGGACGAGGTGTACTGGCTGATGGCCAACGCCCTCATCGCCCTGGAGGCACGTCTGTACACCGAGGCGCGGGTCGAGGACGGCCAGGTCTGGCACGAGATGGAGATCGCGGAGCGCACCGAGGAGTCGCTGGACGCGGCGTCCTTCGTGCTGCGCCGCCCCGACGGCCTGCCCACCGAGCCGTTCACGCCCGGTCAGTACGTCAGCGTCCAGGTCGAACTGCCGGACGGGGCACGGCAGATACGCCAGTACAGCCTGTCGTCCGCACCCGGTCACAAGACCTGGCGCATCACCGTCAAGCGCGAGCGCTCCGCCGACGGCAGCCTCCCCGAGGGCGAGGTCTCGACCTGGCTGCACACCCACGCCCGCCCCGGCCATGTCCTGCGCGTCTCGCTGCCGTTCGGCGACCTGGTCCTCCCGCAGGACGACAGCCCGCTTCTGCTGGCTTCCGCCGGCATCGGCATCACGCCCCTGCTGTCGATGCTGGACCACCTCGGCGACGTCTCCCCGCACCGTCCGGTCACCGTCGTCCACGCCGACCGCTCCCCCGCCCATCACGCGCACCGCGACGAGCAGGCCGAACTGGCCGACCGCCTCCCGCACTCGACCGTGCACCTGTGGTACGAGGCCGGCGCGGAAGCGGTGGAGGCCGGGGGATCCCGGGTGCGGGTGCGCGAGGGACGGGCCGACGTCAGCGGCCTGGTCCTGCCCCAGGACACCACCGCCTACCTCTGCGGACCGCTGCCGTTCATGCGGGCCGTTCGCGGCGACCTCCTCGCCCGGGGGCTGAGCCCCGCCGCCGTCCACTACGAGGTGTTCGGTCCCGACCTCTGGCTCGGCAACTGACCTGCCCCGCAGCTCCGTCGCGGCCGGGCCTCTGGTTGGATGTCCGTCCATGAGCCGACGGATCTACCTGGACAAGCAGAGCCCCAAGGCCTACCACGCGTTGGTCCAGACGTCGGAGGCCGTGCGGGCGACCGCCGCCGAGGCCGGGCTGGAGCGCATCGTCGTGGAGCTGGTCAACCTGCGCGTCTCCCAGCTCAACGGCTGCGCGTTCTGTCTCGACGTGCACACCAAGGCCGCCCTGCGCGCCGGCGAGGACTCCCGGCGGCTGGGCGTCCTGGCGGCCTGGCGGGACACCGAGCTGTTCACCCCGCTGGAGCGGGCGGCCCTGGCGCTGGCGGAGGCGACCACCCTGCCCTGCGACGCGGCCGCCCAGGAGGCCGCGTTCGCCGACGCCCGCCAGGTGCTGACCGAGGACCAGACGTCGGCAGTGATCTGGGTGGCCGTCACCATCAACGCCTTCAACCGGGTGTCCATCCTCAGCAAGCATCCAGTGCGCTGAGCCGACGCGGGCCCGTCCGGTCCGCCGAGAATCGTCAGACCGTCCACCCTGTCGTGTCAGCCCTGTCACGCCCGCCCTGTCGGAGGCCCCCGCCATGTCCCGTCCCCTCACCTCCGACGGCCCCGGGCCCGCCGGACCCGCGGCTCGCCGGCCGGTGCGCGCCCGCCCCCGCGCCGGCCGCCCGCCCGTCGCGCACGCGACGCTCGGCGTCGGGGCCGTCCTGTACGGTCCGCGTGGACTGCTCCTGGGCCGTCACCGCGGGGGCACCTGGGAGCTGCCGGGCGGCGCGGTCGAGCCCGGGGAGTCGCTCCGGGAGACGGTGGTGCGCGAACTGCGCGAGGAGACCGGCCTGCGAGCGGCCCCTTCCGGGGTACGTCTGCTGGGCACGCTCCTCGACGAGGTCGACGGCGTCGTGCGGATGACGGTCGGCGCCGTCGTCACCGCCTGGGAGGGCGAACCGGCCGACCAGGCCGGCGAGAGCGTCGGCGACTGGCGCTGGTACCCCCTGGACCGGCTGCCCGAGCCGCTGTTCGTGTGCAGCGCCCAGTCCCTCACCGTCTGGCGTCCCGACCTGCCCATCGAGCACGCCCCGGCCCGTTTCGTGCCCTTCGCTCCCGGTGCGGGCGGCGATGACGACTGACCCCGGATCCTCCCGGCCGGCCTCCGTCCGGCCTCGCCTCCCGGCCGACCTCGACGGCTGTGTGGCCGCGCTGGCGCTCGTGCACGCGCACAGCGGCTATCCGGTCGACTGGCCCGGGCGTCCCGCCGCCTGGCTGACTCCGGCCGCGCTGCTCGCGGGCTGGGTGGCCGAGCTGGACGGACGGGTCGTGGGGCATGCGGCGCTGTGCGCGGCCGGCGAGGGGGATGCCGCGGCGACGTTGTGGAGCGGCCTTCCGGACCGGCCGGCGCCCGCGGTGATCAGCCGGCTGTACGTCTCCCCCGCCGCCCGCGGGCACGGCGTCGGCGCGGCCCTGCTGGACCGGGCCGCGGGGGCGGCGCGGGCCCGCGGTCTGCATCCGGTCCTGGACGTGGTCGCGGCGGACCCGGCCGCGGCGTTCTACGAGCGACGGGGCTGGCGCAGCCTCGGCACCGCCGTCCAGGAGTGGGGGCCGGGGCGCAGAGTGCTCCTGAACTGCTACGCGGCGCCGTTCCCGGACCGGCCGGCCGCAGGCTGAGACCCGCCCGCCGCACCGTTCGCACCGTTCGCACCCCTGACGGACCACGTGGCACGACCTGCCGACCAGCACAGCCTGCCGCACGGGTTGAGGAGCCTCGGCGTCACGGAGGGCTTCAGTCTGGGCGGCGGCGGTCGTCGGCCCTGGTGGGCCGCCCGCCGGGCACGGCCCGGGTCACGGTGCGCAACCGTCCCTCCGGCGGGTCGGAGCGTCCGGCGCCGAACGGCGTCGGGGTCTTCGCCCGATGACGCCGTCGGCCCCGCGGGGCCTCACGGCCGGAGGCTGCCGACGATGTCGGCCGTCGCCGTGAGGCCGCTGTGGATCGTGGGCGCCATGCTGGTGCCGGCCAGCAGGAATCCGAGCAGCAGGCAGACCAGAGCGTGGGAGATCTTCAGGCCGCCGTTGCGCGTGAAGATCATCGCCAGGACCGCCAGGAACAGCACCGCGGAAATCGAAATGGCCACCGTCAACCTCCTCCGCCACGTCCGCTTTCGCGGCGTTCGGCCGTAAGTGTGGCGTAAGGGAGGGTTCATCCATGCCGCGGAGCCGTCCGCCGAACGAGTGGTGTCAGACGGGCGTTACGCCGTCCGGCGGGCGTCGGGGAAGGCCTCCGGGCCGGCCGGGCCGTCGGTGACGAGGCAGGCCGCGCCCGCGGCGGGGCGGGTCATCTGCGGACGGGTGCGGGCGGGGCCCGCCCACGGGGAGTACGCGGCGGTCGGGGTGTCGGCGAACCCGCGGCTGCGATGTTCGGCCGGACCGCCGCCCGTTCACCCCGTCGGCGCGGGCGCCCGGTGAGGCCCGCCCCACCCGGGGCGGCCCTCACCGGGGGACGGTCAGGGAGCCCGCAGGTCGACGAGTTCGGCCAGCGCCGCACGATGGGCGCCCGCCGTCCCGTAGGCGATCGAGTCGGCCTTGGCCCGCTTCAGATACAGGTGGACGGGGTGTTCCCACGTCATGCCGATGCCGGCGTGCAGTTGCAGGGCCTCCTCGGCGGCCCGGACGGCCACGGGCGAGGCGTAGGCCTGGGCGACGGCGACCGCCACGGACGCCTCGCCCAGGGAGTCCCCGGCGGCGAGCGCGTCGGCCGCGCTCCGGGCGGCGGCGCGGAGGCTGACGACCTCCAGCCAGACCTGGGCGAGCCGGTGCTTGAGCGCCTGGAACCCGCCGACCGGCCGGTTGAACTGCTTGCGCTCCTTCAGGTAGCGCACGGTCTCGGTCAACGCCCACTCGGCGACGCCGAGTTGTTCGGAGGCCAGCAGTCCGGCGCCGGCCCGCAGCGCACGGCGCACGGCGGGTCCGGCGTCGCCGAGCCGGCGGCCGGGCGCGCCGGCCAGCGTGACCGTGGCGAGGGGCCGGGTGAGATCGAGGGAGGTCTGCGGGGTGACGGTCACGTCCTGCGCCCGCACGGCGTACAGCGCGCCGTCGTCGCCGGGCACGAGCAGCACGTCGGCGACGGCCGCGTCCGCGATGCCGGTCAGGTCTGCGCGCAGGAGGCCGTTCTCGACCTGCGCGACCTGGTGGGCGGCGCCCGGTGCGAGGTGCAGGCCGACGGCCAGCGCGCCGATCGTCCGCCCGGACGCCAGCCGGCCGAGCAGTTCGTCGTCCCCGCAGGACAGCAGCGCCTCGGTGGCGACCACCGCACTGGTCAGATAGGGCACCGGGGCCACCGCCCGGCCCAACTCCTCCAGCACGACGGCGGCTTCGCGGTGGGTGGCGCCCTGACCGCCCTGCGCCTCGGGCACCAGCAGGCCGGCGAGGCCCATGCCGTCGGTGAGGGCCTTCCAGGCCGACAGGTCGTGCGGTGCGCCGGACTCCGTGCGGGCGATGACCCCGGGCGCGTCGCAGTGGTCGGCGAGCAGGTCCCGGACGGCGGCGCGCAGCGCCTCTTCCTCCTCCGAGTACAGCAGGTCGGGCTGGGTGTTCACCGGGCCAGGTCCTTCCATGCGACGTCCTTGTCGGTGCGCGGCTCGGAGGGCAGGCCCAGAACGCGCTCGGCGACGATGTTCAGCAGGACCTCGCTGGTCCCGCCCTCGATGCTGTTGCCCTTGGAGCGCAGGTAGCGGTACCCGGCGTCCCGGCCGGTGAAGTCCACGAGCTCCGGGCGGCGCATCGTCCAGTCGTCGTACAACAGGCCCTCCTCGCCGCGCAGTTCCACCTCCAGGCCGCTGATCTCCTGGTTGAGGCGGGCGAAGGCGAGCTTCATGCCCGCGCCCTCGGGGCCGGGCTGGCCCTGGGCGAGCTGCTGGCGCAGGCGTTCGCCGGTGAGCCGGGCGACCTCGGCCTCGACCCACAGCTTCAGCAGCCGCTGGTGCAGGTCGTGGGTGCGCAGTCCGGGCCGCTCGCGCCAGGTCTTCGCGACCGGGCCGATCATGCCGCCCTCACGGGGCAGCCGCATCCCGCCGATGGCGACGCGCTCGTTGTTCAGCGTGGTCTGCGCGACCCGCCAGCCGTCGCCGACCTCGCCGAGCCGGCGGGAGTCGGGGATGCGGACGCCGGTGAGGAAGACCTCGTTGAACTCGGCCTCGCCGGTGATCTGGCGCAGCGGCCGGACCTCGACGCCGGGGTCGGTCATGTCGCAGAGGAAGTAGGTGATGCCGGCGTGCTTGGGGACGCCCGGGTCGGTGCGGGCGATGAGGATGGCCCAGCGCGCGAGATGGGCGCTGGACGTCCACACCTTCTGGCCGTCGACGAGCCAGTCTCCCCCGTCCTGCTGGACGGCGCGGGTGCCGAGGGCGGCCAGGTCCGAGCCGGCGCCGGGCTCGCTGAACAGCTGGCACCAGACCTCCTCGCCCGTCCACAGGGGCCGCAGGAAGCGCTGCTTCTGCTCGTCGGTGCCGTACTTCAGGATCGTCGGCGCGGCCATGCCGAGGCCGATGCCGATGCGCCGGGGGTCGTTGTCCGGAGCGCCCGCGGCCTCCAGCTCGGCGTCCACCACGGCCTGGAGGGAGCGGGGCGCGCCGAGGCCGCCGAGGCCCTCGGGGTAGTGCACCCAGGCGAGTCCGGCGTCGAAGCGGGCTTCCAGGAAGGCCGGCCGGCCGGTCGTGGCGGGCGGGTACGCGGCCAGCAACTGCGCGGTGCGGCGCTGGAGTTCGGCTGCGTCGGTCATGCGGCGGCTCCGTTCTGCGGTACGACGGCGACGCGGCCCGTGGTGACGCCGTCGGCGACCCGCTGCACGGCGGCCGCGGCACCGTCGAGCGGCACGCGCTCGCTGATCAGCGGCCGGATCGCACCCCGGGCGGCCAGCTCGGTGAGCTGTTCGTGGCAGTGCTGGACCAGCTTCGGGTTCCTGGTGTTGTACAGGCCCCAGTGCAGGCCGAGGATCGAGTAGTTCTTGACGAGGGCGTGATTCAGGGCGGGGCTCGGGATGGTCCCGCTCGCGAAGCCCACGACCACGATGCGGCCCTCGAAGGCGACGGCCTTGGCGGACTGCGTGTAGGCCTCGCCGCCGACGGGGTCGTAGATCACGTCGGCGCCCCGGCCGGCGGTGGCCTCCTTCACGGCGGCCACGACGTCCTCGGCCCGCCGGTCGACGACCACGTCGCAGCCCAGTTCCCGGGCGGCGGCGGCCTTCTCCGCACCGCCCACGACACCGATGACGGTCGCGCCCGCCGCCTTGCCGAGCTGGACGGCCGCACTGCCGACTCCTCCCGCGGCCGCGTGCACGAGGAGCGTCTCGCCGGCCTCCAGGCGCGCCCTGCGGTGCAGTGCGAACCAGCCGGTCTGGTAGCCGATGTGCAGGGCTGCGGCCTCGGCGTCGTCCAGCGAGCCGGGGGCGGGGAGCAGGGCGGCGGCGTCCGCGACGGCGTACTCGGCGAAACCGCCGTACGGCAGGGCCGGGTTGGCGATCACGCGGCGGCCGTCCTCGGTCTCGCCGCAGATCTCCACGCCCGGGGTGAACGGCAGCGGGGGCCGTACCTGGTACTGGCCCCGCACCATCAGCGCGTCCGGGAAGTTGACGTTCGCGGCACGCACCCTGAGCAGGACCTGGCCGTCGCCGGGAGTGGGCCGCTCCACTTCCCGGAGCCGCATCACCTCGCTCGGCTCGCCGTTCTCGTGCACCTGCCATGCCTGCATGCGGAGCCTCCACGGGACTGCGTCGTCGGACCCTGGTCGACTGCATACTAAGCGGTCGCTTGCCCTCGGGGGAACCGTTGCGCGCGTCACCCCCGCGTCGGTCGCGCCCGCACGTGCATCCGCTCGCCCTGCGGTCCGAAGAGGCTGAGGAACTCGGCGGGGCCCTCCCCCGTCGATCCGAACCAGTGCGGCACGCGCGTGTCGAACTCGGCGGCCTCTCCCGCCGTCATCACCACGTCGTGCTCCGCGAGCACCACCCGCAGCCGGCCGGACATCACGTACAGCCACTCGTAGCCCTCGTGGGTGCGCGGCTCGGGCTCCTCGTCGCTCCGCGGCACCAGCACCTTGAACGCCTGCAGCCCGCCGGGCTGCCGGGACAGCGGCCAGAAGGTGCGCCCGTGCCGCACCAGCGGCCTGGCCCGCACCCGGGGGTCGCCCACCGGGGGCGCCCCGACCAGTTCGTCCAGCGGGACCTGATGAGCCCGGGCGATCGGCAGGAGAAGCTCCAGGCTGGGCTTGCGCAGCCCGGACTCCAGCCGGGAGAGGGTGCTGACGGAGATTCCGGTCGACTGCGACAGCGCCGCGAGCGTCACCTCCCGCTCCTTCCTGAGCCGCCGCAGCCTCGGTCCGACCTCCGCGAGCACGTCATCCGTAGTCATGTCCCCCATCCTCGTCCCCGTATTGCCGAACCGGCAAAGTTCTTTGTCGATTCCGCACCCCTGCGGCGACGGTGGTCGCGGAGGTGGTCACCATGACCGAGCAGTACGAAGTGATCGTCGTCGGCGGCGGCGCGGCAGGCCTGTCCGCCGCTCTCGTCCTGGGCCGGGCCCGGCGCCGGACCCTGGTCGTCGACGCGGGCGAGCCGCGCAACACGCCCGCCGCCCATATGCACGGCTACCTGACACGGGACGGCATGCCGCCCGCCGAGTTCCTCGCCCTGGGCCGCGAGGAGATCGCGCGCTACGGCGTGGAACTGGTCCGCGACCGGGCGGTGGACGTCACCCGCGGCGAGGACTTCGCCGTCCTGCTCGAGGGCGGCCGGACCGTGCGGGCCCGGCAGCTCGTCGTCGCGACCGGCCTGAAGGACGAGCTGCCGCCGGTGGCGGGGCTGGCCGCGCGCTTCGGCCGGGACGTGCTGCACTGCCCGTACTGCCACGGCTGGGAGGTCCGCGACCGGGCCTTCGGCGTGCTCGCCACGACGCCGATGAGCGTCCACCAGGCACTGATGGTGTCCCAGTGGTCGAAGGACGTGACCCTCTTCCTGCACACCGTCGCCGAGCGGGAACTGACGGGCGAGGACCGGCGCAGGCTCGGCGCGGCCGGCGTGGACGTCGTCCCCGGCGAGGTGGCCGGGCTGACCGTCCGGGACGACCGGCTCGCCGGCGTCCGCCTCGCGGACGGCCGCACGCACGAGCGCGAGGTGCTCTTCGTCGCGCCGCGCGCCCTACCGCGGACCGACCTGCTGACCCGGCTCGGGGCCGAGACGACCGACACTGCGTTCGGCACGTACCCGGTGGTCGACGGCCGCGGCGCGACCACCGTCCCCGGCCTGTGGGCGGCGGGCAACGCCTCCGGCTTCGCCGAACAGGTCGTGAACGCGGCCAGTCGCGGCTACCGCGCCGGGGCCGCGATCAACGGCGAACTGCTGATGGCCGACCTGGACGGGGTGCCGGAGGCGTAGGCCGAAGGCCCGAACGCCGGGCCGTCGGACCCTGGGCCCGGCGGACGCGGAACCCGTCGGATCCGGGGCCCGGCGGACGCCCACAGGGACGGCGCCCGGGCGCGGCCGCACGAACGAGCGAGTACGGCGGGGCCGGGTACCGGACACACCGGGTCCGCTGACGAGGAGCCCCGCCGTCCCCCGCCGCGCCGTCCGCGCCGTCCCCGCCGCGCCGTCCCGCGGGTCCGGGTGTCCCGGTGGGGATCGCGTTGCACCATGGCTGCATGTTGCTCACCCGGCTCGCCGACGTGTCCCGGGAGGTCGCCGCCACCTCCGCGCGCTCCCGCAAGATCGCCCTGCTCGCCGAGCTCTTCCGGCACGCCGAGGCGGACGACGTGCCCCTCGTGATCCCGTATCTGGCCGGGCGGCTGCCCCAGGGCCGGCTGGGCGTCGGCTGGAAGGTGCTGGGCCGTCCCGTGCCCCCGGCCGGGACCCCGACCCTGACGGTGCGCGAGGTGGACGCCCTCCTCGGCCGGCTCGGCGAGGTGGCCGGCCCCGGCTCCCAGGCCGAACGGGTGCGGCTGGTCGAGGAGCTGATGGGCGCGGCCACCGCCGAGGAGCAGCGCTTTCTGCTCGGTCTGCTCACCGGCGAACTCCGTCAGGGCGCGCTGGACGCCGTCGCCGTGGAGGGCCTGGCACAGGCCACCGGCGCGCCCGCGACCGACGTGCGGCGGGCGGTGATGCTGGCCGGGTCGCTGCAGACGGTGGCGCGGGCGCTGCTCGGCGAGGGGCCGGCAGCGCTGGAGGCGTTCCGGCTCACCGTCGGCCGTCCGGTGCTGCCGATGCTCGCCCACTCCGCGCCCACCGTCGCCGAGGCGGTCGGCAGGCTCGGCGCCTGCGCGGTGGAGGAGAAACTGGACGGCATCCGCGTCCAGGTGCACCGCGACGGGGACGAGGTCCGTCTCTATACCCGCACGCTCGACGACATCACCGGCCGGCTGCCGGAAGTGACCGGGGCGGCAAGGCGGTTGACGGGCGCGCGCTTCGTCCTGGACGGGGAGGTCATCGCCTTCGACGAGGCGGGACGCCCCCGCTCCTTCCAGGAGACCGCCGGCCGCGTCGGCTCCCGGGTGGACGTGGCGGCGGCCGCCGAGGCGGTGCCCGTCGCCCCCGTGTTCTTCGACGTGCTGTCCGTGGACGGCCGCGACCTGCTCGATCTGCCCTTCGCCGATCGGCACGCGGAGCTGGCCCGGCTGACGCCCGAGCCGATGCGGGTGCGCCGAACGGTCGTGTCCGGCCCCGACGACGTCGAAGCGGCGGAGGAGTTCTCCCGGCAGACCCTGCTGCGCGGCCACGAGGGAGTGATGGTCAAGGCCCTGGACGCGCCCTACAGCGCGGGGCGGCGGGGCGCTTCCTGGCTGAAGGTGAAACCCGTGCACACCCTCGACCTGGTGGTGCTGGCCGCCGAATGGGGCCACGGCCGGCGCACCGGCAAGCTCTCCAATCTGCACCTGGGGGCGCGCACGGCGGCGGGCGGCTTCGTCATGCTCGGCAAGACCTTCAAGGGCATGACCGACGCGATGCTCGCCTGGCAGACGGAACGGCTGCGGGAACTGGCCGTGGACGAGAGGGGGCATGTGGTGACCGTTCGGCCCGAACTCGTCGTCGAGATCGCCTACGACGGCCTGCAGCGCTCCACCCGCTACCCGGCGGGCGTCACCCTCCGCTTCGCCCGCGTGCTGCGTTACCGCGAGGACAAACGCCCCGGGGAGGCGGACACGGTGGAGACCCTGCTCGCCGCCCACCCGCAGGTGCGCCCGTGACGCCGGCGACCCCCCGGCGCAGCGCCGGGCTGCTGCTGTTCCGCCGCACCGACGACGGGCCGCAGGTGCTGCTGGGCCACATGGGCGGCCCGTACTTCGCGAAGAAGGACGCCGGGGCGTGGACCGTCCCGAAGGGCGAGTACGAGCCCGACGAGCCGGCCTGGGAGGCGGCCCGCCGCGAGTTCCGCGAGGAGCTGGGCCTGCCGCCGCCCGAAGGGGAGGCGATCGGGCTGGGCGAGGTGCGGCAGGCCAACGGCAAGATCGTCACCGCCTGGGCGATCGAGGCGGACCTCGACCCGGCGTCCGTCGTCCCCGGCACGTTCACGATGCAGTGGCCGCCGAGGTCGGGGCGCGTCCAGGAGTTTCCGGAGCTGGACCGGGTGGCCTGGTTCGGGCTGGACCAGGCGCGCGCGGTGATCGTCACGGCCCAGGCCACGTTTCTCGACCGGCTGGCGGAGCACTCGGTCTGAGCGGACGCGTACGCGTTGCGGCCCCGGGCCCGGCGCGGGAAGGTCGAAGCACAGCCAGCTCTTCAGGAGGTCGGTCATGCCCATCGCGACGGTGAACCCGGCGAACGGCGAGACGCTCAGGACGTACGAGGCCATGGACGAGCAGGAGCTGGAACGCCGGCTGCAGCTCGCGCAGGCCACGTTCCGCACGTACCGGACGACGTCGTTCACCGACCGCGCCCGGCTGCTGAACCGGGCCGCCGACCTGCTCGACGAGGACCAGGACGACGTCGGCCGGATCATGACCACCGAGATGGGCAAGCCGGTGAAGCAGGCGCGCGCGGAGGCCGCGAAGTGCGCCAGGGCGATGCGCTGGTACGCCGAGCACGCGCAGGAGCTGCTCGCCGACGAGGAGCCGGCCGCCGCCGACGTGAAGGACTCCGGCGGCTCGCGGGCCCTGGTCCGCTACCGGCCGCTGGGGCCGGTGCTCGCGGTGATGCCGTGGAACTTCCCGCTGTGGCAGGTGGTCCGGTTCGCCGCGCCGGCCCTGATGGCGGGCAACGTGGGTCTGCTCAAGCACGCCTCGAACGTGCCGCAGACCGCCCTGTACCTGGAGGACCTGTTCCACCGGGCGGGCTTCGCCGAGGGCTGTTTCCAGACCCTGCTGGTCGGCTCCGGCGCGGTCGACGACGTCCTGCGCGACGAGCGGGTGAAGGCGGCGACCCTGACCGGCAGCGAGCCGGCCGGGCGGGCGGTCGCCTCCACGGCCGGCGAGATGATCAAGAAGACGGTGCTGGAGCTGGGCGGCAGCGACCCGTACGTGGTCATGCCCTCGGCGGACGTCGACCGGGCCGCGCAGGTCGCGGTGACCGCGCGGGTGCAGAACAACGGGCAGTCGTGCATCGCGGCCAAGCGGTTCATCGTCCACACGGACGTGTACGACGCGTTCGCCGAGCGGTTCGTGGCGGGCATGGCGGCCCTGAAGGTCGGCGACCCGATGGAGGAGGACACGGAGGTCGGGCCGCTGGCGAGCGAACAGGGGCGGTCGGACCTGGAGGAGCTGGTGGACGACGCCCGGCGCAGCGGGGCCGCCGTGCTGTGCGGGGGCGAGCGCCCGGACGGGCCCGGCTGGTACTACCCGCCGACCGTCCTGGCCGGCGTCACGCGCGAGATGCGCATCCACCGGGAGGAGGCGTTCGGGCCGGTCGCGACCCTGTACCGGGCGGACGGCCTGGACGAGGCGGTCCTCATCGCCAACGACTCGCCGTTCGGCCTGAGTTCCAACGTGTGGACGCGCGACGAGGCCGAGGTCGACAGGTTCGTCCGGGATCTGGAGGCCGGCGCGGTGTTCGTCAACGGGATGACGGCGTCCCATCCGGGCTTCCCGTTCGGCGGGGTGAAGCGGTCCGGGTACGGCCGTGAGCTGTCGGGGCACGGAATCCGGGAGTTCTGCAACATCACCACGGTTTGGCACGGTGCGTGAGCACCGCGCGGCTACGATCCCGGTGTGAACCGCGAAGTGACTCTGCCTCTGATCGTCGATGACCGCGGGACCTTGCAGGTGGCCGCGGCCGACGTGAGCAAGCTGCTCCGCACGCTGGGAGGGCGGTGGCTGCACCTCGTCGAGGCCGGCGCGGACGGGCTGGACGAGGACACGGTGGCCGCCCTGACCATCGAACTGGCCAAGCTGGCCGACCGCATCGACGTGGCGTGCATCGCGCACAGCAGCGGCGGGACGCCGTAAAGGTCGGGGCCTTCGCCGGTGCGGGCGGTCCGTGGCGGGTCGCGCGGTTCCCCGCCCCGCCGGGATACGTCGGCCGCACCTGTCCGAAGGCGGGTGGGGACCGCGCGACCGGCCCCCGCGCATCCGCGGCCGCCGTGCCTACCGGATGGGCATCCCCGAGAGCGTCCTGGCGATCACCAGGCGCTGGATCTCGCTCGTACCCTCGAAGATGGTGTAGATCGCGGCGTCGCGGTGCATGCGCTCCACCGGGTACTCGCGGGTGTAGCCGTTGCCGCCGAGGATCTGGATCGCCTGCGCGGTGACCTTCTTCGCGGTCTCGCTGGCGTACAGCTTCGACATCGAGCCCTCGGCCGCCGTGAAGGGCTTCCCGTTGACCGCCATCCAGGAGGCGCGCCAGACCAGCAGCCGCGCGGCGTCGATCTGCGTGCGCATGTCCGCGAGCTGGAAGGCGACGCCCTGGTTGTCGATGATCGGGCGGCCGAACTGCTGACGGGTCTTCGCGTAGTCGAGGGCCACCTCGTAGGCGGCGCGGGCCGTGCCGACGGCCATCGCGCCCACGGCGGGGCGTGAGGCCTCGAACGTGGCCATCGCCGCGTTCTTCAAGCGCTCGCCGCCCGACTTCGCCCGTTCGCGCGCCCGCGCCAGTCGCTCGTCCAGCTTCTCCTTGCCGCCGAGGAGGCAGGACCCGGGGACGCGCACACCGTCGAGGACGACCTCGGCGGTGTGCGAGGCGCGGATGCCGTGCTTCTTGAACTTCTGGCCCTGGGCCAGGCCCGGTGTGCCCGGCGGGACGATGAAGGAGGCGTGTCCCTTGGAGCCCAGCTCGGTGTCCACCGCCGCGACGACGACGTGGACGTTGGCGATGCCGCCGTTGGTCGCCCAGGTCTTGGTGCCGTTGAGCACCCACTCGTCCTTGGCCTCGTCGTACACGGCACGGGTGCGCAGGGAGGCCACGTCCGAGCCGGCGTCGGGCTCGGAGGAGCAGAAGGCGGCGACCTTGACGTCGCTCGCGTCGCCGTACATCTGGGGGATCCAGGTGCCGATCTGCTCCTCGGTCCCGTTGGCCAGGACGCCTACGGCGGCGAGGCCCGTGCCCACGATCGACAGGGCGATGCCCGCGTCGCCCCAGAACAGTTCCTCCATCGCCATCGGGATGCCGAGGCCGGTGGGGTCGAAGTACTGCTGTGCATAGAAGTCGAGGGAGTAGATGCCGACCTTCGCGGCCTCCTGGATGACCGGCCAGGGAGTCTCCTCACGCTCGTCCCATTCGGCGGCCGCGGGGCGGATGACGTCGGCGGCGAAGCCGTGCAGCCAGTCCCGGACCTCCTTCTGTTCGTCGTTGAGCTCCATGGTGAACTCGGCCATGTCCCCTCCAGCGGCGGAACGTGTGTTACTAGCGGTAACTCGAGAGTCTGTTACCGGTCGGTAGGAAAAGTCAACTCCTGGTGACGGGGCCGGAGCCCTTCGGCCCGTTCGATGTCAGGCTGCTGTCAGGTGTTAGTTTGCGCAGGCGTCACCGAACAAGCACGGGTGGGGAGAGCACATGGACACCACGCAGCGGACCGGGCAACAGCGGTCCGCCGACCGCCGACGGCGCGAACTGCTGGAGGCCGCCGACCGGGTGGTGCTGCGCGACGGCCCACAGGCCTCGATGAACGCCATCGCGGCCGAGGCCGGCATCACCAAACCCATCCTCTACCGCCACTTCGGCGACAAGGGAGGCCTGTACGCCGCCCTCGCCAAGCGGCACACCGACGCGCTGCTCGACTCGCTGCGCGCCGCGCTGGACGCTCCGGCGGAGCGGCGGGAGCGGGTCGAGGCGACCCTCGACACCTATCTGGCCGCCATCGAGGCCCGGCCGCAGGTGTACCGGTTCCTGATGCACCCGTCCGACGGATCGGCCGGCGAGCACGGGTTCGACGTCGGCAAACACTCCGCTCCTCTGCTGCGCCGGATGGGCGAGGAACTCGCCCAGGTCATCGGGGACCGTCTGGACCTCGGGCCCGGCGGCCGGCAGCTCGCGCGGGTCTGGGGGCACGGGATCGTCGGGATGATGCACGCGGCGGGCGACTGGTGGCTGGGCGAACGGCCCTGTTCCCGGGCGGAGCTGGTGCGCAGTCTGGCCGACCTGCTGTGGGGCCGCCTCGCGGCGGCCGGCGACAAGGTCGGCGGTCCCGGCTTCTGAGGCGCCGGGGCCCCGTGCCGCGGGGCGCCCGCGCTCAGCCGCTCCACGCGGCCCTGCGCACCTGACGGGACAGCCTGCGCCCGCGCAGGCCCGTCACCCGGTCCGCGTACACCCGGCCGTCCAGATGGTCGGCCTCGTGCTGCAGGCACCGGGCGAAGAACCCGGTGCCGCGCACGGTGACCGGTTCCCCCGCGGCCGTGAAGCCCTCGACCACCGCCTCGTCGTAACGCTCCGTCCCCGCCTCCAGGCCCGGCAGGGACAGACACCCCTCCGGGCCGCGCAGCACGACGCCGTCCGTGCCGACCAGTCTCGGGTTCACCACATGGCCCAGGTGGCGGACGTCGTCGTCGTCCGGGCAGTCGTAGACGAACACCCGCAGGGACTCGCCGACCTGGTTGGCCGCCAGGCCGACCCCCCCGGCCGCGTACATCGTGGCGAACATGTCCTCGACGAGACGGGCGAGTTCGGGGCCGAAGCCGGTGACGTCCTCGCAACGGGCGTGCAGCACGGGGTCGCCGAGCAGGGTGAGGGGCCGGACGCGCCCGTGGGCGCCCGGGATGGAACGGTGTCGCATCCGGCAAGGGTACGGTCCTTCCTGACACGCGCATGCCGTCCACGGACGGGAGGCGGTCCCGGGATTCGGGAGTGCGAGGGGATCTCGATAGGCTGACCGCCTACCACGTTGCCGTACGGCAGAGGCGCGGCGCGTACGCAAGGAGGATCGAGAACTGATGGCAGGCAACTCGGACCCGCTCACGCCGCGGGCCAAGATCGCCGTGACCGCCGGCAAGGCGGTCGCGGCGGCGTCGCGCGCGGCGGGGCGCGGCAGCGGTTCGGTGATCGGCGGCCGGGTGGCGCTCAAGCTCGACCCCGACCTCCTCGCCCGGCTCGCCCAGAACCTGGACGTGATCCTCGTCTCGGCGACCAACGGCAAGACCACCACGACCCGGTTGATCGCCGAGGCGCTGCGGGCCGCCGGGCCGGTCGTGTCCAACGCGCTGGGCGCCAACATGCCGGCCGGCATCACCTCCGCTCTCGCGGGCGGCTCCGAGGCCCGCTACGGCGTGATCGAGGTCGACGAGAAGTACCTCGCGGGCGTGGCCCGGGACACCGCCCCCAAGTGCATCGCGCTGCTCAACCTCTCCCGCGACCAGCTGGACCGCGCCGCCGAGACCCGCATGCTCGCGGAGAACTGGCGTGAGGGCCTCGCCGGTTCCAAGGCGGTCGTCGTCGCCAACGCCGACGACCCGCTGGTGGTGTGGGCGGCCTCCTCCTCCCCCAACGTCGTCTGGGTCGCCGCCGGGCAGATGTGGAAGGACGACGCCTGGTCGTGCCCGTCCTGCGGCGGCGTCATGCAGCGGCCCGGGGACGACTGGTTCTGCGGCGAGTGCGGGTTCCGGCGCCCCACGCCCAGCTGGGCGCTCAGCGGCGACCACGTCCTGGACCCGCACGGGTCCGCCTGGCCCATCCACCTGCAGCTGCCGGGCCGCGCCAACAAGGCCAACGCCGCCTCCTCCGCCGCCGTGGCCGCCGTCTTCGGGGTGCCGCCGCAGGTGGCGCTGGAGCGGATGTACGCGGTGCAGGCCGTCGCCGGGCGCTACGACGTCGTCCAGTTCCAGGGCCGCGACCTGCGCCTGCTGCTCGCGAAGAACCCCGCGGGCTGGCTCGAGACGTTCAGCCTGATCGATCCGCCGCCCACGCCGGTGATCCTCTCGGTGAACGCGCGCGGCGCCGACGGCACCGACACCTCCTGGCTGTGGGACGTCGACTACACCCGGCTGACCGGTCACCCGATCTTCGTCGTCGGCGACCGCAAGCTGGACCTGGCGGTGCGCCTGGAGGTCGCCAACCAGCACTTCCAGGTGTGCGAGAACCTCGACCAGGCCGTGCAGCAGGCGCCGCCGGGCCGGATCGAGGTCATCGCGAACTACACCGCGTTCCAGGACCTCCGCCGCCGCGTCGGCAACTGACCCCGAAGGACGTTCCCATGAGCGACAACCAACTGCGGCTGGTGTGGATCTACCCGGACCTGCTGAGCACCTACGGCGACCAGGGCAACGCCCTCGTCGTCGAGCGGCGCGCCCGGCAGCGCGGGCTGGACGTGGCCCGGCTCGACGTGCGCAGCGACCAGCCGATCCCGACCTCCGGCGACATCTACCTCATCGGCGGCGGCGAGGACCGGCCGCAGCGGCTCGCGGCGGAGCGGCTGCGCCGGGACGGCCACCTGTACCAGGCGGTGAACAACGGCGCGATCGTCTTCGCGGTCTGCGCCGGCTACCAGATCCTGGGCCACGAGTTCGTCAACGACCTCGGCCAGCGCGAGCCCGGCCTCGGCCTGCTGGACGTGACGACGACGCGCGGCGAGGGCGAGCGCTGCGTCGGCGACGTCCTCGGGGACATCGACCCGCGGCTCGGCCTGCCCCCGCTGACCGGGTTCGAGAACCACCAGGGCATCACCCACCTCGGTCCGACCGCCCGCCCGCTCGCCCGCGTCACCCTCGGCAGGGGCAACGGCACCGGCGACGGCACCGAGGGCGCCTACAGCGACACCGTGTTCGGCACGTACATGCACGGCCCGGTGCTGGCGCGCAACCCGCTGATCGCCGACCTGCTGCTGAAGCTGGCGCTCGACGTCAACGCGCTGCCGCCGATCGACGACCACTGGTACGAGGCGCTCCGCAACGAGCGCATCGCCTCCGCTCAGCAGCCTGCGTGACCTGTACGTTCACCTGATCTTCAGGGTGCCGTCAGCAGCCCGTCTGGCGCTACGCCCGCACAGGTGAGCAGGCACGTCCAGCAGGCGGACGCGTGCTTCGGCCCCGCCCCCTCCTGCCGCTAGGGTGGCGGGGATTCGAGCCGGACAGCGTGGTCCGGACCGGCCCTCGTGAAGAAGGTTGTTTCGGGCTATGCGCATTGGTGTCCTCACGTCCGGCGGCGACTGCCCCGGCCTGAACGCCGTCATCCGGTCCGTCGTGCACCGCGCCGTCGCCGACCACGGCGACGAGGTCATCGGCTTCCGGGACGGCTGGAAGGGCCTCCTGGAGTGCGACTACCTCAAGCTCGACCTCGACGCGGTGGGCGGCATCCTCGCCCGCGGCGGCACGATCCTCGGTTCCTCCCGGGTCCAGCCCTCGCATCTGCGCGACGGTGTGGAGCGCGCCCGGGGCCACGTCGAGGAGCTCGGTCTCGACGCGATCATCCCGATCGGCGGTGAGGGGACCCTCAAGGCAGCCCGGCTGATGTCCGACAGCGGGCTGCCCATCGTGGGCGTGCCCAAGACCATCGACAACGACATCGCCGTCACCGACGTCACCTTCGGCTTCGACACGGCCGTCGGCGTCGCGACCGAGGCCCTCGACCGGCTGAAGACGACCGCCGAGTCGCACCAGCGGGTTCTGGTCGTCGAGGTCATGGGGCGCCACACCGGCTGGATAGCGCTGCACTCCGGCATGGCGGCGGGCGCGCACGCCATCGTCGTGCCGGAACGGCCCTTCGACATCGAGGAGCTGGCCCGCCGGGTCGGCGAGCGGTTCGAGGCGGGGAAGCGGTTCGCGATCGTCGTGGCGGCGGAGGGCGCGAAGCCCGCTCCCGGCGGCATGGCCTTCGACGAGGGCGGCAAGGACGTCTACGGGCACGAGCGGTTCGCCGGCATCGCCCGGCAGCTGTCCATCGAGCTGGAGTCCCGGCTCGGCAAGGAGGCCCGGCCGGTCATCCTGGGTCATGTGCAGCGCGGCGGCACGCCGACCGCCTACGACCGGGTGCTGGCCACCCGGTTCGGCTGGCACGCGGTGGAGGCCGTGCACCGGGGCGAGTTCGGCCGGATGACGGCCCTGCGCGGCACGGACATCGTCATGGTGCCGCTGTCGGAGGCCGTCGAGACGCTGAAGACGGTTCCGGCGGAGCGGTACGAGGAGGCCGAGACCGTCCTGTAGGAGCGCCACGACTCCAGCCGCCCCCGGTGACAGAGATCGCCGGGGGCGGTTCTACTCTTGGGGCGGCAGGAAACGTACAACCCCCCACGAATCAGGAGCCGGCGCAATGGATCACAGCGGGCACGGCATGACCATGGATCTGCCGCCGTTCACGCTGGGACGCGGCCTTCAGTGGTCGGCGGACCCGTTCTTCCTCGTCGCCTGTGTCGTGGGACTCGGCCTGTACGCATGGGGCGTGCTGCGGCTGCGGCGACGCGGCGACTCGTGGTCGGCCGGGCGGACGGTGTCGTTCGTGGTCGGCGTGCTGACCGTCGCGCTGGTGATGTGCACCGGTCTGAACGACTACGGCATGGTCATGTTCAGCGTGCACATGGTGCAGCACATGGTGATCAGCATGCTGTCGCCGATCCTGATCCTTCTCGGCGCGCCCATGACGCTCGCGCTGCGCGCGCTGCCGGCCGCCGGCCGGGGCCGCAAGGGGCCCCGGGAGCTGCTGCTGATGCTCCTGCACAGCCGGTACATGCGGATCGTCACCCACCCCGCCTTCACCATCCCGCTGTTCATCGCGAGTCTCTACGCGCTGTACTTCACACCGCTGTTCGACTTCCTGATGGGCTCCAGGACGGGGCACCTCGCGATGATGGTGCACTTCCTGGCGGTCGGCGTGGTGTTCTTCTGGCCGATCATCGGCGTGGACCCGGGGCCGAACCGGCCGGGCTACCTGATGCGGATGCTGGAGCTGTTCGCGGGCATGCCGTTCCACGCGTTCTTCGGCATCGCGCTGATGATGGCCTCGGAGCCGATGGTGGAGACGTTCAAGAACCCGCCCGCCTCCCTCGGCATCGACGCGCTGGCCGACCAGAACGCGGCGGGCGGCATCGCCTGGGCGTTCAGCGAGGTCCCGTCCGTACTGGTGCTGATAGCGCTGCTGTTCCAGTGGTACGGCTCCGAACAGCGGCAGGCGAAGCGCAAGGACCGGGCCGCCGACCGCGACGGGGACCAGGAGCTGGAGGCGTACAACGCCTATCTTGCGTCACTCGGCGCACGCGGACGCTGAACCCGGGGCACCATGGAGGGGGAACACGCCCTGCGGAGGGGCGGCCCACAGGAGGGTGTCGCGATGGCCGGTACCACGGACAGTTCCACCAAGACCATGGGAGTGCTCACCGTCGGCGGGCTCGTCATGGTCACCGCCTACACGGTGGCGCTCGGCAGCAACGGCTGGCTGTGGTTCGGCTGGGTCGTGCTGGGGCTGATCACGCTCGCCCTGGCCGTGCTGCGGACCGGCTGATCAGCCGGGGGCGAGGCGGCCCGCCGAGTGAACGCCCGGCTGGTATTTCGGCAGCCGGGCGGTGATCTTCATGCCCGCTCCGAGGGCGGTCTCGATGACGAGGCCGTGGTCGTCCCCGTAGACCTGGCGCAGCCGGTCGTCCACGTTGGACAGGCCGATGCCGCCGGACGGGCTGGCCTCGCCGGCCAGGATGCGGTGCAGCGCGACCGGGTCCATGCCCGCGCCGTCGTCCTCGATGACGACCAGTGCCTCGGCGCCCGCGTCCTGCGCGGTGATCCGGATGTGGCATGCGTCGGCCTTGCCCTCCAGTCCGTGTTTGACGGCGTTCTCCACGAGCGGCTGCAGACACAGGAAGGGCAGGGCCACCGGCAGGACCTCGGGGGCTATCTGGAGGGTGACGGCGAGGCGGTCGCCGAAGCGTGCCCGGACCAGGGCGAGGTAGTGGTCGATGGCGTGCAGTTCGTCGGCGAGGGTGGTGAAGTCGCCGTGCCGGCGGAACGAGTAGCGGGTGAAGTCGGCGAACTCCAGGAGGAGTTCACGGGCGCGCTCGGGGTCGGTGCGCACGAACGAGGCGATCACGGCGAGCGAGTTGAACACGAAGTGCGGGGAGATCTGGGCGCGCAGGGCCTTGATCTCGGCCTCGATGAGTCTGGTGCGGGACTGGTCGAGGTCGGCCAGCTCCAGCTGGACGCTCACCCAGCGGGCCACCTCCGCAGCCGCCCGGACCAGGACGGCGGACTCGCGGGGCGCGCACGCGACGAGGGCCCCGTGCACCCGGTCGTCGACGGTGAGGGGGGCGACCACGGCCCAGCGGACGGGGCAGTCGGCGTGCTCACAGGTGAGGCGGAAGGCCTCGCCGCGGCCGCTCGCCAGGGGGCCGGCCAGTCGCTCCATGATCTCGGCGCGGTGATGGGATCCCACTCCGTCCCAGGCCAGCACATCCTTCTGGTCGGTCAGGCACAGGGCGTCCGTGCCGAGCAGGGTGCGCAGTCTGCGAGCTGACCTGCGGGCGGTCTCCTCCGTGAGGCCGGCCCGTAGCGGGGGCGTGGCGAGGGCGGCGGTGTGCAGGGTCTGGAAGGTGGCGTGCTCGACGGGGGTGCCCAGGCCGCCCAGGCTCTGCGGGCGGGCGGTGCGGCGGCCCAGCCAGAAGCCGGCGGCGAGGAACGGCAGGATCGCGATGCACACGCCCGCGAGGAAGCTGCTCATGCCCTCGCCTCCGAGGCCCGCAGCTCCTGTGCGCCCAGTTCCTCCGGCAGGTGGAAGCGGGCCAGGATCGCCGCGGTGCCAGCCGGGACGCGCCCCGGGGTGGCCAGGGACACCAGGATCATGGTGAGGAAGCCCAGCGGCACGGACCACAGCGCGGGCCAGGCGAGCAGGGCGTGCACGGCGCCCGTGCCCGGCAGGCCCGCCATGGTCGCGGCGACGGCGACGAACGCCGACCCGCCGCCCACCAGCATCCCGGCGGCCGCGCCGGGCGGGGTCAGCCGCCGCCACCAGATGCCGAGGACCAGCAGCGGGCAGAAGGAGGACGCCGACACCGCGAAGGCCAGCCCGACGGCGTCGGCCACCGGCAGGCCGCCGACCAGGAAGCTCGCGGCGAGGGGCGCGGCCATGGCCAGTCCGGTGCCCAGGCGGAAGTGCCGCACGCCTCTGGCCGGCAGCACGTCCTGGGTGAGGACGCCCGCCACGGCCATCGTCAGCCCGGACGCAGTGGACAGGAACGCGGCGAACGCGCCCCCGGCGATCAGCGCGCCCAGCAGGTCGCCGCCCAGGCCGCCGATCACCCGGTCGGGCAGCAGCAGGACGGCGGCGTCGGCGTCGCCGCTGAGGGTGAGTTCGGGGGTGTAGAGACGGCCGAGGGCGCCGTAGAGGGGCGGCAGGAGGTAGAAGGCGCCGACCAGCGCGAGGACGGCGACCGTGGTGCGGCGGGCGGCCACCCCGTGCGGGCTGGTGTAGAAGCGGACGACCACGTGCGGCAGGCCCATGGTGCCGAGGAACGTGGCGAGGATCAGCCCGTAGGTGGCGTACAGCGGGCGTTCCTCGCGGCCGGCGGCCAGGGACGTCGACATGCCGCCGTTGCTGCCGCGCTCGGCGGTGGGCACCTCGGCGCCGCGGGCGAAGGTGAGGCGGGCGCCCCGCTCGATGTGGTGGGAGCCGGCGGCCAGCCGCAGGACGGCGCCCTCGTGCGGACGGCCGTCGACCGTGCCGTCCACCGTGACGGTCAGCGGGCGCTCCAGTCGGAGGTCGAGGGTGGCGTCGACCCGCACGACCCGCCGGTCGCGGAAGGCGGGCGGTTCCTCGAAGGCGCCGCGGGGGGCGCCGTCGCCCTGCCAGGCGAGTGCCAGGAACAGGGCGGGGACGAGGAGGGCGGTGAGCTTGAGCCAGTACTGGAAGGCCTGCACGAAGGTGATGCTGCGCATGCCGCCCGCGGCGACGGTCGCCGTGACCACCACGGCGACGATGAGTCCGCCGAGCGAGTCGGGGGCGCCGGTCAGCACGGTCAACGTCAGTCCAGCGCCCTGGAGCTGGGGGATGAGATAGAGCCAGCCCACGCCGACCACGAAGCCGCCCGCGAGCCGTCTGACCGCCTGTGAGGCGAGCCGGGCCTCGGCGAAGTCGGGGAGGGTGTAGGCGCCCGAGCGGCGCAGCGGGGCGGCCACGAACAGCAGCAGGACCAGATAGCCGGCGGTGTAGCCGACCGGGTACCAGAGCATGTCCGGTCCCTGGACGAGGACGAGGCCGGCGATGCCCAGGAAGGAGGCGGCGGAGAGGTACTCGCCGCTGATGGCGGCCGCGTTGAGGCGGGGGCCGACGGTGCGGGAGGCGACGTAGAAGTCGGAGGTGGTGCGGGAGATGCGCAGGCCGAACGCCCCGACGAGCACGGTCGCGACCACGACCAGGGCGACGGCCGGGACGGCGAACGTCGGGTTCACCGGTCCTCGACCAGCCGCACGAAGTCCCGCTCGTTGCGCTCGGCGCGGCGCACGTACCAGCGGGCGAGCAGGACGAGCGGGGCGTAGAGGCAGAAGCCGAGGACCGCCCACTCCAGCCGGTGGGCGTCGGGCATCGCCGCGAACAGCAGGGGCAGCGGGCCGACGAGGAGCGTGAGGACCGCGAACACCGTGAGGGCGGCGCGCAGTTGGGAGCGCATCAGGGAGCGGACATAGGTATGGCCGAGGGTGGTCTGCTCGTCTATCTCGGTGCGCGGGCGGTAGGAGCCGAAGGCGTGGGGGTGCCGGCCGCGCGAGCGCAGCCGCGCGTGCGGGAGTGTGCGGCGAGCGGGGCCGGTGACGACGACGCGGCGGTCGGCGGGGTCCGGGTGCGGCACGGCTAGGGCCTCCTCATCAGCAGGTCGCGCAGTTCGCGGGCGTGACGGCGGCTGACCTGGAGTTCCTCGCCGCCGACCAGGACGCTCACCGTGCCCGCGTCCAGGCGCAGTTCGCCTATGTGGCGCAGGGCGAC
This sequence comes from Streptomyces humidus, assembly GCF_014649655.1. Taxonomy (GTDB): domain Bacteria; phylum Actinomycetota; class Actinomycetes; order Streptomycetales; family Streptomycetaceae; genus Streptomyces; species Streptomyces humidus. Next base: position 84,467 of record NZ_BMTL01000014.1, on the reverse strand, counting down.
GAGGTGGCGGCGGTGGATGCGGACGAAGCCGCGGGCGCGCCAGCGCTCCTCGAGGGTGGACAGCGGGATCCGGACGAGGTGGCTGCCGCGGTCGGTGTGCAGGCGCGCGTAGTCGCCCCGGGCCTCGACGTGGGTGATGTCGTCGACGGCGACGAAGCGGGTGACGCCGCCGAGTTCGACGGGTATGTGGTCCGGGTCGGGCTCGTGCACGGGGATCGGCGGCGCGGCCCCGCGCAGTTCGGCGGCCCTGCGTTCGACGACGCGGCGGACCGCCTCGGCGAGGCGTTCCTTGCGCACGGGCTTGAGGACGTAGTCGACGGCCTTGAGGTCGAAGGCCTGGACGGCGAAGTCCTCGTGGGCGGTGACGAAGACGACCAGGGGCGGCCTGGCGAAGCCGGTGAGGAGACGGGCCAGGTCGAGGCCGTCGAGGCCGGGCATCTGGATGTCGAGGAAGACGACGTCGACGGCCTCGGGGCCCTGCGGTCCGGACTCCAGGGCCCGGTTGATGCGGCGCAGCGCCTCGGTCGCGTCGCCCGCGCCCTCCACGCTGCCGATGCGGGGGTCCGCGGTGAGCAGGTAGAGCAGCTCTTCCAGCGAGGGGCGTTCGTCGTCGACGGCGAGGGCGCGCAGCATGAAGGTGGAGTGTAGGGGCGATCCGCACCGCTGGACACGTACGGGGGTGCCGCCGCGCGCGCTGTCCTACAGTGCCCGCATGAACAGCGCGCCCGCCCCGTTCGACGAGCTCGACCGGAAGATCATCACCGCTCTGATGGCGAACGCCAGGACGAGCTTCGCCGAGATCGGTACGGCGATCGGCCTGTCCTCGACGGCCGTCAAGCGCCGGGTGGACCGGCTGCGGGACACCGGGGTGATCACCGGTTTCACGGCGACGGTGGAGCCGTCGGCGCTGGGGTGGCGCACCGAGGCGTACGTGGAGGTGTACTGCGAGGGCGCGGCTCCGCCCCGCCGTCTGGCGGAGGTGGTGCGCAACCATCCGGAGATCACCGCGGCGATGACGGTGACGGGCGGGGCGGACGCCCTGCTGCACGTGCGGGCGCGGGACGTGGAGCACTTCGAGAACGTGCTGGAGCGGATCCGCGCCGAGCCGTTCATCCGCAAGACGATCAGCGTGATGGTGCTGTCGCATCTGCTGCCGGACAGCCCGGAGGCCGGCGCGACCCAGCCCGCTCCGGAATAAACCCGTTCGCGCGCAGCAAGCCTGCGTTCGCCGGGATCATCACGCAGCATTACTGCGCGGACACGCAATGCCCGTTCCTTGTCGTGCGTGCCTGTCAGTTCCTACCGTGGTGTCAACCCTCAGTCGACACCCGCAGGGAAACGGAGGAATCCCTCTGTGACCGAAACCCGCGTGGGGCGCTCCCGGCGCTACCTCGTCTGCGAACCCCGGCACTTCGCCGTGCGGTACGCGATCAACCCCTGGATGCGTCCCGACACCCCCGTCGACGTCGACCTCGCCCAGGAGCAGTGGCAGACGCTGATCCGCGCCTACCGGGCGCACGGCCACACCGTGGACAGCGTGGAGCCGGCCCCCGGTCTGCCCGACATGGTCTTCGCCGCCAACTCGGCGGTCGTGGTGGCGGGCCGGGTCTTCGGCTCCCTCTTCCACGCGCCGGAGCGGCGGCCCGAGTCCGACCACTACGACACCTGGTTCCGCGCGGCGGGCTACGACGTCCACCGGCCCGAGTCGGTCTGCGAGGGCGAGGGGGACCTGGTATGGACCGGCCGCCATGTGCTGGCCGGCACCGGGTTCCGCACGACGCGGGAGGCACACCGGGAGGTTCAGGAGTTCTTCGGCCATCCGGTGATCAGCCTGACCCTGGTGGACCCGCACTTCTACCACCTGGACACGGCGCTGTTCGTCCTGGACGACGGGCACGACGCAAACATCGCGTACTACCCGCAGGCGTTCTCCCCCGGCAGCCGTGCGGTGCTCGCCCGGCTGTACCCGGACGCGGTGCTCGCCACCTGCGACGACGCCGTGGCGTTCGGTCTGAACTCGGTCTCCGACGGTCGCCATGTCTTCATCGCGCCCCAGGCCGAGGCCCTCGCCGCGCGGCTCGGCGAGCGCGGCTACGTCCCCGTCCCCGTCGACCTCTCGGAGTTCCGGAAGGCCGGCGGCGGCATCAAGTGCTGCACCCAGGAGATCCGTCCATGACCGCACCCGTCGTGCCCGCCCGCTCCTCCGCCGATCTGATCCGCGCCGAGGAGCCCGTGCTCGCGCACAACTATCATCCGCTGCCCGTGGTCGTCGCGAGCGCCGAGGGAGCATGGGTGGAGGACGTCGAGGGCCGCCGCTACCTCGACATGCTGGCCGGCTACTCGGCCCTCAACTTCGGCCACCGCCATCCGGTGCTGGTCGAGGCGGCCCACCGCCAGCTGGACCGGCTCACGCTCACGTCCCGCGCGTTCCACAACGACCGCCTGGCCGGGTTCGCCGAGCGGCTCGCCCGGCTGACCGGCCTGGACATGGTCCTGCCGATGAACACGGGCGCGGAGGCGGTGGAGAGCGCCGTCAAGGTGGCGCGCAAGTGGGCGTACGAGGTGAAGGGCGTGCCCGCCGACCGGGCGACGATCGTGGTCGCCGCGGACAACTTCCACGGCCGCACCACGACCATCGTGAGCTTCTCGACGGACGAGACGGCCCGGGCGGGCTTCGGACCGTTCACACCGGGCTTCCGCGTGGTCCCGTACAACGACCTGGCCGCGCTGGAGGCGGCGGTCGACGAGACGACGGCGGCGGTGCTGATCGAGCCGATCCAGGGCGAGGCGGGCGTGATCGTGCCCGACGACGGCTACCTGGCCGGGGTGCGGGAGCTGACCAGGCGGACGAACTGCCTCTTCGTCGCGGACGAGATCCAGTCCGGCCTCGGACGCACCGGCCGCACGCTGGCCGTGGAACACGAGGGGGTGACGCCCGACGTGCTGCTGCTCGGCAAGGCGCTGGGCGGCGGCATCGTGCCGGTGTCGGCGGTGGTGGCCCGGCGGGAGGTGCTGTCGGTGCTGCGGCCCGGGGAGCACGGGTCGACCTTCGGCGGCAACCCGCTGGCCGCGGCCGTCGGCACGGCGGTGGTGGAGCTGCTGGAGACGGGCGAGTTCCAGCGCCGGGCGGCCGAGCTGGGCGTCGTCCTGCGGGACGGGCTCTCCAGGCTGGTCGGCAAGGGTGTGGTCGGCTTCCGGGCCAGGGGGCTGTGGGCGGGCGTCGACGTCGACCCGGCGCTGGGCACCGGCCGCGAGGTGAGCGAGCGCCTCATGCGGGAGGGCGTACTGGTCAAGGACACCCACGGCTCGACCGTCCGGCTGGCGCCGCCGCTGACGATCACCGCCGACGAACTGGTCTCGGCGCTGGCCTCGCTGGAGAGGGTGCTGACGCAGGGGAGCTGAAGGACACCGCGGGAGCGGCCGGGGCACCGGGGTGGCCCGGGGGCCCGGCCGCTCCGCGATCGGACCGATCCGGCCGCGGCTGATCCGCGAGCACCCGGATCTGCGAGGTCTGCGACGGCGGCGCCACCGCACCCTGCGAGGTTTCGACGGCGGGCCACCACACCCTTGCGCCGTCCGCGCGCCGCCGACGAGGGCGGCCGCGGCCTGTTGCCGGTCTCCCGGGGCGCCCGGCCGTGGGGCGCCCGGATTCTCCCGGCGGGCAAGGCCGTCCGGGCCGAGCGACCGCTCACGGGTCCCCGGCGGACGAACGACGAGCCGATATACCGCGACACATGAGAAAATGGCGCGAAACCGGCGGATGGGGCGCGAGCCATGAACGACACGGCGATCGACTACGCGGCGGTCTTCCAGGCCCTGCCCGGCATGGTGGCGCTGCTGACACCCGGACTGGTGTACGCGGACGTCAACGTCGAGTTCCTGCGCGCGACGGGCCGCAGTCGCGACCAGATGATCGGCCGGCACCTCTTCGACGTCTTCCCCGACAACCCCAACGACGCGGCCGCGAGCGGCATGCGCAACCTGGAGGCCTCGCTGCGCCGGGTGCTGGCCACCGGCGAGCGGGACGCCATGGCGCTGCAGCGCTACGACGTGGAGTCGGTCGAGCGGCCCGGCGAATGGGACGAGCGCTACTGGAGCCCGGTCAACGCGCCGGTCCATGGCCCGGACGGGTCGGTGGTCCTGCTGGTGCACCGCGTCGAGGAGGTCACCGAACTGATCCGGGCGCGCGGCGGACGCGGGGGCGACGGACACGGGAGCCGGGGCCGGGTCCTGGAGGCCGAGCTGTACACCCGGGCCCGTGAGCTGCAGGAGCTCAACGAGCGGCTGCGCCTGGCGCACGCCCGGGAACGCGAGGTGGCGATCGCCCTCCAGGAGGCGATGCTGCCGGCTCGCCGGCAGGTGGGACACCACCGGGCGGCCGTGCGCTACCGGCCGGCGGTCGGCGCGCTCAACGTGTGCGGGGACTGGTACGACCTGGTCGACCTGGTCGGCGGCAACCGCATCGGCGTGTCGGTCGGCGACGTCGTCGGGCACGGGCTGGAGGCCGCCGGGGTGATGGGCCAGCTGCGCAGCGCGCTCAGCGCCGCCTCCCGGGTGGCCGAGGGGCCGGCCGAGGCGCTGAACGTCCTCGGCCGGTACGCGCACGTCGTGGACGGCGCCGAGTCGGCCACCGCGGTCACCACGTTCATCGACTTCGACCACCACACGATCGCCTACAGCAGCGCCGGGCACCCGCCGCCGATGCTCGTCCACGCCGACGGCCACGTGGAGTGCCTCGACCGGGCCACCGACCCGCCGCTCGACGCCCGCCCCACCCCGACCCCCCGGCCCCAGGCGTGCACCACCTACGACGACGGCGCCACCCTCGTCCTGTACACCGACGGCCTGGTGGAACGGCGGCGGGAGGACATCGACACCGGCCTGAACCGCCTCGCCGACGCCCTGTCCCGGCATCGCGACGACGACCCCGAGACCCTGGCGGACGCGGTGCTGTTCGAGCTCCTGCCTGTCGGCGGCGCCACCGACGACACGGCCCTGGTGGTCGTACGGCTGTGAAGGGAGGAGCCCGGACCGGGCTGGATCCGCCCGGTTCCTGCCGTCGCCGCCTGCCCCTACACTGACACCCCACGCCATGCCGGTTGACCTGCTGGAACACGGCGGCGAGCCGATCCGCCGGACCCGAGGAGCGACTCCCTTTGTTCTACTACCTCCTGAAATACGTGGTGTTGGGGCCGCTGCTGAGACTGCTCTTCCGGCCCCGGATCGAGGGCCTGGAGCATGTGCCGGACTCGGGAGCGGCCATCATCGCGGGCAACCACCTGTCGTTCTCGGACCATTTCCTGATGCCCGCGATCCTGAAGCGCCGTATCACCTTCCTCGCCAAGGCCGAGTACTTCACGGGTCCCGGCGTCAAGGGACGGCTGACCGCCGCCTTCTTCCGCAGCGCCGGCCAGATCCCGGTCGACCGCTCCGGCAAGGAGGCCGGCCAGGCGGCGATCCGCGAGGGGCTGGGGGTGCTCGCCAAGGACGAGTTGCTCGGCATCTATCCGGAAGGCACCCGCTCGCACGACGGCCGCCTCTACAAGGGCAAGGTCGGCGTCGCGGTGATGGCCCTGAAGTCCGGCGCGCCGGTGGTCCCCTGCGCGATGATCGGCACCTTCGAGGCGCAGCCGCCCGGCAAGAAGGTCCCGACGCTGTACCCCGTGACGATCCGCTTCGGCGAGCCGCTCGAATTCTCCCGCTACCTCGGCATGGAGAACGAGAAGGCCGTGCTGCGGGCGATCACCGACGAGATCATGTACGCGATCCTGAAGCTGTCGGAACAGGAGTACGTGGACCGGTACGCGGCGGTCGCCAAGGCGGAGCAGGCCGAGGCGAAGGCGAAGTCCGGGCGGACGGACCGGCCCGGCAAGTTCCGTCGCACACGGCAGGACTGACGTCACGTCACAGAGCGCGGCGGGTGGGGCGGACGCCGGAGGGGCGGCCGGATCGGTCCGGCCGCCCCTCACTGCCTGCCGAAGGTGCTTACGGCACGGGCGTGGCGTGCGGGGCGCAGGTGACGTCCGCCCGGTCCAGCTTCCCGGTGAGGAGGTACGCGTCCACCCGGGGGTTGATGCAGGCGTTGACCAGCCCGGTCACGCCGTGGGAACCGGCGCCCTTCTCGGTGATCAGACGCGAGCCCTTGAAGCGCCGGTGCAGCTGGACGGCGCCGTCGTACGGGGTGGCGGCGTCGTTGGTCGACTGCACGATCAGGACCGGCGGCAGCCCCTTGCGGGTGGTGACGTCCACCGGGGTCTGCTGCTTGACCGGCCAGTAGGCGCACGGGAGGTTCAGCCATGCGTTGGCCCAGGTCATGAACGGGTAGTCCTTGTTGAGCCGCGTGTTGTCGGCGTTCCACTTCCGCCAGCTGGTGGGCCACTTGGCGTCGGTGCACTCCACGGCCGTGTAGACGGCGTTGCCGTTCTCCGAGGAGATGTTGCCGGCCGTGTCGGTCAGGTCCGGCGCGGCCGCGTCGACGAGCGCCTGGGTGTCTCCCGCGACGTACTTGCTGAAGACGGTGGCGATCGGGACCCAGGAGGAGTCGTAGTACGGGGCGCTCTGGAAGAAGGAGATCAGCTCCGCCGGACCGACCAGGCCGCCGATGGGGTTCTTCTTCGCCGTGGCGCGCAGCTGGAGCCACTTGGTCTGGACGGCGGCGCGGGTGGCGCCGAGGTGGAAGGTGGCGTCGTTCTTGGCGACCCAGTCCTGCCAGTCCTTCCAGCGGCCCTCGAAGGCCACGTCCTGGTCGAGGTTGGCCTGGTACCAGATCTTCTCGCGGGACGGGTTGACGACGCTGTCGACGACCATCCGGCGCACGTGGCCCGGGAAGAGGGTGCCGTAGACGGCGCCGATGTAGGTGCCGTAGGAGACGCCCAGGTAGTTGAGCTTCTTCTCGCCGAGGGCGGCCCGGATGACGTCCAGGTCGCGCACGGTGTTCAGCGTGGTCATCTGGGGCAGCATCTCGCCGCTGCGCTCGTAGCAGCCGTCGGCGTACTCGCGGGCGAGCTTGATCTGGGCGAGCTTGTCGGCCTCGCTGTCCGGGACCGGATCGGCCTTGGGCGCCTTGACGAACTCCTGCGGGTCGATGCAGGAGATGGGCGCGGAGTGGCCGACGCCGCGGGGGTCGAAGCCCACGAAGTCGTAGGCCTTGGCCACGTTGGCCCACACGGGCGCCTTGGTGATGACGCGGCGCGGGAAGCGCAGACCGGAGCCGCCGGGCCCGCCGGGGTTGTACACGAGCGCGCCCTGGCGCTCCTTCGCCGTGCCCGTGTTGCCGATGCGGTCCACGGCGAGCTTGATCTTCTTGCCGTTCGGCCTGGCGTAGTCGAGCGGGACGGTGACCCAGCCGCACTGGATCGGCTTCTCCAGGCCCCAGTCGGCCGGGCACGCCTGCCAGTCGATGCCTGCCTTGGCGGCGCGCTCGGCGGCGAGGGCGGCGCCCCGGGCCTCGCGGTCCTGGCCCGGACGGCCGCTGGCCGCGCCGGCCGTGGGCGCCGCGACGGCACCCGCGATCAGGGTCGCGGTGACGAGTACGCCCGCCGAGCCCAACGCTGCGGTGCGCTTGTTCGGTCGTATGTCCTTCAAGTGGGAACTCCCCTGGTTTATGGCGGCAGATGGATCCTCGCGGCTGTGAGGCGCCTGAGAAAAGGTGTCGTTGACCTTCTTTGCCAATCCGATAACCGGAACGAAAAGTACCGCTCACCGGATGTCCCACTCGGCGAGCGCCTCGTCCAGCACGCGCCGCAGCCGCAGCCCGTCGGGCGCGACGGCGGTGACCAGGGCGGCGGGTCCGGCCAGCGGCATGACACAGGCGTGCTCCGCGAAGATCCTGGGCTCCATCGGCCGCTCCGCGAACTCCGGTCGCGCGAGCAGAAGTTGACCGACCGCCCGATGTCCCGCGAGCACGGCGGGGCCGTCCCAGCCGCCGGGCGCGCCGGGCCCGCAGGTCAGTTCCTGGTCCAGGACGACCCGGCCGGCGATCCGCACGACCAGCCGGCTGCCGAGCCGGCCGGGCTCCTCCCGCATCCGCCCGAGCACCTGCTCCTCACGCAGGACGAGCCGCGCTCCGGCGTCGAGGTCGACCCGGGTGACGACGGACAGGTCGCTGCCCTTCGCGGAGATCAACGGCTCGGGCAGCCAGTGCAGTTCACCCCGGTCGGCGACGGTGAGGCGCACCTCGTAGCGGGCGCCCTCCTTGGTCTGGCCGGGGAGCGCGATGGTCGCGGCGGCCGACCCCACCCGCAGCCGGGCGCCGCCGCCCACGTCGGCCTCGACGGCGAAGCGGTCACCGCCGAGGGGACCGCTCATCGCCCCGACGAGCATGACGCGCGCCTCGGACGCGGCTCCCCGGGTGCGCCGCAGGGCGAGCGGGCCGTCGCTCTCCAGGACGGGGAGCGAGGTCCCCCCGCGCCCGTCGCCGCGCGCCCCGATCCGCGCGGTGGCGTGCACACCGCCCATGTCACGCCGTCCAGGCGGCGAGCCGTGCCCGCACCCAGCCGGCGACGTCGGCGACGCCGCTCTCGCTTCTCAACGACTGGAAGACGACGGGCAGTCCGGCTCGCTGGGCCTTCGCGTCGGCCGCCATCCGGGCGAGGTCGGAGCCCACGTACGGCGCGAGGTCGGTCTTGTTGACGACCAGCAGGTCGGCGGTGGTGACGCCGGGCCCGCCCTTGCGCGGGATGTCGTCCCCGCCGGCGACGTCGATGACGAAGATCTGCGCGTCCACGAGGCCCTTGGAGAAGGTGGCGGTGAGGTTGTCCCCGCCGGACTCGACGAGGATCAGGTCCAGCGGCCCGACCTCGTCCTCCAGGTCCTCCACGGCTTCGAGGTTGGCGGAGATGTCGTCGCGGATCGCGGTGTGCGGGCAGGCGCCCGTCTCGACGGCGGTGATCCGCTCCGGCGGCAGCACGGCTTCGCGCAGGAGGAACTCGGCGTCCTCGCGGGTGTAGATGTCGTTGGTGACGACCGCCAGGGACAACCGGTCGCGCAGGGCCCGGCAGAGGGCGGCGACGGTTGCCGTCTTGCCGGAGCCGACGGGCCCGCCGAGTCCCACGCGCAGGGCGCGGCGCGAGCCGTCGGGGCGACGGGCGTCGGCGCTGAGGGCGGCGGGACCGTGCGGGGAGTGGTCAAGATGCACAACGGCTCCAATCCGGCCGGGCCAATCGATTCGGCCCGTCTGGGGCCCCCTTCCGGGGGAGTGCGATGACGAGGCCCGTTCGAGGGCCGAGGGGGCTCCGGGGACGAAGCCCGCGGGAGCGGGGAGGGACGGCAGGGAGAGATGAAGGGAGGGACGGCGGGAGGGCGAGGTCTCACGACGCGAACAGCCGCACCGGCCAGGCCGCATGCACCTCCGCCCCGATCTCCAGCAGCGGCGCGGACGCCGCGGGCAGCACGTCGACGCCCTCGGTCCGCACCGCGGTCGCGGAGGTGACCGCCCGGTCGGCCACCCGGTCCAGTTCCGGCGCCAGCCGGGCCAGCACCGCCGTCGCCTCGAAGGGGTCGAGGCTCAGCAGCCGCACCACGGCGGTGGCCGGTCCGCCGACGCTCTCGTAGACCGCGCAGTACGCCGCGTCCGTCGGTCCGAGACCGGCCGCTCGCGCCGCCAGCCCCAGCACCACCGGCTGATGAGCGCCCTTGGGGAACCGGCGTGCCACGGCGTCCAGTTCGCCGTCCGGCCAGGTGGCGCGGGCCGCCCTCATCAGCTGGCGGCCCAGTCTGCGGGACGTGGTCCGCAGCGCGGGGGACGGCGTCCGGGCGTCCGCCGCCACGTCCAGCCCGGCCGGGTCCGCCCCGGCGGCCGCCGCCGCGGCCAGCGCCGCGGCGACCAGTCCCGCGGTGTGCAACCGCCCCCGGCAGAAGGCCTCCAGGTCCGCCGCGCCCGTGATCCGGCCCGCCTTCACCGCCGCCTCCGCCCCGCCGGAGTGCGCGTGCCCTCCCGCGGGGAAGCGGCCGTCGGCCAGGACGAGAAGTGCCGCCCTTGTCACGTCGATGTCCTCCAGGCCCGGATCTCAGAACAGGAAGTACCGCTGGGCCATGGGCAGTTCGGCGGCCGGAGTGGCCTCGACGAGCTCCCCGTCGATGTGCACGGCGAAACTGTCCGGATCGACCTGGACGCGCGGCCGGGCGTCGTTCTCCCGCATGTCCGCCTTGGTCACCGCGCGCGTGGAGTCGATGGCGACGAACTTCTTGCCGAGCTGCAGCCGTTCCGGCAGGCCGTCCTCGATCGCCAGCGATGCCACGAAGTTGACCGAGTTCGACGCGGGCGCCCGGCCGATCGCGCCGAACATCGGACGCGGCAGGACCGGCTGCGGGGTCGGGATGGAGGCGTTGGCGTCGCCCATCTGCGCGTAGGCGATCTGGCCGCCCTTGAGGACCAGATGGGGCTTGACGCCGAAGAAAGCGGGCTCCCAGAGCACCAGGTCGGCGAGCTTGCCGCTCTCGACCGAGCCGATCTCGCGCGCCAGGCCCTGTGCGAGCGCGGGGTTGATCGTGTACTTGGCGACATAGCGCCGCACGCGGTGGTTGTCGGCCCGGCCGTCGCCCGGCAGCGCGCCCCTGCGGCGCTTCATCACGTGCGCCGTCTGCCAGGTCCGCAGGATCACCTCGCCGACCCGGCCCATGGCCTGGGCGTCGGAGGAGATGATCGAGATGGCCCCGAGGTCGTGCAGGACGTCCTCGGCCCCGATCGTCGACGGGCGGATCCGGGACTCCGCGAACGCCAGGTCCTCCGGGACAGCAGGGTTGAGGTGGTGACACACCATCAGCATGTCGAGGTGTTCCTCGGCGGTGTTCACCGTGTAGGGGCGCGTGGGGTTCGTCGAGCTGGGCAGCACGTGCGGCTCGGAGACGACGGTCATGATGTCGGGCGCGTGCCCGCCCCCCGCGCCCTCGGTGTGATAGGCGTGGATGCCGCGCCCGGCGATCGCGGCGAGCGTGTCGCCGACGAAGCCCGCCTCGTTGAGGGTGTCCGTGTGGATGGCCACCTGGATGCCGGTCCGGTCGGCGACGGTCAGCGAGGCGTCGATGACCGCCGGCGTCGAGCCCCAGTCCTCGTGCAGCTTCAGCCCCACCGCCCCGCCCCGGATCTGCGACAGCATCGCGTCCTGCGAGACGGTGTTGCCCTTGCCGAGGAAGCCGACGTTCAGCGGGTACTGCTCCATCGCCTCCAGCATCCGGGCGAGATGCCATGGACCGGGCGTCACGGTGGTCGCCTTCGAGCCCTCGGCCGGGCCGGTGCCGCCGCCGACCAGGGTGGTGACGCCCGAGGACAGCGCCTCGTCGGCGATCTGGGGACAGATGAAGTGGACGTGCGCGTCGACCGCGCCGGCCGTCAGGATCCGCCCGTTGCCGGCGATGATCTCGGTCTCCGGGCCGATGACCAGGTCCGGGTGGACGCCGTCCATCGTGTCGGGGTTGCCGGCCTTGCCGATGCCGGTGATCCGCCCGTCGCGGATGCCGACGTCGGCCTTCACCACTCCCCAGTGGTCGACGACGACAGCCCCGGTGATGACGGTGTCGGGCGTGCCGTCGGCGCGCGTGGCCCGTGATTGCCCCATGGACTCCCGGACGACCTTGCCGCCGCCGAACACCGCCTCCTCGCCGGCGAGCCCGGGGCCGCCGCAGCGGTCCTCCTCGATCTCGATCAGCAGGTCGGTGTCGGCGAGCCGGATGCGGTCGCCGGTCGTGGGACCGAACAGGTCGGCGTAGGCGGGCCGCGAGATCTCAGGCATCGAGGGCGCCTCCGGTCTCCCCGCGCAGCCCGGGCACGACACGGGCCCCGGCGAGGGCGACGAGTTCGACGTCGACGGGGATCCCGGGCTCGAAGCGCACGGCGGTGCCGGCGGCGACGTTCAGCCGCTTGCCGCGGGCGGCCGCGCGGTCGAACTCCAGGCCGGGGTTGGCCTCGGCGAAGTGGTAGTGGGAGCCGACCTGGACCGGCCGGTCGGCGGCGTTGAGCACGGTGAGCCGGGTGACCTCCCGGCCCTCGTTGCAGACGATCGCGTCCTCGGCGAAGAGGATCTCTCCGGGAATCACGGCGGCCTCCCCCGTCACACGATCGGGTCGTGGACGGTGACGAGCTTGGTGCCGTCCGGGAACGTGGCCTCGACCTGGACGTCGTGGACCATCTCGGGGATGCCCTCCATGACGTCGTCGCGCGTCAGCAGGTTGCGGCCGGAGGCCATCAGCTCGGCGACCGTGCGGCCGTCCCGCGCGCCCTCCAGGATGTGCGACGTGATCAGGGCCACCGCCTCGGGGTGGTTGAGCCTGAGACCGCGGGCGCGGCGCTTCTCGGCGACGTCGGCCGCCACGTGGATCAGCAGCCTCTCCTGCTCGTGCGGGGTCAGTTGCATGTCCCGCCTCACCTCCTCGCTCCGGACCGTGCGGGGCCCGGTTGCCGCGGGCCACGGAGGAAACCCCCTGGTGGCATGGATCGGCAGGCTAGTGGGACCGCATTTCGAGCACGTTAACCAAGTCGTGATCGTCGCGTCCCCCGCCGCTCCGACGGGCCGGCGTCCCGTGACGCCCGCGAGACGTGCCGGGACCGCGTCCGCGCGCGGGAGGCCGCCGGGGCGGGACGCCGTCGGGGGCGGGGCCGTATACGGCGCGGCTACGACGGGCTCGGCCCCCGGCACTCCGCCGTCACGCCGAACCGGTGCTGTTCGCGGGGGGCGGACGCGACCTCGCGCACGGCAGTGACCGAGCTGATCACCGGCTGCTCCGCCGGTCGGTCGAGTTCGTCGAGTCGCTCCAGGTCGGCGGCGGAGACGAGGGCGACGAGGGGTTTGCCGTGCCGGGTCACGACCACGCGCTCACCGCCGTACACGACGCGGTTGATCAGGTCGGCGAGTTCAGCCCTGGCTTGCGTCACCGGAATCTCGTAGGCCATGGCACCATTCTAACGGCACGTACGTCCTGTACATTTTTTACAGATGCGCCAGACGCAGAAGGAGGGGCACCATGCACCGACCGTCCGCCCGCCACGTCCTGCCCGAGTTCACCGAACGCACGAGCTCCGGCCACCGGACGCTGGATCCGTACTCGAAGCTGCTGGAGGAACGGATCGTCTTCCTGGGCACGCCGGTCGACGACGTCGCGGCCAACGACGTCACCGCCCAGTTCATGTATCTGGAGCACAAGGACCCGGACCGGGACATCGCGCTGTACATCAACTCCCCCGGCGGTTCGTTCAGCGCGCTGACGGCGCTCTACGACACGATCCGCTTCGTCACCTGTGACGTGTCCACGACCTGCCTGGGCCGGGCGGACTCGTCCGCGGCGGTGCTGCTGGCGGCCGGCGCTCCCGGCAAGCGGTTCGCACTGCCGGGCGCGCGGATGACGATCCGCCAGCCGTCCCTGCCCGAGCCCGTCGAGGGTCAGGCGAGCGACCTCGCCATCCAGGCCGACGAGCTGGCGCGCACCCGGGCGGCCCTGGAGGGGATGCTCGTCCGGCACACCGGGCGGACGCCGGAGCAGGTCGCCGCGGACACCGAGCGGGATCTGTTCCTGACCGCCCAGGAGGCCGTGGAGTACGGCCTGGTGGACGGGATCATCCCCAGCCGCAAGGGCTCGGCCGGCTCCCAGGGCCGGGGGTGAGCCGCCGATGGTGCCCGAGCTGCCGCCGCTGCCCGCCCTGACACGCGCCGAGGCCGAGTTGATCGACGGTTACCTGGACGTCGTCGACCTGCTCGGCCGGATCAACCCCGCCCACCACGGCGACACCTACCGCGGACTGCGCGCCGCCCAGGCGCTGGTGACCAAGGCGACGGCGCTGCGCGACGCGCTGACGCTGATGCACCAGCGGGGCGAGAGCGAGCTGCACGCGCCGACCCTCGCGCGGGCGCTGCGCGTCCTGGACGGGGAGCGCCGCACGGCGCGCGTCACGCTGCCCCCGCTCGCCGAGAGTTGACCCTGGCGCACCTCCGGTCCGGACGTCTCGTGGCGCGCACGCGACGACCGGACCGGAGTCGAAACGCCCCAGAAGGCGTACCCCCGTTCGGCAGAACGTCTACCGTTCGCCGGGACACGGAAAAGTTGCGCAAAAAGAGGCCCATCGAGCGGAGCGAGAGACGTCATGCCTGGTGGGAGCCACTGAGGCGGCTCCGCACCTGATCATCCATCAGAGTGTTCACCCGAACGGGTGAGTGGTGAGTAACCCCACAAATCCCCGGTTCCATTGGGATTTTCGGACATCCGTGAGCCAAGATCCCTGACTGACGACAAGCCCCCGCCACAAGAGGCGGGGCGGTCCGGGCGGACGCCGAGTCCTGCCGCCGCTCGGATGACCGGTCGACAGAAGTGCATCGGCAGGAGTGGAGGACCCAAGCACGACGGGTCGCCGGCACGTTCGGCTCCGCGAGGAGCCGTCGGGCCGAGCAGCCCTTGGGGTGAAGCCGCATCCGCGGCCGGGCAACTTCGCCAGCCCGAATCCGACAGGTCATCCTTCACAGGCGGCTGACGAAGGGTTGCGCATGACTGCGCTCAATCGTGTCCCGTCGCTCATGGCCCGGGCCGGTACGGCCTCGGCGTTCGCCATCGCCGCCGTGGGCGGCTCGATCGTGGTCCCGGGGCTCGCCTCCGACGCCGCGGCCGCCACACCGGCGACGAAGGCGCTCCAGATCGCCGCCTCCAAGAAGGGCGCCCCGTACCGGTACGGGGCCACCGGGCCGAAGAGGTTCGACTGCTCTGGGCTCACGCTGTACTCGTACAAGAAGGCCGGCAAGAGCCTGCCGCGGACGGCGGCCCAGCAGTACAACAAGACCAAGCACATCTCGGCGTCCAGCCGCAGGGCGGGCGACCTGGTCTTCTTCCACTCGGGGTCGAACGTGTACCACGTCGGGATCTACGCGGGTAAGGGCAAGATCTGGCACTCGCCGAAGACCGGCGACGTGGTGAAGCTGCAGAAGATCTGGACCAAGAGCGTCTGGTACGGCCGGGTGCGCTGAGCCGCCCGGCCACCGGGCCGGGGCCACTGAGCCTCCCGGGGCGGCGCGACGTCGTGCTGACGCGCCGTCATCGCCCCGGGACGTCCCCCTGCGCCGGGGACGCGAGCGCTCCGGTCGCCGGCCGCGCCGCCGGCACGGCCCACGGCAGCTCGACGGTGACCGTCTTCCCGCCCTCCCGGGTGGGCCGCACCGCCAGCCTGCCGCCGCACTCCGCGGTCAGCCAGCGGATGATGACCATGCCTCGGCCGTTGTCCTGCTGGACGGCGGCCGGCAGTCGCCGGGGGAAGCGCGGGTGGCTGTCCGTGACGCCGATGCGCAGGTGTTCGTCACGGTCGAGGACGAGACCCACCGTGAAGGTGGGCGACTGCCCGAAGGTGTGCTGCACGGCATTGGTGGCGAGTTCCGAGACGATCAGCCGGACCGTGTCGGCCTGCTCAGTGTCCGCCGGCAGACCCCATTCGGCGAGTGCGTCGACGACGAATCCGCGGGCCGCGGAGACCGAGGCGGGCTCGCTCGGCAGAGTGATGGATGCTTCCAGGTGATCTGCCATGGCGACGTCGTCCCTTTCCCACGGGACCGGGGTCCGACACGGTGCGTGTGGTTCGAGTACGGTCCCGGACTGGTGCTTCTTCGCCAGACTGCCATCACCGCGCCGGTCACGGAGGGGGATCCACCAAGATATGCATATATCTGTCGCCCGTTGCGGTGAACTCTGCCCCGGCAGAGCTTGTTCGGCCTGCCGGTGAGGAGTAAGGAGGAGCCCGTGCAGCACGGTCCCGCGGTGCGCCGCCGGAAGCTGGGCGCGGAACTGCGCGCTCTGCGCGCCCAGGCGGGCCTCACCAGTGGCGAGGCGGCCGGGCTCGTGGGCTGGCACCAGTCCAAGGTGAGCCGTATCGAGACCGGTGCCAGTGGATCGAAACCGGCCGATGTGCGGTTGCTCCTCGACGCCTACGGCGTGACCGATCAGCGGCTGCGGGAGCTGATGCTGGCGCTGGCGGGCGCCGGCGGGAGCGGTGGCCGCGATCACTGGTGGCACGCCTACCGCGGCGTGCTGCCGCCCGCGTACCGGGACTTCATCAGCCTGGAGGCGCAGGCGAGCGCCATGCGCACGCTGGAGACGAGCGTGGTGCCGGGTCTGCTGCAGACGCCCGAGTACGCGCGTGCGGTGACCAGCGCGGCCATGGAAGGGGTCGAGGAAGAGCAGGTCGACACCCTGGTGGAGGTGCGGATGGCCCGGCAGGACGTGCTGCGCGCACAGCCGCCGCTGGAGCTCGACGCGGTGCTGGACGAGGCGGTGCTGCGCCGGGAGGTCGGCGGGCCGGAGGTGATGGCACGCCAGCTCGGCCGGCTCGCGGAGGCCGCCCGGCTGCCCCACGTGCGGCTGCAGATCCTGCCGTTCTCGGCCGGCGCGCATATCGGCGTAACCGGCTCTTTCGTCATCTTTTCGTTCTCGCGCGCTTCTGATCTGGATGTGGTCGTTCTCGACCACCTGACGAGTAGCGTCTCTCTCGAACGGAAAGAAGACCTCCAGGCCTACACCGAGGCCTTCAACGCCCTCAGGGCGCACGCCCTTTCGCCCGAGGACTCGTCGGATTACCTCGCCGCGACAGCCGACGGCGCGTAAGGAGGCACCATGTCCGCAACACCGCGGAACGTACCTTCCCGTACCGATTCCGATCCTCTCCCGCAGATGCGGTGGCTGCGCAGCAGCTACAGCACGGGAGCGAACAACTGCGTCGAAACGGCCCGGCCTGCATCCGGTCCCTGGGCCGGCCTGCTCGCCGTACGCGACTCCAAGAACCCGGCCGGCCCCGCCCTGCTCTTCTCCCCCGACAGCTGGACGGGCTTCACGGCCTCGTTGCAGCGACCGTGACAACGTAGTCAGCCGGTCCGCCGACCGGTCTGCCGGTCGGTGGGCCCGTCTGCCGGCCGGCCGTCAGCGACGGGTCGTGGTCGCGGCACGCGGACTCACGGCCGGGTCGCGCCGACCACCCGGACAGCCTGTTCCAGCTCCGCCCCGGAGAGGTCCGCCCGGGCGGTCAGCCGCAGTCGTGAGATGCCGTCGGGCACGGAGGGAGGACGGAAGCAGCCCACGGCCAGGCCTGCCGACCGGCAGTCGGCCGCCCACCCCAGGGCCTGCTCCGGGGACGGCGCGCGCACGGAGACGACCGCGGCGTCGGGGCTCACCGCCTCCAGACCCGCGGCCGTCAGGCGCGCGTACAGCTCGTCCGCCACCGCACGCGCGCGTGCCGCGCGCTCGGGCTCCCGCCGCAGCAGTCGCAGGGCGGCCAGCGCCGCGCCCGCCGCGGCCGGGGCCAGGCCCGTGTCGAAGATGAACGTGCGGGCCGCGTTCACCAGGTGCTCGATCACCCGCGCGGGTCCCAGCACGGCGCCGCCCTGGCTGCCGAGGGACTTGGACAGCGTGACCGTGGCGACCACGTCGTCGGCGCCCGCCAGGCCCGCCGCGTACGGCGCGCCCTGTCCGCCCTCCCCGAGCACGCCGAGCCCGTGGGCGTCGTCCACCACCAGGCCCGCGCCGTGGTCGCGGCAGGCGGCCGCGAGGGCGGCCAGCGGGGCGGCGTCGCCGTCGACGGAGAAGACCGTGTCGGAGACGGCCACGGCCGGCCCGCCGTGGGTGCCGAGCGCCTTGCGTACGGCGTCCGGGTCGGCATGGGCGACGACCTGGGTGGCGCCGCGGGCCAGCCGGCACCCGTCGATGAGCGACGCGTGGTTGCCTGCGTCGGAGACGATCAGTGAGCCGTGGGGCGCCAGCGCGGTCACCGCGGCGAGGTTGGCCGCGTACCCGGAGGAGAAGACGAGAGCCGCCTCGAAGCCGCAGTGCTCCGCGAGCTCGCGTTCCAGCTCGGCGTGCAGTTCGGTGGTGCCGGTGACGAGCCGTGAGCCGGTCGCGCCGCCGCCCCAGGTGCGGGCCGCCTCCGCGGCGCCCTCGACGACCTCGGGATGCCGGGCCAGACCCAGGTAGTCGTTGCTCGCGAGGTCCAGGAGCGGCGAGTCCGCCGGACGGGGGCGCAGCGTGCGCACGAGTCCGGCCCGGCGGCGCAGTTCCGCCTGTTCGTCGATCCAGCCGAACGCCATGGGTCCTCCGGGGCTTTTGTAGGTAGCGGACAGACACTAGCGGCAGCGATCGCCGACTTCGGTGTGGCGATACCCACACGTCGAACCGGGTGTGTTGTGCGATCCCTACCTTGGCCCCGAGCGGGTACGTAAGACAGGATCGGCTCTCATGGACCTGCTGAACACGCTGGTGGACAAGGGGCTTCGGCGCGAGCTGCCGACCCGCGAGGAAGCGCTGGCCGTCCTGGCCACCTCCGACGACGACGTGCTGGACGTGGTGGCCGCGGCCGGGAAGGTGCGCCGGCACTGGTTCGGGCGTCGCGTGAAGCTCAACTACCTCGTCAACCTGAAGTCGGGGCTGTGCCCCGAGGACTGCTCCTACTGTTCCCAGCGGCTCGGCTCGACGGCCGGGATCCTGAAGTACACCTGGCTCAAGCCCGACGAGGCCTCCAAGGCGGCCGCGGCAGGGCTCGCCGGCGGCGCCAAGCGTGTCTGCCTGGTGGCGTCCGGACGCGGCCCGACGGACCGGGACGTCGACCGGGTGGCCGGCACCATCAAGGCCATCAAGGAGCAGAACGAGGGCGTCGAGGTGTGCGCCTGCCTCGGCCTGCTCTCCGACGGTCAGGCCGAGCGGCTGCGTGAGGCGGGCGCCGACGCCTACAACCACAACCTCAACACGTCCGAGTCGACGTACGGGGACATCACCACCACCCACACCTACGCCGACCGGGTGGACACGGTCACCAAGGCGCACGCGGCGGGCCTGTCGGCCTGCTCGGGCCTCATCGCCGGCATGGGCGAGTCGGACGAGGACCTGGTGGACGTCGTCTACTCGCTGCGCGAGCTGGACCCGGACTCGGTCCCGGTCAACTTCCTCATCCCGGTGGAGGGCACCCCGCTGGCCAAGGAGTGGAACCTCACCCCGCAGCGCTGTCTGCGGATCCTGGCCATGGTCCGTTTCGTGTGCCCGGACGTCGAGGTGCGCATCGCGGGCGGCCGCGAGGTGCACCTGCGCACCATGCAGCCGCTCGCCCTGCACCTGGCCAACTCGATCTTCCTCGGCGACTACCTCACCACCGAGGGCCAGGCCGGCAAGGCCGACCTGGAAATGATCGCGGACGCCGGGTTCGAGGTGGAGGGGGCGGAGCAGGTCACGCTGCCCGAGCACCGGGCGGCGACGGCGGCCGGCTGCGGATCCCACGAAGGCGGCGGCTGCGGCTCGCAGGAGAGCGGCGGGTGCGGTGGGCACGAGGGCGGCGGGTGCGGTGGGCACGAGGGCGGCGGCGTCTGCGGCTCGGCTCCGGCCGCCGCCGCGTCGGCCTCCTCGCCGGCGGTCCCCGCGTCGGCGAGCGAGGCCCGTACCGATCTGGTCGCCGTGCGCCGCCGTGGCGCGGGCACCGATCTCGCGCCCAATGCCTGAGCCGTCGCCACTCGGTGTGCCCGAGCTGCTGGATCTCGACCGGCGGCATGTGTGGCATCCGTACGGTCCGATGCCCGGACGGGTCGACCCGCGCGTCGTGGAGTCGGCCAGCGGGGTCCGGCTGCGGATGGCGGACGGCTCCGGCGAGCTGGTCGACGGCATGGCGTCCTGGTGGTCCGCGATCCACGGCTACAACCACCCGGTGCTCAACGAGGCCGTGCGCGAGCAGTTGGGGCGGATGAGCCATGTGATGTTCGGCGGGCTCACCCATGAGCCCGCCGTGCGACTGGCGAAACTCCTTGTCGACATGTCGCCCGACGGCCTGGAGCACGTCTTCCTCGCCGACTCGGGGTCGGTGTCGGTCGAGGTCGCGGTGAAGATGTGCCTGCAGTACTGGCGTTCGCTGGGCCGCCCGGGCAAGCAGCGGCTTCTCACCTGGCGCGGCGGCTACCACGGCGACACCTGGCAGCCGATGTCCGTGTGCGACCCCGACGGCGGGATGCACGACCTGTGGACCGGCGTGCTGCCCCGGCAGGTCTTCGTCGGCCCGCCGCCGGCCGAGTACGACGAGGCGTACGCCGACGAGCTGCGCGCGGCGATCGAGCGGCACGCCGACGAACTGGCCGCGGTCGTCGTGGAGCCGGTCGTGCAGGGCGCGGGCGGGATGCGCTTCCACTCCCCGGGGTATCTGCGGGTGCTGCGCGAGGCGTGCGACGCGCACGGCGTGCTTCTGGTGTTCGACGAGATCGCGACCGGCTTCGGCCGCACGGGTGCGCTGTTCGCGGCGGAGCACGCCGCTGTGACACCGGACGTGATGTGCGTCGGCAAGGCCCTGACCGGCGGCTATCTGACGATGGCGGCGGCCCTGTGCACATCCCGGGTGGCCGACGGGATCTCGCGGGGCGAGGTGCCTGTCCTGGCGCACGGGCCGACGTTCATGGGCAACCCGCTCGCCGCGGCCGTCGCCTGTGCCTCGATCGAGCTGCTCCTCGGCCAGGACTGGCTCGCGGAGGTCAAGCGGATCGAGACCGGGCTGCGCGACGGGCTGGCGCCGGCGCGGGAGCTTCCGGGGGTGCGCGACGTACGCGTCCTCGGCGCCGTCGGCGTGGTCCAGCTGGACCACGGCGTGGACATGAAGGCCGCCACGGACGCCGCGGTGCGCGAGGGCGTCTGGCTGCGGCCGTTCCGCGACCTGATCTACACGATGCCCCCGTACGTCACCGGTGACGTGGACGTGGCACGGATCGCGCGCGCGGTGTGCGCCGCGGCGCGGGAGGGATGAGCATGCCGATCCTGGTGATCACGGGGACGGGCACGGAGGTCGGCAAGACCGTCACGACCGCCGCGGTCGCGGCGTGTGCGCGCGCGGCGGGTCGGTCGGTGGCCGTGTTGAAGGCCGCGCAGACCGGCGTACGGCCGGACGAGCGCGGGGACGCCGTCGAGGTCGCACGGCTCGCGGGACCGCTCACCACGGCCGAACTCGCCCGCTACCCCGAGCCGTTGGCTCCGGGGACGGCGGCGCGGCGCGCGGGGCTGCCGCCGGTGCGACCGCAGGACGTGGCGGAGGCGGTACAGAAACTGGCCGCGGAGCACGACCTGGTGCTCGTCGAGGGGGCGGGCGGTCTGCTCGTGCGGTTCGACGAGGCGGGCGGAACGCTGGCCGACGCCGCGCAGTCGTTGCGGGCGCCGGTACTGGTCGTGGCCTCGGCCGGACTGGGCACGCTGAACACGACGGAACTGACGGCCCGTGAACTGCGTTCGCGCGGGCTGGAGTTGCTGGGCCTCGTCATCGGGAGCTGGCCCGACTCCCCCGATCTGGCGTCCCGTTGCAACGTCGCGGACCTGCCGGAGGTGGCCGGCGCCCCGCTGCTGGGGGCGCTGCCCGCGGGATCCGGCGCGCTGCCCCCCGCCGACTTCCGCGTGGCGGCGCGCGGTTGGCTGGCGCCACGGCTGGACGGGACGTGGGAGGCGGAGGCCTTCCGCGAGCGGACGGGCTCGGCTTCCTAGGATCCTCCGCAGGTCCCGGCGGTCCGGCCGGGACCTGCGGAAGACCGGCCGGGCGGGCGGGTGCCCGGTCCGTCCGGCGGCGGAACGCCGGGGTCCCCCACGGAGGGCGACGGCCCGATGCCGTGGCCGGGCGCGCCGGTCGTGAGTACGCCCCCAGGGACGCCGACGAACGCCGACGAGCGACGCCCGTCGCCACGGGCGCCGCTCGTCGGCGCGGCGCGCCCCTGGGCCATCCCGGGTTCCGTCGGCCGAGTGCGCAGCCGCCGCACGCTCCGCTGTCGTCCGCCGACGACGAGGCCCTGTCGTGGAAAGCGCCCAGGGCCCGGCAGGACGCGGCGCCCTCCGCGCGGCCCTCGGAGGCCACGCCCTCAGCCGCCGTCCGAGTCCGCCAGCAGGCGCACCAGGTCGATGCGGGAGCGGATGCCCAGTCGCGTGAAGACGCCCCGCAGGTGATGGTCGATCGTGCGCGGGCTGAGGGCGAGACGGGCGGCGATCTCGCGGTTGGTGGCGCCGTCGGCGGCCATGCGGGCGATGAGCAGTTGCTGAGCGGTCAGGCGGGTCGACAGGCGTGCGCCCGCGCGCGTCGAGGTGGCCGGGGCGCCGAGCGCGCGCAGTTCGGCGCGGGCTCCCTCCGCGCAGTGCGGGGCGCCGAAGGACTCGAACGCCTGTAGGGCGCTGTGCAGTCGGTCGCGCGCCTCCGTGCGGCGGCGCAGTCTGCGCAGCGCGCTGCCGAACAGCAGCTCCGTGCGGGCGCGTTCGAAGGCGCGGTCGCCCTGCGTGTGCAGGTCGAGGGCCGTGGCGTAGTGCGGAAGGGCGTCGGCGCCGGGGGTGAGCAGGGCCCGGCATCTGGCGCTGAGGGCCAGTTCGTCGGGGCTGCCCACGGCGCGGGCCCAGCGGTCGTAGTCGGCGTGCGCCGCGCGGGCGACGCGGGTGTCGCCGGTACGGGCCGCCGCCTCCACGTAGTGCGGGGCGGCGAGGTGGCGCACGGCCCGGTGACCGTGTCCGGGGCCGGAGGCGGCGAGGGCGCGCAGCCGGGCCGCGGCGGCGTCGTAGCGGCTGTTGCCGAGGTCGAGGAAGGCGAGCGCCCACTGGGCCAGCGCGGCGGGCAGGCCCAGCCCGTGGGCGAGGGCGTGCGAGCGGGCGGCCGCGGCCCGCTCCCGGCACAGTTCGCCGTCGCCGGTGAGGGCGGCGAACATCGCGAGAGCCGCCTGCAGATGGCAGGCGCCGTTGTCCTGTCCGGTGGCGTACGCCTGGCGCAGGGCGTCCAGGGCGGCGGCCTCGGCGGCGTGCGGGCGGCCGGTCCAGAAGTCGGCGTAGGCGCGGAACTCCATGGCCTGGGACACGAGGACGGCGGCCCCCCGGGCGCGGGCGGCGGCCGCCGCCCGGACGGCGGCGGTGGCGGCCCGGGTGTGGTCGCCGAGCATCAGAGCGGCGATGCCCGCGTGGAGCAGCGAAGTGGGATCACCGCCCGGCCCGCACCGGCCGGCGGTCGCCTCCAGCAGGTCGCGCGCGTCCTCGTACCGCCCGTCGACGGCAGCGGCGAGCCCGCCCAGCACACCGGGCGGATCGATCCCGGCCTCCCGCGCCGCCCGCACCGCGTCCTGACAGCGACGCAGATCACCGGTGTACACGGCGGCTTCGGCGGCCCGCGCGAGGAGATCGGCGGCGGCCCCCTCCGGTGCGCGGGCCGCTCGAACGGTCCGCGCCGGCCGGGGCCTCGCGGCTCGGACGGCGCCCGCCAGCAGGGCGTCGAACGCCTCCCCCGCGTGCCCCGTGCGCAGGGCGAGGACGCCGGTGACCGCGTCCGCGTCACCATCTGCGTCACCCTCGGCGGCCATGCGGGCGGCCAGGGCGCGGGAGCGGTCGCTCTCGCCGGCACGCCAGGAGTCGGCCGCCGCGCGGGCGAGCAGACGGGGCCGTTCGCGGGGGTCGGTGCAGAGCGCGGCGGCGCGTTCGGCGAGGGCGCAGGCGAGCGCCGGGTCGCCGGCGGACCGGGCGCGGGCGGCGGCCTCGGTCAGTTCCGCGGCGAGCCGGGCGCTCGGTCCGAGCGCGGCCGCGCCCCGGTGCCAGGCGCGCCGGGGCGTCTCGGCCGGCCCGTGCAGCACGCGCGCGAGCAGCCGGTGGACGTCGCGCCGGTCGGCCGGTGAGGCGGTCTCGTAGGCGGCGATCCGGGTCCAGGCGTCACGGAAGCCGACCCCGCCGGCCGTGGCGTACGCGATGCCCGCGGCCTCGGCGGCCTCCAGCGGCCGGGTGTCGAGGCGGACGGCGGCGACGGCCCGCAGGAAGGCGTGCGTGGCCACCGGGTACTGGTCGGCCGCGGCCAGCAGCAGCACCAGGCGGGTGTCCTCGGGCAGCGCCCGCACCTCCCGGCGTTGGGCGGACAGCCGTTCGGGGGCGAGCTCGACGGGTTCGGCCGGCAGCGGGTCGAGGCCGGCGGCCTGCCGCTCGGTCAGCCGGTCCGCGGCTTCGACGGCGGCCCGCGGGTCGCCGTGCACCAGGCGCAGCACACGGACCCGGACGCCTTCGGACAGCGCGGCGACCGGGCGCGGACCGGCGCCCGCGAGCGCCGGTGACGAAGTGCCGCCGAGAGGTGGGGGGTTCACCGGGGTCACCACCCACCTGACGTTACTGGCGGGTTACTTGAACCGTAAAGACCGGCGACTTCACCGATGCGGCGCGCGTAGACCCCCGCGGACACTCCTGGCAACCCCACCCGTTTCAGGAGGCACCATGCAGCGCCACAAGCGTCGCATCGCCGCGGTCCTCACGGCCGCGGCCTCTTCGCTCCTTCTGTCACTGTCGTTCTCCGCCCCCACGGCCCACGCGGCGACCCACGACCCGGTCGTCTTCGTCCACGGTCTCAGCAGCGACTCCAGCAGCTGGGACGACTGGGTCGCCGACTTCGAGGCCGACGGCTACACGGCCGCCGAGCTGGACGCGTGGACGTACACCTGGACCCAGTCCAACGTCACCACCGCCGGTCAGCTGGACACCGAGATCAAGAAGGTGCTGGCGCGGACCGGCGCGAGCAAGGTCGACGTCGTCGTGCACTCGATGGGTGCGCTGAGCTCCCGCTACTACCTGAAGAACCTCGGCGGGACGGCGTACGTGGACGACTTCGTCTCCGTCGCCGGCGTCAACCACGGCACCTCGGTGGCGTCGTTGTGCAGCTGGCTGTACACCTCCTGCGCGCAGATGGTGCCCGGCAGCTCGTTCCTCACCGCGCTCAACTCCGGTGACGAGACGCCCGGCAGCGTGAACTACGCGACGTACTGGTCGAACTGCGACGCGGCGATCGATCCGGACTCCTCGGCGCTGCTGAGCGGGGCGGCCAACGTCGGCGTCGGATGCATCTCGCACGACGCCATGAACAACGACCACGGCGTGTACGAGAAGGTCCGCGACTTCATCCGGTGAGACGCGGGCGGGGTGCGAGCAGCGCCGGCACGGTCGCTCGCACGAGGGCGCGACGGGCCCGCACGGGGGAGAATCCCGGTAGGCCCGTCGCCGCCCCGCCCCGGAGGTCGCCATGCCGTCACGGCCCCACGGCTCCAGCTCCAGCTCCCGAACCGGCCCCGGTCCCGGCCGCGGTTCCGGTCCCGGATCCGGCGAGGTGCGCGGCGACGACGTCCGCCATCCGGTGTTCGCCCGTTGCTACGCCCGGCTGGGCGTGGCCGCGGAGACCTGCGCGGGCCTCGCGGGTGTGCGCGACCGTCTGCTCGCTGGGCTCTCCGGCCGGGTCGTCGAGATCGGCGCGGGCAGCGGGCTGAACTTCGCGCACTACCCGGCGGCCGTCGCCGAGGTCGTCGCGATCGAACCGGAGCGGCGGTTGCGGCAGTGGGCGCTGGAGGCCGCCCTGCGCGCCGAGGTGCCCGTGGACGTGGTGCCGGGGGCGGCGGAGGCGCTGCCGGTCGAGAGCGAGGCGTTCGACGCGGCGGTGCTCTCGCTGGTGCTGTGCAGCGTGCGGGACGTGGAGCGCGCCCTGGCGGAGCTGCGGCGGGTGCTGCGGCCCGGCGGCGAGGTGCGGTTCTTCGAACACGGGCCCGGCGGGGGCCCGGCGATGCTCCTCACCCAACGGGTACTGGACCGCACGGTGTGGCCGCGCCTGGCCGGCGGCTGCCGGCTCACCCGTGACACCGTCGGCGCCCTGCGGGAGGCCGGGTTCGAACTGGGCCCCTACCGCCGCACGACGCTGCCGGAGCACGGTCCGCGGTGGCCGTTCTCCTACTGCGTGACGGGCGCCGCCTGGCGGCCCCCGGAGCCCGGGTGAAGCGCGAGGCGGGCGGGCGGGGGAGCTACCGGCTCCATCGGCGCAGCTCGCCCGCGATCTCGGACACCGACGCCTCTCCGCTCTTGGCCAGCCTGGCGAGATCGCGGACCTGTTCGGGCGAGATCGCGATCTTCAGCCCGCTGGCCACGAGGTAGGCGTAGGCGACGGCGCACGCGAACAGCGCGTTGGAACGCTCCAACGCCGGTACGTGGATGAGGAGCTGCAGCAGCGCGGCGGCGCGCGCGTGGGGATCGCCGTAGACGGGAACGTCGAATATCTCGGCCTGGTGGCGTGCGACGGCCGCGACCAGGGCGCCCCAGTCGGTGACCTGGGGGTCCCCCGGGGTCTTCTGTTCGGCGAGCATGAGGAGCCAGGCGAGGTCGATCCGAAGGTCGCTCAAGGGTCAGCGGCGACCTTCGCGCGTGGCCGCCTCGCGTGCCCCGCCCTCGCGCTCCGCGCCGAATTCCTCGGCGAAGAGGGCCTCGTACTGCTTCATGAAGTCGCCCGCGGCCTCGACGAAGGTATGGCCGATCTCCCCGGCGTCCTGTCTGACCAGCTCTTCTATGTAGCGGTTGACGCTCATGCCACGAGCTGTGGCGCGCTCGCGCGCGACCTGGGCCGTGCCCTCGTCCACGCGTACGTTCAGCTGGGTCTTCGCCATACCTCGAAGCTAGCGCCATAGCGCTAGCAGCGGCAAGGGCGGCGGATGGTCGAAAAGGGATACCGGCTGTGCGCCGGGTCACACTACGCTCGGCCAGGCACAGTCGTCGATGCGTAGTCGGCACGTCCACCGAGCGAGGAGGCAGCCTTGTCCACACCTGCTGCGGAGCACGTCCCCGGCCTGGCCTCGGCCGACGGGATCGCGGCCCGCGCCCGAGGTCTGACCAAGGCGTACGGCTCCGGCGAGACCACCGTGCTCGCGCTGGACGCCGTGGACGTGGACATCGCGCGCGGCCGCTTCACCGCCGTCATGGGGCCGTCCGGGTCCGGGAAGTCCACGCTGATGCACTGCCTGGCGGGCCTGGACACCGTTTCGGCCGGCCAGGTGTGGCTCGGCGACACCGAGATCACGGGCCTGAAGGACCGGGAGCTGACCCGGCTGCGGCGGGACCGGATCGGATTCATGTTCCAGTCCTTCAACCTGATCCCGACGCTGAACGCGGCGGAGAACATCACCCTTCCGATGGACATCGCGGGCCAGAAGCCCGACCAGCGGTGGCTGGACCAGGTCATCGACACGCTGGGCCTGCGGGACCGGCTCAAGCACCGGCCGTCGCAGCTCTCCGGCGGCCAGCAGCAGCGCGTGGCCTGCGCCCGTGCGCTCGCCTCCCGCCCCGAGCTGATCTTCGCCGACGAGCCGACCGGCAACCTGGACTCACGGGCCGGGCTGGAGGTCCTCGCGTTCCTGCGCGAGGCCGTCGACGCCCTGGGGCAGACCGTCGTCATGGTCACCCACGACCCGGGCGCCGCGGCCCACTCGGACCTGGTGCTCTTCCTCGCCGACGGGCGGATCGTGGACGAGATGCAGCGGCCCACGGCCGAGGCGGTGCTGGAGCGGATGAAACAGTTCGACGTGATCCGCGCCCAGTCCGACGGCGAGGGCGGGGGCGGCGGCCCCAGCGCGGTCGGCGCCGAATCCGGCTCCGGCTCCGGCTCCGGGGAGAAGTGATCCGATGCTGAAGGCCACGCTCCGGAGCTTTCTCGCGCACAAGGGACGGCTGCTGCTGTCCGCGCTCGCCGTCGTCCTGTCGGTGGCGTTCGTCGCGGGCAGCCTGATCTTCTCCGACACGGTGACGCGCACCTTCGACCGCCTCTTCGCGTCCACGTCGGCGGACGTCACCGTGAAGCCGAAGGAGGACCTCACCTCGTCCGTGCCGACCGGCGCGGTGCAGACCGTGCCCGCCTCGCTCGCCACGCGACTGGCCGGCGTGAAGGGCGTCGCCTCCGCCCACGGCGACGTGAGCGTGCAGAGCGTCACGGTCGTCGACGCGAAGAACAGGTCCCTGGGTCCGTCCACGGGCGCGCCGACCATCGCCACGGACTGGTTCGTCACCCACCGCAGCCCGGTGAAGCTGACCTCGGGGCACGCCCCGCGGGGCGCGGACCAGGTGGTGCTGGACGCCGACACCGCCGGCAGGAAGCACGTGCGCATCGGCGACACGCTCACCGTGATGGCCCAGCCGGGCTCGTTCAAGGTCGAGGTCGTCGGCATCGCCACCTTCACCACCACCAATCCCGGCGCGGCCCTGGTCTACCTCGCCCCCGACACGGCCGCGGCGAAGCTGCTGGGGACGGCGGACAGGGTCACGAGCATCTCCGTCGACGCGGCCCCCGGGGTGAGCGACGCGGTGCTCAAGAAGCGCGTCGCCGCCGCGGTCGGCGCGGGTCCCTACGAGGTGAAGACGGCCGACGAGCAGGCGAAGTCGTCCGCGCAGGCGCTGGGCGGCTTCCTCGACGTCATCAAGTACGTGATGCTCGGCTTCGCCGGGATCTCCGTCCTCGTCGGCGTGTTCCTGATCGTCAACACCTTCTCGATGCTGATCGCCCAGCGGACCAGGGAGCTGGGTCTGCTGCGCGCCCTGGGCGCCGACCGCCGGCAGGTGCGCCGCTCCGTGCTCACCGAGGCGGTGCTGCTGGGCCTGGTCGGCTCCACGCTCGGTCTGGCCGCCGGCATCGGCCTCGCGGCCGGGCTGATCAAGCTGATGAGCGCCTTCGGCATGAACCTGAAGACCACGGAGATGGTCGTCGGATGGGCGACCCCGGTGTCGTCGTACGTCGTCGGCGTCGGCGTCACCTTCGTGGCGGCGTACCTGCCCGCCCGGCGCGCGGCGACCGTGTCGCCGATGGCGGCCCTCGCGGACGCGGACGTCGCCGGAGTCGGCCGGCCGCTGAAGGTGCGCGCCGTGGTGGGCTCGGTCGTCGGGGCGCTCGGAGCGGCCGCGCTCGTCGGCTGTGCGACCTCCTCGAAGACGGCGACGGCGTCGTCGTTGCTCGGGCTGGGCGTGGTGCTCACCCTGACCGCCACCGTCATCGCGGGACCGCTCCTGGTCCGGCCGGTGATCAGGGTCCTGGGCGGCGCGTTCCCCGCGCTGTTCGGGTCCGTCGGCCGGATGAGCCAGCGCAACGCGCTGCGCAACCCGCGCCGGACGGGCGCCACGGCGGCCGCGCTGATGGTGGGCCTCGCCCTGGTGGGCGGGATGTCGGTGGCGAGCGCCTCCATGTCCAAGTCCTTCGACCAGCAGATCGACAAGACCCTGGGCGCCGACTTCATCATCCAGAGCGCCAGCTTCACGCCGTTCTCCGAGGAGGTCACGGACGCGGTGCGCGGCACCGAGGGCGTCGGCCTGGTCGTGCGGCAGCGGTACGCGCCGATCGCCCTTCGGCTGCCCGACGGCAAGCGCGTCGAGACGACCGCGGCCGGCTACGGCGACCGGGTCGACGACGTCGCACACGTCCCCTACGCCTCGGGCGACACCGCGGCCGCGCTGGCCGACGGCGCCCTGGGCATGGACGTGGGCTTCGCCGAGGACCACGGGGTGCGGCTCGGCGACGTGCTCCCGGTGGAGTTCCCCGGCGGCCGGACGGCGTCGCTGAAGGTGGGCGCGCTCACCGACCAGGAGACCGCGGACGGGTTCGGCGCCCGGGGCGGGGTGTTCTTCGGGATCGCCACCGTCGAGAAGTACGTGCCCGGCGGGCAGGACACCGCGCTCTACGTCAACGCGCGCTCCGGCACCACGGCCGACCGGCTGCGCCCCCTGCTGGAGAAGACCCTGGACGCGTACCCGCAGGTGCAGGTGCGTGACCAGGCCGACTACAAGAAGCTCGTCCACGACCAGATCGCCGTGCTGCTCTATCTGGTGTACGCGCTGCTCGGGCTGGCGATCGTCATCGCGGTGCTCGGCGTCGTCAACACGCTGGCCCTGTCGGTGGTGGAGCGGACCCGGGAGATCGGGCTGCTGCGCGCCATCGGACTGGGCCGACGGCAGTTGCGCCGGATGATCCGGCTGGAGTCGGTGGTGATCGCGGTGTTCGGCGCGGTGCTGGGGCTGGCGCTGGGCCTGGTGTGGGGCGTGTGCATGCAGCAGGTGCTGGAGTTGCAGGGCATGAAGGCCCTGGCCGTCCCGTGGGGCACGATCGTGGCGGTCGTGGTGGGCTCGGCGGTCGTCGGCGTCGTCGCGGCGCTGCTGCCCGCGCTGCGCGCGTCCCGGCTGAACGTGCTCGCCGCGATCGCGCACGACTGAGGGTCCGTGGAAGAGCACCGGGTTCCCCTTCCGGCGCTCCGCCCGTGATGGGATCGACGCATGTCTGAACTGCGGATACGGGCCGCGACACCCGATGACCTGGACACTGTGCTGGCCTTCTGGAAAACCGCCGCCGAGGGGACGAGCATCAGCGACGACCGCGGCGGAGTGGAGCGGCTGGTCGCCCGCGACCCGCAGGCGCTGATCCTGGCCGAGCAGGGCGGTGAGCTGGTCGGAACGGTGATCGCCGGGTTCGACGGCTGGCGGTGCCACCTGTACCGGCTGGCCGTGCACCCGCGGCGCCGCCGCCGGGGCGTCGGGTCGGCGCTGCTGGCGGCCGCGGAGGAGCGGTTCGTGCGGCTGGGCGGCCGCCGCGGGGACGCGATGGTGCTCACCCGCAACGAGACGGCGCATCATGCCTGGCGCGCGGCGGGGTACGCGCCCGAGGAGAAGTGGCGGCGCTGGGTGAAGCCGCTCGTCGACTGACCTGGGCCCACAAGACCACTTTGCCGATCCTTTACCCTGGGGGGGCCGCGCGGATCGCCGCGCGGTCCCCACGACGTCATGAAAGGTGTGAGCGTCCGCCCATGGGCGAGCCTCCCCGTAGCCGCACACGAACCCGCGCGCGCACCCGAACCCGCACGCGCACCCGCACGCGACACAGCGCGCTGCCCCCCGCCCTGTCCGATCCTGGGACGGAGGTGACCCGATGACCGAAGTGCTGCTGCTCCTGGTGGCGATCCTGCTGTCGCTGGCATGCGGCGCCTTCGTGGCCGCCGAGTTCTCGCTGACCACCGTCGAGCGGAGCGAACTCGAACGGGCGGTGGAGCGCGGCGAGCGCGGCGCGGCCGGGGCGCTGAAGGCCGTACGGAACCTCACCTTCCAGCTCTCGGGCGCGCAGTTGGGCATCACGGTCACCAACCTGGTGGTCGGCATGCTGTCCGAGCCGTCGATCGCCAGGCTGATCTCCGGGCCGCTGGAGTCGCTCGGTCTGTCGAGCACGGCCGCCGGTTCCGTCGCGCTGGTGCTGGGCACGGCCCTGTCGACGGTGTTCCTGATGGTCGTCGGCGAACTCGTGCCCAAGAACTGGGCGATCTCGTCGCCGCTGGCGGTCGCCAAGGGCGTGGGCAACGCCCAGCGCTGGTTCAGCGCCGCCTTCCGGCCCTTCATCAGCCATCTCAACGAGACCGCGAACCGTGTCGTGCGACTCTTCGGCGTGGAGCCCACCGAGGAGCTGGCCGCCGCACGCGGTCCCCAGGAGCTCGCGGCCCTGGCCCGGCACTCGGCCAGAGAGGGCGCCCTGGAGGCGGACACCGCCGAGCTCTTCGTGCGCACCCTGAACCTGGCCGACCTGACGGCGGAGAACGTGATGACCCCGCGTGTGCAGGTAGTCGCCCTGGAAGCCGCGGCGACCTGCGAGGACGTCGCCAACGCCACCCGGGCCACGGGGCTGTCCCGCTTCCCGGTGTACCGCGGCGGCCTCGACACGGTGGTCGGCACCGCGCACATCAAGGACGTGCTGGCGATCCCGGCCGGGCGGCGCCCGCGCGTGCCGGTCTCGGAGATCATGCGCGAACCCCTCCTGGTGCCCGAGTCGCTCACCGTGGACCGGCTGCTGGACCGGTTGTCCGGCAAACGGACGATGGCCGTGGTCATCGACGAGTACGGCGGCACGGCGGGCGTCGCGACGCTGGAGGACATCGTCGAGGAGGTCGTCGGCGAGGTCCGCGACGAGCACGACCCGCACGAGACGCCCGACCTCGCCCCCGCGGGCTCGGACGACGAGGGCCGCACCCTGTACTCGGCCGACGGCTCCGCCCGCACCGACCAGCTCGCCCGCGTCGGACTGCAGGCCCCGGAGGGCCCCTACGAGACGCTGGCCGGTCTGGTCGCCGCCGAACTGGGCCGGATACCGGCCGTCGGCGACACCCTGGAGGTCGCCGGCTGGCGCATGGACGTCGTGGACGCCTCCGGCCGCCGGGCCGCCCGGGTGCTGCTGCACGCACCGCTCGCCGACACCCCCGCGGAAGGGGCCGACAAGTGATCGCCGTCCAGTTGCTCATCGCGCTGGCGACCCTGGTCGTCAACGCGTTCTTCGTGGGCGCCGAGTTCGCGCTGATCTCCGTACGCCGCTCGCAGATCGAGCCGTACGCCGAGCAGGGCGACCGGCGCGCCAGGAACGTGCTGTGGGGACTGCAGCACGTCTCGGCCCTGCTGGCGGCCGCACAGCTCGGCATCACCCTGTGCACCCTGCTCCTCGGCGTGGTCGCCGAGCCCGCCATCGCGCACCTGCTCGAGCCGGTGTTCCACGCGGCGGGGGTGCCCACGGGCGCCGGCCACGCGGTGTCCTTCGTGATCGCGCTCGTCCTCGCCACCTATCTGCACATGCTGCTCGGCGAGATGGTCCCGAAGAACGTCGCGCTCGCCGAGCCGGTGCGCAGCGCCCTGCTGCTGGGGCCGCCGCTGGTCGCCCTCGCCCGGGGGCTGCGACCGGTGATCTTCGCGATCAACGCCTTCGCGAACGCCCTGCTGAAGCTGATGCGGATCGAGACGAGGGACGAGGTCACGGCGACCTTCTCGGACGCGGAGCTGGCGCAGATCGTCAGGGACGCGGGCGAGGCCGGGCTGATCGACGACCGCGCCCAGGAGCGGCTGCACGACGCCCTGGAGCTGGGCCGCCGCCCGGTGCGGGACGTCGTCCTGCCGCTGGAACGCGTCGTCCACGCGCGTGTGGGAGTCACTCCCGAGGGGCTGGAGACGCTGGCCGCCGAGTCCGGGTTCTCCCGGTTCCCGGTGGTGGACGAGGGCCGGCGGATCGTCGGCTATCTGCACGTGAAGGACGCGCTGGACGCCTCGCCGCGGGACACTCCGTTCCGGCTGCGGGACATGCGCGCCATCGCGCGGGTCCGGGAGGCGACGCCGCTGGACGACGTCCTGACCGCGATGCGGGGCAGCCATACGCATCTGGCGGCCGTGCTCGGCTCCGACGGGCGGCTGGCCGGCCTGGTCACCATGGAGGACGTGCTGCGGGAACTGTTCGGGCAGCGCGCCTGACAGGAGCGGCGCGAGCCGCGCGCGGCAGGCACGCGCGGCTCGCGGAGGCGGCCGACCGGCGGACCACGGAGGCGGTTGGCCGCCGGGCCTCGGAGACGGTTGGCCGCCGGGCGGGCAGAGGCGACCGACCGACGGGTATGCGACTCGGGCTACCATCTGTGTCGCCATGCAGACGAACCCCACACACACCAGCCTGGTCGCCGTCGGCGACTCCTTCACCGAGGGCATGTCCGACCTGCTGCCCGACGGCACCTACCGGGGCTGGGCCGACCTCCTCGCCGCACGGATGGCCGCCCGCGCCCCCGGCTTCCGGTACGCCAACCTGGCCGTCCGCGGCAAGCTGATCGGGCAGATCGTCGAGGAGCAGGTGCCGGTGGCGGCCGCGATGGGCGCCGATGTGATCACCCTGGTCGGCGGCCTCAACGACACTCTGCGGCCCAAGTGCGACATGGGCCGGGTCAAGGGCCTGCTGACGGAGGCCGTGGAGCGGCTGGCGCCGAACTGCCGGCAGCTGGTGCTGATGCGCAGTCCCGGACGGCAGGGGCCTGTCCTGGAGCGGTTCCGGCCGCGCATGGAGGAGCTCTTCGTGTGCGTCGAGGAGCTGGCCGCGCGGCACGGCGCGCTCGTCGTCGACCTGTACGGCGCGCCGTCACTGAGCGACCCGCGCATGTGGGACGTCGACCGGCTGCATCTGACGGCGGAGGGCCACCGCAGGGTCGCCGAGGCCGTCTGGCAGACCCTCGGGCACGATCCCGAGGACCCCGAGGGCATGGAGTGGCACGCGCCGATGGCGGCGACGCCGCCCCCGGGGTGGGCCGCCCGCCGGGTCGCCGACGCGCGGTTCGCCCGGCAGCACCTGCTGCCGTGGATCGGCCGCCGCCTCACGGGCCGCTCCTCCGGGGACGGACTGCCGCCGAAGCGGCCCGATCTGCTGCCCTACGACGGTCCGACGGCGTGAAGGCCGGGGCGACCGGCCGAGGACTCTCGGCGACGCCGGAACCCCGGTGCCCCGGCGGTGCCCCGGCGGTGGCCCGGCGCGGCACGCCGCCCGCCCGGGAGACCGGCGGGCTCCCCCCCGCGGCCACGACGAGTGACCCCGGTCTCGTAGGTTCCGCCGAACCGGACCGTGCGCCGACCTGCACGAATCGCCAGTAGAATCCGTCCACGTGACTTCCGCTCCCGCCAAGCCCCGCATCCCCAACGTCCTCGCCGGACGCTACGCCTCCGCCGAGCTCGCCACGCTCTGGTCGCCCGAGCACAAGGTGAAGCTGGAGCGTCAGCTCTGGCTCGCCGTGCTGCGTGCCCAGAAGGACCTCGGGATCGAGGTGCCGGACGCGGCGATCGCCGACTACGAGCGCGTCCTCGACACCGTGGACCTGGCCTCGATCGCCGAGCGCGAGAAGGTCACCCGGCACGACGTCAAGGCCCGTATCGAGGAGTTCAACGACCTCGCCGGGCACGAGCAGGTCCACAAGGGCATGACGTCCCGCGACCTGACGGAGAACGTCGAGCAGCTGCAGATCCGCCTCTCGCTGGAGCTGGTCCGCGACCGTACGGTGGCCGTGCTGGCACGCCTGGGCAAGCTGGCCGGCGAGTACGGCGAGCTGGTCATGGCCGGCCGCTCGCACAACGTGGCCGCGCAGGCCACGACCCTGGGCAAGCGGTTCGCGACCGCCGCCGACGAGCTGCTCGTCGCCTACGGCAGGGTCGAGGAGCTGCTCGGGCGTTACCCGCTGCGCGGCATCAAGGGCCCGGTGGGCACCGCCCAGGACATGCTGGACCTGCTGGGCGGGGACGCCGCGAAGCTGGCCGGGCTGGAGGACCGGATCGCCGGTCACCTGGGCTTCTCGCAGGCGTTCACCTCGGTCGGTCAGGTCTACCCGCGCTCGCTCGACTACGAGGTCGTCACCGCGCTGGTGCAGCTCGCCGCGGCGCCCTCCTCGCTGGCGAAGACGATCCGGCTGATGGCCGGGCACGAGCTGGTGACCGAGGGCTTCAAGCCCGGCCAGGTCGGCTCGTCCGCCATGCCGCACAAGATGAACACCCGCTCCTGCGAGCGCGTGAACGGCCTGATGGTCATCCTGCGCGGCTACGCGTCGATGACCGGCGAGCTGGCGGGCGACCAGTGGAACGAGGGCGACGTGTCCTGCTCGGTGGTGCGCCGGGTCGCGCTGCCGGACGCGTTCTTCGCGCTGGACGGCCTGCTGGAGACGTTCCTGACGGTGCTCGACGAGTTCGGCGCCTTCCCGGCCGTCGTCGCCCGCGAGCTCGACCGCTACCTGCCGTTCCTGGCCACCACCAAGGTGCTGATGGGCGCCGTGCGCGCGGGCGTCGGCCGTGAGGTGGCGCACGAGGCCATCAAGGAGAACGCCGTGGCCTCGGCGCTGGCGATGCGCGAGCAGGGCGCCGAGCGCAACGAGCTGCTGGACAAGCTGGCGGCGGACGAGCGCCTGCCGCTCGACCGGGCGCAGCTGGACGCGCTGATGGCCGACAAGCTGTCCTTCACAGGCGCCGCGTCCGCGCAGGTCGCCGTCGTGGTCGGCCGGATCGAGGAGATCGTCGGGCAGCGGCCGGAGGCCGCCGGTTACACCCCGGGAGCGATCCTCTGACGCGCTTCAGCCAGGCGGAGCTGGAGGCCGCCCGCGACCGACTCGTGCCGGACGTCGTCGCGGACGGCCTGCGCGTGCTGTTCTGCGGCATCAACCCGGGTCTGATGACGGCGGCGACCGGCCACCACTTCGCCCGCCCCGGCAACCGCTTCTGGCCCGTGCTGCACCTGTCCGGCTTCACGCCGCGGCTGATGAAACCCGCCGAGCAGCGGGAGCTGCTGTCCTACGGGCTCGGCATCACCAACGTGGTGGCGCGGGCGTCGGCCCGGGCGGACGAGCTGAGCGCCGAGGAGTACCGCGAGGGCGGCCGGCTGCTGGCGCGGAAGGTGACGGCGCTGGAGCCGCGTTGGCTGGCGGTCGTGGGCGTGACCGCCTACCGGGCCGCGTTCGAGGACCGCAAGGCCGCGGTGGGGCCGCAGGAGCGCCGCATCGGGGAGACCCGCGTGTGGGTGCTGCCGAACCCCAGCGGGCTGAACGCGCACTGGACGACGGAGACGATGGCGCAGGAGTACGCCCGGCTGCGGGCGGCGGCGCAGGACTGACGGCGCGACGGCCGCCTCCATGCCCCGCCCCGACCCCGGGTCAGGGCGGGTCGTTCTCCGTCACCACCAGCAGGAGCTGGAAGGGCAGTTCGGCGTCCCACTGGGAGACGCCGAGCGCTATCCAGCGTGGTGTGCCGGGCAGTTGCCACAGGTGCAGGTCCGGGACATGACCACTGAGCGATGCCCAGGGCTCGGGTATGTCCTCGCCGGCCGTGGAGCGCTCCAGCGTGCTCGCCAGGCTGACGAGGTGCGGCGGCCCCCAGCGGCCGGTCAACCGCTCCGAGAGGCCGTCCCGGTCGGCCTCGAACTGCTCCTCCGTCTCCCCCCAGGCGCCGCGGCCCTCGCCGTGGAAGTCCCCGCCGGTCTGCAGTTCCGCCACGAGATACCCCTGCGCGGGCAGCGCGCGGACGCTCAGCAGGTCAACGGTGGCCAGACCGTGCGCGATGTCCATGAGATCCAGTAAACCGGCCGCCACTGACAATTGGCGGCACGTCAGTGCGCGGTCCCGCTCAGGCGTCCCGGACCCGCACCCGCCACAGGCCCGCGGCGACTGCCGCCGCCGTCCACAGCGCGCTCACCGCGAGCCCCGTCCACGGCCCCAGCGTGCCGTCCCAGCTGCTGTGCAGGACGACTTGGCCGGCCCGGTCGGGCAGGAAGTCGGCGGCGTTGCCGTTCACGTCGCCGAGGACGAAGGACACGAGCAGCAGGAAGGGGACGAGGATGCTCAGCGCCCCCACCCCGCTGCGCAGGACCGTCGTCAGACCGGCGGCCAGCAGGGCCATCAGCGTGAGATAGACGGCGCAGCCGGCCGTCCCGCGCACCCACTCCGCAGGGGTCGCGTCCCGCGCCTGCGGCCCCACCGTCATCGCTCCCGCCGCCAGGGCCGTCAGGCCCGTGACCAGGCCGACGGCGAGCACCGGCAGGCCGATCGCCGTCAGCTTGGCGGCGAACCAGCTGCCCCGGCGAGGCACCGCGGCCAGCGACAGGCGCAGGGCGCCGGTGTGGAATTCGGCGGAGACGGCCGTGGTACCGAAGGCGATCGCTGCGATCTGCCCGAAGTTCACGCCGAAGAAAGCGGAGAACAGGATGTCGTCGTCGCCGGCGCCGAGTCCCGCCAGTGCGGAGAACGCGACCGTGGCGAGCGGCACGGCGGCCAGGGCGCCGATCTGCGGGCGCAGCGTGCGGATCTTGATCCACTCGGCGTGGAGTGCGGGCGGGAACGTCAGGCGGGTCATGGCCGGACCTCCTCGTGCTGCCGGGCCGCGAACTCGGCGTCGACGGCGGTGAGAGCGAGGTAGGCCTGCTCGAGCGTGCCTTCCTCGGCGGAGAGTTCGAGCAGCGGGACGCCCGCCGCGGAGACCAGCGGGCCGATGTCGTCCACGCGCGCGTGGCGCACGGTCCAGTGTCCGTCGGGGTGCCGCACGGCGTCGTGGCCCTGCCGGGTGAGGGCGTTCTCGAGGGCGGCCGGGTCCGTCGTGCGGATGCGGACGCCGGGGTGCACACGCGCGTCGATGAAGTCACGCAACGCGGTGTCGGCCAGCACGCGGCCCCGGCCGAGGACGACGAGGTGGTCCGCGAAGGACGCGGTCTCGTTCATCAGGTGACTGGAGACCAGCACGGTACGGCCCTCCGCGGCGAGCCGGCGCAGCAACCCCCGGATCCAGACGATGCCTTCGGGGTCGAGACCGTTGGCGGGTTCGTCGAGCAGGACGACGCCGGGGTCGCCGAGCAGAGCGGCGGCGATGCCGAGCCGCTGGCGCATGCCGAGGGAGTACGTCCTCACCCGGCGTCGGGCGGCCGGGGTCAGCCCGGTCTCCTCGAGCACCTCGTCGACCCGGCGGACGGGGATGCGGTTGCTCGCGGCGAGGACGAGCAGGTGGTCCCGTCCGGTCCGGGAGCTGTGAGCGGCCTGGGCGTCGAGCAGGGCGCCGACGTGGCGCAGCGGTCGGGCGAGGGAGACGTAGGGGCGGCCGGCCAGGGTGGCGGTACCGGAGGTGGGCCGGTCGAGGCCGAGGAGGAGGCGCAAGGTGGTGGACTTGCCCGCACCGTTGGGGCCGAGGAAACCGGTGACACGGCCGGGCGGGACCCGGAAGGTGATCCGGTCCACGGCCCGGCGGGGGCCGTACTCCTTGGTGAGGTCGTGGACATCGATACTGGTCATGAACACCACCCTGGCCGCCGGGCCGGGCGCGGGCCTCCCCCGTCCGAGGGGCCCCTCTCCCCCGCTCGGGGGAGGCCCGTTGTCACCGGTTGCTGCCACCATGTCCGCATGGGCCGCCTGCTGCGCCCGCTGCTGCGGGGGAAGACGTACACACGACTGCTGCACCTGTGGGTGCCGATGCTGATCGTGAGCGTCTGGATGTTCATCGATCCTCGGCGGCCGTGGGTGCCCGCCCTCGTGCTCGTTCCTGTCGGGCTCGTCCCGGCGGTGCGCAGAGGCGAGGGCGTCCAGGCGCACCTGCTGCTGACGCCCGACGAGCAGGAGCCGGGATTCTCCGTGGCTCCGTCGGCGGCCTGGCGGGACCGGCTGCGCACGGTGCTGTGGCTGGAAGTGCGCATGGCCCTGGGCGTGGTGACGATCTTCGCCTGCGTCTGGCTGCCGATCACGGCGGTCGAACTGGTCCGGAGCGCACGTGGGGGTGCGGCCGCCGGCATCCCGGGCGTCTCCGAGGCGGCGGCACCGTGGTGGTCTGCTCTCCTGGCGCCGCTTCCCGTGCTCGCCCTGTACGGACTGGTCGTCGCTCTGGGCGAGTTGGCCACCTCCGTCGCGCGGCGTCTCCTCGGACCGTCGGCCGCGGAACAGCTCGCCGCCCTGGAGGCGCGCACCGAGCAGCTCCTGGAGCGCAACCGGATCGCCCGGGAACTGCACGATTCGATCGGTCACGCGCTCACGGTGGCGGTGGTGCAGGCGGGCGCGGCGCGGGCGGCGGGCGACGCGGCCTTCACCGACCGGGCGCTCGGGGCGATCGAGGAGGGCGGCCGGGCCGCCCTGGAGGACCTGGAGCGGGTGCTCGGCGTGTTGCGGGAGGCCGAGCGGCCGTTGAGCAGCCGGCCGACGCTGGCGGAGGCCGACCGGCTGCTGGAGTCGGCGCGCGCCTCCGGGGCGCGGATCGACGCCGAGGTGACGGGCCCTCTGGAGAGGTTGCCGGGGCCGGTGTCGCGCGAGGGCTACCGCATCCTCCAGGAGTCGCTGACGAACGTGCTGCGGCACGCGGGTGCCGTTCCGGTCCGGGTGCGTGTCAGCGTCGCCGACGACGTTCTCAGCCTGGAGGTCCGCAATCGGATTCCCGTCGGCCTCGCACCCCGCCCCGGGCGGGGCAGCGGGCTGCGGGGGATACGGGAGCGTGCGGCCCTGCTCGGGGGAGGGGTTTCGACCGGGCCGGACGCGGGCGACTGGCACGTCCACGCCGAGTTGCCGCTGAGTTGATCCGGGGACTTCCTTCCGGCTCGGACAGCTCGGACAGCTCGGAGCTACGGCGCCTCATGGCCGCCCCGAGCGGGTTCCGGTGCGTGCGAGGTCCTAGGCTGGGCGGATGCCGGTGACCGTGCTCCTCGTCGACGACGAACCCCTGGTGCGGGCGGGCCTGCGGGCGGTGCTCGAAGCGCAGCCGGGCATCGAGGTGGTCGGGGAGGCGGCGGACGGGGCGGCGGTCATCCCGCTGGTGCGGCGGCTGCGGCCGGCCGTCGTCGCCATGGACGTGCGCATGCCGCTGATGGACGGCATCGAGGCCACACGCGCAGTGCTGCGCACGGTGGACCCGCCGCCGAAGATCCTGGTCGTGACGACCTTCGAGAACGACGAGTACGTGTACGAGGCGCTGCGGGCGGGCGCGGACGGATTCCTGCTGAAGCGGGCCCGGCCGGCCGAGATCGTGCACGCGGTACGCCTGGTCGCCGAGGGCGAGTCGCTCCTGTTCCCGGCGTCGGTGCGGCGGCTGGCCGCCGAGTACGGCGGCGGGGACGGGGCCGCGAACCGGGCCGCACGAGACGCCCTGCAGCGGGCCCGGCTGACCGGCCGGGAGGCGGAGGTGCTGCGGCTGATGGCACGCGGGCTGTCGAACGCGGAGATCGCCGACCGGCTGTTCGTGGGCCCGGAGACGGTGAAGTCGCATGTGAGCGCGGTGCTGGCGAAGCTGGGGGCGCGGGACCGTACCCAGGCGGTGATCACAGCGTACGAGTCGGGATTCGTGGCCCCGGGTTGAGCGGTGCGTGACGGCTTCGGTGCGAAGGCGGCACTCGCCCGGGTCGTCCGTGCCGAGTACCATCCGCCCCAACACCGGCTCGAGCTGGAAGGACGGACCTTGGGGCGGTTGACGGGCGGGGATCCCTCGCTGCTGCGAAGGATCAATTCCGCGGTGGTGCTGCACGCGCTGCGTGCCGCGGACTGCGCGACGCTCACGGAGATCACCCGTGTGACGGGTCTGTCCCGGCCGACCGTGGAGGGGGTCGTCGAGGATCTCATCGGGGCGGGGCTCGTCGTCGAGCAGGCCGCCGACGGGAGCGTCGCCCGGCGGCAGGGGCGGCCCGCGCGGCGGTACCGGTTCCGGGCCGAGGCCGGACATCTGCTGGGTCTGGAGATCGGCTCGCACCGGGTGGCCGCGCTGCTGGCCGACCTGGACGGGCGGGTGCTGGGCGCACAGTCCAGGGAGGTGGACGAGGCGGCGCCGGCCGACGAACGGCTGGATCGGCTGCGCGGCGCGGTGGCGGAGCTGCTGCGCCGGGCCGGCGTCCCGCGCGGCTCGCTGCGGGCGGTGGGCGTCGGCACGCCGGGAATCGTGGAGGCGGACGGCACGGTGCGGCTCGGCACCGCGCTGCCGGAGTGGACGGGGCTGCGGCTGGGCGAGCGGCTGAGCCGTTCCTTCAAGTGCCCGGTCCTGGTGGAGAACGACGCCAACGCGGCGGCCGTGGCCGAGCACTGGAAGGGCGCCGCCACCGAGTCCGACGACGTCGTCTTCGTGCTGGCCGGGCTGAGTCCGGGGGCCGGCTCACTGATCGGCGGTCGTCTGCACCGGGGCTACGGCGGGGCGGCCGGGGAGATCGGCGCGCTGCATCTGCTGGGACGTGAGGTGACGCCGGAGACGCTGCTGTCCATCACGGACGAGCCGCTGCATCCGCTGGACGAGCAGGCGGTCGCTGCGGTGTTCGCGCAGGCCCGCGAGGGCGACCAGCGGGCCCGGGCCGCGGTGGACCGCTTCATCCAGCGGCTCGTCCACGATGTGGCCGCGCTGGTGCTGGCCGTCGACCCGGAACTGGTCGTGGTCGGCGGCTGGGCGGCCGGCCTGGACGGTGTGCTGGAGCCGCTGCGGGACGAGTTGGCCCGCTACTGTCTGCGGCCGCCGAAGGTGGCGCTGTCGATGCTCGGGGAGGCGGCGGTGGCGACGGGGGCGCTGCGGCTGGCCCTCGACCATGTGGAGGAGGAGTTGTTCGCGGTGGAGGCCACGGTCACGGCCCGTCGGTGAGGACACCGCGGGGAACACGCCGCCCCCGGAGGAGTTCCGGGGCGCGGCGCGGGACGTCCGTCGACTGCGGTATGCGTACGAACGTCCCCTCCCGGTGGGGTGGATCCTGGTCGGGGAGCCTCCTGCGCCGGGCCCGGACGGAGCGTTCAGGAGGCGGGTCGCTCCGGACCGTGCTGGATCTCCACGCCGCCCGAGGCGCCGAACGTCAGGCGGCAGGTGTCCGCGCGGTACGTCGCGACGGAGAGCGCCGCGGTGCGGCCCTCGGCGAAGAAGCGCGTGGTGACGACGAGGACGGGCGCGCCGGGGAGCCGGTCGAGTTCCCTGGCGTCCTCCGCGCGGGCGGATCCCAGCTCCACCGCGCGGTCCTGCCCCTGCAGTTCGAGCCGCTGCAGCTCGCCGAGCACCGCACGCGCGCGTGCCGCTCCGGTGGGAGCGTGGACCGTGGCCGCGCCGGGCTCCGACGCCAGGGCGGGCACCGAGGCCACGGGGACGTAGAGCAGTTCCGCGGCGACGGGCCGGCCGTCCGAGACGCGCGAGCGGCGCACGATGTGCACGGCCTGGTCGCGCGCGGTCGCCAGGGCGGTGGCGACGGCCGCCGGCGGAGCGGCGAGGGTGCTGTCGACCGGCTGCCAGGCGTCGTCGTCCGTGCCGGGCCACAACTGCTGCTCGGTGCCGACGGCCACACCCGTCCGCGGCGGCGCCACGGTCGTGCCGACGCCGCGGCGGCGCTCCAGCCTGCCCTCCAGTTCGAGCTGCTCCAGCGCCTGGCGCAG
Source organism: Streptomyces humidus (assembly GCF_014649655.1). Lineage (GTDB taxonomy): Bacteria > Actinomycetota > Actinomycetes > Streptomycetales > Streptomycetaceae > Streptomyces > Streptomyces humidus. Next base: position 42,075 of record NZ_BMTL01000014.1, on the reverse strand, counting down.
CGTCGCGCGGGCGACGCCGAAGCGGGCGGCCAGCTCGCGCTCGTTCGGCAGGATCTCGCCCACGGTGAACTCGGAGTCGAGCGCTTCGCTGAGCACCGTCCTGAGATGCCAGTACTTCGGTTCCGTCACCGATTCCAGTTGCGTGGTCCCCACCCTGTCCTCCGCAATCGCCGTGGTCGGCAGTGCTTTTCGCGCCCTTGTTTATTAAAGGTTGTTTCACTTCTCTGCGACCTTAGGACTCCCCTCACCCTTGGTCAAGACCAATCATCGAACCCTGCCGACCCAAGGGGCCCTTGGGGGAAAGCGGTTACGGGGCGTGCCCACGGACGCGTTCCCGTGACACTCCGACACCGCTCCCGCCGTGAAGGCGGCCCGTATAGCCCGGCGGGAATTACCGTGGCGCCAGGTCCGGCGCTCCGTCGGGTCCGACGACAAGGGAGGTCGGCTGTGCGGTACGCGGTGCTGGGTACGGGCGAGGTCGGACGCACGCTGGGCGGCGAGCTGGTGCGCCTGGGACATTCGGTGGTCCTGGGTTCGCGCACGAAGGACAATCCGGCGGCCCTGGAGTGGGCGCGGCAGGCGGGGGCGCGGGCGAGCACGGGGACGTTCGCGGAGGCGGCGGCGGCTTCCGAGGTGATCGTGAACGCCGTGGCCGGGCGGGCGTCCCTCAAGGCTCTGCAGGCGGCCGGGGCGGCCCACCTCGACGGCAAGGTCGTGCTCGACGTCTCCAACCCGCTGGCCTTCGAGGACGGCGAGGCACGCTTGTCGCCCGTGGAGTCGGACAGCGTGGGCGAGCAGATCCAGCGGGCGTTTCCGCGGGCGCGTGTGGTGAAGTCCCTCAACACCGTCAACTGCCAGGTGATGGTGGACCCCGCGCGGGTGCCGGGCGGCCACCAGGTCTTCGTGTGCGGGGACGACGAGGACGCCAAGGGCCGGGTCACGGAGCTGCTCGGTGAGTTCGGCTGGCCTGCCGACCGGGTGATCGACCTGGGCGGGATCCGGGCGGCGCGGAGCGTGGAGATGTGGCTGCCGTTGTGGCTCGACCTCATGCGCCGCTTCGGTCACGCGGACTTCAACCTGGAGCTGCGCAGGGCCCGTTGAGCCGGACGGACCCAGGGAGGGACTCGGCGAGGAGGGCATGGCGCGGGCCTTCGCGGCTTCACCCGACCGGGGGCTACCCGCCGGTAGTAATTGCTGACAAGCTGTCTACGGCGTACACCTGCCAGTCCAGACGAGGAGCTCCCATGTCCGCCACCGTCTCCTTCACGGTCCCCTCCCCCGGCGGCCCGCTTCCGGTCACCGTGTCCTACACGCGCGCGGGCGCGGGCGAGCCGCTGCTCCTGCTGCACGGCATCGGCCACCACCGGCAGGCCTGGGACCCGGTGGTGGACATCCTGGCCGCCGAACGCGACGTGATCGCGGTGGACCTCCCGGGCTTCGGCGCGTCCCCCGCCCTGCCGGACGGCCTCGCCTACGACCTCCCCACGACGACCGCCGTGTTCGGGGCCTTCTGCGAGGCCCTGGGGCTGGACCGCCCCCATGTGGCGGGCAACTCCCTGGGCGGCCTGCTCGCCCTGGAGCTCGGACGCGAGAAGCTCGTGCGGACCGTGACCGCGCTGTCTCCGGCCGGGTTCTGGTCGGAGGCGGAGCGGCGCTACGCCTTCGGCGTCCTGGTCGCCATGCGGGGGATCTCCCGCCGTCTGCCGCTGCCCCTCGTCGAGCGGCTGGCGAGCACGGCGGCCGGCCGCACCGCCCTCACCAGCACCATCTACGCCCGCCCCGGCCGCCGTTCACCCGAGGCCGTGGTCGCCGAGACGCTGGCCCTGGCCCGGGCCACCGGGTTCGACCAGACCCTCAAGGCGGGCATCACGGTCCGGTTCACCGACGACCTGCCAGGTGTGCCGGTCACCGTCGGCTGGGGCACCCGCGACTGGCTGCTCGTGCGCCGCCAGGGCGTCCGCGTCAAGCAGGTCATCCCGGCCGCGCGGCTGGTGCGGCTGCCCGGCTGCGGCCACTGCCCGATGAACGACGACCCGGCGCTCGTCGCGCGCGTGCTCCTCGACGGCAGCCGCTGAGGCGGCGGCACGGTCCGGCCCCCGCCCCCAGGGCGACGCCGGCCCCGACGAGATCGCTGCCGGGAGAGGCGGGGCGCGGCCCGTGCTCGGCCACGCGCGCCTGTCGCCCGCGCGCGTGCGGGACGGCGTACGGCTGATGAGGCGGGCCCCCGGGGGAGTGACGTCCGACGGTCCCCGCGGATCGGCCGCCCGGGAGCGATGTCCGCCGGATCCCTTCGGCGCGGCGGTTGTTCATCTGTGGTTTCCGTGCGCGCTGCGGCGTCCCAGTAGTTGTGACTGTGCACACCGGCCGGCTACCGCCCCTGGAGGCCCCGTCATGTCCCACCGTCCCTTTCCCGGGCGCCGCAGCGTCCTGCGCGGCACGCTCGCCGCGTCCGCGGCCCTGACCCTGCCCTCCGCCGTCGGCGCGGCCCCCGCCTTCGCGTTGTCCGGGCGCCCCGAGGCGGGTTGGGGCGTCCAGACCGGGGATGTGACCTGCGACTCCGGACTGGTCTGGGTGCGCTCCGACCGTCCGGCGCGGATGATCGTCGAGACCGCGGCCACCGAGTCCTTCCGGGGCGCCCGCCGTTGGCACGGTCCGCTGCTCGGCGCCGGCACGGACTTCACCGGCACGACCCGCCTGCACGGTCTGCCGGCCGGCGAGCAGATCCACTACCGGGTGCTGCTCGCCGACCCGGACGACCCGCGCCGCACCGGCGAGCCGGTGGCCGGCGCCTTCCGCACCACCCCCCTCGGGCGCCGGCGCGGGGTGCGCTTCCTGTGGTCCGGGGACCTCGCCGGCCAGGGCTGGGGCATCAACCCCGAGCTGGGCGGTTACCGCATCTACGACGCGATGGCGAAGCTCGACCCCGACTTCTTCCTGTGCAGCGGCGACAACATCTACGCCGACGGCCCGATCGCGGCGACCCAGGCGCTGCCCGACGGCAGCCTGTGGCGCAACGTCGTCACCGAGGAGAAGGCGAAGGTCGCCGAGACGCTGGCGGAGTTCCGCGGCAACTTCCGCTACAACCTGCTCGACGACAACCTGCGCCGGTTCAACGCCCAGGTGCCGTCCGTCATCCAGTGGGACGACCACGAGGTCCGCAACAACTGGTACCCGGGCGAGGTGATCGCCGCCTCCGACGCCCGTTACACGGAGAAGAGCGTCGACGTGCTCGCGGGACGGGCCCGGCGGGCGTTCAGCGAGTACTTCCCGATCTCCACCCTGCGTCCGGGCGCCAGGGAGGGCCGCGTGCACCGGGTCGTGCGCCACGGCCCGCTGCTGGACGTGTTCGTGCTGGACATGCGCACGTACCGCAACGCCAACTCGCCCGACGACCAGCGGACGGACCCGCAGGGCATCCTGGGCGCCGAGCAGTTGGAGTGGCTGAAGCGGGAGCTGTCGCGCTCGCGCGCGGTGTGGAAGGTGATCGCCGCCGACATGCCGCTCGGGCTGGTCGTGCCGGACACCACCGAGGGCAGGCCGAACATCGAGGCCGTCGCGCAGGGCGACCCGGGCGCCCCGCTGGGCCGTGAGCTGCAGATCGCCGAGCTGCTGCGGTTCGTCAAGCACCGGCGGATCACCGGCACCGTGTGGCTGACGGCCGACGTCCACCACACCTCGGCGCAGCACTACCAGCCGTCACGCGCCGCGTTCACCGACTTCGAGCCGTTCTGGGAGTTCGTCTCCGGTCCGCTCAACGCGGGCGCCTTCCCGGCGAGCGCGCTCGACGGCACCTTCGGTCCGGAGCGGGTGTTCGTGAAGGCCCCGACCGCGTCGAACGTGTCGCCCGCGGGCGGCTACCAGTTCTTCGGCGAGGTCGACATCGACGGCGACAGCGGTGAGTTGACGGTGCGTCTGCGCGAGCAGGACGGAACGGTGCTGTTCACCAAGGTGCTCCAGCCGGGACGGGTCGGGCAGTAGCCGGGCGTCCCGAACCCACGATCGTAGAAGGATTAACAAAACGGGCATTCGTAGCCTTTACCCATCAGTCACAGACCGTTCGTGATCACGCAACACAGTTCCCCCACAGTGGCTGCATGACTCGAGACATCACGGACGTGACACGCGCGAAGAACGGACGTCCCGTGCACCACTGGCGGCGGGACGTGGTGGAACTCGCCGCGCTCTTCACGGCCGTCGCGGCGGCCGACGGCGTGGCCAACCTGGTGGGACACGGACCGGACGGCCCGGTGCTGCTGGCCGTCTCCGCCGCCGTGCTCGTCGCCACCGCCGGGTTCCACACGTGGTGGGCACGGCGCCACGGGCACGCGCCGCCCACCGCGGATACCGACGCCCGGCCGCACTCCGAGGAGCCGCGGGCCGGGTCGTCGGGGCTGCCCCAGGAGGCCGCCGAAGGCAGCGCCCTGTGGCGGATGCGGACGACGGTGAAGGACGCCCCGGGATCGCTCGCCGCGCTCTGCGCCGCGCTCGCCGCTCACCGCGTCGACATCCTGAGCCTGCAGACGCACCCGCTGGGCGAGGACACGGTGGACGAGTTCCTGCTGCGCGCCCCGGGCGCCCTCACGGTTGCCGAGATCACCCGGGCCGTCTCGCTCGCGGGCGGCGGCGGCACCTGGATCGAGCGCGCCGACGCCCACGATCTGGTGGACGCGCCCACCCGGGTGCTCGGCCTGGCCACCCGTACCGCGCTGGACGCGGCGGAACTTCCGCTGACGCTGCGGCAGTTGCTCGGCCGCTGCACGATCCGCTCGCTGCCCGCCGCGTCGGGCGCCACGAGCCGGGGCCCGGAGGGTGTGCCCGTCGAGGGCGTGCTGGACGACACGGTGATGCGGCTGCGGGCCCCGGAAGGCGGGGTGATCACCGTGGAGCGGCCCTATCTGCCCTTCACCCCGACCGAGTTCGCCCGCGCGCGGGCCCTGGTGGAGCTGGACGCCCGGCTCGGACCGCGGATCCCGCGCGGGCAGGACATGCTGACGCTGCCCGAGGGCGGCGACATCACCGTGCGCCGCGCCGACACCGGTGATCTGGAAGCGGCGAAGGCGATGCACGACCGGTGCTCGTCGCGCACGCTCGGGATGCGCTACCACGGGCCGGTCGGCGACGCGGACCGCTACCTCGACCACCTGCTCAGCCCGCGCCTCGGCCGCACCCTCGCCGTGCAGACGCCGTCCGGCCGCATCGTCGGCCTCGGTCATCTGCTGTGGGACGGCGACGAGACCGAGGTCGCGCTGCTGGTCGAGGACCAGTGGCAGCGGCGCGGGATCGGGTCCGAGCTGCTCGGCCGGCTGGTGGCGATGGCCGTCGAGGCACGGTGCGAGAGCGTGTACGCCGTGACGCAGGCCTCCAACACCGGCATGGTCGCCGCCATGCGCGGTCTCGGCCTCCCGCTCGACTACCAGATCGAGGAGGGCACCCTGGTCATCACCGCACGGCTGGACACTGCCGCGGCGCAGCCGGCGTCACTGCGCCACGACGGGCGCGTCGCGCGCGACTGAGACGACGGCCGAGGACGGCCCGGCGGCCCGCGTGGCCCGGGCGGCTCCGGCGGTGGCGCACCGCCCGGCCCTTGGCCGCCGGATCCGCAGACCCAGACCCGGGCCGCCGGGCCGTCCCCCGGGGGAGCGGCGGTCAGCCGGCGGCGACCCCGCGTCCGGGCAGGGCCGTCGTTCCCGCCGCACGGGCGGCACCGGCCGCACCGGCCCCTGCGAGGGAACCGGCGGCACCGGCGGCGTCCGCCGGCTCCGCGAGGCCCGCCACCGCGGCGGAAGCCGCCACCTGGTCCGCGCCGGCCGCACCGAGCGCCGCTCGCAGGTCGTCCCACAGGTCCTCGACGTCCTCGAGCCCCACCGACAACCTCAGCAGCCGGTCGCTCACGCCCGCGCCCCGGCGTTCGTGCGCGTCCACGATGCGGTGGCTGATGGAGGCCGGGTGCTGGATGAGCGTGTCGACGCTGCCGAGGCTGACGGCCGGGGTGATCAGGCGGACGCCCGCGATCACCTCGTGCGGGTCGCCGTGCACCTCGAAGGCGATCATCGCGCCGCCGATGCGCGGATAGTGGACGCGTGCGACGCGCGGGTCGCCGGTCAGCCGCCGGGCGAGTTCGGCGGCCGTCACGGAAGCGGCCCGTACCCGCACCGGCAGCGTCGACAGGCCGCGCAGCAGCAGATATCCGGCCAGCGGATGGAGCACGCCGCCGGTGGCGAACCGTATCTGCCGCAGCAGCCCGGCGAACTCCTCGTCGCAGGCGACCACGCCTCCCAGCACGTCCCCGTGGCCGCCGAGGTACTTGGTGGCGCTGTGCAGGACGAGCCGCGCGCCCTGCTCGAGGGGGCGTTGCAGCACGGGCGTGGCGAAGGTGTTGTCGGCGAGCAGCGGGACGGAGCCGCAGGCGTGCGCGACAGCCCGCAGGTCGACCTCGGCGAGCGTCGGGTTGGCCGGCGTCTCCACCATGACCAGCCCCGTGTCCGGGCGCAGCGCGTCCGCGATCCCGGCGGGGTCGGTCCAGGTGACCTCCGATCCGAGCAGTCCCGCGGTCAGCAGATGGTCGCTGCAGCCGTAGAGGGGGCGCACGGCGACCACGTGCCGCAGCCCTGCCGAGGCGCGCGCCAGCAGCACCGCGCTGAGCGCCGCCATGCCGCTGGCGAACGCGACCGCGCTCTCGGCGCCTTCGAGCCGGGCCAGCGCCGTCTCGAACCGGGCGACCGTCGGATTGCCCAGCCGGCCGTAGACGGGCGGGCCGTCCGGCTCCGCGCCGGTCGCGGCGAACGCGTCGATGCGTGCCGCCTCGGCGCGGCTGTCGTACGAGGGGTAGGTGGTGGACAGGTCGATGGGCGGGGCGTGCAGGCCCTGGCGGGCCAGGTCGTCCCGGCCGGCGTGCACGGCCTCGGTGGCCAGTGCGCGGGGCGCTCCAGACGTGCGTACGCCGTCGTACGCGTGCGTGCTCGCAACGGATGAGTCCATGGTCCGCAGGGTGAACATCCCACGGGCTGTCCGGTGCAGATGCCGTGCTACGTTCGGCCGATGACCGAATCCGTCGTACTGGACCCGGTCGATCTCCAGTTGCTGCGGCTGCTGCAGAACGACGCCCGGACCACCTACCGCGACCTCGCCGCGCAGGTCGGCGTCGCACCCTCGACGTGTCTGGACCGGGTGACGCGGCTGCGCCGCTGCGGCGTGATCCTCGGGCATCAGCTGCGGCTCGATCCGGCCAAGCTGGGGCGCGGTCTGCAGGCGCTGCTGTCCGTGCAGGTCAGACCGCATCGCCGGGAACTGGTGGGACCGTTCGTGGAGCGCATCAGGGCGCTGCCGGAGGCGTTGACGGTCTTCCATCTCACCGGACCCGACGACTATCTCGTCCATGTCGCCGTCGCGGACATGGCCGATCTGCAGCGGCTCGTCCTCGACGATTTCACGGCGCACCGGGAGGTGGCCCGCGTCGAGACCCGGCTGATATTCCAGCAGTGGGAGTGCGGGCCGCTGCTGCCGCCCACGACCGCGGGGCCGAACCCCTGAGGTGCGCCGCCGGCTGCTTCCGGACAAACGCCGTGACGTGCGCCGCCGGCCCGTACGAGGATGGGGCGCATGTCACAGACCAACAACCCGCTGCCCCGCCAGGTCGCCGACGCCTATGTCGACGACCTCGTCGCCCTCGACCCGGTGACCGGCACCTACCTCGGCGTGCAGGACAGTTCGAGCCGTCTGCCCGACTACTCGCCCAGGGGGCAGGAGGCGCTCGCGCGGCTCGCGCGGGACACCCTGGCGAAGCTCGACGAGGCGGAGCGCAGGCCCGGTGCGGACAGTGACATCGAGCGCCGGTGCGCCCGTCTGCTGCGGGAGCGCCTGACCGCGGAACTCGGTGTGCACGAGGCCGACGAAGGGCTGCGCGCCGTCGGCAACATGTCCACGCCGGCGCATCACGTACGCGAGGTGTTCACGGTGACGCCCAGCCGGACCGACGAGGACTGGGCGGCGATCGCCGAACGGCTGCGCGCGGTGCCGGCGGCCCTCGCGGGCTACCGGGAGTCCCTGACGCTCGGCCTGGAGCGCAAGCTGTACGCGGCGCCGCGGCCGACCGCCACGTTCGTCGATCAGCTCACGCAGTGGTCGGACCCGGACGGCGAGGGCCGTGGCTGGTTCGAGGGCTTCGTGGCCGCGGGCCCCGAGGCGCGCCGCGCCGAGCTGGACGAGGCGGCCCGCGGGGCCACCGCGGCGGTCGTGGAGCTGCGGGACTGGCTGCGCGACGTGTACACCCCGGCCGCGGAAGGCGCGCCGAACACCGTGGGCCGGGAGCGGTACGCCCGCTGGGCGCGCTACTACAACGGCACCGACCTCGACCTCGACGAGGCGTACGCGTACGGCTGGGCGGAGTACCACCGGCTGCTCGGCGAGATGAAGAAGGAGGCCGAGAAGATCCTTCCGGGGGCCCGGACTCCCTGGGCAGCGCTGGCGCATCTCGACGAGCACGGCAGGCACATCGAGGGCGTCGACGAGGTCAGGGACTGGCTGCAGGGCCTGATGGACCGGGCGATCGAGTCGCTGGACGGCACCCACTTCGAACTCGCCGAGCGGGTACGGAAGGTGGAGTCGCGGATCGCCCCGGCGGGCAGTGCCGCCGCCCCGTACTACACGGGCCCCTCGGAGGACTTCTCCCGGCCGGGCCGCACCTGGCTGCCGACGATGGGCGAGACCCGTTTCCCCGTGTACGACCTCGTCTCCACCTGGTACCACGAGGGCGTCCCCGGCCACCACCTCCAGCTGGCGCAGTGGGCGCACGTCGCCGGGGACCTCTCCCGCTACCAGGCCTCCGTCGGCATCGTCAGCGCCAACGCCGAGGGCTGGGCCCTGTACGCGGAGCGCCTGATGGACGAGCTCGGCTTCCTCACGGACGCCGAGCAGCGGCTGGGCTACCTGGACGCGCAGATGATGCGCGCGGTGCGGGTCATCGTCGACATCGGCATGCACCTGGAGCTGGAGATCCCGGCGGATTCGCCGTTCCACCCGGGTGAGCGCTGGACCCCGGAGCTGGCCCAGGAGTTCTTCGGCGGGCACAGCAGCCGTCCGGCGGACTTCGTGGAGAGCGAGCTGACCCGCTATCTGTCCATCCCCGGCCAGGCGATCGGCTACAAGCTCGGTGAACGGGCCTGGCTGCTGGGCCGGGAGCGGGCCCGTGAGCGTCATGGAGACGCCTTCGACCTCAAGTCCTGGCACATGGCGGCCCTTTCGCAGGGTTCCCTGGGCCTCGACGACCTGGTGGACGAGCTGGCCCGGCTCTGATCAGCGGCGGCCCGGCCCCCAGGGCGGCGAAGGCCCGCCGCGCTGGGGGCCGTCCCGTCCGCGAGGCGGACGCCGGGCTGGACGTCGGTCCCGCACGCGGCGCGCCCCGAGGGCGAGTTCGGGACCTCGCACCGCCGCTTCCCACGCCGACGCCGACGGTGGAGGTGTCGTTGTAGGTGGCGTTGGAGGTGGCGATGGTGACGGCGTCGGTACGGGAAGGACAGGGCCGCTCGGCCGACGGCGGCCCGGCGTCAGCAGCCGCGGCCGGCCCTGTCACTCCTCGCCGCTCTCCCGCCGCCCGCTCGGCCGGTAGCCCCGCAGCCGTACCGTCGACCCCGACCGGCCCTTGACGACCTCCAGTTGGGCGTGGATGCGACGGCGCAGGTCGCCCACATGGCTGACGATGCCGACGCTGCGGTCGCGCTCGCGCAGGGAGTCCAGGACGTCCAGGACCTCGTCGAGCGTCTGGTCGTCGAGACTGCCGAAGCCCTCGTCGATGAAGAGGGTGTCGAGCCTGACTCCGCCGGCCTCGTCGGTGACGACGTCCGCGAGCCCGAGGGCCAGGGCGAGCGAGGCGAAGAACGTCTCGCCGCCCGACAGTGTGGCCGTGTCCCGCTCCCGGCCGGTCCAGGCGTCGACGACGTGCAGCCCGAGCCCGCTGCGGCCGCGGCCGGCCCGGTCGTCGGAGTGGACCAGGGTGTAGCGCCCGGACGACATGCGCTGCAGCCGTGCGGTCGCCGCGGCGGCCACCTGTTCGAGCCGGGCGGCCAGGACGTACGCCTCCAGGCGCATCTTGCGCTCGTTGTCCGCGGAGGTGCCCGCGGTGAGGCCGGCCAGACGGGCCACCCTGTCGTACTCCTCGCGCAGCGGGGCGAGCCGGCGCACGCCGCCGCTCGCGCGCGCGGACAGCTGGTCGAGTTCGGTGCAGCGGCGGGACGCCGCGTCCTGGGCGGAGGCGGCCGCGCGCAGCCGTTCGGCCGCCTCCGCCGCCGCCCGTTCGGCGGCCGCGAGGTCGGCGGGAGGCTGCCGCGCCGCGGCCACGGTGTCGGGTTCGGCGAGGGCGGCCCGTACGGCGGCCTCCTCCGACTGCCAGGCGTCCAGGCGTCGTTGCAGCTCGCGGTGGGCGGTGTCGTCGAGAAGGGCGTCGGCCGCGGCCTGCGGCGTGTCGAAGCCGGCCCGGAACGCGGCTTCGTCCAGGCGTCCGTCGGCGGCCTTGAGGCGCTCGGCGCTCTCCTCGGCGGCGCGGGCGGTCTCGGCCGCGTCGGTGAGCAGCGCCGTCTGCCGCTCCAGCTGGGCGGCCCGCGCGGAGACGCTGTCCGCCGTCCCCCGGGCCTGTGCCAAGTCCTCCTCCAGCGTGCGCCGTTCGCGTTCCAGGCGCTCGCGGTGACCCACCCGGGAGGCGGCCCTGACGGCGGCCTCACGCTGGGCTTGCGTACGGCGCTCGTGCTCCTGCTCGGCCTGGCGCAGCTCCTCGCGCGCGGGGTGCAGCGCAGAGGCCTCCCGGCGGGCCTGCGCGTAGGTCTGCTCCGCCTCCAGCGCCTCGGCGGCGAGCCGGTCCGCCGGGGCGTCGCCCGCCTCGGCCGTGGCGGCGGCGAGCGCCTCCCTCAGCAGGCCGAGTGCTCGCTCGTCCCCGGCCTGGCGTTCCTCGGCGTGCTGGTAGGCGGCCAGCGCCTGCTCCTCGGCCTCGCGGTCGACGTGCCCGGCGCTCCTGCGGGCGGGCGCGGGGTGCTCGGTGGCGCCGCAGACCGTGCAGGGTTCGCCCTCGGCGAGGGTGGCGGCCAATTCGGCGGCGATGCCGTTCAGGCGCTGTTCCTTGACGTCGAGCCAGTGTTCGCGGGCCGACTGCGTGCGTTCGCGCGAGGCGAGTGCGGTGCGCCGGGCGGCCTCCAGGTCGTCGGTCAGCCCGTCGCGCCGCCGGGCGGCCTCCAGGCGCAGCCGTGCGGGCTCGCGCCGGCCGTCGAGCTGTTCGGCGCGGGTGGCGGCCTCCTGCGCGCGTTCGATGCGGGCCCGCAGATCCGCGCGGACGGCGTCCCAGCCCGTGAGCCAGGCCTCGGCCTCCGTCAGGACGTCCTCGTCGTCGCGTTCGCGCCGGTCCAGGTCGGCCCGCTCGGCGGCGAGGTCGGCGAGCCTCCGCTCGCCCCGGCGAGCGGACTCCAGACCGCCCAGCTCCTCAGTGGCCCGGCGTGCGGCCGCGGCGAGCCCGGCGGCCCCGGAGTCGGCGAACCGCTCCGGGAGCAGGGCACGCGCCCGGGCCGCGCGTGCGGCCGCCCCCTCGTGCTCGGCCTCGGCGGCCTCGCGCAGTTCCAGCGCCGGCGCCACCGCCTCCGCCTTGCGCGCCCGCTCCATGCGCGCCTGCGCCTCCTGGTGGGCGCCTGCCCGCTCCTGCAGCGCCTCGGCCCGCTCGCGCGCCTCGGCGAACCGCCTCTGCAGCCGATCGCGTTCACGGACGTCGGCCAGCGCGCGCTCGGCCGCGGCCTGCGCGGACTCGGCGGCGAGGCGGCCGCAGTGCGCGGTCGTCAGCAGCTCGCGTGCGGTGCTGCGGGCGACCGCGGCCGCGCCGAGCACCGCCTCGGCCAGGCCCGGCTCCCCCGGGGCGAGTTCGGGCAGCTCCATGGCGTCCCCGGCCACCTGCTGCATCCGGTGGGCGTCCGCCAGCAGCGCGGAGTCGCCCTCGCGCACGCGTGCCTCGGTGGTACGCCGGCGCTCGGCGAGGCGCTTCTCGACCTCGGCGAACCGCCGGGTGTCGAAGAGGCGGCCCAGCAGCCGGCCCCGCGCCTCGGCGTCGGCGCGCAGGAACCGGGCGAAGTCGCCCTGGGGCAGCAGCACCACCTGGCAGAACTGCTCCCGGCTCATGCCGAGCAGCTGGGTGATCTCCTCGCCGATCTCCTGGTGCGAGCGGCTGAGGTCCTTCCAGGCGCCGGCGACCGGGTCGTACTCGCGCAGCAGGCTCTGGGCCTTCTCCACCGTGGTGCCGGAGCCCCGCTTCTTGGGCCGCTCCCAGGGGGGCTGCCGGGCGACCTCCAGCCGGCGTCCCGCGACGGTGAGTTCGAGGACGACCTCGGTCCGCGTGCCGGGCGCGGCGTGATCGCTGCGCAGGGTCGCGCCCTGACCGCTCTGGCGGGCGCCCGGCACGGAGCCGTACAGGGCGTAGCACACGGCGTCCAGGACCGAGGTCTTGCCCGCGCCGGTGGGTCCGTGCAGCAGGAAGAGGCCGGCGGCGGAGAGCTCGTCGAAGTCGACGCTCTGGGCTCCGCCGAAGGGGCCGAAGGCCGTCAGGCCGAGCCGGTGCAGCCTCACCGCGCCACCTCCCGCTCCACGTCGTCCGCGCGGACCGCGTCGAAGGCGTCCCGCAGTACGCCCTGCTCGCGGGCGTCGGGCGCCGCTCCGCGCACGTGGGCCACGAAGTCCTCGGCGATCTCCTGGTCGCTGCGGTCGGCGAGACGGCGGGCGTAGGACGCGTCGGGGTCGTCGGGCGCGCGCTCGGGGGCGAAGACGAGGCTGAGGGTGTGCGGGAACCGCTCGGCGAGCCGGGCCACGGGATCGGCGGGGCGGACGGCGTCGGTGAGCGTGGCCTCGACCCACGCCTCCTCGTGGCGGGCGAGCGCGGGGTCGGCGAGCAGCTCCTCCAGCGTCCCCCGGATGCGGGCCAGCGCGCGGGGCACCGGGCAGTCGACGCGCTCGGCGGCGATCTCCCCGTCGGCCGCGAGATCGACCAGCCACATGGTCTTGCGGTGCTCGCTCTCGGAGAACGAGTAGGGCAGCGGGGAGCCCGAGTAGCGCACCCGCGCGGTGATGGTCTGGCTGCCGTGGAGATGACCGAGCGCCGTGTAGTCGACGCCGGCGAAGACCCCTGCCGGGACGGAGGCGACCCCGCCGACGGTGATGTCCCGTTCGCTGTCGCTGGGCTCGCCGCCGGTGACGAAGGCATGGGCGAGGACGACGGAACGCGTTCCCCGCGCGCGTGCGGCGAGGTCGGCGCGGACCCGGTCCATCGCGGCGGCGAGCACGGCCTCATGGGCGGCCTTCTCCACGCCGAACTCGTCCTTCACCAGGGCGGGTTCGAGATAGGGCAGGCCGTAGAAGGCGACCTCCCCGAAGGCGTCCCGCAGGATCACCGGGGTGCCGGCCGCCGCCGGGTCCGTCCGCAGGTGGATGCCCGCGCGTCCGATGAGGCCGGCGCCCACGCCGAGCCGGCGGGCCGAGTCGTGGTTGCCGGAGATCATCACCGTGGGCACTCCGAGGCCGGCCAGCCGGTGCAGGGCGTCGTCGAAGAGCTCGACCGCGGCGAGCGGCGGAACCGCGCGGTCGTACACGTCCCCCGACACGACCACCGCGTCGACCTCGCGCTCACGCACGGTCGCGACGAGGTGACCGATGAACTCGGCCTGGGCGCCGAGCATGTTCACCCGGTGGAACGCCCGGCCGAGATGCCAGTCGGAAGTGTGCAGCAGCCTCATGATCCCCGAGACTAACGGCCGGGTCCGACAGCACGGGCGGTTACTCCCGTATCGCACCGTCATCGCACCGTCATGACAGCCGCCACAAAGCGACTTCGCGGACATTTCGCACACCCAGTCGTTCGCGCGACGCGTCGCACCTCACACGTCCCGCCGCGCACCACCGCCACGCACGGACCAGGCAAGTCATGTCACGCCATGTCACGCCATGTCATGTCACGGCCAACGCACTGCAGGCGCGGGCCTCTCACGCGTCCCCGTACGCCTCGTCGCCCAGGGTGAGGCCCGCCGTCCCCGCGGTGGCGTCCGCCAGCCAGGCGCGGAAGGCGGCCACCTCGGCCTCCGGCAGGCCGATCTCGATGGCGACCGCCTCGCCGTAGCGGACGTCGCGCACCTGGCGCCCGGTCGCGAGCAGGTCGTTGTGCACCTTGCCCGCGCGCTGGTGGTCGACGGTCACCGTGGCCAGCCGGAAACGGCGGCGGGTGAGGACGCCGAGGGAGTCGATCGCCTCGCCGACCGCGCCGCCGTACGCCCGGATCAGGCCCCCCGCGCCGAGCTTGACGCCGCCGTAGTAGCGCGTGACGACGGCGACGACGTACCGCATGTCGCGGCGCAGCAGCATCTGCAGCATGGGGACGCCCGCGGTGCCGCCGGGCTCGCCGTCGTCGCTCGCCTTCTGCACGGCGGCGTCGGCGCCGATGACGTACGCCCAGCAGTTGTGGGTGGCGTCGGCGTGCTCCTTGCGGACGGAGGCCAGGAACTCCCTGGCCTCCTGTTCGGTGGCCGCCGGGGCGAGGGAGCACAGGAAGCGGGACCGGTTGACCTCGGTCTCGTGCACGCCCGCGCGGGCGACGGTGCGGTACTCGTCCTGCATCCGGTCAGCCTATGCGCTGCCCGGACGGCCGGCTCACCCCCGCCCTCGGCCTGCTCGTCGGCTAACGGCCCCTCGGCACGGTCATCGAGGCGAGCCGGGCCGCGCCGGGCGTCAGGGCCCGCCAGTCGGGCCCGTGCCAGGTCAGAACGGCGATGGCCGACGTCGGGAACTTCAGCCGCACCTGGTCGAGGGCGTCCGCGAGACCCTCGCCCGACAGGCCGAGGACGAGCTCCTCCAGACCGGGGTTGTGCCCGACCAGCAGCAGGGTGCCGACCGCGTCGGGCGTCTCGCCGACGACGTCCAGGATCTCGGGGACGTCCGCCCCGTAGAGCCGCGGGTCGAAGCGCGCCGGGGGCGGCACGTCCCACTGGGCGCAGGCCAGCTCCCAGGTCCGGCGGGCGCGGACGGCGGTCGAACACAGGACGAGATCCGGGCGGCAGCCGGCCTCGGCGAGTGCGCGGCCCGCCGCCGGCGCATCCCTGCGGCCGCGCGGGGCGAGCGGCCGCTCATGGTCGGGGACCCCCTCCGGCCAGGCCGACTTGGCATGCCGCAGCACGACCAGCCGACGCGGCGCACCGGCGCCTGACGCTTCGGCGCCGGGCACACCGGCGCCGGGCGCGGTCACGACGGGGCTCCGAGGTCGCGGGTGAGTTCGAGGCCCAGGAGACGATCGGCGTAGGCGTACGTCTCGAAGCGGGCGCCCGCCGGCAGTTCGGGGCCGGCGTCGCGCACCCACCGGAGCACGCGCAGCACCTCCGGCACGTCGAGGTCGTCCTCCCAGGCGGTGCGCAGCCGGCCGCGGAGCTCCTCCGGAACCGGTCGCGAGGACTGCCGCGCCCAGTCGGCGACGGACCGCCGCCAGCGCGCAAGGGTGTCGTGGGCCTCGGCCAGTACCGTCGCGTCGAGCCGGAGGGCCTCCGTACGGGGCACGGAGAGAAGGGCGAGACGCAGGACGGACGGGTCGGCGTCCGGCACGGCTCCCCGCGCCGACGCCCCGGGCAGGAGGCCCTCGGCCGACGCGACGGCGATCAGCGCCCCGCCGTCGGGGCGCCGGCCGTCCTCGCCCACCACGTGCAGGACCTGCGCCTCGCCCACACCGGCCCCGAGGTCCCGGCCGTCCTCGAAGGGGTGCATGCCGAGGGCGGTGGCGCCGGCCCGCAGCTCAGCCTGGTCGCGGTCACCGGTGAGCAGGAGCCAGGCGGGCGTGCCGCCCAGTTCCAGCGCGCGCACGAGCAGATCGGCGACGAGCAGCACCCTGAGCGACGCGGCCCCGTATCCCGAGGCATGCGCCTCGACACGGGTCAGCCCCCGCCGGACGGGGGCGGCGAGCACGGGTACGCCGGTTCGGGCGTCGATGATGCGCAGCACGTGCCGAGCCTAGGCGGACGGAGGCCGCTTCGCAGGCAGGGACCGGAAAGGCGGGACCCGGAATCAGGATCCGTCGCACACTGTTGGCACCCGCGTCGGATCCTGTTCGACACGCGAACCCAATTCGATCATTTCTGATATTTTCTCACCGTTTTCGACTGTCAAGGAGGCCGCCGGTGTACGGCGACGAGGCGACGATCCGGAAGATCCTCACCGGACTCGGTGACACCTGGGCCGTGGTGGGCCTGTCGACGAACCGTGGACGTGCGGCCCACGGGGTCGCCGAGGTGCTGCGGCGCTTCGGCAAGCGGGTCGTACCCGTCCATCCGAAGGCGGAGACCGTGCACGGCGAGCAGGGGTACGCCTCCCTCGCGGACATCCCCTTCGAGGTGGACGTGGTCGACGTCTTCGTCAACAGCGCGCTCGCGGGAGCCGTCGCCGACGAGGCGGTGGCCAAGGGCGCACGGGCCGTGTGGTTCCAGCTCGGCGTCGTCGACGAGGCCGCCTACGACCGCACCAGGGCCGCAGGCCTGGAGATGGTCATGGACCGCTGCCCGGCCATCGAGATCCCCCGCCTGGCCTGACGACCCTGCCACCCGCCACCGCGCCCGAGCTCCGGTCCGGCCGGGAGCACGGGGAGCCGCCAGGAGAACGGGGAGGCGGGGAGGCGGGGAGGCGGGAACAGCCCACCGGCCGCGCTGTTGCAGCCGCACCGGCCGCCCATAATGTGCGGGTGAGCACCGACTCCCCTCCCTCCGGTTCCTCCGGTTCCTCTGGTTCCGGTTCCTCCCGCCACGTTCCGGTCGTCGTCGTGGGCGCGGGCCCGGCAGGTCTCACCGTCGGCAACATCCTGCGGGCCGGGTCCGTCGACTGTGCCGTACTGGAGGCGGAGAGCCGTGAGTTCATCGAGCGGCGGCCGCGGGCCGGCGTCATCGAGGAGTGGGCGGTGCGCGAACTTCAGCGCCGTGGCTTGGCGGACAACCTGTCGGAGCGCGCCCAGCGGCACTCGTCGTGCGAGTTCCGCTTCGGCGGCGAACGCTACCGCTTCCCCTACACCGAGCTGACGGGTCGTCACCATTGGGTGTATCCGCAGCCGTTGCTGGTGGCGGACCTCGTCCACGAGTACGTCGACGTGCGCGGCGGGGACGCCCGCTTCTCGGTGCGCGACGTCGCACTGCACGACCTGGACACGGCTCGCCCGTCCGTGACGTACACCTGCCCCGAAACCGGTGAACGCCGTTCGCTGACCTGCGACTTCGTCGTCGGCGCGGACGGCCCGCGCGGGGCGGCCCGGGCCGCGCTGCCGACCGGGCACGCGCGGATCGCCCGGCACGACTACGGCATAGGCTGGCTGGCGCTGCTCGCCGAGGCGCCGCCGTCCTCCGACTGCGTGCTGTTCGGCATCCATCCCGACGGGTTCGCCGGGCACATGGCGCGCAGCCCCGGAGTGACCCGCTACTACCTCCAGTGCCCGCCCGGCGACGACCCGGACAACTGGTCCGACGACCGCGTCTGGTCCGAGCTGCACCAGCGCCTGGAGGGGGCGGGCTCTCCGCCGCTCACCGAGGGACCGCTGATCGAGAAACGGGTGCTCGACCTGCACGACCACGTGGTCGAGCCGATGACGTACGGGCGGCTCTTCCTGGCCGGCGACTCGGCCCACCTCGTGGCCCCCATCGCCGCGAAGGGCATGAACCTCGCCCTGCACGACGCGTTCCTGCTGGGCGACGCCCTGGTCGCCTACCTGGACGGCGGCGACGGGAGCGGTCTGGACGACTACTCGGAGGCCTGTCTGCGCCGGGTGTGGGACTACCAGGAGTTCTCACAGTGGCTGTCCGAGGTGTATCACGGGACCTCGGCCGGCGACCCGTTCCGCGCGGGCACGACGTTCGCCCGGCTGCGCCGCCTGTTCACCTCCCCCGTCGCCGCCGCCGCCTTCGCGGAGCAGTACCTGGGCACCGCGGAACGCTACTGACGCGCACGCGACCGGTTCGGGCGCCGGCCACGGGATCGTCGTGGCGTCTCAGTGCGCGGGTGCGGGAGGGGGGACCGACACCGTCAGGACCATCCGTGTCGGGATCTCGCCGAGGTTGGCGTACCGGTGCGCGGCGTTGGCCTCGAAGGTGACGCTCGCGCCGGCCGGGACGCGGTGCTCTGTGCCGTCGACGGTGAGGGTGAGCTCGCCGTCGGTGACATGGGCGATCTCGACCGTGCCGAGCGGGTGGGGGTCCGATCCGCTGCTCTCGCCGGGCATCAGCAGCCACTCCCACATCTCCAGCGGACCCGGCGCCTCCGTGCCCGCGAGGAGCCTGCTGTAGCTGCCCGCGTCGGTGTGCCACAGCCGCACCGCCTGGTCGGCGGGGACGATGCGGACCTTCGGGCCGCGCTCGTAGTCGAGCAGGGTGGTGATGCTGACGCCGAGCGCGTCACCGATCTTGACGACCGTGCCGAGGCTGGGATTGGTCCGGGCCTGCTCGATCTGGATCAGCATGCCCCGACTGACCCCGGCGCGCGCCGCGAGCGCGTCGAGAGTGAAGCCGCGTTCGGTGCGCCACCGTTTGACGTTGCGCGCCAGGGACTGGGTCAGCAGGTCGAGGTCCGACACGTTCCGTCCTGTTCCGCCCTTTTTCATCGGCCTTTTTCCGTCGGCCCTTTTACGTCCGGTCCCGGCGGCCCCGGAGTCCGGCATTCTGGATGACCGGTTCGCATTACCGGACTACGGCGTGCTGTACCCGATCATGCACCGAACTGTACTGCGAGGTATCGGTGGTGACGGCTCTCGCCGTGCGCGGCCTGCTTCGCGAGGGGCCTCGCCGTCCGGGCGACGGGCTTGCGGGCGGCGGGCGTGCGACCGTCTCCCTCCGATCAGCTGCCGGGCTCCAGCCGGGTCAGCTTGGCCACCGTCTCCTCGTCCAGCTCCGAGAGCGCGACCAGTTGGTCGGAGGTGACGCCGTCCGGTATCGGCACCGGCGCGGGGCTGCGCAACGGCGGCTGCCAGCCCTCGTCAGGCGTCCAGCGTCGGACGACCCTGGCGGGCGCGCCCGCCACGACGGCGTGGTCGGGCACGGTCCCGCGCACGACCGCGCCGGCCGCGACGACGACGTTCCGTCCGACCCGCGCCCCCGGCAGGATCACGGCCCCGGTGCCGATCCAGCATCCCGGACCGATCTCCACGGGTTCCATGCGGGGCCACTGCTTGCCGATCGGCTCGTGCGGATCGTCGTAGGAGTGGTTGGTGGACGTGACGTACACGTACGGGCCGAAGTAGCAGTCACTGCCGATGGTGACCGTCGTGTCGGCGATGACATGACTGCCCCGGCCGAGGACCACGCCGTCGCCGAGGCGCAGGATCGGGTCCGGGCCGAGGTCGAGGTCGGGCATCAGGCCGGCGGTCAGGGTCACCTGCTCGCCGACGATGCAGTGCGCGCCGAGGTGGATCCAGGGCTCCCCGAAGACCGTGCCGAGCGGAAAGGCGAGCCGGGTGCCGACGCCGATCGAGCCGAAGCGGAAGCCCCCGGGGCGCTCCGCGGTGACGGAGCCCGTGCGCTGCACCCAGGACCAGCCCGCGTGGACGGCGCGCTGCACCTGTCGGCGCCGCCATGATGAGAACGTGTTCTTGCGCTTCGGCACCCGCTCACCGTACTCAGCGCGCAAGCCGGCCGCGGCCCCCGGCCCTGTGATCTTCGCCCCACCCGGTGGCGTACGGTGCGGGAGCGCGGCGGAGACGACGGGCACGGCAGACACGACGGACACCACGGGCACGAGGAGACGGTGATGACGCACAAGGCGCTGATCGTGGGCATCGGCGGCAGGGAACCCCAGGTCCACGCGGAGGCCTTCGTGGCGCCGACCGCGTCGGTGATCGGGGACGTCACCCTGGAGGCGGGCGCCAGTGTCTGGTACGGGGCCGTCGTCCGCGGGGACGTGGAGCGGATCACCGTCCGGGCGGACGCCAACATCCAGGACAACGTGACGCTGCACGCCGACCCCGGGTTCCCCGTGACCATCGGCGAACGGGTCTCGGTCGGTCACAACGCCGTGGTCCACGGGGCGACCGTCGGGAACGACTGCCTCGTCGGCATGGGGGCGACCGTGCTCAACGGGGCCGTGATCGGGGCGGGTTCGCTGATCGCCGCGCAGGCGCTCGTGCCGCAGGGGATGGAGGTGCCGCCGGGTTCGCTGGTGGCGGGGGTGCCGGCCAAGGTGAAGCGGGAGCTGAGCGAGGAGGAGCGGCAGGGCGTGACGCTGAACGGCACGCTGTACGCGGACCTGGCCAAGGCCCACGGGGAGATCCACGAGTAGACGCGGCGTCGTCACCCGCGGCTGCGCCGGGCGCGCGCGGTGACGGCGTCGGGGTCCGCAAGGTGCGGGCTCGACCGCCCGGGAGGCGGATCCGCGTCCTGGCTACTCGGCGGCGGCCGCGGGCTCGGCCTCGGGCTTCGCCTCGGCCCCGGCCTTCTCCTGCTCGGAGCGCTTCGCCTTGCGCTTGACGACGAGCAGCGACCCCAGACCGAACAGCACCGCCAGCACCAGCCCCAGCCACGAGAACCGCTTCAGCCAGGACTCCGCCACGACGCCCACGTAGTAGATGACGGCCGTGGTGCCGCCCGCCCAGGCGATGCCGCCGAGCAGGTTGGCGGTGAGGAACTTCCAGTACGGCATGTGCAGGACGCCCGCGAGGGGCCCGGCGAAGATGCGCAGCAGGGCGACGAAGCGGCCGAAGAAGACGGCCCACATGCCCCACTTCTCGAAGGACCGCTCGGCGGTGGCGATGTGCCCCTCGCTGAAGTGGCGGGGGAACTTCGCGCCCAGCCAGGCCAGCAGCGGGCGTCCGCCCCTGCGGCCGATGGCGTAACCGATGGAGTCGCCGATCACGGCGCCGGCGGTGGCGCACGCACCCAGGACGACGGGGTTCACGCCACCGTGCTGGGAGGACAGCAGCGCGGCCGAGACGAGGACGATCTCACCGGGCAGCGGGATGCCGAGGCTCTCGAGGCCGATGACGAGGGCGACCACGGCGTAGACGGCGGCCGCGGGTACCGTGTCGAGCCATTCCTGCACGTGCACCGCGGGTTCCTCCCGTTTGACGCCCTGGCTCTGTCGCCCTTCCCAGGAAGCCTACCGGGTCGGCCGGACGCGGTCCGGCGCTGGTGCGGCCGCCCGGTCCACCACGGCCACGGCGTGCGGCCCCTGGTGACGGCCGCCCGTCCGCACGCCGTGGACGCCGCGACGCCGGGACGTCGGCTCACCGCGGGCGCCGGGATGCGGCGCGAAGAAGGAGAGGCCGGCTCCCCTCGTGCGGGCCTCGTCCGGCTTCGCGGGCGCTACCGGGTCAGTGCCCAGAGAACGGGTCAGGGACGTCCGGGTGAGGGGGCGTCAGCCGTTGGGGCGCAGGGTCCACGTCACGGTCATCTCGCCGGTGACCGCCCCGTCGGCGCGGCGGATCTCGATCGCGACCGGGAACTCGGGGCGCTCCCCCGCGTCGAGCTGCGCGACGACCTCGGCGGCCGGCCGCCCCAGGGTGGCGGTGGCGGTGACGACGCCCATCGCCAGCTTGCGGTAGGCGATCTCCGCGCCGACGGCGAGGGGCACGGCCCGGGAGAGCTGGTCCCCGAACGCCGCGAGGACGATCGCGCCGCTGGCGGACTCGCCGAGCGTGAACATCGCGCCGGCGTGCGGACCGCCCACATGGTTGTGGAACTCGCCCTGGTCCGGCAGCGCGACCACGGCCCTCTCCGGACCGGCCTCGATGAACTCGAGGTTCAGGGTCCTCGCCATGGGCACCGTGGCGGCGAGCATCTCGCCGATGGACATCTGGTCTGCGCTCATGCCGTGACGTTACCCGCGAGTAGCGTCCACTGGCCAGCCGATGTGACGCTCGCCCCATCAGCGCCGTCCGTCACCGTCGCCCATGGCCGCGGCCGGCGACCGCGGCCCACGCCCCACCCCGCGCAGGAACGACGCAATCCGGAAGTACGGGGGCACTGTGCGCGGGTCGCCCACGTCCGAACCCGTCCGGCCTCCGTTCGGTACGTCCCTGACAAGGGGCGGTTACCGAACCGTGTCCCGGACGGCACTAGTGTTTCCGGCCATGTGGCCAGGACAGCAGCCGCCCGGGGGAGAGCAGAACCCGCAGGCGCAGAACAACCCGTACCAGCAGCCGGGATACCAGCAGCCGAATCCGTATCAGCAGCCCGGATACCCGCAGCCCGAATACCCGCAGCAACCCAACCCCTATGCGACACAGCCGCAATGGGGCGCCCAGGCGCCCCCGGGCGCGCCCACGCCGCCACCCGGCGGCAACGGCGGAGGAGGCGGCGGCGACCGGACCAAGCTCGTCGCGATCGTCGCGGCCTCGGCCGTCGTCGTGGCCGCCGGAGTCACCGGGTTCCTGGTGCTGGGCGGCGGCGACGAAGGGGCCCCCGTGGCCAAGGGCAGCACGAGCCCCTCGGTCTCCGGCTCCGCCGCGGCGTCGGCGTCCGCGTCGACCGGCACGGACGACAACCCGCGCAACGGTGAGGCGGAGAAGCCGACCGTGGCCGGCTGGAAGGTCGTCGTGAACCCGAAGTGGGGCATCGCCTTCGACGTGCCGGCGGACTGGGAGGTCCAGTCCCCGGGGCTCAGCCAGGGCTTCGAGTGGGAGGACAAGAAGAAGTCCGACGGCTACGACCGGATCCTGCAGGGGGGCACCGCCGAGTACAAGTCGAAGTGGTGCTCGGTGGACTCCGACAAGGACGGCAAGATCGAGGACACCGCGCTGGCCATGGTCGGGAGCAAGGGCGCCGAGGGCGCCAAGAACACCGACGAGATCGCGATCAACACGCCCGCCTGGTGGGTCTTCGGCGGCTACACCGAACCGGACAAGAAGAGCATCACCACCGACAAGAAGGCCACCCCCTTCACGACCGCCTCCGGAATCAAGGGCAGTTACGCCTGGGCGCAGTCGACCGGCACGCCCCAGAAGGGCAAGTGCGACAGCGACGGCAAGGCGATCACCTTCGGTTTCAAGAACTCCGAGAGCGACTACGTGTCCTGGAACCTGTACGGGGCCAAGGGTGTGAAGGGCGAGCTCCCGAAGGCCACGATCATGCAGATCCTGAGCACCGTACGACTCCACGGAACACCCACCCACAGCTAGGCGGGGCCGCCCTGCCGGCGGCACATCGGCTGACGGCGCCCCCACGCCCTGCCGTCAGCCGACGCCGAACGCGCCCTCGGGCGGTTCCGGTGACGGTACGGCGTCCTCGTCCCGGACCGGGTGGGCGTCGCCGACGAGACGGCGCAGGCCCGGGCCGTGCACCACCCGGGCCGGGAACGCGTCGGAGGCGGTGCGGCGGGCCAGGGCGGACAGGTCGAGCGGGCGGTGCGCGGCGGCCAGCACCGCGTTGCCGAAGCGGCGGCCGCGCAGCACGGCCGGCTCCGCGATCAGCACCAGCTCCTCGAACACCTCGGCCAGGTTGGCCAGTTGGGACCTCAGGAAGGCGAACGGCGCCGCGTCGGCGAGGTTCGCCAGGTAGACCCCGTCGCCGCGCAGGACGCGCGCCGCCTCCTGGACGTAGGCGAGGGAGGTCACGGCGGCGGGGACCCGGGAGCCGCCGAAGACGTCGGCGACGAGCACGTCGGCGGAGTCGTCCGGGGCCGCTTCCAGCCACTCCCGCGCGTCGGCCGCGTGCAGTTCGACGCCCGCCCGGGGCGGCACGGGCAGGTGCTCGGCGACCAGGTCCAGCAGACCGCGGTCGAACTCGACGACGTCCTGCCGGGAGCCCGGCCGGGTCGCGGTGACGTACCGGGGCAAGGTGAGCGCGCCGCCGCCGAGATGCAGCACGTCCAGGGGCCGCCCCGGTTCGGCGACGATGTCCAGGACGTGCCCGAGGCGTCGCGTGTACTCGAACTCCAGGTGCGTGGGCTCGTCGAGGTCGACGTACGACTGCGGCGCCCCGTCGACCGTCAGCAGCCAGGCCCGGTCCCGGTCGACGTCGGGCATCAGCTTGGCGGTGCCGTGGTCGACGGCTCGGGTGACGGGTACGGGCTCGTCGTTCACCCGCTCATTGTGCCGGGGGCGGACGCGCCCGCCGGACCCGCCCCCGGGGCGCCGGTCCGCGGACCGGCGCCCGCGGTCCGCGGCTGCGCGCGACGCCGGCCGGTCTCAGAGGACGGCCGTCACGGTCCCCGCTCCCACGGTCCGCCCGCCCTCACGCATCGCGAAGCCGAGCCCGGTCTCCAGCGCGACCTCATGGCCCAGCTCGACGGTCACGTCGACCGTGTCCCCGGGCCGCGCGACGGTGATCCCGCCCAGGTCCACGTCCCCGACGACGTCCGCCGTCCGGATGTAGAACTGCGGACGGTACCCGGTCGACAGGGGCGTCGTACGGCCGCCCTCTCGCGTCGACAGGACGTACACCCGCGCCGAGAACCGCCGCCGCGGCGTCACGCTCCCGGGCGCGGCCACGACCTGACCCCGGCGGACGGCGTCGCGCGGCACCCCGCGCAGCAGCAGGGCCACGTTGTCGCCGGCCTGGGCCTCCGTCATCGGCTTGCCGAAGGTCTCCAGGCCGGTGACGACGCTCGCCAGACCCGCGCCGAGCACGTCGACCCGGTCGCCCACCCGCACCGTGCCCCGTTCCACCGCTCCGGTGACCACGGTCCCGCGGCCGGTGATGGTGAGCACGTTCTCCACCGGCAGCAGGAACGGCGCCTCCAGGTAACGCTCGGGGACGGGCACGTAGGTGTCCACCGCGTCGAGCAGCGCCTCGACGGCGCGCGTCCAGCGCGGGTCGCCCTCCAGGGCCTTCAGCCCCGACACCCGCACCACGGGCGCGGCGTCGCCGCCGTAGCCGTGCTCGGTGAGCAGGTCGCGGACCTCCAGCTCGACGAGGTCGATGAGCTCCTCGTCGCCCGCGTCGGCCTTGTTGAGCGCGACCACGATGTGGTCCACCCCCACCTGCCGGGCCAGCAGGACGTGTTCGGCGGTCTGCGGCATGATCCCGTCGAGCGCGGAGACGACGAGGATCGCGCCGTCGAGCTGCGCCGCGCCCGTGACCATGTTCTTGACGTAGTCCGCGTGGCCCGGCATGTCGACGTGCGCGTAGTGCCGGGTGTCGGTCTCGTACTCGACGTGCGCGATGTTGATGGTGATCCCGCGCGCGGCCTCCTCCGGGGCGCGGTCGATGCGGTCGAACGGCACGAAGGAGCCGGTCCCGCGGTCGGCGAGAACCTTGGTGATGGCGGCGGTCAGGGTGGTCTTGCCGTGGTCGACGTGACCCATGGTGCCGATGTTGAGATGCGGCTTGGTCCGTACGTAGGCGGTCTTGGGCATGGCTGTACCTCGAAGCGTGTCCGTGGGAAGGGGGACCCCGAGGAATCGGCCGACCCTCCCCCTGGGGGGTCGGCCGGACGATCCGGGGAGGGTCAGCTTCGGGCGCCGCCGGCAGCGGCCGCGAGCATCGGGACGGCAGCCTTCGGGGCATCCGCGACTGCGGACGCTGCGAGGTGGAAGGCGTGCCGGAACATGAGGCCGATCCTCGTCGACCGTTGGCCGGATGTCGAACTGTTTTCGCCGGATCGGACAGGAGCGGGCAGCGGGCGCGATGACCGGCCCCACCCCGCGCGGCGGGCGGACGAACGGCTACGGCAGGCCGGGGACCGTACCGATGTTCTTCAGGGCCTCACGGACCGTCAGCGGCGCGAACCGGCCCCGCTCGCGGACGAGGAAGGCCCGCACGGCCTCCGGATCGGTCTTGGCGTACTCGCGCAGGCACCAGCCGATGGCCTTGCGGACGAAGAAGTCGGGATGGCCGGACTGGCGCAGGCAGTACGCGAACAGCCGGTCGGCGTCGGTGCGCTCCTTGTGACGCAGTTGGTGGAGCAGGGCGGTGCGGACCACCCACATGTCCTCGTCGACGATCCAGTCGTCCATGTCGGCGGCGAGACCGGGGTCGGCCGCGACCAGGGAGCCGACCACGTGCGCGGCGAGCGGATCGACCGTGTCCCACCAGGACGTGGTGGTGACGAGCCGGCGGGTCACGGGCAGGAACGCCGACGACAGGCGTCCCGCGTGGCGGCGGAGGAAGTCCACGGCGAAGTAGTGGTATTCGCGGTGCGGCAAGGCCCAGCAGCGCAGGGCGATCGCCGTGCAGTCGGCTTCGGCGGGACGGGGCATGCCGGCGAGAACGGCGCGGGACAGGGCCCGGCGGCCGGGGGTGGGCAGCCCGAGGAAGGGGGCCACGTCCTTCATGTACGCGCGCATGGCCGCCGCCCGGCCGGGGTCGGCCGCGCCTTCGTAGGCGGCCGTCAGCCGCTCCAGCACGGTGTCGGCGAGAACGCTGCCCGGCGCGTCGGCCGGGCCCGCGCCTGTGACGGTCATGGGACGAACCATACGGCGATCACATCTGTCCGTCCGTTAGTGTCACGGGATGCTCGATGCCACCACCCGCTCTGGGGGCACCGCCACGGCCTCTCCCCGGGCCGCCGGCACGGACTTCGTCGTTCCGTTGCTCGCGCCTGCTCCCCTCCCCGTCATCGGGACCGTCACCGCGAGCGCCGACGCGCCCGCCGATGCGTCCGCCCTCGCGCACGTCGTCGCGCCCGTCCCCTCCTCGGCTGCCGCTCCCGGCGGCCTCGCCGCGCGCTGCGGCAGAGTGCTCCTGTCGCCCTGGTCCCGGCTGGCGCTGCTGGTCGTTCTGCTGGCGGCCGCCGCGACGAGCGTGCTGCTCTTCGAGCCGCAGAAGCTCCTCGCGGGCGGCTGGCCGGCCCACCTGGGCGGCGCGGCGGCGGCCGCGCTCTTCGCGCTGGCGTACGGGCTGTGCACGGTGGCGTTCGTGCCGAGACCGCTGTTGAACCTGGCCGCCGGCGCGCTGTTCGGCTCGCAGTGGGGCGGCGGCGCGGCGCTGGCCGGCACGGTGCTGGGGGCCGGTATCGCCTTCGGGCTCGGCCGTGTCCTGGGGCAGGACGCGCTGCGGCCCCTGCTGCGCGGCCGGCTCCTCGAGGCGGCGGACGGTCAGCTCAGCCGGCACGGTCTGCGCTCGATGCTGGCGGCCCGGCTGTTCCCGGGGGTGCCTTTCTGGGCCGCGAACTACTGCGCCGCCGTCTCCCGCATGAGCTGGCCGTCCTTCCTCGCGGCGACCGCGCTGGGATCGATCCCGAACACCGCCGCCTACGTCGTCGCCGGGGCCCGGGCCTCGTCCCCGACCTCGCCGGCCTTCCTGATCGCGATGGTCTGCATCGCCCTGCCGGCGCTGGCCGGCGCGGCGGTGGCCTGGCGCAAACGGCACCACCTGCGCCGTCCGTAGCGGACGGTGGCGGCTCCTTCGGCCGCCCCGTCTCTCACGCCTCCAGCTTGCGGATCTGCGCAGAGACGAGCGCCTCGGGCACCTTCGCCGGGGTGCCCGTGCCGCTCGCGGTGCAGAAGAGGACGACCGTGGCGCCGGTGCGCACGACGACGAACGCGTCCGCGCTGTCCCGCTCGGTCTGCAGGCCGAAGGCGACGGCCTCGTCGCCCGCGTCGGGCGCGGTGGCGGCCTCGGCCGTGGTGCGGGCGGGCACCCCGCCCTCGTAGGCCGTGCACTTCTTCAGGGCGGTGCGCAGACGGTCGAGGACGCCCTCCGCGCCGGACCGGTCGTAGGCCATGAGGCCGATGGTGGTGGCCGCGCCGTCCGCGGGGGCCGCGCCGGGAAAGGCGAGGCGGCCCTCGAACGCCTGAGGGCCCGGGTCGGGAGAGGCGGTGCGCATGTCCTCCAACGGCTGGCACGCGGCGGGCCGCGCGGTCGACTCGTCGTCGGGCTTCACGGGGAAGTCGGTGATCTGGTAGCCGTCCACGTCGCCGGCCGTCAGCGCCGCGGACTTCAGCTGAGCCGCTCCGAGCGGTCCGGAGGGAGCCTTGCCCCCCGCGTCCGGAGCCGGACCCGACCGGGAGCCGGAGCCGGAGCCCGTGGCCGCGGCGCCGGAGTCCTTCCCGCCCGAATCGCTCCCGCCGCCGCACCCGGCCACCAGAACCGCCGTGCACAGCGCCGCCGCCGTCACCCTGATCCGCACGTACTGACTCCCCGCTCTCGGAATCGGTCGATCGGATCATTCAAGGGCACGCAGCCGCGGGGATTCGCCGGAACGCCGGAACTACGACGACCGACCGGGCCGGCGATGATGCATCGGGCCCAGGGTCACGCGTACGCGTCCAGCCGCCCGCACATGCCGAACCTCCCGTACTCGGACGGCTCTTCGGCCCGCACGACGGCCTCGGCGAGGTGGGAGACGTCGCCTTCCGCGAGCCGGTCGAGCTGCTCCCCGGTGGCCTCCGCGGCCGCGCGCGCACCGTGCGTCCAGCGCTCGCGCCACTCGGCGAGCCGGGGACGGACGAGCGCGGCGGCGGCCCGGTGGAAGGCGGCCAGGGCCGCCCGGGGGTCCGGCGCCTCGCGCAGCGCCAGGTAGCCCTCCAGCGCGAGGTCGCGCCGGGCGCGGGCGATGCGGGCCTGCTCCTCGCGGGGGGCGTCGGCCGGGACGGCGGTCGCGGCGGCGTACGCCTCGGGGTCGGCGAGGTGCTCCGGCGGCAGGGTGAGGACCGCGTCGCCCGCCTCGGGCAGCCCGCCGTTCTGCATCAGGACGGTGATGCGCAGGTCGGCCTCGTTGACCAGCCGGTGGATCGTGCCCGGCGTGAACCAGGCGACGGTACCGGGCGCGAGGGGCGTCACCCGGTGGCCGGAGGCCGTCAGGGTCTGCACCGCTCCGCGTCCGCGGGTGACGACGTACCCCTCCGAACAGACCAGGTGCATATGGGGGGTTCCGCCGTGCAGACCGTCGGCGGCGGGCCAGTCGTACACGCACAGGTGCGAGACGGCCACCCCGCCGGGCAGTCCGGCGTACGCGCTCACCACGGGTGCGTCCGCAGGTACTCGGCGATCTCCTCCCGCTCCCAGGCCCCGTCGGCCACCACCACCCGGTAGCGGCGGGTGAGCGTGTCGCCGGGGGCCAGCTCCAGTTCGTCGAAGAAGGCCCAGGAGGGGGCGACGCCCGCGAAGGGCTCGTTGCGCACGAACCAGTGGGCGGGGTGGGCCCCTTGAGCGCCGGTGTGGTCGTTCTCGGGGGCGTGCGCGAAGACGAGGGTGGCGTGGCCGTCGACGCCGTCGTGCTCTCCGCCGAGGGCGAGCCACGGGCTCTGCGAGGCCATCAGCCCCGGCCCCTCGCCTTCGGGTCCGATGATCCGGCCGTCCCGGAAGGCGCGCGGTCCGCGCCAGAACAGGCCGGTGTAGCCGGCCATCTCCCGCCCGGCGGTGGTCGGACTGCCGAACCGCAGTGGCTCGTCCCGGCGGTTGGTGACGGCGCTGGTCCAGGTCAGCGCCCAGGAACCGGAGTCGGGCTCGACGTCGTGCACCTCGATGCGGCGCGCCTCCTCCGCCCACAGCTCGCCGCCGGACGGATGCCAGGTCAGCCGCTCGGCGATGACGGCACGGCCCTCGCTCGCCGCGACCTCGTCGAAGCCGGCGTGCGCCATCGACCCGACCCGCTCGGGCAGTTCCCGGTAACCCTCGCCGTGGACGTACGAGTTGCCGCCCCACAGGTTGGCGCCCGACAGGTGCGAGGCGGTCAGCGACAGCCCCTTGTGCCAGCGGTGGTCGTTGGGCCGGTAGTCGGTGACGACGTCGCCGGCGAGGGTCCGCAGCGGGTGGATGTACGGCTTGGGCGCCTCCCAGGCCGCCTCGGGCCGGTAGACGTAGGCCAGCAGTTCGACGCCGGTGCCCGGGTCGGTCACCGTGACGCGGTCGCCGTGGGCGTGCACCAGACGCAGCTCCGCGGTCATGCGGGCACCTCCGCGGACGCCGTGGCCGGCGCCCAGCCCGGGGCGCCGCCGTGCAGGGCCGTGTAATAGGGGTCGCCGGGACCGATCTCGCCGCGCCGCACGGTCGTGTCCGTGAACGCCGACTTGTACAGCGCGGTGATCAGCTCCAGGCTGGTGCGGCCGTCCTCGCCGCTGCTGCGCGGCCGTCGGCCGGCGCGCATACAGGCGACCAGCTCGCGCAGCTGGGCGAGGTGCGAACTGGGCACGTCCGTGCCGAAGTCCGCCCAGGCGGCCGCCTCGTCGCCGGGGACGCCGGGGGCCGGGGTGAGCCGCCAGTCGGCGTTGGAGTGGCCGTACAGGTGGGTGAGTTCGACGGTGGCGCGCTCGCAGTCGACGCGGATGCGGCTGACCTCGTCGGGGCTCAGGACGCTGTTGACCACCGTGGCCAGGGCGCCGCTCTCGAAGCGGAGCAGGGCGGTGGACACGTCCTCCGTCTCCACGTCGTGCACGAGCCGGCCGGCCATGGCCCGCACCTCGCTCCACGGACCGAGGAGGTCGAGCAGCAGGTCCATCTGGTGGATGCCGTGGCCCATCGCCGGGCCGCCGCCCTCGGTCTGCCAGCGACCGCGCCAGGGCACGGCGTAGTAGGCGGCGTCGCGGTACCAGGTGGTCTGGCAGTGGGCGACGAGCGGCCGGCCGAGGGCCTGCCCGGCGAGCAGCCGGCGCACGTGCCGGGCTCCCGAACCGAAGCGGTGCTGGAAGACGATCGAGGAGAAGGGGCCGTCCGGCGTTCCTTCCTCCGCTGCCACCGCGTCGTAGTCGGCCAGGGTCGGCACGGGCGGCTTCTCGCACCACACCCAGGCGCCGGCCCGCAGCGCGGCCACGCTCTGCTCGCGGTGCAGGGTCGGCGGGGTGCAGATGGTCACCAGGTCGGGCCGCTGCTCCGCCAGCATCCGGTCGAGGTCGGTGTAGGCGTTCGGCACGCCGCTTTCCGCGCAGAACGCCCGGACGGCGTTGGCATCGATGTCAACGGCCGCCACGACCTCGGTCTCGCCCTCGGCGGCGAGTTGCCGGAGGGCGGGCAGATGGGAGCCGCGGGCGATGGCGCCCGCGCCGACGACGGCGGCCCGGATCCGGCGGCCGTCGAGCGGACCCGGCGGCGGAGTGGTGGGGGACATGGGCGTGATCAGCACTCCTCCGACGTACGGGCGTGGACCGGGCGGGTCCGGCCAAGCGCGTGGGAAACACGCGGCACGTGTGCGGCACCCGTGCACAGCAAGCGCTTTCCCGTCGGCAGCAACGTATGCGGCGGCCGGGCGGCGGGTCAACCGTCCGGACGTTCCGAGGTGCGGCACGGGAACACGGCCGGCCAACCGCCCGAACGTCCCGGCGCACGGCGCGGAACCCGGTTCGTCGCGCCCCCGCCGAGCCCCTGTGCAGGACCTGTCGCACGAGACCGCTACCCTTTCTTTGCACACCCTTGATCAGATCATTGGGCGCGGCCTTCTGCCGTCGTCGACGCCCCTCTCCGATCGGCACTTGGACTCCGTAACCTCATGTCTTGGTTTGAATCCCTCATCCTCGGACTCGTCCAGGGGCTGACCGAGTTCCTCCCCGTCTCCTCCAGCGCGCATCTGCGGCTGACCGCGGCCTTCTCCGGCTGGGAGGACCCCGGCGCCGCCTTCACGGCGATCACCCAGATCGGCACGGAGGCCGCGGTGCTGATCTACTTCCGCAAGGACATCGGGCGGATCATCGCGGCATGGAGCCGGTCGCTGTTCGACAAGACGATGCGCAAGGACCACGACGCCCAGATGGGCTGGCTGGTCATCGTCGGCTCGATCCCGATCGGGGTGCTGGGCGTGACCCTCAAGGACCAGATCGAGGGCCCCTTCCGCGACCTGCGCATCACGGCCACGATGCTCGTCGTCGTCGGCGTCGTGATAGGCATCGCCGACCGGCTCGCGGCCCGCGACGAGACGGGCGGCAAGCACCGCGCGCCCAAGCAGCGCAAGACCCTGGAGAACCTGGGCGTCAAGGACGGCCTCATATTCGGCCTCTGCCAGGCCTGCGCGCTCATCCCCGGCGTCTCGCGCTCGGGCGCGACCATCAGCGGCGGCCTGTTCATGGGCTACAAGCGCGAGGCCGCGGCCCGTTACTCGTTCCTGCTGGCCATCCCGGCCGTGCTGGCCTCCGGTGTCTTCGAGACGAAGGACGCGCTGGAGGGCGGTCATGTGGCCTGGGGGCCGACGCTGTTCGCGACGGTGATCGCCTTCGCGTCGGGCTACGCCGTCATCGCCTGGTTCATGAAGTTCATCTCCCACAAGAGCTTCATGCCGTTCGTCTGGTACAGGATCGCCCTCGGTGTGGTGGTGATTGTGCTGGTCAGCATGGGTGCGCTGAGCCCGCACGCGGGCGAATCCGGCGGCTGAACCAGGGCCGCGCAGGTAGCGCTGTCTAGCATTTCCTAGCGCCTGATTGCAGCACCACGCCATGATCATCTCCCACTTGTCTCCCACTCATCTCCCACCGTGGAGGCGGGATACGCCCCACTAGGGCATGTGCGTCCGCAACGTAGGGGATGACACGGAAGGGCCCGCACGGACGTGCGGGCCCTTCCGCACAGAGGGTGAAATGGGTCATCTGAGGTTCATGTCCGGCCCAGGCCGCGGCCTTCTCCATGAGGAAACGCAGCCGTTCGTCCACCGTGTCCCAGGCATCGCCGGTGAGGGCGTCCAGCGCGGCGGCCGTGAGGGTGAGCCGGCCGAGGCGTGCCTCCACGTCCTTCACACGTTGCCGTACGGGCCGTTCAAGGCGCTCATGCAGACCGACCCTCGGGCCGGTCACCGTCGCGGCCTCCAGCTCGAATAGCGAGCCGAAGGCTGGGCGTGTTTCGAGGATGCCCCGACCCTGGGAGACCGGGAGCTACACTCCGGGGGTGCGTAGGCCCAGGCGGTCATCTCCTCATGCGTTGGAGTGACTACATCTTCGAAGGCGGGTTCTGGGCTCACGGCACCTACAAGCGCAGTAAACCAATCGCTACCAGACGCGCTAATCCGGGGAACGCGGGGCGAGGTCGCCGTTTCCGCGCTTGACCACCGGTTCACTTCGGGGCCAAGCCTCTGATCTCCGATGTCCATCAAAGCGGACCAAGCCCAACAAACCCCCCGGCTCGTCGGGCAGTTTCTGTGCGTGCGCTCAGGTCAGCGCAGGCCGTCTGTGTCGTCGCACTCTTCGCCGACTGGGAGTGGCTGACGGTCGTCCCCGGGGTCCTCGCTGTAGGTAACCGCGGAGGATGCTTCTTCGAAGGTGATCCTGAGCTGCTCTCCTGACGGAGCACCAATCGGGTAGGCGGGCCGGTCACCCGACCTTCCTACCCGATTGTCACATCGGCGTCTCGCCATGGACATCTTCGAGTTCCAGTGGTGTCTCTGAGGAGACGCTCTGATGCCACCGGCCGGACGCGACCCCTACGCTGATCGTCGAAGCCCCCAGCAAGACACCGATGAGACCCGCCAACGCGCCAGTCGGGACACGCATCGGCCTTCAACCAGACCTCCGACGGCCTCTCACGAGTAGACCCAGTCCCCGATGCGAAGCTTGAGCGTGTAGGGCTCCCCGACCGAGCAGTTGGTGACCACGAACCTCAAGCTCTTGTCGGCCTTTGAAGAGGATCCCGCCATGGTCTATTCCCACCACCAGGCCCTGGTCGATGAGTTCCGGCTTCGCGCCAAGGCGCAGGACCGCGTGCCGACTGCCGCCCAGGAACTCGCAGAGCAGTACCCGGCCGTGACCGAGGAGCTGAAGAACACCAGGCAACAGCTGGCAAGGGAAAGAAAGTTGACCGCCTACCCGCGGCGAACCACCGTGGAGCTGGCGATCGAGGTGGTGAACCTGCGCCGCGACCAGGAGGACGCCGCCGGCGCCACGGTGGTGCCGATGCCGCGACGGCGTGGGCCCGGCCGCAGGTTTCCGCCAGCGGGCCCGGACAGCTGAACAGCCAGAGAGGCCCCGACCTGCACGAGCGATTCTTCTGGAGGGCGGCCATCGATCACATTCGGCGCGGAATAATTTGGGCTGCTATCCTGAGGTGAAAATCGGAGCGCTGTTCTGAGGCGTGGGTTGAGGCCGG
The DNA here is from genome assembly GCF_014649655.1 of Streptomyces humidus. Lineage (GTDB taxonomy): Bacteria > Actinomycetota > Actinomycetes > Streptomycetales > Streptomycetaceae > Streptomyces > Streptomyces humidus. Next base: position 8,185 of record NZ_BMTL01000014.1, on the reverse strand, counting down.
AGGAGGTGAAGGCATGGTCGGCACGCAAGCCCACCCCGGGATGCTCGTCCTGCTGCGCGAGTCTCGCGGGCTCACACAGGCGGAGGTCTGCGCGGCCATGTCCAAGGCATCTCCCATGGGAGCGACGGCAGTGTCGCAGGGATACGTGAGCCGGGCGGAGTCCGGGCGACTCGCCGTTTGTGACGACCGGCTGGCGTGGTATGCGGCCGCGCTCGGCTACCCGCAGGACCTACTCTGTCTGGATCCACAGGTGGGAGGGGTGGGCGTCGGACTGATCCATCACCGCAAGAAGGCCGCCCTGTCCGCCTCCGCGCTGCGCCAGGTGCACGCTCAACTGGCCCTCACCAAAGTGCAGTTGCGAGGAATCACGTCGGCGGCACAAGTTTCTGATGAAGCATCTGGGTTCGTGCGCGTGCTGTTGTCCACGCTCACGACCCCGAAGGACGTCGCCCGCCAAGTGCGCAAGGCGTGGGGGCTGGCCCCGGGACCCGTTCCAGATGTGATCGAGGCGGTCGAGAATGCCGGAGGGCTGGTAGCCGTACGGGATCTCGGCAGTGATCTGCTGGACGCCGTCAGCCAGTGGGACGAGGCCGGGCCCCCACTGCTCCTGGTCAACGGCCGGGCGCCCGGCGACCGTTGCCGGTTCAGCGTCGCCCATGAACTCGGCCACCTGATCATGCACGGGGAGCCCGGCACCGGGTCCCAGCAGGAGAAGCAGGCCGACGCCTTCGCGGCAGAACTCCTCATGCCTGCCGCGGATATCCGGAACGCTTTCAAGGGCGGCGTCGATCTGCAACGGCTCATGGAACTCAAGCGGACCTGGCGGGTGTCCATGAGTGCTCTGCTGCGCCGCGCCCTTGACTTGAACGCGCTGACCGAGTGGCAGCACCGCACCCTTGTCATCGAGATGTCCGCACTCGGCTACCGCACGGCCGAACCCGTAGAGATCCCTCGCGAGCAGCCCCGGACCGTCCCCGCACTCGTACGAACATTGCTCGACGAGCGCGGGCTTACTCTCGAATCGGCAGCCGCCTGCGCCCGGTTGCTGCCCGAGGACTTCCAGCACTTGTACGTCGAAGGTCACCGCACGTCACCGTTGCCGTCGCATTGAAGGACCGTCCATGACTGACCCTTCCGCCGTCCCGTCCCGTCCTCGCCCTTCTGACTCCGCATCGGACGGCATGGCCCTCCTGCGCGGCCGCATGCTGATCCAGACTCGCCCCACACTCGTCAAGGGGGTCTCGGAGCAGATCGCCCCCAGTCTCAGCGGCCTGCTCCTGTGTGGCGACAAGGCTGCGCGGACGGCGCAGCGGATGCGGCGGGAGGAGGGGTACAGCGGGGTCCTGCTCGCTGATCCGGCCTGCTACGAATCGGTTTCCGCCACCGAGGAGGCTCCGTTCCCCGAGAACAAGCCGGCCGGGTTCTTCATGAATGACCCGCTGGAGGTCTCCCTCTCCCGGCAGCGAGCGGCCGGCGTCACCGCGCCGATCACCCCGACCGGCTACATCCATGCCGAGGACTCCGACGCGCTCCGAGCTGCGGTCCTCCGCATGGATGGACTCGGCGATCCTTCGGTGATTTTTGCGGTGCCGGTCGACGTGGCGTGGCTCCGGAACGAGGAGTCGACTCGACAGCTGATCGGCTTTCTGCAGATGGTCCGAGGGCCCAAGGCGATCATGCTGGGCGGGCAGATGGACCCGCTCGCACGGTACGCGAAAGCAGTCGCTCATTTGCGCATGCTGATCGCCGAGGTGCCGGACGCCGCGCTGGCCCGTGCCGACCTCGCCGCCTTCGGCGCCCTGGCGTCCGGCGCCCTCTTCACCGCCTTCGGTGGGAGCAGCGGCCTCCGGCACATCGTGGCTCCCGGAGAGAAGGCGCAGACGAGTAGGAAAGGGGGCGGCGGCCCCACTGCGCCGCATGTGCTTCACCCCGAGCTGATGGACTTCTACCTGGGGGACAACCTGGCGGACAAGTACGGTGGCGCTCCCGCGCCTATCTGCGAGTGCTACGCCTGCGAAGGCCGGTCCCTGGACATCTTCATCAGCAACCACACGCCCCTGCCCGCGCAGGCCGCCGCTCACAACATCGCCGTGCTCATGGGCTGGCTCCGCGACCTCTGCGCGATTCCCGCGGGGATCAAACGGGAACAGTGGTGGCACAACCGATGCCGCAGCGCCGTCGACCAGTACCCGTTGGTGAACGCCACCCTCCGGCAGCCCAATGCCTTCAAGGTGCCCGAGCAGCTCGACCGGTGGGCACTGGCCGCGCCGGATTCTGTCCCTGCCGCCCTCGAAGCCCCGCGTACTCAGCACACCCGCTGATACAGCTCCTCCACGAACCGCCAGGCCGCCGCGGTATGCCTCTGCGGCCGGTAGGACTCGGGTTCCAGGGCCATCTCGATCTGGTCCCCCATGTCGATGAGGACTCCGATGCCGTAGAAGTCCGCTTCCGCCAGCACCTCGTCCAGGCGCGCGGGACGGCGGCTGAGCAGCATGGCCCGACGGCAGAACGGGGCGAACCGGCCTGCTCTCTCCAGTCCCTGGCGCCACCCGGCCGCCGGAACCACGGCGAGATCCACCTGCAGAGGGCGCACCGCACGCCGCGTCACCGTCCGGCGGTCCCGGTCCGCCGCTCCGGTTGGCAAGGAACGAAGTGCCCGCCTTTCGTGCTGGTTCAGTGAGGCCAACGGAACGGGCATGCCGACCGGAAGCGACAACAGCGTCTCCAGCGGGTGCCGCCGATCCAGGCGTTCCGCGCCGACCTCTCGGCGGCGCTCGTCCTCGGCAGGGTCGAGGCGGTAGAAGAACAACGCTTTTTCTCCCATGACCTGGGTAAACGCAGTCTTCCCGCCCTGCTCCACAAGCTGGGCGGACACCGTCTTCACCGAGCTGTCGAGCACGGAACCTACCGAGGTCATCATGGTCTCCACCCTGCCTCACCCGGCCGTGACCGCAAACACCGGCCCCGTCGGCTATCCAACCTGTTCCGTTCCTGCCACCGCTGCCAAACGACGCAAGAGGCCCTCGAGGTACTGCCATAGCTCGTTGTCGTTGCTGCGTCGGTAGTGCTTGCGCCGCTCCCCGGGATCCTGCGGCAGCTGCAAGGCCAGCCCAGCCTGCACCAGCGCCCGGATCGGCGCCTGATAGAGGCTGGCGGAGATCCCGTAGGAAGCCGCCAGATCTCCCATGCAGACACCCCGGTCATCGGCCTGGGCGAGCGCGAGCAGTACTTCCGCCCGATAGCGGTTCCCGAAGAGGCTCCCCGAGAGCTCGCGCGTCCCCTCAGGTGGGCTTTGAAACATGATTCATGATTCGTTTATCACGTCTCATATGTCAACCCTGCACCTGCCGAGAAACTCATCCGTCCTGGTGGAGGCTGGCGTACGGGTGGTGTCGAGCGCGGGCGCTTGGGCGGGAGCTCTGGGGCGCCTGGTGAGTGCCCCGGCAGGATGATCTGTCGTGCTGCTGCGACTGACCTTGCGCTTGCCGAATACCTCCGGTCCGCAGGTTCGGCCGCACCCGATATAGGCGCTCGGGCTGTCCCCGCGACGGGGCCGGCCTCAGCACTTGCTGTCGAACAGGTACTGCGCCATCTCGGAGGTGTCGACGGAGGGGTCTTCAACGGTGATGTCGAGGAGGCCGGCCACGGGCTCGGTGCCCTCCTCGATCATGGTGTCGCAGATGAGCTGCTGGGTGTCCGGATCGACGGAGTCCCACGCGGTGTCGTAGACCGCCTCATTGGCCGCGCTGGTCAGAATGTCGTCCTTGTGATTGGCGAGTACGTCACCGACGGCGGCGACGTACTCGTCGTTGTTCAGGCCGATGCAGGGGGCTTCGTCGGAGGCATCGTGGACGTTGTCCTCGGCGTAGTTCTTCTCGAGGAGTTCCTTGCAGTCCTCAGCGGTGGAGACAGGTTCCTCGGCGGTCGTGGAGGCCGGGGCGGATGTCGTGGCACTTGGGGCGGCGCTGTCGTTGGAGTCGGAGCAGCTGGCCAGCAGCAGCATGGTGGCGGCGAGTGCAGTGGCGTACAGGGTGGTGCGGGTCTTCAAGGTCCCCCCAGGGATGGTGCGGCGCTGATGAGCGGCGCCTGGTGTGTACGGGTACGACTCGCGTGGGGGCTGCACGGTTGCGTTACCGGTGGGTTCGCTATTGGCGTGCAAAGGCCCCGCTGCCGACGACGGGTGAATCCTGGCTCTTCCAAGATTTCCGTGAAGCCGGTCATGCTTACGTGCGCCGGTGACGCTCCGTCACGGATGGTGCGATGCTCGGTCAGTGTGGGGAGTTGCTGAAGACTGTGTTTCCGCACCTCGGCAGGGTGCTGGTGCCAACGCAAGGACCTGCCGCCGTACGATCCGAGCCCAAAGAGCAGCCCCGGCACGCTGTTCGACGGGTTGAGCCAGGCAAGCCACCTACACCATTGGCTGACCTCAACACGACCAGGTTCGGGTGGTGGAACCCGAACGGGCGACGGGAAGCGCTCCGAGCCTATTCATCGGCCCTACCTTGGGGTCTGCCCGTAGCTCGTCGAGGTGGAGCCGAAGCTCGTGAAGTACACGCTGACTGAACAGCAGGCTGCCATGTTCCGCCAGATCGCTGCAGCGTCCAGTGCCGTGCCCATCGCTCCCAAGAGTTCGAACACGGCTTGGGCTCTTGAGCAGCGTGGGCTGATCAAGCGGAGCTGGCGCGGTAGCGGGCACGTCGCAGTGGTGACGTCGGACGGCCGCTACTTCCTCAAACATGGCAAGCATCCCAAGGAGGTCCAAGCCGAGAAGGAGCGCTTGGCCGGTGATGCCGAACAGGCCGAGCGCGCTCCTGCCGACGGAGCCGAGCTGATCGCTCGACTGCAGTCCGCGACTATCTGGAAGCTCACCGTCCCTGATCCGGGCCCGCAGACCCGGGGGCGGTGGCGGGCGGCCTTCTACGACGCGCTCCATCACGATCACGTGCCAGGAGAGCTCAAGCTGCGCTGGACCGGACGGCAGCGTGGCGACTGCGTCTTCACGTTGGTCTACGAGGAAGCCGAGAAGGCTGCGCAACCGCCGCCGGTGCCGACCATCGATGTCCCCGACGTGCTGGGCCGTCCTCATCAGCTCGTCCGGGCGACGCGCAAGGCCCTCGGCAGGTCCAAGACCGTAGTCGACACCCGCGGGACGCCCGAGGTCATTTCTCTGCATGTGTCACGGGAGCAGGTGGACCGTGCCCTGCGAATCATGCACGCGCTCCTGACCGAGGCGGAAAGCCGCGGCTACCAGGTGGAGACCCGAACCGAACATCATCGCGGCCAGGCCGTACACCAGATGGTCATGGTCATCGTCATCCGCGGACACGCGCTCCCGCTCGCGATCACAGAGCAGACGACCAAGGTGCCGCACGAGCCGAGCACTCAGGAGATCCGCCAACAGCAACGCAATCCCTGGACTCGTATCCCCAAGTACGACCACGAGTTCAACGGACGCCTCGAACTCGGTGCGCCTGCCAGAAGCTGGTACCAGAATTCGTACACCTACAGGGACAGCGCACGGTGGACACTGGAGTCCCGCCTGGGGCACCTTCTGCAGGATCTCGAACAGCGTGCCGCGGCGGCCGAACGCCGGCAGCGGGAAGAGGAACTCCGCAAGGCCGAGCAGCGACGCCGCTGGTACGCGGCTGTTGCGCAGGCACGGGAGCGGCAAGTTGAGCGGCATCGAGAGAAAGTCCTGGTCGAGCAGGTGGAGGCACGGCATCGGGCCGCCGAGATCCGCGCCTTCTGCCGCGCGGCCCGCACGAGAGCCGACGGCGCGTCCGCTGCGGCGGAGGAATTGGAGTGGCTGCAGTGGGCTGAGGCGTACGCAGACCGGATTGATCCACTGTGCGCGCAGCTGGTGACTCCGCCGGATCCCCCAGCCAGCCGTGAGGCTCTGCGCGCACTCCTTCAGGGCGATCTCTACGCCCATCCCTGGCCGTTCGACAGCAAGGGTCGCTGGACACCGCCCGAAGAGGAGGTCGCACAGCGCCCCTGATCAGGGCGACGCCTCCGCCCTGTCCGTAAGGTGACAGGGCGGAGAATCATTCATGCGGCGATGGTGAGCGGAACGTCCACGCGCTCCCCGCCACCAATAACGGCCTTGTGCGCGTCCGGTTGAAGGTGTAACGGTGGAGTCGGGTATTGGAACTCCGCGAATGCCTCGGCCAAGAGCGGCGCAGGGAGGTAGGTGCCGGTGCCCGGAGTTCGCCTGCACAACGCCGGGCAGGGGCGCCGACCGTCAGCTGGAGCCACGCGTCGCTTGATGCGAGCTCACCAGGCCCCGGGGGGGGCCAAACCTGTCGATCACACCATTGCCCCATAGGTAAAACACCCAGTGACCTCCGAAACACCCGTCTATCGGTGCGCAGAAGCGCCCGTACGTCGAGTCCTTGGTTATGTGAACTGTCAAGCTGTCGCAGGAGGTCGACTGTCGCAGGCATTGAGGCAATAGGCGACGCGAGGTCAACCATTGACGTATGGTTGACCTCATGACAACTAATATTAGGCCGTTCCGTCGTATCGGCGGAGTCTCGGAAGTGGCGGCTGAGCTCGGAGTCAGTCGGCAGCAGGTCGCCAAGCTCCGTCAGAGCGATGATTTCCCGGCCCCGGTGGCCTCCCTCAGCGCTGGCGACATCTGGGATCTGGACATCATCCGGCGGTGGGGAAGCAGTGGTCTGAGGCGTGGGGCGGGGCGCCCCGCACCCGTTGGGCAGCCTCGTTCGGTCGGGCGCCGATTCGAACTCGGGGCAGAGATCGATGGCGGCGGGTTCGCCGTCGTGTTCGGCGCGCGAGACCTTGAGGCGGGTGATGACGATCAGGTGGCCGTAAAGGTCCTGCAGCAGACGCATGCACTCGACGTGGAGACTGTTGCTCGGTTCGAGCGGGAACTCCGCCTGATGTCCACGTTCGGCCATGCAAACGTCATGAAGCTGCTGGCGAGCGGGAAAGATGAAGACCTGGGCCTGTGGTATGCAATGCCGCTAGCCCGAGGCATCCTCTCCGACGAAGTCGGCAGCGTCATGAAGGCCGAGGACGTGGCTGCCGTGATGCGGAACATCTGCGCCGGACTTGCATATATTCACAGTCAAGGGATTCTTCATCGCGATCTGAAGCCGGGGAACGTGCTGCGAACTCCTGATGGGGTTTGGGCTATTGCTGATTTCGGGCTCGCGCGAGTAGTGGAGGAGAGTGGTCTCCTCACCTCCACCTTCGACGGCTTTGGAACCCGATTTTATGTTGCCCCTGAGCAGTGGAGGGATGCCAAGCATGTTGATGAGCGCGCGGACATCTATTCCGCAGGCAAGATCATGCAGGCGCTTCTGACGGGTGGCACCCCGGTGGACGACGTTGTGCCGGCCGGACCGCTGCGGGGCGTGATCCAGCGTGCGATCTCCCAGGATCGCGGCCAGCGCCATGCCAGTGCGACCGAGTTGCTGGCGGCCATCGAATCGGCGGTCGCCCCGGCGCCGACCGGGCGATGGGAAACCGCCGAGGAGAAGGCGGGACGCCTGCGCCCCCGCCTCAAGGCCGGTCGTGTCGTGGATGAAGCCGCCCTCGACGAGTTCGTTCGCTGGGCAGACGAGCTGGACTTCAGTGACGACGAGGACATGGGGGAATTTTCCTGGGCCCTTAGCGCCCTGCCGTCGGATTCAGTGGAGTGGTGGTGGCAGCAGAACCCCGCAGGCTTCACCGGCATCTTCCAGGCGTTCGCGAGTTGCCTGGAGGGGTCCTTTGATTTCGGAATGTGCGACATCCTTGCGGATTTTGCTCGCCGTGCTGTCGTAGCCACGGGTGATGCGATCATTCTCCGAGAGGCCGTCCGTGGGCTTGCCCATCTGGGCACTAACCATAATCGTTGGCATGTGCGTGATGTTGCCGTCGATATTCTACAGAAAATCCGAACGCCCGAGGACGCGGTCGCCGCTCTCGAAGGACTCCGCATGGCTGGACAACCGTTCATCGAGTGGACTGTGGGCAGTGCGGTAATCCGAACCCTGCATCCCGTGCTGCGAAGCGGTCTCGGTACTTTCATCGATTCCGACGACGACTGACGACCGACGGACAGGCGCGAGCGTGATCGACTAACCTCGATCTTTCTTGACGGTCCACCGACGGAGTCGGCGGACCGTTTCGCTTTCGGTGGCTGAGGGCGGGCAGGCCGCTAGCCCGAGTGTCGCCTCGG
>NZ_BMTL01000013.1 GCF_014649655.1 Streptomyces humidus | reverse complement strand
TTCATAGTGTTTCGGTGGTCATAGCGTGAGGGAAACGCCCGGTTACATTCCGAACCCGGAAGCTAAGCCTTACAGCGCCGATGGTACTGCAGGGGGGGACCCTGTGGGAGAGTAGGACACCGCCGAACAATCATTCAAAGGGTTGGGATCTGAACTTCGGTTCGGATCCCAACCCTTTTTTGTTTTCGGCCACTTGGCGTTCATGTTCCGGCTCCAGCATCCACCGCATGGGTACTGCTGTAACGCTCAGGGCCGCAGGCGTCGGAGTCGGCGACGAGGTCATCGTGCCGGCCTTCGGGAGCGTGGAAGTCGCGGCCGCGGTCGCCCTGGCGGGTGGGCAGCCGGTCTTCGCGGACGTCGACCCGTCGACGTACTGCCTCGATGCGGCCGCCGTCGAAGCGGTCGTCACTGCGCGGACCGCGGCCGTCGTCGTCGTGCACCGCTTCGGACGGCCGGCAGAGGTCCACCGGTTGCGCGAACTCGGGTGCCGGCACGGGTTGCTGGTGGTGGAGCAGGGAGAGCCCGGGGCGCCGCACGACGAGATCGCGCAGCGTCGGGAAAGAGCCGCCTTTCTGGACGGACGGCTGCGTGGGGTCCGGACGCCCCACGGCGGCGCCGGGCACACTTATCAGCAGTACGTCGTGCGGGTGCCGGGAAACGGGCGGCCTGACCGGGACGCGTTCGCGAGGGCCTTGCGGACCCGGGGGGTCGAGTGCCGGGTGCCGGTGAAGACGCCCTCGCACCGACTGCCCCGGTTCCGGCAGTGTGTCGCGCTCCCGGAGACCGAGCGGGCGGCCGACGAGACCCTCGCGCTTCCGGTGGACGCCTCGCTGACGAAACGGGACATGCAGCGGATCGCGTCGGCCTGCAACGCGCTCGGTGGACTGCTTCAGGCCGCCTCCTGAACGAGTTTGGGAACACCGTCCTGTTCGGGGTATGATCTATTCCGTTGCCGCGAGGGAAACCTCGAAAAGTGACCAGCCCCCTTAGCTCAGTCGGCAGAGCGTCTCCATGGTAAGGAGAAGGTCAACGGTTCGATTCCGTTAGGGGGCTCCACGAAGAAAGCCTCCGCCCTTCAGGGCGGGGGCTTTTCTCATGTATCGCGGCCTCCTCATGCCACGCGCATTGCCAGGATGGCCATGTCGTCGGAAGGGGCGTCGGACGCGAAGCGTTCCACTGCGCGCATGATGCGCGCGGCGACCGCGCCGGCCGTGAGGCCCGTGCAGGTGGTGAGGACGTCGGCCAGGCCGTCGTCGCCCAGCATGCGGGTCCCTTCGCGGCGCTCGGTGACGCCGTCCGTGACGCAGAGCAGGACGTCGCCCGGGTCGAGGGTGACCGTCTGCTCGTAGAGCTCCAGGTCCTCCATGACGCCCAGGAGCGGCTGAGGTTCGGCGGCCGGCTCGACCGTGCCGTCCTGGCGGAGGCGCAGGGGGAGCGGGTGGCCCGCGCAGACCACCTTCAGCTCCGCGCTGCCGTCCTCCTGCGGGCGCATCTCGCCGTAGAGGAGGGTGAGGAAGCGGCTGCGCGCCCCCTCGTCGAGGATGGCCGAGTTGAGGCGTTCCAGCACGGCCGGGCCGCTGAGGCCCTCCCGGGCCAGGAGCCGGAGCGCGTGGCGGGCCAGGCCGGTCACCGCCGCGGCGTTCGGGCCCGTGCCGCAGACGTCGCCGATGGCGAAGCCGTACGCGCCGTCGCTGATCGGGAAGACGTCGTAGAAGTCGCCGCCCACCTCATTGCCCTCACCGGCGGCGCGGTAGATGACCTCGACCTCCACACCGTCGATGGAAGGCAGTTCCGGGGGCAGGAGGCTGCGCTGGAGGGCCTGGCTGATGGCCGTGCGCTCCGAGTAGAGGCGGGCGTTGTCGAGGGCGAGGGCCGCTCGGCGGCTCAAGTCCTCGGCCAGTTCGAGGATTTCCTGGCGGAAGTGTTCGTCGGTGGGCTTGCCGAGGGTCAGCATGCCGATCACGCGGTTGCGGGCTACGAGGGGGAGGACCACGGTCTCGCCGCCGACCGCGGAGGCCGTGGCCAGTGTGGGGCCGATGCCCGAGGCCATCTGGTGGGTCGGCCCGCCGGTCAGGCCGAGGCTGCGCATGGAGCTGCGCAGGGCCGCGTCGTGCGCGGCCTCGGCGGGGGCCGCCCAGACCCGCGCGCCCGGGGTGGGCACCGGATCCGGGGGCGCGACCTTGGAGAGCAACGACTTGATGCCGTCGATGAGTTCCTCGTCCTCGTGCAGGACGTAGGACAGGAAGGGGTCGGAGGCCTGGTCGGCGATCGTGTAGACCGCGCACCAGGTGGCCAGCGTCGGCACCGTCATCTGGGCCATCAGGGCCAGGGTCTGGTCGCGGTCCAGGGTGCCCGCGAGGAGATCGGAGGCTTCGACGAGGAAGCTGAGGGAGCCCCGGCGCAGGCGTTCCAGCTCGCCGAGGCGGGCGGACTCCACGGCCAGCGCGATGCGGTCGGCCGCGAACTGCAGGCGCAGGGCCTCCTCGTTGGAGTAGCGGCCCGCGGCTTCCGCGGCCACGCCGAGGGAGCCCGTGAGGCGGCCCTCGACCTTCAGCGGGACGGTGACGACGGAGCGCATGCCCGTGCCGCTCAGCAGGGGGACGGCTCCGGGCACGGCCAGCAGGTCCTCGTGGACGGCCGGCATCCGGGCCGAGCCGTAGCGGCCGGGGCCCGCCTCGACGGGCACGCGCGCGAAGCGCTGGCGGGCCGAGGGCAGGCCGGTGGAGGCGCGGACCTCCAACTCCGTCTCGTCGTCGGTGGCCAGGAGGAGGAAGGCGGAGTCGGCGTCGAGCATGTCGCGAGCACGCTCGACGGTGCGCTGCAGGAGGCCGTCGAGGTCGTCCGGCGCGGGGGAGCCGATGAACACCTCGAAAGGGTCCGTGCTCTGGCCGTCGGAGCCGGTGGCCGTGTCGGACGCCGGGACGCGCGACGGCGTCTGCAGGACCGCGCGTTCATGGTCGCGCACGAGCAGGCAGACGGTGGAGGGCTCGCCGTCGGTATCGCGGACCCGGAGGTGCGAGGCGTAGACGGGGGTGACGCGGCCGTTGGCGCCGCGGATGCCGTAACTGCCCTCCCAGCGGGAGAGTTGGAGGGCTTCCACGATGCCGGTGCTGGTGCCGGGGGTGTGCGGCCAGGCGGCGAGATCGGTGAGCGGCTTGCCGGTGACCTGGTCGGCGGGGTAGCCGAAGAGTTCCTCGGCGTCCTCGTTCCAGGCGGAGATGGCGGCGGTGCGGTCGATCTGGACGACCGCGACGCGTACCCGGCTGTCGGCGAGCGGCAGTAGGTCGGCGGGCAGGGAAGGGCCGGCGGCGCGGGTGCCCACCGGGCGGTCGGGGAGGTCGAGCCGGAACCAGACCTGCTTGTGGGTGGGGGTGTACTCGACGCCCCAGCGGGCGGCGATGGCGGCGCACAGCTGGAGTCCGCGGCCGCCTTCGCGGTCGGGGCTGCCCATGGCGGCGAGGGAGCCCTGGAGGGGGATCTCACGCTCGGGATACCGGTCGGCCACCTCGATGCGGACGCCGTCGTCGCTGCGCAGGCACAGGACGTCGGCGTGGGTGCCGGCGTGGACGACCGCGTTGGTCACCAGTTCGCTGGTGAGGACGACGGCGTCGTCGATGATGTCGGCGAAACCCCAGCCCTGGAGGGTGTCGCGGACGAAGGACCGGGCGGTCGCCACCGATCGCCCGACGGGCTCGAAGCTGGCGGCCGCGCGCGCGGTGATCACAGAACTCCTCGGCCGGTTGTCTGCGGACAGGGCTTCCCGGCCGGCCGGGTCGCTCCGCTGGTGGGGCGGGCGCGCGCCAGGGGGCCGGGGGTCCGGGGGGTGTCCCCCCGGGATCAGTCCGGTGGTCATGTGTGCGGTCGCCCCTCCGATGCCCGCTCGTGCTCGTGCCACCGCCCAGACCGTCGGACCGGTGTGGCTGGACAGCCGCATGCAAGGTTACTTACCTTCCGGGGCCCCGCGGATGCCGGTCACCGGTGTTTCCGCCCGAGGGTGTGCGGACCGTGTGCGAAGCTGCCGAACTGTTATGGCCTGGTTCGGCGAGGGTGAAACACTGGGCAAGCTTCCTGTGAAGGTCCGGGCAGAGTGAGTGTCGTCCGGGTCCAGGGGGCAGCAGCCCTCCGGGCCCGCCTGGTTCCATCGGGTGCGACACCGGGTGGCACCAGGAACGACGGCGAGCAGCACCCAGGCACAGCGGTAACGGTCGACCCCTGCGGGAGGGACAAGTGGAGTCTGGCGCAGCGACGCGGGGCACTAAGGCGCGCGCGAAAGGCGGACAGTCTCTGAGCAGGCCACGCACCCCACGCGGGGGCACCACTGTCGTGGACACGGCGGCTTTGAATCGTTTGCTCGTGGCCCTGGTGTCCATGCGGGACGGGAATTTCCGTAAGCGGCTCACGGTCTCCGGCGACGGCGTGATGTCGGAGATCGCTGCCGTGTTCAACGAGGTGGCGGACCGCAATCTGCATCTCACCGGTGAGCTGTCACGTGTGCGGCGCATGGTGGGGCGGGAGGGAAAGCTCACCGAGCGGCTGGAGACGGGGGCCTGCGAGGGCTCGTGGGCGACCGCCATCGACAACTCGAACGCGCTGGTCGACGACCTCGTACGGCCGGTCTCCGAGGTCGGACGGGTGCTGTCGGCGGTGGCCGAGGGTGATCTGTCCTCGCGGATGGAGCTGCGGACGCACACCCCGGAGGGGACCGGGCATCCGCTGCGCGGGGAGTTCCTGAAGGTCGGGCGGACGGTCAACAACCTGGTCGACCAGCTGTCGACGTTCACCGACGAGGTCACGCGCGTGGCCAGCGAGGTGGGCACTGAGGGCAAGCTGGGCGGGCAGGCCCAGGTGCGCGGCATGTCGGGCTCGTGGAAGGACCTCACGGAGTCCGTCAACACGATGGCGTACCGGCTGACGGCGCAGGTGCGGGACATCGCGCTGGTGACGACGGCGGTGGCCAAGGGTGATCTGTCACGGAAGGTGACGGTTCACGTCGAGGGCGAGATGCTCGAGCTGAAGAACACCGTCAACACGATGGTGGACCAGCTCTCCGCGTTCTCCTCCGAGGTGACGCGGGTGGCCCGCGAGGTGGGCACCGAGGGCATCCTCGGCGGGCAGGCGCAGGTGTCCGGCGTGGACGGCGTGTGGAAGGAGCTCACCGATTCGGTGAACACCATGGCCGGGAACCTGACGGCCCAGGTGCGCGGGATCGCTGAGGTCACGACGGCGGTCGCCAACGGCGACCTGTCGCAGAAGGTGACGGTGTCGGCGCGCGGTGAGGTCGCGCAGCTCGCCGACACGATCAACCAGATGACGGAGACGCTGCGGACCTTCGCCGACGAGGTCACCCGGGTGGCCAACGAGGTGGGGGCCGCGGGGCAGCTGGGCGGCCAGGCGAACGTGCCGGGTGCGGCGGGGACCTGGAAGGACCTGACGGACTCCGTCAACACCGTGTTCCGGAACCTCACCACTCAGGTGCGGGACATCGCGGCCGTGACGACGGCGGTGGCCAGCGGTGATCTGTCGCAGAAGGTCACGGTGGACGTGGCCGGCGAGATGCTGGAGCTGAAGAACACCGTCAACGGGATGGTCGACCAGCTGTCGGCCTTCGGCGCCGAGGTCACGCGGGTGGCGCGCGAGATCGGGGTCGAGGGTGAGCTGGGCGGTCAGGCGCAGGTGTCGGGAGCGGCCGGCACCTGGAAGGACCTGACGGACTCCGTCAACACGGCGTTCAGGAATCTCACCGGACAGGTGAGGAACATCGCGCAGGTCACCACGGCCGTGGCCAACGGCGACCTGTCGCAGAAGGTCACGGTGGACGTCTCCGGTGAGATGGCGCAGCTGAAGAACACCGTGAACACGATGGTGGACCAGCTGTCGTCGTTCGCCGACCAGGTGACGCGGATGGCGCGGGACGTGGGCACCGAGGGGCGGCTGGGCGGTCAGGCGCGGGTGGACGGCGTGTCGGGCACCTGGAAGGAGCTGACCGACTCGGTCAACTCGATGGCAGGGAACCTGACCTCCCAGGTGCGCAACATCGCCCAGGTGACGACGGCGGTGGCGCGGGGCGACCTGTCGCAGAAGATCGACGTGGACGCGCGCGGGGAGATCCTGGAGCTGAAGAACACCATCAACACGATGGTCGACCAGCTCTCCGCCTTCGCCGACCAGGTGACGCGGGTCGCGCGGGACGTGGGTACCGAGGGGCGGCTGGGCGGGCAGGCGCAGGTGCCCGGCGTGGCCGGTGTGTGGCGCGACCTGACGGACTCGGTGAACGGCATGGCCGGCAACCTCACCGCCCAGGTGCGCAACATCGCCCAGGTCGCCACGGCCGTGGCCCGCGGTGACCTCTCCCAGAAGATCACCGTGGACGCGCGCGGGGAGATCCTGGAGCTGAAGAACACCCTGAACACGATGGTCGACCAGCTGTCGTCGTTCGCCCAGGAGGTCACGCGCGTTGCCCGCGAGGTGGGCACGGAGGGGCAGCTCGGCGGACAGGCCGAGGTGCAGGGCGTCTCCGGCACCTGGAAGGACCTCACGCAGTCCGTGAACTTCATGGCGAACAACCTGACCATTCAGGTGCGCCAGATCGCGGAGGTCACGACGGCGGTAGCCAAGGGCGACCTGTCGAAGAAGATCACGGTCGACGCCAAGGGCGAGATCCTGGAACTGGTCACCACCGTCAACACGATGGTCGACCAGCTGTCGTCGTTCGCCGAGCAGGTGACCCGGGTGGCCCGTGAGGTGGGCACCGAGGGCATCCTGGGCGGTCAGGCGCATGTGCCGGGCGTCACGGGCATCTGGAAGGACCTCAGCGGCAACGTCAACCTGATGGCCAAGAACCTGACCATGCAGGTGCGCAACATCTCCCAGGTCGCGGCGGCCGTCGCCAACGGCGACCTGACGCGGCAGGTGACGATCGAGGCGCGCGGCGAGGTGCAGCAGCTCGCCGACACCTTCAACACGATGGTGAAGACGCTGAGCTCGTTCGCCGAGCAGGTCACCAAGGTGGCCCGCGAGGTGGGCACGGACGGCATCCTGGGCGGTCAGGCGCATGTGCCGGGTGTGGCGGGCACCTGGAAGGACCTCACCGACTCGGTGAACGGCATGGCGTCGAACCTGACCGGCCAGGTCCGCAACATCGCGATGGTCACGACGGCTATCGCCAAGGGCGATCTGACGAAGAAGATCGACATCGACGCGCGCGGGGAGATCCTCGAGCTGAAGACGACGATCAACACGATGGTCGACCAGCTGTCGTCGTTCGCCGAGGAAGTCACCCGGGTGGCCCGCGAGGTGGGCACCGAGGGGCAGCTGGGCGGGCAGGCACGCGTGCGTGACGTCGACGGCACCTGGCGCGACCTCACGGAGTCCGTGAACGAGATGGCCGGGAACCTGACCCGGCAGGTGCGGGCCATCGCGCGCGTGGCGACCGCGGTGACCCGCGGTGACCTGAACCTGAAGATCGACGTGGACGCGTCCGGGGAGATCCAGGAGCTGCAGGACTACATCAACAAGATGATCGCCAACCTGCGGGACACCACGATCGCGAACAAGGAGCAGGACTGGCTCAAGGGCAACCTCGCGCGCGTGTCGGCGCTGATGCAGGGCCGGCGCGACCTTCAGGACGTGGCCTCGCTGATCATGAGCGAGCTGCCGCCGCTGGTGGCCGCGCAGCATGGCGCGTTCTTCCTGGCGATGCCGCCGGCGGACGGCGACGCCGACCAGTACGAGCTGCGGATGCTGGGTTCGTACGGCTACTCGATGGGATCCATGCCGTCGTCGTTCCGGCCGGGCGAGGCGCTGGTGGGGACGGCCGCCGAGGAGAAGCGCACGATCCTCGTCGCGAACGCCCCGAGCGGCTATCTGAAGATCTCCTCGGGGCTCGGCGAGGCGCCGCCCGCACAGGTGAT
Source organism: Streptomyces humidus (assembly GCF_014649655.1). Classification (GTDB taxonomy): domain Bacteria; phylum Actinomycetota; class Actinomycetes; order Streptomycetales; family Streptomycetaceae; genus Streptomyces; species Streptomyces humidus. The sequence goes on along the minus strand of NZ_BMTL01000013.1, from coordinate 209,797 downwards.
CGTCCTGCCGGTGCTGTTCGAGGGCCAGGTGCTGGGCGTGATCGAGCTGGCGTCGTTCACGCCGTTCACGCAGATCCAGAAGGACTTCCTCAACCAGCTCGCCGAGATGATCGCGACCAGCGTCAACACGATCTCCGTGAACACCAAGACGGAGCAGCTGCTGAAGCAGTCGCAGGAGCTGACCGAGCAACTGCGGGAGCGTTCGGCCGAGTTGGAGCAGCGGCAGAAGGCCCTGCAGGCGTCCAACGCCGAACTGGAGGAGAAGGCCGAGCTGCTGGCCCAGCAGAACCGCGACATCGAGGTGAAGAACACGGAGATCGAGGAGGCGCGGCAGGTCCTGGAGGAGCGTGCCGAGCAGCTCGCGGTGTCGATGCGCTACAAGAGCGAGTTCCTCGCCAACATGTCGCACGAGCTGCGCACGCCGCTCAACTCGCTGCTGATCCTGGCGAAGCTGCTCGCGGACAATGCGGAGGGCAACCTCTCGCCCAAGCAGGTCGAGTTCGCAGAGACGATCCACGGGGCCGGCTCCGACCTGCTCCAGCTGATCAACGACATCCTGGACCTGTCGAAGGTCGAGGCGGGCAAGATGGACGTCTCGCCGACGCGCATCGCGCTCGTCCAGCTGGTGGACTACGTGGAGGCCACCTTCCGTCCGCTGACCGCGGAGAAGGGCCTGGACCTGTCCGTGCGGGTGTCGCCGGAGCTGCCGGCCACGCTGCACACGGACGAGCAGCGGCTGTTGCAGGTGCTGCGCAACCTGCTGTCCAACGCGGTGAAGTTCACCGACTCCGGGTCGGTCGAGCTGGTGATCCGGCCCGCAGGGGCGGAGGTGCCGACGGCGATCCGGGAGCAGTTGCTGGAGGCCGGTTCGCTGAACGACCCGGACGCCCCGCTGATCGCGTTCTCGGTGACCGACACCGGCATCGGGATCGCGGCCAGCAAGATGCGCGTGATCTTCGAGGCGTTCAAGCAGGCCGACGGCACCACGAGCCGCAAGTACGGCGGAACGGGCCTCGGGCTGTCGATCTCGCGGGAGATCGCGCAGCTGCTCGGCGGCGAGATCCACGCGCAGAGCGAGCCCGGTCGCGGGTCCACCTTCACGCTGTACCTGCCGCTGCACCCGAGCGAGCTGCCGCCGCAGGGCTACCAGCAGGTCGTGCCCGCTCTGGAGGCCGGTGACCTGGTGGCCTCGGAGAACGGGGGGACGGAGCTGTCGGAGCTGTCTCCGGCGGAGATCCAGACGCCGGCCGAGGTGCGTTCGTACCAGGATGCGCAGAACGGTCCGGCGGCGCTCTTCAGGCGACGGCGGCGGCTGGTGAGCGGCGGTGAGCAGGTCGGCCGGCCCGACCAGTGGCCGGCCCGCGCCCAGCAGGCGGAGTCGCCGGCGCGCGCGGGCATCAAGTTCGGCGGCGAGAAGGTGCTCATCGTCGACGACGACATCCGCAACGTGTTCGCGCTGACCAGCGTCCTGGAACAGCACGGCCTGTCGGTGCTGTACGCGGAGAACGGCCGGGAGGGCATCGAGGTCCTGGAGCAGCACGACGACGTGGCGGTCGTCCTGATGGACATCATGATGCCCGAGATGGACGGCTATGCGACGACGACGGCGATCCGGCGGATGCCGCAGTTCTCGGGGCTGCCGATCATCGCGCTCACCGCGAAGGCGATGAAGGGCGACCGGGAGAAGGCGATCGAGTCGGGCGCCTCCGACTACGTGACGAAGCCGGTCGACCCGGATCACCTGCTGACCGTGATGCAGCAGTGGATGAGGGACGCGTGAGGCGTCCCCCGGCGGGAACCCCGGGCGTGGCGGGAACCTTCGGAGGCTGCCGGAAGTTGTTGACTCAGGGTGGCCGTCGCCGTGTAGCGAGGCGGAATCCGGGGAACCTTCTGGTCTCCTGCTGCGTTCCTGCTACGTGCACAGTGACATCACGGTGACAGGGTGTGGCGACGGTCGGGGTGCGGCTACCATGACCGGCACAGGGAAGGGCGGCGCAAAGGAGTCGTCCCCAGGGGCGGCGCCCGGTGCACTGCCGGGGCGAGGAGGGCGGGCCATGGTGCAGAAGGCCAAGATCCTCCTGGTCGATGACCGGCCGGAGAATCTGCTGGCGCTGGAGGCGATCCTCTCTGCGCTCGATCAGACGCTGGTGCGGGCATCGTCCGGGGAAGAGGCGCTCAAAGCACTGCTGACGGACGACTTCGCGGTCATTCTGCTGGACGTCCAGATGCCGGGAATGGACGGCTTCGAGACGGCCGCGCACATCAAGCGGCGGGAGCGGACCAGGGACATCCCGATCATCTTCCTCACCGCGATCAACCACGGGCCGCATCACACCTTCCGCGGGTACGCGGCGGGCGCGGTGGACTACATCTCCAAGCCGTTCGACCCGTGGGTGCTGCGCGCGAAGGTCTCGGTGTTCGTCGAGCTGTACATGAAGAACTGTCAGCTGCGTGAGCAGGCGGCGCTGCTGCGGCTGCAGTTGGAGGGCGGCGGGAAGGCCGCCCTGGGCGGCGACGCCAAGGAGCCGGCCGGGCTGCTCGCGGAGCTCTCCGCGCGGCTCGCGGCGGTCGAAGAGCAGGCCGAGGCCCTGTCCAAGCAACTGGACGACGAGTCGGCGGACGCGGCGGCGGTGGCCACGGCGGCCCATCTGGAGCGCAAACTCACCGGTCTGCGCCGGGCGCTGGACGCCCTGGAGCCGGGCGCCGGCGGCGGGCCGGCCTCGTTGCCCTCGCCGAACTGACCGGAACGGGCGGAACTGACGGGCGCGACGCAGAAGTTGTGCATGAGAGCGCGTCAGTTCCACCTTCCCGCGGACCGCACCCGTCAGTTCCGTGCCGCGGCGGGGGCGACACGAACGGGTGAAGCACCGGCCACACGTGTCCACACTGGTCTCCACCGGTAACCTCACACCATGGCCTCACGTCCCTCCGCAGCCAAGAAGCAGCCCGCCAGGAAGGCGGCTGCTCCGGCGAAGGCTCCGGCGAAGAAGGCCGCCGCGAAGAAGGTCCCGGCGAAGAAGGCGCCCGCCAGGAAAGCCGCGGCCCGAAAGCCCGTGCCCGCGCCGGCTCCCAGCCCCACCGGGGGCGTCTACCGGCTCGTGCGCGCCGTCTGGCTCGGCCTGGCGCACGCCGTCGGCGCCGTGTTCCGCGGCATAGGGAACGGCGCGAGGAATCTCGACCCGGCCCACCGCAAGGACGGCGTCGCGCTGCTGCTGTTCGGTGTCGCGCTGATCGTCGCCGCGGGTACCTGGGCCGATCTGCGCGGCCCCGTGGGCGACCTCGTGGAGATCCTGGTGACCGGCGCCTTCGGCCGGCTCGACCTGCTCGTGCCGATCCTGTTCGCCGTCGTCGCCGTGCGCTTCATCCGCCACCCGGAGAAGCCCGAGGCCAACGGACGGATCGTGATCGGTCTTTCGGCGCTCGTCATCGGCGTGCTCGGACAGGTCCACATCGCCTGCGGCGCGCCCGCCCGCAGCGCCGGCATGCAGGCCATAAGGGATGCCGGCGGTCTCATCGGCTGGAGTGCGGCGACCCCGCTCACGTACACCATGGGCGAGGTCCTCGCCGTACCGATGCTGGTGCTCCTCACGATCTTCGGTCTGCTGGTCGTCACGGCCACCCCCGTCAACGCCGTCCCGCAGCGCCTGCGGCAGCTCGGGGTGAGCCTCGGACTGCTGCGCGACGCGACGCAGGACGAGTACGACGAGTTCGGCGACGACGATGCCCGCTACGACGAGCAGTGGCGCGAGGCGCTGCCCGGCCGCTCCCGGCGGCGCCCGGGCGCCGCCGGGCCGTACGACCCCGACAGCGCCGAGCAGGAGGCGCTCACCCGGCGACGCGGCCGCCCCCGGCGCTCCGCGGTGCCCCAGCCGGCCATGGACCGGCAGATGGACGCCGTGGACATCGCCGCGGCCGCGGCGGCCGACCTCGACGGCGCCGTCCTGCACGGCATGCCGCCCTCGCGGATCGTCGCCGACCTCACCCAGGGCGTGAGCACGGGCGACAGGGAGCCGACCACGCCGACCCCCGTGCCGACGCCCGTCCCGGCGCCGGCCACCCGCCCCGGGCAGGAGAAGCCCAGGACCGGCGGAGCGGTACCGGATCTGACCAAGGCGGCCCCCGAGGCGCCGCGCGAGCTGCCGGCGCGCGCCGAGCAGCTCCAGCTGTCCGGGGACATCACCTACGCCCTGCCCTCGCTCGACCTCCTGGAGCGCGGCGGCCCCGGCAAGGCGCGCAGCGCCGCCAACGACGCCGTCGTCGCCTCCCTGACCAACGTCTTCACCGAGTTCAAGGTGGACGCCGCCGTCACCGGCTTCACCCGCGGGCCGACGGTCACGCGCTACGAGGTCGAGCTCGGGCCCGCCGTGAAGGTGGAGCGGATCACCGCGCTGGCGAAGAACATCGCGTACGCCGTGGCCAGCCCCGACGTGCGGATCATCAGCCCGATCCCGGGCAAGTCCGCGGTCGGCATCGAGATCCCGAACACCGACCGGGAGATGGTCAACCTCGGCGACGTGCTGCGGCTCGCCGAATCCGCCGAGGACGACGACCCGATGCTGGTCGCCTTCGGCAAGGACGTCGAGGGCGGCTACGTCATGCACTCGTTGGCGAAGATGCCGCACATACTGGTCGCCGGCGCCACCGGGTCGGGCAAGTCGTCCTGCATCAACTGCCTGATCACCTCGGTCATGATCCGGGCGACCCCCGAGGACGTCCGGATGATCCTCGTCGACCCCAAGCGCGTCGAGCTGACCGCCTACGAGGGCATCCCCCACCTGATCACGCCGATCATCACCAACCCCAAGCGGGCCGCCGAGGCGCTCCAGTGGGTCGTCCGCGAGATGGACCTGCGCTACGACGACCTCGCCGCCTACGGCTACCGGCACATCGACGACTTCAACCGCGCCGTGCGCGAGGGCACCGTCAAGCCGCCCGAGGGCAGCGAGCGCGAGCTTCAGCCGTACCCGTACCTGCTGGTGATCGTCGACGAGCTCGCCGACCTGATGATGGTCGCGCCGCGGGACGTGGAGGACTCCATCGTGCGCATCACGCAGCTCGCGCGCGCGGCCGGCATCCACCTGGTGCTCGCCACCCAGCGTCCCTCGGTCGACGTCGTCACCGGCCTGATCAAGGCGAACGTGCCCTCGCGGCTCGCCTTCGCCACCTCCTCGCTCGCAGACTCGCGCGTCATCCTCGACCAGCCGGGCGCCGAGAAGCTGATCGGCAAGGGCGACGGGCTGTTCCTGCCGATGGGCGCCAACAAGCCCACCCGTATGCAGGGCGCCTTCGTGACCGAGGCCGAGGTCGCGGCGGTCGTCCAGCACTGCAAGGACCAGATGGCGCCCGTCTTCCGGGACGACGTCACCGTCGGGACCAAGCAGAAGAAGGAGATCGACGAGGACATCGGCGACGACCTCGACCTGCTGTGCCAGGCGGCCGAGCTGGTCGTCTCCACCCAGTTCGGGTCGACGTCCATGCTCCAGCGCAAGCTGCGCGTGGGCTTCGCCAAGGCGGGCCGGCTGATGGACCTCATGGAGTCCCGGAACATCGTCGGACCGAGCGAGGGCTCCAAGGCGCGCGACGTTCTCGTGAAGCCGGACGAGTTGGACGGTGTCCTCGACGTGATCCGGGGGCAGCCGGAGGGGTAGACGTCGGTCGAGGGGAGGCGTCCGGCCGTGACTCACCCGTTAGAGAGCAGTGGGCAACCGTTTCCCTTTGACATACGTCCAGTTGAGCGAGAGGACAGGTGCGGTTCCCGGCCGGGGCCGTAACCGTCCCGTCATCGGTGTGACCGGCCATACCGATGGCGTACAAAGTCGTACCGCCCGGTTGCCCCTCTCTCCGGCACCCCCCCTAGACTGAACCTCCAGCACAGGTGGCTATACGCTCGAAAGGCGCCCCCGTGTCCATCGGCAACTCCCCTGAAGACGAGCGTCCGTTCGAAGACCCGTCCGAGGAAGCCCCCGTCTCCATCGGTCGCGCCCTGCGGCAGGCGCGCATCGACGCCGGGCTGACCGTCGGCGACGTCAGCGCCGCCACCCGTGTCCGCGTCGCCATCGTCCACGCCATCGAGGCGGACGACTTCACCCCCTGCGGCGGGGACGTCTATGCGCGCGGGCACATCCGGACGCTGGCCAGGGCCGTCCACCTCGACCCCGCCCCCCTGATCGAGCGATACGACGCCACCCACGGCGGCCGGCCCGCGCCGACCCCGGCCGCGCCCCTTTTCGAGGCGGAACGTATCCGCCCCGAGCGGCGGGGGCCGAACTGGACCGCGGCCATGGTCGCCGCGATCGTCGCCGTCGTCGGTTTCGTCGGCTTCACCGCGTTCAAGGGCGGCGACGACGGGGCGAAGGAACCGGTCGCCGAGGGCGCCACCCCCACCGCCGGAAAGGCCGCCTCGCCCACGCCGAAGACCGACAAGCCCGTCGACCGGAAACCGGAACCCTCCGACAGCGCCATCGCCGCGGCCCCCCAGGACAAGGTGACCGTCCAGGTCAGTGCCGTGGACGGGCGCAGCTGGGTCGCGGCCAAGGACCACAACGGCCGCCTGGTCTTCGACGGACTCCTCAAGAAGGGCGACTCCAAGACCTTCCAGGACAGCGAGAAGATCAGCCTCGTGCTCGGCGACGCCGGCGCGATCGATCTGTTCGTCAACGGGAAGAAGCTCAACGACGACTTCCGGCCCGGAGCGGTGGAGCGGCTGACGTACACGAAGGGCGACCCGCAGGCGGGATGAGCCCGGCGTGCCCGGGCACGACGGGGCCGGCGGTGATCGCCAACCCCGTCGACGTGGGCTGTCGGTGGGACGAAGTAGTCTTGAGCCCATGCCTGAACGCCGTACCGTCGCACTCGTCACCCTTGGCTGCGCCCGTAACGAGGTGGACTCGGAGGAGCTCGCAGGCCGTTTGGAGGCGGACGGCTGGCAGCTCGTGGAGGACGCCGAGGAAGCGGACGTCGCCGTCGTCAACACCTGCGGCTTCGTCGACGCCGCCAAGAAGGACTCCGTCGACGCCCTGCTGGAGGCCAACGACCTCAAGGGCCACGGCAGGACCCAAGCCGTCGTGGCCGTGGGCTGTATGGCCGAGCGGTACGGCAAGGAACTCGCCGAGGCCCTGCCCGAGGCGGACGGCGTGCTCGGCTTCGACGACTACGCCGACATCTCCGACCGCCTCCAGACCATCCTGAACGGCGGCGTCCACGCCTCCCACACCCCGCGCGACCGGCGCAAGCTGCTGCCGATCAGCCCGGCCGAGCGCCAGTCGGCGGGGGACGTGGCCCTTCCCGGACACGGTGCGCCCACGGACCTGCCCGAGGGCCTGGCCCCGCAGTCCGGCCCGCGCGCGCCCCTGCGCCGACGGCTGGACGGCGCCCCGGTCGCCTCCGTCAAGCTCGCCTCCGGCTGCGACCGGCGCTGTTCCTTCTGCGCCATCCCGTCCTTCCGCGGCTCCTTCATCTCGCGCCGGCCGAGCGACGTGCTGAACGAGACGCGCTGGCTGGCCGAGCAGGGCGTGAAGGAGATCATGCTGGTCTCCGAGAACAACACCTCCTACGGCAAGGACCTCGGCGACATCCGCCTGCTGGAGTCGCTGCTGCCCGAGCTCGCCGAGGTCGACGGGCTGGAACGGGTGCGCGTCAGCTACCTCCAGCCGGCCGAGATGCGGCCCGGTCTCATCGACGTGCTCACCTCGACGCCGAAGATCGCGCCCTACTTCGACCTGTCCTTCCAGCACTCCGCGCCGGGCGTGCTGCGCGCCATGCGCCGCTTCGGCGACACCGACCGCTTCCTCGAACTGCTCGACACCATCCGGAGCAAGGCCCCCCAGGCAGGCGTGCGCTCCAACTTCATCGTGGGCTTCCCCGGCGAGTCCGAGGCCGACCTGGCCGAGCTGGAGCGCTTCCTCGACGGGGCGCGGCTGGACGCGATCGGAGTCTTCGGCTACTCCGACGAGGAGGGCACCGAGGCCGCGACGTACGACGGCAAGCTCGACGCCGACGTGGTGGCCGAGCGGCTCGCCCGGGTGTCCCGGCTCGCCGAGGAGCTCGTCTCGCAGCGGGCCGAGGAGCGCGTCGGCGAGACCGTGCACGTGCTCGTCGAATCGGTGGACGACGAGGGAGTGCACGGACGCGGCGCGCACCAGGCGCCGGAGACGGACGGCCAGGTGCTGCTCACATCGGGCGAAGGTCTCGGTGTCGGTCGTATGGTCGAGGCGAAGGTGGTCGGCACGGAAGGCGTCGACCTGGTCGCCGAGCCTCTGCCGGGCTCGTTCGGGTGTAGTGAGGAGGCGGGCAGATGACGGGTGTTCCGGCGTCGGCCGCGGACGGCTCCTCCCGGGCCCCGGCTTCGCAGCCTGCGGCCCCGAAGGTCACGCAGACCTCGCAGACCTCGCAGGTCTCGCAGCCGGAGGTGATCGCGGCACAGCCCGCGGGCGTGACCGCCGTCGCGGGCGTCGAGGGGACTTCCCGTGCGCAGGGGGCCGCCAGGCCGCCGCGGGGCGCGAAGATCGCGGCTGCCGCCGTCAACCAGGCCAGCGTGTGGAACATCGCCAACTTCCTGACGATGCTCCGGCTGCTCCTCGTGCCCGGTTTCGTCGCGCTGATGCTGGCCGACGGCGGCTACGACCCGGCATGGCGTTCGTTCGCCTGGGCCGCCTTCGCCATCGCCATGATCACCGACCTGTTCGACGGGCACCTGGCGCGGACGTACGACCTCGTCACCGACTTCGGGAAGATCGCCGACCCCATCGCCGACAAGGCGATCATGGGAGCGGCGCTGATCTGCCTCTCCTCGCTCGGCGACCTGCCGTGGTGGGTGACGATCGTGATCCTCGGCCGGGAACTCGGCATCACCCTGCTGCGTTTTCTCGTCATCCGGTACGGCGTCATCCCGGCCAGCCGGGGCGGCAAACTGAAGACGCTCACCCAGGGCATCGCCGTGGGGATGTACGTCCTGGCGCTGACGGGCTGGCTGGCCACCCTGAGGTTCTGGGTGATGGGCGCGGCCGTCGTCCTGACCGTGGCGACCGGGCTCGACTATGTGAGACAGGCCATCGTGTTGCGCCGCCAGGGAATCGCGGAGCGCCAGGCCGCCTCGGAGGAGACCGAAGCGTGAATTCCCCGGCCGCCGACGTGGTGCGACTACTCACAGCGAGACAGGAGACACTTGCTGTCGCCGAGTCGCTGACCGGTGGCCTGGTCGCGGCGGAGATCACCTCGGTCCCCGGGGCGTCCAAGGTCTTCCGCGGGTCGGTCACGGCGTACGCCACCGAGCTCAAGCACCGGCTGCTCGGTGTCGACGCCGGCCTGCTGGAAGCCCGGGGGGCCGTGGACGCGCAGGTGGCCGCCCAGATGGCGGCCGGCGCACGCACGGCGCTCGGGGCCGACTGGGCCGTCGCCACCACCGGCGTCGCCGGCCCGGACGCCCAGGACGGACAGCCTGTGGGGACGGTCTTCGTGGCGGTGGACGGGCCGTCCGGGGCGGTTTCAGGTTCCGCCGGCGGCGGAAAAGTGGAGGCCCTGCGGTTGAACGGCGACCGGGCGGAAATTCGTAGAGAGAGTGTACGGAGCGTACTCGCACTGCTCCTGACAGAGCTTGCGGGCGAACACACCGGGAACGAGCGGGCACAGGATACGGAACAGAACGGGGGGTTTTGATGTTTGCAGCCCTGAGTGAACACGACATCGCTCCCCGCACGGCCGCAGCGCGAGGCGGTACGGTGGGGCGTGAAGGATGCGGCTACGCGGTCCGAGGAGGGAGCCACCGATGATTCTGCTCCGTCGCCTGCTGGGTGACGTGCTGCGTCGGCAGCGCCAGCGCCAGGGCCGTACTCTGCGCGAAGTCTCCTCGTCCGCCCGAGTCTCACTCGGCTATCTCTCCGAGGTGGAGCGGGGGCAGAAGGAGGCATCCTCCGAGCTGCTCTCCGCCATCTGCGACGCGCTGGACGTACGGATGTCCGAGCTCATGCGGGAAGTGAGCGACGAGCTCGCCCTCGCCGAGCTGGCACAGTCGGCAGCGGCCACCCCCAGCCAGCCTGTGCCCGCGTCGGTTCGCCCGATGCTGGGTTCCGTGTCGGTGACCGGTGTGCCACCGGAGCGGGTGACCATCAAGGCCCCCGCCGAGGCGGTGGACGTGGTCGCCGCGTGAGATCCGTTCGCGTGGGCCCCTGAGGGTCCGGGCGTACGTTCGCAAGGTACGTGCACAGGCAGTGTGAGGCCCCGGCCGGGGCTTCTCCGGATCACCCGGAGAAGGTGCGGTCGGGGTTTTTCGCGTTCGGGGCGTGTTCAGGGCCTGTTCGGGGCGATTTCGAGGGTGTTCCGAGCCGCATCCACGGCCTTGGCGCCGGCCGGGCGCAGGGCGGCGGCGAGGACGGCGTGCGGGGCGGCGCGTGCGGGCGGCACGTCCGAGGCCGGCCGGGGTCCGTTTGCCCGGGCCGGTCGCCGAGGTCATCGTGGAGGGGCACGGGAGCCCAGGACACCGGAGGTACGGATGTATGTCGTGAAGAGCCCCCTGTCAGACACCGACCTGCGGACCGTCTCCGAGGCATTGCAGGGCGCGCTCGTCGACCTCGTCGATCTGTCGCTCGTCGCCAAGCAGGTCCACTGGAACGTCGTCGGGCCGCGTTTCCGGTCCGTCCACCTCCAGCTCGACGAGGTCGTCGACGTCGCCCGCGCCCATTCGGACACGGTGGCGGAACGCGCCTCCGCGCTCGGCGTCTCACCGGACGGGCGGGCGTCGACGGTGGCCGCGGGCACCGGGATCGGTGCGGTGCCGGCCGGCTGGATCAAGGACGCCGACGCCGTCGGGACGCTGGTCGCCGCGCTGGGGGCCGTCATCACCCGGATGCGGGAACGGGTGGCGGCCACGGGCGACGCGGACCCCGTCAGCCAGGACATCTTCATCGGCATCACCGCCGATCTGGAGAAGCATCACTGGATGTTCCAGGCCGAGAACGCGTGAGCCGTCGGGCCGGCTGAGGCCTTCTGGAGGCGGGTGGGGCGTCCGGCGGCGGTCCGGCCGGAGACGAGGGCTCGGCTCTCTGACGTCGTGGACGGACACCCCGTGATCCGCGTCACGCGTGATGCTCAGCTGGAGGTGACGGCCATGGCGGGGCGAGCAGTGGGGCGCGGGGCCGTTCCCGGGCTGGGCGTGGTGCTGAGCCTCGGGCTGGGTGCGCTGTGGTGGTGGGCCGTGGTGAGACTGGCCGTCACGCCGGAGGCAGGCGTGCTGGAGGGAACAGTGGCCGCTGGGGGCTGGGGGCTGAGCCTGCTGCCGGTGCACTGTGTGGCCAGGGCGCGGGCGGCAGGGGTCGTGGCACAGGGGCGGTGGAGGGCCGTTTGGCGGGCGCCCGCGCGGTCGCGGGAGAGGGGGCGGCTCCTGGAGCCGGGCCGGCCGGTGGAGCGGCAGGGGGAGCGTGGGGGCGTTGGTGGGCCGGGCGGTACCGGTGGAGGCGGAGCGGGCGCAGGTGTGGGGGACGGGGAGGCCCGGGGGCGAGGCACATCCACGGAGAGCGGGGTGGAGTGAGGGGACGGGGGGGAGTGAGGGGACGGAGCGAGGGAGGGGGGAGAGGGACGGAGCTGAGGGGGAGCGGACTTACGGGTGGGTGACGGAGACGGGGCGACGGGTGGGTGGACGGGGTGGTTGCGGTGGCGGTCACCAGGGCATGGCCACGCCGCCGTTCGGGCGGAGGATCTGGCCCGTGGTGAACGCCGACGCGTCCGAGGCCAGGTGGAGGACCGCGTGGGCGATGTCCTCCGGTTCGCCGACCCGGCCGAGCGGCGACATGCGTGCCATGAGCGCCTCGGTGTGCGCCTGTGCGTCCGCGTCGGGGCGATCGGTCATGGGGGTGCGGATCCAGCCCGGCGCGACCGCGTTGACCCGGATGCCGTGCCGCCCGACCTCCGTCGCCAGCGTCTTCGTCAACTGGACCACGGCCGCCTTGGCCACGCCGTAGCACAGCAGGCCGCGGCCGCCGGTGTCGACGGCGCCGGAGGCCATCGTGACGATGCTGCCGCGGGTGTCGTGCGCCAGCATGAGACGGGCCGCCTCCTGGCAGGCGTACAGCACGCCCTTGAAGTTGACGGCCAGGACCCGGTCCAGGTCCTCGTCCAGGGTCTCCAGGACCGGGCTGCTGTGCATGATCCCGGCCACCGCGGCCATGACGTCCAGCCGCTCGCAGGACTCCACGGCCCGACGGACCTGGGCGCGGTCGGTGACGTCGAGATGGTGGGTCCGGGCGCTTCCGCCCTGGTCCTTGATCAGCGTCGCCGTCTCGTGCAGGCCCTGCGCGTCGCGGTCCGCGCCGTGCACGGTGGCGCCCGCCCGGGCCAGCAGTACGGCGCAGGCGCGGCCGATACCGCTCGCGGCGCCGGTGACGAATGCGGTGCGTCCGGTGAGGTCGTACGCCTTCACGGCCATGAAAGGACGGTACGAGGGTTTCTGACGGTCCGTCAATTAGCGAGGCGTGGATCGGTTGCCGGACGGGGCCGTGGCGGCTGGGGCGCTTGGTGGCCGACGCGTGCCGCCGTGGGCGTGCCGTCAGGGAGTGCGGGAACGGAAACGGTCCGCCGGTGGGGAGCCCGGCGTGGGGGCGGGGCCCGTCTGGCAGCTGGGGCACCAGTAGGTCGGCCGCTCGCGGGAGCCGTCCCCCTGGTCGGCCACACGGATCCGTGTTCCGCAGCGCAGGCAGGGGCGGGGCGTGCGGCCGTAGACGAAGAGGTCCGGGCCGCGCCGGCCGGTGGTGTTGCGGACCGGACGGTCGCGGTTGGCCTCCAGCAGCTTCTTCGCGAGCACGGGCAGCTTCGCGGCGCGGTCGGCGGGAAGCGCGCCGACCGGCAGCCACGGGGTGACCCCCAGGAGGAAGCAGAGCTCGCTCTTGTAGACGTTGCCGATGCCGGCCAGATTGCGCTGGTCGAGGAGGGCCTCGCCGAGGGGGCGGTCGGGGGCCCCGGCAAGGTTGGCCAGGGCCCGCTCGGCATCCCAGTCGGGGCCCAGCAGGTCGGGGCCGAGGTGGCCGACGGCCTGCTGCTCGTCGGCGGTGCGCAGCAGTTCGAGGACGGGGAGGCGGTAGCCGACGGCCGTGCGGTCGTGGACGCCGAGGATCGCCCGGATCTGGTGCGCCGGGCCGCCGGTCCAGCGTCGGCCGTTCGCGTAGATCTTCCAGGCCCCGTCCATCCCCAGGTGCGAGTGGAGCGTCAGACCGCCTTCGACACGTGTGAGGAGGTGTTTGCCGCGTGCGGTGACGTCCAGGACGGTACGACCGGTGAGGTCGGCTGTCGCGTACCTGGGCACGCGCAGGTCGGAGCGGGTCAGCGCCTTTCCCGCGAGGGCGTCGTGCAGACGCCTCGCTGCCTGCCGGATCGTGTCGCCTTCGGGCATGGGTCAAGGGTGACATGGGCGGACAGAACGGCGCGGGGGAGCGCCGGCAGGCACTGGGAGAGTCCGGGTGGGTATCCGGGCGGGTGGCGGGGCGGGGCGGTCGGCAGGGTCGGGCATGGAGGCCGCGCCGGCCTGGACGGTGCCGGCTGGGTCTGTCCGGTGTGGGCTGGGCCGGTGCTCGGCGCGACGTGTTGTTGCGCAGGCCGGTGCGCTGGGATCGGAGCGGTGCCGTGCCGTGAGCGTTCCGGTTCGGTCTGATGTGTGGTCCGGTCCGGTCGGGTCGGGTCCGTTGTGTGGTGCCGGGAGCTTGCCTTCACGCGCGCAGACGAAGGCCCCGGGGGGTCGCGATGAAGCCCGCTCCTTCCAGGAGGCCGCCGATGGGGGAGGTGAGGGCGGATGTCCCGTTGACGCGCTCCACCGTGACCGTGCCGAGGGAGCCCGCGCGCGCGGCCTCGGCGAGAGCCTCGGCGGCGGTGAGCAGGCGCGGATCGTCGGCGGGCGTGTCCTCGGTGTCGGGGGCGGCGGGCCAGGCCAGCAGTGTCTTGCCGCCGCGTTCCATGTAGAGCGTCAGCTCGCCGTCGACGAGAACCACCAGGGAGCCGGCCTTGCGGCCCGGCTTGTGCCCTGCGCCGGTCGGGGGTTCGGGCCAGCCCAGGGCCGCGCCGTAGGCGTTCGCCGGATCGGCCGCTGCGAGGACGACGGCCCGTGCGGCGTCGCCCCCGCCACGGTTGCGGCTCTGGCCGTGACCGCGGTGGAAGCGCCCGGGCGGGCCGCCCTCGGAGAAGCTGCTGCCGCCTCGCGGACCGCCGGCCCCCGGCGAGGCGAAGTCCCTGGGCGAGACGTACTCGTCCCGCGAGGCGGGGGCTCCCCGGGAGCCGAGGGACGAGGCGTAGGGGCTGTCGGGGTCGGCGACGTCCCAGACGTCGTCGGACGGGGAGTCGTCGGGGAACACGAAGCCGTCCGGGTCGCCGGTCGAGGCGGTCGGAGCGGGCAGGGGCTCGCCGCGGTCCCGGGCGTTGGCGACCGCGCGCAGCCGGTCGACGGCGCCGTCCATGGCGAACTGCGCGGCGCCGAGGCCTTCGACGACGTATCCCCGCCGTGCCTGACCGCTCTCCTCGAAGACGGACAGAATGCGGTACGTCGCCGAGAAACCGCCCTCGACGCCCTCGGCGGCGACCGCGCCCCGGGTGACCACGCCGTGCCGGTCCAGGAGGGTGCGGGCGAGCGCGTGGGCCCGCACCGTGGGGTCGGATTCAAGGACGGGGAGAAGCGACCAACGGCCCGCGACCGTCGGAGGACCGCTGCGGGAGGCCGGTCGGGCCGCGGACGTCAGCGAGCCGTAGCGGCCGCGCGGGATCGTGCGCTTGGCGCGATGAGCCGTCGAGCCGGCCGTGCGGCCCGAGCCCAGCAGGGAGCGCATGGGGGCGAGCGTGTCGTTGGTGAGCCGACCTGACCAGGCCAGGTCCCAGACGGTGTCGGCGAGTTGGGGGTCGGTGACGTCGGGGTGGGTGGTGGCACGGACCCGGTCGGCGATCTGGCGGAAGAACAGGCCGTAGCCGCCGGACAGCGCGTCCAGGAGGGACTGGTGCAGCGCCGTCAGCTCCAGGGGGTGCGGCGGGGGGAGCAGCAGGGGCGCGGCGTCGGCCACGTACAGCGAGACCCAGCCGTCCTTGCCGGGGAGGGCGCCGGCCCCGGACCAGACGACCTCCCCGGCCGCGGTCAGTTCGTCGAGCATCGCCGGGGTGTAGTCGCGTACCCGGGAGGGCAGGACGAGCTTCTCCAGGGCCGAGGCGGGCACCGAGGACCCCTGCAACTGTTCGACGGCCCGCACCAGGCCGTCGACGCCCCGCAGCGAATGGCCCTTGCCGATGTGCTGCCACTGGGGCAGGAACTGGGCGAGTGCGGGCGGCGGGACAGGCTCCAGTTCGTGTCGCAGAGCGGCCAGGGAGCGGCGGCGCAGCCTGCGCAGAACCGTCGCGTCGCACCACTCCTGGCCGATGCCCGCCGGATGGAACTCGCCCTGGACGACGCGGCCGCCTGCCGCGAGGCGTTGGAGGGCGCCCTCGGTGACCGCCACGCCGAGACCGAAGCGGGCTGCCGCCGCGGTGGACGTGAACGGGCCGTGGGTGCGGGCGTGGCGGGCGAGGAGATCGCCGAGGGGGTCCTTGACCGGTTCCGTGAAGGCCTCCGGCACGCCGACCGGCAGCGCTGTGCCCAGCGCGTCGCGCAAGCGGCCCGCGTCCTCGATCGCGGCCCAGTGCTCGGCGCCGGCGATGCGGACCCGGATGGCGCGGCGGGCGACGGCCAAGTCCCGCGCCCAGTGCGGTTCGGCGCCGCGCTCGGCCAGTTCGGCGTCGGTGAGCGGGCCGAGAAGGCGCAGGAGGTCGGCGACGCCCTCCGCGTCCTTCACCCGGCGGTCCTCGGTGAGCCACTGGAGCTCTTGTTCCAGCTCGGCGAGGACGTCGGCGTCGAGCAACTCCCGCAGCTCGGCCCGGCCGAGCAGCTCGGCCAGCAGCCGGGAGTCCAGGGACAGGGCGGCGGCCCGCCGCTCGGCGAGCGGTGAGTCCCCCTCGTACAGGAACTGCGCGACATAGCCGAACAGAAGGGAGCGGGCGAAGGGGGAGGGCTCCGGCGTGGTGACCTCCACCAGACGCACCTTGCGCGCCTCCAGATCGCCCATCAGCTCCACGAGACCGGGCACGTCGAAGACGTCCTGGAGGCATTCGCGAACGGCTTCCAGGACGATCGGGAACGAGCCGAACTCGCTCGCCACCTGCAGCAGTTGGGCGGCGCGCTGGCGCTGCTGCCACAGCGGGGTGCGCCGGCCGGGGCTGCGGCGAGGCAACAGCAGCGCGCGGGCGGCGCACTCGCGGAAGCGGGCCGCGAACAACGCCGAGCCGCCCACCTGGTCGGTGACGATCTGGTCGACCTCGCCCTTGTCGAAGACGACGTCCGCCGCGCCGACCGGGGCCTGCTCCGCGTCGTATGCGGTGCCCGTCCGCACGGGCTCGTGGTCGAGGAGGTCCAGGCCCATGAGGTCGGCGTCGGGGAGCCGCAGCACGATGCCGTCGTCGGCGTGCATGACCTGGGCGTCCATGCCGTACCGCTCGGACAGCTTGGCGCCGAGGGCGAGCGCCCACGGGGCGTGCACCTGGGCGCCGAACGGGGAGTGGACGACGACCCGCCAGTCGCCCAGTTCGTCGCGGAAGCGCTCCACGACGATCGTGCGGTCGTCCGGGACATGGCCGCAGGCCTGGCGCTGCTCCTCCAGGTAGGACAGCACGTTGTCGGCCGCCCACGCGTCCAGGCCCGCGGTGAGCAGCCGGAGCCGGGCGTCGTCCTTGGGCAGGGAGCCCACCTCGCGCAGGAACGCGCCCACCGCGCGGCCCAGCTCCAGCGGCCGGCCCAGCTGGTCGCCCTTCCAGAAGGGCAGTCGGCCCGGGACACCGGGGGCGGGGGACACCAGGACGCGGTCGCGGGTGATGTCCTCGATCCGCCAGGAGCTGGTGCCGAGCGTGAAGACGTCGCCCACGCGGGACTCGTACACCATCTCCTCGTCGAGCTCGCCGACCCGGCCCCCGCCCTTCTTGGGGTCGGAGCCCGCGAGGAAGACGCCGAACAGACCCCGGTCGGGGATCGTGCCCCCGGAGGTGACGGCCAGGCGCTGGGCGCCGGGGCGGCCGGTGACCGTGCCGGCGACCCGGTCCCACACCACGCGCGGGCGCAGCTCGGCGAACGCGTCCGACGGATAGCGCCCGGCCAGCATGTCCAGGACGGCCGTGAACGCCGACTCCGGGAGCGAGGCGAAGGGGGCCGCGCGGCGGACCGTCGCCAGCAGGTCGTCCACCTGCCACGTGTCGAGGGCCGTCATCGCGACGAGCTGCTGTGCCAGGACGTCCAGCGGATTGGCGGGGACCCGCAGCGACTCGATCGAGCCCGTGCGCATCCGCTCGGTGACCACGGCCGCCTGGACCAGGTCGCCGCGGTACTTCGGGAAGACCACGCCGGTGGACACCGCGCCCACCTGGTGGCCCGCGCGGCCGACGCGCTGCAGGCCGGACGCCACCGAAGGCGGCGACTCCACCTGGATGACGAGGTCCACCGCGCCCATGTCGATGCCGAGTTCGAGGCTGGAGGTCGCCACCACAGCGGGCAGCCGGCCGGCCTTCAGGTCCTCCTCCACGAGCGCGCGCTGTTCCTTCGACACGGAGCCGTGGTGGGCGCGCGCGATGACGGACGGCGCGCCCTGGGCCGCGCCCGAGCCGCCCATGAGCTGCGCGGGGGAGTGGTGCTCGTCCAGGGACTCGCCGGTCGCCCGCTCGTAGGCGATCTCGTTGAGCCGGTTGCACAGGCGCTCGGCGAGGCGCCGGGAATTGGCGAACACGATCGTGGAGCGATGGGTCTGGACGAGGTCGGTGATCCGCTCCTCCACGTGGGGCCAGATCGACGGGCGCTCCGCGCCTTCGGAGCCGTCGGCGACGGGCGAGCCGCCCAGCTCGGCCAGGTCCTCCACGGGGACGACGACCGAGAGGTCGAACTCCTTGCCCGACTTCGGCTGGACGATCTCCACCTTGCGGTGCGGGGACAGATAGCGCGCCACCTCGTCCACCGGGCGGACCGTGGCCGACAGGCCGATGCGGCGGGCCGGCCTCGGCAGCAGTGCGTCGAGCCGCTCCAGGGACAGCGCGAGGTGTGCGCCGCGCTTGGTGCCCGCCACGGCGTGCACCTCGTCCAGGATCACCGTCTCGATGCCCGTCAGCGCGTCGCGGGCGGCCGACGTCAGCATCAGGAACAGGGACTCGGGGGTCGTGATCAGGATGTCCGGCGGGCGGGTGGACAGCGAGCGGCGTTCGGCCGGAGGGGTGTCGCCGGAGCGGATGCCCACCCTGACCTCGGGCTCGGGCAGGCCCAGGCGGACGGACTCCTGGCGGATGCCCGTCAGAGGGCTGCGCAGATTGCGCTCCACGTCCACCGCCAGGGCCTTGAGGGGGGAGACGTAGAGAACGCGGCAGCGCTTCTTCGGATCGGCCGGCGGAGGCGTCGAGGCGAGCTGGTCCAGCGCGGCGAGGAAGGCGGCCAGGGTCTTGCCGGACCCGGTGGGGGCCACCACCAGCACGTCCGAGCCCTCGCCGATGGCCTGCCACGCGCCCGCCTGGGCCGCGGTGGGCGCGGAGAACGCCCCCGTGAACCAGCCGCGGGTCGCGGGGGAGAAGCCGTCGAGGGCTCGGTGTGCGGAGCTGACCATGCGTCCATCCTGCACCCGGCCACTGACAATGGCGCTGAGCTGCGGCTTCGCCGACGGCGCGGCGGGCGTCGGGGGCACGCGGCGACGGCCGGTGCGCGGATGCGCGGTCCGCGGATGCTCGGATGCGCGGAAGTACGGGGGTGCCCGGGCCGGGCATGGGCCGGGGGCTGAGGGCGGGTAGGAGGGGCAGGGAAGAGAGGCGAGCGGGGATCTTCGGTCGTCGCGGAGAATGGGGGTATGGCGGACTCGGGTGAGCGGGCACGGCACTGGCGGTATGCCGAGCTGCCCGGCGTCGACCTGCTGCGCGCCCGGTACGTCCGCAAGGCCTTCGTACGGCACACCCATGAGCACTTCGTGATCGCCGCCATCGCCGAAGGCGTGGAGGTCTTCGCCCACCGCGGAGCCGACCAGTACGCAGGGGCGGGAGCGCTCGCGCTGGTCAACCCGGACACCCCGCACACCGGGCGGGCCGGCGTGCCGGAGGGCTGGCGCTACGGGGCCGTGTACCCGTCGCCCGATGTCGTGGCCGGGATCGCAGCCGAGACGACGACCCTTCGCGGCGCCCCTGGGTTCGTGCGTCCCGTGCTCGACGATCCCTGTGCCGTCGCGCTCGTGCATCAGGTGCTCCGGGCCGCCGAGGAGGGCAACGCGCTGGCCGCCGACACCCTGCTGCGGGCGGCGGTGACACGGTTGCTCCGGCTCAACGGCGGACCGCTGCCACAGCGGGAGGTCCGGTCGGCCGGGGCCCGGATCGCGGCACGCGCGCGTGCCGCGCTGGAGGAGCGGCTGGTCGATCCGCCGACACTGGAGCAGTTGGCCGCGGACCTGGGCACCGGCCCGTTCGCCCTGCTGCGGGCCTTCCGGGACGCCTATGGGCTGCCGCCCCATGCCTGGCTGACCGATGCCCGGGTGCGGCGGGCACGGCGGCTGCTGGACGCGGGCACGACACCCGCCGATGCGGCCGTCGCCGTGGGCTTCACCGACCAACCTCACCTCAACCGCCACTTCGCGCGGATCGTGGGAGTCCCGCCGGGGGCTTACCAGCGCGAGCGCAAGAACGTACAAGACCCGGCCGAGCCGGCGCTCCTACGGTCGGGGTCGTGGCAGAACAGACAGCTCACACGGACGCAGCTGACACGGACGCAGCTCACGCGGAAGCAGCTCGCACGGGCATCCGAGCCGACGCCGAGGGAAGACCGGACGGCGCCGTCGTACGGGACGCCCTCGCGGTCGGGGTCGCCGTAGGACTCTCCGGGTTCGCCTTCGGGGTGACCTCGGCGGGCAGCGGACTCACGGTGTGGCAGACCTGCGCGCTCAGCCTCCTGGTGTTCACCGGCGCGTCCCAGTTCGCGCTGGTCGGGGCGCTGGCAGCGGGCGGCAATCCCCTGACGGCGGCCGCGGGCGCCTTCTTCCTGGGCGTGCGCAACGCGTTCTACGGACTGCGTCTGTCGCAGTCGCTGGCCCTCCCGCGCGCGGTGCGCCCGTTCGCCGCCCACTGGGTGATCGACGAGACGACGGCGGTCTCGCTGGCCCAGCGGGGACGCCGCGCCGCCCGCATCGGCTTCACCGTCACCGGACTGACCCTGTACCTCCTGTGGAACCTCACCACCCTGCTCGGCGCGCTGGGAGCCGAGGCCCTCGGAGACACCGACGCGTGGGGACTCGACGTGGCAGGGCCCGCCGTCTTCCTGGCGCTGCTCGCGCCCATGCTGAAGACCGCCGTCGAGCGGGCCGTCGCCGGGCTCGCGGTGCTTCTGGGGCTCGGCCTGCTGCCGTTCCTGCCTGCCGGAGTGCCCGTGCTGGCGGCTGCGCTGGCCGCGCCGGCCGTGCTGTACGTCGAGGGCCGGCGGGCGGGCGGCCGGGAGGCGGCCCGCCGGGGCGGCTCGGGACAGGAGGCGAAACGTTGAACACCTGGATCGCGATCGGTGTGACCGCGCTCGGCTGCTATGCCGTCAAGCTCGCCGGACTGCTCGTTCCCGCGGGACTTCTGGAACGGCCGCTCGTCAGGCGGTTCGCGGCCCTGCTCCCCGTCGCCCTGCTCGCCGCCCTCACGGCCCAGCAGACCTTCGCCGACGGGCGCGCCCTCGTCCTGGACGCGCGGGCCGCGGGGCTCGCCGCAGCCGCCGTCGCCCTCCTGCTGCGGGCTCCCTTCCTGCTGGTGGTCGCGGCCGCCGTGGCGGTCACGGCGGGGGTCCGCGCCGTAGGCGGGTGAGGCGTCGCCGGTCTCGCGCTCGCCCGTCTCACCGGTCTCGCCCGTCTCACCGGTCTCGCCCGTCTCACGGGTCTCACGGGTCTCTCCGCGCTGCGGCGGGAGCGCAGGTGAGGCGTGGTTCGACGGGCCCGCGGCTCTCTGGCTCGCGGTCAGCCGATGGCGCGGCCGTAGGCCCGCAGGGTGCGAAGCGCCTCGATCGTCACCATGGGGCGTGCCTCGAGTTCCGCACCGGGCGCCCAGCGACGCCAGCGGATGGGCCAGCCGCCGTCCTTCTGCTGTGCGTCGGCGAGATGGTCCAGGGAGCGGGTCATCTCCTCGTCGGTGAACCACGCGCGCGCGAAGGACTGCGGAGTCCGCGCGAAGTCGTACGGGAAGTGATGCTCGCCCGGGGCGTAGCCGGGGGCGACCGGATACGCGTCGAGCCGGTCCGGCTCCAGCGCGACGAGCCGGTGGTCGCGCACCAGGCGGCCCAGGCGGTCGGCGGCCGCCTGCGCGCGGGGGCGGTCGGGAGCGGAGTCCAGGAAGGCCACGGCAGCCTCGACCTCGTAGGGATGGGTCCGCTCCAGGGAGTCCACCGCCTGCCAGCAGAATTCCGTGGCCCTGAACAGCCAGGCGTGCCACACCTCGTTGCGGTGCAGCAGACCCACCACGGGCCCGGTGGCCAGGAGCTCGCCGGGAGGGTCGTCCACGATCGGGATGAAGGGGGCCGCCGGGTACCCGCGCTGGCTGGGATGGACCGCCGGCAGTGCGCCGTCGCCCGTGGAGACGGACGTCAGATAGCCGCACACCCGGTCCACGCGCCGCCCGCTCAGCCGTCCGATGGAGTCCAGGACCCCCAGGGCGCGGGCGGTGTGCAGCGGCTGGCTGAGGGGACCTCGCAGATCGGGTTCCAGCGCATGACCGTATCCACCGTCGTGGTTACGGTAGGCGTCGAGGGCGGTCTCGACGGGATCGGCGGCGCCGTGGAGGAAGTCGTGCGCGAAGACGCGCTGCTCCAGCACTCGCGCGGTCAGCCAGACGAAGTGCTCCGCGCGGAAGAGCGGGGAGTGCGCGGGGGGAGTCGGGGGGAGTGGGGATGCTCCGGTTTCGGCCATGGTCAGACCGTAGGGCGGAAAGCGGTCTCGGCAGGCGGTCCCGGCGAGGGCCACCCCCGCGCGCGGGATACTGGTGTCATGCGGTTGACGGTCTTCTGGCAGCGGATGGACGAGCACTTCGGCGCGGGATACGCCGAGACCTTCGCGTGCGATCACGTGATGGCGGAGCTCGGCGGGAGAACGGTGCAGCAGGCGCTGGCGGACGGCTGGGACGCCAAGGACGTGTGGCGTGTGGTGTGCCTGGTGATGAACGTTCCTCAGGAGATGCGCTGACGTGGAGCGGAGATCGCACGCGGCTCCCCGATTGTCGGCGGCGTAGGCGAGACTTGCTCCGTGGCACCCACTGACGAGACCGGGCAGATCGCCCGGAACGCATCCCCGCCCGGCACCACGCCGCCCCCGGAACCGTTTTCGAGCCGGGGCGACGCCGGGCACGCGGCACGCATGCCGCGCTGGCTTCCGCGCGCCATGGTGCTCGCCCTCGCCCTCGTCGGCGCGTTCCAGCTGGGCACCTGGGCGTTCCACCAACTCGTCGGTCTGCTGCTCAACATCCTCATCGCGTTCTTCCTGGCACTCGCCATAGAACCGGCGGTCAGCCGGATGGCCGCCCGGGGGATGCGCAGGGGGCTCGCCACCTTCCTGGTCTTCTTCGGCCTGCTGATCGCCGTCGTCGGTTTCTTCGCACTGCTCGGCTCGATGCTCGCCGGACAGATCATCAAGATGATCGAGGGCTTCCCGGAGTACCTGGACTCGGTGATCCACTGGGTCAACACCACGTTCCACACCGAACTCAGGCGCGTGGACATCCAGGAGGGCCTGCTCCACTCCAACTGGCTGAAGAAGTACGCCCAGAACAGCGCCGCCGGCGTCCTGGACGTCTCCACCCAGGTCCTCGGCGGCCTCTTCCAGCTGCTGACGATCGCCCTGTTCTCGTTCTACTTCGCCGCGGACGGCCCGCGGCTGCGCCGTGCCCTGTGCTCCGTGCTGCCGCCGGCCAGGCAGGCGGAGGTGCTGCGCGCTTGGGAGATCGCCGTCGACAAGACCGGCGGCTACCTCTACTCGCGCGGACTGATGGCGTTGATCTCCGGCGTGGCGCACTACATCTTGCTGCAGGCCCTCGGCATCCCGTACGCGCCTGTGCTCGCCGTGTGGGTGGGCGTGGTCTCGCAGTTCATCCCCACCATCGGCACCTATCTCGCGGGCGCCCTCCCCATGCTGATCGCCTTCACGGTGTCGCCGCTGTACGCGCTCTGGGTACTGATCTTCGTCGTGGTCTACCAGCAGTTCGAGAACTACATGCTGCAGCCCAAACTCACGTCGAAGACCGTCGACATCCACCCCGCCGTCGCCTTCGGCTCCGTCATCGCCGGCACCGCGCTCCTGGGCGCCGTCGGGGCGCTGATCTCCATCCCGGCGGTCGCCACCCTGCAGGCGTTCCTGGGCGCCTATGTCAAGCGCTACGCCGTCACGGACGATCCCCGCGTCCACGGTCACCGGGACCGCGGTGAGGGGCCGGGTCCGCTCACCCGCGCGCGTGAGCTGTGGACACGGGGCCGGGACCGGACGGGCGACCCGCGACGGCGCCCCGGAGAGTCCGGCTGAGGGGGCACGCCACGGCACCCCGGCGGTAACACGGCGGGCCCGGAAGCCCCGGAAATCCCGTAAGGCCAGCAAGGCCCGTAAGTCCCGGAAAGCCAGGCCGGGGAGCAGGCGGGTGAGTGCACCCCGGTTCTCAGCCCTCGGGTTCCTCGGGTTCCGCTGGTGCCTCCGCCCGGCCGACGACGGCGCTCGAAGTCGCCGTGAGGCCCGGGGGCGGACAGGGACGAGCAGGAGCAGCCGGGTGGTCCCGGGCTTCGGTGACTCCGTGAACGTAGGCTCGGAAGTGCCGGGTGGTGCGCTTGACACGTAAATCGAACATCCGTTCTGATGGAGACTCCGGTGAAGCTCTCGGCGGGTGTTACGTCCCGATTTCGGGCGGTAAGCGCGTGAGTTATCCACAGGCCGAACCGGCGTCGAGGCGCATTGTCAGTGGCAGGCGTTAGCGTCTTTGACGTGAAGCGATCGACTCAAGCAAATCGGGTGGAACCCATGGCAGGAACCGACCGCGAGAAGGCCCTGGATGCCGCACTCGCACAGATTGAACGCCAATTCGGCAAGGGCGCAGTGATGCGGCTCGGCGAGCGGCCGAACGAGCCCATCGAGGTCATCCCCACCGGATCGACCGCACTGGACGTCGCCCTCGGCGTCGGCGGTCTGCCGCGTGGCCGCGTGGTCGAGGTGTACGGCCCGGAGTCCTCCGGTAAGACGACGCTGACGCTGCACGCCGTGGCGAACGCGCAGAAGGCCGGCGGCCAGGTCGCCTTCGTGGACGCGGAGCACGCCCTCGACCCCGAGTACGCCAAGAAGCTCGGCGTCGACATCGACAACCTGATCCTCTCCCAGCCCGACAACGGCGAGCAGGCCCTCGAGATCGTGGACATGCTGGTCCGCTCCGGCGCCCTCGACCTGATCGTCATCGACTCCGTGGCCGCACTCGTGCCGCGCGCGGAGATCGAGGGCGAGATGGGCGACAGCCACGTCGGTCTCCAGGCCCGTCTGATGAGCCAGGCGCTGCGGAAGATCACCAGCGCGCTCAACCAGTCCAAGACCACCGCGATCTTCATCAACCAGCTCCGCGAGAAGATCGGCGTGATGTTCGGCTCCCCGGAGACCACCACCGGTGGCCGGGCGCTGAAGTTCTACGCCTCGGTACGACTCGACATCCGCCGCATCGAGACCCTGAAGGACGGCACGGACGCGGTCGGCAACCGTACCCGCGTCAAGGTCGTCAAGAACAAGGTCGCGCCGCCCTTCAAGCAGGCCGAGTTCGACATCCTCTACGGGCAGGGCATCAGTCGCGAGGGCGGTCTGATCGACATGGGCGTGGAGAACGGCTTCGTCCGCAAGGCCGGCGCCTGGTACACGTACGAGGGCGACCAGCTCGGCCAGGGCAAGGAGAACGCCCGCAACTTCCTGAAGGACAACCCCGATCTCGCCAACGAGATCGAGAAGAAGATCAAGGAGAAGCTGGGCGTCGGCGTGCGTCCCGAGGAGCCCGCCGCCGAACCGGGCGCGGACGCCGCGGTGGCTGCCGGTACCTCGGACGACGCCGCCAAGACGGTGCCGGCTGCCGCCGCCAAGACCGCCAGGACCAAGGCCGCGGCTGCCAAGAGCTGATCCGTGACACGACGAACCGACTGGGCCGAGTACGTCCACCCCGACATCCGCCGTGAGGAGGAGAGCGGGGTCGACGGCGGCCCTGCCCAGGACGGCGACGACCGGCGGAAAGGCGGTCGGCGTCGGAGCGAAGGAGCGGACGGCGACGACCGGTCCCGTGACGGCCGGGCGCGACGCGGCGGCGAAGGCGGTCCACGTGGCGGGCGTGGGCGCCGTCGGCGCGGCTCCGGAGAACCGTCCGCCGAGGACGAAGACGGCTTTTCCTCGTCGAGGGCCGAGCAGGAGGCGTCTTCAGGGGACCCGGCTGAGCGGGCACGGGCGATCTGTCTGCGCCTGCTCACCGGGACCCCGCGCACGCGCAGTCAACTCGCCGACGCGCTGCGCAAACGGGAGATCCCGGACGACGTGGCGGACGCGGTGCTCTCGCGGTTCGAGGAGGTCGGGCTGATCAACGACAGCGCCTTCGCGGACGCCTGGGTGGAGTCCCGCCATCACGGCAGGGGACTGGCCCGGCGCGCGCTCGCCCGGGAACTACGGACCAAGGGCGTCGACGCGGCGCTGATCGACGAGGCCGTCGGCCGGCTCGACTCCGAGCAGGAGGAGGAGACGGCGCGCGAACTCGTCGCCCGCAGACTGCGATCGACCCGCGGACTCGACCGCGACAGACGGCTGCGTCGTCTGGCCGGCATGCTCGCACGCAAGGGTTACTCCGAGGGCATGGCTCTACGGGTGGTGCGGCAGGCGTTGGAAGAAGAGGGCCAGGAAGGCGGAGACGGCGAAGAGACGGACTTCCTGGTGAGCGACGATTTCTGAACCTCGCGACCCTCGTGACGTCGCTCGCCGTGGGCAGAGGCACCGGCCTGGCCATCCTGTCCGACCAGTCCGCTCTGGCCGTCCCGGCCGCGTTCGGTGGCGGCACGACCGGGCTGCGGCCCCGGCGGTCGTACCCCTTGCCCAGGTCGCGGTGATCGCCGGGCCGGGCTGCTCGTCCTCTTCACCACCGCCGGGCCGGGCGGGTGGCGCTGAGAAGTACGCGCGGTGACGGTCGCGACGACCCAAGGACTGACTGTGTCCCGGCCGGTGTCCCTGTGTGGCCCCCGCCTACGCGGTCACCGGGAGACCCGCGGCCTTCCACGCCTGGAAGCCGCCGACCAGGTCGGTGGCCCGGTGCAGACCCAGCTGGTGCAGCGAGGCAGCCGCGAGGCTAGACGCGTAGCCCTCGTTGCAGATCACGATGGCGCGCACGTCGTGGCTCGTTGCTTCGGGGAGACGATGGCTGCCCCGGGGATCGAGACGCCACTCCAGTTCGTTGCGTTCGACGACCAGCGCGCCGGGGATCAGCCCGTCCCGCTCACGCAGGGCCGCGTAACGGATGTCGACGAGCAACGCCTCGCCGGCGCGGGCGGCTTCGTAGGCTTCCCGCGCCTCCACGCGCGCGTACCCGGAACGCACTCGCTCGAGCAACTCGTCTATGCCGGGCGGCTGCCGGTGGTCCGGTCGGCGGTCCGGTCGGCGGTCCGGTCGTCCGTCCCGCTGTTCATCCCGCCGTGCGTGGGGCGGTCGGTCCTGAGGGGTGCTCGCGCCGCTCACTGCCAGTCCTCGGGACGCTCGACCTGCTCCAGCCGCAGCACGCGTCCGGTGCGGCTGTAGCGGCGCATGCTCGGCAGCGGCGGGTAGTAGGCGTGGACGGAGACGGCGTGCTCCTCGGCGGACTCGTTGAGCACCTCGTGGACGTGGTGGCGGCCGAAGGCACGGCCGCGGCCGGCGGTGAGGGAGCGTTCCCGGTCGACGCCGTCCGCCAGTTCCAGGGTCTTCCAGCCGTCGGTGGGCAGCCGCGCGGCGAGCGAGTACTCCTTCAGCGTGCCCCGGGCGGTGAGGAAGGCGCCCACCGAGTCGGCGTGGTCGTGCCAGCCGGTGCCCGTGCCGGGCGGCCAGCCGATCAGCCAGGCCTCGCTGCCGCCGGGACCTTCCAGACGCACCCAGGTGCGGCCCTCGGGGTCGAGAGGGAGCGAGGAGATCAGCTCGGCGTCGGCGGCCGTGCGCCGGACGAAGTCGAGAAGGTCCGCCTGCGTCGGCGCTGCGACGGAGGCGTCAGCGGCGACGGCGGACAGGGAGGGGGAGACAGACACGGGTACCGTCCTGGGAACGTTCGCGGGGAGGCGCGCGGCCGGGCGCACGAGCGCGGATGCGCTACGGCGGGGCGCGCCGGTGGAAAAGGGGGATGCGAATTCAGCAGGACGGACGACACACGCAGCCCGCATAGCGGACGAGGTCCATATGGACCCTCCGCCACAGGCGCACATCGGTGTCGGTCACGATCCGGAGTAGACCATGCCGGTGCAGCACGGTCAACCGACTGTCACCATGTGGACCCCACGGTGACACCGTGTGCGGCAGCACGACCGTCGCGAGCGCCTGCGGACAGCGGCACTCGCGACGGGCCCGCCCAGGACCGGGCGAACCCAGGCCGGACGGGACCCGCGCGGACGTCACTTGGCCGTGCTGCCTGCCGCGGCACCGGCCGTGGACGCCTCCTGAGCCCCCTTGGTCCCTTTGGTCCCCTGGGCCCCCTTGGATCCCTGGGTCTCCTGTGCGCCCTCGGCCCCCGCCGGGCCGCCGAGGGCCGCCTCCGCCGCCGCGTACAGATCGGCCGCACGCACTCCGTTGAGCGCGGCGACCAGATGGCCGTCGGGCCTGATCAGCAGGACGGTGTGGGCGGCCGCGCCCGGGTAGCTCTCCGCCACCAGCAGCTCGGCCGGGCTCGGCAGGGCCGTCACCGCGGCGGCCAGACGGGGCATGATCCCGGCGCTCACCCAGTGCCGGCGCTCCCACACGCCGGTGCCCGGCGCGATCAGCAGGACGAGCAGCGCGCCCCGGCCGAGCCGGTCCCGCAGCTGGACGAACGAGCCGTCCTCCGCCGTCACGCGGACGTCCTGGACCTGTGCGCCCGGGGGCGTGTCCACCGGCACCTCCGCCTCCAGGTGCCGGGGCGCCAGAGGGGACTCCGCATAGCTGCCGACGGCGCCCAGCGGTCCGCGTCCCAGGTGACCGTCGGTCAGCAGCATGTCGTGGCCGCGGGCCGCGCCCGGCACGTACGCCCTTATGCCACCGCCGCCACGCAGCAGCGGCAGCGCCTGGTCGGCGGCGCGCAGCCGGGCGGAGACGACCGCACGACGCTCTGCCTGGTAGCTGTCGAGCAGTGCCTCGTGCGGTCCGTGGTGCCAGGCCAGGGCGAGCTTCCAGGCCAGGTTGTCGGCGTCGCGCAGACCCTCGTCCAGACCCTGCGCGCCGAACGCGCCGAGCAGGTGAGCGGCGTCCCCGGCGAGGAAGACCCGCCCCACGCGCCAGCGGCGGGCCAGCCGGTGGTGCACGGTGTGGACTCCGGTGTCGAGCAGTTCGTAGGCGGGCGTCGGTCCGTCGCTCCAGCCGGCCAGGGTCTCGCGGATGCGCGCCACGAGCAGTTCGGGCGTCACGAGGTCCTTGCCGGGCGGCAGGAGCCAGTCCAGGCGCCAGACGTCCTCGGGCAGCGGGCGACCGGTGACTTCCCCGGCGGACGGGCCGGACATCCGCCAGGGGGGCGTCCGATGGAGCAACGCCTCGTCCGCCCAGGGAAGTTCCACGCGCAGGGCGGCCACGGCGTGGCGCTCGACCGCGGTGCGGCCGGGGAAGCGGACGTCGAGGAGCTTGCGCACGGTGGAGCGCGGACCGTCGCAGCCGACCAGGTGGCTGCCGCGCCACCAGGTTCCCTTGGGGCCGCGGGTGTGGACCGTGACGCCCGAGGTCTCCTGCTCGACGCCGTCCACCCGGCTGTCCGCGACGACCTTCACCAGCGTCTCGCGCTCCAGCGCGGCGCGCAGCGCGCCCGTGAGCACGTGCTGGGCGATGTGCAGCGGGGCGGGACCGGCGGTTGCGGGGACGCCGGTCGCGTCGGCCGTGACGTCCGGGCCGGCCATGTCGTCGAAGGAGACCTCGCGGATCACCTGCTTGCGCCGCATGGAGCGCCATCCGGCCCAACGGAGCCCGGCCCGGTCGAGGTCCGCTCCGGTCAGCCGCCGCACGAGGGCCGCGGTGTCCTCGCGCAGCACGACGGTGCGGGCGAGCCGCGGTTCGTCCTTGCCGGGGCCCTCGTCGAGCACCACGGACGGCACCTGCTGACGCGCCAGGGCCAGGGCGAGCGTGAGCCCCACCGGCCCGGCTCCGACGATGATCACCGGGTCCACGGCGTGCCGCCCCCTGCCTTCGACGGTGTCCTCGCGGGTTTGAGTGAACAACGGGTTGGAGCAGGGTGCACGATCACAGAACGTATGCAACCCATTGTCGTTGTTTGCGTCAAGCGACGGAAGGCAGTGGCGCGCACGCCACTGCCTTCCACGTCGTCGCTGTTTGATCGCTCGTCAGGTGTAGGTCCTGGCGCCTGGGAGGCCGCCTCCCTCGCCCCCGGTCCCGAACGTGCCGCCGACCGCCGCCGGATTGAGTTCCTCCATGTCCTCCGCGCCGAGGACCGCACCCGTGCTCTTCTTGCTGCGCCGCAGCCGCTTCTCCAGCCAGCTCGCGAAGCTGGTGAGGAGGAAGTTCAGCACGATGTACATGGCCGCGACCACGATGAAGCTGGGGATGACGTTGGCGTAGTTGGCCGCGAGGGTGCCGCGCGAGTTGAGCAGCTCGGTGAATCCGATCATCACACCGCCCAGTGCGGTGTCCTTCACGATGACCACGAGCTGGCTGACGATCGCCGGGAGCATCGCGGTGACCGCCTGCGGGAGCAGGATGCTGCTCATGGTCTGCCCCTTGCGCAGACCGATGGCGTAGGCCGCCTCCGTCTGCCCCCTGGGCAGCGAGAGGATGCCGGCCCGGACGACCTCGGCGAGGACGGCCGCGTTGTAGAGCACCAGTCCGGTGACGACGGCGTAGAGCGGCCGGTCCGCGCTGCCCACGTCCGTGGAGCGGGCGTAGAACTCGTTGGCGAACAGGATCAGCAGCAGTACCGGGATGGCCCGGAAGAACTCGACCACCGTGCCGGCGACGCCGCGCACCCAGCGGTGGTCCGAGAGACGGGCGATGCCGAAGACGGCGCCCATCGGAAGGGCGATGACCATCGCCAGCGACGCGGCCTTCAGCGTGTTGGCGAGACCGGGCAGCAGGTACGTCGTCCATGCCTCGGACTCGATGAACGGCTTCCAGAGCGCGGAGGTCAGCTGGTCCTTGTCGTCCATCTTCTGCCACACCCACCACAGGAGCAGCGCAAGGAGAACGGTGAAGAGCACCGAGAAGAGGACGTTGCGCTGCTTGGCGCGAGGTCCGGGAGTGTCGTAGAGGACCGAGCTCATCGCTTCACCGCCAGTCGCTTGCCGAGCCAGCCCAGGATGAGGCCGGTCGGCAGGGTCAGAACCACGAACCCGAACGCGAAGACCGCGCCGATGAGCAGCGTCTGCGCCTCGTTCTCGATCATCGTCTTCATGAGGTAGGCGGCTTCGGCGACGCCGATGGCGGCCGCCACCGTGGTGTTCTTGGTCAGCGCGATCAGGACGTTGGCCAGCGGGCCGATGACCGAGCGGAAGGCCTGGGGGAGGACGACCAGTGTCAGGGTCTGCGTGAAGCTGAGGCCGATGGCACGGGCGGCCTCGGCCTGGCCCATCGGCACGGTGTTGATGCCGGAGCGGATCGCCTCACAGACGAAGGCCGCGGTGTAGCCGGCCAGGCCGAGCACGGCCAGCCGGAACCCCTGGACCGCGAAGTCGTCGCTTCCCATGGTCGCTCCGAAGATGTCGGCGAGACCGAGCGAGCTGAACAGGATGATGACCGTGAGGGGGATGTTCCGGACGACGTTGACGTAGAAGGTGCCGAACCCGCGCATCAGCGGAACCGGACTCACCCGCATCGCGGCCAGCAGGGTGCCCCAGACGAGGGAGCCCACGGCGGAGAGGGCGGTGAGCTTCACCGTCATCCAGAACGCCCCTAGGACGTCGTAACCATCAAGAAAGTCGAACACGATCTCCCGCGCTTCCGGGTGGGTGGCGTATGAGGAGGGCGGGGCGCGCCGCCGCCGTGATCGCGACGGACGGCGGCGCACCGCAGGAACCCCGCAGGAACCCCGCAGGGTGGGCCGTGGCCCGGACTACTTGACGATGACGCCGATCTTCGGGGCCTGCTCGTTCTTGTAGCCGGCCGGACCGAAGTTGTCCTTGACGGCCTTGTCCCACGAGCCGTCCTTGACCATCTGCTCCAGCGCCTTGTTGATCTTGTCCACGGTCGCGGTGTCGCCCTTCTTGACGCCGACGCCGTAGTTCTCGTTGCTGAGCTTCAGGCCCGCGAGCTTGAACTTGCCCTTGTACTGGTCCTGGGAGGCGAAGCCGGCGAGGATCGAGTCGTCGGTGGTGACCGCGTCCACGGCGCCGCTCTGCAGGCCGGCGATGCACTCCGAGTAGGAGCTCACCTCCTTGAGCTTCGCGTCCGGGGCGATCGACTTCTGCACGTTCTGCGCCGAGGTCGACCCGGTCACCGAACACAGCTTCTTGCCGTTGAGGTCCGTGCCCTTGGAGATGTCCGAGTCGGACTTGATCAGCAGGTCCTGGTGGGCCAGCAGGTACGGGCCGGCGAAGTCGACCTTCTTCTTGCGCTCGTCGTTGATCGAGTAGGTGGCCGTGATGAACTTGACGTCGCCGCGCGAGAGGGCGTTCTCGCGGTCGGCGCTCTTGGTCTCGATGAACTCGATCTGGTCCGGCTTGTAGCCGAGCTGCTTGGCGACGTACGTGGCGACGTCCACGTCGAAGCCGGCGTAGGACCCGTCGGGCTTCTTCAGGCCGAGACCGGGCTGGTCGAACTTGATGCCGACCTTGATCTTGCCGCCGCCACCGCTGCCGCCACTGGAGCCGCTGCCGGCGTCGTCCTTCTTGTCGCCGCCGCACGCGGTGGCGGTCAGGGCGAGGACGAGGGCTGCGGCCGAGGCGGCGGTGACCTTGCGAAGCATCATGGAGAACGTCCTTAGAAGAGTGATGAGGTGCTGCGGGCGGCGTGGGGCCGTCAGGGCTGCAGCCGGTGGTGCGGGTCGGTGCTGCGGGTCAGTGGTGCAGGATCTTCGACAGGAAGTCCTTGGCACGGTCGCTGCGCGGATTGCTGAAGAACTGGTCGGGCGCAGCCTCTTCGACGATGCGTCCGTCCGCCATGAACACCACGCGGTTCGCGGCCGATCGCGCGAACCCCATCTCATGGGTGACGACGATCATCGTCATGCCGTCCCGGGCCAGCTGCTGCATGACCTCCAGGACCTCGTTGATCATCTCGGGGTCCAGGGCCGACGTCGGCTCGTCGAAGAGCATGACCTTCGGGTCCATCGCCAGCGCGCGGGCGATGGCGACGCGCTGCTGCTGGCCGCCGGAGAGCTGCGCGGGGTACTTGTCCGCCTGCGTGCCCACACCGACCCGGTCGAGGAGGGCGCGTGCCTTCTCCTCGGCCTTCGCCTTGTCCACCTTGCGGACCTTGATCTGGCCCAGCATCACGTTCTCGAGCACGGTCTTGTGCGCGAACAGGTTGAACGACTGGAAGACCATGCCGACGTCGGCGCGCAGCCGGGCCAGCGCCTTGCCCTCCTGGGGCAGCGGCTTCCCGTCGATCGTGATCGCGCCCTCGTCGATCGTCTCCAGGCGGTTGATGGTGCGGCACAGCGTCGACTTCCCGGACCCGGAGGGGCCGATGACCACGACGACCTCTCCGCGGGCGATCGTCAGGTCGATGTCCTGGAGAACGTGCAACGCGCCGAAGTGCTTGTTGACGCTCTTCAGGACGACCAGGTCACCGCTCGTGACCGCGTCCTCCTTGGTCACCGATACTTCGGTCATCGCTCGGGTGCTCCGTCCTCCTCGGTTTCGCAGGACAGTAGTGACCGGCCGCGACCAGCGTCATTACATCTGAGGGGAATCTGAGCATCACGATCCGATAGCAGTCGGACACCTGTCGTAGCTCTTGCGGCCCCCGGGCGTCTCGGCCGGATAACGGAAGCCGCGTGCAACCGGAACTCTCTTGACGGCGTCCTCGTCCATCAGCGTGACTGCCATGATGCACACACGCGTGTGCCCGCTTTTCTCGTGTGTCGCGAAACCGCAAGCCTGTCGGGGTGAGCCAGACCGTATGCCCGAGGAACCGAACCGGAGGAGGCCGGGATGAGACTGCTGCTCGTCGAGGACGACAACCATGTCGCCGCCGCGCTGTCCGCGGTCCTCAAACGGCACGGCTTCAACGTCACCCACGCGCGCAGCGGCGAGGAAGCCCTGCAGGCGCTCGTCCCGGAGGGGCCCGGTTTCGGGGTCGTCCTGCTCGACCTGGGGCTGCCCGACCAGGACGGGTACGAGGTCTGCGGCAAGATCCGCAAGCGCACCGCCACACCGGTGATCATGGTGACCGCCCGCTCCGACGTCCGCTCCCGCATACACGGCCTCAACCTGGGCGCCGACGACTACGTGGTGAAGCCGTACGACACCGGGGAGCTGCTCGCCCGTATCCACGCCGTCAGCCGCCGCACCGTCCACGAGGACCCGGCCGCCGGTCAGGACAGCGCGCTGCGCCTGGGACCCGTGCACATCGAACTGCCCACCCGCCGCGTCACGGTGGACGGTGCGGCCGTCCAGCTGACCCGGAAGGAGTTCGACCTCCTGGCCCTGCTGGCCCAGCGCCCCGGCGTGGTCTTCCGCCGGGAGCAGATCATCAGCGAGGTGTGGCGCACCAGCTGGGAGGGGACCGGGCGCACCCTGGAGGTCCATGTGGCCTCGCTGCGCGCCAAGTTGCGCATGCCGGCGTTGATCGAGACCGTGCGCGGCGTGGGTTACCGGCTCGTCGCCCCGGCCGCGTAGCGGGGACCGCTGTTGCGTACTCGTCTCCTGCCGCTGCTCATCGTCCTGATGGCGGCCGTGCTGCTGGCCCTCGGGGTGCCGCTGGCCATCAGCGTGGCCGGCGCCCAGCAGCAGAAGGTGGTCGTCGACCGCATCGACGACACCGCCCGCTTCGCGGCGCTCGCCCAGTTCGTCACCGTCTCCTCGGGCGTCTCCGGCGACTCGGCGTCGGCGTCCACCAACGAGCGGCGCGAGACGCTCGGCCGGGAACTCGCCAGCTACTACGACGTCTACGGGATTCGTGCCGGTGTCTTCTACGGCACCGACACCCCCATGGCCCACGCCCCGCGGGACTGGTACCTCCCCGAAACGGGTGAGGTGCGGGACGCCTTCGACGAGGCGCTGCTCAGCCGTCGCAGCCACGACCCCCGGCAGGTGTGGCCGTGGCAGCGCAACCGGCTCGTCGTGGCGTCGCCGGTCATCCGGGACGGCGACGTCGTCGCGGTCGTCGTCACCGACTCGCCCACCGGGCCGATGCGGTCACGGATCCTGCACGGCTGGCTGGTCGTCGGAGCCGGCGAGGTCGCCGCGATGCTGCTGGCCATCGGCGCGGCCCTGCGGCTGACCGGGTGGGTGCTGCGACCGGTGCGGGTCCTGGACGCCACCGCCCACGAGATCGCGAGCGGCCGTCTGAAGTCCCGGGTCGCCGTGGGCGGCGGACCGCCGGAACTACGGCGGCTGGCCGGAGCGTTCAACGAGATGGCGGACAACGTCGAGAACGTGCTGGAACAGCAGCGTGCCTTCGTCGCCGATGCCTCGCACCAACTGCGCAACCCGCTGGCGGCCCTGCTGCTGCGCATCGAACTCCTGGGCTACGAACTCCCCGAGGGCAACGAGGAGATCGCATCCGTCCAGAACGAGGGCAAACGCCTGGCCCAGGTCCTGGACGACCTGCTGGACCTCGCCCTCGCCGAGCACGCCGAGGTCCATCTGCGGGTCACCGACATCGGCGCGCTGGCCGCCGAGCGGGTGGCCGCCTGGGCGCCCACCGCAGAGGCCAAGGGCGTCCGGCTGGTGGGCGACTGCCCGCCCACCACGGCATGGGCCGACCCGGTGACGCTCTCCAGCGCCCTGGACGCCGTCATCGACAACGCCGTCAAGTTCACGCCCCGGGGCGAGAGCGTCGAGGTCGTCGTGGCCGCCGACGGCGACATCTCGACCGTCGTCGTCACCGACAACGGGCCGGGTCTCACCGACGAGGAACTCACGCGCGTGGGCGACCGTTTCTGGCGCAGCGGCCGCCACCAGAACATCAAGGGCTCCGGTCTGGGCCTGTCCATCTCCCGGGCCCTGCTCGCGGCCGGCGGCGGCTCCCTGTCGTACGCCCACCACGAGCCGAGCGGACTGACGGCGACGGTGTCCGTGCCCCGGTCGCCGACGTCGTGGCAGCCCCCGCAGACTAGGGCTTGACCGAGCGGTAGTAGCGCCGGGCGCCCTCGTGGAGCTTGAGCGGGTCGGTGTAGATGGCGGTGCGCAGATCGACCAACTGGGCCGAGTGCACGTGCGCGCCGATGCCGTCCCGGCTCCTGATCACGGTACGGGTCAGCCACTCGGTGAGCCGGGGGGCCGTGTCCGTGCGGGTGATGAGCAGGTTGGACACCGCGATCGTCGCCACGGTGGAGCCGTTCTGGACGGTGGGGTAGGCCGACTCGGGCATGTTCGTGGCCCGGTAGTAGCCGGTGGAGTCGTCCTGGTCGTGCATCCGGGCGACGAGGTCGGAGCTGATCGGCACGAACCGGAAGGTGAAGGTGTCGGCCAGTTTCTCCAGCCCGGCCGTCGGCACCCCGCCGGACCAGAAGAAGGCGTCGATCTCGCCCCGCTTCAGCTTCTCCGGGCCGGTGTCGATGCCCTCCGACTCGGCCTTGATGTCCTTCGCCGGGTCCAGGCCCGCCGCCTTGAGCACCCGCTCCGCGATCAGCCGCACACCGGAACGAGGGAGGCCGGTAGCCACGGTCCTGCCACGGAGGTCCGCGATGGAGCGGACGGACGAGTCCCGGGCCACCACGAGCTGGACGTAGTCGTCGTACAGCCGGGCCACCCCGCGCAGCCTGGCCGCCCCGTCGGGGTGCTGCGCCTCGTACGTCTGCACGGCGTCGGCCGCGGCGATGGTGAAGTCGGCCTCGCCCGTCGCCACCCGCTCGACGTTCTCCGGCGACCCGTTGCTGGCCGTCAGGTTCACGTTCAGATCGGGCATGTCCCTGGCGAGCGCGTCACGCAGCTGGCTGCCGTACTCGTAGTAGACGCCGCTCGTCGTCCCCGTGCTGAAGGTGATCGAACCGCTCGGCGGCTCCTCGCCCAGAGGCAGCATCCACCACAGCAGCAGCCCCATGACGACGGCGGCGGCGACCGTGCCGCCCAGGACGCCGCGTCTGACGGGACGGGAGAACACCTTGGACATGCCCGCGATCCTGCCAGCCCGCACGAGGTGCTGACCAGGCCGGGGCGCACGGGGCCGGGGCGGACGGGCTTGTCGGTGGCCGTCGTTACAGTCGTGGCATGAGTTCCTCGCCCGCCGATCTGGTCCGTGAGTTCCACCGTGCCTTCGGGCTCGACGTCCGCACCACCCCGACGCAGGTGTCGCCGCGTCTCGCCGCGCAGCGCGCAAGCCTGCTCGCCGAGGAGGCGGCCGAGGCCGCCGAGGTGTCCGTGAGCGGCCCGCTGGACCGGCTGGCGCACGAGCTGGCCGACGTCGTCTACATCGCCTACGGCACGGCTCTGGTGCACGGGATGGACCTCGACGCGGTGCTCGCCGAGATCCACCGCTCCAACATGACCAAACTCGGCCCCGACGGGCAGGTCACCCGCCGTGCCGACGGCAAGGTGCTCAAGGGCGAGCACTACCTGCCGCCCGACGTGTCCGCGGTGCTGCGCCGGCAGGGGTGGACGCCCGAGGGCGCCTGACGGCTCGGGACGTGCACGCGCGGCCCTCCGGGGCCGCCGTGCCTCGCCTCGGCCGTCCCCGCCGACGCCCATGCCGGGGTCTGCGTTCGCCGCGGTCGTCCCTGCCGGAGTCCGCGCCCGCGTCAGTCGCCCACCGGCGTCTGGGGGCGCGCCTCGACCGCATGGTCCGCTACGGCGGCCGTCCCGCGAGGCTCCCGGCGGCGCGTCCACCAGGCCGCGAGCGGCTCCGTGTAGCGGGCGGTGAGCGGACCGATCACGACCAGGATCAGGACGTACGCGGTGGCCAGCGGGCCGAGGGACGGCTCGATCCCGGCGGTGACCGCCAGTCCGGCGATGACGATCGAGAACTCCCCGCGTGCCACCAGCGCACCGCCCGTCCGCCAGCGTCCCTTGACGGAGATGCCGGCCCGCCGGGCCGCCCAGTAGCCGGTGGCGATCTTCGTCGCGGCGGTGACGACGGCCAGCGCCAGGGCCGGCAGAAGGACCGGCGGGATGCTCGCCGGGTCGGTGTGCAGCCCGAAGAAGACGAAGAAGACCGCGGCGAAGAGGTCCCGCAGCGGGCTCAGCAGCGTGTGCGCGCCTTCGGCGACCTCCCCGGACAGCGCGATGCCCACCAGGAACGCCCCCACCGCCGCCGACACCTGCAGTTGCTGTGCCACGCCGGCGACGAGGATCGTCAGGCCCAGCACGACCAGGAGCAGCTTCTCCGGGTCGTCGCTCGACACGAAGCGCGAGATCACCCGGCCGTAGCGAACCGCGGCGAACAGCACGAGGCCCGCCACGCCCAGCGCGACCGCCAGGGTCATGCTGCCGGCCGCCAGTCCCACCCCGGCCACCAGAGCGGTGACGATCGGCAGGTAGACGGCCATGGCCAGGTCCTCCAGCACCAGCACGCTGAGGATGACCGGCGTCTCCCGGTTGCCGACCCGCCCCAGGTCGCCCAGCACCTTGGCGATCACCCCGGAGGACGAGATCCAGGTGACCCCCGCAAGCACCACGGCGGCCACCGGCCCCCAGCCCAGCAGCAGCGCGGCGGCAGCGCCCGGCAGGGCGTTGAGGGAACAGTCGACGAGACCGGACGGATAGTGGGCCTTGAGGTTGGAGACCAGATCGCTCGCCGTGTACTCCAGGCCGAGCATCAGCAGCAGCAGGATGACGCCGATCTCGGCGCCGGTGGCCACGAACTCCTCGCTCGCGCCCAGCGGCAACAGCCCGCCTTCGCCGAAGGCCAGCCCGGCCAGCAGATAGAGCGGGATCGGCGAGAACCGGAAACGGGCCGCGAACCGGCCGAGCAGGCCGAGGGCGAGGATGATGGAACCGAACTCGATCAGCAGGACGGCGGAGTGCACTCGATCACTCCCGACCGAGGATCGCCGCGGCCGCGTCCACGCCTTCGCGGGTGCCGACTACGATGAGCGTGTCACCGCCCGCGAGACGGAAGTCCGGCGTCGGGGACGGGATCGCCTCGGCCCGCCGCAGCACGGCCACGATCGAGGCGCCGGTCTCCGTGCGCATCCGGGTGTCGCCCAGCAGCCGCCCGTTCCAGCGGGAGGTCGCCGCGACCTCCACCCGCTCGGCGACCAGTCCCAGATCGGTCGTGTACAGCAGGCTCGCGCTGTGGTGGGACGGCATCAGGGCGTCGATCAGCGCGTCCGCCTCGGCGCCGGTCAGCCGCAGCGACTGGGCGCAGGAGTCGGGGTCGTCGGTCCGGTACACGTTCACCGTGCGGGCGCCGTCGCGGTGCGCCACGACCGACAGGTGCCGCTGCTCCCGCGTCACGAGGTCGTACTGGACTCCGATGCCTGGGAGCGGAGTCGTTCGGAGACGTGGAGCAGGCACGTTTCTTCCCCTTGCTGGTCGTGTTCGTGTTCGTGTTCGTGGTTGTGGTCGCAGTCGTGCTTCGTGGCCGTCGTCGGGCGGTGACGTCTACGGGCTGGTGCCCGGAGTCGCCATGCTGCCACCTGCCCGTACGGTGACGACATGGGTGTCGTCACGGATGGACAGGGCCACCGGCCCCTGGAGAGGCTGGTCACGGCGGCGCCATGGAGACGCGGCCGGGACGGTTCTGCCCGCGCCGGCCGAGGCGGCCGAGGCCGACGAGGCCGACGAGGCGACTGGGGCGAAAGAGGTAAGAGAGACACAAGCGACACAAGAGGCAGAAGAGACAGGAGAGGCAGGCGGGAAGGAGCCGCGCACGTGTCGTTGTTCTGGCGGATCTTCGTCCTCGACGCCATGGG
Source organism: Streptomyces humidus (assembly GCF_014649655.1). GTDB lineage: Bacteria > Actinomycetota > Actinomycetes > Streptomycetales > Streptomycetaceae > Streptomyces > Streptomyces humidus. The sequence continues at coordinate 170,635 of NZ_BMTL01000013.1, read as the reverse complement.
ACTGGTCGTGGCGGCCGCGCTGCTCCTGGGTCCGGTGACCGTCTCCACGCCGATACTGCCGGGCGAGGTGCTCGTGGTGGTGGCCGGTCTGGCCGCGTTGCTGGCCGTCAACGCGGTCGTGCTGCGCGTCGGCCTGGCGCCGCTGGGGCGGCTCGGCCGGGCCATGGCCGACGCCGACCTGCTGCACCCGGGGGTCCGTGCCGTGGTCTCGGGGCCGGTGGAGACGGCCGAGCTGATCACCACGTACAACGCCATGCTGGACCGGCTCGAGGCCGAGCGCGCCGCCAGCGCCGCAGGGGCGCTGTCTGCGCAGGAACGGGAGCGCCACCGCATCGCCCGCGAGCTCCACGACGAGGTGGGGCAGACGCTGACCGCCGTGCTGCTCCAGCTCAAGCGCGTCGCCGACCGGGCCCCGACGGACCTGCGCGAGGAACTGGCCCAGGCGCAGGAGGCCACCCGGGACGGCCTGGACGAGATCCGTCGCATCGCCCGCCGGCTGCGCCCCGGAGTCCTCGACGAGCTCGGCCTGCTCAGCGCCCTGCGCTCCTTGGCCACCGAGTTCACCACCCACGGGCTGACGGTCCGCCACGATCTTCGCGCCCCGCTGCCCCCACTGACCGAGGAGACGGAACTGGTGCTGTACCGCGTGGCTCAGGAAGCCCTCACCAACACCGCGCGGCACTCGGGCGCCGACCGCGCCGAACTCTGGCTGCGCCCCGCCGCCGACGGCGTCGAACTCCTCGTACGGGACAACGGCAAGGGCCTGGGCGCGCAGGCCGGAGAGGGCGCCGGTATCCGCGGGATGCGCGAGCGGGCCCTGCTGATCGGCGCGGTCCTCACCGTCTCGTCGGACGCGGACGGCAGCGGCGGCGGGACGGACGTACGACTGCGGGCCACGGCGGGCCCCGCCGTGGCGCCGGCCGCCCCGGACTTCTCCGCCGGAGGCCTCCGATGACGGACGGCGCCTCTCCGGCGGCATCGACGCCGTCGAGGCCGCCGGCGGCCTCGGCCCCCCGGCCCGAACCCTCCCCGCCGTTCCCGCCGTCCTCGCCGTCCGTGTCGTCCGAACCGTTCGCGCCGCTTGCGTCGCCGGTGCCGTCCGCGCCGATCCGCGTCCTCCTCGCCGACGACCACACACTCGTACGCCGGGGGGTGCGGCTCATCCTGGACGGCGAGCCCGACCTGACGGTGGTCGCCGAGGCCGGCGACGGGGCCGAGGCGGTCGAACGCGCCCGGGAGGGGGACGTCGATCTCGCCGTCCTCGACGTGGCCATGCCCAGGATGACCGGGCTGCAGGCGGCGCGTGAACTCTCCCGCAGACTTCCGGCGCTGCCCATCCTCATCCTGACCATGTACGACAACGAGCAGTACTTCTTCGAGGCACTCAAGGCCGGGGCCGGGGGATACGTGCTGAAGTCGGTCGCCGACCGGGATCTGGTCGAGGCGTGCCACGCGGTCGTGCGCGACGAGCCGTTCATCTACCCCGGCGCGGAGCGGGCGCTCGTCCGCTCGTACCTGGACCGGCTGCACCGCGGCGGCGACGTCGACGGCCTGCCCGAACGGCCCATCACCGAGCGCGAGGAGGAGATACTCAAGCTCGTGGCCGAGGGGCACACCTCCAGGGAGATCGGCGCGCTGCTCTTCATCAGCGCCAAGACGGTCGAACGGCACCGAGCCAACCTCCTGCACAAGCTCGGCATGCGCGACCGGCTGGAACTCACCCGCTACGCGATCCGCGCCGGGCTGATCGATCCCTGAAGGCCGTCGAGGCCCCCGGACCGCGGAGGCGGCGGGCGTCCCCCGGGGAGCGCCTACCCTTGAGCCATGACCAGCAGCAGCGACCGGAGCCTCGCAGTGGACGTCCAAGCCCCCAAGAGCTACGAGATCCGCACTTACGGGTGCCAGATGAACGTCCACGACTCCGAGCGATTGTCCGGGCTGCTCGAAGAGGCCGGGTACGTGCGCGCCCCCGAGGGCTCGGACGGCGACGCGGACGTCGTCGTCTTCAACACCTGCGCGGTGCGCGAGAACGCCGACAACCGGCTCTACGGCAACCTCGGCCGGCTGGCGCCGCGCAAGGCGAGCCGGCCCGGGATGCAGATCGCGGTCGGCGGCTGCCTCGCGCAGAAGGACCGCGACACCATCGTGAAGAAGGCGCCCTGGGTGGACGTCGTCTTCGGCACGCACAACATCGGCAAGCTGCCGGTCCTGCTGGAACGCGCGCGCGTGCAGGAAGAGGCCCAGGTCGAGATCGCGGAGTCGCTGGAAGCGTTCCCGTCCACCCTGCCGACGCGGCGCGAGAGCGCCTACGCGGCCTGGGTGTCGATCTCCGTGGGATGCAACAACACGTGCACGTTCTGCATCGTCCCGGCGCTGCGCGGCAAGGAGAAGGACCGCCGCACCGGCGACATCCTGGCCGAGATCGAGGCTCTGGTCGCGGAGGGGGTCTGCGAGATCACCCTGCTCGGCCAGAACGTCAACGCCTACGGTTCCGACATCGGCGACCGCGAGGCCTTCAGCAAGCTGCTCCGCGCGTGCGGCGCGATCGAGGGCCTGGAGCGCGTCCGCTTCACCTCCCCGCACCCCCGCGACTTCACCGACGACGTCATCGCCGCCATGGCCGAGACGCCCAACGTGATGCCGCAGCTGCACATGCCGATGCAGTCCGGCTCGGACACCGTCCTGAAGGCGATGCGCCGCTCCTACCGCCAGGAGCGCTACCTCGGGATCATCGAGAAGGTGCGCGCCGCCATCCCGCACGCGGCGATCACCACCGACATCATCGTGGGCTTCCCCGGCGAGACCGAGGAGGACTTCGAGCAGACCCTGCACGCGGTCCGCGAGGCCCGCTTCGCGCAGGCGTTCACCTTTCAGTACTCCAAGCGCCCCGGCACCCCGGCCGCGACCATGGAGAACCAGATTCCCAAGGAGGTCGTGCAGGCGCGGTACGAGCGCCTCGTCGCCCTCCAGGAGGAGATCTCCTGGGAGGAGAACAAGAAGCAGGTCGGCCGCACCCTGGAGCTGATGGTGGCCGAGGGCGAGGGCCGCAAGGACGGCGCCACCCACCGCCTGTCCGGCCGTGCACCCGACAACCGTCTGGTGCACTTCACCAAGCCGGAGCGGCAGGTGCGCCCCGGCGACGTGGTGACGGTCGAGATCACGTACGCCGCCCCGCACCACCTCCTGGCCGAGGGCGCGGTCCTGGACGTGCGCCGCACGCGCGCGGGTGACGCCTGGGAGAAGCGCACCGCGGAGCAGGCGGCCAAGCCGGCCGGCGTTCTGCTCGGCCTGCCCGGGATCGGCGTGCCCGCGCCGCTTCCGGTGGCCACGGGCAGCGGCTGCGGCTGCGACTGACCCACGGCCGGGGCGGACGGCCGGGGCCCACCGGCCACGCCCCACCCAGGGGCCCACTGGGGCATCCGAGCCGAGGGCGCCCCGAGGCTCGCCTGCGGGGCTACCCTGCCGATCATGCTTGTCGCCGCCTCAGTCTGCCCCTGTCCGCCGCTGCTCGTGCCCGAGGTCGCCGCGGGCGCCGCGCCCGAGCTGGACGCGGCGCGTACCGCCTGCTCCGACGCGCTGGCCGTGCTGGCGGCCGCCCGGCCGGACCGGCTCGTGGTCGTCGGACCCGCCGAGAAGGCCGGCCGAGGCCTCCACCCGGAAGGCGCGCCGGGTTCGTTCCGCGCGTTCGGAGTGGACGTGGGCGTACGCCTCGGCCGCGCCGACGCGGCTGCATCGGGCACACCTGTCGTACCGGACGCACCAGATGCACAGGACGCGTCACACGCGTCACACGCGTCACACGCGTCACACGCGTCACGCGCGTCACGCGTATCGTCCGCCCGCGACCTGCCGCCGTCCCTCGCCGTCGGCGCCTGGCTGCTGGAGCGGGCCGGATGGTCGGCCGCCCCGGTCGGGGGACTCGGCGTCGGCGAGCAGCTCACGACCGAGCGGTGTCTCGAGGTCGGCCGGGAGATCGGCGCCGCGTCCGGGCGGGTCGCCCTGCTGGTGATGGGCGACGCGAGCGCGTGCCGGACCCTGAAGGCTCCCGGCTACCTCGACGAGCGCGCCGCGCCCTTCGACGCGGAGGTCGCCCGCGCGCTCGGCGCGGCGGACGTGGCGGCGCTCGGAGCGCTGGACGCGGAGCTGGCGTACGCGCTCAAGGCCTGCGGCCGGGCGCCGTGGCAGGTGCTCGCGGGCGCCGCCGAGGGCGCCGGGCTGACGGGCGCGCTGCTGTACGAGGACGCGCCGTACGGCGTGGGCTACGTGGTCGCGACCTGGTCGTGACGGCCGTGGGGCTGCGGGGCGTGAACCTGACCGGGGCGTGAGCCGAGCCAAGGCATGAGCTGAAGCCGCCCGTGAACCGTGCCCGTCCGTGAACCGTGCCCGTCCGTGAACCGTGCCCGTCCGTGAACGGGACCCGGGCGTGAGCCGGACCCGTCCGGGTAACCGACCCGGGTCCGGGCGGGGAGCGGCGGGACGGCCGCGCCGCGGGAACGTTCGCGGCCGTGCGCCCCTCCCCGCCCCGGTCAGGAAGCCGGCGGCGGGCTCGGCGGGCTCGGAGGGGTCGGCGGGACGAACGTGTCGCCGCGGCCCGTCGAGGGCTCGTCCTTGTGCGCTACCCGGTCCACGGCTCCTTTGGCCTTGTCGGCGCCCGTGTGGATGCTGTCGCTGTATGTGCCCTTGGTCTTCTCGTCGACGACCTTGGCGGCCTTGTCGACGCCGTGGTGCGCCTTGTCCCCGTGCCGGTGCGCGAGGTCCGAGACCTTGCCCTTGGCCGGGCCGAGCCTGGCCTTCAAACTGTCCAAAAGACCCATGGGCCACCTTCCCTGGCGGGTGCGTCAAGTGCGGGCGCCGCCGTCGGCGGCCTCGCTGTCGGCCGTCTCCTCGGGGGACTGCTGACGGGGAATGCCGAGGCTGTCGACAGCGCCGTCGGCAGTGCCGTCGACAGCGACCTCGACGATCTCGTCTTCGGGGACCGGCTCAGGCTCCGGATCCTTCGCCGTCCGGCTGTGCGCTGCGGCTCCGGCCTCCGTCGTCTCCCGTGAGTCCTCCGTGACCGTTTCCGCCCCGGCTGCGCCTTGCGCCGCGTCGCCCGAAGCCTCGGCGGCGGCGGTCGCCTCCATCGCGGACGGCTCCTCCACGGACTTCGGCCTCCGGAAAAGTCGCGCCAAAACGCCCATGTCCACTCCATACGGTACTCGTGCGGGCGAAAACCCGCCTCGGCCGGTGCGTCCGTTCGCGTCACCGGGGGCGTCGCCCCTGTGCGGAGCGACGGGAATCCCGCAACGGGGAACGACCCCGGACCGGCGTCGTCACCTAACTCGTTCGAGGGCGGGAGCGGGGTTTGCGAGACTGGTGCGGTGAGCAGCGCACCCCCCGCCCCCCGCGTCATCGCCGTCGTCGGACCGACCGCGGCCGGAAAGTCGGATCTGGGCGTTTTCCTGGCCCGGCGACTCGGCGGCGAGGTCGTCAACGCCGACTCCATGCAGCTCTACCGAGGGATGGACATCGGCACCGCCAAACTGACGCCCGAGGAGCGCGCTGGAGTCCCGCACCATCTCCTGGACGTCTGGGACGTCACCGTCACCGCCTCGGTCGCCGAGTACCAGCGGCTGGCGCGCGAGCGGATCGACGCGCTGCTCGCCGAGGGCCGCTGGCCCGTCCTCGTCGGCGGCTCCGGACTGTACGTCCGCGGGGCCGTCGACAACCTGGAGTTCCCCGGCACCGATCCCGAGGTGCGCGCCAGGCTGGAGGAGGAGCTCACGCTGCGCGGGTCCGGCGCGCTGCACGCCAGGCTGGCCGCCGCCGATCCCGGGGCCGCTCAGGCGATCCTGCCCGGCAACGGCCGCCGCATCGTCCGGGCCCTCGAGGTGATCGAGATCACCGGTAAGCCCTTCACGGCCAACCTGCCCGGTCATGACTCCGTCTACGACACCGTCCAGATCGGGGTCGACGTGGCGCGCCCGGAACTCGACGAGCGCATCGCCCGCCGCGTCGACCGGATGTGGGACGCGGGGCTCGTGGACGAGGTCCGCGCGCTGGAGGCGCAGGGCCTGCGCGAGGGGCGCACGGCCTCCCGCGCGCTCGGTTACCAGCAGATCCTCGCGGCCCTGTCCGGTGAGTGCACCGAGGACGACGCGCGCGCGGAGACCGTGCGTGCCACCAAGCGCTTCGCGCGCCGTCAGGATTCGTGGTTCAGGCGCGATCCGCGGGTGCACTGGTTGAGTGGGGCCGCCGCTGATCTCACGGAACTTCCGGAGCTCGCGCTGGCGTTGGTGGAGCGACCGGTCACAGCCTGATCACGTCATGGCATCGGGACGCCCAGGCCGTCATCCGGGCCTCCGGCGGCGTGCCATCATCGAGCTTCGATCGACCAAGTGGAGTCCGAGTTGGGAGGGCGCGTGGCGATGGAGGCCGGCCCTCGCGACACCGCACAAGGCGCTGGGCACCGCACCACAGGGAGCGGTGAACCGGAGGCCGAGGAAGGCCGTCCGAGCCAGGACGGGCGGTACGAGGTCACCCTGGACGGCACGGACGGCACGGACGAAACCCAGGGCGGTGTGACCGACGACGGTCCCGAGCCCGAGGAGATGTTCGCGAGCGGCCCCGAGGTCGAGGTCGAGCTGCGCCCCCAGCGTCGGCTGCGGATCTGGCAGCTCGCGCCCATCGTGGCCCTGGCCGCGATCGGTTCCCTGATGTTCGCCTTCCCGCTCGCCTTCGACTTCGGCGACAGCGGAGCCATGATCGCCATGCTCGGGCTGCTGATCTGCTCCTGCGCGGCCGGCTGGGGAATGATGGCCGCCCGCCGCGTGGGTTACACGTGGCCCGGCCTGCCCGCGCGCGGCTCCGGGCGCCGGCCCGACTGGCGGGTCGCCCTCGCCTACGTCGTCATGGTCGCCGCGGTGGTGGCCCTGGCCGTCTGGCGGGTCGCCCGGCTCCGCTGAACCGTCCGCACGCGGGTGGCGGGCGGCCCCTCCGCGGCTCCGGGCCCGGTGTCGTGGCCACGCCGTACGATCGAGGGATGAGCACGCGGATCGCCTTCCTCAAGGGGCACGGCACCGAGAACGACTTCGTGATCGTTCCCGACCCCGACAACGCCGTAGACCTTCCCCCGGCCGCCGTCGCCGCCCTGTGCGACCGACGCGCGGGCATCGGCGGCGACGGCCTGCTGCACGTCGTGCGGTCCGCCGCGCACCCCGAGGCGAAGGACATGGCGGCCGAGGCGGAGTGGTTCATGGACTACCGCAACGGCGACGGGTCGATCGCCGAGATGTGCGGCAACGGGGTCCGGGTCTTCGCCCGCTATCTCCAGCACGCCGGCCTCGTCGGCGAGGGCGATCTGACGGTCGCCACGCGAGGGGGCGTCAAGCGCGTACACCTCGCCGAGGACGGGGACGTCACCGTCGGCATGGGCAGGGCCCGCCTCCCCGAGGGCGACGTCACGGTGAGGGTCGGCGACCGCAGCTGGCCCGCGCGCAACGTCAACATGGGCAACCCGCACGCCGTGGCCTTCGTCGACGATCTCGCGCACGCCGGCGACCTGCACGCGCCGCCGCCCTTCAGCCCGGCCTCCGCCTACCCGGACGGGGTCAACGTGGAGTTCGTGGTGGACCGCGGACCGGGCCACGTCGCCCTGCGCGTGCACGAGCGCGGGGCCGGCGAGACCCGCTCGTGCGGCACGGGCGCGTGTGCCGTCGCCGTGGCGGCCGCGCGCAGGGACGGCGCCGACCCGGCGGTCACGGGGACGCCGGTCACTTACACCGTCGACGTGCCCGGCGGGCGTCTGGTGATCACCGAGCGGCCCGACGGCGAGATCGAGATGACCGGCCCCGCAGTGATCGTCGCCACAGGGGAGATCGCGCCCGAGTGGCTGGAAACAGTCGGCCGCTGACATGGTCGGGGCTTGGCATCGGAGGCCTGGTCGGCCGAACGGCAGAGAAGGTCGGCCTCGAGGGCGGGTCACGGGTTCGAATGCGCGACCGGCTTCGGGGCGGGTGGCTCAAAACCGCAAACCTCCTCACCCATCGCTCGAATGGGTGATCCGTTTCACGCTCGGCGAGAGGCGGTCGGTCCCGCGTGATGGGCTCGGTAGCATCAAGCACCGGCCCGGACGGGGGACCGATCACCAGTCCCCTGAGCCGTGTCCGCCCTGGGACACCCCGTCCGCCGGTCCACGCAGCCGGAGGTGCTCATGAGTGCGGAGGCCACGAACCCTGCGACCCCAGGCCCGGTAGCGCCGGCCGCGTCCCGCAGGCGCAGCCGTCCCCGGATCGACCTGCGCCGCCTGGTCGGCGCAGCGCTGCTCGGCCCCGCCTCCCGCGGCCGCCTTCCGGACGCGATCGGCCACGTCGTCGAGGTCCACCGCGCCCACCACCCCGACGCCGACCTCGAAACCCTGCGTCGCGCCTACGTCCTCGCCGAGTCCTCGCATCGCGGCCAGATGCGCAAGAGCGGCGAGCCCTACATCACCCACCCCCTCGCGGTGACCCTGATCCTCGCCGAACTCGGCGCGGAGACCACGACCTTGACCGCCTCGCTGCTCCACGACACCGTCGAGGACACCGAGGTGACGCTCGATCAGGTCGGTGAGCAGTTCGGCGCCGAGGTGCGCTACCTCGTCGACGGCGTCACCAAGCTGGAGAAGGTCGACTACGGCGCGGCCGCCGAGCCCGAGACCTTCCGCAAGATGCTCGTCGCCACCGGCAACGACGTCCGCGTGATGTCGATCAAACTCGCCGACCGGCTGCACAACATGCGCACCCTCGGCGTGATGCGCCCCGAGAAACAGGCGCGCATCGCCAAGGTCACCCGGGACGTCCTCATCCCGCTCGCCGAACGCCTCGGCGTCCAGGCCCTCAAGACCGAGCTGGAAGACCTCGTCTTCGCGATCCTGCACCCCGAGGAGTACGAGCACACCCGCGAGCTGATCGTCGAGAACGCCTCCCGCGCGGACGACCCCCTTGCGGAGTTCGCCGACACGATGCGCGCGATCCTGCGCGAAGCCGGCATCCAGGCCGAAGTCGTCATCCGCCCACGGCACTTCGTCTCCGTGCACCGCTTCTCCCGCAAGCGCGGCCGGATGCGCGGCTCCGACTTCGGCCGTCTGCTCGTGCTGGTGAACGAGGACGCCGACTGCTACGCCGTGCTGGGTGAACTGCACACCTGTATGACGCCGGTGGTCTCGGAGTTCAAGGACTTCATCGCCGTCCCCAAGTTCAACCTGTACCAGTCGTTGCACACCGCGGTCGCCCGCGAGGACGGCCAGGTCGCCGAAGTCCTCATCCGCACGCACCAGATGCACAAGGTCGCGGAGGCCGGCGTCGTGGCGCTCGGCAATCCCTACCCGGCTCCTTCCGAGGAACAGGCCCGGGAACGAGCCGCGGCCGACGAGGAGCGCGTCGACCCCACGCGGCCCGGCTGGCTCTCCCGCCTCCTGGACTGGCAGGAGGCCGCACCCGACCCCGACACGTTCTGGTCCACCCTGCGCGAGGACCTCGCGCAGGACCGCGAGATCACCGTCTTCCGGCCGGACGGCGGCACACTCGGCCTGCCCGAGGGCGCGACCTGCGTCGACGCCGCGTACGCGCAGTACGGCGAGGACGCCCACGCCTGCATCGGCGCCCGGGTGAACGGCCGCCTGGCGACCCTCAGCACCGTTCTGCGGGACGGCGACACCGTCCAGCTCCTCATGGGCCAGGACCCCGCCTCGGAGCCGTCCAGGGAGTGGCTGGAGCACGCCCACACCCCGGCCGCCCGGATCGCCATCCAGCGGTGGCTGGCGACGCACCCGGCGCCGGCCGAGCAGGAGGACTCCGCACCGGCCGGGACCCCGGAGGCAGCCAAGGCCGCACTGGCCACCGCCCGGTCCACGGCCGACCCGTTCGGAGCCGACGCGCCGGCCCCGCGCCCCGGACCCGGCGCCGCCGTCACGGTCGTCGACCGGCCCGACGCCGCCGTGCGGCTCGCCGGGTGCTGCACACCCGTACCGCTCGACGACGTCACCGGGTTCCTGGTGCGCGGGGGAGTGGTCACCGTGCACCGCGCTGAGTGCGACGCCGTGGCGCGCATGGCGGGTGCGGGGCGCGGAGAGGTCGACGTGCGCTGGGGCGACGGCACCGGCTGCCGGGTCACCCTGGTCGCCGAATCGTTCGGCCGGCCCCATCTCCTCGCCGACCTCACCGAGGCCATGGCGCTGGAGGGCGCCGAGATCGTCTCCGCGACCGTGGAACCCCCGGCTCAGCAGCGAGTGCGTCACACGTACACCGTCCAGCTTCCCGACGCCGCCCACCTGCCCGCCCTGATGAGAGCCATGCGCAACGTCCCCGGCGTGTACGACGTGGACCGCGCGCAGCACCACGCGCAGGCCTCGGCCGAACCCGCGTAGGGCGCACCCGCGCGGGGACGCGCGCGTCAAGTCCCCGATCCCCAGGGCGTCCGCGCACGCGTGTGGGCCATCCGTTCGGGTGGGCCGGGCGCGCGTCGCCCACACGGCCCGCGTCCGCGCTGGTAGCGGTGGTCCATGCTGCTCACCCCCCGCGTCCGGCTCAAGTCCGCGCTGCTCGCCTCGGCCGTCTCCGTCTGCCTCGTCGCCGCGAGCGCTCCGGCGGACCCGCTCGGCGTCGGCGACCGCCTCTTCCCGTACCTGGGCAACCCGGGATACGACGTCGCGTCGTACGACCTGTCGTTCACCTACTCCGGCGTCAACAGCGAACCCCTCCGGGCGGTCACCACCATCGACGCCCGGACCACGGCGGCCCTGGACCGGATCAACCTGGACTTCGCCCACGGCAAGGTCGACTCGGTCCAGGTCGACGGCCAGCCCGCCGCCTTCGCCGGCGCAGGCGACGACCTGGTGGTCACCCCGCGAAGCTCGCTGCCCCGGGGCAGCCGGGTCCGGATCACCGTGCGGCACACCAGCGATCCGGTGAGCGCCGACGACCGGGACGGCGGCTGGGTCAGGACCGCGGACGGCCTCGCCATGGCCAACCAGGCCGACGCCGCCCACCTGGTCTTCCCGTGCAACGACCACCCCTCCGACAAGGCGATGTTCACCGTCCGCGTCACCGCGCCCAACGACTACACGGCCGTCGCGGGCGGCCTGCCGGAGGGAGTCGAACGCGTCGGCGCGGCGACGACCTGGACCTACCGCACCCGGCACCCCATGGCCACCGAACTCGCCCAGGTCTCGATCGGCCGGTCCACCGTGGTGCACCGCAAGGGCCCGCGCGCACTGCCCCTGCGGGACGTCGTGCCCACCAAGGACCGCGAGCTCCTCGAACCGTGGCTGAAGAAGACCCCGGAGCAGATCTCCTGGATGGAGACCAAGGTCGGTCCCTACCCGTTCGAGACGTACGGCCTGCTCATGGCCGACGCCTCGACCGGGTTCGAGCTGGAGACGCAGACCCTGTCCCTCTTCGAGAAGGACCTGTTCACCGAGCCCGGCTATCCCAAGTGGTACGTCGAGTCGATCATGGTGCACGAGCTCTCCCACCAGTGGTTCGGCGACAGCGTCAGCCCGCGCAGCTGGTCCGACCTGTGGCTCAACGAGGGACACGCGACCTGGTACGAGGCGCTGTACGCCCAGGAGCAGGCGGGCCGCACCCTGGAGGCGCGGATGAAGGTCGCGTACAGCGCCTCCGACCGCTGGCGCGCCGCGGGAGGCCCCCCGGCGCTGCCCAAGGCGCCCCACCCGGGCCAGAAGATCAGCATCTTCCGGCCCAACGTCTACGACGGCGCGGCCCTCGTCCTGTACGCGCTGCGCCAGGAGATCGGCCGCCCCGCGTTCGAGCGCCTGGAACGGGTCTGGGTGCACGACCACCGCGACTCCACGGCGTCCACGGCCGACTTCGAGCGCCTGGCCGAACGGATCTCAGGCCGCGACCTGAGCGGGTTCTTCAAGGCCTGGCTGTACGCCGAGAAGACGCCGGCGATGCCCGGACACCCGGACTGGAAGCCCACCGCCCCGGCCGCCAGGGCCGAACACAAGGCGGAGCCGAAGACCGCCCCGAGGCCGGGGCGGACGGCCCCACGGGCATCGGAATAAGACGATGACGAGACGGGCCGTGCCGTGCGACCATCGTGCGGTCGGCGCGGCACGGTGCACGGGAATCTCCCGGGGCATTCGTGCGTTGTCCTTCATGAAGGCCGCCGAACCGGCATTCCCCACGACGTAAGGATCCAATGACCTCCTCTTCTTCCCCTTCCCAGGACGCCCGGCGCACTGCGCACGCCTACCCCGAAGGTCTTCGGGCCGATGCCCTGATGGAAGAGGACGTCGCCTGGAGCCACGAGATCGACGGAGACCGGGACGGCGACCAGTTCGACCGCTCCGAGCGCGCGGCCCTGCGCCGCGTTGCGGGCCTCTCCACCGAACTCGAGGACGTCACCGAGGTCGAGTACCGACAGCTCCGCCTGGAGCGCGTGGTGCTCGTCGGCGTCTGGACCACGGGAACCTCGCAGGACGCGGACAACTCCCTCGCGGAGCTGGCCGCCCTCGCGGAGACGGCGGGAGCGCTCGTGCTGGACGGCGTGATCCAGCGCCGTGACAAGCCCGACGCGGCCACGTACATCGGCTCCGGCAAGGCGAACGAACTGCGGGACATCGTCCTGGAGACCGGCGCCGACACCGTGATCTGCGACGGAGAGCTCAGCCCGGGCCAGCTCATCCACCTCGAGGACGTCGTCAAGGTCAAGGTCATCGACCGTACGGCCCTGATCCTCGACATCTTCGCCCAGCACGCCAAGTCCCGAGAGGGCAAGGCGCAGGTCGCGCTCGCGCAGATGCAGTACATGCTGCCGAGGCTGCGCGGCTGGGGTCAGTCGCTGTCCCGTCAGATGGGCGGCGGCAAGGGCGGCGGCCTCGCCACCCGTGGCCCCGGTGAGACCAAGATCGAGACGGACCGTCGGCGGATCCGCGAGAAGATGGCGAAGATGCGCCGTGAGATCGCGGAGATGAAGACCGGCCGCGAGATCAAGCGTCAGGAGCGCAAGCGCCACAAGGTGCCGTCCGTCGCCATCGCGGGCTACACCAACGCCGGCAAGTCGTCCCTGCTCAACCGGCTCACGGGCGCGGGCGTCCTGGTCGAGAACGCCCTGTTCGCGACCCTGGACCCGACCGTGCGCCGGGCCGAGACCCCGAGCGGCCGTCTGTACACGCTGGCCGACACCGTCGGCTTCGTCCGGCACCTCCCGCACCACCTGGTCGAGGCGTTCCGCTCCACCATGGAGGAGGTCGGCGAGTCCGACCTGATCCTGCACGTGGTGGACGGCTCGCACCCGAACCCGGAGGAGCAGCTGGCCGCCGTACGCGAGGTGGTCCGGGACGTCGGCGCCACCGGCGTGCCCGAGATCGTCGTGATCAACAAGGCGGACGCGGCCGACCCGCTGACGCTCCAGCGGCTCATGCGGATCGAGAAGCGCTCCATCGCGGTCTCGGCCCGCACCGGCCAGGGCATCGACGAACTGCTGGCCCTGATCGACGACGAGCTGCCGCGGCCGTCGGTCGAGGTCGAGGCACTCGTGCCGTACACCCACGGCGGCCTGGTCGCCCGCGCCCACACCGAAGGCGAGGTGATCTCCGAGGAGCACACCGCGGAGGGCACCCTGCTGAAGGCCCGGGTGCACGAGGAGCTGGCGGCGGACCTCGCGCCGTACATCCCGGCAGCCGCGTAGACCGCCGCGACCGGCCCTACCCGCCGTACGCCGTCGGCCCGTCCCCCTCTCCGGGGGACGGGCCGACGGCCTGTCCGGCTCACCGGCCGCCGCGCCTCGGGCTCTCCGGAAGCGACGCCCCGGTGAGGGCGGCTTCTCGGGCGAGCCGGGACGAACGGCGGTGGGGAGACGGCGGCGGCACGGCGCAGGCTCCCCTGCGGGTCCCCTCGGCGCGTCCACCGCCGGCCCGGCTAACGGCCGGCGAACTTGTCGCTCACCGAGTCGTAGACGCCCTTGGCCACGTCGCCGAGCCGCGGGCCCGCGAGCCACCCCGACTTCGCCGGGCCGATCGAGGTGTTGGACACCAGCGCCGGCTTGCCGTCCGAGCCCGCGGCGACCCAGCCGCCGCCGGACGAACCGCCGGTCATCGTGCAGCCGATGCGGTACATCGTCGGGTCCGCGGAGCTGATCGAGAACCGCCCCGGCCTGTCCTGGCACTGGTAGAGCTTCTGGCCGTCGTACGGCTTCGCCGCCGGGTAGCCGGTCGCGGTCACGCTGTCGATCTTCGGGACCGCCGGTGCCGTGAAGTTCACCGGGAGAGCCGAACCGACGGTCTCCTCGAGGGACTTGCCCGAGCCGCCCTCCTCCGGCGTCACATGGATGACGGCGTAGTCGTAGGAGGCGCCGTCGCCGCCGGTCTGGCCGCCCTGCGCGATCCACTGGTCCGAGGTCTTCGTCCAGTCGCCCCACCAGACCCCGTACGGAGCGGCCTGCTCCTTGGCGGCTGTCTGCAACTGAGCGGACGACAGGCCCTGGTCGTTGTACGACGGCACGAACGCTATGTTGCGGTACCAGCCGCCGCCCTTGCCCGCGTGCACGCAATGGCCCGCCGTCCACACGAGGTTGGACTTGCCCGGATGGGCGGGGTCCCGCACGACCGTCGCCGAGCAGACCATCGTGCCCTCGGGCGAGTCGAAGAACACCTTGCCCGCCTCCGGGGCGTTGGCGTGGTACTTCGTCGGCACGGCCTGCGCGGCCACCGCCTGCGGCGTCGGGTCGGTCACGCCCTGGTCACCGGAGAGATCGCTGTCGTCCACGCTGCGGTCCGGGTCCTCCGCCTTGCGCATCCGGTCCGGGTCCCACAGGCCCTTGATGATCGGGTTGACGTAGTCCTGTGCCTCGCGCAGCCAGTCGTCCCGGTCCCAGTTCTTCCAGGCGCCGTTCTTCCACTTGTCGAGGTCGATCCCGTGCTCTTTGAGCTTGTCCTTGATGTCGTCCGGGATCACGATCTTTCCGTCGCCGACGGCCGGCGTGGAGGCGCCGGTCTCGCCGCCGGCGACGGTGTCGCCCGAGTCGCACGCGGTCGCGGTGAGCGCGAGCACCGAGACGAGGGCCACGACGCCCAGCACGGGGGAAGTTCCGCGGCGCGCGTTCCTCCTCCGTCGAACGGTGAACGACGGCCGTGTGGATCGCATGGTCTGAACTCCCCCTGCTGTCAACGAACTTGAGAAAACGGCCGTCCCCCGGAGCGGAACTCACGGATGGGTCGCACCGAGTTCGAGCGGGTGCCACGGCCGGGTGCGATGCCTCCACACGATATGCGCTCGCTGTGGGCGGCTCCCGACGGAACGGCAACTGTTCGGTCACAGCGGAGATCTTGCGGCGACCCGTAACCGCGAAGACGGTGCGGGGTTGGTAGCGGTGGGGGGTCCGCTGTCCGCGTCCGGCCCCTGAACTGCGGGAGGACGGGAAGCCGTGGTCGTGACCGAGCCAGTGCCCGAGAGCGTTCTGAGGCGTCAGACGGCACGTGAGTCGGCGGCGCGCACCTGTGCGCGCGCCCTGCCGATCGTGCCGGTGCGGGCACGAGGGCTGACCATCGAGGGCGCGGACGGCCGTCGCTACCTCGACTGTCTCGCGGGCGCCGGTGCTCTCGCCCTCGGCCACAACCATCCCGTCGTGCTGGAGGCCATCCGCGGAGTGCTCGACTCGGGCGCGCCGCTGCAGGTGCTCGACCTCGCGACCCCCGTCAAGGACGCCTTCGTCACCGAACTGTTCCGCACCCTGCCACCGGGTCTGGCCGGCCGCGCGCGCGTGCAGTTCTGCGGTCCGGCCGGCACGGACGCCGTGGAGGCGGCTCTCAAGCTGGTCCGGGCCGCCACCGGCCGCACCGGCGTCCTGGCCTTCACCGGCGCCTACCACGGGATGACCGCCGGATCCCTCGAGGTCTCCGGGGGCGCGGGGGACGTCCGGGTGGCGCGGTTGCCCTTCCCGCAGGACTACCGCTGCCCGTTCGGCGTCGGCGGCGAGCGCGGCGCCGAACTCGCCGCCCGCTGGACCGAGTCCGTCCTCGACGATCCCAAGTCGGGGGTGCCGCGACCCGCCGGGATGATCCTCGAACCGGTCCAGGGGGAGGGCGGGGTGATCCCGGCTCCGGACGCCTGGCTGCGCCGGATGCGACAGATCACCGCGGACCGCTCCATCCCGCTGATCGCCGACGAGGTCCAGACGGGCGTCGGGCGGACCGGCGCCTTCTGGGCGGTGGAACACAGCGGGATCACTCCTGACGTGATGGTCCTGTCCAAGGCCGTCGGCGGCAGCCTCCCGCTCGCCGTCGTCGTCTACCGCGACGACCTCGACGTCTGGCAACCGGGGGCCCACGCGGGCACGTTCCGCGGCAACCAGCTCGCCATGGCCGCCGGTACGGCCACCCTCGCCTTCGTCCGTGAGAACGGCCTCGCCGACCGTGCCGCCGTGCTGGGCGCCCGCATGCTGAGCCGGCTCCGGGGCCTCGCCGAGGAGTTCCCGTGCATGGGGGACGTGCGAGGGCGCGGACTGATGATCGGGGTCGAGATGGTGGACCCGGAAGCGGGGTGCGGGAGTGTCGGGAGCCAGGAGCCCGGCAGGGTCGACGGCACCCGTGCGGCCGACGACTTCCACGCGGTCGGCGGGGTTCATGAGGGCGACGGGAATCCCGAGGCCGGCGCGGGCGACGGGATCGACGGTGCGCACCGTCCCTTCCCCGTGGCCCCCGCGCTGGCCCTCGCCCTGCAGCGGGAGTGCCTGCGGCGCGGCCTGATCGTCGGACTCGGAGGACGCCACGCCGGTGTCGTACGACTGCTTCCGCCGCTGACCATCACCGACGAGCAGGCCGAAGCGGTGCTGGACCGACTTGCGGACGCGACGGCAGCCGTGGCCGCGAGCCACACCCGCGGCACGGCCCGCAAGGGACGCACGGGGCCCGCAGAACAGGCGGGGCCGGCCAGGCAGGCGGGGCACGAAGGACAGGCGGGGCGGCCGGAGGCCAACCGTCCGAGCAGGCCCGACCCGCTGGGCCGGCCTCCCGAGCAGGCCCCCTGCCAGAGCGGCCTCGCCGACCGGAAGACATGAACCGGGCGCCCCGCTCCACCGGCGTCTTCGGGGACGGGGCACGCCGGGCGTCCCCGCCCCGCCCGCGGGAGCCGGGAGCGAGCGGGGCCCCGTGCCACTGCCTGCCCGCTTCGCCCCGTCCCACTCCACGAGGACCGACCGAGGACCGACCTTGACCACCTTCCCGCAACCCGCCGACGCCGACTCCGTGCCCACTGCGGACGCACTCCTGGCACTGCCCGAGCCACCCTCCGCCGCCTCAGCCTCCGCCGCGGCCTCCTCCGCCTCCGGGTTCGCCGATCCCGCGGCGCGCCCGTTCCCGTTCCCGATGCCGATGCCGCGCGGGCAGGGAACGCCTCCCCCCGCAGAACCGCCGCCCTCCGCCGCCGGCGACCTTCTGGACCACCCCGATCCGTACACCGCCGCCCAGGCCGCGGCCGTGGAGAACCTGCTGCGCTGCTGGGTCCGCGAGACCGGCCTGGCCGCACCCGACGACGGCGTCCTGCGCGTGCCGTTGCCCGCGAGCGCTGCGGGCCTGCTCGTCCCCGTCGACTACTGGTCACCGACGGGCTGGCACCGCTTCGGCCCGCCGCGCCTGGCCGGCGCCCCCGAGCAGGCCCCGCCCGCGGACGCCGTCACGGTCGCCGCCCTGCTGGCCCGTGAGACGCCCGCGAGCGGCGAGGGCGGTCAGGGCGCCGAGCTCGTCGCTCGCGTCGCCGACTCCGTCCGCCGGACCGCCGTCTTCATCGGCGAGCGCAGAGCGCGCCCCGCCGACGGCCCCGACCTGTTCCTGGCCGCCGAGCAGGCACTGCTGCTGGGACACCCGCTGCACCCGACCCCCAAGAGCCGAGAAGCGCTCTCGGACGGCGAGGCGCGCCTGTACTCACCCGAGTCGCGCGGCTCCTTCCCGCTGCACTGGCTTGCCGTCGCTCCCTCCGTGCTCGCCACGGACTCCGCCTGGACCGAGGGCGGCCGACCCGTCCCCGCCGCCCGACTGGCGGAGCGACTCGCGGGCGCGGGACTGCCGCTGCCCGACGGATTCACCGCCCTGCCCGTCCACCCCTGGCAACTGGGCGAGATGCGGCGCCGCCCCGAGGCCGAGGCGCTGTTCGACGCCGGTCTGCTCCGGGATGCGGGCGCCCACGGCCTTCCGTGGCATCCCACCTCCTCGGTGCGCACCGTGCACCGGTCCGGCGCCCCGGCCATGCTGAAGCTGTCCCTGGGCCTGCGCATCACCAACTCGCGCCGGGAGAACCTCCGCAAGGAACTCCACCGGGGCGTCGAGGTGCACCGGCTCCTGCGTTCCGGCCTCGCCGCGCGGTGGCACGCGGCCCACCCGGGCTTCGACATCGTCCGCGACCCCGCCTGGCTCGGCGTCGACGGCCCGGACGGCCGCCCGCTGACCGGACTCGACGTGATGATCCGCCACAATCCCTTCACCCCGGCGGACGACGTCTGCTGCCTCGCCGGTCTCGTGGCGCCCCGGCCGCATGCCCGCGAGACGGCCGATGCGTTCGACCGGGGGCCGGGGACGCCGCCCGGCCCCGTGGACGCGGGTCCCGTCCGGCGCTCCCGGCTCGCCGTGATCGTCACGCGACTCGCAGGGCGCACCGGCCGGCCGCCGGGGGCGGTGGCGGCGGAGTGGTTCATGCGCTACCTGGAGCAGGTCGTCCGGCCCGTGCTGTGGCTCGACGACGTGGCGGGCATCGCTCTGGAGGCGCACCAGCAGAACACGCTCGTCCTGCTGGATCCGGACGGCTGGCCCAGGGGCGGCCGTTACCGCGACAACCAGGGCTACTACTTCCGCGAGTCCCGCCGCGCGGACCTCGACTCCCGGCTGCCCGGGGTCGGGGAGCGCAGTGACACCTTCGTCTCCGACGAGGTCACCGACGAGCGCCTCTGCTACTACCTGGGGATCAACAACGTGCTGGGGCTCATCGGCGCGTTCGGCTCCCAGCGGCTCGCCGACGAACGCCTGCTGCTCGCGGCCTTCCGACGCTTCCTCGCCGACGCCGCCCGGACCGGCGCCGACACCGACACGGACGCCGGCGGGCGGGCCGCATCCGGCCCCGGGCGGAGGGGCAGCCGCAGTGCGGTTCCCGCCCGGCTGCTCGGCTCGCCCGTCCTGCGCTGCAAGGCCAATCTGCTCACCCGGCTGCACGGGCTCGACGAACTCGTCGGACCGGTGGACACCCAGTCCGTCTACGTCGCCGTCGCCAACCCCCTGTTCTCCTGAACCGTCCGAGAGGAGTCCGCGGTGCCTTCTCCCGGGAGGGAGGCCGACCCAGACGCGCTCCCTGGCCTCGCCGCCGGCGGCCGGGGACCCGTCGGCACGCCCGGCGGCGCGTTCCGGCTCGTCCCCGTACGGATCGAGCGCGACCTCCCGCTCGTCGGCCGGTGGATGAACGACCCGGCCGTCGCCGCGTTCTGGGAGCTGGCCGGGCCCGGGTCCGTGACCGAGCGGCATCTGCGCGGCCAACTCGCCGCAGGCGGACACAGCAGCCCGTATCTGGGCGTGCTCGAGGGGCGGCCCATGAGCTACTGGGAGATCTACCGGGCGGACCTCGACCCGCTCGCCCGCCACTACCCTGCCCGGCCCCACGACATCGGCATCCACCTCCTCATCGGGGGTGCGGCCGACCGGGGGCGAGGGCTCGGCGGCCCGCTGCTCGAAGCCGTCGCCGATCTCGTCCTGGACGGAACACCCGCGTGCACCCGTCTCGTCGCCGAGCCCGACCTGCGCAACGTCCCGTCCGTCGCGGTCTTCCTGAGCGCCGGTTTCCGGTTCTCCGCGGAGGTCGATCTGCCCGCCAAGCGAGCGGCCCTGATGATCCGAGAACGTCACCCGCGTGATCTCCTGTGAAACCACACGGGCGACATCGGCCGGATCCGGCCATCCCTCGCCGCCGAACCGTCGTCTTGCGCCCCTGCCGGCCCGCCCCCTCCACCATCACCAGGAAACCCACGGTCTTGATCCCTTCCCTCCCGTCCGCCTCCTCCACCCGTTTGTCACTGCCGCGCCGTAGGGTGGTCGCGCTATGACGAAGCCCTCACTCCCCGAACTCCTGCATGCCGCCGTCGCCGCCGTCGGCGGCACGGAGCGCCCCGGCCAGGTGACCATGGCCGAAGCCGTCGCCCAGGCGATCGACGACGGTTCACACCTGCTGGTCCAGGCCGGCACCGGCACGGGCAAGTCACTCGGCTACCTCGTGCCCGCGCTCGCCCACGGGGAGCGCGTCGTGGTGGCCACGGCCACGCTGGCCCTGCAGCGCCAGCTCGTCGAACGGGACCTCCCGCGCACGGTCGATGCCTTGCATCCGCTGCTGCGCCGGCGCCCGGAGTTCGCGATGCTCAAGGGCCGGTCCAACTACCTGTGCCTGCACCGGCTGCACGAGGGCATGCCCCAGGACGAGGAAGAGGGCCTCTTCGACCAGTTCGAGGCCGCCGCCCCCACCAGCAAGCTCGGCCAGGACCTGCTGCGGCTGCGGGACTGGTCCGACGAGACCGAGTCGGGGGACCGCGACGATCTCACGCCGGGCGTCTCCGACCGGGCCTGGGCCCAGGTGTCGGTGTCCTCCCGGGAGTGCCTCGGCGCCACGAAATGCGCCTACGGCGCCGAGTGCTTCGCCGAGATGGCCCGCGAGCGGGCCAAGCTGGCCGAGGTCGTCGTCACCAACCACGCGCTGCTGGCCATCGACGCGATCGAGGGCGCCCCGGTCCTGCCGCAGCACGAGGTGCTGATCGTCGACGAGGCGCACGAGCTGGTGTCACGGGTCACCGGCGTCGCCACCGGCGAGCTCACCCCGGGCCAGGTCAACCGGGCCGTGCGCCGCGCGGCCAAGCTGGTCAACGAGAAGGCCGCCGACCAGCTGCAGACCGCCGCCGAGGGCTTCGAGCGGCTCATGGAGCTGGCGCTGCCGGGCCGCCTGGAGGAGATCCCGGAGGACCTCGGCTACGCCCTCATGGCACTGCGCGACGCCGCGCGGACGGTCATCTCCGCCATCGGCGCCACGCGTGACAAGTCCGTCCAGGACGAGGACGCGGTCCGTAAGCAGGCGCTCGCCTCCGTGGAGTCCGTGCACGACGTGGCGGAGCGGATCTGCAACGGCTCCGAGTGGGACGTCGTCTGGTACGAGCGTCACGACCGCTTCGGCGCCTCCCTGCGCGTCGCCCCCATGTCGGTCTCGGGCCTGCTGCGGGAGAAGCTCTTCACGGACCGGTCCGTGACCCTGGCCTCGGCCACGCTGAAGCTGGGCGGGGACTTCAACGGGGTGGGCGCGTCGATGGGCCTCGCCCCGGAGGGCACGGAGGGCGAGGACGTCCCGCAGTGGAAGGGCATCGACGTCGGCTCCCCCTTCGACTACCGCAGGCAGGGCATCCTGTACGTCGCCAAGCATCTGGCGCGCCCCGCGCGCGACGGTGACCGTGCCGACATGCTCGACGAGCTGACCGAGCTGATCCAGGCGGCGGGCGGGCGCACCCTGGGCCTCTTCTCCTCCATGCGTGCCGCGCAGCTCGCCGCCGAGGAGCTGCGCATCCGGCTGCCCGAGTTCCCGATCCTCCTCCAGGGCGAGGAGACGCTCGGCGAGCTGATCAAGAACTTCTCGGCGGACCCGAAGACCTGCCTGTTCGGCACCCTGTCGCTCTGGCAGGGCGTCGACGTGCCCGGCCCCAGCTGTCAGCTGGTCGTCATGGACAAGATCCCGTTCCCGCGCCCGGACGACCCCCTGATGAGCGCCCGCCAGAAGGCGGTGGAGGAGGCCGGAGGCAACGGCTTCATGGCCGTCGCCGCGACCCATGCGGCGCTGCTCATGGCCCAGGGCGCGGGCCGCCTGGTCCGGGCTTCGGGGGACCGCGGTGTGGTCGCCGTACTGGACCAGCGGCTGGCGACGGCCCGCTACGGGAGCTACCTGAAGGCCTCACTGCCCGACTTCTGGTACACCACGGACCGCGACCAGGTCCGCAGGTCCCTCGCCGCGATCGACGCGAAGGCCAGGCAGGCGGAGTCCGACGGAGCGGCGCCGGCCGGGACGCCGCCGACGCCGGAGGCGGCGACCGGGACGGAGGAGGACGCCGGGGCGCAGGCATAGCGCAGGCGCAGACACAGGGGGGCGGGCCCACCGGCGCAGCACAGGGCCCCGGAACCGGCGCAGGGATCCCGGGGCCCCGTCAGGGGGTAGGGCGGGGGGAGCCCCGCCCGCCGCCGCGCTCAGACGCGGCGGAGTACGGCCACCACCTTGCCGAGGATGGTCGCGTCGTCGCCCGGGATCGGCTCGTAGGCGGAGTTGTGCGGCAGCAGCCACACATGGCCGTCCTCGCGCTTGAACCGCTTGACGGTGGCCTCTCCGTCGAGCATCGCTGCCACGATGTCGCCGTTCTCGGCGACGGGCTGGCGGCGGACGGTGACCCAGTCGCCGTCACAGATGGCGGCCTCGATCATCGAGTCGCCGACGACCTTCAGAACGAACAGCTCGCCGTCGCCCACGAGTTGCCTCGGGAGCGGGAAGACGTCCTCCACCGACTCCTCGGCCAGGATCGGGCCGCCGGCGGCGATCCGGCCGACCAGCGGGACGTAGGACGCGGCCGGCTTCCCGGCGGTGTCCGTGGGCTGCACCGAGGCGGCCTGGTCGGAGCCGCGCACCTCGTACGCGCGTGGGCGGTGCGGGTCGCGGCGCAGGAAGCCCTTCCGCTCCAGTGCCATCAGCTGGTGGGCGACCGAGGACGTGCTGGACAGGCCGACCGCCTGACCGATCTCCCGCATGGACGGCGGGTAGCCGCGCCGCTGTACGGAGTCCCTGATGACCTCGATCACTCGGCGCTGCCGGTCGGTGAGCCCCGAGCTGTCGGCGCGGATGCCCGGAGGCCGGCCAGGCAGCGAGCGCTTGTGCGCCTCGGGATTCACGGCTTCGTTCATCGCATGCACCGGCTCGAGTCGGCCCTGGGAGCGGTCCTGGGCAGTGATGGTGGCACTGTCTGCGGTGGTGGTCACGTCGGCCCCTCTCGGTTGTCTCCCTGCTGGACAACGGTAGTGGCTTTCGAAAGGTTGCGCCAAACACACGTTCGAGTGAAAAACCGTGGATAACGGGACTTGATCGGGTGTCTGGGTGTATAGCTGACGCGGTCTCCGGCGGGCGACGGGGCTCGTTGTTGTACCCTTCACCGCCGGAGACGATGACCTTGTGAGGCGTGGCCCCAGTCTGCCATCCGGCTCCCGGTCGACCGAGGACCGGTCCCGCTGCCGCGCGAGAGTCCCACCTCTCCTCCTCGCGGCGCCCACGGTATCGCCGCAGGAACCGCCGCGACATGTCCGCACACGCGTGTGCCGGGGCGCCTTCCGCGTGCTCGGCGTGACGGGCGGACAGCGGGCGGTGAGCGCGCGTCGAGCGTGGCGGGCGCGACACGCGATACGGCCTGGTTGTATGCGCCAAGCCCCACATGTAGTGGTTGGATTGGCGCAGCGGCCCAGAAGTTGTGTTCCCCGGTGTCATCGGACGCTGATGGATCCCCTATGCTGGGGGCTGCTTCGAGGGGCCCGTGAGGCCTGCGAGGCCATCGAGTCTGCTGTGAGGAGGGTTGGATTTCATGCACTGCCCCTTCTGCAGGCACCCCGACAGCCGTGTGGTCGACAGCCGTACGACGGACGACGGCACGTCGATCCGCAGGCGGCGTCAGTGCCCTGACTGCTCCCGTCGTTTCACGACCGTGGAGACGTGCTCGCTGATGGTGGTCAAGCGGTCCGGGGTCACCGAGCCGTTCAGCCGCACCAAGGTCATCAACGGCGTGCGCAAGGCGTGTCAGGGCCGGCCCGTCACCGAGGACGCCCTCGCCCAGCTCGGTCAGCGGGTCGAGGAAGCGGTGCGGGCCACCGGAAGCGCCGAGCTGACCACCCATGACGTGGGGCTGGCCATACTCGGCCCGTTGCAGGAACTCGACCTCGTCGCCTATCTGCGGTTCGCCTCCGTCTACCGGGCGTTCGACTCGCTCGAGGACTTCGAGGCGGCGATCACGGAACTCAGGGACCAGGCGGGACCCCCCGCCGCGGACGGCGACGACCGTGCGGACGAAGCGGGGGTCGTCGTGGGGAGCCGGAAGGGCGACGGCGGGCGCGGAGGGGCCGAGCAGGTCCCCGAGCCCGCCCGGGCGGCCGACTGACCGACGGGCCACGGCCGGAGCCTCTCCGGGGCGGCCGGGCGGCGGCGGACGAAGACCTGTTGTGGGCGGTAGCGCGTGGGCGCCCACAACTCAAGACAGAACAACGTGTCACGGGAACAACGTGGCATTTCAGGGCGTTTTCGCCCGTAGAGGGAGGCGGCATGACAGAGACGGCGAGCGGTCCGGCACGAGGTTCCCGAGCCAAGGGAGCCAAGGCCACCAAGGGCCTGCGCATCGAGCGCATCCACACGACCCCCGGAGTGCACCCCTACGACGAGGTGGCCTGGGCACGTCGTGACGTCGTCATGACCAACTGGCGCGACGGCTCGGTCAATTTCGAGCAGCGTGGCGTCGAGTTCCCCGACTTCTGGTCGGTGAACGCGGTCAACATCGTCACCAGCAAGTACTTCCGCGGTGCCGTGGGCACCCCCCAGCGTGAGACCGGCCTCAGGCAGCTGATCGACCGCATCGTGAAGACGTACCGGAAGGCCGGGGAGGACAACAGCTACTTCGCCTCGCCCGCCGACGCCGAGATCTTCGAGCACGAGCTGGCCTACGCCCTCCTGCACCAGATCTTCAGCTTCAACAGTCCCGTCTGGTTCAACGTCGGGACCCCGCAGCCCCAGCAGGTCTCCGCCTGCTTCATCCTGGCCGTCGACGACTCCATGGAGTCGATCCTCGACTGGTACAAGGAAGAGGGCATGATCTTCAAGGGCGGCTCCGGCGCCGGCCTGAACCTCTCCCGCATCCGCTCCTCCAAGGAGCTCCTCTCCTCCGGCGGCAACGCCTCCGGCCCGGTGTCCTTCATGCGGGGCGCCGACGCCTCCGCCGGCACCATCAAGTCCGGTGGCGCCACGCGTCGCGCGGCCAAGATGGTCGTCCTCGACGTGGACCACCCGGACATCGAGGACTTCATCGCCACGAAGGTGAAGGAGGAGGAGAAGATCCGCGCCCTGCGCGACGCCGGCTTCGACATGGACCTGGGCGGCGACGACATCACGTCCGTCCAGTACCAGAACGCCAACAACAGCGTCCGGGTGAACGACGAGTTCATGACGGCCGTCGAGAACGGCGCCGAGTTCGGGCTGCGCGCCCGTATGACCGGCGAGATCATCGAGAAGGTCGACGCCAAGGCGCTCTTCCGCAAGCTCGCCGAGGCCGCGTGGGCCTGCGCCGACCCGGGCATCCAGTACGACGGTGTGATCAACAACTGGCACACCTGCCCCGAGTCCGGCCGGATCACCGCGTCGAACCCGTGCAGCGAGTACATGCACCTGGACAACACGTCCTGCAACCTCGCCTCGCTGAACCTGATGAAGTTCCTCAAGGACGACGGCAAGGGCACCCAGTCCTTCGACGCGGACCGTTTCCAGAAGGTCGTCGAGCTCGTCATCACCGCGATGGACATCTCCATCTGCTTCGCGGACTTCCCGACCCAGAAGATCGGCGAGAACACGCGCGCGTTCCGCCAGCTCGGCATCGGCTACGCCAACCTCGGCGCCCTGCTGATGGCGACCGGCCACGCGTACGACTCCGACGGCGGTCGCTCCCTGGCCGGCTCCATCACCTCCCTCATGACGGGCACGGCCTATCGCCGCTCCGCCGAGCTGGCCTCGGTCGTCGGCCCGTACGACGGTTACGCCCGCAACGCCGACGCCCACAACCGCGTCATGAAGCAGCACTCCGACGCCAACGCCACGGCCGTCCGCATGGACGACCTGGACACCCCGGTGTGGGCCGCAGCCACGGAGGCCTGGCAGGACGTCCTGCGCCTCGGCGAGAAGAACGGCTTCCGCAACGCCCAGGCGTCCGTGCTCGCCCCGACCGGCACCATCGGTCTGGCGATGTCCTGCGACACCACCGGCGTCGAGCCCGACCTCGCCCTGGTCAAGTTCAAGAAGCTGGTCGGCGGCGGGTCGATGCAGATCGTCAACGGCACCGTCCCGCAGGCCCTGCGCCGCCTGGGCTACCAGGAGGAGCAGATCGAGGCGATCGTCGCCCACATCGCCGAGAACGGCAACGTGATCGACGCCCCCGGTCTCGCGCACGAGCACTACGAGGTGTTCGACTGCGCCATGGGCGAGCGCGCCATCTCCCCGATGGGCCACGTCCGCATGATGGCCGCGATCCAGCCGTGGATCTCCGGCGCCATCTCCAAGACGGTCAACATGCCGGAGACGGCGACCGTCGAGGAGGTCGAGGAGATCTACTTCGAGGCCTGGAAGCTCGGCGTCAAGGCGCTCGCGATCTACCGCGACAACTGCAAGGTCGGCCAGCCCCTCTCCGCGAAGACCAAGGAGAAGGAGAAGGCCGAGGTCACCGAGAAGGCCGAGGGCACGATCCGCGCCGCGGTCGAGAAGGTCATCGAGTACCGCCCGGTCCGCAAGCGTCTGCCCAAGGGCCGTCCCGGCATCACGACCTCGTTCACGGTCGGCGGCGCCGAGGGCTACATGACCGCCAACTCCTACCCGGACGACGGTCTCGGCGAGGTCTTCCTGAAGATGTCCAAGCAGGGTTCGACCCTCGCCGGCATGATGGACGCCTTCTCCATCGCGGTCTCCGTCGGCCTCCAGTACGGCGTGCCGCTGGAGACGTACGTCTCGAAGTTCACCAACATGCGCTTCGAGCCGGCCGGTATGACGGACGACCCGGACGTGCGGATGGCGCAGTCGATCGTCGACTACATCTTCCGCCGCCTGGCGCTGGACTTCCTGCCCTTCGAGACGCGCTCGGCGCTCGGCATCCACTCCGCCGAGGAGCGTCAGCGCCACCTGGAGACCGGCTCCTACGAGCCGAACCTCGAGGACGAGGAGGACGTGGACGTGGAGGGCCTCGCCCAGTCCGCGCCCCGCCAGACGGACCTGAAGGCCGTCGCCGCGCCCAAGTCCGGCGCCGAGGCCGCCCGGCCGGCGCCGCAGCAGGCCCACACCAGCGCCGAACTGGTGGAGATGCAGCTGGGCATCCACGCCGACGCCCCGCTGTGCTTCTCCTGCGGCACGAAGATGCAGCGCGCCGGCTCCTGCTACATCTGCGAGGGCTGCGGCTCCACCAGCGGCTGCAGCTAGGTCGTGCAAGCCGGGTCCGTGTGATCCGGGGAGGGCGGTGGAGCCGGTCTTCGGCTCCACCGCCCTCTGCGTTCCCGCCCGTTCGCGCGCTGTCGGTTCGCGACCTGCGCGTTCAGGAGCGGTGTACCCGGCCCATGACCCTGGTGAACGTCACCGGGTCGTCCTCGAAGCCCCGCACGCCCGGGTGGAACGACCAGCCGTCGGACGTCTCGCGCACGAACTCCGCGACCGTCGCCGCGGTCGCCCCGAGGACGCCGCCGAAGTCGCCCTCGTCCAGGACGGTGTAGCCCTCCCGGATGCGGAAGGCCGGGTTGAGCACCCCGACGAAGGTCCGGTGACCGGGGTTCTGCTGGATGACGACGCCGAGGACGACGCGCGCGTACCGCGCGTCCAGGCGGTCGAGTTCCAGCGTCATGACCTCGTCCCAGCCGAAGCCCTTGCCGTCCTTGCTGTCCCGGTTGAGATAGATCGTGCCGTCGGGCGAGCGGCTGTCGAAGTGCACCACGTAGGCGGGGTCACCGTGCGGATCGTCCGCCAGGTAGGTCGCCGCCACGACGTCCAGGTCGGTGGGCGGCTGCCCCGCCGCACTGGGATCCCACTTCAGCGCCATCTCGATCTTGCGGATTCCCTTGTTGAGGCCGCTCACCGGACTTCCCCTCCCCGTTTTCCCGTCTGCTGTCGCCCCGAACGGCCCGTCTGTCAGGGCCGGTTGTCCATCCTGCCACGCGCGCGTGCACCGGGGCAGTGGAGCTGTGTGCACGAGAGTGACCAACGCCACGCCTGCTGGCCTTACCATGGCGCGGTGCTGGTCAAGTGGATTCGCTGCACCGTGGTGGACCGCCGCGGTTTCGAACGAGGACAGCGAAAGTGGGCGGGGCTTCCGGGGGAGCCGGGATTTCGGGGACAGGGCGGGGGCTGGAGCAGGACACGGCCCTCTGTCGCGCATGTCTTCACGTTCTGGGAGAGCCGCGCCTTCTACGACTCCTTCATGGCCCGCTCCCACGACCGGCTGGCGACGGCCCAGTCGGGCACCTTCAAGGATCCCCAGGTCCGGCTGTTCGACTACCGCTTCGACGTGAAGACGGGCTTCGAGCCCCGGTTCACCGACTCCGACCTGGTGCGGGTCGCTCTCTGCCGGGTCCACGAGGAACGCGCCGAGCACTTCACGCTGATGCAGGAGAAGGTGTGGAACCCCGCGATGGCCGGCTCTCCCGGCATGATCCGCGGTCTGTTCGCCGAGGCGCCGGGCCCCGAGTTCCTCGTCCTGTCGATGTGGCGCTCGCAGGCCGAGCACGGGAAGTACAGGGCGGAACGAGTGGAACGACTCGCCCTGCGCGCGCAGACGGAGGCGGACGTCTCCTCCCTGACCGGCGACATCGTCGAGCTCGAGCCTTCCTGGACGGTATGAGGGTGCGGCCGTCCGACGTGCGCCGTTCGGGCCCTTCCGGGACAGTGATGGTGTGACCTACGCCGTATGGAGGCCCGAGCAGTGCTCGATCGGGCGTCAACCGATCTAGGGTTTTGGCATGGCACGACCACGGCGCATCGTCCTTGTCCGGCACGGGGAGTCAACGGGCAATGTTGATGACACCGTCTACGAGCGTGAACCCGACCACGCACTGGCCCTGACCGACCGGGGCCGCAGCCAGGCCGAGGAGACGGGAAAACACCTGCGGGAGGTCTTCGGCCGCGAGCGGGTCAGCGTGTACGTCTCGCCCTACCGGCGCACGCACGAGACCCTGCAGGCCTTCCACCTCGACCCCGGGCTGATACGGGTGCGCGAGGAGCCCCGGCTGCGCGAACAGGACTGGGGTAACTGGCAGGACCGCGACGACGTCCAGCTACAGAAGACCTACCGTGACGCCTACGGGCATTTCTTCTACCGCTTCGCGCAGGGCGAGAGCGGCGCAGACGTCTACGACCGGGTCGGCGGCTTCCTGGAGAGCCTGTTCCGCAGTTTCGAGGCCCCCGACCACCCGCCGAACGTGCTGCTGGTGACCCACGGCCTGGCGATGCGTCTGTTCTGCATGCGCTGGTTCCACTGGACGGTCGCCGAGTTCGAATCGCTCGCGAACCCCGGGAACGCTGAGATGCGGATGCTCGTTCTCCAGGACGACGACAGATACGCCCTCGACCGGCCTTTCGACCGCTGGCGGGAACCTGCGCCCTATGGGATCACCGGGGACGGAATGGGTGAAGGATGACCGCTGACTTCTCTGCCGCCGGGCGCCTGGAGCGCGCCCTGGCCAGCCTGCGCGGCCTCGCCGTGGGCGACGCACTGGGCTCTCAGTTCTTCGTGCCGGTGAACTATCCGCTGCTGCAGCGTCGCGAGCTGCCGCCCGGCCCGTGGCAGTGGACCGACGACACCGAGATGGCCTGCTCGGTGGTGGCGGTCCTGATGGCTCACCACCGCATCGACCAGGACGCCCTGGCCCGCTCCTTCGCCGAGCACCACGACTTCGACCGCGGTTACGGGCCCGCCGTCAACCGGCTGCTCAGGCTGGTCCGAGAGGGGGCGGACTGGCGCGAGCTGTCCTCCGCCCTGTTCAACGGGCAGGGGTCCTGGGGCAACGGCGCCGCCATGCGGATCGCGCCCCTGGGCGCCTGGTACGCGGACGACCCCGAGCAGGCGACCCACCAGGCGGAGATCTCCGCCTACCCCACGCATCAGCACCGGGAGGCCGTGGTCGGGGCCATGGCCGTGGCCGCGGCCGCCGCGCTGGCAGGAGCACCGGGCGGGCCGCCCGGCGCCGAGGCGCTGCTGGACGGCGTCATCGCCCTGGTCCCCAAGAGCGCCGTTCGCGCGGGACTGGGCCGTGCCCGGGACATGCTCGACTACGCCGACGCGGGCACCGTCGCGGCCGTACTGGGCTGCGGCAGACGTACGTCGGCCCATGACACCGTGCCCTTCGCGCTGTGGTCGGCCGCTCGTGCCCTGGCCGACTACGAGACGGCGTTCTGGACGACCGCGCAGGCGGGCGGGGACGTGGACACCACGTGCGCCATCGTGGGCGGGGTGCTCGCCGCCGGCCAGGCCGGGAAGCCGCCCGTCGCGTGGACGCGACAGGTGGAGGACCTGCCGGGGTGGTTGCTCCCGTCCGGGTGAGACGGGGGCCGGCGCTTCACCGCGGCACGTTGCCCGCCGACACCCGCCCGGTTCGTGATCCGGGTGGCGAGAGCGACGGCGAGGCGCTGTCCGGCAGCGGGACGCCTGCCGTGAACACCCGGCGTCGGCCGAGGACGTCGCCGGAGCGGCGCCGAGCAGCAGGCCGCCGACGGTGAGCGGGTCCGCGCCGACCGCCCGGTGAGGTCGATTCCGGCGATGCGCTCGGGGATTCACGCATGCGATCCGCTCCAGGCGGAGCGCTTCCCGGACTTGATCTTCGAGGGAGCGGTCGAGCCGACGGCGAGGCTGCTGCATAGCGTCTTCAGCAGGGGAATCTAGAGAGTCGAGGTGCGGGCCGACGTGGCGAACGGCTCCGCCTTCGACGCCGTCCGGCCATGATGATCCACTGATCGAAGATGTGCGAATGTGAAGAGGATGACCGTGAACCCGAGGAGGAGGTCGACCGGCTCATGCTGTCCCTGCTCCGGCCGGACGCGCCCTGAGCACGGTGCCGACGCCGACGCGGCCGACCCGCAGGGGATCGGTGCCGACCGGGGTGTCGCAACGGGATCGAGGCGGCGTAATCTAAGGGCGCCATGCCGTACGAACCACCCACTCACACCGTCGAGCGCTCACTCCGCGCCACGACCGGAGCCAAGGTCGTCGCCGGCGTCGACGAGGTGGGCCGCGGTGCCTGGGCCGGACCCGTCACCGTCTGCGCGGCCGTCACCGGACTCCGCCGACCTCCCGTCGGCCTCACCGATTCCAAGCTCCTCACCGTCAAGCGTCGCAACGAGCTTTCCGAGGAACTGCTGCAGTGGGTGACGTCGCACGCCCTGGGGCACGCGTCGCCCGAGGAGATCGATGATCTCGGGATGACCGCCGCACTGCGGCTCGCCGCCGGACGCGCTCTGGAGGCTCTCCCGGTCCGCCCGGACGCGGTCATCCTCGACGGGAAGCACGACTACCTCGGTTCCCCCTGGCGGGTCCGCACGGTGATCAAGGGTGACCAGTCGTGCGTGGCGGTCGCGGCGGCCTCGGTGATCGCCAAGGTCCGGCGCGACAAAATGATGGCCGAACTGGGTGCCGAGCATGCAGACTTCGGCTTTGCGGACAACGCCG
Organism: Streptomyces humidus; assembly: GCF_014649655.1. Lineage (GTDB taxonomy): Bacteria > Actinomycetota > Actinomycetes > Streptomycetales > Streptomycetaceae > Streptomyces > Streptomyces humidus. The sequence continues at coordinate 139,174 of NZ_BMTL01000013.1, read as the reverse complement.
GGTATCCGTCACCCGTGCACAAGGCCGCACTGGAGGAGCGGGGACCCACCCCGTACCACCGGTTGTCGTGGGCGTATCTTGATGCGCTGCCCCAGTGGCGGCACCTCAAGAAGGCCCGCAGCTGGGCGAACGGGAGCGTTCCGGAGGTCGAAGGTCAACTCGGTTTCGACTTCTGACCCTTCCGGCCGCACTGATGTGCCACCCGCCGGCCCGTGCCGCACGAACGTTTGATAGACAACAGCCCATGCCTCTCATTCCCGAGGAGCCTCAGATTCACGAGAGTGCCCAGGGTCCCCGCGCCACTCCGGCCAGCGGCCGCACCGCGCCGACCCCTCGACCTGTACCCGGACCCCGTCCCGCGGCTCCGTCGCGTCCCGGTCGTCCCGGACCGCTCCGGCCCACGCCGCCGGCGCAACGCGCGCCGCGTGACACGGCCGCCAAGCCCGGGCCTTCGGCCCCGGCCGCTCCCGCCGTCGCGGCTGCTTCGGCGACTGCTCAGGTCCAGCTGATCCCGGCCTCGGCCGAGGGTGCGCTGGACGCCGCCGAGGAGGCCGTGGACCTCCTCCTGGAATCGGGGCGCGCCCCGGGTGACGTTCTGGTGATCACCACCGGCGAACGGCACCCCTGGGCCGCTCACGAGCTGTCCTTCGGTGAGGCGCCCTACTGGGCGCAGCACGACGCCGGGGACGACGTCTTCTACGCCGATGCCGCCGCGGTGACCCGCGCCGGGGTGCGCCCGGTCGTCGTCGTCGCCGTCAACGGTGGAGCCGACACCGCCGCCGCCACCGTTCTGCCGCTGGCCCTCGCGCGCGCCTCGGCCCTGCTGATCGTCTGCGGCGACCCGCAGCGGATCAACGGGGTGCTGGGCGCGGGCGTCTGAGCCGTATCCGGTAGGCGCACAGGACCGGAGCCCAGAAGAGGCGTCGCTGCTGCGGCGCCTCTTCGGTGCGCCCTGTGGCGATCCTTCACAGGCCGACGGCGGGGGCTCGCTCGACCTGCCTCGCCGTCGCCGTCCCGTCGTGGGATCCGTCCCGGCCCGGGTGCCGTCCCCGGCTTGATCGCGGTGGTCGAGACTCTGTCGACGCCTTCGCTGACGCCGTCGCCGTCGGGACCGGCAGGTCTCTTCCTCGGTCACTGCTGTGAGCGTGCGCCGCGGTCGTGCGGCGGTTCAGGCCTGGAGCGGCTGTCTCGTGCTCCTCGGCGCGGGCTCCGGGGCGGTCTCGAGCTGCGGCGTGCTCGGTGCGCCGCCCTCCCCGCATGCCCGGCGTCGGGCGCCTGCGGGCGCTCGCCGGGGACGCGTCGCGGCCGGTCGTCCCGCCCATGTCGGGGGGCAGGGGGCTGCAGAACCCTTTCGGCAAACCGGGCGCCGTCAGCGGGCGGCCGCGCGACGCATCACCTCGGAGGCGGAGCCGCCGGTCCGGGGGAGCGGCGGCGGAGCCTCGGACAGGGCGAAGGGCTCCGGGGTCGAATCCGCGTTGGGCCGTCGGCCCCCGCGCCCTTCACCGAGGACCTGCCAGCCGTCCCGGGTCAGAGTGATGTACGCCCCGCAGCGCAGACCGTGCAAAGTGCAGGCGTCCCGCAGGCCCCACATCCATGCCCCGTCCTCCTCCGTCCAGCGCGCGTCGCCGTCGCGGCAGTAGAGCAGCACGGCGGTACGCACGGGGGTGCGCAGTCGCAGGTCGTGGGGTATGACTCGGCGTAGCTGGGCTAGCAGGGCGTTGCGGAACACCCAGCCGTCACTCGAAGCCTGACGCCGGGTGAACGAAGCGCTGGCCCGCACCCGCTCGTCCGGGTCGAGGACGGCCACGATCGCCGTGGTCGGCCGCGGCCGGTGCCGCGAGTGCAGACCGCTGACGACTTCCCGTGGGTTGCGCAGCAGGGGTATCCCGGCCGCGGCCCATTCGGCAGGCTCGAGCAAGCGGTTGGCGGAGGCGGCGGACGTGGACGTCGACAACGATGCCGCCGAGGACGGAGCGAATCCGAAGGTCACGATCCTCCCTTCGGCTACGGCCCACACTGCGGGCGGGTCGGATTCGGGGGGCGCACGCCGCAGCAGAGCTCAACCGGACTAGGGACCGAGCCGTGCGGGGAGCGGACTTCAATTCTTCCTGCCGAACTTGGATGCGGCAACGAGCAATTGGGGCCACCGGCCGTTATATGGCGTTGAGTGGCATATATCCCTACCCAGTGATTCACGGAAGGATGCGTGAGTCGTCAGTTCAAGCCGTGCAGGGGCCTTGGAGGCAACCTGGAGGCGAGAGCGTCCGCGGCCGGCTCGCCGCGGAGACCGGGGCCCGAGGCATCCTGCCGCCCGGTTCGCTCCGGCGTTCCGCTGCCCGGGTCGCTCCTGCGTTCCGCCGTCGTCGCCGGGCTTCGGGTGTTCACGCCGGGGATCGCGGGAAGCCTCGCACGGCCGGGTCCTCTCCGTCAGCCCTGCACGGCCAGCACCAAGGGCAACACCCCCTCCGCGCCCGCCCGTCGGAGCATCCGGGCCACCACGGCGAGGGTCCAGCCGGTCTCGGTGTAGTCGTCCACGAGCAGAACCGGCCCCGGCGTCCCGGCGAGGGCGGCAGCGAGGGCGGGCGGCACGTGCAGCATGCCGTCGAGCGCCTTGAGACGTTGGGCGCTGTTGCTCCGGGAGATCGGCGAGGTGTCGGCGGTGTATTCCACCGCACCCAGAAGGGGCAGGCGGCCGACGTCCGCGATCCGCGCGCCCAGCGAGTGGACCAGCCGCGGACGGGTGCGAGAGGCGACGGTGACCACGCCGACCGGGCGCGGTGAGGCGTCGGCCGCTCCGGAGGCCCAACCGCCGGGCCCCTTCGCCCAGTCCGCCAGCACATCCACCACGGCCCGGGCCACATCGTCCGGAATCGGTGCGTCCGGCGCCTGGGGGGCCAGCATCGGACGCAGCCGATTTCCCCAGCCGATGTCCGAGAGACGCCCCAGGGCCCGCCCGGCCGCCGCTTGCTCGTTCGCGGGGATGCGCCCCTTGAGATCCATGCCGATCGCTGCCAGGCCGGTCGGCCACATCCGGCGGGGCTCCACCTCGACGCCCGCACGGCCCAGGTCCACCCGTGCGGCGTCCAGCGCGGCCGAGGACGTGTCGGCGGCATGGCGCGCCCCCGCGCAGTTGTCGCATCGTCCGCACGGCTTGGCGCCGTCGTCGTCGAGCTGGCGCTGGAGGAACTCCATCCGGCAGTCCGTCGTCGACGCGTACTGCCGCATGGCCTCCTGTTCGGCCTTGCGCTGCCGTGCGACCCACGCGTACCGCTCGGTGTCGTACCGCCACGGCTGTCCGGTCGACAGCCAGCCGCCCTTGACCCGCTTGACCGCCCCGTCCACGTCGAGGACCTTGAGCATGGTCTCCAGACGGGAGCGGCGCAGCTCCACCAGGGGCTCCAGGGCGGGCAACGACACGGGCCGCTCCGCGCCCGCGAGGACGTCGAGAGTGCGGCGTACCAGGTCCTCGGGCGGGAAGGCCAGCGAGGCGAAGTACTCCCAGATCGCCTCGTCTTCCCGTCCCGGCAGGAGCAGCACCTCCGCGTGCTCGACACCGCGTCCGGCACGGCCCACCTGCTGGTAGTACGCGATGGGCGAGGACGGCGAGCCGAGGTGCACGACGAAGCCGAGGTCGGGCTTGTCGAAGCCCATACCGAGAGCGGAGGTCGCGACCAGCGCCTTCACCTTGTTCGCCAGCAGATCCTCCTCGGCCTGCTGCCGGTCGGCGTTCTCGGTCCGGCCCGTGTACGAGGCGACGACATGGCCGCGCTGCCGGAGAAAGGCGGTGACCTCCTCCGCGGCCGCCACCGTGAGCGTGTAGACGATTCCGGAACCGGGCAGTTCGTCGAGATGATCGGCGAGCCAGGCCATCCGGTGCGCCGCGTCGGGCAGTCGCAGCACGTTCAGGCTGAGGCTCTCGCGATCCAGCGGCCCACGCAGTACCAAGGCGTCTGTGGCGCCTCCGGTGCCGAGCTGCTCGGCGACGTCGGCCGTCACACGTGCGTTCGCGGTGGCGGTCGTCGCGAGGACCGGAACGCCCGGAGGAAGGTCGGTGAGCATCGTCCGCAGCCTGCGGTAGTCCGGCCTGAAGTCATGACCCCAGTCGGAGATGCAGTGGGCCTCGTCGACCACGAGCAGCCCGGTCGCGGCGGCCAGCCCGGGCAGCACCTGGTCACGGAAGTCCGGGTTGTTGAGCCGTTCCGGACTGACCAGCAGGACGTCGACCTCACCCGCGGTGATCTCGCCCTGCACGGTCTCCCACTCCTCCGTGTTGGAGGAGTTGATGGTGCGTGCACGGATACCGGCCCGGGCCGCGGCCTCGACCTGGTTGCGCATCAGGGCGAGCAGCGGGGAGACGATCACGGTGGGGCCGGAGCCACGGGCGCGGAGCAGGGAGGTCGCCACGAAGTAGACCGCGGACTTCCCCCACCCCGTCCGCTGGACCACCAGGGCCCGGCGCCGGTCGGCGACCAGCGCCTCGATCGCCCGCCACTGATCCTCGCGCAGCCGGGCCGCCCCCGAGGCGTCGCCGACGAGGCGGGCGAGGACGGCGTCGGCGTCGGCCCGGAGATCCGTGTTGCTCGTGTGCTCCATGCCTCCATACAACAGGACGGCGCTGACAATCCGGTCACGGCCGTGGTCAGCGGGGTCCTCGGCGGGCGCGCGTCGCGACGGTTCCGCTGTGCTTGACGTGTCCGTGATCGGAGTTGTCCACAGGCCCAGCGGGATCTTGTCATCCGCGAGATCGTCTGTCGCATGACGAATCACAGCGAATCCACCGGATCCTCTGAAAACGGTGACACCGCCCGACGTGACGAACGGGACGCACGGAACTCCCAGGACGCAGGGAAGGAATCGCAGGCGTCCCAGCCGTCGAGGTCCGCGGGCGCTTCGGTTGCCACGGACGCCGACACCGGTCACGAGGGGCGTGACGGGAACGGCCGACGTGACGGAGACCGTCGAGGGAGCGGAGGCCTCGAAGGAGGGGGCGATTCGGGAGGGTCCGGAGGCCCTGGAGCCCTCGGAGCCCTCGGAGGCCGCGGAGGCCGCGGAGGGGAAGAGCCCACGGACGGCGAATGCGACGGAGGTGACGGATGTAAGGGACATGACGGTGCCGACGGCTGCCACTCGTACGGCACGCAGCGGGGTCGGCCGGAACATCCGGATCAGCTGGAACATCGGGATCGGCCCGATCAGCCGGATCGGCCGGCCCGGTCGGCGTATGAAGGGCCGCCGGGGCGCGGAGGCCGGGCGGCGCAGGAGGGCCCGCCGGAGACCGGCGGTCACACGACGTACATGAGTCACCCGATGTACGACGGTGAGGCCGAGTACGGCACTGCTCAGACAGCCCATCAGGTCACCCTGCGGTCCCCGGACGAACTGGCCGACGCGCTGCCCTATCTGCTCGGATACCGGCCGGAGGACAGCATCGTCCTGGTGGCCCTGCACGACCGCGGCGGACGAGGGCGGTTCGGCGGCCGGGCCCGGCTCGGCATCCCCGCGAACCCGGACGACTGGGGCGCCGTCGCGCAGCAACTGGCACACGGACTGGTCAGGGGCAGCGAACGCCGGGGCACCCGCCCCGCGCAGATGGTGGCCTACCTCTGTCAGGAGCCGGAGAGCGGCGAGACGGGCCGTCAAGTCATGGAGCGCCTGACGCCGCTGGCCGAGCAACTGCGTCTGGAATGCGGCCGTCTCGACATCCCGGTGATCGAAGCGCTCTGTATCGCGGACGGTCGTTTCTGGTCCTACTGCTGCGCGGGCGAGGGATGCTGCCCGGTCGAGGGCGTCCCGATGGGGCTGCCCGGCACGTCCGTGCTGGCCGCGGCCGCTACCTACGCGGGGATCCAGGTCCGCGGCACCCTGCGTGAGCTACGGGCCCGGCTGCAGCCTCTGGAGACCGGCGTGGCGCTGGAGCAGGAAGTCGCCCTGGACACCGCCGCCATGGCACTCGTCCCGAGGATGCTCGACGACGCGAGCCGAACGGCGGTGGCCGCCGAGACGCTCGAACTGGCCGGACGCGTGATGCTGCGCCTGGCCGAAGCGCCCGTGCTGCCTGGCGTGCTTCTCGCCGATCGCCGAGACGACGAGCTGCTCGGATGCGACGAGGCCGCAGCCCTGATCCTCGGGCTTCAGGATCGCGTGACGCGCGACCGGGCGGCCGAGTGGATGGAGGGCGACGAGGCCGCGACCGCACTGCGCCTGTGGCGAGCACTGGCACGGCGCTGCGTCGGACCCTACGGCGAACACGCGGCGCCGCCGCTCACTCTCGCCGGCTGGGTCGCATGGTCCGGCGGCGACGAACTCGAGGCGAGGGAGGCGTTCGCCATGGCGCTCGGCGCGGAACCGGGATATCTGTTCGCCCGCCTGCTGCACCAGGCCTGCAACGAAGGCCTCGACCCCGAGTCGGTGCGACGCTGCCTGCGCGCCGAGCGCGAGCGACGAGGACGGCGCGCAGCGGCGGAAACGCCGGGCGGGGAGGGGCCGACCGCGGAAGAAGCGCTGACCGCCGGAGCAGCGCTCCTCCCGGACACGCGGGCCGCCGACGGGCCGGGCACGCCGGGCACGGCACGCGCGACGGGCGGGAATGGCGCGACCAGGGCGACAGGTGTGACAGGTATGACAGGAGCGACTTTCGCGGACGACGAGGGCGGTGATCCGGACGACGGGGACGATGCCGGCCGAGCCGATGGCACGGCCCGACCCGGCGAGGTGAGGGGCTCCGTGGACTCGGAACCCAACGGCTCACCGGTATGCGCGCCAGGGGCCTCGACGGCTGCAGCGCGCAACGCTGCCCCGACTGCCCGCAGGCGCCGCCGTCCTCGTTCCACCGCTGCCGGGTCAGGTTCCGGGCAGGCCGCGGAAGGAGGCGCCGAGGTGCCGGAGGCGAAGGCACCTCGCCGCCGCCCGACGCAGGCGCACGCCCCCCGTCCCACCGCTCCGAGCGGTGCGGGATTGCGCACACGCGGTGGAGGGAAGTCCCCCGCACGCACTCATGGCGAGGTCACGAAAGGCGTGCGGTCCCACGCGGGCGAAACCCCGGGCGGGCACTGAGGCTCGCCCGTCGCGATGAACGCCGTCCCCCCCCCGTCGCGATGAACGCCGTCCCTCCGCAGCGACGAACGGCGAGGTCCCGCGCACGCCCGTCACCCGCTGCGGCGGGACGGCCCCACCGTCTGCCCGCCCGGGAGGCGCCTTCCCGGCCTGACGTCCGGGTCCCACCGCCATTCGGTGGGGCCTGCGGGCCGGGTGCGTGACCTGGGGGAGTCCCACCCCGTTCACCTGAGTGGCGGATTGCCCGCGCAGGGCGTTCCGCCGCAGCTCACCCGCCCTGCCGGAGCCTTCCATCAGGCCTCGACCACGCCGAGGCGCACAGAGAGCAGAAGAAGTCACCGCATGCATCAGCCGACTCCGCCCTCCGCCGCCGACCAACACGTCGGCTTCGACGCCCACTTCAGCTTCGACCAATGCTCCGGCACCGGCGGCTCGGAGCCACACCTTGGCACGGACGCCGACCGGCTTCCTCCCGACCAGCTGCATCTCGACCGACCGCTTTCCGACCGACTGCTTTCCGACCGAACAGGTCCAGGCCGGCCGAGTCGGGACGAAGGTCCGGCCGACCCTCGCAGTGTCCTGCCGGCCGGGCGGAACACACGCGCCCCGTCCCGCCTCCTTCAGCCGCCCGGCACAGTCGGCCGCCCGTCGGCCACCGCGGCCAGAGGCAGCGCCCAGCCGTCCGCATCATCGGCGCCGCCGCGCATCGCAGGCCTGCCGCCCGCCCACACCGCGATGATCTGTGTCGCCCTGCCCGGTCTCGCCATCTCGACGGAACAGGGTCAGCTGACAGGACACGGTCTGGAGGGTTTCTACCGGGCGGGTCGGCGGATCCTGTCCCGTTGCCGGCTGCGGGTGGCGGGGCGTGAACCCCTCGTGGTCCAGGCCCGGATGACACTGGCCGACTCCGCGCGCTTCGTCGGGACCCTGCGTGTCACTCCGCACGGCGGCCCGGATCCGGACGTGATCGTCGAGCGGATCCGGTCCGCGGACGGCACGGAGCGCATCACCCTGCGCAGTACGGCCGCACGCCCGCTGCACCTCCCGGTCGAGGTGGCACTCGGGGCCGACCTGGCCGACCTCGGTGCGATCGCCGCCGGCGTCGTCGGTCCCGAACTGCCCGCCAGCGTCTACGACTCCGGGCTGCGCTGGTCCGGCGCCGCCGGGACGTCGAGCGTCAGCGCCGCCCCCGCACCCGCCGACGTGATCGCCTCCGCGGGACTGCTGCGCTGGGAATTCGACGTGCCGCCCGGCGGCAGTGTCTGCCTGGAGTTGAGAGTCCGGCTGGACGGCGCGGGGCCGGTCCGCGCCGTCGGCCGTGCGGCGACAAGCCCCCTGGCACCCGCGCACGCCACGGGCGACGACCCCCGCGTCCGGGCACTGCTGGCGACGAGCGTCCAGGATCTGCAGGCCCTGCTGGTGCGCGACCCCGAGCGCCTTGCGGACATCCATCTCGCGGCCGGAGCCCCCTGGCGCTGCGGTCTGGCCCCGGCCGAGGCGCTCGCCGCGGCCCGGATGACACTGCCTCTGGGCACCCGTCTCGCCGCGGGCACACTGCGCACGCTCGCCCGCACCCAGCTCACCGTCCCGGGACCGCGGTGCGGCATGATCCCCGGGCCCCGACGGGACGCGGGCGTGCACCTGCCGCCGGTCTGTACGGCGACGGAGGCCACGCTGCTCTTCCCGGTGCTTCTCGCGGAGGCCCGCCGATGGGGTCTGCCCGAGAGTGAGACGGAGGAATTGATGCCGGCGGCCGAACGCTGTCTGACCTGGCTGCGCGCCTCGGTCGGCGACGGGCCCTACCTTCGGGACCCGCAGCCCGACGGCCCGGTCCGCTGCGAGACCCAGGCCTACGCCCACCGTGCCGCACTGCTCGGCGCCGACCTGCTCGACGCCTGTGGCAGACCGGGCGGCGGCGGGCTGCGGGAGTGGGCCCGGACGGCGCGCGCGGTGTTCCGTCGGGACTTCTGGATCGACGACCGGGCAGGGGGCCGACCCGCGGCCGCCCTCGGCCCGGACGGGCGGCCGCTGCCCCATCTCTGTGCGGCCACCGTCCACATCCTCGACACCGGGCTGCTCGGCGGCGGCGCCCACGCACCGGGTCTGCTGGACAAGGTGCAGACCGAGCAACTGGCCCGGCTGCTCGGCAGCCCCGCCATGGACTCGGGCTGGGGACTGCGCGGCCTCGGCGCGAAGGAGGCCGGCCACAACCCCTTCGGCCACCGCAGCGGCGCCGTCCGGGTGTACGAGACGGCGATCGCCGTAGCGGGACTGGCGGCCACGGGCCACGAGAAGGAGAGTGCGGCCCTGCTGCGCGGCGTGCTGGCGGCGGCCGACGCCTTCGACCAGCGCCTCCCCGAGATGTACGCGGGGGAGCAGCGCGGAGGCGGGAGCGCGCCCCTTCCACATCCGGCCGCCTGCCGTCCCGCCGCCACCGCGGCGGCGGCCGGGGTCCTGCTGCTGACCACCCTCGTCGGCGTCCGGCCGGACGCCCCGGCCGGCACCGTCACCCTGCGCCCCCTGCCCAGCGCGCCCCTGGGCGAGGTCGGCCTGACCGGTCTGCGGGTCGCGGGCGCACCCTTCTCCGTACGGGTCGGTCGGCTCGGACTCGCCATGGTGGAGGAGGCGGCCGAAGGGCTGCAACTGCGAGTGTGACCCCATGTGACCTCGGACGACACCGAACGGAGCGAGGGGCGGCCCGAGCGGCGAAGACCGTGCGGGACCGCATCGGACCAGCCGTCGATGCGGTCGACGAAAGGAGTGTTTATCGTCAGTGAGACGACTATGATCACCGCATGTCCTACGACCCGTCAGCCTTTCCGCCCTTCGCCGTCACCGTGGACCTGGTCGTGCTGACCGTGCGCCGTCACGCCCTGTGCGCGCTGGCGGTACGCAGGGGCGAGGCGCCGTACAAGGGGCGGTGGGCGCTGCCCGGCGGCTTCGTACGGGCCGACGAGGACCTGACGCAGGCGGCGGCGCGTGAACTGGCCGAGGAGACCGGTCTGCACGCCCACGCCCCCTCGGTCCCCGCCCAGGACAACGGCGCCCACCTGGAGCAGCTCGCCACCTACGGCGATCCCGGGCGCGATCCCCGGATGCGTGTGGTCAGCGTCGCGCATCTGGCGCTCGCCCCGGACCTCCCGGCCCCGCGAGCGGGCGGCGACGCCAGCAACGCGCGCTGGGCGCCCGTCGAGGAACTGCTGCGGCACGAGGGCTACGGCCGCGACGGCGAGACGGCAGCCCCGCTCGCCTTCGATCACGCGCAGATCCTCGCGGACGGCGTGGAACGAGCCCGCTCCAAGATCGAGTACTCGTCCCTCGCGACGGCGTTCTGCCCCACGGAGTTCACCGTCGGGGAACTGCGCCGCGTGTACGAGGCGGTGTGGGGCGTGGCGCTCGACCCGCGCAACTTCCACCGCAAGGTGACGGGCACGCCCGGCTTCCTGGTGCCCACCGGCGGCACCACCACCCGTCAGGGCGGGCGTCCCGCCCAGCTCTTCCGTGCGGGCGGCGCGACCTTGCTCAACCCGCCGATGCTGCGGCCCGAGGTCTGACCTCGGACCGCGGCGACTGCCGCGGCGTCGCGGCGATGCCCGACGGTCGGGCGTGCGCGCTCCCGACCGTGCGGTGAACGGAAAAAACGGACATAGCGCGCTATCTTGCTTCGCGTGATCCAGGCCTTCGGACTGACCAGCAACCCCCGCAAGGCGCTTCCGCCCGCCGTCGACGACGTCTCCTTCGAGGCGCGCGCGGGCCGCGTCACCGTGCTGCTCGGAGCGCCGGGTGCGGGCAAGACCACCGTGCTGAGACTGATGCTCGAACTCCAACAGGGCCGCGGAATCGCCCACTTCAGAGGCCGCCCCCTGCACCGCATCGCGCACCCCTCACGGGAGGTCGGTGTCCTGCTGGGCGACGTGCCGGGGCATCCCGCGCGCACGGTCCGCGGCCATCTGCGCATGCTGTGCGCGGCCGTCGGCGTGCCGGTCCGGCGTGCCGACGAGGTGCTGGAGGTGGTCGGCCTGATCAGCCTGCGCGACGAGCGCCTCGGCACCCTCTCCCGCGGCGTGGACCGTCGGCTCGGTCTGGCCGGCGCCCTCCTCGCCGATCCGCACACTCTCGTCCTCGACGAGCCGGCCGACGGGCTCTCCGGACGGGAGGGCCGTTGGCTGTTCGGCATGCTGCGCGCACACGCGGCGCAGGGCGGCACGGTCCTGACGACCACGGCGGACCCCAAGGAGGCGGCGCGCACCGCCGACCGCGTCGTCACCCTCGACCGGGGGAGGCTCGTCGCAGACCAGGAGGCCGCCGACTTCTCCCGCACCCGGCTGCGTCCCCGTGTGGCCGTACGCACCCCCCATGCCGTCCGCCTGGCCGCCCTGCTCGCCCAGGAGGCCCGGGCCGGACGACGCTCGGTCGAGGTGGTGCAGGAGGACGGTAACCGGCTCTCCGTGTACGGCAGCACATGTGCCCACGTCGGAGAGACGGCGTTCCGGCACGGCGTCCTCGTCCATCAACTGGCCGACGAGACCGGGGACATGGGGCCGGGAGCAGGAGCGGTGGACTCGACGCCGTCGCTCCCCGCGCGCTCCGAAGCGGGGCCGCCGCTCCCGGGTGGCGCGCAGCCCGGCCCGTCGTCCGGTGAGCGGACCGCCGTCGAAGTCTTCGCGAAGGGCTCGGACGTCCTGAGGTCGGCCGAGGGGTCCGGCGTGGAGGACGGTACGCGGGAGACCTCGCCCGCCGTCGCGCCGCAGCCGTCCGACAGCGAAGCGCCGGGTTTCCCCGCGACGCACGGGCCGGCCAAGGGTTCTCCCTCGGACGTTTCCCGGGCCGGGGCGGACGGTTTCCGGCCCGGTACCGCCGTGGGGGGCGAGGGCGGCACGACCCCGGACACGCCGGCCACGACCGCGTCGGCTTCCCCGGCCCTGCCGGGCGTGACCGCCTCGACTCCGCCGGGCGCGACGGCCTCGACCGCGTCGACCGGGACCGCGTCGGCTGAGACCGCGTCGGCCGGGACCGCGTCGGCCGGGACCGCGGCTCTCGCCGTGGGGGAGTGCCGAACCGTCGTCACACCGCCCGTTCTGCCCTCAGCCCGGCGCAGCCCGCGGGCCTCCGCCTCCCGGACGCCGGACGCTCTGCCGGACCTGCCGCCCCCTATCTGCGTACGGTCCGCTCCCGGTCCCCTGCGGCCCCTGCGCTACGAACTCCGCCGCGCTGCCGGGATCAGCACCGGATTCGTCACCGGAGCCGTCGTGCTGATCGTGTCCGTACTCACCGCCCTGCTCCTGGCCCACGCCGGCCACACCCGGCAGGCGCGGCTGCTGGCGGCGTGGCCTGTGGAGCTGCCGCTGCCGCCCGCGGCGCTCGGAGCCGGGCTGCTCGGGGCGCTCGCGTTCGGCGACGAGTTCCGCCACCCCGCCCTGGCCGCGGACCGCGGCACCGTGCCCCGCAGGCTCGGGGTGCTCACCGCCAAACTCCTCGTAGCCGCCCTCACCGCCCTGATGCTCGGCTTCCTCACACTGGGATGCGACGCCGAAGCGCTCTATCTCGTCTACGGACGGGAACTCGCGCGAGTTCCCGCGGACTGGATGGAGCTGAGCGCGAGTTGGCTCGCCTTCGTCGTCGGGTGCGCCTGGGCCGGTGTGCTGGCGGCCGGTGTCTTCCGCTCCACCACGGCGGGGCTGGCGGCGGTGGTCGCCGTGCCCGTGGTCGTCGTACCCGTCGTACAACAGCTCGTCGGCAGCGCGTCCGTGCGGACGGCCGCCGGCCTGTCCCTGCGGTTGCGGGAGACGCTCCTGTTGCAGTGGCCCTTCGGGGGAGAGCGCTATCTGACTGCTGCGGTACGCGTGATCGCTCAACCTGTCGGTGGGGCGATGACCTTGTCCCTCGCCGCCCTGGTGTGCGCGTATGTGCTCACCACGCTGCGCAGCAAGGTCCGATGACGACCGTCCCCGGCCGATCCCGTCCTCGCGTGTGCGCAACTCCCCGAAGAAAGCACGTTTCTTTCCGATAAGGCGTCAATTGCGACGGGGTGAGCGATCACCCTTTCGTGTGCTTTTCACCAAAGACCTCAAGGCAGTTGGAGGCAGCGCCGACAAAGGATCCGTGAGTACCCTTGCGCACACCATGATGACCGCCGCCCGCTCCACCGACTCCGGTCTGGCCGGCCCGGGCGGACTCGACCGCTACCCCTACGCCGAGGCCCCCGCCGCCGACCGCGTCGGAGCTCCCGTCTGGGAGGCCGCCGATCCCGAACTGGGCCGGGTGGGGCGTCGCGCCACGGGCAGCCGTGGACGCGGACTGCACGGCCAACTCGTCCAGCAGCTCGGCCAGATGATCGTCTCGGGTGACCTCGGCGCCGACCGTCCGCTGGTGCCCGAGGAGATCGGCCAGCGGTTCGAGGTGTCCCGCACCGTCGTCCGCGAATCGCTGCGCGTCCTCGAGGCGAAGGGCCTGGTCAGCGCCCGACCGAACGTCGGTACGCGTGTGCGTCCCGTGAGCGACTGGAATCTTCTCGACCCTGACATCATCGAGTGGCGCGCCTTCGGTCCCCAGCGCGACGACCAACGTCGCGAGCTGAGCGAGCTGCGTTGGACGATCGAGCCGTTGGCCGCCCGCCTGGCCGCCGGGCACGGGCGGGCCGACGTCCAGCAGCGCCTCTCCGACATGGTCGAGATCATGGCTCACGCCATGGGGCAGGGCGACGCGCTGACCTACTCCCGGGCGGACGCCGAGTTCCACTCGTTGCTCATCCAGGTCGCGAGCAACCGGATGCTGGAGCACCTCTCGGGGATCGTGTCCTGCGCTCTGCAGGTCTCCGGCGGCCCGGTCGCGGGGTGCGAGCGTCCGAACGACGCGTCGCTCTCCCACCACGGCAGGATCGTCGACGCGCTCGCCGCGGGCGACGGCGCCGCGGCGGAGGCGGCGATGCGGCAGCTGCTCGCTGTGCATCCCGAGGTGGAGCGCGTCGTGCCGGCACCGCGCGAGCACTGATCGCATCCGCACTGGAACCGTCCGCGGACGTCCTCTTTCGTCGCGTCCTCCCCGAGCGACGCGCCCACCCGCTCGTCGGACCCCGCAGAACCCGTCACGGGGTCCTGCGGGGTCCGACGGCCGTCAGGGGGGATACGGCCGGGAACGCACAAAGAAGGGCGCGGCAAGGGTGACGCGAGGGGGATTCGGCCGCGGAGGCCCGGGTAGACACCACGGGTGACCGCCTCTGCCCGTGTCTGACCGTTTTTACGTGCTTACGGGGTGTGACTCGGGCCACGAAGATTGGGCGTAACGCTTGTGGAAACAACGCGATGACCTAAGAGGTGGCTGCCGCGGAGGGAATACGGACGCCGTTCAAGGCGCTGTGCATCCTCCCGGTCCCCGCCCGCACCGTCGGCCCACCCCCAGGCCGGTGGTCGGCTCCTGTTCGTCTGCGAACGGGGCCGGAAGCCGTTTTCCAACGTTCCGAGAGGTTGTTCGTGTCGGCCAGCACATCCCGTACGCTCCCGCCGGAGATCGCCGAGTCCGTCTCTGTCATGGCGCTCATTGAGCGGGGAAAGGCTGAGGGGCAGATCGCCGGCGACGATGTGCGTCGGGCCTTCGAAGCTGACCAGATTCCGGCCACTCAGTGGAAGAACGTACTGCGCAGCCTCAACCAGATCCTCGAGGAAGAGGGTGTGACGCTGATGGTCAGTGCCGCGGAGCCAAAGCGCACCCGAAAGAGCGTCGCAGCGAAGAGTCCGGCCAAGCGCACCGCCACCAAGACGGTCGCGGCGAAGACGGTGACCACGCGGAAGGCCGCCGCCGCCACCGAGGCCGCCCCTGCCGCCCCCGCTGTGGACGACCCTGCAGAGGAAGCCGCCCCCGCCAAGAAGGCGGCTGCCAAGAAGGCGACGACCGCCAAGAAGGCCGTCGCCAAGAAGACCGTCGCCACGAAGAAGACGGCGGCCAAGAAGACCACCGCCAAGAAGGACGACGCCGAGCTGGTCGAGGAAGAGGTCCTCGAGGACGCTCCCAAGGCCGAGGGCGAGCCCGAGGGCACCGAGAGCGCCGGCTTCGTCCTGTCCGACGAGGACGAGGACGACGCCCCGGCCCAGCAGGTCGCGGCCGCGGGCGCCACCGCCGACCCGGTCAAGGACTACCTCAAGCAGATCGGCAAGGTCCCGCTGCTCAACGCCGAGCAGGAGGTCGAGCTCGCCAAGCGCATCGAGGCCGGTCTGTTCGCCGAGGACAAGCTGGCCAACGCCGACAAGCTCGCGCCGAAACTCAAGCGCGAACTGGAGATCATCGCGGAGGACGGGCGTCGCGCCAAGAACCACCTCCTGGAGGCCAACCTCCGTCTGGTGGTCTCCCTGGCCAAGCGTTACACCGGCCGCGGCATGCTCTTCCTGGACCTCATCCAGGAGGGCAACCTCGGTCTGATCCGCGCGGTCGAGAAGTTCGACTACACCAAGGGCTACAAGTTCTCCACGTACGCCACCTGGTGGATCCGTCAGGCGATCACCCGCGCGATGGCCGACCAGGCCCGCACCATCCGCATCCCGGTGCACATGGTCGAGGTCATCAACAAGCTCGCGCGCGTGCAGCGCCAGATGCTCCAGGACCTGGGCCGCGAGCCCACCCCGGAGGAGCTGGCCAAGGAACTCGACATGACCCCGGAGAAGGTCATCGAGGTCCAGAAGTACGGTCGCGAGCCCATCTCGCTGCACACCCCTCTCGGCGAGGACGGCGACAGCGAGTTCGGCGACCTCATCGAGGACTCCGAAGCCGTCGTCCCGGCCGACGCGGTCAGCTTCACGCTTCTGCAGGAGCAGCTGCACTCGGTGCTCGACACCCTGTCCGAGCGGGAGGCGGGCGTCGTCTCCATGCGATTCGGTCTCACCGACGGTCAGCCGAAGACCCTCGACGAGATCGGCAAGGTGTACGGC
Source organism: Streptomyces humidus (assembly GCF_014649655.1). GTDB lineage: Bacteria > Actinomycetota > Actinomycetes > Streptomycetales > Streptomycetaceae > Streptomyces > Streptomyces humidus. The sequence goes on along the minus strand of NZ_BMTL01000013.1, from coordinate 123,203 downwards.
GTCACGCGCGAGCGCATCCGCCAGATCGAGTCCAAGACCATGTCGAAGCTGCGCCACCCGTCGCGTTCGCAGGTGCTGCGCGACTACCTCGACTGAGTCGCCGGCCCGCCGACGCCGAAGGCCCGGACCCCCTCGGGGAGCCGGGCCTTCGGCGTCGGTGCGCGGGTGCGGGGCCGGTTCCTCTGCATCACTCTGGGTGTTCATCGATCACTTCGAGTGAGGAGCGCGCATGCGTCGTTGTCTGGTCCGGGCTCTGTCCCGGCCGTTGGTCCTGGCGGCCGCTGCGATGGCCATACCGTTGGCGTCCGCCGCCCCGGCCGCGTCCGGCGGCATCGTCCTCGGGGGTGTCCCCGTCGACGTCTCCCAGGCCCCGTGGGTGGTCGCCCTGTCCAGCCGTGACCGGTTCGGAGGTACGCGCTCGGGCCAGTTCTGCGGGGGCGTGGCCGTCGGCCGGTCCACCGTGCTCACGGCGGCCCACTGCATGGGCGAGGACGTCCTGGGAGTGCCGCCGGGACGGTTGCCCGACCTGAAGGTCGTCGCGGGCCGTACGGACCTGTCCACGGGCGCGGGCCGAGAGATCTCCGTGCGCAGCGTCTGGGTGAACCCGGACTACCAGGGTTCCACCAACGCCGGCGACTTCGCCGTGCTCGGCCTTGCCGAGCCGCTCGCGGCGACGGCGGTCGCCCCCATGGCCGCGACGGGCGACAGGGCCTACGAACCCGGCTCGGACGCCGTCGTCTACGGCTGGGGCGACACCACGGGATTCGGCGCATACGCCCACGGGCTGCGGGCGGCGCACGTGCACGTCCTTGCCGACACGCTCTGTGAGCGGGCGTATCCCAGATCCGCCGACGGCGCCTACCAGGCGCGGAGCATGGTGTGCGCGGGGGAGGCGCGGGGCGGCCCCGACGCCTGCCAGGGCGACAGCGGGGGACCGCTGGTCGCGCGGGGCCGGCTCATCGGACTCGTGTCCTGGGGCAGCGGCTGCGGTCGCCCGGGAAGCCCGGGCGTCTACACACGGGTCTCCGACGCCTTGCGGACACTGCACTGGGACGCCGGCACGGGAAGCCCCCACGAGGCCCCTCGCAGCGCCTGAGCGGACCTGCTCGGGCGCGGTGGCCTCCCCGGACAGTCGGGCGGCACGCGGACGGGCGGCCGCCCCTGGGAGCAGGGACGACCGCCCGTACGCCGGCCTGTGCCGGTCTGGCTCGTCGTGGACGCGTCGGATCAGCGCTCTTCTTCGGAGGCGGACACGGGAACGGTAGTCAGCCGCTCCGTCTCGTCCTGTATCTCAGCGGCGATCTTCTTGAGTTCCGGCTCGAACTTGCGGCCGTGGTGGGCGCAGAAGAGCAGTTCTCCGCCGCTGAGCAGAACGACGCGCACGTACGCCTGGGCGCCGCAGCGGTCGCAGCGGTCAGCGGCCGTCAGCGGGCTCGCGGGGGTCAGAACAGTAGTCACGTCGCCTCTTCTCTAGCTCGACGAGCTGTCGTACCAGGGTCAACATCCAACCAGCCCCAAAACGTTCCCGCTCGTGGCTTTTCCTCGAAAAATCTTTCCGAGGTGGCCGTCTGCTGCCGGTTTGGCGGCGAATGTGCCGTATTGCGTGGTCTGCGGTGCTTACGGTTTCGCGCTGTCGGTCATGGTCCCGTCCTCCCGGCTGGCTTGCCGGTTTGTTCATGAGGACGTGCCCGGAGCCTAAATGGTTCATGCCTCGAAGGGAACGTGACATGTACTTCACTCCTTCGAGGGATCGAACATGCATACGACGCTGGTCTAGTGTGAGTTCAGACGCGAGGGTGGCGTGACAACGGCTCTACCAGGCCTCGGTACCCTCGTGGCGGCAACCCAAGCCGCGCCCTTACCCAGAAGGGCCCCAACTGAAATTCAGCGAGGAGCGAACCGCGTGACCGCCGAAATGTCCGTGCCGTCCACAGCGCTGCTGGCAGGAGCAGACCGGGACGGTTCCAATTACACCGCGCGGCACCTGCTCGTCCTCGAAGGCCTCGAGGCCGTGCGGAAGCGCCCGGGTATGTACATCGGCTCGACCGACAGCCGTGGCCTGATGCACTGCCTGTGGGAGATCATCGACAACTCCGTCGACGAGGCCCTGGGCGGTTACTGCGACCACATCGAGGTGATCCTCCACGACGACGCCTCGGTCGAGGTCCGTGACAACGGCCGTGGCATCCCCGTCGACGTCGAGCCCAAGACCGGTCTGTCCGGCGTAGAGGTCGTCATGACCAAGCTGCACGCCGGCGGCAAGTTCGGCGGCGGCTCTTACGCAGCCTCCGGCGGCCTGCACGGCGTCGGCGCCTCCGTGGTCAACGCCCTGTCCGCCCGGCTCGACGTCGAGGTGGACCGTGGCGGCCACACACACGCCATCAGCTTCCGGCGAGGCGTTCCGGGCGCCTTCGCCGCAGCCGGTCCCGACGCCAAGTTCGAGACCGGCGGTCTGCGCAAGGTCAAGCGGGTCGCCAAGAACCGCTCCGGCACGCGCGTGCGGTACTGGGCCGACCGCCAGATCTTCCTCAAGGACGCCAAGCTCTCCCTGGACCACCTCCACCAGCGCGCCCGCCAGACGGCCTTCCTGGTGCCCGGTCTGACCATCGTCGTGCGTGACGAGTACGGGCTCGGCGAGGGCGGCAGCAAGGGCGAGGAGTCCTTCCGCTTCGACGGCGGCATCAGCGAGTTCTGCGAGTACCTGGCCACCGACAAGCCCGTCTGCGACGTCCTGCGCTTCACCGGTCAGGGCACGTTCAAGGAGACGGTCCCGGTCCTCGACGACCATGGGCAGATGACCCCCACCGAGGTCACCCGCGAGCTCGGCGTCGACGTCGCCCTGCGCTGGGGCACCGGGTACGACACGACCCTCCGGTCGTTCGTCAACATCATCGCCACGCCCAAGGGCGGCACCCATGTCGCCGGCTTCGAGCAGGCCGTCGCCAAGACGATGAACGAGGTGCTGCGCACCAAGAAGCTGCTGCGCGTCGCCGAGGACGACATCGTCAAGGACGACGCCCTGGAGGGCCTGACCGCGGTCGTCACCGTACGCCTGGCCGAGCCCCAATTCGAGGGGCAGACCAAGGAGGTCCTCGGCACCTCGGCGGCCCGGCGCATCGTGAACACCGTGATCTCCAGGGAGCTCAAGGCGTTCCTCACCTCCACCAGGCGCGACGCGGCCGCTCAGGCGCGGGTCGTCATGGAGAAGGCGGTCGCGGCCGCGCGGACGCGTATCGCGGCCAGGCAGCACAAGGACGCACAGCGCCGCAAGACGGCACTGGAGTCCTCGTCGCTGCCCGCGAAGCTGGCCGACTGCCGCAGCGACGACGTCGAGCGCAGCGAACTGTTCATCGTCGAGGGAGACTCCGCGCTCGGCACGGCGAAGCTGGCCCGCAACTCCGAGTTCCAGGCGCTGCTGCCGATCCGGGGCAAGATCCTCAACGTCCAGAAGTCGTCCGTGACCGACATGCTGAAGAACGCCGAGTGCGGCGCGATCATCCAGGTCATAGGAGCGGGCTCCGGGCGGACCTTCGACATCGACGCGGCCCGCTACGGCAAGATCATCATGATGACCGACGCCGATGTGGACGGTTCCCACATCCGGACGCTGCTGCTGACCCTGTTCCACCGCTACATGCGGCCCATGGTCGAGTCCGGGCGGGTGTTCGCCGCGGTGCCGCCGCTGCACCGCATCGAGCTGGTCCAGCCCAAGAAGGGCCAGGACAAGTACGTGTACACGTACTCCGACCGGGAGCTGCGCGACAAGCTCATGGAGTTCCAGAGCAAGGGCGTCCGGTACAAGGACTCCATCCAGCGCTACAAGGGCCTCGGCGAGATGGACGCCGATCAGCTGGCCGAGACGACGATGGACCCACGTCATCGCACCCTGCGGCGGATCAACCTCTCCGACCTGGAGGCCGCCGAGCAGGTGTTCGACCTGCTCATGGGCAACGACGTGGCACCGCGCAAGGAGTTCATCTCCAGCTCCGCGGCGACGCTGGACCGGTCGCGCATCGACGCGTAGCCGCGGCGGCGACCGCTCGCGGGTCTGCGTGGGCTCGGCCGGGAATCCGCGCGGCGGTCCGGCAGGGCCCGCGAGACGCGCCGGCCGATGCGACGGCATGTCGTCCGGTCGGGGTCTCCACCCACGGGTGGAGACCCTCGCCGGTGAAGGTCCACCCACGATCCACCCCGGCTCCGATCTGCGGACGGACGGATCTCCGTAGCGTCGAAGGCGTCGGCGGCACTCGCTGCCGGCCTCCCCTTCCCGCTCACGGAGGCCGTGATGTCCGTCTCCGCGCCCGGCTCTCGCCGCCGCCACGGCGTACGGGGACGGTGTGGCCCGCACCGCGCGGAAGGAGCGCGGGTGACGGCGAACGGGTGGACCCGCCGGCTCTCCCGGGAGGCGCCGAGCCCCAAGGAGGTCTCGCGCCCCGGGCGGCTGCTCGCCTGGGCGGTGAGGCTGCTGGTGCCGGCCGCGCTGATGTGCACCGCCTTCCACGACAGCCGCGTCCACGGGTGGATCGCGGTGGCCGGCGCCGGCGCGGCCCTGGCGTCCGGCGGGCTGGCAGGGGCGCTCTTGCGGACCACGCCCGAGCACCGGCTGCGGCCGTCCCTCGCCCTCGTCCTCATGCTGCTCGGACTGGCCGCCGGGTCGGAGGCCGCCGGTTTCCGACCGGCCGCCGTCGTGCTGTGCTGTGGGTGCGCCGTCACGGCCCTGGAGCGGCTGCCCTTGCTCGCGGCCCTGCCGGCGGCCTCGGTCGCCTTCGCCGCCTTCGTCGCGGTCGACGACGGCACCGGTCCGACCTCGGCCTCCGCCATCGGGGGGATGGCGCTCGCCGGATACGCCCTGCGGCTCGACGCCGAGGCCCGGGGCAACGCGCATCGGCTGCTCGCCCAGGAGCGGGCGGCGCGCGCCGCCGAAGCCGAGTCGGCCGCCCTCGCCGAGCGGGCCCGTGTCGCCCGGGAGATCCACGACGTCCTCGCGCACAGCCTTTCGGCGCAACTCGTGCACCTGGAAGCGGCCCGACTGCTGCTCGAGGGACGAGCGGACCGCGCGCAGATCCTCGCACGGGTCGTGGCGGCCCGCGGAATGGCCCGCGACGGTCTGGACGAGACCAGACAGTCGCTCTCCGCGCTGCGGGGAGAACTGACGCCCCTGGAAGACTGCCTGCGGGCCCTCGTGCGAACGTCCGACGCCGTCGAGGTCACCGTGGGGGGCGAACGCCGGCCGCTGCCGGCCGAGGCGTCGCAGGCCGTGCGCAGGGTCGCCCGGGAAGCCCTGACGAACGCCCGGAGACACGCACCGGGCGCGAAGATCCGCGTACGGCTGGAGTACGGCCCACGCGAAGTCACCCTGGACGTGCGGGACACAGGGGGTCCGCCGGGCGAACTCGCGGAGGCCGGAGGCGGGTACGGTCTGCTGGGCATGCGGGAGCGCGCCGAGCTGCTGGGCGGCTCGCTCGCCGCGGGACCGGGCGAGGAGGGGTTCGTGGTGACGCTGAAGGTGCCGGTATGACCGAGGAGCCGGAGAAGAAGCCCGCCCGGGTGGTGGTCGCGGACGACCAGACGGTCGTCCGGGAAGGCATCGTGATGCTGCTCGGGCTGCTGCCGGGAGTCGAGGTCGTGGGCGCCGCGGCGGACGGGGACGAGGCGGTGCGACTCGTGGGCCAACTCGCTCCCGACGTGGTGCTGATGGACCTGCGCATGCCCCGCTGCGACGGAGTGGAGGCGACCCGGCGCATCCGCGCGGAACACCCGGGGACGCAGGTGGTGGTGCTCACGACCTACGCGGACGACGAGTCCCTGTTCCCGGCGCTGAGAGCGGGAGCACGCGGCTACCTGACCAAGGACGCCGACGGGGACGAGATCGTACGGGCGGTGCACAGCGTGCTGTCCGGGGACGCGGGGCTTTCGCCGAGCGTCCAGCGAAGGCTCCTGGAGCGTCTGTCCGCCCCCGAGCGGGAGCCGGCGGAACCCGCGGTCGTGCCCGACGGGCTGACCACTCGGGAGGCGGAGGTGCTGGTGCTGATCGCCGAGGGTCTCAGCAACCAGGAGATCGCGCGCAGGCTGAGCGTGTCCACCGCCACGGTGAAGACCCACATCAACAACATGTTCACCAAGACCGGGCTCAAGGGCCGTGCCCAGGCGGTGCGTTACGCGTTCCGAAAGGGCTTGGTACGACCACCCACAGGGTGAATGGCCTTTTGGTCACCTGATGGGGTGAAGTGTTCGGGAAAGAAGAGTCAGAGATCTTCCCGTTCTGTCCATCCTTGGGCATGCAGTCAAGCAACGATCGTGCCCGTGCTGACGGGGACGGTCCCGAGACCGGCGGTCCCACGTCGCACGCGCGTGAACACCACGAAGATCTGGGCCGGGCATTCGTCGAGACGGCAGGAGACCTGCACTACGAGGACCCGTGGTACGACGCTCTCGCCTCCGGCTGGGGCGAGTCGGCTGTCAGCCCTCACGTGAGCGAGGTGCCGGGGGCCCGCCGGGAGCGGGAGACCGGCGCCGCGGCGGCGGCCCGGATCTATCTCGAGGTCCAGCGCAGTGCGGCCTTCCAGGAAGTCCGCCGCCGGTACCGGCGCTTCGTCGTGCCCGCCGTTCTCGGGTTCTTCGTCTGGTACGTGGCCTACGTCGTGGCCGCGACGACCGCGCCGGAGTTCATGGCACGACCCGTGGCGGGAGCGGTGAACGTGGCGCTGCTCGCCGGCCTCGGACAGTTCCTCAGCACGTTCCTGCTCACCTGGGCCTACGCCCGCCACGCGCGGCTGCGCCGGGACCGGGCGGCACTCGAACTGCGCTGGGACACACAGGAGCTGACGCGTGGAGCGAGAGGCGGTGCGCTGTGACCGGCAACCATCAGACGCCGGCGTTGCTGCTGTTCAGTGTCTTCGTCGCGGTGACGTTGGGGATCACCACCTGGGTGAGTCGCAACCGGCACGGCTCGGCGGAGGAGTTCTACGCGGGCGGACGGCTGTTCTCCCCGATGGAGAACGGTTTTGCCATCGCCGGCGACTACATGTCGGCCGCCTCCTTCCTGGGCGTCTCCGGGCTGATCGCCCTGTTCGGGTACGACGGGCTGCTGTACGGAGTGGGCTTCCTCGTCGCCTGGCTGGTGGTGCTGTTCCTCGTCGCCGAACTGGTCCGCAACTGCGGTCGGTTCACCCTCGCCGACGTGGTCGCCGCGCGGATGAGCGAGCGGCCGGTGCGCATCGCGGCGGGAACCTCCTCGGTCACCGTGTCCGTTCTCTACCTGGTGGCCCAGATGGTGGGCGCGGGCAGTCTGGTCGCGCTGCTCCTGGGCAACACGGGCGAGGCGGCGCGCTCCTGGGCCGTCATCGGGGTCGGCGCGCTCATGGTCGTCTATGTGTCGCTGGGAGGGATGCGGGCCACGACCTGGATCCAGATCGTGAAGGCGGTACTGCTGCTGGGCGGCACCGTCGTCCTCACCGTGCTCGTCCTGTTGCGCTTCCACGGTGACTTCGACCAGCTGCTGCGCACGGCCGCCGACCGCAGCGGGCACGGCGCCGCGTTCCTGGCGCCCGGGTTGAAGTACGGCGGGGACTGGACCGCGCGGTTCGACTTCATGAGTCTGGGGCTCGCGCTGGTGCTGGGCACGGCGGGGCTGCCGCACATCCTGTCCCGCTTCTACACCGTGCCGACGGCACGGGCCGCCCGGCGCTCGGTCGTCTGGGCGATCGGGCTGATCGGCGGCTTCTACCTGATGACGATCGTGCTCGGCTTCGGTGCGGCGGCGATCGTCGGCCCGCAGGCCGTGCGCGGTTCGAACGCGTCCGGGAACACGGCGGTGCCCCTCCTGGCACTCGATCTCGGGGGCGGCGCAGACTCCACGGGCGGCACGGTCCTGTTCGCCGTCGTGACGGCCGTCGCCTTCGCCACGATCCTGGCCGTCGTCGCAGGCATCACCCTCGCCTCCTCGGCGTCGGTGGCGCACGACCTGTACGCCTCCCTGCGCCGACGCGACGCCGAACCCCGCAGCGAGGTCACGGTGGCGCGCATCGCCGCCGTGGGCGTCGGCGTGGTCGCGATCGGCCTCGGTCTGCTGGCCCGCGATCTCAACGTCGCCTTCCTGGTCGGGCTGGCCTTCGCCGTCGCGGCGTCCGCGAACCTGCCGGCCCTGCTGTATTCGCTGTTCTGGCAGGGCTTCACCACCCGAGGCGCCGTGTGGGCGGTGTACGGCGGCCTGATCCCGGCCCTGGTGCTCGTCGTGCTGTCGCCGGTGGTGTCGGGCAGCCCCGAGTCGCTCTTCCCGGACATGGACTTCCAGTACTTCCCCCTGCAGAACCCCGGCCTGGTCTCGATCCCGCTGGGCTTCGTGGCGGGCTGGCTCGGCACCGTGACCTCGGCCGAGATCGCGGACGAGGCCAAGCACGCGGAGACCGAGGTGCGGTCGCTGACGGGGGCGGGAGCCGCGTGACGGGCGGGAGACCCGCCGGTCGTGGTGCCGTACGGGTGTGTGAAGGAACGGTCAGGGCGCCACCCACGCGTACCGGTGTTCCGGGCGGCCCGTGTCGCCGTACTTGAGGGAGAGGTGCAGCCGTCCGGCCTGTTCCAGCTGGCGGAGGTAGCGCTGGGCGGTGGAGCGGCTGAGCCCGGTCTCGGACGCGACCTCGTGGGCCGACAGCGGCTGACTCGCGCGGTGCAGGACGGCGCAGATGAGGTCCGCGGTCGGTTCGGAGTGGCCGCTCGGCAGACCGGGAGAGGACGGCCCCGGGCCGGTGCGCAGGGCGCCGAAGATGCGGTCGACCTGCTCCTGCCCGGCGACGCCGTGGCCGCCGACCCGGTCGACCGTGCGGCGCAGGGCGGCGTAGGAGTCCAGGCGGGCGCGCAGCGCTGCGAACGTGAACGGTTTGACCAGGTAGTGCAGGGCGCCCAGACGCATCGCGGTCTGCACCGTCGCCACGTCGCCGGCCGCTGTGATCATGATGACGTCGGTGCCGTGGCCCTGCTCCCGCATGCGGTGGACGAGGTCGAGACCGGTCCCGTCGGGCAGGTAGTGATCGAGCAGAACCAGGTCGATGTTCCCGCGCTGTACACAGGCGAGGGCCTGCGCAGCACTGTGTGCGCGGGCGGCGACCCGGAAACCGGGAACCTTCCCCACGTATTTGGCGTTGATCTCGGCGACACGGAAGTCGTCGTCCACCACCAGGACGTTGATCATCGGGCCTCTCTCCTGAGGGCCAGGCGGGCTTCGAGCCCGTGTTTCGGCTTCGCTGTTGTAGCGCGAGCAAAACGAGCACAACAGGCCTTTGCAAGCAAAAGAAGCGCATGCGCTCAGAAGGCTGATGCTGTCTCGCGGGTCACCTCTACCGTCCCCGGCCATGAGCGCACACACCAGCCCCGCCATCGAGCTGCGGGGCGCGAGCAAGGTCTTCAGGACCCCGTCGGGAGTTCCGCACACCGCCGTGCGGGAACTCGACCTCACCGTCGGCCCCGGCGAGTTCGTAGCCGTCGTGGGCCCCACCGGTTGCGGGAAGTCCACCACGCTGACCCTGGTCAGCGGGCTGGAGGAGCCCACCCAGGGCGAGGTCCTGGTCGCCGGGCAACCCGTGCGTGGCGTCGGCGACAAGGTCGGCTTCGTCTTCCAGCAGGACGCGACCTTCCCCTGGCGCACGGTTCTGTCGAACGTCATGGCCGGCCCCCGCTTCCGCGGGGTGCCCAAGGCGGAGGCGAAGAGCAGGGCCCGTGAGTGGCTGGGCCGGGTCGGACTCGCGGCCTTCGAGGACCGCTATCCGCACCAGCTCTCCGGCGGCCAGCGCAAACGCGTCGCCCTCGCCGCGACCTTCGTCAACGACCCCGAGATCCTGCTCATGGACGAGCCGTTCTCCGCGCTCGACGTGCAGACCAGGGCTCTGATGTCGGACGAGCTGCTCGAACTGTGGGAGGGCACCGGCGCGTCCGTCGTGTTCGTCACCCACGACCTCGAGGAGTCCATCGCGCTGGCCGACAAGGTCGTCGTGATGACCGCCGGTCCCGCCACCGTGAAGCAGGTCTTCGACATCGACCTGCCGCGGCCGCGCAAGGTCGAGTCGGTGCGCCTGGAGCCGCGGTTCATCGAGATCTACCGCGAGATCTGGGAGTCCCTCGGTGAAGAGGTCCGCATCACTCGCGAAAGAGGTGCCGCCGATGTCGCCTGACCTCCTCAGCGCACCGGTGACCGACGCGGTCCCGGCACCGGACCGCGCCCATTACCGCGCGCGTGCCGCGCGCAGGCGCAAGATCGTCGTCACGGTGTCCCGCGTGCTGCTCCTGGTGGCCGTGCTCGCCCTGTGGGAGGGGCTGTCCCGCGCCAAGGTCATCGATCCGTTCAACTTCTCGATGCCGAGCAAGATCTGGGACCAGATCTCCACCTGGATCACGCACGGGACCGCGCTCGGCTCACTGGGCGAGCAGATCTGGTACACGCTCTACGAGGCGCTGCTCGGCTGGATCATCGGTGTGGTCGCCGGCGTGGTGTGCGGCATCGCGCTGGGCAGGATCACCTTTCTCGCCGACATCCTTGGTCCATACATCAAGGTGCTCAACTCGATACCCAGGATCGTGCTGGCCCCGATCTTCGTGATCTGGTTCGGGCTCGGTCCGGCCTCCAAGGTCGCCTCGGCCGTCGTCCTGGTGTTCTTCCCGGTCTTCTTCAACGCCTTCCAGGGCGCCCGCGAGGTCGACCGCAACCTGGTCGCCAACGCCCGCATCCTCGGCGCGAGCGACCGCAGGGTGACCCTTCAGGTGGTCATCCCGTCCGCCACCTCCTGGATCTTCACCAGCCTGCACGTCAGCTTCGGCTTCGCCCTCATCGGCGCCATCGTCGGCGAGTACATCGGCGCCACCAAGGGCATCGGGCTCCTCGTCGCCCAGTCCCAGGGCACCTTCAACGCGGCCGGCGTGTACGCGGCGATGGTCATCCTCGCCGTCGTCGCCCTGGTCGCCGAGGGACTGCTGACCTTCGCCGAAAGCCGCATCTTCCGCTGGAAGCCGTCGGGCTCGGACTGACCCCTCGCCCGGGCAGGCCCTCGGGCGAGCCCTCCCGCGCGGACCGCTCGCCGGTCACCGCTCCTCACGCGCACCGTTCCCCATCCCCGCATCGCCTTCTCACAAGGACGTGAACCCCGCCATGCGCACAACCGTCAGATACGCGGCCGTGGCCGCCTGCCTGCTCTCCCTCTCCTCGCTCACCGCGTGTGCCGACGACGCCGCCAACGCCGCCGGCGCCGGCAGCAAGGGTGACGGCAAGGGCACCAAGGTCAAGATCATGGTCGGTGGCCTGGACAAGGTCATCTACCTGCCCGCCATGCTCACCCAGCGCCTGGGCTACTTCGACGCCGAGGGACTCGACGTCGAGCTGCTGAGCGAACCCGCCGGCGTGCAGGCCGAGACCGCGCTCGTCTCCGGCCAGGTCCAGGGCGCCGTCGGCTTCTACGACCACACCCTCGACCTGCAGGTGAAGGGCAAGGAGGTGGAGTCCGTCGTCCAGTTCTCGCAGGCGCCCGGCGAGGTGGAGATCGTGTCGACGAAGGCCGAGGGCGACATCACCTCGCCCAAGGACTTCAAGGGCAAGAAGCTCGGCATCACGGGCCTCGGCTCCTCGACGGACTTCCTCACCAAGTACCTCGCCGTCAAGAACGGCGTCAAGGTCAGCGAGTTCACCCCGGTCGCCGTGGGCGCCGGGCCGACCTTCATCGCCGCCCTGCAGCAGGGTGCCATCGACGGCGGTATGACGACCGACCCGACCGTCGCGACGATCCTGGACAAGAAGGCCGGCAAGATCCTGCTCGACATGCGGACGCCGGAGGGCTCCCAGGCGGCGCTCGGCGGACCGTACCCGTCGTCGAGCCTGTACATGCAGACAAGCTGGGTCAATGGCCACAAGGACACCGTCCAGAAGTTGGCCAATGCATTCGTCAAGACGCTCAAGTGGATGTCCACCCACAGCGCGACCGAGATCGCCGACAAGATGCCCGCCGACTACTCCCAGGGCAACAAGATGCTGTACTCGGTGGCCATCAAGAACACGCTGCCCATGTTCACCAAGGACGGCGTGATGCCCAAGGGCGGCCCCGAGACCGTGGAGAAGGTCCTCAAGGCGTTCAACCCGAACATCCAGAACGCCAAGGTGGATCTCGACAAGACGTACACGACCGAGTTCGTCCAGAAGGCGACCGGCTGACGTTCGAGCGGCTGACCGGCGGAACAGCGGGAGCGCCGAGCGGCCGAGCGGCGCGGGGGCGCCGGGGCGGGGAAGGAACCGTGCTCTGGGAGGGCACGGTTCCTTCCCCACCCTTCCTTCCCCGCCACGAGGGCCGTGCCTCAGACGCGGGTCGCCCACACGTAACGGTGTTCCGGGCGGCCCGCGTCGCCGTACTTCAGGGTCAGACGGGCCCTCCCCGTGCGCTCCAGAAGCTTCAGATAGCGCTGGGCGGTCTGTCGGCTCACTCCGGTCCGGTCGGCGATCTCCTGGGCCGACAGGGGGCCGTCGGCGCTCATCAGCGACTGGCGTACGAGTGCGGCGGTGGTGGGGGAGTGGCCCTTGGGCAAGCCGGGCTCCGAAGGGGCGGACAACGCGCCGAAGATCCGGTCGACGTCGGCCTGCTCCGCCTCACCGCCGCCGTCCAGGGTGCGGCGCAGATCCGCGTAGGCCTCCAGCTTGGCCCGCAGACCGGCGAAGGCGAACGGCTTCACCAGGTACTGCAGCGCGCCCTGGCGCATCGCGGCCTGCACGGTCCCGACGTCCCGCGCGGCGGTCACCATGATCACGTCGGTGCGGTGGCCGAGCCGGCGCATCTCCTTGACGACCTCGAGGCCCGTCTCGTCGGGCAGGTAGTGGTCCAGCAGGACGAGGTCCACGCGGGGCGGAGTCGCCAGCCGGAGCAGCGCTTCGGCCGCGCTGTGGGCCTCGCCCGCGACATGGAAGCCGGGCACCTTCTCGACGTAGGCGGCGTTGACCCGGGCCACCCTGGTGTCGTCGTCCACGACCAGGACCTCGATCATCGCGACCCCTCCTCGGCGGCGCTTGTCGTCGGCGCGGCCAGGGCGGGTGCCGGACCGGGCCGCGGACCGGGTGGACCCGGCTGCGGACCGGGCTCGGTCAGCGCCTCGGGCAGGACGACGGTGAACTCGGCGCCCCCGCCGTCGGCTTCCCCCACCGTCGCGGCGCCGCCCTGCCGCTCCGCGAGCCTGCGCACCAGGGAGAGTCCGATCCCGCGCTTGCCGTGCGCGGGCGGCTTCTTCGTGGACCAGCCCTCCGTGAAGATCAACTCGTGTTGCCCGGCCGGAACGCCGGGGCCGGTGTCCCGCACCCGCAGCACGGCGGTACGGCCCTCGGCGCGCAGTTCGACCTCCACGCGCGCGTGCGGCTTGCCCGCGACGGCGTCGAGCGCGTTGTCCACGAGGTTGCCGACGACCGTGACCAGCCCGCGCGGGTCGATCAGCCGGTCGGGCAGCCGGGTCCGGTCGGAGACCCACAAGGCGACGCCCCGTTCGGCCGCGACGGTCGCCTTGCCCACCAGCAGGGCGGCGAGCAGAGGATCCCCGATCTTCTCGGTCACCTGCTCCGCGGTGGCCCGGTGATCGCCGACCACCTCGCCGACGAACTCCACGGCGTCGTCGTACATCTCGAGTTCCAGCAGACCCAGGAGCGTGTGCATGCGGTTGGCGTGCTCGTGGTCCTGGGCCCGAAGGGCGTCGATGAGACCGTGCGTCGAGTCGAGTTCCCGGCCGAGCTGCTCCAGCTCGGTGCGGTCGCGCAGAGTGGCCACGGCGCCCCCGTCGTCGGTCGGCATGCGGTTCACGACCAGGACGCGCTGGCCCCGGACGGCGATCAGGTCCGTGCCGGAGACCCGGCCGGCCAGCACGTCCGCAGTGCGTCCCTCGCCGAGTGCCTCGTCGGGCAGCCCGCCCACCGCCTCGTCGCCGATGCCGAGAAGACGCTGTGCCTCGTCGTTGAGCAGGCGGACGCGGCCGGCCCGGTCCAGGGCCACGACTCCCTCCCGGATGCCGTGCAGCATCGCCTCCCGTTCGGCGAGCAGCGCGGAGATGTCGGAGAAGGCCAGGTCCCGGGTCTGCCGCTGGACCCGCCGGGAGATGAGCCAGGCCGCCAGCGCGCCCACGGCGAGCGCGCCTCCGGCGTAGGCGAACAGGCCGGGGATCGCGTGGATGAGACGGGCGCGCACGCTGTCGTACTCGATGCCGACCGAGACCGCGCCGATGATCTTGTCGTTGCCGTCGCGCAGGGGCACCTTGCCGCGGGCCGAGCGGCCCAGGGTGCCACTGTCGATCTCCATGACCTCCCGGCCGCCCAGGGCCTGGCGGGGGTCCGTCGAGACGTGACCGCCGACCTGCTCGGCTGCGGGGTGCGACCAGCGGGTGCCGTGCAGGTCCATCACCACGACGTACTCGGCGCCGCTGGCCTTGCGGATCCGCTCGGCCTCCCGCTGCACCGGCCCCCCGACCGTCGGCCGCGAACGCTGGAGGTCCTCGGCGATCTGCGGCACCGCCGCGGTGGTCTGCGCGATGGCGAGCGCGCGGCGCATCGCCTGGTCGTCCAGCTGGTTGCCGAGCGGCGCGAGGAACAGTCCGGTGGCGAGCACCACCACTCCCGCGGCGATCGCCAGCTGCATGAGCAGGAGCTGCGAGAACATGCGCCGTGGCATTCCGAGGCGCAGGCGACGGGCGGGGGGAGTGGGGCTCATGCCCAAGACGGTACGCGGACAGGTCCGCACGATCCCAGGGGCGGGTGGTGTGGATCTCTTGACCAGCTCAAGAGGAAACGGTTCGGCCGCACCCGCGCGAGGACGGCGGGCCGCCGGGCAGCTGCCGCCGTGCACCGGGACAACCCTGTCCAGAGGTCGCTCAGCCCCGCGACGCCGCGCCCGTCAGCTCCCGCACCGCCACGACGTCCATCCGCCCGGGCGTACCGAGGACCGACGTTCCGCAGCTCTCCGGCCGGGGCGGCGACGAGACGCCCTGGTCCACCACGACCTCCCAGTGGCGTCCGTCCGCGTGGGCGACGGTCACCTCCCAGCGCGGCGCGTCCCCGGCGGTCCGCACGACGCTCAGCGCCTCCGCCGCGTCCTCACCGGTCGCCGTGCGCACCGCCAGCTCCGCCGCCTGGCCGGGCCGCTCCCAGGCGGATCGCCCCCGGCACCCTTGCAGGACGACCCGGCCCTCCTGGACACCGTGCAGGACCTCCGTGACGGTGTGCGCCTCGACGCGGCCGTACGCGTATCCGTGCGGCAGAACGAGCAGGGTGGGGGAGAAGCGGTGGCCTCCCAGATGGGTGACCTCCCAGGCGCCCCGCACCCCGGCGACGGCCAGTCGCGAGGCCAGCGGACGGCCGAGGAGCGCGCAGCAGCGGTCGCGTCTGCCGTTGGTGCAGACGAGCGCGAGCGGGTCGCCGGTATGGGGCCTGCCGCACAGCGCGTCGTCGAAGGTGCGGTGGTCGCCCCGGCCGAGCGCGGCGAAGTCGAGGTCCAGCAGCCGGCGCGGATCGTGGGTCGTGGCACCGTGCAGCCACACCCGTCCGGGGACGGTGTGGGCCGCGTACACCTGTCGCAGCGCCGGAGCACCGAAGTCCGCGTGGCGGCCGGGACGCCGGATGAGCGCGACACGCACCCCGGTTCCCTCCGCGGCCGCCTCCAGGGCGCGGCCCAGGGAGGGCTCCAGGTGGCTCGAGACCAGCGCTCTGGCGCCCCAGGGGCCGGGCTGCTCCAGGAGCAGCCAGGTGGTCGCCGTGGCCGCGGTTCCGGAGAGGGGCTCGTCGAGGTCCCGCGAGACGGTCGCGCACGTACTCACAGAGGTGAGCCTAACCTGACTCGGCTCGGAAACGACGGTCGGCCCGGTCGCGCGGCCGCCCATCGCGGCAGCGGGAGCACGCGTACGTGTGCCCGTGCGTGCGCCGTGACGCGGAGACTCCCCGTGGGCGCGGTGCGTCGCCCTCGTGGCGAAGGCTGCCACCAGGGCGCCCGGCGGATCGGCAGATCATGGCGGAGTCCCCGTCGAAATCCGGCCCTCGGCGTGCCCGGCCCCCGGCCTCTCGTCGACGTGCCAGGCCTCTCCTCGACCTCCCCGGCCTTTCGTCGACGTGCCCGGCCTCACTCCGGCAGCGGTCGTGGAGGTCTCGGGCCCACGTAGCGTCCGCTCGGGCGCATCCTCAGGGGGCGTTCGCCGTACTCCTCCAGGGCGTGCGCGATCCAGCCCGCCGTGCGGGCGACGGCGAAGATCGTCTCGCCGGCCGAGGCCTGCATGCCGCTCGACGCGGTGAGCACGGCGAGCGCCAGGTCCACGTTGGCGTGCAGCGGCACGTGGCGCGCGGTGGTGACCACGATGTCCCGGGCCGCGGCGAGGGCGGGCGCGGCTTCGGGGATCTCCTCCAGGAGGGCGAACAGGGCACGCGCGCGTGGGTCCTCGCCGGGGTAGAGGCGGTGGCCGAGACCGGGGACGCGACGGCCGGCCCGTAGCTCCTGCGCGATCACGGGCCCGGCGCTTCCGAGGTCCAGTACGTCGAGCAGCATGCGGTGGGCGAGCCCGGCGGCGGCACCGTGCATCGGCCCCTCGATCACGCCGAGGCCGGCAGACACGGCCGCGTAGGCGTGCGCGCGGGCCGAGGCGGCCACGCGCACCGCGAGCGTCGACGCGGCGAGATCGTGGTCGGCGAGCAGGCCCAGAGCCGTGTCGAGCACGTGCAACTGCGCCTCCCCGGCGGGCAGCCCGCTGAGCCGCGCCCACAGGCGGCCGGCGAGGGAGGCGCCGTCGCGGTGAGTGGGTCGCTTCGGAGGCAGGGCGGCGACCAGGGTGGGGAGCAGGACGCGCGCGGTGGCGAGCACCGCTTCCTCGGACAGGTCGAAACGCAGGGGGTCCGCGGCCGCGGCGGCGACGGCCGCCACCCGCAACCGGTCGACGGGGCCGGTGTGTTCGGGCAGTGCGTCCACGACGCGGCGTGCGGCCTCGACCGACGCCTCGGGCGCGGTGAAGGCGGCCCCTGCCTGGAGCCGGCCCGTCCACAGCCACTCCGCGACCTCCTCGTAGGAGTGCCGGGCGGTCAGCTCGACCGCGTCGACGCCCCGGAAGTAGTAGCGATCCTCGTCGATGAGCGTGAGGTGCGTGCGCACGGACGGTTCCGTCCCCGGACTCCCGGCGGCCTCGCGCCCGGTGCGCCGAGCGAGAGCCTCGACCTCCTGGGCGTCGAAGGTGCTGCCCCGGCCGCCGGGCGTGCGCCTGCTGCTCAGCCGTCCGCGGCTGACGTACGCGTACACGGTGTCGGGTTTCACCCCCAGCAGCTCGGCGGCCTCCCTGGTGCTCAGCCGTCGTTCGGGGTGGCCGGGGCCGGGTTCCTGATCACGCATGGGGGTCACCGTATCCGCAGGCGCAGGTGTGGATTCCGTGCCTGTGGACAACGGTGTCCGGGCGCGGGCCGAGCGCCGTCAACCCCGGGTCCCGGTGCGGGAATGCGGGGTGGACGAGGTCGGCAGGCGTGGACTCCGTGGGGTTCTCCGCGGCTCGTATCCTGGGCCGCAGTCCATCCTCGTGGGTGCGCCGGGCCGCGAACCGGCGCACGCGCAGGCGCAAGAGAGGTCGTACGTGTCACACAGGCGCAGTCCGCAGCAGATCCCGGTCGTCGTACTCGCCGGATTCCTCGGCTCCGGCAAGACGACCCTGCTCAACCATCTCCTGCACCGCAGCGGAGGCAGCCGGATCGGCGCGATCGTCAACGACTTCGGCGCCGTCGAGATCGACGCCATGGCCGTGGCCGGCGCGCTCGGCGACTCCACCGTCTCCCTCGGCAACGGCTGCCTGTGCTGCGCCGTCGACGCCAGTGAGCTGGAGGTCTACCTCGAGCGGCTCGCCCGTCCGGCAGTGGGCGTCGACGTCGTCGTCATCGAGGCCAGCGGTCTCGCCGAGCCGCAGGAACTCGTGCGGATGGTACTGGCCTGCGATCATCCGCGGATCGTGTACGGCGGACTCGTGGAGGTCGTGGACGCGGCCGAGTTCGACGACACCCGGGTCAAGCACCCCGAGATCGACCGGCACCTCGCCCTGGCCGACCTGGCAGTCGTGAACAAGCTCGACCGCGCCCCCGACGCCGGCCGGGTCCTCGGGCTGGTCCGCTCGCTGACCGACGGCGCCGCCGTGGTCCCCGCGACCTACGGCCGCATCGATCCCGAGTTCCTCTTCGACTGCAGGCCGAGTGAGGAGCGCATCGGGCAGCTGACCTTCGACGACGTGCACGACCACGGCGCGGACGGGCATGCCGACCATCTCCACACCGCCTACGACAGTCTCTCCTTCACCTCCGAAGTGCCCATGGGGCCGCGGCGGTTGATGGAGTTCCTGGACAGCCGTGCGGAAGGGCTGTACCGGATCAAGGGGTATGTCGACTTCGGTCCGCACGATCCGGCCAACCGGTACGCCGTGCATGCCGTCGGGCGCTTCCTCCGCTTCCACCCGGAGCCCTGGCCGTCCGGCGACCCCCGCCGCACCCAGCTCGTCCTCATCGGCTCCGGCATCGACGTCACCGCCCTCGGCGGGGCGCTGGAGGCCTGTGTGAGCGACGCCCCTCCTGCCGGCGAACACGACATGTGGGGCGTCCTGCGCTACGTCCAGGACCCCGAGGACCCCGAGGACCCCGAGGACCGCGAGGACCCGGGCGATCCCGAGGGCGCCGGGGAGCTCGGGGGATCCGGACCGTCCGCGGATCCCCGGGACCCGGCGTTCCAGCAGGCCGGAGGGGCCGGGACCTAGAACGGCCCCGCCACCACCGACACCGTCTTCGGCAGCGACACGCCCGAGCCGTCACGGCGCGGGTCGATCTCCGGGAGGTCGGCCGGCAGGCCGTTCTTCTGCGCCGCCTTGGCCGGGACAGGGCCCGCCCAGGCCAAGGACAGACAGTCCTCGCCCTTCAGGAACCGCTGGCAGCGGACACCGCCGGTGGCCCGGCCCTTGCGCGGATACTGGTCGAAGGGAGTGAGCTTGGCGGTCGTCTGGACCGAGTCGTCCAGGGTTCCCCGCGAGCCCGCGATGGTGAAGACGACCGCGTCCGCCGCGGGGTCCACGGCCGTGAACGAGATCACCTTCGCGCCCTCGGTGAGCTTGATGCCCGTCATACCGCCCGCCGGCCGGCCCTGCGGCCGCACCTGTGCGGCCTGGTAGCGCAGCAGTTGGGCGTCGTCGGTGATGAAGACCAGGTCCTCCTCACCGGTGCGCAGCTCGACGGCGCCGACGATCCGGTCGCCGTCCCGGAGGCCGATGACCTCCAGCTCGTCCTTGTTGGTCGGATAGTCGGGCACGACGCGCTTGACGACGCCCTGTTCCGTGCCGATGGCCAGACCGGGGGACGACTCGTCGAGCGTCGTCAGACAGATCACCGTCTCGTTGTCCTCCAGGGAGACGAACTCCGTCAGCGGGGCGCCGCCCGAGAGGTTCGGCACCGACGCCGTGTCGGGGAGCTGCGGCAGATCGACGACGTTGATCCGCAGCAGGCGGCCCGAGGAGGTGACCGCGCCGATCTCCCCGCGCGCGGTCGCCGGGACGGCCGAGACGATCACATCGTGCTTGGTGCGCCTGCCGTTCGTGTCCTCGGAGTCCTCCGCGAAGGGCTCGGCGTTCGCGGTGCGGGCCAGCAGGCCGGTGGAGGACAGCAGCACACGGCAGGGGTCGTCGGCGACCTGCAGGGGCACGGCGGCGGCCGTGGCGCCCGAGGACTCCAGCAGCACCGTACGGCGATCGGTGCCGAACTTCTTCGCCACGGCGGCCAGTTCGGCCGAGACCAGCTTGCGCAGCTCCGCGTCCGACTCCAGGATCCGGGTCAGCTCGGCGATCTCCTCGTTGAGCCTTTCCTTCTCCGCCTCCAGCTCGATGCGGTCGAACCGGGTCAGCCGGCGCAGCGGTGTGTCCAGGATGTACTGCGTCTGGATCTCCGACAGCGAGAAGCGCTCCATCAGGCGTTCCTTGGCCTGCGCGCTGTTGTCGCTGGAGCGGATCAGCCGGATCACCTCGTCGATGTCGACGAGCGCCGTGAGCAGGCCTTCCACCAGGTGCAGCCGGTCGCGGCGCTTGGTGCGGCGGAACTCGCTGCGCCGGCGCACCACGGTGAAGCGGTGGTCGAGGTAGACCTCCAGCAGTTCCTTCAGGCCCAGCGTGAGCGGCTGGCCGTCCACCAGTGCCACGTTGTTGATGCCGAAGGACTCCTCCATCGGCGTCAGCTTGTAGAGCTGCTCGAGGACCGCCTCCGGCACGAAGCCGTTCTTGATCTCGATGACCAGGCGCAGGCCGTGCGCGCGGTCGGTGAGGTCCTTGACGTCGGCGATGCCCTGGATCTTCTTCGAGCCGACGAGGTCCTTGATCTTGGCGATGACCTTCTCGGGGCCCACCGTGAAGGGCAGTTCGGTGACGACCAGGCCCTTGCGGCGGGCCGTGACGGTCTCCACCGCCACCGTGGCGCGGATCTTGAAGGTGCCGCGGCCGCTCTCGTAGGCGTCCCTGATGCCCGAGAGGCCGACGATCCGGCCGCCGGTGGGCAGGTCGGGGCCCGGGACGAACTTCATCAGGGCGTCGAGATCCGCGCCGGGGTAGCGGATCAGATGACGCGCTGCCGCGACGACCTCGCCCAGGTTGTGCGGCGGCATGTTGGTGGCCATGCCGACCGCGATCCCGGAGGCGCCGTTGACCAGGAGGTTCGGGAAGGCGGCGGGCAGCGCGACCGGCTCCTGCTCCTGGCCGTCGTAGTTGGGCGCGAAGTCGACCGTGTCCTCGTCGATCGACTCCGTCATCAGGCTCGTGGCAGCGGCCTGGCGGCACTCCGTGTACCGCATGGCGGCGGGCGGGTCGTCGTTGCCCAGCGAGCCGAAGTTGCCGTGGCCGTCGACCAGCGGCAGCCGCATGGAGAAGGGCTGGGCCATCCGCACCAGGGCGTCGTAGATCGACGCGTCGCCGTGCGGGTGCAGCTTGCCCATGACCTCGCCGACGACACGGGCGCACTTGACGTAGCCGCGCTCCGGGCGCAGGCCCATCTCGTTCATCTGGTAGACGATGCGGCGGTGCACCGGCTTCAGACCGTCACGGGCGTCCGGCAGGGCGCGGGAGTAGATGACCGAGTACGCGTACTCGAGGAAGGAGCCCTGCATCTCGTCGACGACGTCGATGTCGAGGATGCGCTCCTCGTACGAGTCGTCGGGCGGCGGGGTCTTCGTGCTGCGGCGGGCCATCGCTGCCGGCTCCTTGCTGGGGCGTGTGACGGGATCTGATGCGGACCATTGTGGACCGTGGCACTGACAGAGCGGGCGAGGACCCGGCGTCGGCCGCCCGGGCCCGCACGCAGAGGTTTCTCCTCCACGGCTGCCCGCAGGCTACGCGATCTCGCTCTCGGCGTACGTCGCCCGGGAACTTCGCCGACCGTCCGCACGCTTGCATACAGTGGCAGGACCGGCAGGAAAACCGCGGTTTCGACGACCGCGTCCGCGATCGGAAGGGACGTACATGCCCATGGGTCACACGGCCACAGCCCAGGCAGGCTCCGGGGGCCTGACAGCGACCGAGCACCGCCTGGCCAACGGCCTGCGCGTGGTGCTGTCGGAGGACCACCTGACCCCCGTCGCGGCGGTGTGCCTCTGGTACGACGTGGGCTCACGCCACGAAGTCAAGGGGCGTACCGGCCTTGCTCACCTTTTCGAGCACCTGATGTTCCAGGGCTCCGGCCAGGTCAAGGGCAACGGGCACTTCGAAATGGTCCAGGGCGCGGGCGGATCGCTCAACGGCACCACCAGCTTCGAGCGCACCAACTACTTCGAGACGATGCCCGCGCACCAGCTGGAGCTCGCGCTCTGGCTGGAGGCCGACCGTATGGGCTCCCTGCTCACGGCGCTCGACGACGAGTCCATGGAGAACCAGCGCGACGTCGTCAAGAACGAGCGCCGTCAGCGCTACGACAACGTCCCCTACGGCACGGCCTTCGAGAAGCTGACCGCTCTCGCCTACCCGGACGGCCACCCGTACCACCACACGCCGATCGGCTCGATGGCCGACCTGGACGCGGCGACGCTGGAGGACGCGCGCGCGTTCTTCCGCACTTACTACGCGCCCAACAACGCGGTGCTCTCCGTGGTGGGCGACATCGACCCGGAGCAGACCCTGGCCTGGGTCGAGAAGTACTTCGGTTCCATCCCCGGCCACGACGGCAAGCCCGCGCCCCATGACGGCGGACTGCCCGACGTCATCGGCGAGCAGCTCCGCGAGGTCGTCGAGGAGGAGGTGCCGGCCCGTGCCCTGATGGCCGCCTACCGGCTGCCGCAGGACGGCACGCGCGCGTGCGACGCCGCGGACCTGGCGCTCACCGTCCTCGGCGGCGGCGAGTCCTCCCGCCTGTACAACCGGCTGGTGCGCCGCGACCGTACGGCTGTGGCAGCCGGCTTCGGCCTGCTGCGGCTGGCCGGCGCACCCTCCCTGGGCTGGCTGGACGTGAAGACGTCCGGCGACGTCGAGGTGCCCGTCATCGAGACCGCCATCGACGAGGAGCTCGCCCGGTTCGCCGAGGAGGGCCCCACCACCGAGGAAATGGAGCGCGCGCAGGCCCAGTTGGAGCGCGAGTGGCTCGACCGGCTCGGCACGGTCGCCGGCCGCGCGGACGAACTGTGCCGCTTCGCCGTCCTGTTCGGCGACCCTCAGCTCGCCCTCACCGCCGTCCAGCGCGTGCTGGACGTGACGCCCGAGGAGGTGCGGGAGGTCGCCGAGGCCCGCCTGCGCCCCGACAACCGTGCGGTGCTCGTCTATGAGCCGACCGCCGCCGAAGCCCCCGCCGACCAGGACGAGAACGAGGAGGCGGCCCGGTGACCGAGCTCGCCACGATGGACTTCCACCCCCAGCCCCGGGCGGGCGAGGCCAAGCCGTGGGCGTTCCCGGCGCCCGAGCGCGAGACGCTGGACAACGGCCTGACCGTCCTGCGCTGCCACCGCCCCGGCCAGCAGGTCGTCGCCGTGGAGATCCTCCTCGACGCACCCCTGGACGCCGAACCGGCCGGCCTCGACGGCGTCGCCACGATCATGGCGCGCGCCTTCTCGGAGGGCACCGACAAGCACTCGGCCGAGGAGTTCGCCGCGGAGCTGGAGCGCTGCGGCGCCACCCTGGACGCGCACGCCGACCACCCCGGCGTCCGGCTCAGCCTCGAAGTGCCGGCCTCCCGCCTGGCCAAGGGCCTCGCTCTGCTCGCCGACGCCCTGCGCGCACCCGCGTTCGCCGACAGCGAGGTGGAGCGCCTCGTCCGCAACCGCCTGGACGAGATCCCCCACGAGCTGGCCAACCCCGCCCGGCGCGCCGCCAAGGAGCTCTCCAAGGAGCTGTTCCCGGCCACCGCACGCATGTCGCGCCCGCGCCAGGGCAGCGCGGAGACGGTCGAGAAGATCGACTCCGCCGCCGTACGCGCCTTCTACGACCGGCACGTCCGCCCGGCGACGGCCACCGCCGTGGTCGTCGGCGACCTCACCGGAGCCGGCCTGGAGACGCTCCTGAGCGACACCCTGGGCGTCTGGACGGGATCCTCGGCCGAGCCGCGGCCCGTGCCGCCGGTGACCGCCGACGACACCGGCCGGGTCGTCATCGTGGACCGTCCCGGCGCCGTCCAGACACAGCTGCTGATCGGCCGCATCGGCGCCGACCGGCACGATCGCGTGTGGCCCGCGCAGGTGCTCGGCACGTACTGCCTCGGCGGCACCCTCACCTCCCGCCTGGACCGCGTCCTGCGCGAGGAGAAGGGCTACACCTACGGCGTCCGCGCCTTCGGGCAGGTCCTGCGGTCCGCGCCGGACGGCTCGGGCGCCGCGATGCTCGCCATCAGCGGCTCCGTGGACACCCCCCACACCGGTCCCGCGCTGGACGACCTGTGGAAGGTGCTGCGCACCCTCGCCGCCGACGGCCTCACCGACGCCGAGCGCGACGTCGCCGTGCAGAACCTGGTCGGGGTGGCACCGCTGAAGTTCGAGACCGCCGCTGCCGTGGCGGGCACCCTCGCCGATCAGGTGGAGCAGCACCTGCCCGACGACTTCCAGGCGACGCTGTACCAGCAGCTCGCGGCGACGGGCACGGTGGAGGCCACCGCGGCGGCCGTCAACGCCTTCCCGGTGGACCGGCTGGTGACGGTCCTGGTGGGCGACGCGGCGCAGATCAGGGAACCGGTCGAGGCGCTCGGCATCGGCGAGGTGAAGGTCGTCTCCGCGGAGTAGCCGGGCAACGGCCCGCGCGTGCAGGGGTCCTGGCCGACGCGAGCGTCACCAGGGCCCCCACGTGAGGGAATTGAGTTCCCCGTGTGTCCGAATTGAGGGGGAGTCGCCTGTCTGTGCTGTGGGATGCGCTACAAAACCCGGGATTCGTTTGAGCAGGGAAACCCGCGCCGTTTAGCTTCATCCGGGCTGTTCGTCAGGCACTGCGCCGCACCCGCGGCAGCGGACAGTCATCGCCGAGTCCCCGCATGGCGCGAGCCAGGGGAGCCGGGGACCCTCCCTCCTGTCGCCGTCTTCGCGGCCGGAGGGGCCCAGAAGTCCCTGGGGTGAATCGGACGCCCGCGCGAAGGCGAGGGGGTCCGTAGGAGACCTTCCTGCTCCGAACCCGTCAGCTAACCCGGTAGGCGAGAGGGAAGGAAAGGACACCGCTGACTTCATGGCGTTCACCTGCGCCCCCGGGAAGCATCGTCGGCCCAGCCGGATGCAGCGCACCACCACCCGCGCGGCAGGCGTCGCGGCGCTCACCACCACCGGTGTGATGGCCACCGTCGCCGCCGCCCCGGCCTTCGCCGCCGAGCCCACCCCCGAGCAGACCGGGCTGATCCCCGTCGTCACCGCCGGTGAGGCCGTCGTCGAGCAGATCGACGACCAGGTCGCCGTGCAGAAGCAGGCCGCCTTCGAGGAGGCCGCCCGCCAGGCAGCCGCCAAGAAGGCCGTGGAGGAGCGCGAGGCACGCGTGCGCGCCGCCCGCGAGGCCGAGCGCAAGCGCCTGAACACCTTCGTGATCCCGATCACCGGCTCCTACGTCTCCACCGGATACCAGGCCGGCAGCTCCCTGTGGTCCTCCGGCAGCCACACCGGCGTCGACTTCCACGCGGCAAGCGGCACCACCGTGCACGCGGTCGGCTCCGGCACCGTGGTCGAGGCGGGGTGGGGCGGGGCCTACGGCAACCAGGTGGTCATCCGGATGACCGACGGGACGTACACCCAGTACGGCCACCTGTCGTCCATCGAGGTGTCGGTCGGACAGCAGGTCACTCCGGGGGAGCGCATCGCCCTCTCCGGCGCGACCGGCAACGTCACCGGCCCGCATCTGCACTTCGAGGCCCGTACCACCCCGGAGTACGGCTCGGACATGGACCCGGTCGCCTATCTCCGTAAGCACGGCGTGAACGTCTGACGACGCACGACGGCAGATCGTCCGGCCCCGGCCCTCAGGCCGGGGCTTTGCCGTTTCCCGGGGCGGCCTGTCCAAAAAATATCCATGGATTCCGGCCCGCCATCGGAAATTCCCGTTCATTGCAATAGAGTCGCTGGACACGCGTCATTCGTCGACGTTTCACGGGGATTAAGGCGGAGGTCCGTCATGCGTATTCCGGCGCACTCGGTGTGCACAGCCGTCCGGGACGACATCGTCGCGGGCGTCTACGAGCGCGGCAGCCGCCTCACCGAGGAACTCCTCGCCCGCCGCTACGGCGTCTCCCGCGTCCCCGTCCGGGAGGCGCTGCGCACACTGGAGGCCGAGGGCTTCGTGGTCACGCGGAGGCACGCGGGCGCGTGCGTCGCGGAGCCGACCGAGCACGAGGCCGGCGACCTGCTGGAGATGCGCATGCTGCTGGAGCCGCTCGGCGCTTCCCGGGCCGCTCAGCGGCGCACCGAGGCCCATCTGAAGGTGCTTCGCGGACTCGTCCGGCTGGGCCAGGAGCGGGCCAGGAGGGGCAGCAGCGGCGATCTGCGCTCCCTGGGCGGCTGGTTCCACGAGACGCTCGCCCAGGCCTCCGGCAGCCCCGCTCTGGCGTCGATGCTCACCCAGCTGCGCCACAAGATCGCCTGGATGTACACGGTGGACGCCCCGGCCGACCCGGTGGAGTCCTGGGCGGAGCACGGCGCGATCGTGGACGCGGTGACGCGCGGGGACGGGGAGCGCGCACGGGCGATCACGGCGCTGCACGCCGAGCGCTCGACGCCGGCGCACCGGCTGCGCTTTTCCGGCGGCCCGGAGCGCGTCGACCGTGTGAGAACTTCGCAACCTCCCGTAAACATGTCGGGTCTGCGGAATTAACGCGAGGGCCGTATACAAAGAAGGGGATAATTCGCGGGGGATTATTTCCGCTGCCCGGGAACGGGAAATGTGAAGGGCTCGCCCGATAATTCGGACGAGCCCTTCACCGGAACCGGCGACCGCTCAGACGGTCTCGGGGAGTTCCTCGAGGCCCTCGGCGACCAGCTTGGCCAGTCGGTCGAGGGCCACGTCCGCACCCTCGGCGTCGGAGGCGAGGACGATCTCCTCGCCGCCCTGGGCGCCCAGGCCGAGGACGGCCAGCATGGAGGCCGCGTTGACGGGGTTGCCGTCGGCCTTGGCGATCGTCACGGGGATGCCTGCGGCCGTGGCGGCCCGGACGAAGATGGAAGCGGGGCGGGCGTGAAGGCCCTCGGCCCAGCCGACGTTGACGCGGCGCTCAGCCATGTGATGCTGCCCTTCGGGGTTCAGGTTGTCTAGACCAGTGTTCCACACGTGAAGCGTGTGAGGGAGAGTCCGTCTCGCCCTCTCCCGGTGTGGTCGTCGGATCGCGGCCTCGACCCGACGTACGTCCTCCACAGACTGCCGTGCGCCGTTGTCCTGCGCGAGCCGTACTGTGGGGCCCATGCAGAGCGCGTCGGACCGGCACGAGTACCCCGCCCACTGGGAGGCCGACGTGGTGCTGCGCGACGGCGGCACCGCACGCATCCGCCCCATCACCGTCGATGACGCAGATCGCCTGGTCAGCTTCTACGAGCAGGTGTCGGACGAGTCGAAGTACTACCGCTTCTTCGCGCCCTACCCGCGCCTGTCCGCAAAGGACGTCCACCGCTTCACGCACCACGACTTCGTGGACAGGGTGGGACTCGCGGCCACGGTCGGCGGCGAGTTCATCGCCACCGTACGCTACGACCGGATCGGGGCCGACGGCATGGCCGCCTCCGCGCCCGCCGACGAGGCCGAGGTCGCCTTCCTGGTGCAGGACGCCCACCAGGGGCGCGGGGTCGCCTCGGCGCTCCTCGAGCACATCGCGGCCGTCGCACGCGAGCGCGGCATCCGCCGCTTCGCCGCCGAGGTGCTCCCGGCCAACACCAAGATGATCAAGGTGTTCACGGACGCCGGCTACACCCAGAAGCGCAGCTTCGAGGACGGCGTCGTCCGCCTCGAGTTCGACCTGGAACCCACCGAGCGCTCCCTCGCCGTGCAGCGCGCGCGGGAGCAGCGCGCCGAGGCGCACTCCGTGGGACGGCTCCTGGCGCCGGGCTCCGTCGCCGTCCTCGGCGTCGGACGCGCCCCGGGCGGCGTCGGCCGCAGCGTCCTCGGCAACCTCCGGGAGGCCGGGTTCACCGGCCGCCTGTACGCCGTGAACAAGGCATTCCCCGAGGACCTGAAGGAACTCGACGGGGTGCCCGCCCACCGCTCGGTGCGTGAGATGGAGGCGCCGGTCGACCTCGCGGTCGTCGCCGTCCCCGCCGAGCACGTGCCCGAGGCCGTGGCGGAGTGCGGCGAGCACGGAGTGCAGGGGCTCGTCGTCCTCTCCGCCGGCTACGCCGAGAGCGGCCCCGACGGACGCGAGCGCCAGCGCCGGCTGGTGCGCCAGGCGCGCGCGTACGGCATGCGGATCATCGGGCCCAACGCCTTCGGCGTCATCAACACCTCCCCGCAGGTGCGGCTGAACGCGTCCCTCGCCCCGGAGATGCCGAGGGCCGGCCGGATCGGCCTGTTCGCCCAGTCGGGCGCCATCGGGATCGCCCTGCTGTCCCGTCTCCACCGGCGCGGCGGAGGCGTCACCGGCGTCACCGGCGTGTCCACCTTCGTCTCCTCCGGCAACCGTGCGGACGTCTCCGGCAACGACGTCCTGCAGTACTGGTACGACGATCCCGACACCGACGTCGCCCTCATGTACCTGGAGTCCATCGGCAACCCCCGCAAGTTCACCCGCCTCGCACGGCGCACGGCGGCGGCCAAGCCCCTGGTCGTCGTCCAGGGCGCCGGTTCCGCCCCGCAGGGCCATGCCGTGCGGGCGACCCGCCTGCCGCACGCGACCGTGTCGGCGCTGCTGCGGCAGGCCGGCGTGATCCGCGTCGACACCATCACCGAGCTGGTCGACGCAGGCCTGCTGCTGGCCCGCCAGCCGCTGCCGCCGGGACCGAGGGTCGCGATTCTCGGCAACTCCGAGTCGCTCGGACTGCTCACCTACGACGCCTGTCTCTCCGAGGGGCTGCGTCCGCAGCCGCCCTCGGATCTGACCACGGAGGCCTCGGCGGAGGACTTCCACGCGGCACTGGCGCGGGCGCTGGCCGACGAGACGTGCGACGCGGTGGTGGTGACGGCGATCCCGGCGATCGGTGAGCGCTCGCCCGGGGACGCGGAACTCGCGCAGGCCCTGCGCTCGGCCGCGGCCGCGGCTCCCGCCAAACCGGTCCTCGTCGTGCACGTGGAACTCGGCGGCCTCGCGGCGGCCCTGTCGGCCGCCACGAGCACCGCACCGCGCGCGGAAGGCGCCGCACGCGCGCGTGCGGAGGCCGGGCCCGCCCCCCGGCCGGCCGCCGTCGAGGCGCCCGAGGGGGCACACCTCATCCCCGCCTACCCCGCCGCCGAACGCGCCGTCCGCGCCCTCGCCGAGGCGGTGAAGTACGCCCAGTGGCGCCGCGAGGCCGCCGACCCCGGCAAGGTCCCCGAGTACGACGACATCGACGAGAAGGGCGCCGCCCGACTGATCGCCGGGCTCCTCGCGCGCGGGCAGGGCCTCACCCTCGGCGCCGAGGAGACCTGCGAGCTGCTCGGCCGCTACGGCATCCGCACCCGCCCGGCGATCCCCGCGCCCACCCCCGAGGAGGCCGTGCGGGCCGCGGGCGCGCTCGGCTACCCCGTCGCCCTCAAGGCGACCGCCCCCCACCTGCGGCACCGGGCCGATCTGGGGGGAGTGCGTCTGGATCTGGCCGACGAGGAACAACTGCGCAGGGCGTACGCCGAGTTGACGGAGCTCTTCGGCGCGCCGCAGGAACTCCGGCCGGTCGTCCAGGCGATGGCGCCGCGCGGGGTCGACACGGTCGTGCGGGCGGTCATCGACCCCGCGGCGGGAGCGGTGCTGTCCTTCGGGCTCGCGGGGGCCGCCTCGCAGCTGCTCGGGGACATGGCACACCGGCTGGTCCCGGTCACCGACCGCGACGCCACGTCGCTGATCCGCTCCATCCGCACGGCTCCGCTCCTGTTCGGCTGGCGCGGCTCGAAGCCCGTCGACACCCCGGCCCTGGAAGAGCTCCTGCTGCGCGTCTCGCGGCTGGTCGACGACCACCCCGAGGTCGTCGCCGTCACCCTGGAGCCGGTCGTCGTCGCCCCGCACGGGGTCAGCGTCCTCGGCGCGTCGGTCCGTCTCGCGCCCCCGCCCGCGCGCGACGACCTCGGCCCGAGGACCCTGCCGGCCTACTGAACGGCCCGGACGGGACACCCGCCCCGGGCCCCGACGGCGGAACGGCCGGACATCGCCGAAGCGTTCCGTCCCGGGCACGCGTGCGAGGAGCCGCCGCCCGGACGGCGCGCCGACCGGGCGGACGCGGCCCGCGGACGCTCGCCGGAACGGACCGCGGCCGCCCCGGGTCCGTCCGGGCGCCCCTGAGCGGTGCCTCGCAGTCAGTGGGTCCCCGTAGGATGGAGGGCATGGCCAAGACCAGTACGACGACCCAGGGGCTGCGCGCGGCGATCGAGCGCAGCGGCTACTACCCGGCCCTCGTGGCCGAGGCGGTGGAGGCCGCCGTGGGCGGCGAGCCGATCCGGTCGTTCCTGGTCCACCAGGAGACCACGTTCGACCAGAACGAGGTGCGCCGGCATGTGACCGTGCTGGTGCTCACCGGCAACCGCTTCATCGTCAGCCACACCGACGAGCAGGCCGCCGACAGCACCTCCCCGACGCCCTACGCGACGACGTCCACGGAGTCCGTCAAGCTCGCCAGGATCTCGTCGGTCGTGCTCAGCCGGGTGGTCGCCAACCCGGAGTCGTACACGCCGGGCGCCCTGCCGCGCGAGGTCGTGCTCACCATCGGCTGGGGCGCCGTCTCCCGCCTCGACCTGGAGCCGGCCGCCTGCGGCGACCCCGACTGCGACGCCGACCACGGCTACACGGGCAGCTCGACGGCGGACGACCTCAGCCTGCGCGTCAGCGAGGCCGGGGACGGCCCGGAGACGGTGCGCCAGGCCCTGGCCTTCGCGCAGTCGCTCTCCGAAGCCACCGCGGACGTCACCCGCTGATGGACCGGTCCGCCCTCTGGGACTTCCCCGAACCGCTCGTCGTCGGCTCCGCCCCCGTCCCCGAGTACGGTTCCGGCTCCCTGGCCGACCTGCTGCCCACGCTGGCGGCGGGCATGGCCGTGCCCGGGATGACCGCGGCGATCCCGGAGCTCGCCCCCGCGGACCGCAACTGCGTCTTCCTCGTCGACGGCCTCGGCTGGGAGCAGATCAAGGCCCACCCCGACGAGGCGCCCTATCTGCACGCGCTGCTCGGCAGCTCGCGCGGCGGCACCGGACGCCCGCTGACCGCCGGCTACCCGGCGACCACCGCGACCTCCCTCGCCTCCGTCGGCACCGGCCTCCCGCCGGGCGCGCACGGGCTGCCCGGCTACACCGTGCGCAACCCGGACACCGGCGAGCTGATGAACCAGCTCCGCTGGCAGCCGTGGACCGCGCCGGGGAAGTGGCAGCCGTACCCGACCGTGTTCCAGCTCGCCCACCAGGCGGGCGTGCACGCCGCCCAGGTGTCGTCCCCAGCGTTCCAGAACACCCCGCTGACCAAGGTCGCGCTCAGCGGCGGAACGTTTCACGGGCGGCTCACCGGCGAGGAGCGCATGGACCTCGCCGCCGAACAGCTCGCCGCAGGCGACCGCTCCCTCGTCTACACCTACTACGCCGAACTGGACGGCGCGGGGCACCGCTACGGCGTCGCCTCCGACACCTGGCGCGGTCAGCTCATGCACGTCGACCGGCTCGTCCAGCGTCTCGCCGAGCAACTCCCGCCGCGCAGCGCGCTCTACGTCACCGCCGACCACGGCATGATCGACGTGCCCTTCGACGAGGAGCACCGCATCGACTTCGACGCGGACTGGGAACTGCGCGCCGGCGTCGCCCTGCTGGGCGGCGAGGGCCGCGCCCGCCATGTCTACGCCGTGCCGGGCGCCGCGGACGACGTGCTGACCTGCTGGCGCGAGGTGCTCGGCGAACAGTTCTGGGTCGCCTCGCGCGACGAGGCGATCACGGCGGGCTGGTTCGGTCCGCAGGTCGACGAGCGGGTGTACGGCCGCCTCGGCGACGTGATCGCGGCCGCCCGGGACGACGTCCTGATCATCGCGTCGGAGCGGGAGCCCAAGGAGTCGGCGATGGTCGGCAACCACGGTTCGATGACCCCTGCCGAGCAGTTCGTCCCCCTGCTCGAAGTACGCTCCTGAAGCCGGAACCGTCTCCCGCCGTTGTCCCTCTCCTTGACCGAAAGGCGCTCGACTCCCCATGCCCGAGCTGGTGTTCTTCTCCGGAACCATGGACTGCGGGAAGTCGACACTGGCTCTCCAGATAGAGCACAACCGCTCCGCCCGCGGTCTGCAGGGCATGATCTTCACCCGTGACGACCGCGCGGGCGAGGGAAAGCTGTCCTCCCGCCTCGGTCTGGTCACCGACGCGGTCGAGGTCGAGGACGGCCAGGACCTGTACGCCTATCTCGTCGACCACCTCTCGCAGGGCCGCCGCGCGGACTACGTGATCGCCGACGAGGCGCAGTTCCTGGCCGAGGAGCAGATCGACCAGCTCGCGCGCGTGGTCGACGACCTCGGCGTCGACGTCTACGCCTTCGGCATCACCACCGACTTCCGGTCCAAGCTGTTCCCCGGTTCCCAGCGGCTCGTCGAACTCGCCGACCGCGTCGAGGTACTGCAGGTCGAGGCGCTGTGCTGGTGCGGAGCCCGTGCCACGCACAACGCCCGCACGGTGGGCGGCGTCATGGTCGTCGAGGGCGCGCAGGTCGTCGTCGGCGACGTCGACCAGGCCGACACGATCGGCTACGAGGTCCTGTGCAGGCGCCACCATCGTCGCCGCATGACGAGCGCTTCCGTCCGGGCCGGCGCGCTCTCGCCGGACGTCCTGCCGGTGGCCTCCGACTGAGCGCGGTCGGCCCCGTGGGGCGCGGTTCACCGCGGCCGTGGTCCGCGGAGCCTCTCGGTCTCCGCCCGCACGGGGTGTCCCGTCAGGTGCGCCGAGACTCGCCGTCCGGACGACCGGCAGACATCGCGTCGCACGGTGAGTTCATGCGGCGGCCCAGGTCGTTCCCCGCTAACTTGCCGGAAATGCAGCACATATGACGTGCCGTCACCTGGTCGTCTGCTTGATCCCGGGATGTGTGGGTGCGCCCGCAGGGGGGCGCGATCATCCACCCTGCCGTATCCGGGAAAGCCCTTTCGCAAGCCCTTTCGATGTGCCAGGCTCTGTGCGTTCAACGGGGGAAGAGGGCGGCCGTCCACTCCTGACCACTGTGACGGCCTTGCCCGATTCATTGAGATTCTTCACGTGCTGCGTGGTGCCGTCATGCCCGCCGTCAGCTTTCCGTGGGGCCGTCATGATGTCACGGATGCCCGCTTCCTCCCGATCGCCCATGCGACGTGAGGAGCCACATGCTCAGACACCGACGGTTAAGACGAGGACTGGCAGGCACGGCGCTGACCACCGCTGTGTCCCTGCTCACCGGCCTGGCGTACGCTCTGCCCGCCCAGGCGGCCGACCCGCTCCCGGACAACGGCGCCGGGGCCCGCATCACCTTCGGCCAGGGCCCGCGCGCCGACCGCTGTGAGGTCGGCCATGCCCTCCACATCGGCGGCGCCACGGTCAAGGCCGCCGCGACGAAGGCCCTGAACGGCACCGACGCCGACCTCGCCGCCGCCCTGCTGCGCAAGGACAACATCTATCCGAGCCTCCTGGACGACGCCCTGCGCGCCGACCGGGCGAGCGCCGTCGCCTACGTCCAGGGGGCCGACGCCCGCAAGAAGGGCTGGGAGGCCGCGAACCGCCCGTACGCGATGAGCGCGACCGGCGCCACCGGGATGTCCCTGATCTCCCCCGAGTTCGACGCCGGCATCAAGGCGTTCACCCTGGGCCCGCAGGAGGCGCTGTACGACACGTTCGGGCAGGACGGCCGCAGCGCCCCGAGCGCCGCGTCCCTGGACGGCGCCCGCAAGCTCGCCGCGTCCCTGAAGGGCAAGAGCCCGGCGGGCGACGACCAGCTCGCCGACTTCACCCTCTATCCGGGCAACGTCGAGGGGCCATTCAACTCCATCACCTCCAGCGACATCGCCCGCTATCTGCGACAGGGCGGCTTCCCCACCCAGGCCCCGGCCGACGGCTCGCCCGAGTACCGCACGGAGGTGGAGTCCCTCAAGGTCTCCTGGGCCGGCTGCGACAGTTGGAACCCCCAGGACCCGCGCCGTGTCCTCGCCCCGGTGACGGCCGCCGCCTACGCGGAGTGGGAGCAGGAGTACGCCGGGCAGGCCAAGCCGCGTGCCGACATCATGGCCGCCGAGGGGAGCGCCGCCGCGCAGGCGCAGAAGGCCACCGACGCGATGATCGAGTCGATCGGCCAGGCGTGGCTGGCCGACCAGATCCTCACCTGGCAGAAGTTCTGGGCCGGCAAGCCCGCCGACGAACCCGGGCGCCCCGCCAAGAGCCTGTTCACACAGGCCGCGACGGACCTGACCAAGGCCCGCGACAAGGCCGCCGCCCAGGTCACGCTGGCCAATGCCGCGGTCACGGCCGCCAAGACCGCCGCCGACAAGGCCGCCGCCGCCCAGACCAGCGCGTACGCCATCGCCGACGCCGCGAGGACGCCACGCGGCCGGGGTCTGCTCTACGCCCAGCAGTCGGTGCAGGTCGTGAAGGCCTCGTACGCCGCGACGCAGGCCGCCGCGAAGGCCACACAGACCGCGCTGAACGCGGCCAAGGCGACCGTCGCCGACAGCAAGGCCCAGCTCGCGCTGTCCCAGACGCAGGCCCACGCGATCAACACCGAATTCCGTCGGGCCGCCGCCGAGGAGGCCGCCGCCCAGGCGAAGGCCGCCGCGGACGCGGCCGACGCCCAGGCCAAGGAGGCGGCGGCCAACGCCGCCAAGGCCAAGACCGCGCAGACCACCGCCGAGGCCGCCGAGAAGACGGCGCAGGCCGGGGCGGCGACCGCGAAGGCGGCCCGTGCCACCGCCGAGGCCGCCGCCGCGACCGCCGGGGCCGAGCACGCCAACGCCACCCGTGAGCGCGCCAAGGCGGAGGCCGCCGAGACCCGGGCCAAGCAGGACCAGGCCACGGCGGCCTCGGCCCGTTCCGCCGCCGAGACCTCGGGCGCCACCGCCGAGGAGGGGTACGCCACCGCGATCGCGGCCCAGCAACGGGCGTACGAGGCCAAGAACCGGGCGAAGGACGCCGCCCGCGACAAGCAGGCCGCGCTCTCCCGCGCCGCCGCGCTCGAATCCGCCGCCGCTGCCGCCGAGGGCACCGCTGCCGCGCAGGAGACCCGGGCCGCCGCCACCGAGGCGCGCGCCGCCGCGAACACGGCGACATCCGCCGCGGCCGACGCCCAACAGGAGGCCGACACCGCGACCACCGCGGCCGTCGCCGCCCGCGCGGCGTCCATCAGGGCCGACGGGGCGGCGTACCGGGCGGAGTCGGCGGCACAGACCGCCCAGGCCGCTTACCGGACGACGCATGCCGCCGCGGTCACCGCGCACGCCGCCGCCGCCACCGCGATCGAAGCGGCAGCAGCCGCGCAGAAGAACGCCGAGAACGCGGAGGTGGAGGCCAAGAAGGCCGCCGCTGCCGCCGTCACCGCGCGCACCGAGGCCACCGCCGCCCGTTCCGAGGCTGACAAGACCGCCTCCTGGGCGGCCGTCACCGCCGGTTACGCCTATGCGGCGGCCGAGCACGCCACCGCCGCCCGCGACTCGGCGGCCGAGGTGATCAAGCCTGCCAACGAGGCCGTCAACATCGGCACCGCGTACAAGGAGACGGACTCCTCCGCCGCGTTCGCCGTCCTCGTCGGCCAGACCTCGCTGACGCTGTCCGAACAGCAGGCCGCCGCCGCGAAGGCCAAGTCCGACGATGCGGCCAAGGCCGCCGCCACCGCGAAGGCGCTCGCCGACAAGGCCGCCGCCGACGCCAAGGCTGCCGCGAAGGCAGCGGCGGCCGCCGCCGCCGACGCCGCCCGCGCCGCAGCGGCGGTCGCCGCCGCACGGGTCTCCGCGGCAGCCGCCGCGAAGTCCGCCGAAGCCGCGAAGAAGGCTGACGCCGGCGCCCAGGAGTACGACCGCCAGGCCGGCTCCGACGCGGCCTACGCCCAGTCCGCCGCCTACACCGCACGGGCCGAGGCGACCGCCGCCGACAGCGAGGCCACCGAGGCCGAGCGCGACGCGGCAGGTGCTCGTTCCGCCGCGAAGGCCGCCGACGCCGACGCCGCGAGCGCGCGGGCCACGGCGACCGAGGCGGAGGACGACGCCACCGGCGCCGAGGCCGCGGCCAAGGACGCGCAGGGCTCCGCCGAGGAGGCCGACGCCGCCGCCGACTCGGCGGAGGAGGAGTACCGCAAGCGGGTCGAGGCGGACCGCGCCTCCGCCGCGACGGGAAGTCCCGACTCCGGTCCCGGCCTGTCCGCGAGCGACGAGGCGCTCCTGCTCAAGGAGTGCGGCCAGTCCTGCGTGGACGACTACCGCTCCGCGAAGGCCCTCGCCTCCCTGGACGTCATCGACTGGGTCAAGCAGAACGGCGCGGACATCCTCCTGGAGTTCATCGGGGAGAAGGACCTCAAGCGCTGCCTGGGCTCCGGGGACGTCGTGAGCTGCCTGTGGACCCTCGTCAACGCCGCCGGCCTCGTCCTCGCCGTCGGTAAGATCCCGGCGCTGGGCAAGGCCATCGCCAAGGTCGGCAGCGGTATCGCGAAGTTCCTCGACGACACGGTCCAGGCGAAGCACACCCTGGACCGGCTGCGCAAGCTGCTGGAGATCCTGCGCAAGGGGCAGGCGCCGGCGCAGTGCCTGCTCACCCTCGCCGACGACATGCTGGGCCTCGCTCCGGCCGCGGCCGCGCGCAAGGCGTTCTCGGCGTCGGCGGCTCCCGAGGCGAAGTTCTGCATGAAGTCCCTCGTCGGGAAGGACAAGAGGCTCAAGGAACTGGCCGAGCAGGCGGGCCGGGACCAGACGGTCCAGCGCGATCTCAACAACATGTTCCAGAAGCTGATGTCGGGCAACCTGAATTCCGGCACCGGCACCAAGGCGCTCTTCGGCAACGTCAGGTACGCCCGCAGTGCGCACGGCGCGCGGCTGTTCTACCGGAAGACGGGTGACACGATCGAGGTCCTCGGCAAGTCCGACAAGAAGAACGAGGACGACGTCATCGCGAGGCTGAAGAAGCTGTATGGATGAGGAGTCGCATGGACATCGAGGTCGATGAGCCGTTCTGGACGGTCCGCAGGCCCGAACTCACCTTCCGGTTCACGGTGGAGACGGGCGACGAGCCCGGGACGCTCGACGACGGCGATGTGCTCGTCACCGGCCCCGGCGGCAAACGCTGGTTCGCCGTAGTCCTGGCCATGAGCAAGATCCAGGAGATCCTGGACCGGTGTCGCGACACCGGTGAGAACCTGAACGGGACCTACCTCTGGATGAAGGGTCTCGTCATCGTCCGCGAACCCGGCGTGGAGTCCATGGTCCTGGCCGTGGAGGACCTGTACGACACGTACGGCACGCTGGACGGCACCCTGCCGAGCCTGTGAACAAGCGCCCGCCCGCCCCCTCCGCGGGGCGGGCGGGCGTTTTCCGGGCAGGGGAAGGCGCATGGTCTCCGGAGCGGTTCGTCGTGTGCGGGCCTCGCGTCGTCGGTGCCGTCGCCCGGCGCTCCCGGCTTCCTGGCGCCTCTCGATCGGTGCTCAGCGGCCCGCGAGGGCTGGGCAAGGCGAGGGCTGGGCAAGGCGAGGGCTGGGCAAAGCGAGGGCTGGGCAAGACGATGCGCGCCGGGCCGCTCAGCGGCGCGAAAAGGGATGTTCGACCCTGTCCGAGGGGCTTCGGAGGGGCTGTTCGGCCCTATCCGGCCCCGGTACCCCACAGCTGATCATGTGACGGCGGCCGCGAAGAGCCAGGTCTGCATCCCGCACCTCGGCACTTCCGGCTCGTCGTTGCACGAGACAGATAGGGAGGACGCCGTCCGGTGGACGAGGCACAGATACAGCAGATGGGGACCGAGCGGCCGCACGCCGCGGTCGCCGTGGCCGACGAGGCATCCGGACGGGCGGAGCACACCTCGGGCGGATCGTCGTGGACGGACTGGCTGACGACCACCGACCACAAGAAGATCGGGACGATGTACCTGGTCACCGCGTTCGTCTTCTTCGTCGTCGGCGGTGTGACGGCCCTGCTGATGCGCGCGGAACTGGCCCGGCCCGGTCTGCAGATCATGTCGAACG
This sequence comes from Streptomyces humidus, assembly GCF_014649655.1. Classification (GTDB taxonomy): domain Bacteria; phylum Actinomycetota; class Actinomycetes; order Streptomycetales; family Streptomycetaceae; genus Streptomyces; species Streptomyces humidus. Next base: position 85,492 of record NZ_BMTL01000013.1, on the reverse strand, counting down.
AGCAGTTCAACCAGGCGTTCACCATGCACGGCTCGATCATGCTGCTGATGTTCGCGATGCCGCTGTTCACCGGCTTCGCCAACTGGATCATGCCGCTGCAGATCGGCGCCCCGGACGTGGCGTTCCCGCGGCTGAACATGCTCGCCTACTGGCTCTTCCTGTTCGGCTCGTCGATCGCCGCGTTCGGGTTCCTCACCCCGGGCGGCGCCGCCGACTTCGGCTGGTTCCTGTACGCGCCGCTGTCCGACGCCGTCCACTCGCCGGGCCTCGGCGCCGACCTGTGGATCATGGGCGTGGCGCTGTCGGGCTTCGGCTCGATCGCCGGTGCGGTCAACTTCATCACCACGATCATCTGCATGCGCGCACCGGGCATGACCATGTTCCGGATGCCGATCTTCGTGTGGAACGTGCTGCTGACCGCGGTGCTGGTCCTGATCGTGTTCCCGGTCCTGGCTGCGGCCCTGTTCGCCCTGGAGTGCGACCGCAAGTTCGGCAGCCATGTCTTCGACGCGGCCAACGGCGGCGCGTTGCTGTGGCAGCACCTCTTCTGGTTCTTCGGCCATCCGGAGGTGTACATCCTGGCGCTGCCGTTCTTCGGGATCGTCTCCGAGGTGATCCCCGTCTTCTCCCGGAAGCCGATGTTCGGCTACATGGGCCTGATCGGCGCGACGATCGCGATCGCGGGCCTGTCGGTGACGGTGTGGGCGCACCATATGTACGTCACCGGCGGCGTTCTCCTGCCGTTCTTCTCCTTCATGACGTTCCTGATCGCGGTGCCGACGGGCGTGAAGTTCTTCAACTGGATCGGCACCATGTGGAAGGGCTCGCTCAGCTTCGAGACGCCCATGCTGTGGACCACGGGCTTCCTCATCACCTTCGTCTTCGGCGGCCTCACGGGCGTGATCCTGGCCTCGCCGCCGATGGACTTCCACCTCTCCGACTCGTACTTCGTCGTCGCGCACTTCCACTACACGGTCTTCGGCACGGTCGTGTACGCGATGTTCGCCGGCTTCCACTTCTGGTGGCCCAAGTTCACCGGCAAGATGCTCGACGAGCGCCTCGGCAAGATCACCTTCTGGACGCTCACGGTGGGCTTCCACCTGACCTTTCTCGTCCAGCACTGGCTGGGCGCGGAGGGCATGCCCCGCCGGTACGCCGACTACCTGGCCGCCGACGGCTTCACCGCCCTCAACACCCTGTCCACGATCGGGTCGTTCCTGCTGGGCCTGTCGATCCTGCCGTTCTTCTACAACGTCTGGAAGACCGCCAGGTACGGCACGCCGGTCGAGGTCGACGACCCGTGGGGCTACGGCCGTTCGCTGGAGTGGGCGACCTCCTGCCCGCCCCCGAGGCACAACTTCACCAGGCTGCCGCGGATCCGGTCCGAGTCGCCGGCCTTCGACCTCCACCACCCCGAGATCGCCGCGGCCGAGGCGGTGAGCTGAGGTGTCCCACACCGTCCCGGCGCTCGGCGCCGCGCTGGCGACCGCCGCCGGCTGCGTCTGGTACGTCCCTGCCCTCGCCGATCTGCGCGCCGGGGCCGACCGGCCGGTCTCCCGCCGTACCGCGGCGGCGGCCTGCCTGACCGGCTGGAGCACGGCCGCGGTCGTCGCCGCAGTGCTCTTCGCCGGCGTGAGGTTGCAGGCGGCCTGCGTCATGGCGGTGGCGGGTGCGACCGTCGCGGCCGCACTGCGGATCCGTGCCGCCGCGCAGCACCGCCGGGAGGTGCGGGAGATCGCCCGTCACTTCGCGGCGCCGGCCCCCGGCCGGCCCGGACACGGCCGCTCCCGGCACGCCTTCGCCGCCCTCCTGTTCTGCGGACTGGCCGCCGCCGTGGCCACGGCGGCCCTCCTGGTGGCCGCCGGACCCGAGGACGGCGCGGACCGGCTCGCGGCGGCGGCGATCGCTCCCGCCGCGGTCGTCGGCCTGACCTTCGTCATCGCGGTCACATACGCAGGCACGGGCCGTCGCGGCACGACGGGCGGTACGCGGTCCCCACGATAGGAAGTGCCCGCTCTCCTGGAGCGGACGCCGGCACGAGCCGGTCGGCAGGACATGGCTGCCCTGCGCCCACCCGCGCAAGGGGCGGACCGGTCCGTGCCGCACACGCTGCGGCCCAACTCGGCCCTTCCCATCCGGCCGACGGACCTGACGCGCCGTCGACTTGTCCACGGCAGACGCGGCAGAGGGCGCCGTCCCCACAGCACCAGGCCGACACGATCGGCCACGAGGTCCTGTGCCGACGCCACCACCGGCGCCGGATGCCCGCGTCGTCGGCGCGGGCTGCGTCCCTGCCGCCCGACGTGCCGTCGGTTCAGCAGGCCCGGCCCGGGCGGCCCGCGGGCCGGAGGCGGATGCTCAGGGCGCGTCCTGGAGCAGGGAGAAGTGGGCCCCCTCGGGATCGACCACGGCCGCCACGCGCCCGTACGCGCTGTCATGAGCCGGCCCGAGGACGCGTCCGCCGAGGCCCACGACGAGCGTGAGGGCCGCGTCCACGTCGGCCACCTCGAAGTACGTAGTCCAGTGCGGCCCCAGATCCCGGGCCAGCGCCGCGCCCACCCCGTGGACCCCGGCGACCGGCCGGCCGTCGACACGCAGGGTCACGTGGTCGAAGTCGGTCGCCGGCGCCGCCTCCTCCGCGTAACCGAACACCGTCGCGTAGAACTTGCGGACGCTCGCGGTCTCGTAGGTCGTCAGCTCGTACCAGACGGGCGTGCCGGGAACGCCGGTGACCTCGGTGCCCACATGGGCGCCGGCCTGCCAGACGCCGAAGACGGCGCCGGAGGGGTCGGAGCCGATCGCGAGACGGCCGGCGTCGGCGGCCTCCAGCGGGCCCACCCCGATCGTGCCCCCGCACAGCCGTACCGTTTCGGCGGTCGAGTCCACGTCGTCCGAGGCGAAGTAGGGCGTCCAGGCGACAGGGAGATGCCGGTCCGGGGCCAGCTTGCCGATGCCGGCCACCTCGCGGCCGTCGAGCAGCGCGTGCACATAGGGGCCGAGCTGCTGCGGGCCGGGCTGGAACTCCCAGCCGAAGAGCCCGCCGTAGAACTCCTGAGTCGCCGTCAACCCGTGCGCCATCAGACTCACCCAGCAGGGTGTACCGGGCGCGTAGCGGGCATGTGCTGCGCCGATCGGGCCGGCCGGCCCGCCTGCCTCGGTCATCGTCACTCTCTCCTCGGCCACTCGTGGTGGCCGCGTCGCCTCAGCCCTCGGAGGATGCCTGATGGGGTTTCTCTTCGGTCGGCGCGCGATGGTCGCCGCATGTCGATCGCCTGTACGGCACGTGTTCGCCCCCGCACGCCGCGTGATCGAGCGGGTCCGGCCGAGCAGAGTAGCCGGACCTGAGCGCCGGGGCCACCCCGTACGCGAGGATGGGGGACATGAACGCCATCATCACCGCATCGGAACTGGCCGACGAGCTGGCCGGGGGCGATCCGCCCGTGGTCCTCGACGTCCGCTGGCAGCTCAGCGTGGCGAAGGCGGCCGGGGAGCCGCTGTTCGACGGCCGGGCCGCGTACGAGTCGGGGCATGTGCCCGGCGCGGTCTACGTGGACCTGGACGAGGAGCTCGCGGGACCGTCGGGCGACCGCGGCCGGCACCCGCTGCCGGACCTCGCGGAGTTCGGCGCCGCCATGCGCCGGGCGGGCGTCTCGGCCCGGACGCCGGTGGTCGTGTACGACGGCGGGCAGGGATGGGCGGCGGCGCGCGCGTGGTGGCTGCTGCGCTGGACGGGTCACCCGGACGTGCGAGTCCTCGACGGGGGGTTGCCGTCATGGTCGGGCGAGCTCTCGACAGACGTTCCCCCGCGCGAGGAGGGCGACTTCGCGCCGGCGCCGGGCGCCGGGGGTCTGCTCGACGCGGACGACGCGGCGGCCCTCGCCCGCTCCGGCGTGTTGTTCGACGCCCGCGCGGGGGAGCGGTACCGGGGTGAGGTCGAGCCGATCGACCGGGTCGGCGGGCACATCCCGGGTGCGGTGTCCGCGCCCACCAACGACAACGTCGCTCCGGACGGCCGCTTTCTGCCCGCGGAGGAGCTGAGGGACCGCTTCAAGGCCCTGGGTGCGTCGCAGGGCGTCGAGGTGGGCGTGTACTGCGGCTCAGGGGTCTCCGGCGCTCACGAGGTGCTTGCCCTGGCGGTGGCGGGCATCCCGGCGGCTCTGTACGTCGGGTCCTGGTCGGAGTGGTCCGCGGACCCGGCCCGCCCGGTCGCCGTGGGCCCCGACCCGGGGTGACCCGTCCGGCGTGACGGGCCGGTCAATAGGGCCGCACCCCGGAGTGCGGCCCTTCGCGCGTACGCAGGGTCGGCGCGGAGCCTCCTACCCGGTGGTCCTGTCATCCGGCGATCCGGCGATCCGGCGATCCGGCGATCCGGCCCCCGGGACGTGGGAACCGGCCTGCGTCCCGGGGGAGTTGCCGGGACGCTTACTCCTGCTTCTTCCGCCGGGTGCCGAACACGATCTCGTCCCAGCTCGGCACCGCGGCCCGACGGCCCGGACGGACGCCGTCCGCCTCGGCCTGACGGTCGGTGGCGCCGATCAGACGGTCACGGTGACTGCCGACGGAACGCGGCATGAGAACGTCCGCGTAGGCGGAACCGGCGGAGGCGGCCGGCGCGGCGGGCTCCTCGGCGAGGACCTCCTGCTCGTCGGGCTCCTCCGTGACGGGCTCCGTCGTCGGGCGCTCCGGGACGACCATGTCGCCACGGAAGCTCGGCACCGCCTCCAACAGGCTGGTCAGCGAGTCGCGTTCGCGCTCGCCGGCGTTCTCCTCGTCCGGCTCGGACGGCTGGGCGGGCAGGCCGGGCCGGTCGAGGGTGCGGTCCAGCGGACGGTCGCGGGGCAGCCGGGCGATACGCGGGACGAACGGAAAGCTGGGCTCGGGGGCGGCCAGGTCGTCGGACTCGCCGATCAGCGAACGCGCCTCGTCGTCGACGGCCTGGACGAGCCGCCGGGGCGGGTCGTACGTCCAGCTCGCCGAGTGCGGCTCGCCCGCGACCCGGTAGACCAGCAGGACCTCCCAGGTGCCGTCGTCGCGGCGCCACGAGTCCCACTGGACGGTGTCCTTCTCGGCGCCGCGGAGCAACAGCCGTTCCTGGACGGCCTCACCGAGCTGCGGACCGGCGTTCTCGCCGGGCCGACGCACCGGAGTCTTGCGGGCGCGCTCGGCCATGAAGGCACGCTCGGCCAGCACGGGGCCCTCGAAGCGGCGCACGCGGTCGACGGGGATGCCCGCCATCTGCGCGACTTCTTCGGCCGTCGCACCGGCACGTATACGCGCCTGGATGTCGCGGGGGCGGAGATGACTCTCCACCTCGATCTCGATCTGGCCGAGGCGGGGACGGTCGCCGCGTACGGCGGCGCGCAGACGCTCATCGATCGGAAGCGTGTACTCCGTGCTGTCCGCAGCCTTCAGCACCAGCCGTGTGCCGTCATTCGAGACGGCCACGACACGCAGTTCGGGCATGGGGACCTCCCGGGTGGTGCCTGCCGACGTCACGTGCGTCGCTGCTTCCGCTAGTCGAGTGTGGCCTGCCCGGGTGCAGCCTGCCACAACCTTGCCGAGTTGCCCGGCGTGTCGGACACAGGCCCTACGTCGCCGTTATGGCACGGTAACCTACCCGCCACGCTGAGTGACCGACATCGCCACCCTGTGCAACCAGTCCCCTCCATGCGGTCCAGCGAGGCCCCGGACATCCTGGCGGGAGACCGGGCCCAGGGCTGGCAACAGTACTCCATTTGGGCCACGTGCGTGGATTGGCGCGCCACCCGAGTTCTGGCAAAAGAGGGGTTCCGGCCCTCCGTCACAAGCCTTCCCGATCTTGGGCGTGGCACACTTCACGCGATCCCGGAGCACGGCCCCGTGGTTTCTTCCGAGCCCGGGGACGCCGTGGCGCCCGACGCGCGACGGCGGTCACGATCCGGCCGCCCGGCGCGCCCGCACCCCCCGTCACGTCCCCAGGACCCTCCTCAGGTAGTCGTTCTGGAACAGACGATCGGGATCCAGCCGGTCCCGCAGCGCCGTGAACTCCTCGAAGCGCGGATAGACGCCGGCGAAGTACTCCGCGTCCCGCGTGTGGACCTTCCCCCAGTGCGGGCGGCCCTCGTACGCGGTGAAGATGCGCTCGGCCGCGGTGAAGTACCCCTGATAGGGCGTGCCCTTGACCATGTGGACGGCGATGTACGCGCTGTCGCGGCCGGAGGCGGTGGACAGGGTGATGTCGTCGGCGGGAGCGGTGCGCACCTCGATGGGGAAGCTGATCCGCAGCCCCGATCCGTCGATCATCGTCCTGAGCTCGCGCAGCGTCTCGGTCACCGCCTCCCGCGGGACCGCGTACTCCATCTCGACGAACCGCACCCGGCGCGGCGACGTGTACACCTTGTAGGGGATGTCGGTGTAGGTGCGCGCCGACAGGGCCTTGCTGGAGAGCCGGGCGATCGCCGGGATCGTGGCGGGCGCCGCCCGGCCGACCCACTGGGCCACCTGGAAGACGCCGTTGGAGAGGAGCTCGTCCTCGATCCAGCCCGCGACCTGGCTCACCGGCTCGGCCGGGCCGGCGCTGCGGTTGTTGCGTTTGGTGTTGGTGCTGCCGGTGTGCGGGAACCAGTAGAACTCGAAATGCTCGTTCTCGGCCCACAGCTCGTCGAACTCGGCGAGGACCTTGTCGAAGGACATCGGCTCCTCGCGCGCGGTGAGCAGGAACACGGGCTCCACGGCGAAGGTGAGCGCGGTGACGACGCCGAGGGCGCCCAGGCCGATCCGGGCGGCCGCGAAGACCTCGGGGTTCTCCTTCTCGGAGCAGACGAGCACCGAGCCGTCCGCGGTGACGAGTTCGAGGCCCTTGAGCTGGGCGGCGATGGAGGCGGACTCGCGGCCGGTGCCGTGGGTGCCGGTGCTGGTGGCCCCGGAGACCGTCTGCTCCATGATGTCGCCCATGTTCGTGAGCGACAGACCCTCGCGCGCCAGGGCCAGGTTGAGTCTCTTGAGCGGCGTTCCGGCCTCGACCGTGACGGTCATGTCGTCGCGATCGATCTTGCGGATGCCGGTCAGGAGTTGAGGGCGGATCAACACACCGTCGGTCGCCGCGATCGACGTGAAGGAGTGGCCGGTGCCGACCGCCTTCACCTTCATGCCGTCCTCGGCGGCCCGGCGCAGCGCCTCGGCCAGTTCGTCGACGGAGGCGGGCGTGACCTCCCGCGCAGGGCGTGTGACGACGTTGCCGCCCCAGTTACGCCACGTGCCGTTCTTCCCGCTCGCTGTGCTGCTCAACGGTGCCTCCCCGACCCGGAGCCGGCCTGCTCAGCCGGCGGTAGCCCAGGAAACCGACCGCGACCGCGACGGCTCCGGACACCGCCGGAACCCCGTACCCGGCCCGCGCCCCGGCCGCGTCGATGACCCAGCCTGCGAGGGAGGAGCCGAGCGCCACCCCGACGGCGAGCCCGGTGCTGATCCAGGTCATGCCCTCGGTCAGTTGTGCGCGCGGTACGTGCTCTTCGATGAGGGACATGGTGGTGATCATCGTGGGAGCGATGGCCAGACCCGCTACGAAGAGCGCCACGGCCAGAGACGGCAGGTTTCCGACCAGTAGGAGGGGGATCATACTCACGCCCATCATGAACACGCCCAGCAGCCAGCGACGTTCCGGCGACCCCTTGAGCCGCAGCAGGCCGAACACGATCCCCGCCAGGCAGGAGCCGGCCGCGTACAGCGCCAGGACGAGGCTGGCGGCGCCCTTGTGACCGCGCTCGTCGGCGAAGGCCACGGTGACCACGTCGACCGCCCCGAAGATCGTTCCGGTCGCGACGAAGGTGGACACCAGGACCTGCAGGCCCGGCGAGCGCAGCGCGGAACCCCTGTCGCGCTGCCCGCGCGGATGGGGCTCGGGCTCGGTGGCCCGCTGGGCGGTCAGCCAGAAGACGCCGACGGCGAGGAAGCAGGCCGCCAGCAGCGGCCCGGCCTCCGGGAACCAGACCGTGGACAGGCCGATGGAGATGATCGGCCCGAAGATGAAGCACACCTCGTCCACCACGGACTCGAAGGAGTACGCGATGTGCAGCTTCGGGGTGCCCCGGTACAGAGCCGCCCAGCGGGCCCGGACCATGGCGCCGAGGCTGGGCACGGTGCCGATGCCGACGGCGCACACGAACAGCACCCACTCCGGCCACGCGAAGTGCGCGGCCAGCAGCAGCCCGGCCGCGGCCGCGAGCGCGACCAGCGTCGCGGGGCGCAGCACCCGGCGCTGCCCGTGCACGTCCACCATGCGCGAGATCTGCGGCCCGAGGAGCGCGGCCGCCAGCGCGATGGTCGCCGACAGCGCGCCCGCGAGCCCGTAACGGCCCGTGAGCTGGGAAACCATCGTGACCACGCCGATGCCCATCATCGACAGCGGCATCCTGCCCAGGAACCCCGCGGCGGAGAACGCCTTGGAGCCGGGGGCCGTGAACAGAGCGCGGTACGGGCTGGGCACAGGGTCTCCGGTGGTCCGGCTCACGCGCGCGTGAAGGCTCGGCGCGGCGCGAGGAGAGGAGGTTCGGCAGGACCCGGCGGGTGTGCGGTGCCCGGCCGAACCGGTAAGGCGTGAATACAGCTCATACAGCTGACGAGCGAACTTAGGCAACCCTAACGCACCCTGGTGAACCGGTTTCGCGCGCGGGGCCGGCCCGCCCGGCCGTTTTCCGGCTGTCGCAGCCGGGTGGCAGGATCGACCCATGCCAGACGCGCTCGATGCCACTCCCTACGACGCCCTGCTCCTGCTCTCCTTCGGCGGCCCGGAAGGCCCGGACGACGTGGTCCCGTTCCTGGAGAACGTGACCCGCGGGCGCGGCATCCCCAAGGAACGCCTCAAGGAAGTGGGGCAGCACTACTTCCTGTTCGGCGGGGTCAGCCCCATCAGCGCCCAGAACCGCGCCCTGCTGGACGCCCTGCGCAAGGACTTCGCCGGCCACGGCCTGGACCTGCCGGTCTACTGGGGCAACCGCAACTGGGCCCCGTACCTCACGGACACCCTGCGCGAGATGGTCGCCGACGGCCGCCGCCGCGTGCTCGTCCTCGCCACCAGCGCCTACGCCTCCTACTCCGGCTGCCGCCAGTACCGTGAGAACCTCGCCGACTCGCTGGCCGCGCTGGAGGCCGAGGGCCTCGAACCGCCCAGGGTCGACAAGCTGCGGCACTACTTCAACCACCCCGGCTTCCTGGAACCCATGATCGACGGCGTGCTGCGCTCGCTCGCCGACCTTCCCGAGGGCGTCCGGGACGGCGCGCACCTCGCCTTCTCGACCCACTCGATCCCGGTCTCGGCCGCGGACGCCTCCGGCCCGGTCGAGGGTCACGGGGACGGCGGCGCGTACGTGAGGCAGCACCTGGACACCGCGCGGCTGATCGCCGACGCCGTCCGCGAGCGCACCGGCGTGGACCACCCGTGGCAGCTCGTCTACCAGTCCCGCTCCGGCGCGCCGCACATCCCCTGGCTGGAGCCGGACATCTGCGACCACCTGGAGGAGCGGCACGCGGCCGGTGTCCCGGCGGTCGTCATCGCCCCCATCGGCTTCGTCTCCGACCACATGGAGGTTCTCTACGACCTCGACACGGAGGCCGACGCCAAGGCGCGCGAGCTCGGCCTGCCGATGCGCCGTTCGGCCACCGTCGGCGCCGACCCCCGCTTCGCCGCCGCGGTCCGTGAGCTCGTCCTGGAGCGCGCGGCGGTGGAGAGCGGCCTGGAGGTCACCCCGTGCGCCCTCGGAGCGCTCGGGCCGAGCCACCACCTGTGCCCGGTCGGCTGCTGCCCCGGCCGCGCCCCCAAGCCCGCCGCCGCGGGCGCCGACAGCCCCTACGCGTGAGGAACGGTGTGACCGACCCCCTGCACACAGAACTGCTAGCGCTCGCCCGGGAGGCCGCCCGCCGCGCCGGCGAGCTCCTGCGCGACGGCCGCCCGGCCGACCTCGCGGTCGCCGCCACCAAGTCCAGCCCCATCGACGTCGTCACCGAGATGGACATCGCGGCCGAGAAGCTGATCACCGGCTTCATCTCCGAGCGTCGGCCCGACGACGGCTTCCTCGGCGAGGAGGGCGCCTCCAGCGAGGGCAGCAGCGGCGTCCGCTGGGTGATCGACCCGCTCGACGGCACGGTCAACTACCTCTACGGGCTGCCCACCTGGGCCGTCTCCATCGCGGCCGAGCAGGACGGCGAGACCGTGGTCGGCGTCGTCGGGATCCCGATGCGCGGCGAGACGTTCCACGCCGTCCGCGGCGGCGGAGCCCGGGGGACCGGCGCCTGGGCGGGGGAGCGCGTCCTGGCCTGCCGCCCGGCGGCCCCCCTCGACCAGGCCCTGGTCTCGACCGGCTTCAACTACGTCACCGAGGTCCGCACCCACCAGGCGGACGTCGCGCAGCGGCTGATCCCGCTCCTCAGGGACATCCGGCGCAGCGGCTCGGCCGCCGTCGACCTGTGCGACGTGGCCGTCGGCCGGCTCGACGGCTACTACGAGCGCGGTCTGCACGCCTGGGACCTCGCCGCGGGCGACCTGATCGCCCGGGAAGCGGGCGCGCTGACCGGTGGACGGCCCACAGAGCGTCCCGGACGCGATCTCGCGATCGCCGCCACTCCGGGCGTCTTCGAGCCCCTCCAGCGCCTGCTGGAGGACTTCGGCGCCTGGCACGACTGAGCACGGCCGAGCCGCAGCCGCCCGGACACGCGAAAGGGCCCCGGCGCTGGATTCGCCGGGGCCCCTCCACGTACGCGCCTGCCGCTAGACGCTGGTCGCGCCGACCTCCACACCGTGCTCGGCGGCGAGGCGGCGCAGGTCGTCGAGCTCGGCCTGCTCCACCTCGACGAGGAAGTCGTCGCCCTCGACGCGAGCCCGCGTCAGGTCGGTCTCGGTCGCCCTTATGCGCTGCAGAAGTCCTGCGGTGAATGCGTCCATGCTGCGCCCCCTCGTCCTGGGTCGTGGGTCGGTGGCACGGGGGTGTGCCGGGTCGGGAAGGGGCGATCACGTCTCTCACGGGTGCCCAGCGCTGCCCTGCCGGGCGGCGACGGTGCCGGACACCCACGCCCGCTCTGCGGCAAGCGGACCGCGTAGTGCCACATGGTGCAGCGACACATGCAGAGCGTGATCGCGGGGTGTAAACCCGTCCTCCCCTGGCTCCCCTCCGCGGAAACCTCGACCCGACGAGAAAATCTCGCGTTCCCGGGCCTCGCGCCTGACCCTCGGGTGCCCCCACCCGTCTTACCGCCGACTTATGGCCGAAAAGGGCAGGATGGACGCGACACTCACCGAGACCCCCGCCCGCGTGCGTCCCATGACGCTGCGCGGGTGGACACAGGAAGGACTGCGACGTGCGCGTACTCGTCGTCGAGGACGAGCAGCTGCTCGCCGATGCGGTGGCCACCGGACTGCGCCGGGAGGCCATGGCCGTCGACGTCGTGTACGACGGTGCGGCCGCCCTGGAGCGCATCGGCGTCAACGACTACGACGTGGTCGTCCTCGACCGCGACCTCCCGCTGGTGCACGGCGACGACGTCTGCCGCAAGATCGTCGAACTCGGCCTGCCCACGCGCGTGCTGATGCTCACGGCCTCCGGCGACGTCAGCGACCGGGTCGAGGGCCTGGAGATCGGCGCCGACGACTACCTCCCCAAGCCCTTCGCCTTCAGCGAGCTGATCGCACGCGTGCGTGCGCTCGGCCGGCGCACCAGCGTGCCGCTGCCGCCGGTCCTGGAGCGTGCCGGCATCAAGCTCGACCCGAACCGCCGAGAGGTCTTCCGCGACGGCAATGAGGTGCAGCTCGCACCCAAGGAGTTCGCCGTCCTGGAGGTGCTGATGCGCAGCGAGGGCGCGGTGGTCTCCGCGGAGCAGCTCCTGGAGAAGGCGTGGGACGAGAACACCGACCCGTTCACCAACGTCGTGCGTGTGACCGTCATGACGCTCCGCCGCAAGCTGGGCGAACCCCCGGTGATCGTCACCGTCCCCGGTTCGGGCTACCGGATCTGATCGCCGTGGCATCGACCCCACCCCCTCCCCAGGCGCCCCCGAAGCCCACCTGGGACCCCAGGAGCCCGCAGCTGCCCTTCCCCTGGCTCCGCCCGACCATCCGCATACGGCTGACCCTGCTGTACGGCGGCATGTTCCTGATCGCCGGCATCCTGTTGCTGTCGATCATCTACCTGCTGGCCGCGCAGGCCCTGCACGAAGGCGGCGGCGGCCAGGCCCTGCAGATTCGCGGACCGAGCTTCCAGATCACCAGTACGAGCTGTCCCGCCGTGAACTCCGCCCCTGTGGAGGAGATCAACTCGGTGCTCAAACAGTGCGACGCCATCCAGCGTCAGCGCGCCTTGGACGACCTCCTCAGCCGCTCCCTGCTCGCCCTCCTGGGCCTTGCGATCATCGCTTTCGCGTTCGGCTACGCCATGGCCGGCCGGGTGCTGGCCCCGCTCGGCCGGATCACCCGCACCGCGCGCGCGGTGGCGGGCTCGGACCTGTCCCGTCGTATCGAGCTGGACGGCCCGGACGACGAGCTCAAGGAGCTGGCCGACACCTTCGACGACATGCTGGAGCGTCTGCAGCGCGCGTTCACCGCCCAGCAGCGCTTCGTGGGCAACGCCTCGCACGAGCTGAGAACACCGCTGGCGATCAACCGCACCCTGCTGGAAGTGCACCTGTCCGATCCGGGAGCGCCGGTGGAGCTGCAGCAGCTGGGCAAGACGCTGCTGGCCACCAACGAGCGCAGCGAGCAGCTCGTCGAGGGCCTGCTGCTGCTCGCCCGCAGCGACAACCAGATCGTCGAACGCAAGCCGGTGGACCTCGCGGAGGTGGCCGAGCAGGCCGTCGACCAGGTGCACGGGGAGGCGGCTGCCAAGGGCGTGGTGATCCGCGGCGAGCAGAAGACCGCGGTGGTTCAGGGCAATGGCGTCCTTTTGGAGAGGATCGCGCTGAATCTCGTGCAGAATGCCGTGCGGTACAACGTGCCCGAGGGCGGTTGGGTCGAGGTGACCACGGACGTCCGGCACGGCCAGGCGGTTCTGGTCGTGTCGAACACCGGCCCTGTCGTTCCGGCGTACGAGATCGACAATCTGTTCGAACCGTTCCGTCGGCTCCGTACGGAGCGGACGGGCAGCGACAAGGGGGTCGGGCTCGGTCTGTCCATCGTGCGGTCCGTGGCCCGGGCGCACGGCGGCCATATCGAGGCCCGGCCGCGCGAGGGAGGTGGGCTCGTGATGCGAGTCAGCTTCCCTGTCTGAGATCATGTCGCGACACACGCGGGGATGTTCGCTTTGCGCGGAATTTTCTGGGCTTACGACAGGCCCCTCCGTGTGTGATCGATCACAGGGGCGAATTTCCGGCCATCTACTCTCCGTGATCATGAATGCCCGCGTAAAGCCCGGAAAATCCGGGTTTTCGGGGGTCCCGATCACGGGAAGTACACGGTGAGACGCCTTTGAAGTGCGGCAATCGGACCGTGTACGGTCCCGATCGCCATCCAAGCCGATCACTCGTGAGGAGTTCGGTTGGGTGTCGATTGAGTAACAGACCTTGATGTGAGGCAAAATCTCCGCCTCGAGGCGGGCACAAGTCCGGCCTCTCACGCGTTACGTGCGCTGGAGACACCGCAGACACCCAGAGGGGGAGAGGCGAAATGGCTACCGATTACGACACCCCACGCAAGACCGATGACGACGTCGACTCAGACAGCCTTGAAGAGCTGAAGGCCAGGCGGAACGACAAGTCCGCTTCCGCGGTCGACGTCGACGAATTCGAGGCCGCCGAAGGCCTCGAGCTGCCCGGCGCAGACCTCTCGAACGAGGAACTGGCTGTCCGGGTGCTGCCGAAGCAGCAGGACGAGTTCACCTGCATGAGCTGTTTCCTGGTGCACCACCGCAGCCAGCTGGCCCGGGAGAAGAACGGTCAGCCGATCTGCCGCGACTGCGACTGAGGCGGGGTCGGCCGTGACTGGCTCGACCCCTCCCAGGAAGCGCCGCTTCCCCCTGCGGGGAACGGACAAAGGGCCGTCCGACGGCCCTCACGGCGTGCGTGACGACGAGCGAGGCTCATCCGGCACGGGAGCAGTCCCGGCGGGATCTGCCTCGCTCGAACCCGCGGCGGGCCGGAGTGACCTCCCGGTACCGGCGTGGATCGCCGCCCCCGTTGCAAGGCGGAGGGCGGCGGTCATCCGGGACAGGGCCAAGGGCCTGGCCCTGGAAGGCGCCCGACAGGGCGGCAGGCGGGCCAGAGCGGGCCTCGGGCACCTGGCCGACCGGATCATCGCCATCGCCCCCCGGGTCCCCGTACGGGACCTTCAGACGCTTCGTCGGCAGTTCCCGGGGCTCGGACCGGAGGAGATGGCCGACAGACTCGTGGCCGGCGCGGCGAACGCCACGTCCACCGTCGGCGCGGGCATCGGTGCGGCGGCGATGCTGCCCGTGCCGCCCGCGATGCCGACCGAACTGGCCGCGGAGATCACCGGGGTCGCGGCGATCGAGCTCAAACTGATCGCGGAACTCCACGAGGTCTACGGCCTGCGGCCGACGGGCAGTCTCAAGGACCGCAGTACCGCGTATCTGCGCTCGTGGTCGGGCGAACGCGGGATAGACGTGCTGAAGCCGTCCTCGGTCAACTCGGCCCTCGGCGGCCAGATGAAGCGCGAGCTGCGCCAGCAGATCATGAAGCGCATGGTCCGCGACCTGCCGAATCTGATGCCCTTCATGGTGGGCGCCCTCGTCGGCGCGGTCATGAACCGGCGGGACACCAGAAGGGTCGCCGCGAAGGTCCGCGCCGATCTGCGCAGGATGCAGGTCCCCTGGGACGAGCTGACGGAACTGCCGGCGCTGGAGAGCCCCGCGGATCCGCTGACCATGGGGGAGATCCCCGGAAGCCCCGACGGGCTCGGGCGCTGACGTCCGACGACTGCCGGGCCGACCGACGACGGGGGCTTCCCCGGCCTACGCCTTCGCTTCCCGCGCCGCCGCGATGGCCTGCGCCAGGCGCTCGGGCTCCCGCGTCGACAGATACAGATACGGCGTGGGGTCGTCCCGGTCGGTGACCTCCACCTTCAACGCCGTGGGGATGTAGGAGCGCAGCAGCAGGAAGGCACGGGTGTCGGCCTTGTGCGTGCGCCAGGCGCGCGCCTCCTCCGCGTCCAGGATCTCCGCCTCGCCCAGGGCCGCGACCGGGATCTTCGCCTCGCCCGCGATGAGGGAGTCACCCACGACCCGGATGCGCAGGGAGCCGTAGGAGCTGGCCACGACGGCCGCGGCAGCGGTGCCGCCGACCAGGCCGCCGAGCAACGGCAGGGTGCCGAAGGGCAACAGGATCAGGGCCATGGAGACGCCCACGAGGAACGAGACGAACCACCACGAGCGGGGGGCGGTGAGGCGTTCTTCGTAAGGGGCGGCGGAGAGCTGCATGAAGCCAAGCTTGGCACGGTGTCCGAACACGGCGGACGCGCGGGTAAGGTCTGCGGCTGTGAGTGGTAATTCCGCAGCTCTTGAGCCTCCGGCCGACGCCGTGAAACCCGTACGGCATCCCGACGCTCCCGCACCCGGTGAGCTACTCGGCGCCCACTACGAACACTGTTTCGGATGCGGCGGCGGGCAGCCCCATGGGCTGCACCTGGAGACGCGGGCCGGCGAGGGGGTGAGCGTCACCGCCGAGTTCACCGTGCGGCCCGCTCACCAGGGCGCGCCGGGTCTGGCCCACGGCGGGATCCTGGCAGCGGCTCTCGACGAGACGCTCGGCTCGCTGAACTGGCTGCTGCGCACGATCGCGGTGACCGGACGGCTGGAGACCGACTTCTTGCGGCCCGTCCCCGTCGGCGCCACGCTCCACCTGGAGGCCGAGGTCACCGCGGTGGCCCGACGCAAGATCTACTCGCGTGCCGTCGGCCGGATCGGTGGCCCCGACGGACCCCTCGCCGTCCGTGCCGAGGCGCTCTTCGTGGAGGTCGCGGTCGAGCACTTCGTGCAGCACGGCCGCGAGGAGGAGATCCAGGCCGCCATGAGCGACCCGGACCGGATCAGGCGCGCTCGCGCCTTCGAGGTGAATCCGTGAGCAGTGACGCGCTGAACGTCCTGATCCGGCGCGTCGACCCCGACGTACCGCTTCCGGCGTACGAGCACCCCGGGGACGCGGGGGCCGACCTGCGCACCACCCTGAGCCGGGAACTGGCGCCGGGGGAGCGGGCCGTGCTGCCGACGGGGGTGTCCATCGCCCTGCCGGAGGGGTACGCGGCCTTCGTGCACCCGCGTTCGGGACTTGCCGCCCGATGCGGCGTCGCCCTCGTGAATGCCCCGGGGACGGTTGATGCCGGGTACCGTGGGGAGATCAAGGTGATCGTGGTGAATCTCGACCCGCACGAGTCCGTGCGGTTCGAGCGCTTCGACCGGATTGCCCAACTGGTCGTCCAGCAGGTCGAGAGGGTTCGCTTCCAGGAGGTGGCGGAGCTTCCCGGATCGGCGCGGGCCGCAGGGGGCTTCGGGTCCACCGGCGGGCATGCCGCCGTGGGCGGCGCAAGCGGTACAAGCGGTCAGGCCGCCGAGGGCGGCGCGACGGGTGGGAATCGATACGCTTCGGTCGTATCCGACCGGGAAGGACAGTGACGTGTTCGGACGTCGCAAGAAGAAGGGTGCCGCCGAGGACGCGGCCGGCGAGGCCGAGCAGGTCGTCGACAGTGTCGACACTGAGGCGGACGACGTGGAGGGCGAGCGCGAACGCGTGCGGCTCGAGCCGGAGCCGCGGCCCGACGGGCCCTGGGACGACTCCGAGGTACGCGACCCGGCCGAGGGCCGCGTGGACCTCGGCGGGCTCTTCGTGCCCGGGGTCGACGGCATGGAGCTGCGGGTCGAGGTCGCCGGCGACGCGATCGTCGCCGCGACCGTCGTGCTGCGCGACAGCGCCATCCAGCTCCAGGCCTTCGCCGCTCCCAAGCGCGAGGGCATCTGGGGCGAGGTGCGCGAGGAGATCGGCTCCGGCATCACGCAGCAGGGCGGCATCGTCGACGAGGTCGAGGGCCCGCTGGGCTGGGAGCTGCGGGCCCAGGTGCCGGTGCAGCTGCCGGACGGCACGGGCGGCTTCCACGTCGTGCGGTTCGTCGGCGTGGACGGTCCTCGCTGGTTCCTGCGCGGGGTGATCTCCGGCCAGGGCGCGGTGCAGCCGCAGGCGGCGGGTCTGCTGGAGCAGATCTTCCGGGACACGGTCGTGGTCCGCGGCGAGGGTCCGATGGCGCCTCGCGACCCGATCGTCCTCAAGCTGCCGAACGACGCGCAGATGGTGCCCGAGGGCGTCCAGCAGCAGGACGAGAGCTCCCGCTTCTCCGGTGGCATGGGCCAGCTTCAGCGTGGACCGGAGATCACCGAGGTCCGCTGACCCGCCGCCCCGCCGGAGGGCCGGCTGTTCGACTCGTCGACGCGACGCACGGCTGACAGGGCCGCACCCCTTCTTCGGGGGTGCGGCCCTTCGGCGTGCCCTGCGCGCGTCCTGATCCCTGCACATGAGGCCAGGTCCGGCCCGTTGGCCCGGACCTGGCCTCTCCGCTCGACGCAGGAGACCTGCCGGGACCTCACCCGCACCGGGTACGGCATCTCCCCCGTCTCGCAGGTCGCCGAGACCAGCCGGGTCCAGGGCCAGGACCTGCACGGCACCGACGCGGGGGAGCGGCTGCGGCAGGCCCTCGGCCCCCAGGCCGGACACCGGACGATCCCGCGTGAACCGATGGGGAGGGCTCATCCGATGAAGGGCTGAGGGGCGCGGGCGTCCGCCACGCGTCAGGGTTGCGTCAAAGGCGCGTCGCGGCCCTCGTCCCGCCCCTCGTCCCGGAAGTGTTGGCCGTAAGGTCGACGCTGCGTAGGCAGCAATGACAGGAAGACAATGAGGCCATGGCACGCGGCAAGCTTCGGATCTACCTCGGTGCCGCACCCGGCGTGGGCAAGACGTACGCCATGCTGTCCGAGGCCCATCGCCGGATGGAGCGCGGCACGGACTGCGTGGTGGCGTTCGTGGAGCATCACGGCCGCCGGCGTACCGAGGTGATGCTGCACGGCCTGGAGGAGCTCCCGCGCCGTGAGCTGGAGTACCGGGGCGCCGCCTTCACCGAGATGGACGTGGACGCCGTCCTCGCCCGCGCCCCGAAGGTCGCCCTGGTGGACGAACTCGCCCACACCAATGTTCCCGGCTCCCGCAACGCCAAGCGCTGGCAGGACGTGGAGGAACTGCTCGCCGTCGGCGTCGACGTGATCTCCACGGTGAACATCCAGCACCTGGAGTCCCTGGGCGACGTCGTGGAGTTCATCACGGGCGTCCGGCAGCAGGAGACGGTGCCCGACGAGTTCGTCCGGCGTGCCGACGAGATCGAGCTGGTGGACATGTCGCCGCAGGCGCTGCGCCGCCGGATGGCGCACGGCAACGTCTACCGGCCGGACAAGGTCGACGCGGCCCTGTCCAACTACTTCCGGCCCGGGAACCTCACGGCCCTGCGGGAACTGGCCCTGCTGTGGGTCGCCGACCGGGTCGACGAGTACCTGCAGCAGTACCGCAGCGAGCACCGGGTGTCGGCGATCTGGGGTTCGCGCGAGCGGATCGTGGTCGGGCTGACCGGCGGCCCGGAGGGACGCACGCTCATCCGGAGGGCGGCGCGGCTGGCGGAGAAGGGCGCCGGCGGCGAGGTGCTGGCCGTGTACATCGCGCGCAGCGACGGGCTCACCTCGGCTTCGCCCAAGGAACTGGCGGTGCAGCGCACCCTCGCGGAGGACCTGGGCGGCACCTTCCACCACGTGATCGGCGATGACGTGCCCGCCGCGCTGCTCGACTTCGCCCGCGGGGTCAACGCGACCCAGATCGTGCTCGGCTCCTCGCGCCGCAAGGCCTGGCAGTACGTCTTCGGGCCCGGGGTCGGCGCGACCGTCGCCCGGGAGTCCGGGGCGGACCTCGACGTCCACATCGTCACCCACGAGGAGGCCGCCAAGGGGCGCGGGCTGCCCGTGGCCCGCGGGGCCAGGCTCGGGCGGGCCCGGATCGTCTGGGGCTGGCTGGTCGGCGTGGCCGGCCCGGCGCTGGTGGCGCTGCTGCTGAGCACCGTCCACCTCGGCCTCGCCAACGACATGCTGCTGTTCCTGGCGGTCACCGTGGCCGCGGCCCTGCTGGGCGGCCTGCTGCCCGCGCTGGCCTCGGCGGCCGTGGGCTCACTGCTGCTGAACTACTTCTACACGCCGCCCCTGCACCGCTGGACCATCGCCGACCCGAAGAACATCGTCGCCATCGTGATCTTCGTCGGCGTCGGGATCTCGGTGGCGTCGGTGGTGGACCTCGCCGCCCGGCGCACCCACCAGGCGGCCCGGCTGCGGGCCGAGTCGGAGATCCTGTCCTACCTGGCGGGCAACGTCCTGCGGGGCGAGACCAGCCTCGAGGCGCTGCTGGAGCGGGTGCGGGAGACCTTCGGGATGGAGTCGGCGGCGCTCCTGGAGCGGGCGGGCGACCGCGAGCCCTGGACCCGCGCCGGCCATGTCGGCTTCGGGCGCCCGGTCGAACGGCCCGACGACGCGGACGTGGAGGTGCCGGTCGGCGACCGCACGGCGCTGGCGCTCACCGGGCGGGTGCTGCCCGCGGAGGACCGGCGGGTGCTGGCCGCGTTCGCCGCGCAGGCAGTCGTCGCGCTGGACCGGAGGCGGCTGCAGGAGGAGGCCGACCGGGCCCGCGCGCTGGCCGAGGGCAACCGCATCCGCACGGCGTTGCTGGCCGCCGTCAGCCACGACCTGCGCACGCCGCTGGCCGGGATCAAGGCGGCGGTCTCGAGTCTGAGGTCCGACGACGTGGCCTGGTCCGAGGACGACCGGGCGGCGCTGCTGGAAGGCATCGAGGACGGCGCGGACCGTCTCGACCACCTGGTCGGCAACCTGCTGGACATGTCCCGTCTCCAGACGGGCACGGTCACGCCGATCATCCGCGAGACCGACCTCGACGAGGTGGTGCCGATGGCGCTCGGCGGAGTGCCCGACCCGCAGGTCCGCGTCGAGCTGGACATCCCCGAGACGCTGCCGATGGTCGCCGTCGACGCCGGCCTGCTGGAGCGGTCGGTCGCCAACCTGGTGGAGAACGCCGTCAAGTACAGTCCGGGAGGTGCACCCGTGCTGGTCTCGGCGAGCGCTCTGTCCGACCGGGTCGAGCTACGGGTCGTCGACCGTGGACCAGGCGTCCCGGACGAGGCCAAGGAGCGGATATTCGCCCCCTTCCAGCGCTACGGCGACGCCCCGCGAGGCGCCGGAGTGGGGCTGGGCCTCGCGGTCGCCCGAGGCTTCGCCGAGGCCATGGGCGGCACCCTCGACGCGGAGGACACCCCTGGCGGGGGACTCACCATGGTCCTCACCCTGCGCGCGGCCGGACCACGCCCCGAGTCACACCCCGGGCCGCATCCCGGCCCTGACCCAGGGCCGCATCCCGGCCCGGCTCCTGGGCCGGACACGTACACCGCAAGACCCGAAAGGCAGGCCTCATGCTGAGCGCGGCCGACGGGACGCCCCAGGCTCCGACGAGGGTCCTCGTGATCGACGACGAGCCGCAGATAGTGCGCGCCCTCGTGATCAACCTCAAGGCCCGCAAGTACGAGGTCGACGCTGCCCATGACGGCGCCACCGCGCTCCGGCTCGCCGCCGCCCGCCACCCGGACGTCGTCGTCCTCGACCTCGGGCTGCCGGACATGGACGGCGTGGAGGTGATCAGAGGACTGCGCGGCTGGACCAGGGTGCCGATCCTGGTGCTGTCCGCACGCCACTCCTCCGACGAGAAGGTCGAGGCGCTCGACGCGGGCGCCGACGACTACGTCACCAAGCCGTTCGGCATGGACGAGCTGCTGGCCCGGCTGAGGGCTGCCGTCCGCCGCGCCGAGCCCGCCGGGGGCGGCGAGGGCGAGGTCCTGGTGGAGACCGACGAGTTCACCGTGGACTTGGCCGCGAAGAAGGTGAACCGGGCCGGGAAGGACGTACGGCTGACGCCCACGGAGTGGCACCTGCTGGAGGTGCTGGTGCGCAACACCGGTCGCCTGGTCAGCCAGAAGCAGCTGCTGCAGGAGGTGTGGGGGCCGTCGTACGGGACGGAGACGAACTATCTGCGCGTGTACATGGCACAGCTCAGACGCAAGCTGGAGGCGGACCCCTCGCATCCGAGGCACTTCGTCACGGAGCCGGGGATGGGATACCGGTTCGAGCGGTAGGGCCGCAGCCACGGGCCGGGAGGCGGACGTCGCGACGACCGCGGGCACGGGCATGGGTACGGTCGCGCGTACGCCGATGGGCAGGGACACGGGTACGGGTTCCGCATACGCCCATGGGTACGGGTTCCGCGTACGGCGGCCACGACCTAGGCCACCGTCTCGGGGGTCGCGGGCGGGTGCCGTCGCGGGTGCGGCTCTGTCTGCGGGCCCCGGTACGCTTCAGATATGAACGCTGTTCCTCGTTCCGAAAAGCCGGTCGGCCGGTTCCGGCGCATGCTCGACCGGCTCTCCTCGTCGCAGGAGGACCTGGAGTCCGAGGAGCTGCGAGAGGACGCCGAGACGGCCGGTTGCACGCGGATCGGAGACTGCCAGGACCGGCAGATAGTCACCGTTACTGGTACGTTGCGCACGGTCACCCTGCGGCCGCGCGCCGGAGTCCCGGCCCTGGAGGCCGAACTGTTCGACGGCAGTGCGGCACTCGACGTGGTGTGGCTGGGCAGGCGCTCCATCGTGGGAATAGAACCGGGGCGCAAGCTCATCGCATCGGGCCGGGTCTCCATGAGCCGTGGCCGTCGGGTGCTGTTCAACCCCAAGTACGAACTGAGACCCCTGGGTAGGGAGTAGCCGGTGACGTCGCTCGACAAGCCGACCGAAGACACGACCGCGGAGAACAGGGCCGCGGCCGACGCCCGGGCGGTGACCGAGGCCGCGCTGTTCGAGGCGTTCGGCGGCGTGCGGGGCATGGTCGAGACGGTGGTGCCCGGCCTGCTCTTCGTCACGATCTTCACGATCAACAAGGACCTGCACATGTCCGCGATCGCCGCGCTCGCGGTGTCGCTGGTCCTGGTCGTGGTCCGCCTGGCCATGAAGGACACCGTCAAGCACGCGTTCAGCGGGGTCTTCGGCGTCGCGTTCGGCGTGGTCTTCGCGATGATGACCGGCAACGCCAAGGACTTCTATCTGCCAGGCATGCTCTACACGCTGGGGCTGGCCCTCGCCTACATCGTCACGACGCTGTGCGGGGTGCCGCTGATCGGTCTGATCCTCGGCCCGGTCTTCAAGGAGAACCTCTCCTGGCGGACCCGCAACCCTGGGCGCAAGAAGGCCTACGCCAAGGCCAGTTGGGCTTGGGGTCTGATTCTGCTCGCCAAGTGCGCGATTCTCTTCCCGCTGTACTGGTGGGCGAACACCGCGCAGCTGGGCTGGGTGCTGGTGGCGCTGAAGATCCCGCCGTTCCTGCTCGCCGTCTGGCTGACCTGGGTGTTCCTGGCCAAGGCGCCCGCGCCGATCGACGTGTTCGCGGAGATGGAGGCCGAGGAGAAGGCCGCGGAGGCAGCGGACGCGGCGGAGGCCGCGCAGGCCGCAAAGACCGAGGGGGCCTCGTCGGACGCCGGTGGACGGCACCGTCGGGACAGGTAGTCTCCGGCGCTGCCGGTGACCGACCGTCCTCGATGGCCGCGTCCCCGGACCTGCGCCGCGGCCGTGAACGGGCGCGTCCTCGAGCGCGGGTCGCACCCGTGGGCAGAGGGGCCGGGTGGGGGAGACGGGCAGGCGTGAAAGGGCGCCCTGAGATCTGACCGACAGCGTCAGATCTCAGGGCGCCCCCGTCGTCGTATCCCTCGGAGCGCGTCCCTCGGACCGTATTCCTCGGAGCGCATCCCCCGAGCGCACCCCTCGGACCGAGGGTCAGCTGCCGGTGTCCTCCTTGCGGACCGACAGCAGGTCCTCCAACTGCTCCTCCCTGGCCTGGGCGGCCACGAAGAGCAGCTCGTCGCCCGGTTCGAGGGAGTCCTCGCGGGTCGGGGTGAGGACGCGGGTACCGCGGATGATGGTGACCAGGGAGGTGTCCTCCGGCCACTCCACGTCGCCGACCTGGGTGCCGGCCAGGGCCGACTCCTCGGGCAGGGTCAGCTCGACGAGGTTGGCGTCGCCGTGGCTGAAGCGGAGCAGCCGGACCAGGTCGCCGACGCTCACCGCCTCCTCGACCAGGGCCGACATCAGACGCGGGGTCGAGACGGCGACGTCCACGCCCCAGGACTCGTTGAAGAGCCACTCGTTCTTCGGGTTGTTGACGCGGGCGACGACGCGCGGGACGCCGTACTCCGTCTTGGCCAGCAACGAGACGACCAGGTTGACCTTGTCGTCGCCGGTGGCGGCGATCACCACGTTGCACCGCTGGAGCGCGGCCTCGTCCAGGGAGGTGATCTCGCAGGCGTCGGCCAGCAGCCACTCGGCCTGGGGGACGCGCTCGACCGAGATGGCGGTCGGCGCCTTGTCGACGAGCAGGACCTCGTGGCCGTTCTCCAGCAGTTCACCGGCGATCGAACGGCCGACGGCGCCGGCTCCGGCAATGGCGACCCTCATGAGTGACCGTCCTCCCTGGGACCCTCGGCGAACGAGGCCTCGACCTTCTCGACCTCGTCGGTGCGCAGCATCACGTGCACCAGGTCGCCCTCCTGGAGGACCGTCTGCGAGCTGGGGAGCATCGCCTCGCCGAGGCGGGTCAGGAACGCCACGCGGACGCCCGTCTCCTCCTGCAGCTTGCTGATCTTGTGGCCGACCCAGGACGCGGCGGCATGCACCTCGGCGAGCTGGACTCCGCCGGTGGGGTCGCGCCACAGCGGCTCCGCGCCCGAGGGCAGCAGCCGCCGCAGCATCTGGTCGGCCGTCCAGCGGACGGTCGCCACGGTGGGGATGCCCAGACGCTGGTAGACCTCGGCGCGGCGCGGGTCGTAGATACGGGCCGCGACGTTCTCGATGCCGAACATCTCGCGGGCCACACGGGCGGCGATGATGTTGGAGTTGTCTCCGCTGGAGACGGCGGCGAACGCGCCGGCCTCCTCGATGCCCGCCTCGCGCAGGGTGTCCTGGTCGAAGCCGACGCCGGTGACACGACGGCCGCCGAAACCGGAGCCGAGTCGTCGGAAGGCGGTGGGGTCGTGGTCGATCACCGCGACCGTGTGCCCCTGTTGCTCCAGGGTCTGCGCGAGAGCGGAACCCACTCTGCCGCAGCCCATGATGACGATGTGCACGACCGTCCTTCCGAGGTCAAGAAGTAAAGAAGTCGATAAGTTTTCTGCCCTGTCCATGGCACTCGGCCTTGAACAGGGTCTCAGACCGCAGCCCAAGCTACACACGCGCGGTCCTCCCAGGGCACCCCCGCGCACGGCCGGCGCGCGGTTCGTCCGGTCTACCGTCGACTGATGCTCCAGAGACTGAGGAAAGTAAGGATTCCGAGGCCGACGAGGGTGCCGACGGCGCCGATGATCTCCGCGGTCGTGTGCATGGACCCTCCGAAGGGCGTCAGGGGACGGGGGATTGTCATATAGCCACGACGATCGTCGAGGCTGCGGAATCCGCAGCCCGGGCCTGGCCGATTTCACTCGGGAGGCAGACGCGGCGACCTGTCACCCGGCTGAGCCCGGGGGAGGGTGGGCGGCCCCGTGTTCGAAGGCCTACGATCCTCAGTTGTGTCCAAACTGACCGACGTGCCCAAACGGATTCTGATCGGGCGTGCACTGCGCAGTGATCGACTAGGAGAAACGCTCCTGTCGAAGCGCATCGCCCTACCCGTTTTCGCTTCCGACCCGCTGTCCTCCGTGGCCTACGCGCCCGGGGAGGTGCTGCTGGTCCTGTCCATCGCGGGCGTGTCGGCCTACCACTTCAGCCCATGGATCGCCCTCGCGGTCGTCGTGCTGATGTTCACGGTGGTCGCCTCCTACCGGCAGAACGTCCATGCCTATCCCAGCGGCGGCGGCGACTACGAGGTCGCCACCACCAATCTCGGCCCCAAGGCCGGGCTGACGGTGGCCAGCGCGCTGCTCGTCGACTACGTCCTGACCGTCGCCGTCTCCATCTCCTCCGGCATCGAGAACCTCGGCTCCGCGATCCCGTTCGTCGTCGAGCACAAGGTGGCCTGCGCCGTCGCCGTCATCGTGCTGCTGACACTGATGAACCTGCGCGGAGTCAAGGAGTCCGGCAAGCTCTTCGCGATCCCCACCTACGTGTTCGTCACGGGCGTCTTCATCATGATCGCCTGGGGCGCCTTCCGCGGGCTGGTCCTCGGCGACGCGATGCGGGCGCCCACCTCGCAGTACACGATCAAGGCCGAGCACCAGGGGCTGGCCGGTTTCGCACTGGTCTTCCTGCTGCTGCGCGCCTTCTCCTCCGGCTGTGCCGCCCTCACCGGCGTCGAGGCGATCTCCAACGGCGTGCCGGCCTTCCGCAAGCCCAAGTCGAAGAACGCGGCGACCACGCTCGCGGCGATGGGGCTGCTGGCCGTCACCATGTTCTGCGGGATCATCGTCCTGGCCCTGGTCACCAAGGTCCGGATGGCCGAGAACCCGGCCACGGACCTGCTGAAGAACGGGGTCGGCGTCGGCGTCGGCTACGTCCAGAACCCGGTGATCACCCAGGTCGCCGAGGCCGTCTTCGGCAAGGGCAGCTTCTTCTTCGTCGTGCTCGCCGCGGCCACCGCCCTGGTGCTGTTCCTGGCGGCGAACACCGCCTACAACGGCTTCCCGGTGCTCGGCTCGATCCTCGCCCAGGACCGCTACCTGCCCCGCCAGCTGCACACCCGCGGCGACCGGCTCGCCTTCTCCAACGGCATCGTGCTGCTCGCCGGCACGGCCATGCTGCTGGTCGTCCTCTACGGCGCCGACTCCACCCGGCTGATCCAGCTGTACATCGTCGGCGTGTTCGTGTCGTTCACCCTCAGCCAGACCGGCATGGTCCGCCACTGGAACCGCCTTCTGGCCACCGAGACCGACCAGGCCAAGCGCCGTCACATGGTCCGCTCGCGCGCGATCAACACCTTCGGCGCCTTCTTCACCGGTCTGGTGCTGGTCGTCGTCCTCCTCACCAAGTTCACGCACGGCGCCTGGGTCGCCCTGCTCGGCATGGTGATCTTCTACGGAGTCATGACCGCGATCCGCCGCCACTACGACGGCGTCGCCGCCGAGATCGCCGCCCCCGAGGGCCCCAGCGACGACAGCGTCCGCCCCTCGCGCGTCCACTCGGTGCTGCTGATCTCGAAGATCCACCGTCCGACGCTGCGCGCCCTCGCCTACGCCAAGCTGATGCGCTCCGACACCCTGGAGGCGCTCACCGTCAACGTCGACCCGGCCGAGACGAAGGCGCTGCGCGCGGAGTGGGAGCGGCGCGGGATCGACGTGCCGCTCAAGGTGCTGGACTCGCCGTACCGCGAGGTCACGCGGCCGGTCATCGAGTACGTCAAGAGCCTGCGCCGGGAGTCGCCGCGCGACGCCGTGTCGGTGATCATCCCCGAGTACGTGGTCGGCCACTGGTACGAGCACCTGCTGCACAACCAGAGCGCGCTGCGGCTCAAGGGACGGCTGCTGTTCACACCGGGCGTGATGGTCACGTCCGTCCCATACCAGCTGCAGTCCTCCGAGGCGGCGAGGAAGCGGGCGCGCAGGCGCCAGGAGTGGAACGCCCCGGGTTCCGTGCGGCGTGGCCCCGCACACGTGGGCCGTCCCAAGGAGTCGTCGGGTTCCGCGTCGGGTTCCGGCGGCGCGCCCGGCGCCCAGGGACCGGACGACAAGCACTGACCCCGCTGCGCGCACCGGCGCGTGGTGAACGGCCGGACGACAGCCACGTAGACTGGTGGGCTGTTGTCCGGCCGTTCCTCGTTCGACGTTGTGGAGTCCCCCCG
Organism: Streptomyces humidus; assembly: GCF_014649655.1. Lineage (GTDB taxonomy): Bacteria > Actinomycetota > Actinomycetes > Streptomycetales > Streptomycetaceae > Streptomyces > Streptomyces humidus. Next base: position 58,634 of record NZ_BMTL01000013.1, on the reverse strand, counting down.
CCATGCAGGCAGAACCGAAGAAGTCGCAGGCGGCGTCCCTCGTCGGCGAGGAGTACGAGGTCGAGGTCGGGCCCGTCGCCCACGGCGGCCACTGCATCGCCCGTACCGAGGCGGGTCAGGTGCTGTTCGTCCGGCACACCCTGCCCGGTGAGCGGGTCGTGGCCCGGGTCACCGACGGCGAGGAGGGCGCCCGCTTCCTGCGGGCGGACGCCGTACGGATCCTGGAGCCCTCCAAGGACCGCGTCGAAGCCCCCTGCCCCTACGCCGGCCCCGGGCGCTGCGGCGGCTGCGACTGGCAGCACGCCAAGCCCGGCGCGCAGCGCCGTCTCAAGGGCGAGGTGATCGCCGAGCAGCTGCAGCGGCTCGCGGGCCTCACGCCCGAGGAGGCCGGCTGGGACGGCACCGTGATGCCGGCGGAGGGCGACAAGCTGCCCGCCGGACAGGTGCCGCAGTGGCGCACCCGCGTGCAGTACGCGGTGGACGCCGACGGCAATGCCGGTCTGCGCCGCCACCGCTCCCACGAGGTCGAGCCGATCGAGCACTGCATGATCGCCGCGGAGGGCGTCAGCGAGCTGGGCATCGAGAAGCGCGACTGGTCGGGGATGGAGTCCGTCGACGCCATCGCCGCGACGGGCTCCCAGGACCGCATGGTGATCCTCGAACCGCGGCCGGGCGCCCGCCTGCCCCTCGTCGAGCTGGACCGGCCCGTCTCCGTCATGCGCGTCGAGGAGCACGACGGCGGCATCCATCGCGTCCACGGCCGCGCCTTCGTCCGTGAGCGTGCCGACGGCCGGACGTACCGCGTCGGCAGCGGCGGATTCTGGCAGGTCCACCCGCAGGCCGCCGACACCCTCGTCAAGGCTGTCATGCAGGGCCTGCTGCCGCGCAAGGGCGACATGGCGCTCGACCTGTACTGCGGCGTCGGCCTCTTCGCCGGAGCGCTCGCCGACCGCCTCGGCGAGAAGGGCGCGGTGCTCGGCATCGAGTCCGGCAAGCGCGCCGTCGAGGACGCCCGGCACAACCTCGCGGGCTTCGACCGGGTGCGGATCGAGCAGGGCAAGGTCGAGAGCGTGCTCCCGCGCACCGGGATCACCGAGGTCGACCTCATCGTCCTGGACCCGCCGCGGGCGGGAGCGGGCAAGAAGACGGTGGAGCACCTGTCGTCCCTGGGCGCGCGCAAGATCGCCTACGTGGCCTGCGACCCGGCCGCACTGGCCCGCGACCTCGGGTACTTCCGGGACGGGGGGTACAGGGTGCGGACGCTGCGGGCGTTCGACCTGTTCCCGATGACGCATCACGTGGAGTGTGTCGCCATCCTCGAACCGGCCGCGAAGGGCTCCTGACCTGCGCTTTTGTGCGTGCGCATTATGTGCGGTGTGGGCGTTACCGGCGATATCTTGACGCTGAAATGACGCTCGTGACGCTGAAATGACGCTCGTTCTGACGGGATGTCACCTGACTGATTGTGCAGGTCGTGCCAGGTGGAGGGCGCGTGCCCGCGGGCTGTCTTGCAGGAACTCGAAGGAAACTAGGCCGAGTTCCTGCATGCCGTAGTTCGGCGGGTCGGACGTTGGCGGAGCGGGCGCTCAATAGGTCGGTCCGTAAGGGCTCCAGTGCCCGAGGAAGGGCCTTAGGTCGTCGGCTCGCGGTTCGGGGACGTCGGGCAACCGGGGTGGTGAGCTCAGCGGGTCGAGGCGCTCGCGCTCTGGAGAACGACGGCCGGGCCGGCGGCAAGGCGGCCGCACTGGGGGACTACCGTAGGGCCACCGATCTGCTCCAGGCCCGACTCCTGCCCGGGGCACGCGCGTTGGTGGCCTCCAACAACCGTGCCTTCGAGGACGAGTACGACAGCGCCCGCTCGGCCTTGTCCGCCCAGCTCGCCGCCGCCGCAGTGCTCGGCGGGCTGCCGCTCGCCGCGCTCGGTGTCCTGCAGTGGTACCTGGCCCGCCGCTTCCACCGGACCCTCAACCCCGGCGTTCTGGCCGCGACTGTCTGCACCCTGCTCGCCGTCGTCCTCGGCGGCCAGATGCTGTCCGCCTCCGCCGGGCATCTGCGCGGGGCCCGGCGCGACGCGTTCGACTCCGTCGTCGCCCTCTCGTGTGCCCGCGCCATCGCGTACGACGCGAACGCCGATGAGAGTCGCTACCTCCTCGATCCGAAGCGCCGTGACCAGTACGCGCGGTCGTTCCTCGCCAAGTCCCAGCAGTTGTACGGCCTCAAGGGCGCGACCCTCGCCTCGTACGACGGCGAGCTCGGCCGGTCGTGGAACGCCTACCGTGCCGATCACGACGACCTGCGCTTCACCGGCGAGTTCCGGCGCGAGCTGGACAACATCACTTTCACCGGGGAGCGGGCGGCGGCCGAGAAGACGGTCGAGACGTACGCCGCCTACCAGCGCGACGACCGGAAGATCCGCGCGCTGGTGGCGCACGGGAAGGAGCGTGCCGCGGTCGCCTTCTGCATCAGTTGGGAACCGGGCATGTCCAACGCGCGACGCGCTCGACCAGCTGATCACCATCAACCGTGAGCACTTCGCCGCCTCGGTGAGCGGTGGCCGGTCCGCCGTGTCCGGGCTGCTGCCGTGGACGTGCGGTGCACTGCTTGTCGCGGGCCTGCTCACGGTGCTCGGGTTGCGGCCACGCATTGCGGAGTTCCGCTGAGCACCAGACTGTCGGCCTCTGCTGAGGTGGGGCCTGCTATGGGCGTCGGGATCCCAGAGGGCTGTCCGGGCGCTCGGCTGAGTTCGGGGGTTCGCCGCGGCAGACGGAACCGGGGGCGCGGCCGGCCGGGTGGTCGGCGCGGGCGGAGGAGGTCAGCTGCCAGGGGACGTTGGTGACCATCACGCCGGGGGTGAAGAGGAGGCGGCTCTTGAGTCAGAGGGCGGACTGGTTGTGGAGGAGGTTCTCCCACCAGTGGCCGACGACGTATTCGGGGATGAAGACGGCGACGACGTCGCGGGGGCTCCCGGTCCGGATGAGAGGCCCTCAGCTCGGGCGACGATTCGAGGCTGGAGTCCTTCCCCCGATGGGTGAAATCTCTCCCGACATACTTCCGTCCTGGTCCTGCCGAACGTCTCCGCGCGACGCAGGCAGCGGCGCGAGAAGAAGGCTAACGCTATATCGCGACATGGATCCCTGCTGGGCCCTATCACGGAGAGGCGATGGCCAGCGTCGATTCACGGCATGCGGCGTCCAGCATGCCGAGGCCCGGTCTCGACGTACCTGAGGGAGCGTCACGTCTGGCGATATCTGGTACGGCGCGCCCCGGCGCAGACGCGGGAATTGAACGCCACTCTCACCGACCGTGACGGCTCTCCGTGATCGCTGACAGAGCCTGATTGACGACGTCATAGCCAGGGGGGCGGGCTGACGAACCGCCCGGCTACTCCTCCAGGCCGGATACCTTGAAGATCGCCAACGCCGTTTCGCGGTCAACGCGTTCCGACAGCCCGCCCAGTGCGGCCCACCCCTGACGCAGGGACCCCCGGCTCGCCGAGATGCGTACGTCGGTGTCGAGGCGATGCCACAGGAGAGGGTTGGCGGTCAGGATGCGCGGATCGAACTCGACCCGGCCGCCCAGCGCGTCCCGCAGGACCAGGCGCTGGCCTGCGCTCCCCTTCGTGGGTACGGACACCAGACGGTCCGTCCGCACCAGGCGCGTGCGCCAGGGACCGCGTACTCCCAGCCATCCCTCGCCGGCAGTCACTCGCGGTGGCACCAGGACGAGGAACAGCAACAGCGCGAGTCCACTCCACAAGGCGACGCGCGCCGGGGAAGACGTCCCGGCCGCCGCGTCCACCAGCAGTAGGAGCCCAAGGAACGAGCCGGCGCACGCGATCGCGCTGCGCAGCTCCGTGGCCCAGTGACGGTCGTGGACCAGCCCCTCGGACGGGAGGGCACGTTCGCCGGAATCTCCATCGATCCCGTCGATCCCGTGCCCATCGATACGGCGCCCCATAACGCCGAAGGTAGGCCCGTAGCTGTGCCCTTCCGTGTTTCTTGACGCGTTGCTAACGGGTCGGCGATTCGTCCTTAACGCTTTGCCCGTCGCTCGGGCGCGTGGGCCCGGCTCAGGCTGTGGGTCGGCCAGGGTGTTGCCCCGTCGTCGGCGTTGCCCGGACGTCGTACGTGATGATGAGACAGGGTTGGCGGGGCTGGGCGTATGGGATGCGTCAAGGGTGTACGGGCCGGCGTAAGGGAGCCGTTAAGCACCCTCGAATTCGGCCCGGGAGGCAGGTTTCCTGTAGCGGTCCGATCCTCTTACGGATTTCCGAACCTCTTCCAGGAGCTTGCGATGGCCGATGCGGCCTTCGTCGTCGTCACGATCGCGGTGTTCGCGCTGGTGGCTCTCGTCGCCAAGGGGGTGACGAAGCTGTGACCGCCGAGAACATCGTCGGCCTGGTCGTGGCCGTCGCTCTGCTGGGCTATCTCGTCCTCGCCCTGATTTTCCCGGAGAGGTTCTGAGTCCCCGACATGAGCTCCGTTCTTGCTGATGTGCTCATGGTGATCGCGCTGGTCGGCGCGCTCGCTCTGGTGCACCGTCCCTTCGGCGACTACATGGCCGCCGTCTTCCAGTCCGGGAAGCACCTGCGCGTCGAGCGGTGGATCTACCGCTCGGTGGGTGCCGACCCGGACGCGGAGATGCGCTGGCCGGCGTACCTGCGCGGCATGCTCGTCTTCTCCGCGGTGAGCGTGCTGTTCCTGTACCTGCTGATGCGGGTCCAGGACAAGCTGCCGCTGTCGCTCGGCTTCAAGCCGATCAGCCCGGACCAGGCGTTCAACACGGCCGCGTCGTTCGTGTCGAACACCAACTGGCAGTCCTACTCGGGCGAGGTGGCGATGAGCCATGTCACCCAGACCGCCGGTCTGGCCGTGCAGAACTTCGTCTCCGCGGCCGTTGGCATCGCCGTCGCGGTGGCGCTGGTCCGCGGTTTCGCCCGGTCCCGCACCGGCGACCTGGGCAACTTCTGGGCGGACCTGGTGCGCTGCATCGTCCGCATCCTGATCCCGATCTCGGTGGTCGCGGCGGTCCTGCTCATCGCGGCGGGCGCCATCCAGAACTTCGGTGACATCCACACGATCACCACACTGACCGGTGACAAGCAGGCCATCAGCCCCGGCGCGGTCGCCTCCCAGGAGGCCATCAAGGACCTGGGCACCAACGGCGGCGGCTTCTTCAACGCCAACTCCGCCCACCCGTTCGAGAACCCCAACGGCTTCACCAACCTGCTGGAGATCTTCCTGCTGCTGGTGATCCCGTTCTCTCTGCCGCGCACCTTCGGCAAGATGGTCGGCAACGTCAAACAGGGCTACGCGATCGTGGCCGCGATGGGCATCATCTGGTTCGCCGGCGTGATCGCGGTGACCTGGCTCGAGTACGCCCATCCGGGCACGGCCTCGCAACTCGCGGGCGGCGCAATGGAGGGCAAGGAACAGCGCTTCGGTGAGGGCCCGTCCTCGGTGTTCGCGGTCTCCACCACGATGACCTCGACCGGTTCGGTCAACTCCTTCCACGACTCCTTCAGCGGCCTGTCCGGCGGCGTGCTGCTGCTGGGCATGATGCTCGGCGAGATCGCGCCCGGCGGTACCGGATCCGGCCTCTACGGCATGCTGATCATGGCGATCATCGCGGTGTTCCTCGCCGGCCTGATGGTCGGCCGTACCCCCGAGTACCTGGGCAAGAAGATCGGCACCCGCGAGATCAAGCTGGCGGCCTGCTACATCCTCGTCACGCCGGCGCTGGTACTGATCGGCGCCGGGGTGGCCATGGCCCTGCCGGAAGGCAAGGACGCCATGACCAACATCGGGGCACACGGCTTCTCCGAAGTGCTGTACGCCTTCACCTCGGCCTCGAACAACAACGGCTCGGCTTTCGCGGGCTTCGGCGCGAACACGGACTTCTTCAACACGACGCTGGGCCTGTGCATGGTCCTGGGCCGGTTCCTGCCCATGGTGTTCGTGCTGGCGCTGGCCGGCTCGCTCGCCGAGCAGAAGTCCGTCCCGGAGACCGCGGGCACGATACGCACCGAGAAGCCTCTGTTCACCGGCCTTCTCGTGGGAGCGATCATGATCATCACCGGTCTGACGTTCTTCCCCGCTCTCGCGCTGGGCCCGCTCGCCGAGGGGCTGGCGTCATGACCGCCAACATCAAGAAGCAAGAGGACTCGATGTCCACGGTTACCCCGACCCGGGCGCCGCACAGCGACGTGCCCACCGGCCACAAGGAAGAGGGACGCGTCGGCGCGGGTCTCTTCGACCCGAAGCAGCTGCTGAAGTCGCTGCCGGACGCCGTCCGCAAGCTCGACCCGCGGGTGATGGTCAAGTCGCCCGTGATGTTCGTGGTGTTGGTCGGTTCGGTGCTGACGACGGTCTTCTCCTTCAAGGACCCGGGCGACTGGTTCGGCTGGGCGATCAGCGCCTGGCTGTGGCTGACGGTGGTCTTCGCGAACCTGGCGGAGGCGGTGGCCGAGGGCCGCGGCAAGGCGCAGGCGGACACCCTGCGCAAGGCCAAGACGGACACCGTGGCGCGCCGGCTGTCCAAGGACGGCAAGGGGGAGGAGCAGGTGCCCGGCACCGAGCTGACCATCGGCGATCTGGTCGTCTGTGAGGCGGGCGACATCATCCCCGGCGACGGTGACGTCGTCGAGGGCGTGGCGTCCGTCGACGAGTCCGCGATCACCGGTGAGTCGGCCCCGGTCATCCGCGAGTCCGGCGGCGACCGCAGCGCCGTCACCGGCGGTACGAAGGTTCTCTCCGACCGCATCGTCATCAAGATCACGACGAAGCCCGGCGAGACCTTCATCGACCGCATGATCTCCTTGGTCGAGGGCGCGGCCCGGCAGAAGACGCCGAACGAGATCGCGCTGAACATCCTGCTCGCGTCGCTCACGATCGTCTTCCTGCTCGCGGTGGCCACCCTGCCGCCGTTCGCGGACTACGCGGGCACGCACCTCACGATGGTCGTGCTGGTGGCCCTGCTCGTCTGCCTGATCCCGACGACGATCGGCGCGCTGCTTTCCGCGATCGGCATCGCGGGCATGGACCGGCTGGTGCAGCGCAACGTACTGGCCATGTCCGGCCGGGCGGTCGAGGCGGCGGGCGATGTGTCGACCCTTTTGCTGGACAAGACCGGCACCATCACGCTCGGCAACCGTCAGGCGTCGGAGTTTGTGCCGGTGACGGGTACGACGGAGGCCGAGGTGGCCGACGCGGCGCAGCTGTCGTCGCTGGCCGACGAGACGCCCGAGGGCCGCTCGATCGTCGTCCTGGCGAAGGAGAAGTACGGGCTGCGCGAGCGGCACCAGGGTGAGTTGGCGCACGCCGAGTGGATCGCCTTCACAGCCCAGACCCGGATGTCCGGCGTGGATGTCGACGGACGCAAGGTGCGCAAGGGCGCGGCTGGTTCGGTCATCGCCTGGGTGCGGGAGCAGGGCGGCGAGGTGTCCGGCGACGCCGACATCCTGTCCAACCGGATCTCCGAAGCGGGCGGCACACCGCTGCTCGTCGCCGTCGAGGACACTGACGGCGCTCGCATCCTCGGGGTGATCCACCTCAAGGACGTCGTCAAGGAGGGCATGCGGGAGCGGTTCGACGAGCTGCGCCGCATGGGCATCAAAACCGTCATGATCACCGGCGACAACCCGCTGACCGCCAAGGCGATCGCCGACGAGGCCGGCGTCGACGATTTCCTCGCGGAGGCCACGCCCGAGGACAAGATGGCGCTGATCAAGCGGGAGCAGGCGGGCGGCAAACTGGTCGCGATGACCGGTGACGGTACGAACGACGCGCCCGCGTTGGCTCAGGCGGACGTCGGCGTGGCGATGAACACGGGTACGTCGGCCGCGAAGGAGGCCGGCAACATGGTCGACCTCGACTCGAACCCGACCAAGCTCATTGAGATAGTCGAGATCGGCAAGCAACTCCTCATCACCCGGGGCGCGTTGACGACGTTCTCCATCGCCAACGACGTCGCGAAGTACTTCGCGATCATCCCGGCGTTGTTCGCGGTGGTCTACCCGGGCCTGGACAGGCTCAACATCATGGACCTGTCCTCGCCGGACTCCGCGATCCTGTCCGCGGTCATCTTCAACGCGCTGATCATCATCGCGCTGGTCCCGCTCGCCCTGCGGGGTGTGCAGTACCGGCCGATGAGCGCCGACAAGATGCTCCGCCGCAACCTCGGGATCTACGGCATCGGCGGACTGATCGCCCCCTTCATCGGCATCAAGATCATCGACCTGCTCATCTCCCTCATCCCTGGGATCGGCTGAAGGCCATGAACAACTCCGTTACGAACACCGCGCGGATGCTGTGGGCCTCCCTGCGCATGCTGCTGGTCCTCACCGTCGTCACCGGCGTCCTCTACCCGCTGGCGGTCACCGGTATCGGGCAGTTGGCCTTCCACGACAAGGCCAACGGCTCGATGGTGAAGGTCGACGGCAAGGAGGTCGGCTCCGCGCTGATCGGCCAGAGCTGGAACATCAAGGGCACCGACAAGCCGGACCCGAAGTGGTTCCAGGGCCGCCCCTCCAACAGCGGCTACGACCCGCTGTCCACCGGCTCCAGCCAGCTCGGCACCAGTGACCCGACCCTCGTCAAGAACGTCAAGGCGGCCAAGAAACAGGTCGCCGAGTTCAACGACGTACCGCAGTCCGAGGTCCCCAAGGACGCGGTCACCGGCTCCGCCTCGGCGATCGACCCGGACATCTCCAAGGAGTACGCGGACATCCAGGTCAAGCGGGTGGCCGAGCACAACGGTCTGACGGTCGCGCAGGTCCGAAAGCTGGTGAAGGACCACACCGACGGCCGGACCGCCGGGTTCCTCGGCGAGCCGACGATCAACGTCCTCGAACTCAACATCGCGATCAAGGAACTGGCCAGGAACTGATGGCCTTAGCGGCAGAGGCGACTGGGAGCCGGCGGGGCGGGGCTGGGAATCCCCGCCCCGCCGGCTCCCGCCGCCGCCTCGAAAGCCCTGACCCCACCCATGACAGGAAGGCCGCACGCCGATGACCCGGGTGCTGGTGGTGGAGGACGATCCACAGCTCGTACGAGCCCTTGTGATCAACATGCAGGCCCGGCATTACGGAGTGGACGCGGCGCCGGACGGTGCCACTGCGCTCCGGCTGGCCGCCGCGCGCCAGCCCGACGTGGTGGTGCTCGACCTCGGTCTGCCCGACATGGACGGCGTCGAGGTGATCAAAGCGCTGCGTGGCTGGACCCGGGTGCCCGTCCTGGTCCTGTCCGCACGTCGCGCGTCCGAGGAGAAGGTCGCAGCCCTCGACGCGGGCGCCGACGACTACATCACCAAGCCGTTCAGCATGGACGAACTCCTGGCCCGGCTGCGCGCCGCCGTGCGTCGCACCGAAGCCCTGCCGCTGGCCCCCGAGACGACCGTGGTCACCACGGACGGCTTCACGGTCGACCTGCTGGCCAAGAAGGCGACCCGCGACGGACGCGACGTACGCCTCACCCCGACGGAGTGGCATCTGCTGGAAATCCTGGTCTGCAGCCCCGGGCGCCTCATCACACAGAAGCAACTGCTTCAGGAGGTCTGGGGCCCGTCGTACGGAAGCAAGACCAACTATCTTCGGGTCTACATGGCGCAGCTGAGGCGCAAGCTCGAAGCTGACCCCGCCCACCCGCGCTATCTGATCACCGAGCCGGGAATGGGCTACCGCTTCGAGTCATGACGCGCTCTCCATGCTCCTGACCGCACACGACCGCAGAGGCGAGAAGATGGCACGCGGCAAGCTACGGATATATCTCGGCGCGGCACCGGGCGTCGGCAAGACGTACGCGATGCTGTCCGAGGCGCACCGCCGTATCGAGCGGGGCACCGACTGCGTCGTGGCCTTCGTGGAGCACCACGACCGGCCGCGCACCGAGGTGATGCTGCACGGCCTGGAGGAGGTGCCGCGCAAGGAGCTTGAATACCGCGGCAGCGTCTTCACCGAGATGGACGTGGACGGAGTGCTCGCCCGGCGCCCCGCGGTGGCCATCGTCGACGAGCTGCCCCACACGAACATCCCCGGCTCGCGCAACGCCAAGCGGTGGCAGGACGTCGAAGAGCTGCTCGCGGCCGGGATCGACGTCGTCTCGACGGTCAACATCCAGCACCTGGAGTCCCTCGGGGATGTCGTCGAGTCGATAACCGGTGTCCGGCAGAAGGAGACCGTCCCGGACGAGGTGGTGCGCCGCGCGGACCAGATCGAACTGGTCGACATGTCACCGCAGGCGCTGCGCCGTCGCATGGCGCACGGCAACATCTACAAGCCGGACAAGGTGGATGCGGCCCTGTCCAACTACTTCCGGCCCGGCAACCTGACCGCGCTGCGCGAGCTGGCGCTGCTGTGGGTGGCCGACCGGGTCGACGAGTACCTGAACGAGTATCGCAGCCAGCACCGGGTGTCGAAGATCTGGGGCTCGCGCGAGCGGATCGTGGTCGGGCTGACCGGCGGCCCCGAGGGCCGCACGTTGATCCGCCGCGCGGTACGGCTGGCGGAGAAGGGTGCCGGCGGCGAGGTGCTGGCCGTCTACATCTCCCGCAGCGACGGGCTGACCTCGGCCTCGCCCAAGGAACTGGCCGTGCAGCGCGCCCTGGTGGAGGACCTGGGCGGCACCTTCCACCAGGTCGTCGGCGACGACATCCCCGCTGCTCTGCTGGACTTCGCGCGCGGCGTGAACGCCACCCAGGTCGTCCTTGGTGTGTCCCGCCGCAAGAGCTGGCAGTACATCTTCGGCCCCGGCGTCGGTGCGACGGTGGCCCGCGATTCGGGGCCCGACCTGGACGTCCACCTGATCACGCACGACGAGGCGGGCAAGGGGCGCGGGCTGCCGGTGGCCCGGGGCGCACGCCTTGGCCGCTCCCGTGTTCTGTGGGGCTGGCTCACCGGCATCGGCGGTCCCGCACTGCTCACGTTGCTGCTCACCCACGTCGATGCGGACCTCGGTCTCACCAACGACATGCTGCTGTTCCTGACGCTGACGGTGGCGGCGGCCCTGCTCGGCGGCCTCTTTCCGGCGCTCGCCTCGGCGGCGGTCGGCACGATGCTGCTGAACTGGTACTTCACGCCGCCGGTGCACCGCATCACGATCGCCGATCCGAAGAACATCCTGGCTTTGGTGATCTTCGTGGGGGTGGCGGTCTCCGTGGCCTCCGTCGTGGATCTGGCGGCCCGCCGTACTCACCAGGCGGCCCGGCTGCGCGCCGAGTCGGAGATCCTTTCCTTCCTCGCGGGCAACGTGCTGCGTGGCGAGACCGGTCTGGAGGAGCTGCTGGAGCGGGTCCGCGAGACCTTCATCATGGAGTCGGCGGCCCTGCTGGAGCGCACGAGTGACGTCGAGCCGTGGACCTGCGCGGGCCGGGTCGGCCCCGGGCAGCCGGTGGAGCGGCCGGAGGACGCCGACGTGGACATGCCGGTCGGGGACCACATGTCGCTGGCCCTGTCCGGCCGTGTGCTGCCCGCCGAGGACCGCCGCGTACTGGCCGCCTTCGCCGCCCAGGCCGCCGTCGTCCTGGACCGCCAGCGCCTGCAGTCCGAAGCGGACCAGGCCAAGGAACTGGCCGAGGGTAACCGCACCCGCACCGCCCTGCTCGCCGCCGTCAGCCACGACCTCCGCACCCCGCTCGCCGGGATCAAAGCCTCCGTCACCTCCCTCCGCTCCGACGACGTGGAGTGGTCCGAGGAGGACCAGGCCGAACTCCTCGCCGCGATCGAGGAGGGCGCCGACCGCCTCGACCACCTGGTCGGGAACCTGCTGGACATGTCCCGCCTCCAGACCGGCACCGTCGAGCCGCTGATCCGCGAGGTGGACTTGGACGAGGTCGTCCCCCTGGCGCTCGTCGGCATCCCCGACCCCGAGGCGGCCGTGGCCCTGGACATCCCCGAAACCCTGCCGATGGTCGCCGTCGACAAGGGGCTGCTGGAGCGCTCCGTCGCCAACGTCGTGGAGAACGCGGTCAAGTACAGCCCGGACGGCGAGCCGGTGGTGGTGTCGGCCAGCGCGCTCGCCGACCGCGTGGAGGTGCGCGTCGTCGACCGGGGCCCAGGCGTCCCGGACGAGGCCAAGGACCGTATCTTCGCGCCCTTCCAGCGCTACGGCGACGCCCCGCGCGGCAACGGGGTCGGCCTCGGCCTCGCGGTCGCCCGCGGCTTTGCCGAGGCCATGGGCGGCACCCTCACCGCCGAAGACACACCCGGCGGCGGCCTCACCATGGTCCTCACCCTCCCGGCTGCCCCCAGCCACGCCCCCACCGACGGCCACGCCGTAACTCCGTAGACGGTGTTCCTTGCCGGAACCCAGCAACCTGAACGCCCGGCTGGTGCGCATCAGCGATCTGTCAAAGACGTACCAAGAGCAGGTAAGGTTCCCAACGGTGTGCCGGAAAGCCTGGTCGGCGAGCAGAGGTGTGATCTCTCTTCCGATCGGGGGCGTTTCCGGTGGTACTCGTTGCTGTCTTCGGGGTGGCTCTGCTGATCGCGGTGCTGCTGTCCGGGCTCGCCGCCCGCACCGTGCTGTCCACCTCTCTCCTCTTCCTCGCCGGCGGCGCGCTGGTCAGTGACGGCTTCCTCGGACTGATCCACATCACGCCGGACAGGTGAGATCGTGTCGGTCACGGCCGACCTGGCGCTGTTCGCGGTGCTGTTCACCGACGGCCAGCACGTCTCCTTCGCCGAGCTGCGCGCCAACTGGCGTAACCCCGCAAGGGCGTTGGGCCTGGGCATGCCGCTGGCGTTCGTGTTCATGGCATTGGTCGCGTACTACCTGGTCGGCCTGGACTGGACGACGTCGTTCCTGGTCGGCGCGGTGCTGGCACCCACCGACCCGGTGTTCGCATCGGCGATCGTGGGCCGCAAGGAGGTCCCGGCCAAGCTGCGGGAACTGCTGAATGTCGAGAGCGGCATCAACGACGGCCTCGCGCTGCCGGTGGTGGTGCTGCTGATCGCGGCCGCAGGCCCGGTCGCCGATCACACGAGCGAGGCGTCGCTCGGGACGATCGCGCTGGAGCTGGCCCTAGGCCTCGCCTTCGGCATCCTGCTGCCGCTGACCGTCAACGGACGCTGATCGCGGTGTGCATCGCGCTCTCGATCGTCGCGCATTCCAGCACCGACGTGCCCATCGCCCGCATGTTCGACGTCGAGGACCTGGTCGGCATCCCCGAGGAAGAGGACGGCCAGGAGAGCATCGACGTCGGACAGGAGAGAAAGACCGTCGTATGAGTGATTGGCACAGCTGGGCGGCCGTGGCCGTGTTCGTCGGCGCGTACGTACTGATCATCAGCGAGCGTGTCCACCGCACGGTCGCGGCCCTCGGCGGCGCCGGGTTCATGCTCGTGATCAGCGCCACCGACGACAAGGCGGCGTTCTACTCCGAGCACACCGGCGTCGACTGGAACGTCGTCTTCCTGCTGCTGGGGATGATGGCGATCGTCGGGGTGCTGCGGCAGACCGGCCTGTTCGAGTACTTGGCGATCTGGTCGGTGAAGCGGGCCCGCGGCAGGCCCTTCCGGGTGATGGCGATGCTCGTCGTCATCACCGCGGTGGCCTCCGCGCTGCTCGACAATGTGACCACCGTGCTGCTGATCGCCCCGGTCACCCTGCTGGTGTGCGAACGGCTCGGCCTGGCCTCCGCGCCGTTCCTGATCGCCGAGGTGTTCGCCTCGAACATCGGCGGCACCGCGACCCTGGTCGGCGACCCGCCCAACATCATCATCGCCAGCCGGGCCGGACTGACCTTCAACGACTTCCTGGTCCACCTGGCCCCGATCGCAGCCCTGCTGACGGCGGTGCTGCTGGTGCTGTGCCGGGTGATGTTCCGCACGGCGTTCGTCTACGACGAGGAGCGCGCCGCGCAGGTCATGACCCTGACCGAGCGCGAGGCCATCCGCGACCCGCGGCTGCTGTGGCAGGGCGTGGCCGTCCTGGCCCTCGTCGTCGCCGGGTTCGTCCTCCATCCTGTCCTGCATTACGAGCCGAGCGTGGTCGCCCTGCTCGGCGCCGGCCTGCTCGTCGCCGTCTCGAAGGTGGAGACCCGGCAGGTCCTGGGCGAAGTGGAGTGGCCCACCCTCGCCTTCTTCGCCGGCCTGTTCGTCATGGTCGGCGCGCTCATCGAGACCGGCGTCATCGGCGACCTCTCCAGCGTCCTCGCGGACGCCACCGGCGCCAACGAACTCGGCGCCACCCTCACCCTCCTGGGCGGCTCGGCCGTGCTGTCCGGCATCGTGGACAACATCCCCTACGTAGCCACCATGGCGCCCATCACCGCCGACCTGGTCAAGGACATGGGCGGCGCCGCCGACGGCCACCATGTGCTGTGGTGGGCCCTGGCCCTCGGCGCCGACCTGGGCGGCAACGCCACCGCGATCGGCGCCAGCGCGAACGTGGTCGTCCTCGGCATCGCCGAGCGCAACCGGCAGCCCATCTCCTTCTGGCAGTTCACCAGGTACGGACTCGTCGTCACGCTCGTCACGGTCGCTATCAGTGCGCTGTACTTGTGGCTGCGGTACTTCGTGCTCGCCTGAGCCGGCCTGCGCGCGGGGATCTGGGCAAGGCCGTCGGTAGCACACTGGAGACGGGTGCCGTCTGTCCTCTCACGAGGGGGTGTCGGCGGTGGCGAGTACCTCTCGTACAGCGGTCCGGTGGTGGCGGTGGCGGCGCAACCCTCCCCACTCCCGGCTTCGCACGAGCGGGGGACCCCCACGGCGACGCAGCGATGTCGCCGAAGCCTGGCTCATGATCATTGCCTGGGTGCTCGCCGTAGCCGGTGCTGTGCTGGCGGGCCTGGTGAGCGCGGGAGGGGACGGGACGTTCCGCGCGGTGCTGACGGGCGCTCTGGTCGGCTCGGGCGCGGCCGGGACGGTGTGGGGCTGCGGCCGGATGGTGTGCGTGGGCCTGGCCCGGCAACGCGTGCGGCAGTGGGACGTGGAGTGGGAAGAGGCCGACATGCGATGGGGCGGGAAGACCGGCTGACGTGATGGTGGGTGCGAGTCCGGCGCGGGATGGTCCCGACCGCACGTCCACCGTGGTGAGAGAAGCGTCAGGATTGCATCAAGAGCGTGCCCGTCCCAGTAGCGGGGCGGGAGCGGCAGCGGGATTCTTGCCTTGTCGACCGTCGTATCGCGTCGACCCCCGTACGGGCGGCCCCTTGGGCAAGGGGCCGCTCCTCGCTCCCGTGAGGTGGTGGACCATGCGGATGCCCCTGCGTGACCGGATCGCCCTGGCGGCTGCTCTGCTCGCGCCGCTCGTCATCGCGCTCGTCCTGGTGCCCTTCCGTACGCACATGACGTCCGCGAACCTGGCCCTGATCCTGGTCGTGGTCGTCGTGGCGGTCGCGGCCCTGGGCAGCCGGGCCGCCGGGGTGCTGGCCGCGCTGTCGGCGGCGGCCTGGTTCGACTTCTTCCTCACCCGCCCCTACCAGCGGTTCACCATTTCCCACGGCGACGACATCACCACCACGCTGCTGCTGCTTGCGGTAGGCGTGGCCGTTTCCCAACTGGCGGCCCGCGCCCGCACCTTGAAGTTGGTCACCGTCACCGACGCGGCTCACCTGGCGCGGATCCACGACACGGCGAGCCTGGTCCAGGCAGGGGCCTCCCCGTATGCCGTGGTCGATCAGGTGCGGCAGCAGCTCGTCGAGATCCTGGGACTACGCAGCTGCCGCTTCGAGCACGGGACGCTGCTCGGACGACACCCTCGCCTGGACCAGGACGGCTCGGTGACCGCCGGCCGGGTGCCCTGGGACCTGGAGAAGGACGGTTGGCCCGGCGAGGAAATCGAACTGCGCGCCCAGGTGGGCGGCCGCTACCTCGGCCGGTTCATGCTGCTGCCGGAACCCGGCGCGGCACCGCCGTCCCTGCAGACGCGCCTTGTCGCCGTGAGCCTGGCCGACCACGTCGGTGCGGCACTGGACACTGCGGGGCCGGTACTCGACCGCTGACCCGGGGTCAGGCACCCGGCGTGCTGCTCAACGTGCCCGTCTTGCCCAGGAGTTCGTGTAACAGGTGCGAGGCGGTGATGACGCCGAGGAGATGCGTGCCGTCCTTGGCCTTCTCTGCGACCGCCACCAAGGGACTGCGCACCTGCGCCATCAGCGCGGCGACCTCCAGCGCGGTGTCGTCCGGGTCGACGATCGGCGGCGGGGCCGCGGTTTTGGAGAGACAGTCGCCGACGCGGCGGCCGGCCAGCGCTTGGCACAGCCGGTCGGCGTGCTGCTCGTCGACCACCGCGGCGAGCGTGGGGTCCTCGATGACGTAGGCGGGAACCAATACCTTGATCATCTGGGAGGCCGGCAGGATGGCCTTCGGCTCCCCGCGCTCGTCCAGTACGAGCAGCCCGGGCAGCTTGTGCTCGGCCATCAGCCGGGCCGCGTCCAGGGCATCGCTGTCGACGCACACCGACTCGTATTCCACCGTCAGGTCACGTGCGCGCACGGTCGGCACTGCTCCCTTCATGGATGCCTCAAAACGTCCCTGCGCCCAGCGTCGTACTGCCCCGCCCCATACGCCAGGTCATCGAAGGGAAACATACGCAGCCTAAGGCGCCATCCCCGCCCTACGCGGCCAGGGCCCGCCCCACCAGCGCGACGATCTCGTCGGGCGCCTCGTCCAGCAGCAGATGCCCCGAGCCGTCCAGGACGTGCAACCGGGTGCCCAGGTGCCGCTGGGCGGCCGGACCCACCCGCCGCGGCGGCAGGAAGACGTCGTAGCGGCCGGTGGCCACCAGACAGGGCACCGCCCGGCGCTCGGCCAGCGCGCCGGAGGCAGCGGGGGAGGGGCGAGGCTGCTGCGGCAACAGCGGGCGACCAGCGCCATCCACTCCGCCAGCTCATCCGGCACGCGACCACCCGGAGCCACCATGGGCCGCAGCATCCGGGCTGCCCGTGGCACAGTCGGCCGAGTCAGCCACGGCACAGCCCTGACCAAGACGGCCGGCGGGACGAGCAGCCGCACCAGCCCGGCGCTGGACAGCACGACCCGCCATGCGATCCGCAGGGAGGCGGAGGCGAGCACGATGGCTCCGCCGAGCGAGTGCCCGACGACCAGGGCCTCGCCCGGCACCGT
The DNA here is from genome assembly GCF_014649655.1 of Streptomyces humidus. GTDB lineage: Bacteria > Actinomycetota > Actinomycetes > Streptomycetales > Streptomycetaceae > Streptomyces > Streptomyces humidus. Next base: position 41,573 of record NZ_BMTL01000013.1, on the reverse strand, counting down.
CTGATCCAGTGCCTCAGTGAGCCACTGCCCGTACCACGCCGACCGCCCGCGGCACGGACGGATGTCCGCGCTCAGCCCGGGCTGCCCCGGCACATCGAGCACCACCGTGGGCCACCGGGCGGCCAGCGCCTCGGCGATGTGCCGGTAGACGGCACCGTTCGTGATCGTGCCAGGCACCAGCACCACCGTCGGCGACGCGGCTGCCGGGTCCGGGCCAACCGTGACGACACTGGTGGCACCGGCCGCTGTCGAGATCTCCCGTCGGTGGTGCGGCACACCCCACTCATCGAGCCGCTTAAGACACCATTCCCGCACCTGCTGACGGCACTTGGGGCCGCGATAGACGGAGGGCACGTCGGCAGCGTAGCCCTGCAGGCCGGTATCGGAACCAGGCTGACGCCGGCGTACCGAGGGGAGCCGTGAAACGGCCCGGATCGGCCGACTACCTGGCAGCCGTGTCGCGCCGGCCGTCGTCCCTGGCGACGGGCGGTGCCCGGCGGGGAACCCTGACGCATCCTTAACGCCTTACTTGCGCTTCCCTGACGTAGTGTCGGGGGCGGAGTGCCGGGAAGTCTGGTCGGCGAAGTGTCTGCCCTCGACGAATGCGTCCCCAAGGACGCCAAGGAAGGTCTTCGCGTGACCGTCTCGAAGTCGGCCGCCGCCATCGCGGCTGCTCCGTCTGCTGTCGCGGGCGTCCGTGGCCCGCGCCGTTCCGTTCTCTTCTTCGCGTTCGCCTTCGCGGTGATCGCCGACCCCGTCTCCTCGGTGGCATACGCGATCGAGGCCGCACTGCGCGCCCTGCACGGCGACCTCGCGCTACTGCTGCCCACGATGAGCCTGGTCATCGGGCTCGTCGTGGTCGTCACCGCCAACTACTGGCAGCTCGTGCAGCGCTTCCCCAAGGGCGGCGGCGCAGCGGCCGCGGCCGGGCGGGCGTTCGGCGCGCGCTGGACGTTCCTGCCCATCGGCGCGCTGGTCGTCGACTTCGTCCTGACCATCGGCATCTCGATCGCAGCTGCGACCAGCGCGGTCATCGCCCTCTTCCCCGGGCTTGCCACGCTGCGCATCCCGATGGCGCTTCTGCTGCTGGTCGTAGTGGCGGGGCTGACCTGGTTCGGGCACGGCGGACGACTCTTGTTCGCCTTCATGACCGTGGCGTTCGTCATCATCTCCGTGGCCGTGCTGATCCTCGGCTTCACCTCACCCCATGCCACCGGCCACGCCGCCACCTCGGCCGACCCAGGCCGCTCGGCGATGCTCGCGGTCGTCCTGGCGTTCCCGGTCGCCATGGCGCTGGCCACGGGGATCGAGGCGCCATCGACCGCCATCGCCCAGCTCGGCCAGCTCGACGACAACCACCGCCGCCGCTTCGGTCGCGGGACGCTCGCGCTGCTGGTCGTGATCGTGGGAGGGCTGACTCTGGCCTTGACGGCGCTGGCCGTGCAGTTGCACATCGGCATCCCCGGCACGGACTCCACCCAGATCGCCGACATCGCCCACGCAGCCGCAGGACCCGGCTGGCTCTACAGCGCCTTCCAGCTGACCAGCTCGCTGCTCCTGCTCGCCGCGGCCAGCTCCTCCTTCCAGGCAGGCCCCGGACTGCTCAAGGCCCTGTCCGGCACACCCGAACGGCCCGGAGTACTGCCGCCGGTCCTCGGCCGGGTCAACCGCCACCACACCCCCTACTGGTCGGTGGTCGTCTACCTGGCCGCCGCCGCGCTGATCATTGTGGCCGCGGCGGGTCAGGAACAGGAGCTTGTCCTCTTCTACGCCGTAGCGGTCTTCGTCAGCTTCCTGGTCGGCCTCATGGCCATGGCCCGTTTCGCGCACCGCGAGAACAAGACGGCCCTGATGTGGATCAACGGCCTGGCCGCCGTGGCCGTCGCCTTCACCCTGGCGGTGAACTTGCTGCGCGGCTGGCCGATGCTGTCCCTGGCGGCGACCCTGCTCATCGCGGCCGGCCTGTACGCACGGTGGGCCCGGGCCGGCCGCCCCACCGGCATCGAAGACGTCGAGGCGCGCGCCGAGGCGGAGTGACGTCGTGATGCGTACGGCACGGCGGCCGGAGCGGTAGTCGTGCCCTGCGGCACCGGCTGACCACTCCCCGTGCCCATCTGACGATCGAGATCGCGATCGTCAGAGTTCACCAGCGCCGTCGTCGCCATCGGCAGTGACATAGCGGCCAGCATCCTGGTCAGCTCAAACCTCCTCGAGGCCGGGGTGCCCAACATCTGGGCCAAGGCCGTCAGCCGCCAGCACGGCCAGATCCTCGAACGCCTCGGCGTCCACCACGTCGTCCTGCCCGAACACGAGATGGGCGAGCGCGTCGCCCACCTGGTCACCGGCCGCATGCTGGACTTCATCGAGTTCGACGACGACTACGCCCTGGTGAAGACCGTCGCCCCGGACATCGCCACCGGCGTCCCGTTCGGCCAGAGCCAGGTCCGCAGCAGATACGGCGTCACGGTCGTCGGCATCAAACGCCCTGGCGAGGACTTCACCTACGCCACCGCCGAGACGGTCGTCCAGAAGGGCGACGTCATCGTCGTCACCGGCAAGACCCACGCCGTGGAGACCTTCGCCGAGCTCGGCTGAAGACCGAACAATGTTGCCGGGTTCCGGCAACGCCCGTGCCTCCGTGGTGCCCGTCAGTGATCTGTCAAAGACGTATCAAGGGCAGGTAGGGTTCCCCGTGGTGTGCCGGGAAGCCTGGTCGGCGAGCAGGGGACAAGTCTCTCTTCCGATCGGAGGTGGCCGCCATGGTGCTCGTGGTGGTGTTCGGTGCCGCACTGTTGGTGGCGGTGCTGTTGTCGGGCCTGGCGGCGCGGACGGTGCTCTCCACGTCTTTCCTCTTCCTGGTCGGCGGCGCGCTGGTCAGCGACGGATTCCTCGGACTCATCCACATCACGCCGGACAGCGAGATCGTTTCCGTCACAGCAGACCTTGCGTTGTTCGCGGTGCTCTTCACCGACGGCATGCACGTGTCCCTGCCCAAGCTGCGCGCCAACTGGAAGAACCCCGCACGCGCCCTGGGCCTGGGCATGCCGCTCGCGTTCGTCTTCATGGCCCTGGTCACCCACTACCTGGTGGGCCTCGACTGGACGACGTCGTTCCTGGTCGGAGCCGTGCTGGCGCCGACCGACCCGGTGTTCGCATCGGCGATCGTCGGACGCGCCGAAGTCCCGGCCAAGCTGCGGCAGCTGCTGAACGTGGAGAGCGGCATCAACGACGGGCTCGCCCTGCCCGTCGTGCTGATGCTGATCGCCGCCGCGGGCCCCACCGCGGACAGCGCGGACGCCTCCGGCTCCACCATCGCGGTGGAACTGCTGCTCGGCCTGGTCTTCGGCGTCGTACTGCCCCTGCTGGTCAACGGTCTCGTACGCTTCCGGCTGCTGGGCGCGGAGCCCAAACTCCAGCCCTTGCTGCCGCTGGCCACCGGCATCATCCTGTACGCGACCTGCCACCTCACCCACGCCAACCCCTACCTCGCCGCCTTCTCGGCGGGCGCGACCCTGGCGCACGTCTCGCCGGAGGCGAAGACATCCTTCGAGCCGCTCGGTGAGGCGCTGGCGGAGTTGGCGAAGTTCGCCGCGCTGCTGGTGTTCGGCGCGCTGCTGACTCCGCAGCTGTTCGGCGATCTGTCCTTCGGCGGGTACGTGGCGGTGGTCCTGGCGATCGTGCTGATCCGCCCGGCTTCGCTGCTCATCTCGCTGCTCGGCACGAGCGTGATCTCGCGCAAGGAGAAGCTGGTGGCGGCCTGGTTCGGGCCGAAGGGCTTCGCCTCGGTGGTCTACGGCCTGCTCGTGCTGCAGTCCGGCATCCCGCAGGCCGAGGAGGCGTTCACCCTCATCGCGGTGTGCATCGCCTTCTCGATCATCGCCCACAGTTCCACGGACGTCCCGATTGCTCGAGCCTTCGACGTCGACGAACTCATCGGCATCCCGGACAAGGACCAGCCCGCCACCACCACGCCCGAGGAGGGCCGTCTTGACGCTCGCGCGTGACCTGGCCCGCCCGTATCCGACGGTACGGGTCGACGACGACGCTCAGGACGCGGCCCGGCTGCTGGTGCGCGAACGACTCCCCGCTCTGCTGGTGCTCGACCAGGTGGACTGCCCGTACGCGATCGTCCCCACCGCCCAGCTCCTCAGCGCCCTGGTACCCGAATCCGACCCCCTGGATCCCCTGCTGACTCTGATCGCCGATCGTATGGACGACGGCTCCCAGGAAACGCTCTCTGGGCGGTCGGTGGCCGACTGGCTGCCCCGGCGACGTACCACGCCCGGCCTGGTGGGCCCGGAGGACTCGCCGTCTGAGGTCGCCGCCCTCATGAGACGCAAGGACTGCCCCGTCGTCGCGGTGATCGAGCACGACGGCGGCGCCGTCACGTTACTGGGCGCGATCACCGCGAACGTCTTGTTGGAGCACTTCATCGGAGGACCGTGAACGACTGGCAGAGCTGGGCGGCGGTCGTCGTCTTCGTCGGCTCCTACGCCCTGATCATCAGCGAGAAGATCCACCGCGTCGCCGTCGCCCTCGGCGGTGCCGGCCTGATGCTCGCGATCCGGGCGACCGACGACAAGTCGGCGTTCTACTCCGAGCACAGCGGCATCGACTGGAACGTCATCTTCCTGCTCATGGGCATGATGATGATCGTCGGCGTGCTGAAGAAGACCGGCATGTTCGAGTACCTGGCGATCTGGTCGGTGAAGAAGGCCAGGGCCAAGCCCTTCCGGGTGATGGCCATGCTGGTCGTGATCACGGCGGTGGCCTCGGCCCTGCTGGACAACGTCACCACGGTGCTGCTGATCGCACCGGTGACGCTGCTCGTCTGCGAGCGCCTCGCTCTGCCGGCCGTCCCGTTCCTGATCGCCGAGGTCATGGCGTCGAACATCGGCGGCACGGCGACCCTCGTCGGCGATCCGCCCAACATCATCATCGCCAGCAGGGCCGGGCTGACCTTCAACGACTTCCTGGTCCACCTGGCACCGATCGTGGTTGTCCTGGTGATCGCACTCCTTGTGCTGTGCCGGGTGATGTTCCGCAAGTCCTTCGTCTACGACGGTGACCGCGCCGCCGAGATCATGGCGCTGGAGGAGCGCGAGGCCATCAAGGACCGGACGCTGCTCATTCAGGGCCTCGTGGTCCTGGCGCTCGTGGTCGTGGGCTTCGTCCTGCATCCGGTGCTGCACTACGAGCCCAGCGTCGTCGCCCTGCTCGGCGCAGGACTGCTCATCGCCCTCTCCACCGCGGAGACCGGGGAGGTCCTGCAAGAGGTGGAGTGGCCCACCCTGGCGTTCTTCGCCGGCCTCTTCATCATGATCGGCGGCCTGATCGAGACCGGTGTGATCGGCGAGATCTCCAAGGCCCTGGCCGACGTGATCGGTGACAACGAACTCGGCGGCTCCATGACCATGCTGAGCGCCTCCGCGGTCCTGTCCGGCATCGTCGACAACATCCCCTACGTCGCCACGATGGCCCCCATCACCAGCGACCTCGTGCAGAACATGGGCGGTGGCAGCGACCACGTCATGTGGTGGGCCCTCGCGCTCGGCGCCGACCTGGGCGGCAACGCCACCGCCATCGGCGCCAGCGCCAACGTGGTCGTCCTCGGCATCGCCGAACGCAACCGCCAGCCCATCTCCTTCTGGCAGTTCACCAAGTACGGCCTCGTCGTCACCGGCGTGACCGTGTCCCTCGCCCTCGGCTACGTCTGGCTGCGCTACTTCGCACTCGGCTGACGCCGCTCGAAGCGGGCCAATCCCCTGTCCATCACGCCGGATCGGAGAGCAACGGGCGTGGATGCCTCTCTCATGGCGCCGTTGGCCGTCATCGCCATGCTGGTGATCAGAACCGGACTGGTGGAGATCCGTCGTCCGGGCAGCGTGCGTCGGCAGTGGTCGTTCCTGACCAGACGGTGGGCCGTCGCGGCAGGAGCCGCAGCGGCCGTGCTCGTCTCTGTCGTCGGCTGGCAGGCCGCAGGCTTTGGCGCTGTGGCCTGGGCGGTGCTCACCGGGGCGCTCGTCGCTCAGATCGCCGACCTGACGTCCCAGGCGGATGGCACGGACCGGAATCCGTGACGTCCCTTGCCACTGGTAGGGCAGGTCCGCCTCCGACGGGAGACCTGTCAGCCCTTCTTTCCCTTCTTGTCCTTCCTCGGCTGCGGATCGGCGTCGCCTGCTGAGTCTTCGCCCACGCGAGTGTCCGTCTCATCGATGGGCACGGCGGCAGGCGTCGGGCCGGCGCTCGGCGGCCCTGCCAAGGGCCTGGGCGCAACGGGTTCCGCACTGGCACTGGCACCGGCACGGGCGTCCGCGCCCACGCCGGAGGCGGCGTTCGGGGAGGAGGAGGGACTGTCACCGGGCTTTGATCGTCAGCGCGGGAACAGCGGCTCACGATGGGCTGTCGGCCGTCACACCTCGTCGTCGGGCCACCCGAGGAGCCGCGCCCCGATCACCGCGGTCTGCAGGGTGTAGCGGTGGACGGGATCGCCGGGGTCGGCGCCGGTGAGCTTGTGGATGCGCTCCAGGCGGTAGGTGAAGGCCCGCACGCTCAGGTTCAGACGTCGGGCCGCCTCGGCGGCGACACAGCCGGAGTCGAAGTACGCCGTCAGCGTCTCGACGAGGGGCCGGGCGCCGCCTCGGGCGCTCAGCAGCGGGCCGAGGGTGTTGCCGACGAGGTCGGCCATGGCCTGTCGGTCGCGGGTCAGGACCGGGTAGACGAGGAGGTCGGCCGCGCGCAGCACCGGCTCGTGGATCTGCAGCCGGTCTGCCAGGTCGAGGGCGTTGAGCGCCTCTTCGTAGGAGTGGACGACGCCCCCGGCACCGGGGTGGGGACGTCCGATGGCGACCTGGCCGCCCTCGGTGGCCGCGTACGCCTGCTTGGCGAAGAACGCCAGCACGTCGTCCTGGTCCCCCGGCGCGATACAGATCAGCCTGCCGTCCTTGGTGGTGAGCAGAATGCGCCGCTCGCCGAACCGGCCGACCACGGCGCTCTCCACCTGCCGGGTGGCCGGGTCCGTCTCCTCGACCGGCCTGTCGCCCTGCGCGACGGCGACGGCGTGGGCGCGGGAGAGGAGCAGACCGAAGCGCTCGGCCCGTTCGGACAGGCGGCCGAGGTCGCTGCGACCGTAGAGCAGGTCGTCGATGAACTCGCGCCGCACCGCCTCCTCCTGCCGCACGGCGAGCAGCTGCGCCCGTTCGTGCCCCTCGGCGAAGGCGTCGATCGCCTGCTCGACGGCGGCGAGCGCGCGATCACCCGCCGCGGCCGAGAGCTCGGGCCAGTGGTCGCGGGCCACGGCCAAGTGCCGGCGAAGAACGGCCCGCAGGCCGAAGCCGGCCTCGGCGGCGCGTTCCCCCCGGGTTCGTAGGGACTCCAACTCGTCCCTGGTGAAGCGGCGACCCGTCGCACACACCTCGGTCAGTATCTGGACATACCCGTCCAGATACTCGTCGGGGACCTCCCGCCCTGTCACACGTCCTCCGGTTTTCTTGGCGCCTTGCCGACGCGTTCCTGACGCACGCTGGACAAGACTGGCAGATCAGGGGCGGTGGGAGGAGCCTGGCATCAACGGCGGATCGGGATCCCTCGCTGATACTGAGGTGATGGTGGCGCCTGCGCTCGGGGCACGGGGCGTCGATCTGCGACGGTGTCGGCCGCCTGGCGGTCACGACGGTACCGACGCGGAGCCGGCCTCCGTCTGCTCGGCCGTCCACCACCCGGCGGCCTCCTACGGCTCCGTACGCGACTCGGCCCACCTCTTCCTCGATGCTGCTGTCGACCAGGCCGGACGACGACGGCAAGGTTAGACAACGGCCCGGCACTCGCCGAAGTTGTCGTCGCCCGGCATCAAGGTGGCATCAAGACTGCCGGAACACGGCAATGCGCCACACGACATGGGCAGTTCAAGATGGGGGCAGCGGAAACAAGGGGAGCAGTCCCGGTGCCGTGCCCTGATGAAAGGGCGGGCGCCGGGACTCGGGAACTCGGCTCGGGGGTGCGGACATGGGTCAGATCGTGCACGCCGCCGTGCGGTTTCCCACCGTCACCCTCACCTCAGCGCTGGTCGTCGCTCTCGGTTTCTGGGTGCTTGTTCTGCTGGGCCGGGCCGACGTGCGCGCCTTCGACGCCGACGCCCCGTTGCTGACCAGGTCGCTAGGCGGGATGCCGGTCGCCGTCGCCGCCTCCGTCGTGATCGTGAGTGCCTGGCTCGTCAGCATCACCGGAATGCTCCTGATGGATCTGGCACGTCTGACCGGTTCCGGGGGTGCCGCGGCCCGGGTCGCACTGCTGGTCCTGTCCACCCTCGTCGCCTGGCCGGTGACAAGAAGGTCCGCGGCCTTTATCGCCAGGCTGTTCCCGGGCAGCCCCGGGTTGTACCGCCGGGCTGCGGCGAGCAGTGCTCCGTACGACCCCGGCAGTCCCCCTGCGCGCGGCTGAGCCGTCCACGGGCCCCACGGCCGGACCGCGCTCTCACGACTGACGCACGCCCGACGCGCATGCCCGCAGCGGAGCGGGCCACCCGCCTCGCCGTCGAGGCGCCAACTCCTCGCAGAATTCAAGGATTTCGTATGGATGCCATCACCGTGGGCGTCGGCGTGCTCATCGCCGCATGCCTGCTCGTCGTCACCGTCGTGTTGTTCGTCGTCTCCCGGCTGTTCCGCAAGGTGGAGCAGGGGAAGGCGCTGATCGTCTCCAAGGTGCGCAAGGTCGATGTGACCTTCACCGGTCAGGTGGTCCTGCCGGTGCTGCACAAGGCCGAGGTGATGGACATCTCGGTGAAGACGATCGAGATCACCCGAGCCGGCAAGGAAGGGCTGATCTGCCGGGACAACATCCGCGCGGACATCCGGATCTCGTTCTTCGTGAAGGTCAACAAGACCGTCGAGGACGTCATCAAGGTCGCCCAGGCCGTCGGCACCGTGCGGGCGAGCGATCAGAGGACGCTGCAGGAGCTGTTCCACGCGAAGTTCTCCGAGGCGCTGAAGACCGTCGGCAAGCAGATGGACTTCACCGACCTCTACACCAAGCGCGAGGAACTGCGCTACCAGATCATCGAGTTGATCGGCGTCGACCTCAACGGCTACCACCTGGAAGACGCGGCGATCGACTACCTGGAGCAGACACCGCTCACCCAGCTCGACCCGGCCAACGTGCTCGACGCCCAGGGCATCCGCAAGATCACCGAGCTGACGGCCGTGGAGCACGTGCGCACCAACGAGGCCCAGCGCACGGAGGAGAAGGAGATCACCCGGCAGAACGTCGACGCCCGCGAGGCCATCCTGGAGCTGGAGCGCCGCCAGGCCGACGCCGAGATCAAGCAGCGCCGGGAGATCGAGACCGTGCGGGCCCGTGAGGAGGCCGAGACGGCGCGGGTGATGGAGGAGGAACGCCTGCGCGCCCAGTCCGCCTTCCTCAGGACCGAGGAGCAGCTCGGCGTGCAGCGGGAGAACCAGGCCCGCGAGGTCGCCGTCGCGCAGAAGAACCGTGAGCGGGTCATCGCCATCGAGAACGAGCGCATCGAGAAGGACCGCCTCCTCGAGGTCATCGCGAGGGAGCGCGAGACCCAGCTGACGCAGATCGCCGCCTCGAAGGAGGTCGAGGGCGAGAAGCGGGAGATCGCCGAGGTCATCCGCGAGCGGGTCGCCGTGGACCGCACGGTCGCCGAGCAGGAGGAGGCCATCAAGAAGCTGCGGGCCGTGGAGGAGGCCGAGCGCGGTCGGCAGACCGTGATCATCGCCGCCGAGGCGGAGGCGCAGGAGAAGCTGGTCAAGGACATCAAGGCCGCCGAGGCCGCCGAGCAGGCCGCCGTCCACCGCGCCGCCGAGGAACTCACCCTCGCCGAGGCCCGGCTGAAGAGCGCCGACCTCAACGCGCAGGCCAAGCTGCGCCTCGCCGAGGGCATCCAGGCCGAGACGGCTGCCGAGGGCCTCGCGGCCGTCCAGGTCCGTGACAAGGAGGCCGAGGTCATCGAGAAGGCCGGCCGCGCGGAGGCCGAGGCAGCCGAGGCGCGCATGCGGGCCGAGGCGGAGGGCGTCCGGGCGAAGGCGCTCGCCGAGGCCGAGGGCATCGGCGAGAAGCTGAAGGCGGAGGCGGCCGGTTTGACCGAGAAGGCGGCGGCGATGGCCGCGCTCGACGAGGCGTCCCGCGGTCACGAGGAGTACCGGCTGCGGCTCCAGGCCGAGAAGGAGATCCGGCTCGCCGGACTGGACATGCAGAAGCACGTCGCCGAGGCGCAGGCCACGATCCTCGCCACGGGACTGGAGAACGCCGACATCAACATCGTCGGCGGGGAGTCGGTCTTCTTCGACCGGCTGGTCTCCTCGATCGCGCTCGGCAAGAGCGTCGACGGGTTCGTCCAGCACTCCGAGACGGCCCAGGCTCTCGCGGGGCCCTGGCTGGACGGTTCGTCGAGCTTCACCGACGACCTCAGTCGCGTCCTCGGCTCCGTCTCCACGGCGGACGTGCAGAACCTGACCGTCTCCGCGCTGCTGATGAAGCTGATGAAGACGGGCGGAGCCGATTCCGGCGCTCTGGAGCAGCTGCTCAGCAGGGCCGGCGAACTGGGTGTCGCCGACACCTCGCTCGCGGCCCTGAACGGCAGCGCCAGGGTCTGACAGGCCGCGGTCCGGAGCTGCCGCACAGGGGACGGCAGCTCCGGACCGCTTTTTCCGACGTTCTGAGAGGGACTCCATGACCACCGGCCTGGACACCGGCACATACGAGGTGCTGCGCGACCGCCTCACCGCGCAGGCCGCCGAACTCGCCCGCCGCGCCGAGGCGCTGAACGCCCGCCGCACCGAGGAGTTCGGCTCCACCCGGCTCGAACTCGCCGGCACCGAGCGTCTGCGCACCGAGCACACCTGCGTACCCCGGGACATCGTCTCCGTCGGCGGCGTTCTGCTCTTCGGCCACAACGTCTTCCTCGGCCGGGGGCCGGAGACGACCGTCGCCGACGTCTTTGCGCTGCACGACCGCGACCTGAACCGGCTGCCCGAAGACGCCGTGCCCGGCCTGCTGGACGACCCGGCCTTCGTCCGCGAGTTCGCCGCCCTCTACCGCTACTACCGGCAGGCCCACCTCCTCCAGCTCCGCCGCGTCGACGGCAGGCTGCTGGCCGTCTTCCAGACCGGCGAGAGGGCCGGGGACATCCGCGTCCTGCGCTGGGCCGTGACCGACGACGGCCAGGTGTCCTTCCTCGACGCGCGCGGCGAGCGCGACCACGTCTTCCCGCCCGCCCACGACTTCGAGTGGACCCAGACCTCCCGCGAGGACCACGTCCTCGGCCGCCACCCCCATGTCTCCATCGAGGGCGAGGTCTTCGTCGAGACCGTCGGCGGCACCCTCACCGTCAAGGTCGAGAACAACACGGAGACGGGCGAGGGTGTTTACGCCGACCTTGTCGACGAGCCGCTGCAGTCCCTCGCCGACGCGGACATCGCGTACGCGCGCGTGGGGGCCCTGACCCTGCTGCGGATCCGCCCCTACAAGGAGGACGCCGACCGCCACCTGGTGTTCAACACCCGCACCAGGACGGTCGTCCGTCTCGACGGGATCGGGCAGGCGTGCCGTCGGCTGCCCGAGGACCAGGGGATCGTCTTCCCCGGCGGGTACTGCCTGGCCACGGGCGCGTACAAGACCTTCGACGCGGTCGTCACCGAGGGCCTGGAGTTCGAGCGCGCGGTCCGCTCGCCCAACGGCGAGGACGTGCTGTTCGCCTTCCACGCGCGTGCGGAGGGACGCAGTCTGCTGCTGCCGTACAACGTGATCCGCAAGGAGGTCGCGACCCCGCTGTCCTGCCACGGCTGGGCGCTGTTCGACGACGGTGCGCTCGTCGTGCTGCGCGCGGACAGCGACGAACCGCAGCGCGTCCACCCCGTCCAGCTGTGGAACTCGCCGTTCGTCTCCGACACCCACGCCGCCGCCAGGCCCGCGGGCACCGGTCCGCTCGCCCGCGTCGGCAACGCCGACCTGGTGCGCGGCATCTCTGACTGCCTGTCCATCACCCGCGCCGTCACCGAGACCATCCCGACGAGCGAGGTGTACGAGGCGCTGACCGCGGCCTGCGTCCGGGCGGCGGACTCCTACCACTGGCTGGGCGAGCCCGGACTCGGCGATCTGCACGAGCCGCTCACGCAGGTGCGGGTCACCGCCGAGCAGGTCCTGGCCGAGTTCGAGACCGTCCAGGCACTCATTCGGCAGGCCGCGGACGCGCTCACGGAGGCCGCGGAGCGGGTCGCCGTCGTCGTACGGCGTCTGCGCGGCGAGGCCCCGCGCAGCGCCGCCGCCTGGGTCACCGGTCTGACCGAACTCCGGCACGCCCAGGGCCACCTGCTCACCCTCAAGGACATGCGGTACGCCGACACCGCGCGCATCGACGAACTCGCCTCCGACATCGAGGGCGACCTCGCCACCTTCGGGCAGCGGGCCGTCGCCCACCTCGCGCGCGAGGACGCGTTCGCCGACCACCAGGCCGACATCGAACAGCTCGTCGCCGGCGCGGAGGCGATCGCCAGCGTCGCCGAGGCCGCGCCCGTCGCCGTCCGCCTCGACGAACTCACCGACGGCCTGCGCACGGTCACCGAGGTCGTCGCCGGGCTGGACATCGGCGACGCCACCGTCCGTACGTCCGTTCTGGAACGGATCGCCGAGGTCCTGGGCGGCGTCAACCGCGCCCGCGCCCTGCTCGACGGCCGCCGTCGCGCACTCCTGGACCGGGAGGGACGGTCAGAGTTCGCGGCCGAGTTCGCCCTGCTGGGCCAGTCGGTCACCGGCGCGCTCGCCGCCGCGGACAGCCCCGAGGCGTGCGACGAGCAACTCGCCCGCATGCTCGTCCAGCTGGAGAACCTTGAGTCCCGGTTCGCCGAGTTCGACGACTTCCTCGGCGACCTCGCCGACAAGCGCGACGAGGTTCACGAGACCTTCTCCGCCCGCAAGCAGACCCTCGCCGACGCCCGCGCCCGCCGCGCCGAACGCCTCGCCGACTCGGCGGCCCGCGTCCTGCGGACCGTCACGCGTCGTGCCGCCACGCTCGCCAACACGGACGCCGTCACGACGTACTTCACCTCCGATCCCATGGTCGCCAAGGTCCGCCGCGTCGCCGACGAACTGCGCGAACTCGGCGACCAGGTCAAGGCGGAGGAACTCGACGGCCGCCTCAAGGCCGCCCGGCAGGAGGCGCTCCGTTCCCTGCGCGATCGCACCGACCTCTACACCGACGACGGCCGCACCCTCCGCCTCGGCACCCACCGCTTCGCGGTCAACACCCAGCCCCTCGACCTCACCCTCGTCCCACAGGGTGACGGCCTCGCCTTCGCCCTCACCGGCACCGACTACCGCTCACCGGTCACCGACCTCGACTTCGCCGCCACCCGCCCGTACTGGCACCGGCCCCTGCCGTCGGAGTCGCCGGAGGTCTACCGCGCCGAGCACCTCGCCGCCCGGCTGCTCGACGAGCACGGCCCGGCGGCCCTGGAGGAGGCCGACCTGCCCGCCCTCGTACGACAGGCCGCGGAGACCGCCTACGACGAGGGATACGAGCGGGGTGTCCATGACCACGACGCGGCCCTGATCCTGACCACGCTCCTGCGCTTGTACGCGGACGCCGGCCCTCTGCGCCACGAGCCTGCGGCGCGTGCCGCCGCCCAGCTGTTCTGGGCCCACGGAACGACCGCCGAGGCCCGGCAGGACTGGCAGCGGCGCGCGGTCTCACTGGCTCGCGCCCGGGACACGTTCGGCCTGGCCCCCGCGATCGACGACCTGCGGCAGGAGCTGGCGGAGGCGATCGGCACGGAAGCGGCGGCCGCCTACCTCTTCGAGGAGCTGACGAGCGGCCCTGACGGATTCGTCGTCAGCGGGAGTGCGCGCACCCTGCTGGAGAAGTTCCGCCGCACGGTGGGCTCATCGGCCTACGACGACGACCTCACCGCACTCGGCGGACTGGCCGCACGCAAGCAGCTCGTCGAGGCGTGGCTGTCCTCCTACACCGCCTCGACCGGCACGGACACCACCCCCGGCGACCTGGCCGAGGCGGTGGCCGCAGAACTCTGCCCCGACCTGGCCCGCTACGGCTCCGACGCGCAGACGACCGAGACGGTCCGCGGGCTGCTCGGCGTCCACCCGCGCATCACCGCCGGGTCCCTGCCCGTCCGTATCGACGAGTTCCTCGCCCGCACCCACGCGTTCCGCACACACGATGTCCCCGGCCACCGCGCCTACCAGCGCCGCCGCACGGAGCTCGTGGCCGCCGAACACACCCGGCTCCACCTGGACGAGTACCGGCCGCGGATCATGTCCTCGTTCGTGCGCAGCAGGCTCATCGACGAGGTCTGCCTTCCGCTGATCGGCGACAGCCTCGCCAAGCAGCTGGGCACCACCGGTGAGTCCAAGCGCACCGACACCGGCGGCCTGCTGCTGCTCGTCTCCCCGCCCGGCTACGGCAAGACGACCCTCATGGAGTACGTCGCCGACCGCCTCGGCCTGATCCTGGTCAAGGTCAACGGCCCCGCTCTCGGCCACACGGTCACCTCCCTCGACCCGGCCGAGGCACCGAACGCCACCGCCCGCCAAGAGGTCGAGAAAATCAACTTCGCGCTGGCGGCCGGCAACAACACCCTCCTCTACCTGGACGACATCCAGCACACCTCGCCCGAACTGCTGCAGAAGTTCATCCCGCTGTGCGACGCCACCCGCCGTATCGACGGCGTCCGCGACGGCGTACCGCGCTCCTACGACCTGCGCGGCAAGCGCTTCGCCGTCTGCATGGCCGGCAACCCCTACACCGAGTCCGGCGCCCGCTTCAGCGTCCCCGACATGCTCGCCAACCGCGCCGACGTCTGGAACCTCGGCGACATCCTGACCGGCAAGCAGGCCGCCTTCGCGCTCAGCTTCATCGAGAACGCCCTCACCGCGAACCCGGTGCTCGCCCCACTCGCCGGCCGCGAGCGCGTCGACCTCGACCTGCTGGTCCGGCTCGCCCAAGGCGACACCACGGCCCGCGCTGACCAGCTCACCCATCCCTACGCTCCCGCCGAACTGGAGCGGATCCTGGCCGTGCTGCGCCACCTGCTCACGGCCCGCGACACCGTGATGGCGGTGAACAGCGCCTACATCGCCTCCGCGGCCCAGTCCGACGCCACACGCACCGAACCGCCCTTCCAGCTCCAGGGCTCGTACCGCAACATGAACAAGATCGCCCAGCGCATCCAGCCGGTCATGAACGACGCCGAACTGTCCGCGCTGATCGATGACCATTACAAGGCCGAGGCTCAGGCCCTGACCACCGGCGCCGAGGCCAACCTGTTGAAGCTGGCCGAACTGCGGCACTCGCTGACCGCCCAGCAGATGCTGCGCTGGCGCGAGCTGAAGGCGACGTACGTCCGCGTGCAGAGTCTCGGAAGCCCGGACGGCGCCCCGCTCGACCGGGCGATCGCAGCCCTCGGCCTGCTCGCCGACCGGATGGCGGCCGTCGAGGCGGCGATCAACCACGCCGCAGACCCGCGCCGTCCGACGGCAAGCGCCCCGGCCCGGCACGCCGCCCGGCCGGCCCGGGGTGAGGGGAAGGCATGACGTGAAGCGTCCCCTTCCTGCGCTGCCCGGCGCGGGTATGGCCCGCCGTCGGGCGTGTACATACGAGCTCCTTGGGGCTGGTCGTGGCTGAGGTGCAGGCTAGAACCCGGGCTTCAGTTGAGGTCAAGGCCCCGCCACGGGAGTCATTGATGCGCTCTGACCAGGGTGCGCTGACGCCAGACGCTCGCCCAGTGCGGCGGCGAATTCCTCCGCCCGTGCCAGCTGGGTCCGCAGGTCCGCCACTCGCAGCTGCGCGGCCTCCTGGAATCCGTGTACGCGCTCCAGCAGGTCCTCCCGCTCACCGGCCGCCAACTCCGAGCCGGAGTCGAGGCGGTCGGTGGCGTCCAGCAGGTCGCGCATCTGCTCCAGGGTGAAACCCAGCGGCTTCATCCGGCGGATGACTATGAGCCGGGCGACGTCGGTCTCGGTGTAGAGGCGGAACCCGCCCTGGGACCGGGCGGAGGGGATGACGAGGCCGGTCTCCTCGTAGTGCCGGATGGTGCGCAGGGACAGCTCAGTCCGCGCGGCGACCTCGCCGATCTGCATGTGCTTGTCGTCCACGCCTGTGTCCCTGGCCCTTCCCGTCGTGGCGGCCCGCGTACCGTGCAACCCTGCCGACTTCTACTCTAACGTTAGGGTAGAGTTGATGAAGGTGAGGGCGGCCCAGCTGCCCGCTGCCGCCGTTCCGGGGCCGATGGCGCCCCCGGCGAAGATCCGATTCTTGCAGGAGAGAGCGTGCGCGAGTCCATGACGCCGATCGCCGCCGCCTGCCCGCCGTGACCCTTCGCCCTCGGACGTGACCTGCCCGGCCGGCCACCGCCCAGCCCACCGGCTCGCGTCCCCCCACGACTTCCCGGCCCGCCTCGGGCCGCCCGCGGGATGCCAGCCGGTCTCCTGCGCTCCCTTTTCGCACAGCCCGGCCTGCCCGCGGTGTGCCCGAGCACGACAGGTACGCATCTCCTTGTCTTCTGTTGCTGTGACTCCCGCTGGGCGGCCGCGCGGCCCCAAGCCGGACTGGCTGAACAGCCCGAAGGTCTGGCGCACCGAGATCCTGGCCGGTCTCGTCGTCGCCCTGGCCCTGATTCCCGAAGCGATCTCCTTCTCGATCATCGCTGGAGTCGACCCGGCGATCGGCCTGTTCGCCTCCTTCACCATGGCCGTCACGATCTCCATCGTCGGCGGACGCCGCGCGATGATCTCCGCCGCCACCGGCGCAGTCGCGCTCGTCATCGCACCCATGAACCGTGAACACGGTCTCGGCTACCTGGTCGCGACCGTCATCCTGGCCGGCGTCTTCCAGGTGATCCTCGGCGCGGTCGGCGTGGCCAAGCTCATGCGGTTCGTGCCCCGCTCGGTGATGACCGGCTTCGTCAACGCTCTCGCCATCATGATCTTCATGGCGCAGGTGCCGGAAATGCACGACGTGCCCTGGCCGGTCTACCCGCTGATCATCGGCGGTCTTGCGCTGATGGTGTTCTTCCCGAAGGTCACCAAGGTGATCCCTGCCCCGCTGGTCTCCATCGTCATCCTCACCGTGATCACCGTCGCGGCCGGTATCGCCGTGCCCACCGTCGGCGACAAGGGTGAACTGCCGTCCTCGCTGCCGGTGCCGGGCCTGCCGGACGTGCCGTTCACCCTGGACACCCTGACCACCATCGCCCCCTCCGCCCTCGCGATGGCGCTGGTCGGCCTTATGGAGTCGCTGATGACCGCGAAGCTGGTCGACGACATCACCGACACGCACTCCTCCAAGACCCGCGAGTCCATCGGCCAGGGCATCGCCAACATCGTCACCGGGTTCTTCGGCGGTATGGGCGGCTGTGCCATGATCGGCCAGACGATGATCAACGTGAAGGTCTCCGGCGCCCGCACCCGCCTGTCCACCTTCCTCGCCGGCGTGTTCCTGATGGTGCTGTGCGTCGTCTTCGGCCCGGTCGTCTCCGACATCCCTATGGCCGCCCTGGTCGCGGTCATGGTCATGGTCGCCTTCGGCACCTTCGACTGGCACTCCATCGCCCCCAAGACCCTCAGGCGGATGCCCACCGGCGAGATCACCGTCATGATCATTACAGTGGTCGTCGTCGTGGCCACCTCCAACCTCGCCATCGGCGTCGTCGCGGGCTCCCTCACCGCTATGGCCATCTTCGCCAAGCGCGTCGCCCACTTCGCCCACGTCACCTCGGTCACCGACCCCGACGGCACCAGCGTGGTGTACTCCGTGACCGGCGAGCTGTTCTTCGCCTCCTCCAACGACCTCGTCGGCCAGTTCAACTACGCCACCGACCCGGACAAGGTCGTCATCGACCTGTCCGCCGCCCATGTCTGGGACGCCTCCTCCGTGGCCGCCTTGGACGCGATCGAGACGAAGTACGCCCAGCGGGGCAAGACGGTCGAGATCATTGGCCTGAACGACCCGAGCGCAGACCTCCATGGCAAGCTCACCGGCGAACTCGCCGGCAGCCACTGACAGCTCACCGACGACTCGTAGCGCATCTTCCACAGCGTCTTGTCCCGCAGTGCCACCTCCAGTCGCCACAGGGCCGCGGTCTGAATCTCCGCCAGAGCCTTGGTGCGGTCTGGCGGCGCTGGCCGCTGCCCGATGCCGGTCGTCGGATCGCGTTCGATCCAGCCCTGGCGCTGCCACAGCACGGCAACGCCGACAAGACGGCCCCCGCCGCTGCCGGCCAGAAGCGGCGGCGCACCCAGAACCACTGCACAAGCCCGGCGCCGACGAGGGGCCCGACGAGCGGCTGTCCGAGTCTCACCCGCCCACCCAGGGCGGATGCGCCGACCTCGCAGCCCTCGGTCACGCCGGGCTCGATGTCCCCCCGGCGCCGAGCAGCTCGTACAGGAGGTGCGAGGCCGTGATCACGCCGAGCACGTGCGTTCCGGCCTTGTCCTTCGTCCCCACCGCCACCAGAGGGCTGCGCACCCGCGCCATCAGCGCGGCCACCTCCAGCGCGGTGTCGTCGGGGTCGGCGATCGGCGGCGGATCGGCCTTGCTGGAGAGGCAGTCGCCGACGCGTCGGCCCGCCAGGGCCTGGCACAACCGGTCGGCGTGCTTCTCGTCGATGACGGCGGCGAGAGCGGGGTCCTCGATGACATAGGCGGGCACCAGGATCTTGATCATCTGGGAGGCGGGAAGGATCGCCTTCGGCTCGCCCCGTTCGTCCACCACGAGCAGGGCCGGCAGCCTGTGCTCAGCCATCAGCCGGGCCGCCTCCATCGCATCGCTGTCGACGCTCACCGTCTCGTACTCGGCCGCCAGGTCACGCGCGCGCATGGCGGGCTCCTCATCTGCTGGAAAGGTTTATTCACTCACCGTCTTACGTCATCGGCGAGCGGGCCAGGTCATTGATGCGAAAGATACGCGGCGGCACCGGTGGAACCACCGCATCAGGGAGAACAAGCCCCAGCCGGTCCGCGGCGACGCCATCAGGACCGATCGCCGATGCCCTGGCCGCCGATCTGTGGAGGGACGGCGCTGCGGCGGAACCGGTCACCGAGCTGGGAGCCGGCGATGAGTCCCGACGCGAACAGCAGCAGACCGGCCTCCACCACGGGCAGGAGGAACATCGCGTCCTTGCCGACGAGCCCGCCCCACCTGCCCAGCGGGACGACGAGCCCGCCGACCCACATCACCAGCATGGCGACACCCCGGACTCGGATGCCCCAGGGCGTCGTACGACTGCGGACCCGCTTCGGCGCCCAGCCCCGCAACGAGGCGATCGACCAGGGCAGCACGAAGGCCGACCAGCCGATCAACCATGCCCACAGGAACATCTCCCACACTCCTTCTCGAGACGGCCGAGCGGCCGCAAGGCGTTCGCGACCGCTCGTCGGCGATCAGGGGACGCCGACGTCCGTCCTTGAAGCCCGGGCGGTTCGCAGCCGCCCGGGCTCACTGCACTGCCGTACCGGCGTCAGCCGGTGATCTCGATCTTGCCGTTGGCTTCGGCCGATGCCGCGGCCCCCGGCTGCGCACCGCCGTCCCGCTTGGTCATACCCTTCAGCAGCTCGGCGAGGTCGACTCCGGTCGTGGAGCTGAGGAGTTCGACGCCCTGGGCGACGTTGTCGGCGACCGTGCGAGAGAGTTGCGAGGCACCGTCGGTGGAGATCACCGTCATCTTGTCGATGGCGCTGAGCGGCTCGGACGCCTTGGCCACGACCTGGGGCAGGACCTCGACGAGCATCTGGAGCACGGCCGCGTCACCGTACTGGCCGAACGCGTCGGCCTTCTTCCGCATCGCCTCCGCCTCGGCGGCGCCCTTCGCGCCGATCGCGGCGGCTTCGGCCTCACCCTCGATACGGACGGCGTCGGCGAGCGCGGCGCGCTGCGCCCTCTCGCCCTCACCGGTCAGCCTCGACCGCTGGGCGTCCGCCTCGGCCTCCTTGACCAGGGCGATGCGGCGGGCCTCGGCCTCCTGCTCGGCCTGGTACCGGGCGGCGTCGGCGGGCTTGCGCACCTTGGTGTCCAACTCGCGGTCGGTCAGCGCGGCCTGCCGCTCGGCGACCTTCTCCTGCTCGGCGAGCACTTCCTGCCGCCGCGCTGCCTCGGCCAGCGGACCGGCCGCAGCTGCTCGGGCCGCGGCCTCGTCGGTCTCGGCCTTGATCTCCGCCTGCTTCAGCGCGAAGGTCCGCTGCGCGATGGCGATCTCCTCCTCGGCCTTCAGCCGGGCCTGCTCGGCCGCGCGGCGGGCGACCGCCTCCGCGATGTCGGCCTCCTGCCTGGCGCGGGCGGCCTCCGGGCGGCCGAGGTCCTCCAGGTAGGAGCCCTCGGTGCTGATGTCCTGGATCTGGAAGGCGTCCAGCACCAGGCCCTGCCCGGACAGGCTCGCCTCGGCCTCCTCCGCGACCTGCCCGGCGAATGCGGCCCGGTCGCGGATGATGTCCTCCACCGACATCCGGCCCACGATGGCACGCAGCGCGCCGGAGAGCACCTCCTGGGTGAACCCGACGATCCCGTCCTGCTGCATCAAAAACCGCTGGGCAGCGGCACGGATGGAATCCTCGCTGCCACCGACCTTGACGATGGCCACGCCTTCCAGGTGGGCCTTGACACCGCGCAGGGTGACCGCGCCGCGCACCGCCACCGGGATGTGCCGCGAGGAGAGGTCGAGGGTGAACTTCTGCTGCACGAACGGCACGACGAACACACCGCCGCCCACCACGACCTTCTGCCCGCTGTTGTCGGTGAAGACCCGGCCGGTCTCCGGATCGGTGGCCTGCTTGCCGCGCCGGCCGGTGACGATGAACGCCTCACTGGGACCGGCGACCTTGTAACGGGTGACGACGACCAGGCCGAGCAGCGCAAGGAGTACGACGACTCCCACCACGGCGAAGACGACTGGACTCATGGTGATTCCCCCTCAGCCCTCCCAGGGGACGGCGGATCGATACGGGTTCGTGTGAAGAAGTGGGCACCGGCGCTGCCGGCGCGCCGGGAGGTGCGGCGGTGCGGTGCGGTCAGTGATCCACGGGGCGTACGGACACCGCTGTCTGAGACAGCGCCTCTTCCACCCAGACCTCGACCCCCCGAGCGACCGGCGACGGACTCTTCGCGGAGAGTTTCACCGGCTGCCCGGCCAGATGGACCAGCACCTCGCCGTAGCCGCCGACCGGAATCGCCGTCACCACGGATCCGGAGACGCCGAGCAGATCGACGTCGCGCGGAGCAGCACCGGACCGGTCTCGCAGGAGCACCTGGCTGAGGCGGTACGCGAGCCAGCCCGCGACGATCCCGGCCGGAACGCCGATCGCGGTCGCACCGACCGCGCCCACACCCGTGGTGCCCATGGCGATCGCACCGCAGAAGCCGAGCATGGAGACGAATCCGGCGACGACCGGAAGCGAGAGCAGGCCGTCGAAGAGACCGTCCAGCACGCCTACGCCGTCGAAGAGCCCTTCGAGGACGCCGTCGAGGACGAGCGACAGCACGAGGAGCACGACTCCCGCGATGCCGAGACCCAGAAACCAGCCCATCCGCCCCCACCACCCGTCCATCGCGTCGCCGTGCCGTCGGGTGCATGCTCACACGTTTCGGGTGGTACTGACATTGCCTGTTGCCGGCAATCTTTACGCTTCTTTAATGCCGGACTCCGCACCGCCCGGCGCGCTCCCCAGCCGGGGGAACTGGTTCATGCTTGCCGAGGGGCGCCGAGCGAGGTTGCCGGAGCATGGCGCAACGTCCCGTCCCCTTGGTAAGCAGCACCGTCCGCCGTCCGCCGTCCGCCGCCCTCGCCGTCGGATGACGGGATGCGTGGTGTTCGCGGGCACGGTGGCCGGCCATATCTCTTCGTGCTGTGGTTCGGTCAGGGGCGCGGGGCGGAGCCCATCTCCGTGCCGAAGACGATCGGCTCGCTGCCGAACCCTCGGACCATCTCATGGAACTCCCATGTTCCGGAGGCGTCCCTGACGAACTCCGCGACGGTTCCGGCGGTGGCTCCCGCGAGTTTCGCGAAGTCGTTCTTGAGCAGCTCCGCATACCCCACCACGACCAGAACTCCGGCGTTCGACAGGTCGCCGAAGGTCTTGGGCCCGGTGTTCTGGTGGATCGCCACGCCCACGACCACTCGTGCGAAGGAGGGAGCGAGGCGATCGAGTTCAAGGTCATCGCTTCGACGTAGCCGAAGCCCTGGCCGGTCTGGCTGTGTCGGCTCATGTTGATGGTGCCGTCCGGTGAGCGGCTGTCGAAGTGGACGATGTACACCGGCCGCCCGTAGGGGGCGTCCGCCGAGTAGGTCGCGGCGATGATGTCGAGATGATGAGGAGGCTGATTCAGGGGACTCGGGTCCCACTTGAGCCGCACCTCGACCTTCTCCAGCCCGTTGCTGCGATTGCTCACCGGATTGTCGCCTCTTTCGCTGTCAAGCCACCACGCGATGTCTCCCGCATGCCAAGTATGGCTTGCCGCCACCCCGTTGAAGCCCGGTAGCTCCGTGCGGCGCGGCGCGTGCTCGCACACCGTCCAGTGTCACCTCGCTGCCCGTGGAGCTCCGGCCATCGGTGTTCCGCGGTCACGAGTGGCCGCCGATCGGTGCTCCAGGCCCCTTCCAGGTGGTCGCAGGTTGTCTGCCGACGCGGCACTCGCCACCCCCCTGTGCGTGAACGCGGGCACGCCGTCGTCCGTATGAAGCGGGAAGCCCACAGGTTCGAGGAGTTGTCGGATGTCCCGGAGGTGCCGCGGCGGCGGAGCGTGCCGGGGAGGTCACCTGATGCAGAACCGGGAGGGCGCCCGTGCCCCGCGTCTGCTGCGGGCCGGTGTCTTCGCGGCTGTCTGCGTGGTGACGACGGCGCTGGGTCACGCCGTGATGTCCGGTGACGTCCTGCCCTGGTGGACCCTGGGATCGGCGTTGGCCGGGACGGCCTGGGGCGCCTGGTGGCTGACCGGCGGGGAACGCGGGGCCGCCGCCGTGGTCGGTGCCACCGTCGTCGCGCAGGGATTGCTGCACCTGTTGTTCGATCTGGCCCACGTGCTCGTCCGTGGACGGGCCGGCCTACCGCCCGTCGGACAAGCCCCGGGCATGGACCACGGGATCATGTTCTCCCATTCCGGCATGGCCGTGCACATGGACCATTCGGATGCGGGCCTCTCCCTGGGGCACGCCGGGACGCCCGGAGCGCCTTTCGCTGCGCTCCTCGAGTCCGTCGTGGCTCAACAGGGCTCCGGCGGGATGTACCTGGCGCATCTGTCGGCCGCCGTCGTGTGCGGACTGTGGCTGTGGCGAGGCGAGGCGGCCGCACACCAGGTGGGCCGGGCCCTGGCCGTGGTGTTGTTCGCGCCGCTGCGACGGATCTGCCGCGTGCTCGCGCACCCCGCCC
The DNA here is from genome assembly GCF_014649655.1 of Streptomyces humidus. GTDB lineage: Bacteria > Actinomycetota > Actinomycetes > Streptomycetales > Streptomycetaceae > Streptomyces > Streptomyces humidus. The sequence continues at coordinate 18,185 of NZ_BMTL01000013.1, read as the reverse complement.
TCGACCGGCGGGCCCCCTCGGTATGCGCAGCCATGACCGAGGGGGAGACGGCGCGGACCGCTCCCGTACTGCTGAGGCATGCCGTCGTCCGCAGAGGACCGCCGTCGGCGGGTTCAGCAGTCGTTCGTCCGCCTGCCGGCCCCCTGCCCGTCGTACGGCCCTGAAGCACCCTTTCCTGTGTCGGGCCCGGGTGCTGGGCCGGGGCAGGCGCATGGCCGACGTGCCCGTTTCACGCGCGTCGGCCGTCCACTTCGGCCTCGGCGTGCCCTACGTCCGGCGCGCGAGCTGTTCGGTGTCCGCCGAAAGCGCCGCGTCGTGGCGGGGCTCCGCAGCCCGCCCATCGATCGGGAGATTCTTTGATGCACCACGCCATATCCGTGCCCGCACACGCGGCCGGTGATCCGCGGTCCCCCCGGCCCCTCGGCCGTGGACCCCGGCTCGTCGCCTTCGGCGTCCTCGTGGCCGCCACGTCCGTCCTGCTGTCCGGCTGCGGCGGCGACTCGGCGGACCACGCCTCCGCCCAGACTGCCTCCTCCGCCTCGTCCTCCGCCAAGGGCAGGGACGGGATGGCGGGGATGGACATGGGGGACCCGTCCGCCACCCCCGCCGACAAAATCCCCGGAGCGACCGTGGTCAAGGGCGCCTTCACGCTTCTCGACACCCGCCCGCCGGGCATGGACGACGTCGCGGGCAGCGCCTGGCTCGCGCAAGGCTCCAAGGGCACCACCGTGACCGTGTCCCTGACCGGTCTCAAGCCCGGTGCCTCCTACATGGCCCATCTGCACGCCCAGCACTGCTCCGCCAAGAACGGCGGGGAGCACTTCCGGTTCGAGAAGGGCGGTGCGACCACGCCCCCCAACGAGGTGCACCTGATGTTCACCGCCGACAAGTCCGGGATGGGAATGACTACAGTGAACAATTCCCGCAAGACCGGCAGGGACGCGGTCGCGATCGTCGTCCACCCCAGCGAGGCACAGGACAACCGGATCGCATGCGCGGACTTCGACTTCTGAGGGCGGCGTCAGGACCGCTCGGGTGCGCGGGTGTGCTGCTGCTTCTCGGCGGCACACCCGCGTACGCCCACACCGCACTCGAGGACGCCACACCGGCACCAGGCGCCAAGGTCGCGGCCGGGACCGACGTCGTCGCGCTGACCTTCAAAGACCTGAAGTCCGGCGTCCCGCCGAAGATCGGAATGGTCGGAGCCGACGGCACGACCGTCCCGGTCGGAGCGCCGGTCGTCACCGGCGGTGGCACCGCGTGCGCCGCGGTCCCCCCGCTGCCCGTGGGTGTCGTCACCCTCACCTACACGGTCACCGCCGGCGACGGGGACGCCCAGACCAGCGCGTTCCAGTTCGAGGTCGTGGACGGCGCCAAGCCCTTCGAGCCCCCGTCCGCCTGCGCCGATCTGAGCCTGCCGGCTCCGGACACCGGCGGTGCCGACACCGTCCTGGGCCTCGGAGGCGCCAACGCGACGGCCGTTCTCGCCGGGGCCGTCGCCGTGATCGCGGGCGGAGGGGTCGTCGCCGTCCGCAGACGACGCCGAACAGGACTGCCGGCGGAAGGGGGAGCCGCCGAATGACCTGAAGCCTGTTCATCTCTCGGGCCGCGCTCAGGCGGGTGCGGCCCGAGCGGGGTTCCCGCGACACGCGAGGGATCCTGCTTCGCGCCACGGCCCCAGATCAGAGGCTGGTGGGCGGTCAGACGGTGCTCAGCAGTTTGCCGGCTTGGCGCAGTTCCTTATGCGGCATTGCCAGGCCGTTGACGTGCACTGTGGCAGGGGTGAGATTGCCGGGTGTCGGCAACTCGTCTGCTGGTCGACGGGTGCTCACACGGTCGCCGCGACAGGCGTGCCGGGCCGAGCTACTCGTCGCTGCCTCGGGGACGCACCGGGGAGGGAAGCGCGCCCTCGGTCGTCGGTGGCTCGAAGATGCTTTCCGACTGCCCTGCCGTGGGGGTGTTCTGTTCCTCGGACAGTCCCGGCGCGCCCCGGGGCAGGCAGGAGAAGATCCCCAGCAGTGCGACAACGGCGGCGACCGCGCCGAGGGCGCGGAGCCCTCTGCGGACCCTTTCCCGGATGCTCAGGTCCTGCCATGCCGGTCCGGGCCAGTCGTCGTCCGGTTGCCAGACGTCACCGACGCAGTCGGCTTCGCGGACAGGGGCGCTGTCGCGCGGAAACAGCCGTTCCAGTGCTGAGGGTTCCCGTGGTGCGGAGCGTCGAATGGCTTCTTCGTTGTCGTTGAGGAACTTCAGCCAGATGCTCTCGGGATCGGTGGGGCCGGTGGGCTCGGGCGCAGTCACGGTGCCTGCCCATCTCCCTTCTGGCCGGATCCGGGGGGGCCTGCCGACGGCCAGTGCGCCGTTCCGTGCCGCATCAACCGTGTCAGCTTCACTCCTGGGCGCCGAAACGGCGACCGGCCGTCGGCTCGGCTCCCCCGCACAATCATTGCACAGTGCAAAATGAGATCGCCAGTCTATGTGCCGCTTCATGGGGAGGCTTTGCCCGCGCTTGAGCCGCAGCGGATCTGGCTGCGTCGTGTGCACGAGACAGGGAACGCGTCCCCAGGGCTCGGGGAGATCATCGTCGCCCCGCAGGAGGAAGGCGCCGCCGGATACGGCTCCTCGCATGTCCCCGGCCAGGGCGTCACCTACGTCTGCGGCGCTGCGGGCGGTGTCCGTCGGCAGCTTCGAGGCGGACGAACGGTATGGCCCGGCCCGCGTCGCGGAACGACGCCTCGCTGCCGTCGGCGGGCAGGCCCATGAACGCGCAGAGGCGGCGGGCCGTGCGGGGATGCCGACGGGCGTAGTCCGCCATGATCTGGGCGCCGTCGTCGGGGGAGAGGAAGCGGGCGGTGACGGCGTGGTGGCGGTTGCCGATCTGGATGACGGTCTTCGGGTGTGCGCGCAGGTTGCGGTACCAGTCCGAGCCGTGGCCGAAGCCGGAGGCGACGGTCCAGCCGGGGTGCAGGGTCTCGTGCGCCACTACTTCGAGGACGACGTGGCGGTCCAGGCCCGTCGTGCGGCCGACGTGGCGCAGGAGGAGGAACCGCTTGCCGAGAACCGGCCCGAGTCCGGCGCGGAAGAGCAGGAGAGGTGCGCGCGCGACCAGGCGTCGCCAGCCGGTGGGGAGTTGAGGGCGGGTGTCACGGGTTCCTCTGTGGGGCATCGTCGTCTTCCCGGAGTGTCGTCGGAGGCGCCGGTGTTCGGCCTCGATTGGGTAAAGGGCCGGTGTGAGCGCCGCTTCAGCGCAACAACCATTGCATAGTCTAAATACGAGAGCGCGCCTGCGGAGGGAGAAGGCCGTTTTCGAGCACCGCGACCACCTGAGGAGGACGTCCATGATCATGAGCCGGCAGGCGTCCGGATCCCGGCTCCTGTCCTGGTTGCCGGTGACCGCGATGGGCGTGGTGGCCGTGGCGGACGTGGTGGCGGGACCCGGGGTGGGGTTCCTGCCGCTGGTCTCGCTCGGGCCCGCCTTCGCCGGGCTGGTCGGAGGCTGGCGGCGTACCGCACTGATCGGCGTGCTGGCGCTGGTGCTCTGCCTGGCTCTCGGCCTGTACGACGGCCTCTTCGAAGGGCGCCGCGGGTTCACCGCCCTGATCTCGGTGGTCGGGGTCACGGGCGCGGGCGTCGCGGCCGCCGTGATGCGCTCGCGGCGCGAGGCCGAGCTGGCCAGCGTGCGGTCGATCGCCGAGGTGGCCCAGCGGGTGCTGCTGCGCCCGGTACCGCGGACGGCCGGCCCGCTGCAGGCGGCGGTCTCCTACACCTCCGCCGTCGCGGAGGCGCGCATCGGCGGGGATCTGTACGAGGTGGTCCCCTCCCCGCACGGTGTCCGGGTCATCGTGGGCGATGTCCAGGGCAAGGGCCTGGCCGCGGTGGAGACGGCCGCCGTGGTGCTCGGCGCCTTCCGGGAGGCGGCCCACGATGAGAGCGACCTGGTGGGGCTGGGGGAGCGGCTGGAGCGCAGCGTGGCCCGTGAGCTGGAGGGTGAGAAGTTCGTCACTGCCGTCCTCGCGGAGATCGGTTCGGCCGGCGGGGCTGTCTTCCTGAACTACGGTCATCCGCCTCCCATGGTCGTACGCCAGGACGGCACGGTGGGCTTCCCACAGCCGCCCGCCTACGCGCTGCCGCTCGGTCTGGGGGTCCACGGGGCCGAGGGGCCCGAGCCCTACCGGGTGGACTTCGAGCCCGGAGCGCAACTCCTGCTGTATACCGACGGCGTCAGCGAGGCCCGGGACGAGCGGGGGGCCTTTTACCCGCTCGCCGACCGGGCGTACCTGCTCAAGGACCCCGACGCGCAGCTGGCCCTCGAAGCCCTGCGGGAGGATCTGATGCGGCATGCGGCGGGCCCTCCGCACGACGACGCGGCCATGCTCCTGCTGCGCTTCCATGGTCATGGGAAGGGAAAATCTGTTCGCGACGCGTGAGTGAGCAGGTGCTTCGGCGCGATAGAAAGGATGTATGCCGCAGCACGAGAGCCCCGTGGGGGCCATGGACGATGTCGACGAGGTCACCCGAGCGGTGCTGACCGCGTCCCGGTTGCTGGTGGCCGTCTCCGCCCGCTCGATCGCAGCGGTCGAGGAGAGAGTGACCCTCGCGCAGTTCCGGATGCTCGTCGTGCTCTCCAGCCGCGGGGCGACCAAGCTGGTCGCCCTGGCCGAACTGCTCCAGGTGGCGCCGTCGACGGCCATGCGCATGGTGGACCGGCTCATCGCCGCCGGGCTCGCCGACCGCCAGACCAACCCCGGCAACCGGCGCGAGACCCTGCTGCAGCTCACCGACGAGGGTCGGCGCACCGTCGAGGAGGTCACGGCCCGGCGGCGTGAGGAGATCGCCGCGATCGTCGCACGGCTCAGGCCGACGGAGCGGCTGGCGCTCGTCGAGGCGCTGGGCGCCTTCAACGAGGCGGGAGGGGAGCCGCCCGCTTTCGAAGCGGACGAACCGGAACCGCATCCGCTCGGCTGGGGGGCGGACGCGGCAGGGGCCCGAGAGGCGTAAGCCCCCGGCCGCCTTCGCGCTGCGCCGGCCGAGAGGCGGACGGGCCCGCCCTTCCCGGACTCCTCGACCTTTTGCATAATGCAAGAAAAGTGCGGGCGCGGTTCGCCGCATCGGGACGGGAAAGGGTGAGTGGCGCATGCGCTGGTGGCGTCGCGCGCCCCGCGATGTGGAGCCCCGTCTGGCGGGGCATCTGCGTGCCAGTGTGTGGGGGCCTGCCGAGTTCGTCGGCCTCCCTCCGTGGTGGCTGGTCGGGGAGGGCGTTCTCGCGGCGGCGCTGGCCGTCGCGAGCATCGTCGGCACGTCCGTCTTCGGGGCCTGGACGGGGCGCCCGGGGCTGGCCGACGGTGCGGTCGGCCTGGTGTGTGCGCTCGCGCTCGTTGTCCACCTGATCGTGGTGCGGGCGGGCCGGGCGCTGGTGGGCGTCGTCGCCGTGCTCGCGGCTTGCCTCGCGGCCCAGGCGCCGCAGGCCGCCGCCGGCGTCGTACTGGGGGAGCAGGGGCGGGTGCAGTCCGTGGTGGTGACGTCGGTGCGGGACGAGGGGGCGGTGCGGGGCGGCCGTGGTCGCTATCTCTGCTCCGTGGCCGACCGGCGTGGGGTGCCGCTGCAGGTGCGGGTCTGGCGTGGCTGTGGGCAGGCCACCCGCCCCGGCGACGCCCTTGCCGTCGTCTACGACCCGCGGGGACGGGTGCCTCCGCGCGGTGTCGGGGCGGGTGTCGGGGCGTTGCGTGCGTTGCTCGGCCTGACCGGGTGGGCGGCCGCTCTCGTCGCGGCCACGGTCGTCGCGGTCGTGCGCTCGTACCGGATGACCGTCCCGTCGGCCGGCCGACGGGACGGCGCCGGCACCGAATGGTCATCCGGCTGACGGACTGGGCGTCGGGGCCGAAGTGTTGATGTTGAGGTCGGGGCGGGCGGCGAGGACGACGATGGGGGCGCCGGGCTGGGGTGGGGGCGGGGTGAGTTGGTCCTTCGGGAGCTTGGGCGGGGTGGACTGCTGGAAGTTGACCAGTTCGCTGTTGATCACGCCGGTGTTCTCCAGGACGGTGATGTGGTCCAGGACGGTGTCGTTGGCGAGGTCGGCGAGCTGACGGACCAGGGTGTTCCTGGTGGTCGCGCGGATTTTCGCGATGACCGGGAAGATCTGGCCGTGGGTGACGCGCATGATGTTGGCGGCGGTGCTGTCGAACTGCCTGCCGGACTCCGCCGCCGAGGTCGCCACGAACTGCTGCTGTTGCGGACTGGCCTGATTGGGCAGCGTGACGTTCAGCATGGGCGCGATCTTGAGGCACATCGCGTCCAGACCGGCGTGCCCGACGATCAGGTGTTTGCCGGCCTCTTTCATCTCCTGCGTCGATCCCTTCTTCATGGCCATTTCGCCCAGGGGGTACTCCCACAGGCCCGCCGCGCGGACCTTGACGACGAAGTCGCGGTCCGCCTCCGTCAGCGGACCGAACTGGGTGTTGGCGATGATGCGCGAAGTGTCGCTCGATGTGGTCTGGATGCCGAGCATGGCCGGGTAGGCGAGAGCGCTGATGGTCAGGCCGAGAGCGCCGACCACGAAGACCGTTCCCATCTTGCTGCGCGATGTGGGCATGGGTGCCTCCGGACGAGAGGAGTACGGACGAAAGGAGGTACGGATGCGCGGCGTCCCCGGATCATTGCAGGAGACAAATTTTGCATGAGATGGTGTGGTGTGCGTCACAGTCCTCGCCCCGGAGTGGCAGTCGGCCGGTGGTGCAGGTATCGGTCGGTACTCCCTCGGGTGGAGTGAGGGTGGTGACGGGCTTTACGGGCTGGTGCGGGGGAGGCGTGACCTGCGAGACGGGCAGTCTGGGCGGTCTCCTGGGGAGGGTGTGGCCGAAGCCGGCGGAGCCGGTGTTCAGAGTCGCCGGGAGACGCGGTTCGACGGTCGGTCCGCCGCAGCGGTCCACAAAGCCCCTCGGGCACGCGGCGGAGGTCGCTCCGCCCTTCAGAACATCGGGTGCGTGGGTTCCTGCCGACTCCGGAGGCGGCCACGGGCCCGTACTCAGGACGCGTCCCCCAAAGCGAGCTGGGTGGTCAGACCCGCCCGCTCCGCAGTGGCCCGGAGCACCCCGCTGGCTCGGGTGAACTGCACGTCGATACCGGCCAGGGGCAGGGTCCGGTGAATACTCAGCAGGGTGTACAGGCCCGGGTAGTCGCAGAAGGTGATGCCCGACAGGTCCAGCACCAGCAAGCCGCCGGCGGAGTGGGCGGCGAGCACGGCCAGATGCTCTCGGAGTGCATGCGCGGTGTCGGCGTCGAGCTCTCCGGCGAGATGCAACTCCAGTCGCGGCGGAAGGCGTCCTCCGCTCTCCCGGCGGACGGACAGTCTCGAGGACGAAGCCGCTTCATGGGGCTCTTGCGGCAGGGTCGACTCGTCGCCGCCCGTCAGTGCGGCACCGACCGTCTCGTCATCCTGCGGGTCGGGCTGAGATGGTGGCATCGGCTTTCCGGATCGGCTCGGCAACAGTTGCCGACCAGACTTCCCGGCGCACCAGGAAGCACCAGCAGCGCTTCCACGCCTGCATCTTTGCACAGGGTAAAGATCGGCATCAACACCCGGCGAAGACTTTCGTCCCGCCGACGTGATCGCCGTCATCAGGCCCCAGATGTCGCCGCCCCGTGCGGGCGGCCGTCCGGCCGCACGGGGCGAAAGGACGGTCGGCCGAACCCCCTGCGCTCGAGTCGTCATCCCCGAGACGCGCACCGCTCGGGCGACGCGGCCCCGCCAGGCGCCGGCTCACTTCCGAGGCAGCCCCTACTTCGCGGCTTCCCAGCGATTCCCGCATAGGCAGCGCCTGGGCCGCCATCCACGCCATCGACTTCGACCAGCGCGACCTCGCCCGGACGGTCACCCGTCGCCGAGAGTCAGGTTGCTTCACGAACCCGGAGCCGACGGGTCAGAACGTCCGCCACGCTGCGTGTCTGGGCACCCGCCTCGGTCCTGACCCACACCGGACGAGTCCCTGAGTCAGGCGCCCATGGACGACCCGGAGGCTCAGCGCGCGTTTTGTGCAATGCGAGAAGACGGGACGAGGGGTTGTCAGGGTCCGATGTCGACCTGGTGCTCCACGGTGACCTGGTCGACTTCCGACACCCGTACAGTGACCCGCATCGTCCACGTCCCTTCCGTGGGCAGGGTGAGACTGTCACTGCCCCAGTAGCCGCGCTCGTCCACGAGCTCCGCATCCAGGGGACCCACGCCCTGCGAAACCAGGGTGAAGGCGAGACGCAGTTCGGGCACAGGTACGAGCCCGCCGTCTGCGCCGTAGACGACCGCCTGGACCGCGTTGCGTCCGACCCGCCCGGGTTCCAGGACGATCTGCACCCTGCCGCTCCCCAGGGGTCCCAGGGTGCGACTGCCGGTGTCGAAAGGGACCATCGACAAGGACTGAGTGGGCTGACCGGGCACGAGAACCGCCAGTGCAGCCGATTCCTCGGCCGCCCGTCCGGTCTGCGTCCCGGTCAGCATGGTGGTGAGCATCAGGACCACCATGCCGACCGCCACCTCGGCCAGCACGCACCGGCGCAGCCCGTGCCGCTGCGCTGTCCGCTCCGTCGGAACCCCGGCCCTGGACGGGACGGTGCCGCAGGGATCGTCCGCCTCCCGGCCGCCCACCGCGATCGGCGCCCGCTCCGGCTCGGGCGCCGTGAGCAGCCGCCCGGTCCAGCGCCGTGACTGCGCGGCCACCGCCAGTACCACCAGCACGGTCCACACCTTGAGCGACAGCGTCCTGCCGTACCCGGTGTGCAGCAGCGCGTCCCAGGACCCCAGCCCGCGCCAGGACTGGTAGACGCCGGTGGCGGCGAGAACCGTCACCGAGACGAACGCCAGCCGGGAGAAGCGGGCGACCGCGGCGGGAGGGAGCGGATCCTTGGCCGGTGCCTGGTACAGGATGGTGAGCAGGGCGGCCAGCCCGCCCAGCCACACCGCCATCGCGAGCAGATGAAGTGCGGTGGAGACGACCGCCACGGGGACCTGGACGCCGACTGCAGCATGCTCGGCGACGACCCAGGTCGCTGCCATGGCCAGGGCGAACAGGGCACCGGCCATCCTCCCGAGCCGGTCGGCGCCTTGCCGGACCCTCCGGTTCCGAACGAGCACGGCCAAGACGAGCAGCAGCACCAGCCGCACCAGCAGGGCGACGCCTGACCGGGTCTCCATCGTGGCGCGCAGCGACCGCGCGTCGAACACCGCGCCCGGTCCTTCGCCGCTGTCGTACGGTCCGCGGAGCAGCACCAAGGCCAGGGTGGACAGCGCCAGCACCCACCAGCCGGTCACGAAGAGTCGGCGTACGGCTCGCCGGGCCGTGGCCGTCGGCCAGCAGGCCAGGACGAACACGGTGATGCCGATGAGCAGGGCCAGTCCCGCGTAGGCGACGTAGCGGGCCGTTTCGTTCAGCGCGCTCGTGGCCCTGGGTACGGCCGGCTGCGCGGTGGCGGCGGGCCTGGCGGGCGAGCGTTTGCCGACGGAGAAGGTGAAGGCTCCGGTCACGGCGTGGCTGTCCGCCGACACCACCCGCCAGGAGACGGTGTACGTGCCCTGGCCAAGCCCTCCGGCGAGGCGGACGCGGGCCGTGTTGCCCTGTCCGTCGGCGTGCTCCGGATCGCCCGCTGTCGCCGGGCGGTTGTCGGGGTCGAGGACGCGGACGGAGTTCTCGACGAGGGCGACGGCTTCGTCGAAGGTCACCGTGATCTGTCGTGGCGCGGTCTTCAGGACGACGCCCTCGCGGGGGTCGCTGCTCGTGAACACGGCGTGCGCGGAGGCCGGGGTCACACCGGCCAGGAGAGAGAGGGTGAACGCCACAGCCACGACGAGCAGGGCCCGGTACGTCCGGTGGGCGCCAGGTGTCGGCCGACGTACGGGACTGGAGAGCGTTACCCGGACGCCGAAGGTGGACGCTCGGTTCACCGCGCACCGCCCCGCCCGGCGCGACGCTGGTTCAGCCGCCAGGCGAATGCGCCGAGCCCGAGCAGGGCGGCGGCTGCCCCGGCGGCGATCAGCCCTCCGGGCGGGTTCTCACCCTCCGTGTGCGCCGAGGCACTGGCGTCGCCGCCGTCGGAGAGGCCTTCGGACGGTGTGCGGGACGCCCGTGTGGAAGGCGGGCTGAGGGGCTGCGCGTCGGCGGTCGCGGGCCTCAGCTTCAGCACCGGAGCTGGCTGGTCCGACTCCGCTTCCTGCGTGGGCAGTTCGATCCAGCGCGAGACCCTGCCGTCGCCGTAGGTGTCGACGGTCTTGAACACGAGCTCCTGGACGTCGGGCAACTGCCGCACGGTGATCGCGTGTTCGGCGTCCGCTCCCGTCGCCAGAGCAGGGCCGCCGATCGTGTAGCCGTCCGAGGTGGTCTTCAGAGTCCAGCCCTTCGGGGCGTGCGCGAGCGTCACGTCGTCCGGCTCGATGCCTTTCGGCAGGGCGACGCGCACCCGGGCGAAGCCCGCCGTGTCGGACTCGGCCTCGGAGGTGAAGGTGAGGGTGACGTTGCGGGCCAGAGCCCTCGGGGTGTCGGCCTCGACCTCCGTGTGGGCGGACGCGGGGTGGGCCAGGACGAAAGCGGATGTCAGAGCGAGGGCGCCGACCACGGCGATGCGGCCGAACTCGCGAGCAGCGGGATTCAGGGATTGCACGGAAGACAGGGGCACGAACGAACTCCGGAAGCGTCAGGCCGGGCGGGCTTCGACCCGACCGGATGATGGCGAAGGGACCGGAACGACGAGGTCTTCCGGTGGCCCCCGGCGCGGCAGCGCACGTTCCGGCGCTCCGGATCCGATCGGCAGGCAAGTCCGTCGGCACGCCGCTCGCCGCAAGACCGGCGGCACCCGGCGCACCGGGCGAGTCAGCAGCTTGGCCCACAACCGTCTCAGCCGCACACGCGCGGCCACGATCACGCGTCGTGCCGTGCGGGCGCCGGCCAAGGCGGCCGCGACGGCCGCGTCGGCCTGGTGCAGCAGCCATGCCACGGCGAGCGCTGCGCCCATGTGGACAGCGGTCATAGCGGCGGAGGACTGGTGCCAGGAGTGGCCGTCGCCGGAGGCCGTCACCGAGCCGCCGCTCATCGCATCTACGGCGTGACCGGCGTGGACCGCTGTGCTCCGGTGCCCGTCGGCCGCCCAGGCGAGAACCAGATGGAGCGCACCCTGCACGGCCAGCGTGCATCCGACCGTGGCCAGCGGGGAGAAACGACGGCGGGCGGCGGGCCAGACACCCGCGAACTGCAGGAGCACAAGGGCGGCCACAAGGCGCCACGGCTCTGCCGCGCCGCCGGCCGCATGGTGGCCGAGGGCGGCGAGGACGGTCCCCGCCAGGGCGAAGACTCCCGCCCGGGCACAGGCGCCCGACGGGTTCGCCCGCTCTCCCTCGCCCCTCTCAGGGAGGGACACGCAGGCGCCCTTTCGCACGTCTACCCCCTCGCAGGCTCGACCGTATCCGGTGCGTCGGCACCCCGTCATGGTGCGGGTACGGCGGCGGATCCCCCAGCGTTCACTCTCCTGGCCCCGCAGTGCCGCCCGCCCGTCGTCCTCGCCGGAGACCGTCACCAGCGGACGTGCTCGCATAGCCCCACTTGACATGCTTTGCATAATGCAAAAGTACGGAAGGGGCAGCAATGAGTGCCATCCACACGGCCAAGAACAGGCCGGCCGCAGCGCAGAAGACGCCGATCGGTCTCCCACCCTCGCGGAGACTCACCGATCTGCGCTCCGCGCCCTGGGGGCTGCCGGTACTGGCCGTGGTGGTCGGCGCCGGGGCGGGAGCGGGATCGATCGTCTTCCGCTGGTGCATCACCACCTTCACACACCTCTTCTCCGGACACGGCGACTACGCCGCGTCCCCGGGCTCCGGCAATCCGCACGTGCCGTGGCTGGGCCCGTACTTCGTGCTGATCGCTCCCGTGCTCGGCGGCCTGCTCTATGGGCCGTTGGTGTACCGCTTCGCCAGGGAGGCCCGCGGGCACGGGGTGCCCGAGGTGATGGTGGCCGTCGCCCAGCGCGGTGGGCGGATCAGCCCCAAGGTGGCCGTCGTGAAGACGCTGGCCTCCGCGCTGACCATCGGCTCGGGCGGCTCGGTGGGCCGGGAAGGGCCGATCGTGCAGATCGGCTCGACACTCGGCTCAACTCTGGGCCGTCTGGCGAAGGTGCCTGAGGGACGGATGAAGCTCCTCGTCGCCTGCGGTGCGGCGGGTGGCATCGCCGCCACTTTCAATGCTCCGCTCGCCGGCGTCTTCTTCGCCATGGAGCTGATCCTGGGCACGTTCAGCACCGAGGCGTTCGGCGCGGCCGTACTGGCCAGCGTGACGGCGAGCGTCATCGGCCGGGCGGCCTTCGGCGACGTGGCCTTCCTGAGCCTGCCGGACTTCCACGTGGACCATCTCGCGCAGTACGGCCTGTTCGCCGCGCTGGGGGTGGTGGCCGCCCTGGTCGGCGTGGGCTTCTCGCGGATCCTGTACCTGATCGAGGACGCCTGCGACTGGCTGTGGCGCGGCCCCGAGTGGCTGCGCCCGGCGGTCGGCGGCCTCGCGCTGGGCCTGGTGCTGCTTGCCCTGCCCGAGATGTACGGCGTCGGCTACCCGGTCCTGCAGAAGGCGACCGAGGGCGGGTACGCGGTCGGCTTCCTGCTGTTGCTGCTGGCCGGCAAGATGCTGGCGACCAGCCTGACGATCGGCATCGGCGGCTCGGGCGGTGTCTTCGCGCCCAGCCTGTTCATCGGGGCGATGCTCGGTGCGGCGTACGGCATCGGCGCGCACGACCTGCTGCCGGGCACCGCCGGTGCGGTGGGCGCGTACGCACTGGTCGGGATGGGCGCCGTCTTCGCTGGTGCCTCCCGCGCGCCGATCACCGCCGTGGTGATCCTCTTCGAGCTCACCGGCGAGTACTCGATCATCCTGCCGCTGATGCTGGCGATCGTGCTGGCCACCGCCACCAGCCGTGTGCTGTCCAGGGACACCGTCTACACGCTCAAGCTGCGCCGCCGCGGCATCGACATCGAGGGTCCCGCACGGGGCGCACGGCTCGGTGCGCAGCGGGTCGACGCCGTCATGGAGCCCCTGCCCTCGTCCCTGTCGTGGTCGACACCGCTCCCCGACGCCGCCGACCTGCTGAGCCTTTCCGGCCACGGCGCGCTGCCGGTCGCGGACGAGGCGGGCGCGTACGCCGGGGTGGTCACCGCCCAGGCGGTCGCCGAGGCCCTCGCCGAGCAACCGGACGCCGTGCCCACCCAGGTCGGCCGACTCGCCGAGCGACCCGCGCCCGTCACCGCGGACCAGTCCCTCGCGCAGGCGTTGAACACTCTGCTCGCGGCGGCGGGAACAGGGGTCCCGGTCCTCGATCACGCGCACGGCGAGCCGGTCGGCTGGCTCAGCCACCAAAGCGCCCTGCGCGCGGTGCACACGGCGGGCGCATAGAACTCGCCCTGCCCCCACGGCCCCGGCAGGGCGAGTACCGGACACGCCAGGGCCCCATGCACCGGCTCCGCCCTCGCAGACCAGCGCACAGCACTTCACCCTTATGTTGCACTGTGCAAAAATGGGTAGAGGCGACTTTGACGCACCCATCGCTCCCGGGAGGCAACCATGCCCACGAACCACGTCCGGCGCGCGTACTCTTTCGTGTGCCTCGACTGCGGACACGGCTGGGAAGGCGCGTACGACATCGACGTGACCGTGGACGAGCACGCCCGGATCACCGCCGACTACCAGCTCGACGGCGAACGCGTACCGTCCCCGCTGCAGTCACCGCAGTGCCCTTCCTGCGAGGGACACAAAATACGCATCATGCGGCCGGGGCGCGTGGCTTCGGCCCATCTGTACGAGACGTGACCGGCGCGGCGGCGGGCTCCCGTGGAAACCCGGCCCGACGGGGCACGCCATTCAGAGCAGTCGCCCTCCGGGTGTGCTGACGGCCGGACAGGGGCGCCCCGAAGACACGTTACTGAGGAGCCCCCGCGTCCGTGACCTGGCCATTGATCGGTCTCGTCATCTTCTCCGAGGTTCGACAGGGCAGGCGGCCCGGCCGTGCGCCTCCGCTTCGGCCGGGCCGCGGGAAACCTATCCCACCGGCAGGAAGTCGCGGGCCGCGATGAACTCCGGCCGGCGTACCGGGGCGGCGAAGGGCTCCACCGGCTGGTTCTCCACGCTGTTGAACACGATGAAGACGTTGCTGCGCGGGAAGGGCGTGATGTTGTCCCCGGAACCGTGCATGCAGTTGCAGTCGAACCAGGTCGCCGAGCCCGCGGGGCCGGTGAAGAGCTTGATGCCGTGCTCCAGGGCCATCTCGGTCAGCGCCGACGCCGAGGGGGTGCCGGCCTCCTGCATCCGCAGGGATCTCTTGTAGTTGTCCTTGGGCGTGGCTCCCGCGCAGCCGAGAAAGGTGCGGTGTGAGCTCGGCATGATCATCAAGCCGCCGTTGGTGTCACGGTTCTCGGTGAGGGCGATCGACACCGAGACGGTGCGCATCCGGGGCAGGCCGTCCTCGGCGTGCCAGGTCTCGAAGTCGGAGTGCCAGTAGAACCCGCCGGCCCCGAAGCCCGGTTTGACGTTGACGCGGCTCTGGTGGACGTAGACGTCGGAACCGAGGATCCGACGAGCGGTGTCCACAACTCTTGGGTCCCGGACGAGTCGGGCGAAGACCTCACTGATGCGATGGACTTCGAAGATCGAGCGGATCTCCTGGGAGGAGGATTCGATGATGGCACGCTCGTTGTTGCGGACCGCCGGATCGGCGATCAACCGCTTCAGTTCGGCCCGGTAGGTCAGGACTTCCGTCCGGGTGAGCAGTTCGTCCACGGTGAGGAAGCCGTCACGTTCGAAGTCGCCCAGTTCCGCGGACGGTTCGCCCCAGAGCACGGGGTCTCGGCGGGGCGTCGTCACTTCGACCGCACCGCGTGTCGGATACAGGTCGGTCATCTCAGGCTCCTTCCGTGAGCAGGGGGTAGACGCCGTTATCGTCGTGCACTTCACGGCCGGTGACCGGCGGATTGAAGACGCAGACGAAGCGCAGATCGGTGCGGGGACGCATGGTGTGCCGCTCGTGCCCGTCGAGAAGGTAGAGCGTGCCGGGGGAGATCCGGTGTGTCTCGCCGGTTTCCTCGTCGGTGAGCTCGCCCTCGCCCTCGACGCACAGGACAGCCTCGACGTGGTTCGCGTACCACATGGAAGTCGTGGTGCCCGCGTACATGACGGTCTCGTGGACGGAGAATCCCGCACCGTCCCCGGCGAGGACGAGACGCCTGCTGCGCCAGGCTCCGGTTTCGGCGGTCACATCACGGTCCGTGCCCTCGATGTCGGTCAGTGATCGAATGATCATGTGTTCGTCTCCCCCTGCGCGGTCTGGCGTACTGCCCGGGCGAGAGTGCGCAGCCCTTCGTCGAGCTCGTCGGCGGTGATGGTCAGTGCGGGCAGCAGTTTGAGAACCTCGTCCTGGGGACCCGAGGTCTCGATGAGCAGGCCCAGTTCGAAGGCGCGGGCACTGGCCCGCGATGCCCATCCCTTGTCGTCGAACTCCAGGCCCCACACCAGCCCCCGCCCGCGGTGGCGGGCACCGGTGCCGGGGTGCTCGGCGACGATCTCGCGCAGGACGGCCTCGGTCTGCTCACCACGGGCGATGGTCTGCTTCGTCATGCTGTCGCTGTCCGCCCAGTACGTGTCCAGGGCTGCCGTCGCCGTGACGAAGGCGGGGTTGTGGCCACGGAAGGTGCCGTTGTGCTCGCCGGGCTCCCAGACGTCGAGTTCGGGTTTGAAGAGGGTCAGGGCCATGGGGAGGCCGTAGCCGCCGATGGACTTGGAGAGGGTGATGATGTCGGGGACGATGCCGGCCTCCTCGAAGGAGAAGAACGAGCCCGTCCGCCCACAGCCCATCTGGACGTCGTCGACGATCAGCAGCATGTCGCGCCGCTCGCACAGATCGGCCAGACCGCGAAGCCACTCCGGGCGGGCCACGTTGACGCCGCCCTCGCCCTGGACCGTCTCGACGATCACCGCGGCGGGCTGGTTGAGTCCGGAACCCTGGTCTTCCAGCAGACGTTCGAACCAGAGGAAGTCGGCGACGCGTCCGTCGAAGTAGTTGTCGAACGGCATGGGGGTGCCGTGCACCAGCGGAATCCCCGCGCCGGCCCGCTTCATGGAGTTGCCCGTCACGGCCAGCGAGCCCAGGGACATGCCGTGGAAGGCGTTGGTGAACGAGACGATCGCCTCCCGGCCCTTGACCTTGCGGGCCAGCTTCAGCGCTGCCTCCACGGCGTTGGTGCCGGTGGGGCCGGGGAACATCACCTTGTGCGTCAGGCCGCGCGGGCGCAGCACGAGATCCTGGAAGCGCTCCAGGAAGGCTCGCTTCGCGGTCGTGCTCATGTCCAGGCTGTGCGTGACGCCGTCGCGTTCCAGGTAGTCCAGCAGGGCGCGTTTGAGTACCGGGTTGTTGTGCCCGTAGTTGAGCGCTCCGGCACCCGAGAAGAAGTCGAGATAGGTCCGCCCGTCCTCGTCATGGATGCGGCTGCCTCGGGCGCGGTCGAACACGACAGGCCAGCTGCGGCAGTAGCTGCGGACCTCGGACTCCAGGGTCTCGAAGATGGAGGGGGAAGGCTGAGTGACAGTCACTGAGGTAGGTCCTTCG
The DNA here is from genome assembly GCF_014649655.1 of Streptomyces humidus. GTDB lineage: Bacteria > Actinomycetota > Actinomycetes > Streptomycetales > Streptomycetaceae > Streptomyces > Streptomyces humidus. The sequence continues at coordinate 1,571 of NZ_BMTL01000013.1, read as the reverse complement.
GTGCGGTTCATGCCAGCGGGCCGATGCGGTAGAGGATCTCGGGCTCGTGCCCGTGCGCCGTCGGGAACAGGTCCTCGCCGAAGAGGACCTCGCGCTCGATGCGCGCCCCGCGCCGTTGGGCGAACGAGACGAACAGCCGGTGCGAGGGTTCATTGCCGGGTGTGATCGTCGTCTCGACCCGGCGCGCCCCTGCGCCCACGCCGCGCACCGCGAGGTCTTCGAGCATCCGGCCGGCCAGCCCACGACCCCGATGCGCGCGGTCCACTGCCACCTGCCAGACCACCAATGTCTGCGGGTGATCGGGCCGAATGTATCCGGTGATGAATCCTATGGGGTGGCCGAGGACGTCACGCGCCACGACGGAGGTGCGGGAGAAGTCACGGCACCACAAAAGATAGCTGTAGGCCGAATTGAGATCGAGGACCCCGGTGTCGCGGGCGATGCGCCACATAGCTGCGCTGTCTGCAATGTCGGGAAGGTCGAGAGTCGGGCAGGGCGAATCCGTCTCCTTGCTGGATTTCATGGGTGACAAACCTAGATGGAGAAGTTGAATTCCGCAGCGCACGAACTTCTCACAAGAGACCCGTCTGGGACGACTTCGATTCGGGATGAAACGGATGAAACAACACCATAAGCAGAGGGCATTTCGGTCATTGTGAAACCGGGTTACGCTGCGATAACGATCCGGAAATCCCCTGGTTTGACAGTCTCGTTACGGGGGAGGGGGAGGTTCGGGATCAGGATTTCAGCGCCAATGAAAATGTGCGCATTTATTCATGGCTCCGACGTCAGGGTTCGCGGGAGTCGTGCAGGGTGACTGTCGGGACCTTCATCGATTTCTTATGGAACCGCCCTGAATTGCCTCGCTTGCTATCCTGTTCCGAATTCCTGGAAACTTCAGCGATGGGCTCGTCTCGTTGCTGCGACCCCCTCTGGCGTCGTGAACTCATCGCGGCGTTCCCGTGCGAACCAAGTCTCGGCGGTATGTCGACGCCTCGCTGAGGGCATCGCCGCCGTCCTTGTGGACGTCAAAAGCACGTCGCGAAGCTGATCCGACGGGCCGCCGGATGCGCTGCAGGTATGCGTCGTGAGGCGGCCCCCTCCTGGACGACTGATCGCATGGGAGGGCCCCCTCGGTGACTCGAACTGTGACCTCTGGAGTCCTCCCATCTTGAGCCTATGCAATCTTTGCTCTGTAGAACCATTGCCCTTCCTTTACCGTTATCGAACCGAGGCCGAAGCTCCGGCGTGCTTGGTCGTCGTCGGTGGGCGCGGTCCCTGCCTGGGCTGACGTCGGAATGGCTTCCTGGCGTGCGCTTCGGCGCTCCGCTCCGGATCTGCGAGTCGCCATGTGGTGCACGTGATCGCGTTCCGCCCATCTCGGGGCCGTTGCGCCGGCAGCGAGCGGAGGTGGCGGGCGGGAAGGGGGTTCGTAGCCGCCTCGCGTGAGGTCGAAGTGGCCGTTCACCAGGGAGATAGATGCCAGTCGACATCCAAATGGGAGGTGGTCATGGGCCGCGTATCGCAGGCGCAGGCGGAGGAGAATCGCAGGCGGGTGGTGGACACCGCGT
>NZ_BMTL01000012.1 GCF_014649655.1 Streptomyces humidus | reverse complement strand
CGGACGCAAGCGCGACAGACTGCGACAACAGGGCCTCCTGGTACTGCTCGGTTGGGATCGCAACCCCGAGCTACCAAGAGGCCCTGCCGCTATGCCCTGACCATCGAGAGATCACCCGAACAGGAACCCTGTTCGACTGATCAAGCCTACCGAACGGTAAGCGGATGGCGTCTGAGACAGGCTGGCTCAGACCTGGCTCCAAGCCGGTCGCTGGCGAGCGACGCTGTACACCTGCTCGACCTGCTCGGCCGTCAGCACCCCGGAGAGCAGCGCTGAGTGCCCGTTTTCGATCCCCGGTTTTGAGTACCTCGGGGCCCAGGCGGGCGGGGTGTCCGAGGACCTCGGGCAGGCCGGAGAGCGGGTGTGCAGCGGCCGCGGTGAACGGCTGAGGCCGGAAGCACGGCCGGATGCGGTGTATTGCTCCGCGGCCTGTCGTTCCAGGCAGTGGCGCCGGGACCGCCGGTTGCGCAAGCACCCCAGGGCACGCCCAGCGCGTGCGTGGCCACTTGGGCGGCCGGGGTGGACCGGCGGTCGAACCCCGTCTACTGCTCGCGGCGGTGCGGATCCTGCTGTGCGCCGAGGTTGTCCTGACAGTGACTGCGCTGATGCCGACCGGGCTTGCCCGCGTGCAGGGGTCGGCTCCTCCTGGCAGGAGGAGCCGACCTCGGGGATGTGTGAGGGGTTATTCCGTGCGCAGGCCCTCCGGGCGCATCATCCGCAGCAGCGGCGGCAGGCTGAGCAGCGTGACCACGGCGACCACGGCCGCGCCCACGCCGGTCATGGTCAGGACGCTCGCCCAGTCCATGGCCACTGGTGTACCGGTCATCTTCAGCAGCACCGAGCCGAGGGTGATACCCACCGTCGCGGCCAGGAGAAGGCCGAGTCCGACCGGGAGGGCCGTCTGCCACAGCACGGACAGGCTCAGCGTGCGGCGCCGGGTACCGAAGGCGACCAGCGCGGAGAGCAGCTTCCTGCGCTCGCGCAGCTGCTCCAGCTGGGAGACCAGCAGACTCGCGCCGATCAGCGCCAGCACGAAGGCGGACCCGACGAACAAACCGGTGCGGATGGAGGCGTACTTGACGTCCTCGCTGGTCGCCGACCAGCCGTAGGCGCGGGCCAGGGGATCGATCCGGGCGACGGCGTTACGCACGTACTCGCGTGACTCCGGCACCGAGGGGTCCAGACGCAGGTAGACCCCGTCGGAGAACAACGCGGGCGCGGCCTTGGCGGGCAGGGCGGCGGGGGTCACCAGCAGACTGTTGGCGTTCCTCAGGGAGTCCTTGCGCGCGTCCACCACCCGCAGGTTCGCCGGCACCGTCCAGGGCAGCTCGAGGCCCCGTTCGGTAGCGTCGCTGAGCGACGGGTCGATGTAGAGCTGCCGGCCGGGCTTCACCACGGCGATCTCTTCGGCGTTGTCGGGGTTCTCGTAGCCGGTCCTCGTGCGGGTGACGAACACGTCGCCGTCCTTGCAGGAGGGCAGCGTGGCGAGTTCGCGCAGGGCGGTGCAGCTGCCCACCGTCAGGCCGTTGGTGTTCGGCGGGTCGCTGCGCGCGTCCCCGTACTGCGAGATGGCCAGGGCCACCGCGGCCCGCACCCCCTTCGTGCCGGTGAATTCGCGCTCGACGCCGGACAGCGGCTTGCGGTCGCTGAAGTCGACCTGCATCTGGACCCGGGCGGGGTCCTTGCCGGTGGCCTTGGTGTACTGGCTCTGCGTCCCCGTGAACAGCATCTGCAGGGCGATGGCTCCGGCCACGGCGACGGCGATGCCGTTGACCATGCGTGCGGCGGTTCCGCTGCTCAGCTGCAGCCGCCGTACCGCGAGCTGCCAGGACAGCGCGCCCTTGCCGAGGCGGACGACTACGGCCTCCACGGCCCAGGGGAGCAGCGCGGTGATGCCGATCAGCAGCAGCAGCACGCCGCCGATGACGAGGTACTGGTTGAAGTTGCCGTTCTCGTGGCCCTTGCCGATCAACGGGTAGAGCATCGCGAGGCCGGCCAGCGGCGGCAGGAGCCGCCACCACAGCCGGCGGCGGCGCTGCTTGGCCGCGCGCACCACGCCCAGCGGCTCCACCACCACGCCGCGCATCGCGAGGAGCGTGACGAGCACGGCGGCGACCGGGATCGCCACCGCGACCAGCGCGGCCAGCGCGGGGGAGGGGTCGAGGTAGCTGGGCCAGACGCTCACGCCCAGTACCTCGGTGGTGCCGAGGGTCTGCCGGCCGAGGAGGAAGAAGCCGGCGCCGACGGCCAGGCCGAGCAGGGATCCGGCGAGTGCTTCGCCCGCCGCGATCCGCCGGGTCATGCCGCTGTCCGAGCCGACCAGGCGCAGCGCGGCCAGCCGGCGGTCGCGGCGCTCGCCGCCGAAGCGGACGGCGGCGGCGATGAACACGGCGACCGGGGTCAGCAGCACCACGAACACGACCAGGATCATGAGCAGCAGCACCGGATCGGTCTTCTCGGACGCCTCGTCCGTCGTGTCCGGTTCGCCGTACCGGGGCAGCCGGTGGACCGGGGAGGTGTCGGTGAGCTTCAGCCCTGACGCGCCGGCGTAGAAGGCCAGTTCGTGGGAGCCGATGAGTCCGCTCTCGCCGATCGTGCCGGTGATCTTGTAGGGCAGCCGCTCCCGCAGCAGCTTGGCGCCGTCCGAGGCGAGCAGGTCCCTGAGCGCGGGGGAGACCACCATCTCGCCCTTGCCCGGGAAGCTGCTCACTCCTGGAGGCAGCGGTGCGCGCTTGCCCTCGGGCTCGACGACGCGGCCGCGGATGTCGTCGTCGTGCCAGGTGGTGTCGGTCTCGGCGATCAGGAAGGTGTCGTCGGCCTTCGCCGGGACCTTGTCGCCGTACAGGAACGTGTTGTCGTAGCGGGCCTCCTCCACCCTGTGGCGGGCGGCGAACACGTTGGGCAGGGCGGTGCACAGCAGGAGCAGTGCCACGCCGATACCGACGCCGACGGCGGTGAGCGTCATCCGGATCCAGCCCTCGCGTCCGCCGGCGACGGCGAAGCGTGCCCCGAGGGTCAGATCCGCGACCCACTGACGGGGACTCATACGGCGCGCTCCATGTCCTGGGACTTGCCGTCGCGGACGACGACCTCGCGGTCGGAGTAAGCGGCAACGCGTGTCTCGTGGGTGACGAGGACGACGGCGGCGTCGGTCGAGCGGGCCGCTTCGGTCAGCAGCTCCATCACGCGCTCGCCGTTGAAGGAGTCGAGCGCGCCGGTGGGTTCGTCGGCGAACACCACGCGCGGTCCGGTGACCAGCGCCCGGGCCACAGCGACGCGCTGGCCCTGGCCGCCGGAGACCTCGCCGGGACGCTTGGCCTTGAGGTCGTCGACCTGCAGGCGCTCCATCCAGCCGAGCGCCGACCGCTCGGCGTCCTTGCGGGAGGAGCCGTTCAGCCGCAGCGGCAGGGCGACGTTCTCCACGCAGGTCAGCTCGGGCACCAGCTGACCGAACTGGAACACGAAGCCGAACTCGGAGCGGCGCAGCGCGCTGCGCTGGGCATCGCTCATCGTCGTGACTTCACGCCCGTTGTAGGTGATCGACCCGGAGTCGGGCGGCACGATCCCCGCGAGGCAGTGCAGCAGCGTGGACTTGCCGGAGCCGGAGGGGCCCATGATGGCGACGACCTCGCCGGGGTGGATGGAGAACTCGGCGCCGTCCAGCGCATGGGTCGGGCCGTACGCCTTGCGCAGGTCGTGCCCGGTGAGCAGGGAACCAGGGAGAGAAGTCGTCATGGGGTCACAGCCTCACGGAGTGTGTCGAGTCGGGCGGCGGTCAGCTCCAGCCAGCGCAGGTCGGCTTCCAGGTGGAACAGGGCGTGGTCGCAGATCAGCTGATCCGCCAGGTCGCCCTTGCGCCTGCGGTCGGTGAGGATCCGCATGCTGCGCAGATGCTCGGAGCGCTGGGTGTCGAGGATCTCGGCGGCGTCGCGCCGGGTGAGCAGGGCGAGGACGACCTTGGTGTAGAGGGTCGACTGGAGGTATTCCTCCGGCTTCTGCGGGGTCGCGAGCCACCGCTGTACGTCGGTGATGCCGGCGTCGGTGATCGCGTAGCGCTTGCGCTCGGGGCCGCCGCCCGCCTCGATGCCGTCGACCTCGACGAGACCGTTCTTCAGCAGCCGGGACATCGTCGAGTAGACCTGGCCGTAGTGCAGCGGCCGGTCGTGACCGAACTTCTCGTCGAAGGCCCGCTTGAGGTCGTAGCCGTGGCGCGGGCCGGCCTCCAGGAGCCCTAAAAGGGTGTGACCGATGGACATGACCCCTACTCTACACACCGTGTATACATATCGCGTATACATGGCATGTATACACGGTGCGTGCAGATCGTGGCGGGGCGTACGACAGCGCAGGCGAGGGAGTTGGGAATTCGGGTCGTCTCGGTTCGAATACAGCGTGCGCCTGTCTCATCCCAGAATGCCGGTAGAGCGTGCTCCTGCTGGTCGCGCTGCACGCCTGGGCGTATGTCCCTGACCGGCGGTACGCCCGGGTCATGGCCGAACGTCGTGCGTATCCGAGTGATCTGTCCGATGCCCGCTGGGAGTTGATCGAGCCTGTGCTCAGCGCCTGGCGGGCCGAGCGGCGCACGGAGGGGGGCGGACCGTGGGTGAGTGGAAGCAGGGGAAGTGCGGCTGGCCGGCGGCGACTGGCGGTCGCTGTCGAAACAAGACACTGAAGGGCACTGACCACCGTCGACCGCTGTGACGACAGCGGCCTGCACGTCTTCCTCGACGTGTCGGAGCATGCCGCCGAGGCCCAGGCGTTCCTCCTGCTGCACCACCCCTCCCCGCAGACCGAACGACTGCTCGTGGACACGGGCTCCGATGGTCTGCTCTACCCGATGAGGCCGGGAGGGGCGCGCCCCCAGCGGGCCTGACGTCGGCAGAAGCGCCCCAGGGAACGGGCCGCCGGGCGGAGAGCGCTGGTACGCCGGTCGAGCCGTGCGCCGGTCGAGCCGTGCGCCGGTCGCGCCCCGCGCCGCCCGTCAGCCCGACGTTCCGCGCCCGCTCCCGGTGTCGATGAGGATCTGTTCCGCCTGGCTGATGTTGTCGGCCCGGACCGCCTGGGCCATCGCGGCGCGGGCGGCGTCCGGTGCCGCGTCGGGCGGGACCACCAGCAGCGAGAAGATGTCCCGGTCGCCCCGGGTGATCAGTACCGTGTCGTCACCGACCGGGAAGGAATCGATGTGCACCACGCGGTCGTCCACGACGATGCGCGTCGGGAGATCTTCCCAAGCTGTGGTGTCCAGCCCCACGCGGGTCACGGGGCCGAGGTGGGCGACGAGGGCACTCAGCAGCGCGGGCAGCTCGGCGCCCATGTCCCGCGAGCGCGGCCACCACGCACCATCGAGGACACCTTCACGTGATGGGATCGTCTCCAGCCGGAGAAGCGCGCAACCCGGCCGCACAGCCTCGTGGACACCGCCGGGAAGACGCCGGGGAACAGGAGATGTATCCGAGCTGGTCATGAGGACCACCCGTCTGTGGGGCAGGTGCGACAACGGGACCGCCTCGCACCTGCCACGCTACTCCAGGTGCCACGCGAGCCGGCGTCTCCGAATCGCCCTCTGTCGACCGGCCCCATCCGGAACGGATCCAGCACCCATGAGGCCGGGAAACCCCGTGAACAAACGAGAACTACGGAGGAGTGTTTTCCCAGGCCAGGCGACCTGCAGCGAGCGTTTCCCGAGGTCGCAGGCCCATTCGGGGAAAACTCCCAAAGCGGGTGTCGCAGGTTCGAATCCTGCCGGGGGCACCAGGCAAAAGGCCCCGGACCGATGGTGAGGTCGACGGCCGGGCGCTGGTACGCCATGCGGCTGAGTCGCTCGCGTTCACTCGCCGGCAGGCCGATGAAGAAGTCCAGCCCGAGCGGGCCCGCGATCTCGTCGGCGCAGAAGGTGCCCGGCGAGCGGCCGGAAACTCGGCGGATCACCTCGCCGACCAGCCAGCCCCAAGTTCGCCCGTGATACCCGTGCGCAGTGCCCGGAGTCCACTGCGGGCACTGGGCCGCCAGCGCCGCTGCCATGGGATCCCAGGCCAGCGCCTCGGCCAGCGGCAGCGGTTCGTCCAGGGCGACGAGACCGGCCCGGTGGGACAGCAGCCAGCGCACAGGGATGTCCGCCTTGCCGTTCGCCGCGAACTCCGGCCAATACTTCACACCGGGGCGTCGAGGTCGAGCATGCCGCGCTCCACCAGCATGTGCGCCGCGGTCGCCGTGGCCCCCTTGGTTGCCGAGTAGACCAGCTGTAAGGTGTCCTGCGCCCACGGACGACCGGTCTCGGAATCGGCGACACCACCCCATGGGTCGACCACCGGCCGGCCGTGCAAGTAGACGCACACGGCCGCGCCGATGTCCCCGTGCTGGGTGAAGTTCGCTGCGAACGCCTCGCGGACCGGTTCGAACCCGGGCGCGACCTCACCGTTGATCGTCGTCATACCGTGCGTCCTGGCAGCCGTGCTGCCCTCAATGACAGGGGAACTGACCTCTGCTCAGAGGTATTCGGCATCGACGCGCACGACGAGCGTCACCCGCCCACGCGAATCATGGTGACGGTGACGAAGCCGCCAATTCAGTACACCACCAGCAGTTCGATGCTCGACTGCCTCGCCACGGGAACCAACTGCGCCCGGTCAGGGGCGGACGACCGTCAGGCCGACCGCATCCACGGCCCAGCCCGCCGCCACCGCGCAGAGCACCGGAAGCACCAGCAAGGCCACACCCATCGCCGACGGAAACCTCCCTCGCTCGCGCACCACTTCACGCGGCGCAAACGCCTTGCCCGTCGCGGCCTTCGTGTGCGTCGTCGACACCGGAGTGGCGACGCTCAGAGCCACCAAGGCCACCTCACGCCAGCGCAGCCGTTCGTTCCCGTGCACCGGGAGGGTCCACGACGACACCCAGCCCCGGAACGGCAGCAGCGCCAGGGCGAGACCGCACAGGAAGCCGGCACACGCTGCGAGCGTGCCGGGCCAGGGCTCTTGCGCCACGTACCGAATGAGAAGCGCCACCACGACGATCGCCGGAACCGGGATCAGCAGCGGTATCGGCCACTCACGTCGGTCCGGAAGCCAGCGCAACAGCAGGCAGGAGAGCACGATCTCGGGGATCAGGACAGCAACGACCCACAAAGCCAAAGGCATGAGACGCTCCGTCAGATGTCGAGGAGGGTGCCGAGCGCGGCGGCCGTCAAGAGGGTGACGGCGAAGCAGGTGCCCAGGAAGACCATGACGTGCTTGGGCGTCGCGCGCTCCATCGTTCCGCCGGCGCGGACCAGGGCCACCTGGCGTCGGATGTACTTGGTGAAGACGGCCATGGCCATCAGCAGGCCCAGCATCCAGACGGTGTAGATCTGCAGCGCCGTCTGCACACCCTCGCCCCGCATCGCGGTGTCCCCGACCGCCGAAAGGCAGCCGGCCAAGCCGGGGACTGTCGCGAGGAACACCTTCCACTTCCTCGTCGTCGCCCAGGACTGCATGACCGCGCCGAACACGATGGCCACCGCGGCAGCCGCGATCCACCAACCAGTGGTGGAGGACCAGAAACTGAACACGGAAGACCCCCTAGGTGCTGCGGAACCGCGTGGACGGGGCAAGCCTGCGACTCGCCCCGTCCACGCGTCTGTGCGGGCTGCTTACCAGGTGAAGATGCCGATCACGGTAGTCGTGACGTCGTAGCCGATGTCCACGATCTTCTCACCGATGACCCTCTCGTCGATGCCTGCTCTGCGGAGCATGCTCCTCGTCAGCTTCGACTTGCCGATGAAGCTTCCGCCGAGCACGAAGAGGCCGAGAGCGGAATGGAACTCCTTACTGTCCCAGCCGTATCCCCAGCCCGCCAGGCCGGCACTCAGTGCGTTGTGGCAAACCGGATCTCGTTCGAAGCCTGCGGTGCGGGTGATCATCTTGATCTCGGCCTCCCGGCCCACCGCCCGCGTCAGCTCCACCCCGTTCACAGGCCCCGAAGCAGCCACCGCAGCGGCAAACACCTCCCGGTACAGGCCGCTGAGCACCTCCTCGCCCATGCCCGACCGCCACACCGGCGGCCGCTCGCCATGCACCACACCCAAGCCGCTCGATCCCGCAGCGGTCACCACCTCGCCATCCGAAGGCACGGAAACCGGCGTATCAACCGTGCCCTCCTCCGCCGGCGCCGACACGAGCTCCTCACGCCCCACCCGGGCCCGCTCGACTCGCCCCCGCGCGGCATCCACCTCCGCCAGGATCTCCATCACGACGCGAGGATCCACCCCGGCAGCGGTCAGGAGCCTGGCGCACCCGTGCCGGACGTCGTGCAGCCGGATCACGCGGAGGCCGGCGGACTCGGCGCCCCGGGTGAAGGAGCGGTACACGTTGCGCGGCTCGACCGGACGGCCGTTCCGGGTGGCGAAGACGTGGCCGCCGTCATCCCACGACTCCCCCGCACGCTGCCTGGCAGCCACCTGCCGCATCCGGCGCCGGCGCAGCGGAGCGATGCGCATGACCGGGAGCGGAAGCGGGCGGTTGCCATCTCCCATGCCGCGGCGACGGTCTCATCCGCGTTCGATGATCCGAACCTGCTCCCGTACGGCGGGCTGGAGCCGGTGGTGCGGCTGGCTGACCAGTGTGGTCTGTCCGCGCTGGTCGGGGAGGCGGACCCTGGTGCGACTGAAGGGGTTGGACTATCCGTTGTGTGCTTCGAGTTCGGTCGCCGGCGTCTGTCGGGTGGCCGCCCACGACGCCAGGAGCGCCAGATTGTCAGCGGTCGGCGTGCCCGCGGGCGCGGTGTAGACGTTGAGGTGCAGGCCGGGTTCGGCGGGCAGTTCCAGGGACTCGACGTCCAAGTCGAGCCGGCCCACGATCGGATGGTGCACCCGCTTGCGTCCGGACCGGTGCAGCCGCACGTCCTGAGACGCCCACCGCTGCCGGAACAGCTCACTGCGCGTCGACAGTTCGCCGACCAGGGCGATCAGCTCCTCGTCGTGCGGATTGCGGCCGGCTTCCATGCGTAGCTTCGCGGCGGCGTCACCGGCGATTTGGTCGTAGTCGACAAAGAAATCCCTGGCCGCCTCGGGGTTCAGATAGACGAACCGCGTCGTGTTCGCGGGCCGTCGCGGGTCGGCCAGCACCGGTGAAAACAGCGCGCGGGCGAGTTGATTCATGGCGAGCACGTCATAACGTCCGTTACAGATCCAGGCCGGCGCATCGGAGATCGCGTCGAGCACCTGCTGCAGCGTCGAGCGCACCGTCACGGCAGGCCTGCGCCGACGTGGGCCGCCGGGCGCCCTGGACCGGCGCGCGAGGCTGAACAGGTGGTCGCGCTCGGCCTCGTCGAGTTGCAAGGCAGAGACCAACGCGTCGAGCACGACATCGGAGGCGCCGGCGAGGCTGCCGCGCTCCATGCGCACGTAGTAGTCGACCGACACCCCCGCCAGTAGCGCCACCTCCTCGCGGCGCAGACCTTTGACCCGACGATTGCCGCCGTGAGCGGGCAGGCCCGCCTCTGTGGAACAACGCGTCGACACGGTCGCGCATTCGGGGCAGCTGAATTGAACTGACGGGGTAAAGCTGCGGTGCGTGTCCATGGAGTGCTGTCGGCGCTTTCGACTCAACCAGGTTGACAGGCGTTCTGGACGTCTGGGAGACCCCGGTGATCCAGGTACTGTCAGAACCCCCTTGCCTGGTGTGCCGAGTCGCGCGGAGTGCGCCGATGACGGCGTTGCGCAGGGCGGCCATGACGTGCTTGATGACGGCCGGGTCGCCGCGGTCGGGGACGGCCTCGAGGTACCAGCGCCCTTCGTGTCGAAGCCGCAGGTGCGGCGTGATCGACCGAGCGTGGTCAGCCGAACAGGCCGGAGCCGAGCGGGTGTTGCCGATCGAAGCCGGGGAGGATGAGGAATGTCGCGCTGGCCGTCGTGGTGGTGAACGGGAGCAGCGCGTCGGAGGTGTCCATGTGGGTGAGGGTGGCGGTGAAGGTCCGCACGTCGTTCTGGAAACTGACGAAGAGCAGGCCGGGGGCGGGATCGTCGGTGCTGTAGGAGCGGCGGAGCATGAGGCCGACGCCGACCACGGTGGCGTGGGCCCTGCGCACATGGGCGTCGGCCGGGACGAGATAGCGTCCGTCCGGTGTCTTGGCGCCGAGGTCGGGGCCCGAGGCGACGGGGCCGCCGGACAGGGGGGCGCCGCTGGCCCGGCGCCGCCCGAAGACCGCTTCCTGCTCGGCCACGGACAGGGCGGCGAACCGCGGCACGTCGAGTTCCATGCGCCGCAGTACGGCGAGGGTTCCGCCGGCGACGGCAGGGGGTCCGGCCAGCCACAGGTCGCGTTGCTGTTCGGCACCCGTGTGCGGGCCCACGATGCCGTCGATGAAACCGAGCGGGTTTCGCGGCGCGGTCAGGCCGTTGCCGACAGGCACGTTCGCACCGCGGCGTGCGGACTGCCGCCAGCGTTCGCGGACGCGGTCGCCGGCCTGGTGAAGGAGCGCGGCGGCCACGACCGGCAGGAGCAGCGCGTCGCCGGCGCAGATCTGTATCAGCAGGTCTCCGCCGCGTGCCTGTGGGGCGATCCGTTCGCGGGAGAATCGCGGGAGGTCGGCCGCGCCGGGCAGCGAGGCACCGGCGGTGCGTACGAGCCTGGGGCCCACGCCGACGGTCACCGTGAGGTCGCCCGGCGGCAGGCCCAGCAGGCGCGGGTCGGTCCCCGTGGTGAGTGTGCTGATGGCCTGGCCGAGTTCAGCCAGTAACGGGCCGGGAGCCACGGTGGCGCCGAGGTCGGCCACCACGGCGAGCAGGTTGCCCTGGGCCGGCTGCGGGAGCGTGATGCCTGCCTGATGGCGGCCCATTGCCGCAACCGGCTTCAGTGCGGCCGCCGCACCAGGGGCGTGCCGGCCTGGCGGGGCGGAGTCCGATGTGCACCCGGCCGTCAGACCGGCGGCCGTCAGAGCGCCGGTGGCATTGAGGAACGTGCGGCGTGACGGGTCGTGATCGGCTCGGTGCATGGTGTGCAGAGTGCCACACCGAAATCACGGGTGCCGGGCAACGTCGCGTTTTCGGGCGGGGAATTGGGCGTCATGTCAGACTGGGGATCATGCCTCGATCAGCTCTTCGCGTGGTGGCGGCGGTACTGGGCGCCCTGACGCTTGTGGTCGGCTGCGGCGGCGACGGCGGATCGGGCAAAGGCCGACGACCGGCGGGTGCGCACGTGACGATCCGCGTGCCTGGCGATGCCCCGACGATCTCGGATGCGGTGTCCCTGGCCCGGCCCGGTGACCTGGTGCTGGTCGCGCCGGGCGTCTACCACGAGTCGGTGAGGATCGGCACGGCCCGCATCACTCTTCGCGGCGCCTCCCGGGACAAGGTCGTCATCGACGGGCGGTTGCAGCAGCCGAACGGTGTCGTGGTCGCGGCGCCCGGGGTGGCCGTGGAGAACCTGACCGTGCAGAACAACACGCAGAACGGGGTCCTGGTCACCGGTTCGGCGAAGGCCGCCGCCGGGCTTCCGGGGCGAAGCGGCGGCTACGACACCGGCGACGAGCCCGTCACCTTCCTGAAGTCGTTCCTGGTCTCGTACGTGACCGCGACCCGCAACGGGCTGTACGGCATCTACGCGTTCTCCGCGCAGAACGGTGTCATCGAGCACTCGTACGCGTCGGGCGGAGCCGACTCGGGGATCTATGTCGGGCAGTGCAAGCCGTGTCGCGTCGTGGTGCGGGACAACGTCGCCGAACTCAACGCGGTCGGTTACGAGGGCACCAACGCCAGCGGCGACATGTTCGTGGTCGGCAATCGCCTGGTCGGCAACCGGGTCGGCCTGACCACCGACTCCGACCACCAGGAGAAGCTGCTCCCGCAGCAGGGCGCCGTCATCGCGGGCAATCTGATCGCCGCCAACCAGCAGACGGCCACCCCGGAGCAGGCCGACGGCGGGTGGGGTACCGGCATCGGCGTCGACGGCGGCAGTGACAACCGGTTCTTCCGTAACCGCGTCGCCGACAACAGCAGCGCCGGGCTGGTCATCACCTCGACCACCGACATTCCTCCGGTCGGCAATCAGGTCGTGGACAACACGTTCACCGGCAACGGCGTCGACATCGGCTGGACGTTCCCCACCCCCACCCGGGGACGGGGCAACTGCCTGCGCGGCAACGATCTGCGCACGACCGTGCCCGCACGGCTGGCGACCATCGCGTCCTGCCCGCTTTCGGCCGGGTCGCTTTCGCCGGCCGGCCGGTGGGCGACGCCGACGGCACCCGGTGGCATCCCTTTCACCGAGGTCGCGGCGCCTGGCCCGCAGCCGCAGTTCCCCGACGCCCTCACGAGGGGCGCCACCGCCGTCCCGGCGGTTCCGGCCCTGCCGGACACGGCGGGCATCCCCCTGCCGTCGGCGTCCCTGCTCGCCTCGGGCGCACGAGTGCAGATGCCCTGAACGGCGGCTACCGCGTCGGGGTAACTCCGGGGAGCGGCCTGACCGGAACGTACTTCTGGGTGTCGAAATCGATGACCACGGGCTGCGACGCGGAACCCACACCGGCCCGGACCCGGTACATGGTTCCGTCCGGGCCGACCCAGTAGCGCACGTTGCCCGCCGTGCCGGAGCGGTCGCGGGAGGACGGCCCGGTCATGACGTCCACCGGATGCCCGTCCACCTGGTCTCGTCCCCACCAGGCAGCGCCGTTCTGCGGGAGCAGTTCGGCGTTGTCCGGCCGGTCGCTGCCGAGACGGAGGGCGATGAACAGCGAACTGTCCAGCGAGTTGCCGGACGACTGCAGCGCACGGCTGTACCAGCCCGAGCCGGGCGGTGACGTGGGTGCGTGCGCCGGGGCGTTCGCCATCGGGTGGACGAACACCGAATCGGCCGTCCACTGGATCAGCCCGTCGCTGGACGTGTCGCGCCCGGTGCCGTGCACCACGCCGTAACCGATCTCGCCCCGGTAGTCGACGGATCCGGTGACGATCAGCTCGCCGACGGTGCCCGGCACCGTGATCGTCACCGCGCGGCCGTGCGCCTCGTAGTTGCGGAACCGCGTGATCGCCAGCCGGTTCGCCTCGTCCGAGGTCAGTGCGCGCGGACCGCTGGAGCCGGAGCCGCCGCCGGCGAGCAGGAACGCGGCACCCACGGCGACGGCCGCTGTACCGATGACGGATGCCGCCCAGCGTGGCCGCAGCCATCGGCGCCTTCCGGTCGCACGACCCGGTAGAGCTTGCCGGATTCTCCCGCTCCGCATGCGGCTCGACGCTGACACTCTTGTGATTCACCCTCTCGATCCCCACCGCTCGGCCGCCGTGCGGTCACGACGGCACTCGGCGGTGCCGTGACACACGACGCCAAGGCCGGCCCTCGTGGACCGGCCGGACGTGATCTGCCCGCCCGCGTCATCCGGACCGCGGGCAGGCAGATCACTGTTGTTCGGTGCGCTCAGTTCTTCTGGGCGCGACGCTTCCTGCTCAGGAACGCGATGCCCAGACCGGCGCCCACCAGCAGACCGACGAGGCCGATCGTCTGCGGCAGTCCGGACGTACCGGTGTGCGCCATCGAACCCGAGTACCCACCGTCCGGGTTGTCGGCGGGCGGCGCGGGCGGCGGCGTGGAGACAGGGGGTGAGGCCGACGGCGAACTCGGGGTCGGCGTCGGTGACGGTGTCGGCTTCGCCTTCGGGAGGTAGACCCCGGCGTCGATCGTGTGATCGACCCCGCCCGGCTTCTCCGGCGCAGTGACGGGCGCGGCGCCGTTGCAGGAGCGACCGGTGTGCGGCGGCGTCACGTTGGAGTCATGCGCACGGTTGGCACCGGCTCGCGGGAGTGTGAACCGCAGTTCGCTCGTCGGAGGCCGGCC
Source organism: Streptomyces humidus (assembly GCF_014649655.1). Lineage (GTDB taxonomy): Bacteria > Actinomycetota > Actinomycetes > Streptomycetales > Streptomycetaceae > Streptomyces > Streptomyces humidus. Next base: position 211,682 of record NZ_BMTL01000012.1, on the reverse strand, counting down.
GGGCACCTTGCTGGTGTCCGCGGTGCACACGTCGAACTGCACCGTGTATTTCGCACCCGGCGTGAGCTGGTACGCGGCGCCGACACCGCCGAAGTAGTACTCACCGGCGGCATCGGTCCTGGTCGTGGCGACCTGCTTGCCGCCCGCGTCCAGCAGGTTGATCGTCGCCCCCGGCAGCAGCGGTTCCGCCGGGTCCTGGATGCCGTTGTGGTCGCCGTCGAACCACACGAGGTTGCCGATCTGGATCGGCGCGTTCGCCGCCGCGTACGCGATGTCACCGAGCCCGCCGGCCTTGCCGAACCCGTTCTGTTCCTGGCCGATGAACTGGTACGCGTTGGCGTTCGGAGCGTTGCCCGGGCCCTGACCGGTGGTGATGTCGTGGTAACCGGTTCCGGCGGTCTCGATGTTGACGGTCGGGTCGAACTCCGTGCTGACGACCCACTGCTGCTGCGGGATGTAGGCCACCGACCCCAGCGCGGTCTCCTGGTGCCCGCCGACGAAGAAGTCGCCCGGGAAGTATTCGACGACGCCGTCGGGCTGGCCGTCATCGTTGGCGGGGGTGGCGTGGTCGGGGCAGTTTCCGGTGCCTTCCCACGCGTATCCACCGGTGGGAGTGGTGCACACCATGGTGATGTCACCCCCGGACATGCCGAGTTCCGGCGTGGTGTTCCCCGGGCGGGGATCCAGCCCCTTCGCACTGAGCACGTCCATGAACCGGTCACGGAAACCCAGGATCATCGAACCGTCGCGACCGAAGGCGAGGGAGGCCAGCTCCGGCTGCGGATCGATGAAGGCGCCGCCCAGCTTCCGTGCGTCCCACGTGGCCAGGCTGGTGTTCCACGGGTTCCAGTGGGTGGCCTGGTCGACGTTGCCGGCGCCGGTGAAGACGGTGCCGCGCTTGTCGGTGAGCGCGTGGGTCAGCACTGCGGTGAACCGTTTGCCGTCATAGGTGTGGACGACGGCTTTCAGGTCCGCGCGCTGCTGCGTGCTCTCCGCATTGCACACACCGCCGACGTACAGCTTGTTGTCGTGGACGGCGAGACCGAACGGCCGCCAGTCGCCGGGGCTCGCGCACCCCGGGTCCGGGATCGGCACCGTGGCCTTGGGCGCCGAGGCGGTGGCCCCGGTCGCGTCGAAGCTCACGAGGCTGCGGGTCAGCAGGTTCACCGCATACAGCGTGGAGCCGTCCTCCGACAGCGCGAGGCCGCCGATGCTCTCCTTGCCCGGTGCGTCGACGAACCCGGGATCCTTGTTCATGTCGGCGGTGTCGTGCGGTGTCACCGCCGAGCCCGGCACCCGCGTGAACAGCTCGGGCGCACCCCCGCCGCTGACCGGCACCGTATAGATCGCGCCGGCGCCCTTCGGCCCGTACGGGGCGTAGCGGCGGGCGAACGCGCTCTGGAACAGCCGGCTGCGGTACTTGTCGTACGCCAACCCGAACGTCGTACCCACCTGGGCCTGCGTGGCCAGCGTGGCCGGGCACGACACATCGGCAGGACAGGTGCCGCGGGTCTTCGTCCCGAACGCCACCAGGGCCCGGGTGTCCGTTCCCGTGGCGCCGTTCTGGACCGGCACGAAATACCGTGAGTCCGGCAGCGCGTAGTCGGCCGGATTCCACACCCCCGTCACCACCGAGGCGTTCTTTCCGTCCGACACATCCACGAACGACGTGAAGCTGTCGAAGTGGTTCTCCGCCGTCGACGCGGGCGCCGCCCGCAGGTAACCGCTGTACGGCGGCGGGATGCTGACGTCCACGCGGTACTGACCGCCGCTCAGCGCCGTCGACCGCGACACCACGACCTTTCCGGTGGCATCCGTGACGCCGGTGACATCGTGCCCGGCGGGGTCGGAGATCTTCACCTTCATGCCCCGCTGCGGCACGTCCATCGTCGCGTTGATCACGCCGGTGCCGAAGAAGTCGCGCAGCACCTCGACCGTCAGCGTGCCGTCAGCGGTCGAAGCGGCAGCCTGTCCGGCCGCCGCTCCCAGCCCGGCGCCTGCGAGCAGGAGAACGGATAACCCTACGCGCGCCAGCGGCCCCGCAAGCCTGCGGGACGACCGGCGCGATTTCTCGCCGACTCGTTTCATGGCATCACACTCCACACGTCTCTTGTCATGAGAAACGAAGCATCCGCTTCGCGCTGCACGTCCCCTTCGCGGCCCCGGGCGCGGCAGCCTGCCACGAGCGCCACGGACAGGAAAAAGGGTCCACCGTCATCGCGTGGACCGCTTTGTGGTGATCGTTCGAGGATATTGTGGGCGAGTTGTAAACGCCGGATACCGGGGAAAGCGAACGCGCGTTCAGGATCTTGGAAAGAACCGCCCTGAACTGTGTGTTCTTGCAGTTCAATCACGGCATCCCCGTCGCCGACCTCACCGACCGCTGTCGCGAGCAGCGCGCAATATTCTATGCGCTGGAGACTCACCGTCACCACCAGAACTCTGGCATCCATCGGGATCCGTCGGGATCCATCGATAATTCCGGAAGCGTTGAGAAAATGATGACCGGAATAATGCGCGACGCCGATGTGATGGCCGAATTCGGCCCGTTGAGTTCCAGGGGTGCACCGAGGGCCCGGTCGTCGTAGGCGTGCAGGCGTGCCGGCGTCCGCGGCGGCAACGGCCGCCGCCGGGGTCCGCCGGACTCACTCCCCCATGACAGGGCGACATGGCCCGACAGGATGGCGGGAGCGCCCATCGTCAGGTCCGCACCGATGCCCGCCTCCTGGGGGCGCATCGGTGGTTGACCTCAACCAAAGTTGAGCTTCTAGGTTCGTTCCAGGGCCGCAGGAGCAGACCGGCGGCGCCGTTCAAGGAGGTTCGTCATGGCCGAGAGCACAGCTCGCGCCGAGAGCACAGCTCGTATCGAGATCCCCGACCGATATCGCTATGCGGTGATCCCGCACATCATGGTTGACGACGCCGCCGCGGCGATCGACTTCTACCGGCGGGCGTTCGGCGCTCGCGAGGAGTTCAGGATCGATGCTCCGCGCGGCGGGATTCTGCACGCCGAGATCACCGTCGGACGGTCGGTGCTGATGCTGGGCGACGCCAGCGTGGACGAGGCCGAGGCCGGTTCCTTCGCCGCGCCCACCGCGCTCGGGGGAGGCACGTCCGTCACGCTGCATGTCTTCGTGCCGGACGTCGACAGCCTGGCGAAGCGCGCAGAGGCCGCCGGCGCCGAGATCCTCCAGCCACCGACCGACATGTTCCATGGTGACCGCACCGTCATCCTCAAGGATCCTTCGGGTCACATGTGGGTGTTCCTGACCCACGTGGAAGACGTCTCGGAGGAAGAGCTGCGGCGTCGGCCGGCTGCCGCCGGGTGACCGCCCGCCGTTGTACACGGTGACCGGACGGAGTGAAGGGTGCGCGGCCGGCGCTGGCAGGTCATGCCGTGGCCATCGACGAAGCCCGGCCGTCGGTTGGGTCCCGGACGAGTCTCCGAGCCGCCCCCGGACAGGTCGGGGATGAAACCATTCCTGCAGAGCTGGAACCCCCGGAAGCCGACCGCGCCCTTGAGACCATAGGCGCAAGCACTGACAGGCAATAGGAGCATCAACGCACCTGTCGGCGACCGGCCGTTGAGCGGGTGAGGGGCTGACCGCGTGACGACGCAGACGCACAACGGCTGACGTCCGCGAACGTCTGCGGACCATCAGAGCAGGTCCAAGGCCCACTGGCTCAGGGCCCAACTCCCGTCCGAGCTCTGGGGGACGAAGAGGTCGCCATGCCGCAGCCGTGCAGATGCAGGGGTCAGCAGCGGTCAAGGGGTGGCCGGCGGCCATCCGCACGCGAGGCCCCAGACGTGGCGGGGCGGCCCGCGAGGCACCACAGGCTCCGCGTCAGGCTCTTGGGTCTCGTCGGGCTCGGGCTCGGGCTCGGGCTCGGGCTCGGCCGCGGCTTTCCCGCGGGCGGCGCGTGGCCGCAGGCGGGCGGACACCCTCATGACCGCTCGTCCTGAACACCGATCTCCGCCCAGATCGACTTCCCTCCGGCCCGGTGGCGTGTGCCCCACCGTTCGGCAAACTGAGCGACGAGCAGCAGGCCGCGCCCGCCTTCGTCGAACATCCGCGCTCGCTTCATGTGCGGCGCGGTGCTGCTGCTGTCGGAGACCTCGCAGATGAGCGCAATATCGCGGATCAGGCGAAGCTGAACGGGAGGGGTGCCGTACCGGATCGCGTTGGTGACCAGCTCGCTCACCACCAGCTCGGCGGTGAAGACCACGTCGTCCAAGCCCCAGTCCGCGAGGCGACGGGCGACCTTGTCGCGGGCGTCGGCCACGGCGGCGGGGTCGGAAGGCAGCTCCCAGGTGCCCACCTGGCCGGCGTCGAGAGCCCGGGTTCGGGCGATGAGCAGTGCGACATCATCCCTCGGCTTTGCGGGGAGCAGAGTCTGGACCAGGTCGTCGCAGGTGGCGTCCAGCGAGTCAGCGGGGCGCTCCAGGCGCCGGCGCAGCCGCGCCATGCCTTTGCCGAGGTCGTGTTCGGGGACCTCGGCAAGGCCGTCCGTGTAGAGCACGAGGAGGCTGCCCCGGGGCACTTCCCATTCGACCGCTTCGAAAGGCAGCCCTCCCACTCCCAGCGGCGGGCCGACAGAAAGATCGACGAACTCGGCCTTGCCGTCGGGCGTGACCACGGCCGGCGGGGGGTGGCCCGCGCCGGCGGCGGTGCAACGGCGCGACACCGGATCGTAGACCAGATACAGACAGGTGGCGACGAGATCCGTGAGGATCTCGAGCTCGGGATCCGTTGCCGAGTCCTCCTCCGCCCTGAGGTGGGTGATCAGGTCGTCGAGATGGACGAGGAGCTCCTCGGGGGGCAGGTCGACGTCCGCCAGCGTGCGTACCGCGGTCCGCAGCCGGCCCATGGTGGCGGAGGCGTGCAGGCCGTGACCCACCACGTCTCCGACGACCAGGGCGACCCGGGCGCCCGACAGCGGGATCACATCGAACCAGTCGCCGCCCAGCCCTGCCCGGGACCGGGCCGGAAGGTAGCGGTAAGCCACTTCCACGGCCCCCTGGACGGGGAGCCGCTGTGGCAACAGGCTGCGTTGCAGGGCCAGGGCGGTGGTCCGCTCGCGGGTGAAGCGTCGGGCATTGTCCACGGCCACGGCAGCGCGTGCGGCGATCTCCTCGGCGAGGAGCAGATCGTCCTCGTCGAAGGAGTTTTGGCGGCGGTGGCGGACGAGTACGGCCACGCCGAGCGTGATGCCGCGGGCGCGCAGCGGGACGACCATGATCGAGTGCATCCCGAAGTCACGGACCTTCCTCGCGCGCTCGGGGTCGGCGACCTGCCAGCTCCCGATGGCTTCGTCCAGGGCGCGGTGCAGCGACGACTGACCCGTGTGCAGACAGCGGGCGGGGGGCGAGGATTCCGGGTAGTAGTCCACGTCGCCCGGCTGGACCACCGACTCGGGGGTGCCGGGCAGGACGGACCGCTGCGCTGCACGGCGCAGCGCGACGGAGCCCGTGGCGGAGGGCCTGGGCTCGACGCCGCGGAACAGTCCGTCCAGCAGGTCGACGCTGATGAAGTCGGCGAGCCGCCCCACCGCCACGTCGGCCATCTCCTGGGCCGTGCGCATCACGTCGAGGGTGCTGCCCACCTGTGCGCTGACGTCGTTCAGCAGGACGAGCCGCTCGCGGGCCCGGTGCTGTTCGGTGACATCGAGCGCGATGACCTGCACGTGTCGCACCTGTCCTGTCGGGTTCCTCAGGGGGGACACGGAGACGGCCCAGTGTCTGTCGCGGGCTCCGCGCCGCGGTCGGCCATGCACCTGGAACCGCTCCGGTTCTCCTGTCTCGAACACCCGGCGCATGCCCTCTTCGACCGTGGTGCAGATGTGCGGAGGCAGGATGTCGGTGACGCGCCGACCGCGCATCTGCTCCTCCGCGAGACCCAGTTCGCGAGCCGCGCCGGCGCTCCCCCGCAAGGCCCGCAACTCGGCGTCGTAGATCATCACAGGCAGGTTGGACTGTGCGAACGCTTCCTCTGTCGTCGCCTCGTCCTCGTGCGGACGTGGCTCCCGACGCGGCTGCTGTGGCGGCGTGGCCACGACGAGCCACTGTGCGTTGCCCTCGCTGTCGAGTGACGCGTACGCCTGCACCTCGGCTTCCATGAAGCGGCCACCCTGGTGCCGCAGCAGAGTGGGCCCGCTCCGCCCGTCGAGAACCGCGGAGAGACGCCCCGTGGCGTCGGCCTTCCCGCCGAGCAGACGTGCCGCGGAACGCCCCACGACTTCCTCGTACGGATACCCGAGCAACCGCTGTGCGCCGGAACTCCACCCCGTCACGATCCCCCGCGCGTCGACGACCGCGGTAGCCGAGGTGACCTGATCCGGAAACCGATCGAGGCCGTTTCCCAGAGGGTCGGCATTCTCCATGTCCATTCATCGCCCGTCCTGCCCCGGGCTCCCCGGGGGCTGCGAAGAACTCAGCAGAGACCGCAAAGCGGCGAAACGACGTACCGTCGTGTCGGCTCCTTTCTCACTTGTATCTCTCCTCGCGCGCACACGCAGGTCGACGTACGGCACCGCTGAGGATGCCGCACCCGATCGGCCACATACCTGTCGCAAGGGAAGTGGCTCCGGGAGGCCACGTATCGAAACGCGAAGCACCTGCCGGGCAGGCTGCCCCGGAACGCATTCAGCACACGTGAGGCCGGGAGAGCTCGCGAACGCGTGACAACCACGGAGGGGTCGTGTCGCTTCTCGTGGTGTGGCCAATCACCCTGCAGCCGACATTTTCGCAGGTCACAGCCTCGATCAGAACTCACGGGTGCAGGCACCGGCGGTCGAGGCAACGGTGTTGCCCGTACCGCGGAGATCGTGAACAAGATCGCGCTTCGCGACCCTGGAACCGTCCCAGGCGTATCGGGCGTGCAGACAGGGGGAGCGCCAGGGATACCGTGCCCCCTCAGGGCAGGCCTGCACAGGTCGACAAACGGATACGAGTACGGACCACATGGATTCGATCCACGATGATGTAGCGGAGTTCGCGTTACTGCTGAGGCGGCTGAAGGAGCGTACCGACCGCAGCTACGCGGCACTGGCCCGCCGACTGGACGTGCACGCCTCCACCCTGCACCGCTACTGCTCCGGAGAAGCAGTTCCGCAGGACTCAGCTGGAGTCGAGCGGTTCGCCGCACTCTGCGGCGCCTCCCCCGAAGAACGCACGGAGCTGCACCGCCGGTGGATCATGGCCGACGCCGCGCGGCATCGACCACGCCCATCAAATGCCCGGCAGGCACCGCCGCCCCACACCGCCACTGGCGCACCGGCATCGATCGTCCCGGCAGGCGAGGCCGCATCGGCCGTCTCTGCGAGCGGCCGCAGCCCGGCCGTGGAGGCGCCCAGGCCAATCTCACCTGCCGACCAGCGCCCCGAGCCAACCTCACCGCCCCGGCCGCGGCTCCACGTCGGGCGCCCCCGACGACGACCCGTGCGTTCGATGGCACTGGCGGCCTCGCTCGTCGCCGCGCTCCTCGGCCTCAGCGCATCCGCAGCCGGACCCCCCTCCGTGTCGGCCACACGCGACGGCAACCCCGAGCGGAACCGGGCAAGCGTCGGCACGGCCCCACCGATGGCCCCCCTGACCTGGACCGCCAACTTCCACACACTCGGACTCACCGGTTGCGGCGAAGACTACGTCGTCGCCCGGTCACCGCGGCAGGTCCCGCCGCCGCCGCACCCGGAGGACATCGCGGGGTGGGTCGCCTCCCAGCGGGCGGTGCACGGGGGCACCACCGGTCTGCGGATCACGGTGCAGGGACGCGGCTCCGCCGCCGTCGTCCTGGAGGCCCTGTACGTGCGCGTCGTCAACCGCGCCGCCCCCGCCGCCGGCCGGGGCATCGTCTACTCCTTGAGCTCCGGCTGCGGCGCCGGCATCATCCCCCGCTTCTTCTCCGTGGACCTCGACGCGCACCAGCCCCTGGCCCGTTCGATGCCTGGCGACAACGCGGCGGGCACGCCACTCCCCGCGATCGACTTCCCCTACCGGGTGTCCCTGCAGGAGCCCGAAGTCCTGGTGGTCTCCGCGCTCACCGAGTCCTGTACCTGCGACTGGTACCTCGACCTCGACTGGTCCTCACAAGGCCGCACCGGCACGGTCCGCATCGACGACCACGGCCGCCCCTTCCGCAGCACGAGTACCAGAGGACTGCCGGGCTACCGGTACGACCGCATCTATCACCACCCCGGCCGCTGGGTCCCGATCCCCGCCGCCAACATGGCGGGAACCGGCGACTGACGAAGCGACAGGGCACGCAGCCCGCCGGGCAGCACGACCGGCGGGAGCGGGGCCTTGTCCGGCCCCGCCGTCGATGGGATCGGGGCGAGGCCGGGAGGGGCCGCCCACCTCGCGCGTTGGTCCGGCTTCACATCCCCGGCGCAGACACCATCGTGTCCGCCGCTCCCGGCCGAAGCCGGAAGCGGACCGGGCGGAGCGGCTGCGTCGTCAGCGGGCGCTCGTGGTGCGGATGTCGGTGACGTCGCCGAACACCGGCTCCAGTTCCACGACGAGGTTGGTCCTCACAGTCGGCGACTCCCCGCCGCCGAAGGCGTGGGTGACGACGATCTCCCGGCTGTTGCCACTCTCGCTCACCGTCCAGTCCACCGGAACGTGCCGGGCGCGCAGGACACCGTCCACCTTGTTCTTCTTCTCCCAAGCCGCCAGCCGCTCGGCGAAAGCGGGCGTCAGGTAGTGCGCGCGCAACGCCTTGACCAGTGCGGTGTCCGGGCCCATGGGGTCGTCCTTCGCGTCGACGTACGCGCCGTAGAAGTCGGCGACCTGGGTCACCGAGTCACCGGTCCTGCCACTGACCGACCGCACCGCCGCGGACGCCCTCGCGGGGGCGATGCGCGTGGTGCGGATGTCGGTGATGCCGCTGCCCGGCTCATGCTTCACGACGAGCCTGGTCGTCGTCGTCGGCGACTCCCCGCCGCCGAAGGTCAGGGTGACGACGACCTCAAGGCCGTTGTCACTCTCGCTCACCGTCCAGTCCACCGGAACGTGCCGGGTGCGCAGGACACCGTCCACCTTGTTCTTCTTCTCCCAAGCCGCCAGCCGCTCGGCGAAAGCGGGCGTCAGGTAGTGCGCGCGCAACGCCTTGACCTGCGCGGTGTCCGGGCCCGCGGGGTCGTCCTTCGCGTCGACGTACGCGCCGTAGAAGTCGGCGACCTGGGTCACCAGGTCACCGTTGAAGCCACTGACCGACCGCAGCGCGGCGGACGCCTTCGCGGTGGCGGGGGCGGCGGCCTGTGCCGTCACCTGTGTCGACATACCGAGCCCGACGGCCAGGAGGAGCCCGGCGGCGGCCGCGCGGCGGCCCGGACGACGGCGTGGGTGGGTGTTCCTGCTCATGTCGTGTCTTCCTTCTTCTCGTGGTCCGTATGGGGTCGCTCCCGGCCCGCGCCGGCTCTCCGCCGAACGCGCCCGCCGACGTCTCGCCACCCGTCGGCGTCCGATCCGGGGACATGACGGCCTGCCGCCCGAGCGGGCAGGAGTCGCCCGGATGTTCCCGCCCCCGGGATCGCGGGGCGGCGGGCGCCGCAGGACGCCGATGCCGCACGTCGGGCACCCAGGCACAAGGCGGGAGTCGTCGCCAGGCTGCTACCGGGGCCCTCAAATCCATCCCGGCCGGTGCGACACCCACAGCTTCAAAGGCACCGGGGACCCACCGCAACCACCACCGCCCAACTCGCAACGCCGCAACCATCCCACCCACCCTGAGCTGCGCAAACAAGCACTGCCTGAGACGCCTTCCTGGGATGGGGAGACGCCCTCGAGTCCTCTCGGCCGACCCCCGGCCCGGACAGAGTCAGCCGCCACCGGCCTCACCGTGGTGATCCGTACAACCCGCTGATCCGCCCCGACACACCGCCTTCGCGCCCTGGTCCGTCGCCGTCTGCCGCATCGATGTCGGTGCAAGGGCGCGGTGCAGAGCACTGGTCAGCTCAGTTGCTCGGCCAGTCCGACGATGACGCCCTCCGGGCCGCGGAGGTAGCAGAGCAGATAGCTGTCCTCGAACCGGGCGATCTCGCCGACGAGTTCGGCTCCGTGCGGACGCAGGCGGGCAACGGTGTCCTCGATGTCGTCGACGGCGAACATGACGCGGTGCGTGCCCAGAATGTTGTGCGGCCGGTTGCGCGGCCCGGCGCCGGTCGCCGCGGGGCTGCGGTACTTCGCCAGCTCGAGCCGGCTGTGACCGTCGGGGGTCCGGAGCATCGCGATGTCGCAGCGGACGCCGTCGAGTCCCGTGCACCGGTCGGCGAAGAGGCCCTCGACCTCCGCCCTGCCTTCCAGCTCCAGACCGAGTTCCACGAAGAACGCGACAGCGGCATCCATGTCCTCGACGACGATGCCGACGTTGTCCATCCGCTGAATCGCCATGACGGTTCTCCCTCTTCCTCGTGTTCCTCGTGCTCCTCGTGTTCCTCGTGTTCCTCGTCCGGCCGGTGGTGACCACCGCTGATGTGACCGGGACGGAGCGGGGAGCACATTCTCGACGTCCGCGGACCGTCGAACCACAGGAAATCCGGATCGCGCCTCAGGAAGATCACACGGCTTCCCGCTCGGCTTCGACGGTCGACGCGTCTCCCGTCGTCTGCGCCGCCGGTCCGAGCCCTCGGTGTTCTCCCCGCCTCCGACGCGTGCTCTCCCCGCCTCCAGGCCCGGTCGGCGCGCGATGCGGCGGGCCCGAGGGTGTACTGGAAGTGGGCAGGATCCGCGCGGCGGGATTCCGGGGCGAGCGTGCGAGCGACGAACGGCGTGGCGCGCACACCGCGCTTCATCTCCGACGGTACGAGACGGACGGCGGTTCGGCGGTGAGCCGAAGCGGTGGCCGGACGGCACGGCTGCCTTGTGGATGACGGCCTGTGGATGACGGCCTGTGGAGGCTCGAGGAGGCGTGAGGAGGGGAGAGCTCGGTGAAAGCGACGTTCGTTCTGGGACGGATCTCGGGAGTCCGGATCGGCGTGCACTGGAGCGTGCTGCTCATCTTCGGCATCATCGCGTTCGGCCTGTCGCAGGGCCGCCTCCCGGAGACGTATCCGGGGCATGCCCGGGCGGTGTACTGGGCGGCCGGCCTCTGCACCGCCGTGGTCTTCTTCGCCTCCCTGCTCGCCCATGAGCTGGCGCATGCCGTCGTGGCCCGGCGCAACGGCGTCGAGGTGGACGACATCGTGCTGTGGCTGCTGGGCGGAGCGGCCCGGCTCAAGACCGAGGCGTCCAGTCCCGGCGCGGAACTGAGGATCGCCGGCGTCGGCCCCCTCGTCAGCCTCCTGCTGGGCGGGCTCTTCGCCCTGTGCGCCTGGCTGCTCGACCGGGCGTCCGCGTCCGGGATCGTGGTGGAGATGGCGGCCTGGCTCGCCGGCATCAACGTGCTGCTCGCGATCTTCAACTCGGTACCCGCCGCGCCGCTCGACGGGGGCAGGCTGCTGCGCGCCTTCCTGTGGTGGCGCACGGGGGACCGGCTTCGGGCGACGGCCGGGGCGACCGCCGCGGGGCGGGTCTTCGGGTGGCTGCTCGTGGCGCTCGGCGTGATCACGTTCCTGACGAGCCGCGCGTTCGGCGGCCTCTGGCTGGCGTTGATCGGCTGGTTCCTCATCGCGACCGCCACCGCCGAGGGGCAGCAGGCCCAGCTGCGCGGGGCGCTCGCCGGTGTGCCGGTACGGGAGGCGATGACGTCCGGACCTGTCACCGTTGCGGCGGACGTCACCATCGCGGAATTCCTCACCGACCCGCGCTACCGCTACCGCCACTCGGCGTTCCCGGTGACCGACGACGGGGCACCGGTCGGGCTGATCACCCTCGACCGTGCCAGACAGCTGCCGCAGACCGAGGCGCACTACATGTCCGTCAGACAGGTGATGGTGCCGTTGTCGCAGGTCAACGTGGTGGGGTCGGACAGCCCGCTGGCGGATCTGCTGCCGCGGATGGAGCCGGGCGCCGAGCACCGGGTGCTGGTCGTGGACGAGGGCCGGCTCGTCGGAATCGTCTCGCTCTCGGACGTCAGCCGGACGGTGAACTGGTTGATGCGTACGTCCCCCGGCCGGCGTGACGGCCGGTGACCGCGGGCCGGCGCCCGGGCGGGTCGTGTGGCGATGCGCGTCCGGTGCCGCGGGGTCGAGGATGGAGGTACGGGGCGCGTGTCGCCCGTCGTGTTCCTCCGGACGAGGAGGTCGGGTCGTGTTCTTCAGGGATCGTCGTGATGCCGGTCGGCAGCTGGCCGCCCGGCTGGGGCATCTGAAGGGTGCCGAGGTGGTGGTGCTGGGGCTGCCCCGTGGCGGGGTGCCGGTCGCCGCGGAGGTCGCGGAGGCGCTCGGCGCGCCGCTCGATGTCTGCCTGGTGCGCAAGCTGGGCGTGCCGTTCCAGCCGGAGCTGGGGATGGGAGCCATCGGTGAGGGCGGCGTGCGTGTGATCAACGATGACGTGATGCGCGCCGCGCGTGTCGCCCCGGACGAGCTGGCCCAGGTGGAGGCGCGTGAGCGGGAGGTGCTGGAGCGCCGGGCCCGGCGCTACCGGGCGGGGCGGGAACCGGTGGGCACACAGGGCCGCACGGTGGTGGTGGTCGACGACGGGGTGGCCACGGGGTCCACGGCGCGTGCGGCCTGCCGGATCGCCCGTGCCGGGGGAGCGGCGCGTATCGTGCTCGCCGTCCCCGTGGCGCCGCGCGACTGGGCCGCACGGCTCGGCGAGGACGCCGACGAACTGGTGTGCCTGGACACCCCGTGGGACTTCTACGCGATCGGGCAGTTCTACGCCGACTTCTCCCAGACGGACGACGACGAGGTCGTCGCGTGTCTGGAAGAGGCCGTGGCCCGTCCGCCGGGCGCCCGCCGGACGGGGCCGCGGCACTCGGGGCCGGACGACCGGGAGGTGGATGTGCGGGCCGGTGCGACGGTGCTGCGCGGGAAGCTGACCCTGCCCGAGGGCGCGACCGGTGTGGTGCTGTTCGCGCACGGCAGCGGCAGCAGCCGGCACAGCCCGCGCAACCGGTTCGTGGCGCTCGGGCTGAACCGGGCCGGGCTCGGCACTCTCCTGTTCGACCTGCTCACCGAGGAGGAAGAGGCGGACAGGGCCAACGTGTTCGACACCGGGCTGCTGGCCGGGCGGCTGGCGGACGCCACCGGCTGGCTGCGCGGTCTGCCGGAGACCCAGGGGCTGGCTGTGGGCTACTTCGGTGCGAGCACCGGCGCGGCCGCCGCGTTGTGGGCGGCCGCGGAGCCCGGCGCGCGGATCGCCGCGGTCGTCTCCAGGGGTGGCAGGCCCGACCTGGCCGGCCCACGGCTGCCGGCCGTGAACGCGCCCACGCTGCTGATCGTCGGGGGCCACGACGAGCTGGTGCTCGACCTCAACCGCGACGCCCAGGCCCGGCTGCGCTGCGAGAGCCGGCTCTCGGTCGTCCCCGGCGCGACCCACCTCTTCGAGGAACCCGGCGCCCTGGAGAAGGTCACCGATCTGGCCCGTGACTGGTTCACCGACCACATGGCACCGGTCTCGCATGCGGCGCGCTGAACCGGACGTGCGCTCCGGCGCCCGTGCGGCACCTGAGGGCTGAGACCTGGCACGGGGTCACCGACGGCCCGTCCCGCGCGGCCGCCTCTCCCCCGGCATGCGCGGGGTGGGCCCGGCGCTCACACTGGTCTGGAGGAGTACCGGCCGGGGTTGGCCAGACTCCGTGGCCTCTCCCCCGCGCCGCCTTCGACGCCCTAAGGAGACGACCATGACCACCGCCCGGGACATCATGCACGCCGGAGCCACCTGCATCCAGGAGAACGAAACGCTTGAGGACGCGGCGCGCAGAATGAAGGAACTGGACGTCGGAGCGCTGCCGATCTGCGGTGCCGACGATCGGCTCCACGGAATCATCACGGATCGCGACATCGTCGTGAAGTGCGTCGCCAGGGGCAAGGACCCCCGGACCATGACCGCGGGCCAGCTGGAGCAGGGCAAGCCGGTCACGATCGACGCCGGGGCCGGGGCCGGCCAGGTTCTCCAGGCCATGGAGGAACACAGGATCCGCCGGCTGCCGGTCGTCGACGACCATCGCCTCGTCGGGATGATCAGCGAGGCGGACCTCGCACGTCACCTGTCCGAGGAGCAGGTGGGCCAGTTCGTCGAGGCCGTCTGCGCGAAGCGCTGACGGGTCTTCGCCTCGAGCCTCGACACTGGCACAGTCGAGAGGGCGGGATGGTTCGAGAGGGCGGGACAGGGCGCAGGGCGGCTCGCGACCGGCGGCGGAGCCCGGCGACCTATCGCCCCTGGCCCCCGCCCCTCGCGCTCCCTCTCGCCCCTCGCGGGCGTCGGCGTTCCCGCCCTCTGCGGTCAGTCGTCCGGCTCGCGGCCCCAGTGCTCGGGCCCCACTCCGCGCCAGTCGATCCAGGGTGAGCCCGCTATGTCCGCCGGGTCGATCTCCAGACCGGCACGCCGGAGGAACTCCGCGACGTCGACGACGTGGTGAGCCAGCCCGAGGATCTCGCCGTCCACGCGAACGCGCCGGCCGCCCGCGGGGGCGGGCGGATGCACGATCACGCGGCTCGGTCCGGGCAGCTCTCCGGGGTCGTCGGAGGCGTACGGTCCCGCGTTCCGGCGCGTCATCCGGTGAGCCGCCCGCGCACATCCGACGCCGGGCCCTCCAGGCGTCTCAGTTCCCGCCACGCGGAGGGATCGGGACGTCGCCGCTGCCAGTAGGGGTGGAAGAACACCGCAGCAGACAGCCGGAGCAGACGCCGCCGCGACTCGGTACGACCGGGTCCGGCAGCGAGCTGCCGATAGGCGGCGCTCCACTCCTGCTGCGCTCGGACGAGATCGTCGGGGAACCGTCGCATGACAGTATTCAATCATGTGTTCGATTTCCTGAGCCATCCGACGGCCGAGGCCCCGACGGCCGAGGCGCCGAGGGACAGGGACAGGGACAGGTGGCCGCCCGGCCGCTGCTTCAGCGCCGTCCGGTCGTCCGGGGCCGGCGGCTGAGGTTCCTGGGCGTCTGTACGGCGTCGTCCGTCGCGAGGGGACGCCGGGGCGCGTGGGCGCCGACCGGCCGCAGCCGTACGCGGGCGTCGAGGCCCGTGACGGGAGCGGGGTGCAGGGTGACGGCGCCGCCGGAGGCGTCGACGAGGTGGCGGACGATGGGCAGGCCGAGGCCCGTGCCGTCGTGACGGGTGTCGGAAGCGCGCCAGAAGCGTTCGAAAGCCCGTTCGCGGTCGGCCTCGGACATGCCGGGTCCCTGGTCGATGACGTCGATGACGTCGAGCACGGCGCCGGGGGTGCGGTGGAGCGTGATGGTGGTGCTCGGCGGGGAGACGCGCAGGGCGTTGGCGAGCAGGTTGTCGACGATCTGCTCGAGGGCGCCGGGGATGGCCCACACCCGGCCGACGGGCGGGCCCGTGATGTCGACGGCGACGTACTGCTCGGCGGCGAGCGGCTCCCACATCGCGACGCGGTCGGCCAGAACGGCGTCGATGTCGACGGGCTCGGGGGTGGTGGCGGTGTTCTCCAGGCGGGCGAGGGCGAGCAGGCCCTGAACCATGCGGCCGAGCCGTTCGACCTCGCCGATGGCTTCTTCCAGGCTTCCGTGGGCGCGGGGGTCGAGGCAGGGCTCGAAGTTCTCCAGCCGCAGCCGCAGCGACGTCAGAGGGGTCTTCAACTGGTGCGACGCTTCGGAGGCGAACGCCTGCTGAGCCTTCAGCAGGTGCTGAAGCCGCGTGGCGGTGTGGTTGAAGGAAGCCGCGAGGCTGCGCAGTTCGGGCGGGCCGGAGGTCGCGTCGGGCGGGGTGGCGAGCTGCCCGTCGGCGAGCTGGGCGGTGGCGGCCTCCAGGGTGCGCAGCGGGCGGGTGATCCAGCGGGCCAGGCTGAAGGCGACCAGCGCGACGGCGACGAGGATGCACGCGCCGACCAGGGCGAGAACGCCCCAGATGCGATGGACCCGGGCGTCGACCTCGGACAGGGGGTAGGTCAGGCGCAGGGCGCCGCGAACGGTGGTGCCCGAGGCGCCCGGCACGGTGGCCGACAGGACGTCGTCGCCGTCGTCGTCGGTGGTGCTGGTGACGGTGGGCCGGTTGCCCAGTGCGCGGGCGATGTCCGGCTGTGCCGCGAGGGTGACCCCGGTGCGGCCGGCCGGGTCGGAGTCGGCCAGGACGACACCCCGTCTGTCGGTGACGACGACATGGCCGCCCGTGCGTCCGGCGTACTCGCCGACCACGCCGGGCAGCGCGTCGAGATCGCCGTTCTCGATGTCCTCCTCGGTGATCTCGGCGAGCATCGAAGCGTCGCGTTCCACGTTCTGGGAGGCCCGGGAGGTCTCGCCGCGGGCGTAGAGGAAACCGAGGGGGATCTCCAGGCCCGCCAGGACGAGGACGGTCAGGGCGAGGTAACTGAGCAGCAGACGCCGGGTCATCCGCCCGCCTCACCGGTTCGGTCCTCGGGGACGGTCAGACGGAATCCGACTCCCCGGGCGGTGGTGATCCAGCCGGGATCGCCGAGCTTGCGGCGCAGCGCGGCGACGTGGGCGTCGAGGGTCTTGGTGGGGCCGAAGAAGTGCGGGTCCCACACCGTGTCCATGATCTGCTGGCGCGAGTGGACCGTGCCGGGGTCCCCGGCGAGGAAGGCGAGCAGGTCGAACTCCCTGGGGGTCAGGGCGACGGGCCGGCCGTCCAGGTGGACCTCGCGGGTCCGGCGGTTGACGGTCAGCGGACCGACCGCCTGGGCGCCGGAGGCCGACGGCCGCGTGCCGGGGACGTCCGCATGCCCGGCCGCCGCATAGGCGGGAGCTCCCGCGCGGCGGGTGACGGCGCGGATGCGGGCGATCAGCTCCCGCACCCCGAAGGGCTTGGCGAGGTAGTCGTCCGCGCCGAGCTCCAGACCGACGATCCGGTCGGCCTCCTCGCCCCGCGCGGTGATCATGATGATCGGGACGGCGGAGCGGGCGCGCAGGCTGCGGCAGACGTCCAGGCCGTCCATGTCCGGCAGACCGAGGTCGAGGAGGACGAGGTCCGGTGCGGCACCGGTGTCGGCGAGCCCGGCGGCACCGGTGCGGACGTGGTCCACGGTGAACCCGTAGCGCCCGAGTCCCTCGGCGAGGGGGCCGGCGATCCGGTCGTCGTCTTCGATGAGCAGCAGGCGCATGGCGCAAGGCTCGCACAGGCGTGCCAGGGCAGTCGGAGGGTTCACGGGAAGCCGCCTGGGGCCGGGGAGACGTACGGGACGACGGTGGAAGCGCGGATACCGCCCGGCCGGACGGTGCGGGGAGTGGTCACCTGCCGGCCGGACGGTTGGCGGGAAGGTCAGCCGTCGGAGCCTTCGGCCTCCTCGGTGCCCTCCTTCTTGGTGTCGGACACCTTGAAGGACTTGTCGAGGTAGACCTCGACCGACGTTCCGTCGGCCTGCTTCACCTCCACCGCGTACATGCCGGGCTTCTCGGCGTCCTCCTCCGACTTCACGACCGTGCCCGGGAACGCGGCCAGCGCGGCGGCCTCGGCCTTCTGCTTGACGTCCCCGGTCAGCGGGGGCTCCTTCTTGTCGTCGGCGTCACCGGCCTCGCCCGCCGCCTCGGCGCCGCCCGCGCTCTGGGCCTGCTGTTGAGCGGCCGCGCCGGAGCTGCCGGAGCCGGAGTCGGATCCGCCGCAGGCGGCCAGCGCGAACATGAGCACGGCGACGGGAGCGGCGAGCAGGGCGCGGCGGGGCAGAGCAGGCATGAGGGTGTCTCCAAACACTGGGGAATCACTGGAGAGGCCGGAAGACCGGTCGTCGGCCCTTCCGGGGGGACACCCACGACCCTAGGAAGACCACGTCCAGAGACAGCCCGGCGAACGGAGAGCGCCGGCCCAGCAGACCACCAATTCTTCGCGCAGAAGCCTGCCTTCGCGCGGGAGAGGACCGCGGTGCCCGGGCAGGGGGACGAGCGGCTGCCCGGGCTGCGTCGTGGCCGTCGCGCCGTTACCTGAGCTGCGAGTCCTTGTAGAAGCCGCCCGCGACCAGGACGTACTCGTAGTTGCTCTTGTCGACGCTCGTCGGCTGGAGCAGGCGGGCCGGAACGGCCTTGACGCCGTTCTTGTAGGAGCGCCGGTTGTTCACCGTCGGGGTCTTGTCGTTGAGTATGTCGTTGGCCATGTCGACCGCCACCCCGGCGAGTTCGCGGACGTCCTTGTAGATGGTCTGCGACTGCTCGCCCTTGATGATCGACTTCACCGAGGGCAGTTCCGCGTCCTGGCCGGTGATGATCGGCAGCGGCTTGCTGCCGGAACCGTAGCCGTCCGCCTTCAGCGCCGCCAGGACGCCCATGGAGATGCCGTCGTACGGCGACAGGATCGCGTCCACCTTCCTGCTGCGGTACGACTGCGCGAGGATGGTGTCCAGGCGCCTCTGCGCGGTGGGGCCGTCCCAGCGCAGGGTGGTGACCTTGTCGAGCGTGGTCTGGCCGGACCGGACGACCAGCTGTCCGCTGTCCATGAACGGCTGGAGCAGGTGCATGGCGCCGTCGAAGAAGAACTGGGTGTTGTTGTCGTCGGGGGAGCCGGCGAACAGCTCGATGTTGAAGGGGCCCTTGCCCTTCTCCAGGCCGAGCTGGTCGATGATGTAGAGAGCCTGGAGCCGGCCGACCTGCTCGTTGTCGAAGGAGACGTAGTAGTCGACGTTCGGGGTGCCGAGGATGAGCCGGTCGTAGGAGATCACCGGGATCTTCGCCTCGGCGGCCTGCTGGAGGACCCCGTTGAGCGACTTGTTGTCGATGGCGGCGATGATCAGCGCGTTGACGCCGTCCTGGACCAGCTTCTCGATCTGCGCGACCTGGGTCTTCGGGTTGTCCTCGCCGTAGACCAGCTTGGCGTCGTATCCCTTGCCCTTCAGGTCGTCGACCATGGTCTTGCCTTCGGTGACCCAGCGCTGGGAGGCCTGGGTCGGCATGACGATGCCGATGGTGCCTTCACCCGAGCGGGCCTTGCCGCCGCCCGCCGTGGTCTGTCCGCAGGCGGACAGGGTGAGAGCCAGGGAGGCGGCCCCGGCGAGAGTGGCGAGGACGGCTCTTCGGTTGCGCATGGTGATCGTTCCTTGTTCTTCTCGTCGTTGAGAGGAGGACGGCGTGCCGGGCGGTGACAGGGGGACGACGGTGACGCCCGGAACCGGGGACGGCGGATCGCGGTGGCGGGGCAGCATCCGCCGGACACGCCGTGCCCCCGTTCCCGGCCGGGTACGGCCCCTCGGGGGACCGCGCGCACGGATGGGCGCCGGGCGCCCTGCACAGGCCGAACTCCAGGTGGGGAGAGGGACGCGCCGCGGCGGATCCGCCCGGCGGTTGCGAAGGTGCGCACGGGGGGCCGAGGTCGTCGGCGGCCGTGGCGTGCTCGGGGTTCACGAGAAGTGGACGAGCGGAGAGTCCCGTCGGCACGACCGCAGGCCGTGCCGGCCGGTTCGGTCGCGAGCCTGCCGTCAAGCACCCTGGGACCGCGCGGATGGGTGGTCGGCGCGTCGGTGCGGCGGGGAAGACCGGTCTCGCCGGCTCTCGTGATCGCGACGGCGTACGGCGGCAAACGCGCCAGGGCACGTCACAGCGCTCCGACCATGCGGGGGCTGCATCGTTGGCGCGCAAGGCACTTGTCCTTCAACCGTTCCAAATGCCGTCGCATGGTCGGCGTATGGGCGTGACAGTAAGAGGGGTTGCGCATGGTGTCAACGGGACGAACGACAACAGTTCGAAGAACGGTTCGAGAAACGGTTTGAGGAACAAGGGAGGAGCGGCGGGGGAAGAGGGGCGGAAGAACGTCGGGAAGGCCGGGGCGGGCAGCGGGCCGGGGCCGGGCGAGCGGCGAACCGGGGGCGTCGACGGCGTGACAGGGCGGACCGGAAAAGCTTCGAAACATTCGGAATTCTTGATCCAGTCCTCGATCCCCACCGCAAGGATCTTGCGGGAGCATTCACATCCGACCCCCTCACCACACCCGATTGAACAGCGGAAACACGGGCATTGAGGGCTGAACCCCTTTACGAATGTTTCGAAATGGGTGCCGAAAGCATTGACAGTCGGCAGGGCCATACCAAAACTGACGGTCAATCCGAGGGGCCGCCTCCGCCTGTCGGGCGGGGCCGCCCCACGAGGACGAGGAGGAAACACGTACATGAACGCACCCGCACGTTTCAGGCTGTTCCTCAGCGCCGTCTGCACCACGGTCATGGTCGCCCTCGCCGCCTTGACGTCGCCCGGCACCGCGTACGCCGACACGGTCGTCACCACGAACCAGACCGGCACCAACAACGGTTACTACTACTCGTTCTGGACCGACTCGCCCGGCAGCGTGTCCATGAACCTGGCATCCGGCGGCTCCTACAGCACGTCCTGGCGCAACACCGGCAACTTCGTCGCCGGCAAGGGCTGGAGCAACGGCGGACGCAGGAGCGTGACGTACTCGGGCTCCTTCAACCCGTCCGGCAACGCCTATCTGGCCCTCTACGGGTGGACGTCGAATCCGCTCGTCGAGTACTACATCGTCGACAACTGGGGCACCTTCCGGCCCACGGGAACGTACAAGGGCACCGTCACCAGCGACGGCGGTACGTACGACATCTACAAGACGACGCGGTACAACGCCCCGTCCGTCGAGGGCAACAAGACCTTCGACCAGTACTGGAGCGTGCGGCAGTCGAAGCGCACGGGCGGCACCATCACCACCGGGAACCACTTCGACGCCTGGGCCCGGGCCGGTATGCCGCTCGGCAGCTTCAACTACTACATGATCCTCGCGACCGAGGGCTACCAGAGCAGCGGCAGCTCCAACATCACCGTGGGTGGCGCCGGTTCGGGCGGCGGCGGTGGCGGTGGCGGCGGATGCAGCGCGACGCTCTCCGCCGGTCAGCAGTGGGGCGACCGGTACAACCTCGACGTCGCCGTCAGCGGAGCCGGCAACTGGACCGTCACCATGAACATCCCCTCTCCCGCCAAGGTCCTCTCCACCTGGAACACCAGCGTCAGTTACCCCAGCGCCCAGGTGATGACCGCGAAACCCAACGGCAGCGGCAACAACTTCGGCGTCACCGTCCAGCCCAACGGCAACTGGACCTAGCCCACCGTCTCCTGCACCGCGAGCTGACTCCCGCACCCTCGCCTCAGGCTGGAGGACCACTCCGTATGAGCATCAGACCACGACTCTCCTTACGCGCCCTGGTCACGAGGCTGGCCGTCCTCGCGACGGCCGCCGCCTGCACCCTCACCGTCCAGGCCGCCGTTCCGGCGCAGGCCGTCGTTCCGGCGCAGGCCGCCGCCTGCAACGGATATGTCGGGCTCACCTTCGACGACGGCCCGTCCGGCAGCACGTCCACCCTGCTCAACGCCCTCAAGCAGAACGGGCTGCGGGCCACGATGTTCAACGAGGGCCAGTACGCCGCGTCCCGCCCGTCCCAGGTGCGGGCCCAGGTCGACGCCGGAATGTGGGTCGGCAACCACAGCTACACGCACCCGCATCTGACCCAGCAGAGCCAGGCGCAGATCGACTCGGAGATCTCCCGCACGCAGCAGGCGATCGCCGGCGCGGGCGGCGGGACGCCGAGGCTGTTCCGGCCGCCGTACGGCGAGACCAACTCCACGGTGCGCGCCGTCGAGGCGAAGTACGGCCTGACCGAGATCATCTGGGACGTGGACTCGCAGGACTGGAACGGCGCGAGCACCGACGCGATCGTGCAGGCCGCGGGCCGGCTCACCAACGGCCAGGTGATCCTCATGCACGACTGGCCGGCCAACACGATCGCCGCGATCCCGCGGATCGCGCAGGGGCTGGCGGGCCGCGGCCTGTGCGCCGGGATGATCTCCCCGCAGACCGGCCGCGCCGTCGCCCCCGACGGCGGCGGTGGCGGCGGTGGGGGCGGCGGGGACACATGCACCGCGACGCTCTCCGCCGGTCAGCAGTGGGGCGACCGGTACAACCTCGACGTCGCCGTCAGCGGAGCCGGCAACTGGACCGTCACCATGAACATCCCCTCTCCCGCCAAGGTCCTCTCCACCTGGAACGTCAGCGCCAGTTACCCCAGCGCCCAGGTGATGACCGCGAAACCCAACGGCAGCGGCAACAACTTCGGCGTCACCGTCCAGCCCAACGGCAACTGGACCTGGCCCACCGTCTCCTGCACCGCGAGCTGATCCTCCGGCCGGTTCACGTGGCTGCTTCATCCGCAGCCACGTGAATTGGCCGTCGTCGTCGCGGACGAGGAGAGCTGGATGCGCGGGGCCGTTCCCGGCACGCGGGTCCGTGTTCCCGGCACGGTCACAGGGGCGTCGCCGCGTGCAGGATGACGAGCATGGTCACGGCCGCGTTCGCCGACGACATCGCCGACACGGCCGCCCCCGCGGCGGCTCCCCAGACCGCCAGGCCCGCGGCCGTGAAGAGCGACGGGCGGCGCCGGACCGCCGGGGCGGGCCCGAGCAGCGCCGTCACCCGGCGCGGCACGGGCCCCGGCGCGGCGAAGCCCGCGAGCGTGACATGGGGCGCGCCGTGGGAGACCAGCGCGGCCCTGCCGATCGCGCGCGCCACGGTGCGACGGCTGCCGACGGCCCGGGCGGCGTCCTCGTCGGCCCAGCGCTCGGCGGTGTAGGCGACGGCCGTCCGCAGTGGCCGCAGGAACGGGTTGGCCTGGGCGGCCAGCCGCACGGCGAGCAGGTGGCGGTGGTGGCCGGCGGTCAGATGGGCCCGCTCGTGGGCGAACAGCGCACGGCGCTCGGCCGCCTGAAGGTGGTCCAGCAGGGCCGTGGTGACGACGATCCGGTCCCGGCGGCCGCCGGGCAGGGCGTACGCGTACGGCGTCTCGTCGGGCAGGACGGCGACCTCGGTGAGCGGCAGTCCGGCGAGGGCCCGGTGTGCCAGGCGGCACACCCTGCGGTGCCGCCACAGCGTGCGGCCGCAGTTCAGGGCCACCGCCAGCAGCGCGGGGATGGCCGCCTTGCCGGCGAACTCGTCGTAGGGGACGGCCTCGCGCACCTCCGGGTCCGACCATCCGTCGGGCAGGGGGTTGCCGGGCAGTTGCGCCGTGCCGACCACCATCAGCAGCCCCAGGCACACCGTGCTGCACACGGCCATCACGGCGGCCAAGCCGCTCAGCAGCCGGGTCGCGGTGCGGGGATGCAGATGGTGTTCGGCGAGCCGGGTGACGGGCCAGGCCGTGAGCGGGAGGACGAGCGGCAGGAAGACGAAGAGCCCCATGCGGCGTCAGTCTTCCCCGTCCGTGCCGGGCCGGGGACGTGACCGCGCGCGTCGTTCGGCATGCGGCTGCGCGGGCCGTCCGGCAGGTGAGGGGGCGGCGTCGGCGGCATCGTCACCGGCGTCGGCGTCGGCGTCGTCCGAGGGCTGCTGCGCGAGCAGTTCGCGCACCAGCCGTTCGTCTTCGGGGCCGAGGCCGGTGACGAAGCTGGCGAGCACCGCCTCGCGGTCGCGCTCGGCGTCCAGGACCCTGCGCATCCGGTGGGCGGCCAGGCCCGCCTCGTCCGAGGCGGGCAGCCAGGCGAAGGAGCGGCCGCTGCGCTCGCGGGTGACCGCGCCCTTGGCGAGCAGCCGGGTCAGGATCGTGATCACCGTGGTGTAGGCGAGGCCGCCGCCCAGCCGTTCCTGCACCCATCCGGCCGTCGCCGGCCCGTCCGCCTCCCGCAGCGCCGACAGGACCGACGCCTCCAGCTCGCCCTGCGCCCGCCGCGGGGGACGCCGCCGGTGATCCGTCACGCCCAGTCTCCTTTTCGCCGCGTCCGTTGTCCGGTCGGCCATCGTATAGACGCCGGCCGTCTGCCGGACCTCTGCCGGGACGCCTTCTCTACAGCATCGTAGAAGCATCGCGGCCCGTCGTCGGCCGCCGCACGGCCCCGGGCGGCCGGCCCGCCCGTCCGGGAGCCGCCCGGCCGGCGCGCTCGTTCAGCCCGCGTCGTCGAACGTCGTGCCGGCCGCGACGGCCGTGATGCCGAGGCGCAGACGGCGCGTGTCCAGCGACGCCACGGACGTCGCGGACTGCAGATGGGCGTCGAAGAGGGCGTGGTACGGGCGCAGGACGGCGGCGAGAGCGGGGTGGTGACCGGCGAACTCCGTCAGGTCGGCGAGGTCCCTGGTGCCGGCGGCCGCGAGCGGCTTCAGATCGGGGAGGACGGCGAGGAGGTCGGTCAGGCGGCCGGCGGAGGCGGCTCCCGCGAGGGCGAGGGCAAGGTCGCCGCCGGAGCGCGGCGGATGGGAGATCAGGCGCTCGACGGCCCGCGTCCGGTAACGGGCCCGCCAGGGCGTGGCCGGGAACCAGTGCAGGGCGCGCGAGACGGCCGGGGCGTCGGCGAGGAGCGGTTCGCGGGCCGGGAGGCCGCCCATGCCCTGCACCGGCCGGCCGGCCGCCGCGAGCGCCTGGCAGGCGTGGCCCACCTCGCGCCACATGGCCCGGTCGTCGAGGACGATCTCACGGGCCGGCAGCGTGACGACCCGGGCGTTGACCGCCGAGGCGACCGTGCCGCCGTGATGCGGCCGCAACTGGCCCACCAGCCGCAGCAGGAGGACCGCCGACGGCAGGTCGACGCGCTCGACCACCCGCTCCCAGCCGACCCCTTCCAGCATGTCGAGCGTGGCCGAGGCCTTGCCCTCGTCGCCGAGACTGATGAGGAGCGCGGCGAGGCCGACGGTCGGCTGCAGGTCGGCGATCAGCCCCAGCCGCAGGCGGCGCTCCATCTTGCCGAGCTCGATCCTGTCCACCAGCTCGACCGCCCAACGGCGTTCCCACAGCGCCACGGTACGCAGGACGTCCCGGATGACGCGCGGGTTGGAGAACGTGGTGATGAGCCGCTTCTTCAGCTCGAAGGTCGTCTCGGTCCAGTCGGCGTTGCGGTGGTGGGGGCCGATCCCGATCCGCGCCAGGTGCAGGGCGGCCATGTACTGCTCCGACGGGTTCTGCAGCAGTTGCAGTTCGTCGGTGAAGATCTTCATCAGGACGGCGTCGTCCGAGAGCCGCGCGTAGACGGCCCGGCCGAGCTCGGCGATCTGCTCCAGGACCGAGAGCATGCCGGTGGCGGCGAGCGGGTTCTGGTACATGGCCGAGCGCGTCTTCCACACCAGTCTCAGCTCCTCCGTCTCCTGGACGGCGGTGCGCATCGTGCGCTCGCCGTACTCGCCGAGGAGACGGCGCACGAACCCCCGGTCGATGTCGCTGACGATGCTCAGGAACTGGGTGAACTCCTCCCCCGTCCGGACGGTGTCGAGCCGGTCCGTCCATACGTGCGGCCGCCCGATCAGCCGGCCGGTCGCCTTCAGCAGAGCCGCTCCGGAGATGCCGTCGGTGTGCCGCATCGTGCGGGCGATCTCGCGGCAGGCCTCGGCGACGGCGACGGACGAGGCGTTGGCCAGCCGCTGCGCCAGCTCGCCGGCGTGGAACGTCTGGGCGTAGCGGAGCGCGGCCGTCGGGTAGAGGGCGCGGGCCAGGCGGTGGAACTCGGCCTGCGCGTCCGGCGGCGACCACACGCTCATGCCGACCAGCAGATCGTCGATGCCGACCCGCTCGCGCAGGTCGTGCAGGAACCCCGGACCGAACTCGGGGTCCGCGCCGATCCACAGGGCGAGCCGGGGGCCCCAGACGCGGCGGGAGGTGGTGAGCGCCAGCGCGACGATCTCCACCATCTGCTCCAGGCACCGCTCCCGGTAGCCGACCTGCGCCTCCCACAACCCCTTGACCAGGTGGTATTTCACGGACGGGCGGGGGTCCTTGACCAGCCATTCGAGGACGGTCGCCTCGCCGAGCCCGTCGCCCAGCCGCTGGGCGAAGCTCTGGCCGCTCTGGTGGTAGGGGCTCTCCACCGCGTGCGTCACGGACAGCAGCATGCCCGCCGCCTTGGGGTCGTTCTTCGTCGCGTCGACCAGCCGCGCGACGAGCGACTCGTCGGGATCGTTGTCCTGCGTCCACACCAGGCCGCGGGTCTCCGCCGACAGCAGCAGACAGGCGCACCAGGCGTGCAGACCCTGCACGACCCGCAGCAGCTCCACGGTCTCCATCGGGGTGGCGCGGCGGACGAGCGCGCGCAGCGCGCCCAGGTAACGGCCGTTGTCGTGACGGGTGTCGATGGCCCGTTTGAAGATCTCGTTGCGGTGCATGCCGGAGGTGCGCCGCAGTTCGTGCAGGGCGGTGATCACGTCGCGCGGGCTGCTGGCGTCCAGGGCGGGCTGGAGGAGGTCCCGGTGTTCGTCGATCATCGCGGACCACTCGGTCCGCTCGACGTGCCGGCGCAGCATCATCCCGGCGAGGATCACCGCGAAGCCGTCCTCGGCCCGGGGCTGGTAGGCGACCAGCTCCTCGGGGCCCGGCTCCTGATCGACGGGGTGGTAGCCGGCGGCGTCCTCGTAGTGGACCGCGACGTCGTCCGCCACCCGCCGCCACAGCCGTCGCTGCAGGCGCAGGGCGCGCAGCACGAGGAAGTAGTCGGCGGGGCGGGAGGGGTCCAGGCCGGTGACGACCTCGGCGACCCGCTTGACGACGATCTCGTCGAGGTCGGCGTTCTGGAACCACTCGATCCGGTCGAGCAGGTGGAGCCGCTCCTGGGCGGTGCCCTCCCCGCTCGACAGGACGGCGTTCACCTGCGCGTGCAGCCAGGCCACGACGTGTTTCAGGGCGAGCGCGCCGGTGGACATGGCGTGCCGGATGCCGCGGATCACGGTGACCAGGTCGAACAGGCGCAGCGTCGCCGGCTCGTCCTCGAGGCGCTTGGTGAACTCCAGGATGACGTCCTTGCCGATGTCCTCGCTCAGCGAGTTGCCGAGCGCTGAGAGACAGCGGGCCAGTTCGGCGGCCTGCGCCCGGCTGAGCCACTCGGCGAAAGCGCCGTGGTGGGTGCGTTTCAGCAGTTCGGCGGCCACCTCGGCGTGATAGAGCCGGGCTCCCAGCAGCCGTGGCAGGACCTCGCCGCGCTCGTGCCGCATCAGCGCCTCGATCCGGGGCAGCAGCCGCTCGACGACCTGCTCGCGCAGCCGCTCCGGACCCGGGACGGGGACCTGGTCGGGCTCCTCCCGGTCGTCGCCCGCGTCGATCTCCTCCTGGATCTGCAGGACGCGCTGGAGGATCCGGGTGCTGTCCTCGACGCTGGGGATCCTGATGAGGCCCTGTCCGTCGAGGGTCTCCACGCCGAGGGTCTCGCGCTCCTCCTCGGTGAGGTCGGCCAGCGTCTCCGCGGGGACGCCCGAGTGGATCAGGGAGGCCGCCGCCATGTCGGCCACCGCGTTCTGCTGGGCGACTCCGAGGCCGCCGAAGCAGACGAGGACGGGGTCCTCCCTTCCCCCGTTGGTCATGACCCTGATGATCCGGTCCAGATCGCGGCTGCCGTCGCCGCGCCGCACCTCGGCGAGGCCGGCCTCGCTCTTCGCCTCGCCCGGCCGCGCGAGGGCCACCGCCTTGACGAAGTCCTCGAGATGCGGCCCGCCCACGACGGCCGGGACGACGTCCACGCTGTCCGTGCTCCACTCGAAGTTCGCGGAGACGTCGTACTCCAGCAGGGCGAGGACACTGCAGTGGACGGCCTCCGACACCAGCGGCAGCAGTTCGTCCACCGCCCTGTTGCCGCCCTGGAGGGGGAGCAGCCCGTCCAGGATCAGCAGACAGGGCCGGCCCTCCTCGCGCTCCGTCAGCGCGACCGCCCGCCGGGCGGCCTCGATCAGCGGGTCGCGGTCGGGCAGTTCACCCCGGGTGGACCGTAACGCCTGGACCTGCCAGCCACGTCCGCGCAGGTCCTGGGCGAGCAGCCGGGCGATGGTGCTCTTGCCGCTGCGCACGGTGCCGCCGACGACAGCCACCACCCGTCTCGCCCGCCCGCTCTCCCGGCCCTTCCTCCCCCCGCTCCCGTCGCCCTCCCTGTTCCCCTTGGCACCCTTGCCGGCCTTGCCGGCCTTGCCGCCGTTTCGGCCGTTCAGACCGTTTCCGCCCCCGCCCGCCGTACTCTCCGTGGTCGCCGCGCTCGCCTTGGGCTTCGGGTCCTTGCCGTGGAAGATCTCGCGGAGGTCGGCGACCTGCTTCACCAGGGCGTCGTCCGGCCGGGCCTCCAGCGGCTGGACCACCCAGCCCAGGGCGAGCAGTTCCTCGCGGTGCCGGGCATGCTTCCACTCGGTCCACGCCTCGCCCCAGACGGCGGTGGCGGCCCCGTCGAGGGTGAGGGCGGCGGACACGCCCGGCACCGGTTCCCGCACACCGCCGGGGCCCGCCCTCACCCAGCCCCGCGCGGTGGGGGCGAGGAGTTCGGTGACGCCGATCAGCGCGAGCGCCTCGACCCGGCCGGTCAGGTCGGCGTCCGTCATCGGCGCGAGGGTCTGCCCGCCGGCCGGCACCCCGACGGCCGGCAGATCCGGCCGGGGCAGCCCGGTGAATCCGGCGAGGGCGTCGAGGGCGTAGCCGAGTCCGACGGCCTGGTCCTGGAGGTGGGCGGCGGGCCACACCCCCACCGGGAGTGCGGGACGCGCTCCGGCCTCGACGCCGCCGAACCCGCTCAGCAGAGCGACGACCGCGTCCCGGGCCTGGATCAGACACGGCCCGGCCCACGCCAGGGGCCTGACCCAGCCGGCCCCGCCGACCGGATCCGACGCGTCGGCCAGCGTGATCGCGACACGTCCGCCGGCCCCGTCGGCCACGGCCGCGTGCAGCGGAGAGCGCGCCGCCCCGTCCCGTTCCGGGGGACCGTCCTGTGCGGGACGGGCGGGGCAGTCGGCCCACAAGTCCGCCAGCTGGTCCGGGACTTCCCCGCCGAGCAGCGGGAGCAGCCGCCGCATCCGCTCACGCGCCGCATCCGCCTCAGCGGCAGCGGCAGCGGCAGCGGCCTGGGCGTCGTCCTCGTCCGACGCCGCGGCCGGGCCCGCCGTCGCCGACCCGCCCGAGGCCACCTCGACGAGGACGGCCAGGCCGCTGTCGTCGGCGACCGTCAGCCACGCGGGCAGGGAGGCCAGAACGGCGTCGCGGTCCGGCCGGTCGCACAGCTCGCCGAGCCAGCCGTCCGCGAGGCCCGACTCCGCGGTCTGCGCGGCGAGTTCCTCCTCGGTGAGATCCCGCGCGGCCATGCGGTTCAGCGACATCAGCAGGCAGACCAGCCGGTCGCGGACGAACGCGGTGTCGGGCACGGTGGCCGGGGAGGGGGGCGACACTGTCATGAGGGTTACCTCCTGCGGCCGTTCCGTGACATGCCGTGCCGTCGGTGGGTGCGGGCCCGCAGCAGGGCGGGCGCGCGCGAGGTCGCCACCAGCAGGCCGGCGGACCCGTACCACCCGGCGGACGCGCGGCCCGCGTCGGACGGGTGCGCTCCGTCGGACCCGGCCTCGCCGTCGGACGCGGGCTCCCCTCCCCCGGCAGGGTGGGAGAGGACACCCGTGGGCAACCCGTCCAGCGGCCAGCGAGCCCTGGTGCCATCGGTGACGCCGTACGTGTCCAGCCAGTTCCCGTCCCGGTGGCCGCCCGCGACGACGAACCAGTCGGGTGTCAGATGCACCGCCCGCAGATCGTGCGGGAGCGCCAGGGACGCGCCCGCGAGAGCCGCCGCGCCGCCGACGAACGTGCATCCGCCGTCCGTGTCGACGATCACGGCCGTCCCGCCGTCCGCGGCGGCCGCCAGCCGGACCGGGTTCGGGCACCGCCCGACCCTGCGCGGCGCGCCCCCGGCGGCCGGGGACCAGCGGTGGACCACGCCGTCCAGCGTCGCCGCCCAGACGACCGGGTCGTCGGGCGGACCGGCCACGGCCGTCGCGACCACCGTCTCCCGCAGCAGCTCCCGGCCCAGCAGCTCGGCCCCCGACGCCCCCACGGCCAGCATCTCGACGGTCTTGTCGTCGCCCATCGCGAGGAAACCGGCCGGGTGGCCCGCGCAGGGGCCCGGCAGCACGCCCTTGCCCGCCCGCAGCACCTGGTCGGGCGCGGCGGCGTCCGGGGCGCAGCGCAGCACCGAGCCGTCGGCCAGGACGACGAGCGCGTCGACGCCGTCGTCGGTCTCCAGGGCGCTCAGCGCGGTGACACGGCCCGCGAGCTGCCGGGACGGCCCCGGCTCGCCGCTGCCGCCGTCCCACCACAGCAGCGTGCCGTCGTCGTGTGCGGTGACGACGGAACCGGGGCCGGGCCGCCCGCCTGCGGACACCCGCGTGATCGACTGCCGTTCGCGGGCCCCGGGCCGCGCCCAGCGCACCTCCAGCGTTCCGCAGGGCGCGTCGACGGGCCCGACGGCGTGCGCGAGGCGGGTGAGCCCCTGCCGGGTGGCGGCCAGCGCGAGGGCGAAGCGGCGCTGGTGCGGCTGCGCCTGCCGCGGCTCGGCGTTGCGCACGGCCGCCCGCGCCGCCCGGTCCCCGCCGCTCAGGGCCTTGACGGTGCGGGTCATGGTGGGCCGCGGCAGCGCGAGCAGGAAGCCGGGGTCGTCCAGGAGGGAGCCCGCGTCGGCGCCCGGATCGGCGGCGGCCGCGGCCAGGATGTCGAGCAGATGGGCCGGCACACGCTCCCAGCCGGAGGCCGTGTCAGCGGGGCCGACCTCGTCGACCAGCCGGTGCAGCACGGCTCTGTGAGGCCCCTGCCCCCCGGGCGGCGCCGGCTGGTGGCGCGGCCGCAGGCCGTCGTGCGCGTCGCCGGGCCGGCGGCCGGTGAGTTCGCGGCGCACGAGGAAACTCCGGCAGGCGTCGAGGCAGCTCGCCAGCTCCGCCGCCGTGACGGGGACGCCGGCGTGGCGGGCGGTGACGGCGGCCCAGGTCGGCAGGTCCAGGAAGAGGCCGTCGTGGAAGGAGCACAGCGCGTTCAGGACGTCGGCCGCCGCGCCCGCGGCCGACGGCGGGAGGAAGTCCCCCAGCGTTCGGCGGAAGAGGCCGTCGAGCCGCTCGACGACGGCCTTCGACGCCTGGTCGACCGGGTCGGCGCGCTCCCGGTCCACGACGTCCGCCGCCGTGACGGCCGCCGCGAAGCAGCCGCCGCAGAGCCGTTCCAGGGGCCCGGCGGCCTCCGGCGGGAGGTGCCCGCCGTAGGCGAGCCGGGTCCGCAGATACGCGCCGACCGCCTCGGGGCCGCGGTGCGCCCCGTCGTCGAGGTCGACGGCCGGCCCGGCCGCAGGGCCGGACGGCGGGCGCGCCGCGCCGAGGACCACCCGGACGTCGGGCAGCGCGGCCAGCGGCTCCACCAGGCGGGCCAGTACGGCGGCGGGCCCGTCCGCCTCGTCCACGTGGTCGACGACGACGCCCCGCACCGTGCCGCCGTTGCCGCCGCCGAGCGCGGCCAGCAGACCGGCGACGCCCCCGGCGTCGAGCTTCAGCGCGCGGGCGATCTCGTCGGCCAGCCGCTCGGCGGTGCGGCCGCGCGCGTCGACCGCGGCCAGAGCGAGGTCGCCGGACGGCAGGACGCCCCGCCGGGCCACGACCGGGAGCGCGTCGCGCAGTGCGGCGGTCGCGGTGGTGACGACCCGGCCGAGGACGGCGGTCTTGCCGCTGCCGTGGGAGCCGGTCAGCCACAGCGGCGGAGCGGCTCCCACGCCGGTGAGATGGTCGAGGACGGTGCGCAGCGCGCGGTCGCGTCCGGTGAAGTACCAGCCGGGCGCGT
The DNA here is from genome assembly GCF_014649655.1 of Streptomyces humidus. Classification (GTDB taxonomy): domain Bacteria; phylum Actinomycetota; class Actinomycetes; order Streptomycetales; family Streptomycetaceae; genus Streptomyces; species Streptomyces humidus. The sequence goes on along the minus strand of NZ_BMTL01000012.1, from coordinate 180,166 downwards.
CCTGGCTGTGCACCCCGCGCGAGCTGCGGCTCCAGCCGCCCGGCAGCCAGTCGGGCGGGTCCGGCGGCATGAACAGCGGGTTGGGCAGGGCCCGGCAGCGCGGGTCCTCGTACCCGGCGACGATCCGCGCCCCCTGCGAGGTCGCCGCCAGGTCCTTCCGGACGGACTCCATCACGCGGGTCAGGTCCAGATGCGGCTGGTCGGCCGAGGGGACGGCGGCGGCGCGCAGCGCCGCGGTGAAAGCGTCGGAGAACACGGTCTGCTGAGCCGTCTCGGCCCGCCGGGCGGCGGCCACGACCCACAGGTCGAACTGTCCGTCCAGCGGCCGGTAGCGGGACTTCTCCAGGGCGTCCAGCAGGGCCTGCTCCCCGCCGGGCGCGGCCCCGCAGGCGTCCAGGACGAGCAGGACCTGGGCGAGGTCGGCGCGGTCCTTCAGGGCCGCGAGCAGCGCGGCGGGCGGCAGCATGGCCCGGGGGTCGAGGGGATCGGCGTGGTCCGGCGGGACGAGCGCCCACTCGTTCTCCAGCTGGTAGCCGTGACCGGTGGCGTAGATCACCAGGGTCGCCGTCCGCGCGGGCGGCGGCGTGTCCGGGTCCCCGGCCGCGGGACGGCTCCAGGCGTACAGGGCGTCGTAGAGGTCCAGGTGGGAGAGGGCGTCCCCCTCCGCGGGCCCGCCCGCTCCGGCGAACGGCTCGGTCAGTCCGAGAGCCCTCAGCTCCCGGCGGACGTCCCGCACCTCCCGCGGCAACAGCTTCAGATCGTCGAAGTCACCGCCGTAGGCCGGGCGTCCGGAGATGCAGAAGTACCCCGCCCGCTCAGCCAAGAGCCACCTTCACCGACTCGGCGGTGCGGACGTTCTTCAGGTAGACGAGCGCGTCGTGGGCGGTGCCGCGGGAGTTGGCCGCGGTCAGGTCGCGGATCTCCCCCGCGAACAGCCCGTTCAGCTTCTTGACCGTGGCGACGGCGTCCTCCTTCGCGGCGACGTTCACCCAGGTGTCGATGCCGGGCGGCCAAGGGGCCGGGCAGGCGTCGAGATACGGGTGCAGTTCCCGCAGGACGGGTCGCAGTCCCAGCGGTGAGCCGAGGGTGACGAGGGTCTTCGCGGAGGTCGGCCCATGGGACCGCAGCCAGTCGTAGGCCACGACGCTGCCCAGCGAGTGCGCGACGACGACGCGGGGCCCGCTCTCCATCGCGGCGCTGAACTCGGCCTGCACCTTCTTCTTGAATTCCGGGTCCCGCAGATAGCGGGCCACCTGTTTCACGAACCCGAGAATCCTCGCGTTCGTGCCGCCGAGGACCTTGCGGGCCTGGAGGAAATCGATGGCCCACTGGACGCTTCTCGGCGCGTATCCGGCCTTGCCCGCCTCGTCGCGGGCGGGATCGTCGCGGGCGGGATCGTCGATGCTCTCCGCGAAGGCGATCAGCAGTTCCCGCTCGAGTCCGGGCTCGAGGTCCCCGACCTCGTACTGCCAGGAGGGTCCCGCTTTCCCGTCGTTGTAGAGATGACCGTAGAAAACGCATTCGATCGTGAGGCTGTCGGCCTCGCGGTACCGCACGTTCTCCAGCCCCTCGCGCAATGCCGCAAGCCATGTGTCGCGCATCTCGTCGCGGCTCGACCTGTTGGCGAAAATTCCGTGCACGACGACGACGTCCGCCATGAAACCACCACCCCCGATTGGTCCTTGGCCACGATTATGACGACGCGGGCCGCCCCGATACCCGAGCCTGCGCGAATTCGTCGCACCACCGGGGGCCGACCACGGCCGTCACCGGCCGTCACGCGTCTCCTTCACCGGCAAGGGCGCAGGTGAGCGGAGGGGGGCCGCAGTCGGGGGCAGCCGGGGGTCGTCGGCGGTGACGGGCGCGTCCGGGCGTGTCCCGGTGCGGGCGGCGAACCTCAACGCCAGCGTCACCGCGACCGACAGGCCCGCCATCGCGGCCATCGCCGTTGCGGGCGAGGTGAGTTGGGCCGCCCCGCCCGCCAGGGCCGCGCTCACTCCCTGCAAGGTGAGCATCCCGGCCGAGTGCAACCCGAGGGCGTGGCCGCTGAGTTCGGGCGGGGTGAGGGCCATCAGCCGCTCCTGCTGCACCAGGCTCGCGCCGAAGCCGACGGAGGCGAGTGCGGCGCAGGCCGCGGCGAGCGGAACGGCGGGGTGCAGGACGAACAGGGTGTAGGGGGCGGCCAGGAGCAGCAGGAGCGGGGTGGCGAGGCGGGGGCGCAGGGCCGGCGGGAGGAGACGGCCCACGAGCACGTCACCGGCCAGCATGCCCACGGCGGCGCTCGCGAACAGCGTGCCCGCCGCCCCGGGGTCGTAGGGCACGAAGAGTGCCTCGCAGCCGACGACGAGGCCGTTGGGCAGCCACAGCCCCAGGTAGGTGAGGCGGCGGGGGCGGGAGGACCACAGGGCGGCGTTGGCGCGCCGGGTCGCCGCGGCCGACAGCCGGCCGGAGGCCCGCGGCGGACGGGAGGTCAGCCCGAGACGGGCGACGACCGCCGAGGCCGCGTACAGCAGGGCGGCGAGCAGGAGGACGGGGCGCGGGGAGAGAGCGGTCACGAGCACGCCGCCCGTCGCGTAACCGGTGATCTGCATCAGCCCGCTCATCATGTTGAACAGCGAACGCCCCGGCAGATAGCCGCCCTCGGCCCCGCCGAGGATCTCGTTCAGCAGCCCCCACCGGACGCCGCCGCCGAGCGAGGCGACCAGACCCTGGACGAGGACGACGGCGAAGACGCCCCAGGTCGGCAGCCCCGGCAGCGCCATGAGGGCGGCCGCGGCGGCGAAGGCGAGGGAGAGGCCGGTCAGCGCCGACCGCGGGGGCAGCCGGTCGGATCCCGAGAGCAGGACGGTCGCGCCGAGCACCTGCGCGAGCGACGGCCCGAACATGCTCACCGCGGACAGCAGCGGCGAGCCGGTGGCCCGGTAGACGAGGGTGCCGAGGGCGAGCCCGCTGACCGTCTGGGCGGCGGTGTGGGCGGCGGAGGATAGGAAGAGAGGGGTGAACTCGCGGACGCGGAAGAGCTGGTGGTAGGAGAAGCCGGTCATGGGCCGGAGTCTGGGGCGGGTCCGGGGAGCCCGGTTATTGTTTCGCCGGCCCGCGAAACCTCGTGCGCCGTGGGGGACGGCCATGGGAGGTGTGCGCGGGTATGGGCTGGTGGCAGGTGAACGCCGACACCCTGGCCCGCAGCCGGTTCGTGCTCTCGCCGCTCGCCGAGACCTTCGCGAGCCTGAAACTGCTGCACGCGGCAGCGGGCACCCACCCCGGCGAGCACGACTGGCTGCGCTCCCACCTCCCGGGCTACCGCGCGGCGCTGGCCGCCGACCCGGTGACCGCACTGCTCGTGCGGGCGGGCCTCGGCCGCAGCTGGATCGCGGACTTCCTCACGCCGACGCCGAGGGACGGCGAAAGCTTCGAGGAGGGCGTGGCCCGGGTGCGGGCGGCGGACCCGGCGGCGGCCCGGGCCCATCTGCGGACGTCCCTGGCGGGCCCGCTCCCCGCGGCCCTGGACCGGGAGGACCTGCCCGAGCGGGCGGCCGCGCTGCTGGAGCACGTGTGGGAGACGGACGTGCGCCCGTACTGGGAGCGGCGCCGGCGCATCCTGGAGGCCGACGTCGTGGCCCGGACCGCGCTGGTCAGCCGGGGCGGCTGGGCCGCCGTGCTGGACTCGCTGCGCCCGGGCACGCGCTGGCTCGGCGAAAGCCGCTTCCAGGTCAACCTGCACGAGTACCCGCCCCGCGAGATCTCCGGCGCGGAGCTGCTGTTCGTGCCGGTCACCCCGAAGACCGGCTGGGTGGCCTGGGAGGGGCGGGAACGGTACGCCGTGGTCTACCCGTGCTCCGGCGCGCTCGCCGAGGACCGCCGGGACCGCGCCCACGCCGTCCCGGACGCGCTGGGCACGCTTCTGGGCCCCGCCCGGGCCACGGTGCTGGTGCTCCTCGCCGCGCCCCTGAGCACCACCCAGCTGGTGGCCCTGACCGGCCAGGGCCTGGGCTCGGTCGGCCGCCACCTGCGGGTCCTCCTGGACGCCGGCCTGGTGGAACGCCGCCGCGCGGGCCGCTCGGTGCTGTACTCCCGGACCCCGGCAGGCACGACCCTGACGGAGGCAGCCGCTCCCCTCCCCTGATTCTCACCAGCGGCCACCACCCGTGAAGGGTCACGAGCCGCGACGCAGCCGCTGCCGGGCCGGGGCGGGGAGCGGGCCAGGCCGGGACTAGCATCCGGGGCATGACTACTCATGCCGGCGCCTCCCCCCTCGCCGTACAGATCGACGCCCTCAAGGGCGGTTCCGCGGACCTCTCGCAGTACGCGGGCCAGGCCGTGCTCGTGGTGAACGTGGCCTCCAAGTGCGGCCTCACCCCGCAGTACACGGGTCTGGAGCGGCTCCAGGAGCGGTACGCCGCCCAGGGCTTCACCGTGCTGGGCGTGCCCTGCAACCAGTTCCTCGGGCAGGAGCCCGGCAGCGCCGAGGAGATCGCCGAGTTCTGCTCCGCGACCTATGGCGTGACCTTCCCGCTGACCGAGAAGGTCGAGGTCAACGGCGACGACCGGCACCCGCTGTACCAGCGGCTCGTCGGGTTCGCGGACGCCGAGGGCCATGAGGGCGACATCCGCTGGAACTTCGAGAAGTTCCTGATCGGCCGGGACGGCTCCGTCGTCGCCCGCTTCTCCCCGCAGACCGAGCCCGAGTCCGCCGAGGTCGTCGCCGCCATCGAGGACCAGCTGAGCTGACCTCCGTCCCGCGGGCCGCAGCCCGCGACGGAGCCCGGCGCACGTCGACGAGGTCAGCGGCCTCCGCGCAGCGGCTCCTGATACACCACCGGGCCCTCTCGGCTAGGACGGCGATCTGGACGAGAGGGCCCTTGGGCGGTTCCTGTGCAGTTGTGCCGACGCCCCGGTGAGACGACCGGCGACGGACGACCGGTGACGGACGACCGGTGACGGACGACCGGCGGCCGGAGGACGGGAAGTCCTCCGCCCTATGCCTTGACCGAGGCCACGAAGTCGCTCCACGCGTCGGCGGGGAAGACCAGGCTGGGGCCGTCCTCGACCTTGGAGTCCCGGACGAGAAGGGCCTGGACGGCCGGCGACTTGACCTCGACGCATGCGCCGTTGCCCGTGGAGTAGGAGGACTTGGTCCACGCGTGCGCGCTGCCCTGACGAATTGCCATGTTTTTGCTCCGTAGTGCAGTTGTTGAGTAACTGTCCCGGCACCACGGACCCCACTGCGGCCACGCGGCGCGTTCACGCCAACCTTGTTGCTCGATGGCGTGATCGACGCTACTCGCCAACATCGACTGACGAAGCGACTATTCACTCGACCGGATGACATATCCCAATGGAAACTTCCGTCCTCCCGGGAGGAGGGCGTACCATGCGCCGCCTCCCGCGTGGACGTCGGTCGTCGGTCGTCCCGAACATCCGTCATCGCGAACGGCGTTACGGCACATACCCCTTGGCGATGTCGGCGATGAACTGGCGCGACTGGTCGACGTTCAGGGCCTGGGCGCGCAGATGCTCGTACATCACGCTGTACTTCTGCACGTCGTTCGGCTTCTCCAGGTAGAGGTCGCTGGTGACGCCCTCGATGTAGACCACGCTGGAGTCGGCGGTGTCGGGGAACTCGAGGATCGCGTACTGGCCGTTGAGACCGGGGTGCGCACCCATGTCGAAGGGGATCACCTGCACCGTGACATGCGGCAGCTGGGACTGTTCGACGAGGTGTTCCAGCTGACCCCGCATGAGTTCGCGGCTGCCGACGACCCTTCGGAGCGCCGACTCGTCCATCACGCTCCACAGGCGCAGGGGGTTCTCTCCGGAGGAGACACGTTCCTGCCGGCGCATCCGCACCTGCACGCGCTTCTCGATCTCCGTGGGGGCCGTCTCCGGCAGCGCGCCCGAGATCAGCGCCTCCGCGTACTGACGGGTCTGCAACAGCCCCGGCACGATCTGCGGGTCGTACACGCGCAGGCTCGCCGCGTCCGTCTCCAGGCCGATGTAGACGCTGTAGGGGACATCACCGAAAGCGTGCCACCAGCCCTGCTGGCGCGAGTCCTTGGCCATCTCCATCAGCGAGTCGACCATCCGCTGGTCCTCGACCTCGTACACCCCGCACAGGTCGCGGACGTCGCGCTGGCTGATGCTGCGCCGGCCGTTCTCCAGCCGGCTGATCTTCGACTGGGACACCAGCAGGCGCTCGGCGACCTCCTCGGCCGTCATGCCCTTGAGCTCACGGAGCCGGCGCAGCTCCTGGCCCAACCGGCGTCGCCTGACAGTGGGATTGACGTTGGACGCCACGGGACGTGCACCTCCGGCTGCGTGTCTGCAACTGACACTTTGCGTATCTGCTGTTGAGCAGACTGCCACCAAGGTGCTTTCTACCGCTGGAAAACGGTGGTTATGCGGCCGGTACACGCCAGTTCGGACCAGCGTCCCACCGGCGCCGACATGCGTCCGCGCGGGGCGGTGTGTCGCACCACCCCGCGCGGTCCGCGGCGGCTCCCGAACGGTCTTGCGTCCTGCGATGGTGCGATGGTGCGGTCCTGCGTGCGCGGTGTCTCCGCGGTTCCTGCGGTTCCCTGTGGTGCCCGGCTGCGCCTCGCAGCGCCCTGCGGCGCCGGTGGGACTGCGGCTCAGTGGGCCACGACACGCGCCATGGAACCGCGGTGCGGCTGCGCCGGAACGCCACGGGCGGGTTCCGGAGCGGGCCCCGCTCCCGGTCCGGCCTGGCGGCCGGCGGGTGGCTGGTTGCGACGCGGCTGTGCCCCCGCGCCGTTCTGGACGTCCATCACGGCGTGCGCCACGAGGCCGCCCATCGGGTCGTGCCTGATCAGATCCCGCAGCCGGGAGCGGGACGAGCGTCCCTCGTTGCCCGGGTACAGGTGCTTGCCGAGGCCGACCGCGTGCGCCAGTGCGGCGAGCGCCGCGGTCCGCGGGTCCGGCGGCACGCCGGTGCGGATCGCGGAGTCCAGCCGGGCCTTTATCTCCCGGCTGATGTCGGTGTCCGTCGCCTGATAGCGAGTCGTCGGCAGCACTCCGCACATCTGGCCCGCCACGGCATGCACCATGCCGCACCGTTCCAGATGCGAGAGGTAGGTCTGGCGCAGCCCGAGACGCGGCCCGCCGATCCAGTGGACGGCCCGTACGGGAGCGCCACGCCTTCGCAGCAACTCCAACGCGCAGTCCAGTGTCGGATCTCCAGTCGGCCGTGGGGACACCACGGCGATACGATCCCCGTCAGGGGCTATCCGCCCGGCCAGCGCCAGCTCCACTAGCTGTGCTCCGGCCAGACCAAGGTCGAGCGACTGCGGCTGTGCGGTGGTACCCGTGGTCGGGTCCAACGCCAGCAGTAGAAGCTCTTCCGGAATCGTTCTGCGGCTCCTGCCCATCCATGCCTCCCCGCGTGGATGAATGACAGGGTGACCCCTCTCACATTCATCTGTCGAGGGTGCGTGACCTGTTTGTAGTGGAACCAGTAGGTATGTCGTTCTCGTCTACCGCAGGAGCCAAGCCCTCTACACAGGACACTGGTACATGGTTCGGACAGCGCCGCGAGGCGGGTCCGGGGCGGGCGGTTCACGGTTCGGCAGGCGCGCGGACGGCGTGCGGCACAGGAGGAGGCATCGGTGGCGGGCGAGTCCCCCGACAGGTCGAAGCAGCGCGAGTCGTCGGCAGAACCGACGTCGGGGAGCGCGGGCACGGTTCCCGAAGCACGCGAGTCCCGTGACCCCCGCGAGATCCGCGATCCGCGGGTCGCGGTGGCACGGGACGGCGGTTCGTCCGCGGCGCGCGGCGGCGTCGACACCGCGACCCGGGTCTTCTCGGTACGGGACCTGAAGACCGGCGAGACCGGCGAGTCCGGCGAGTCCGTGGAGTCCGGCGAGTCCGGCGAGTCCGTGGAGTCCGTGGAGTCCGACAAGACCGGAGGGACCGGCGGAGCCGACGAGCCTGGGGTACCCGGAGCGGCGGACGAGCCCGAGGCCGCCGAAGCCCCCGAGGACGAGTCTCCGGCGGCCAGGACGGACGGGGACGAGGACGCGGACGAGCCGGCCGAGCAGCCGGCGGCCGCCGAAGCCGGAGGCCGTGACGCCGGGGGCGCGGAGAGCGCCGAGGACCCGGAGGAGGCCGAGAGCGCCTCGCAGACCGCCGAAGCGGCTCCTGGGGGCGGTGACGCCCACTCGCGGGCGGCGGTGGCCCAGCGGGCGTCCTCGGCGGACGGGAAGTCCGACGAGAAGCGCTCCGCCGACGCGGACGCCCACGCCGACACGGACACCGACACGGACACCGACACGGACGCCGACACGGCCACGGCCCCGGAGGAAAGCTCCGCGAGCGTCTCCGAGGCGGCCGACCGGCCCGCGTCCGGAAAGCCGACGACAGAGGCGCGGCCCACCTCCAAGCCCGCGCCGAAGTGGGCCACGGGCGAGAAGTCCGCCGAGGTCGCCGACACCGGCACCGGGACCGGCAAGGCCGACGCCCCGGACGAGTCGGACAGGCCCGACGAAGCCGCCGCGCCCGCCGACGCCAAGACCGAACCCAAGACGGACGCCAAGACGGACGCCGAGGCCGACGGCGAGACCGGCGAGCCGCACGTCGACCAGCCCACCGCCGTCTTCAAGACCCCCCGGCCCAAGCCCGCCGTCGACCAGCCGACCACCATGCTGAAGCTCGGCGGGGCCGCCCGGCCCGCCTCCGGCGAGGACGGCGAGGACGGCAAGGCCGACAGGGACAACGAGGCCGACAAGGCCGACAAGAGCGACAAGAGCGACAAGAGCGACAAGGCCGAGGCGAAGTCCACGGACGAGGCTCCCGCCGAGCGGACGAGCAGGTTCGTCGCGCTCAAGCCGCTCGACGAGCCCCGCGCGCCGAAGCCCGCGGTCAAGCCGTTCACGCCCCCGCAGGCCGACGTCACCGCGTTCGTCCCGCAGGTCGGCCCCGAGCGGACCACCCAGCAGCCGCTGCCTCCGAAGCCGCCGCTGGACCTGCTCGCCGAGCTGACGAACACCCCGCCGCCCCCGCCCACGCCCCTGCGCCAGCTCCGCCGGCGGCTCAAGATCTGGACGCCCCTGGTCCTCCTGCTGGTGATCGTGTTTGCGATCGTGCAGGCCGCGCGACCGCTGCCCGCGACCGCGCTCACCCTCACCGCGAAGGACTCCTACACCTTCGGGGGCGGCAAGACGCAGCTCCCGTGGCCGGGTGAGGGGCAGGGCTGGATCGACGCCGACGGCGTCGGCACGATGGGCAGCTTCGGCAAGCAGACGCCCGTGGCCATCGGCTCGGTCGCCAAGACCATGACGGCCTACGTCATCCTCAAGGGACACCCGATGAAGGCCGGGGAGGAAGGGCCGAAGATCGAGGTCGACGCGACGGCGGAGAAGGAGGGCGGCTACGACGTCACCGGCGACGAGTCGACGCTCAACACCGTCAAGGCGGGCCAGCACCTCACCGAGCACCAGGCCCTGTCGGCCGTCCTGATCCCCTCCGCCAACAACATCGCGCGGCTGCTCGCGCGCTGGGACGCGGGCTCGGAGGCGGCGTTCGTGAAGAAGATGAACGCCACCGCCCGGGAGCTGGGGATGACGAACACGACGTACACCGACCCCTCGGGTCTGAAGGAGACCACCGTCTCCACGGCCGAGGACCAGGTGAAGCTGGGCCGCGCGTTCGTGAAGGTCCCGGCCCTGGTCTCCATCTCCAGCGCGGCCAGCTGGGACGACCCGTCCGGCAAGAACTGGCCCAACTACAACACGCTGCCGTTCAACATGGGCGCGATCGGCATCAAGACCGGCAGCACCACCGCCGCCGGCGGCAACCTGCTCTTCGCCTCGCGCAAGAAGGTCGACGGGCAGACGGTGACCCTCGTCGGCGCGATCCTCGGCCAGCACAAGGCGCCGATCCTGGAGACGGTCAACGCGGTCAGCCAGACGGCGCTGCTCGCCGCCCAGGACGCGCTCACCTCGGCGAAGATCCTGAAGAAGGGCGACGTCGTCGGGTACGTGGACGACCAGCTCGGCGGACAGACCCCGGTCGTCATCACCAAGGACGTCCCGGCGGTCGGCTGGGCGGGCATGACGGTGAGGCTGTCGTTCACCGCCGCCGAGGTGCCGCACACCGCGAAGGCCGGCGCCCAGGTGGGGACGCTCACCGTCGGGGACGGCACCAGCGGGGCCGTCAAGGTGCCGGTCGCCCTGCGGTCCGACCTGAGCGAGCCGGGCTTCTCGGACAAGCTGACACGTCTCGGCTGACGCCGCCGTCGCGTCCGTACCTCTCCGCACCCCGTCGGGCAGCCGCCCGGCGGGGTGCGTGCTAGCGTCGCGAAACGGGACAGTCGCGGGCCGCAAGGGCACAGCCGTGAAGCGGACGCGAACAGGACGCGACCGAGAACAGAAGACGGGACACGGGGAGTGCCTTCAGGTGGCCACTGCGGAGCCGACACGCGCCGACGAGACAGGTCCGGGACCGGACGTCGGCTCGCGGCCAAGGCTGCCCGCACCCCAGTCGGGCGAGCACGACCGTGACCCGGCGACAGCCGCGGCGGCCGCCCCGGCGGCGGACCCGGCGGCCGACGGCCCCGCGGCGGACCGCGTGGTAGACGTCGAGCAGGGGCCCGCCCGGGACCGCGAGGACGACGGCCGCGACGACCGGGCCGGGGGCCGCGCGGCCGCCGGCCGTACGGACCCGCCGCGCGGGACGTCCCGCCTGAGATCCGCCCTCGACCGGCTGGGCGGCCCGCTGGGCCGCCACCCGGTGCTGTCGATGACGGCGCTGTCCGGCGTTCTGCACCTCGTCTGGTTCTTCACGTTCGCGAACAGCGGCGGCGACCTCGCGGCGCAGGACGCGTGGGCCGAGTTCGTGGGCCGGCATCCCGACTCCGCGTACAACCTCGCCTGGTACGGCGGCATGCACCCGGTGTCGTACAGCATGGTGTCGCCGTACCTGATGTCCGTGCTCGGCGTCCGGACGACGATGATGATCGCCGGGACGCTCTCGGCAGGCCTGCTCACCCTCATCCTGCTGCGCTGCCGGCCGGTGAAGAAGCCGCTGTGGCCGGCGCTGGCGGGGATCTTCGCCCTGCTGTGCAACGCCGCCTCCGGGCGGGTCACGTTCGGGCTCGGCAACATGTTCGCGCTGGCCGCGGTCGCCGTCGTGTTCTGCTGGCCGCACCGCTGGCGCTACAAACGGTGGGCGAAGGCGCTGTGCGCCGCGCCGCTGGCCGCGCTGGCCACCATGGGCTCGCCGGTGGCCGGGCTCTTCGTGGGCATGGTCGCCGTGGCGATGTTCCTGCAGAAGCGACGGCCGGGCGCGTGGGCGCTCGGCCTCGCGCCCACGGCGGTCGTCGCCCTGTCCGCCTGGCTGTTCCCGTTCTCGGGCACCCAGCCGATGTCCTTCGGCTCGGCCTGTCTGCCGCTGCTGTGCGCGGTGGCGGTCTTCGCGGTCGTCCCGCCCGACTGGCGCACCGTGCGGATCACGGCGGCGGTGTACGGGCTCGGGGTGCTGCTGGTGTGGCTGATCAGCTCGCAGATCGGGTCCAACATCACGCGTCTGGCGATGCTGTTCACCGGTGTGGTGCTGATGGCCGCGCTGCCGTTCGCCGTGCCGCGCAGCCGCAAGTGGTACGCGATCGTCCTGTCGTCCCTGGTGTTCGTGGGCTGGATCGGGTTCAAGTCGGTCGACGACGTGGTCCGCACGACCCCGGCGGCCTCCTGGGCGCGTGAGCTGGCCCCGCTCGTCAACGAGCTGCAAGGGGTCGGCGCGGAGAGGGGACGGGTGGAGGTGGTCCCGGCCCGCTCGCACCGCGAGGCCTCCGCGCTCGCGCCGTACGTCAACCTCGCCCGCGGCTGGAACCGCCAGGCCGACATGGAGCGCAACCCGCTCTTCTACGACGACACCCTCAACTCCGCGAACTACCACGACTGGCTCCAGCGGTGGGCGGTGCACTACGTCGTCGTCCCCAAGGAGGCGCTGGACGGCGACGGGGGCGAACGGGAGCGGGAGCTGGTGCAGCGGGGGCTGCCGTATCTCGAGCAGATCTGGGGCGACGCCAACTGGCAGCTGTTCCGGGTCGTGGATCCCGCCCCGCTGGCCGAGCCGAACGCGGTGGTGCAGCGCGCCGAGCAGGGCGAGATGACGATCGACGTGAAGAAGGCGGGGCGGATCCTGATCCGCATCCCGTACTCGCCGTGGCTGAGCGTGGTCGACGCGCAGGGCAAGAGCCTGAAGCCGCCGCAGGAGACGCCGGAGTCCAAGGACCGGACGGAGGGGGAACCGAAGACGTACGACAACGTCAACGGGTGCCTGTTCGAGACGCAGGAGGACACCGAGGGCGACAAGTGGACGGTGCTGCTCGCGCCGAAGGCGGGGACCTACCGGCTGGCGGCCCCCTACCAGCTGCCGCGGGGGACGCCCTGCCCGGACGAGCTGAAGGACCGGCTCTGACCGCCCCGCTCACCCCGGCCTCCCCGGCCTCCCCGGCCGCACTGCTGACCCCGGCCGCCCCGGTCAGCGGAGCCGGTCCACGTACCGGTCGGTGCCCGGCACCGTGGGGATGAACGGCGCGACCAGCTCCACCCGGCCCAGGCCCGACTCGGCCACCGTCTCCTCCAGGCCGGTGAAGTGCCCCTCCCAGCAGTCCCTGGGGTCCGCCTCCAGGAACCACAGCAGGGTCAGCCGGGTGTCGACGCCCTCGACCTGCCTGACGTAGGTCATGCGGTCGCCGGGCAGCGGGGTGGGGCGGAAGACGGTGACCATGGCCGTCGGGGAGCCGGCCGCCTGCTTGGGGAGGTGGCGGGCGCGCAGCCACTCCAGGAGTTCGGCGCGCTGCTGCGCCGAGTCGGCGTCGATCACCTCGAGCACGAGACCGGCGTAGGGGTGGTCCAGGGCGTGGAAGTCGCGCGGGCCCGCCGCGCCGTCGCGGTAGACCGTCGTCTCGTGGTCCTGGAACGCCGTGAAGACGTGGGTGCGGTCCTGGTAGACGCGGGCGTCGCGGTTGAGGCGCTTGTTGATGGCGACCGTCCACCTCATGTGGTCGTCGTAGCGCCCGTCGGTGATCCAGTAGGTGGAGAGGTAGCAGCCCGCGGTGACGGGCTGGGCGATCGCCGACTTCTCGGGGCGGCGCAGGAGTTGCAGGTCGCGGGTGGCGACCCAGCGGCGGCCCGCGTACATCCAGGGCATGGCCATCGCGCCGGCGTAGTAGTGGTCGTCCTCGTACCAGCGGTTGTAGGCGTACTCGTGGCCGGGGTGCGGTTCGACCATGGTGATCAGGGCGTGGCCGGGGCGCACCCCGTAGGGGCCCACGGAGGCCAGTTCGGCGTACGTCTCGCTGCGGGTCTCGTCACTCACGCGTCTTCCCCTTCCTCGGCGGCTGGCCCATACTCTGACGCTCCGTCAGACAATGCGCCAGGGTCAGGGAGGTCCCGATGTCACTGCTCAACGGCAGGACCGTCGTCGTCTCGGGGGTGGGCGCCGGACTCGGTCACCAGGTCGCCGCCGCGGTCGTGCGGGACGGCGGGAACGCCGTGCTCGGGGCGCGGACCGAGGCGCACCTCGCGAAGAGCGCGGCCGAGATCGATCCCACGGGGACGCGCACGGCGTACCGGGCCACCGACGTCACCGACGAGGCCCGGTGCGAGGCGCTGGCCGAGCTGGCGCGGGAGCGGTTCGGGGGGATCGACGCGGTGGTGCACGTGGCGGCCTGGGACTCGTACTTCGGCGGGATCGAGGACGCGGACTTCGCCACCTGGCAGTCGGTGATCGACGTGAACCTGCTGGGCAGCCTGCGGATGACCCGGGCGTGCCTGCCGGCGCTGAAGGCGGGCGGCGGGTCGGTCGTGTTCATCGGGACGCAGTCCGCCGTGGCGGCCCCCTCGCAGGTGCGGCAGGCGGCGTACGCGGCCTCCAAGGGGGCGCTGACCAGCGCCATGTACTCCCTCGCACGCGAGCTGGGGCCGTACCGGATCCGGGTCAACACCGTGCTGCCGGGCTGGATGTGGGGGCCGCCGGTGCAGGCGTACGTGCAGTTCACCGCGCACACCGAGGGGGTGCCGGAGGAGGAGGTGCTCGGGCGGCTCGCGGAGCGGATGGCACTGCCCGAACTGGCCACGGACGGGGATGTGGCGGACGCCGCGGTGTTCCTGGCCTCGGACCGGGCGCGGGCGATCACCGGACAGTCGTTGCTGGTCAACGCCGGGGAGCTGATGCGCTGAGTTCACATAGATGAACGCAGGACACCATACAGAATTCTTTTACCTCCCTTTGACCCGACGGTTACTTGTCGTGTTCACGCGACAGCGCCCACGATGAGCGCCGAGCCGAACGCCGGGCTGAACCACGGGAGGGCGCACATGAACGGTCTCGACTGGGCCGTGCTCATCGGTTATTTCGGCGTGATGATCGCCATCGGCGTCTGGTCGCACAAGCGCGTCGACGACGTGAGCGACTTCTTCACCGCCGGCGGCAGGATGCCCTGGTGGCTGTCCGGCATCTCGCACCACATGTCGGGCTACAGCGCGGTGATGTTCACCGGGTACGCGGGCATCGCCTACACCTACGGCGTCACCTCGTTCGTCACCTGGTCCTTCCCCATCGCCCTCGGCATCGCGGTCGGCTCGAAGCTGTTCGCGCCGCGCATCAACCGGCTGCGGTCCCGGCTGGGGGTGGCCTCCCCGCTGGAGTACCTGAAGAACCGCTACGACCTCAAAACCCAGCAGGCCCTCGCCTGGTCCGGGATGCTGCTGAAGATCGTCGACGTGGGGGCCAAGTGGGCCGCCATCGCGACCCTGTTGTCCGTGTTCACCGGGCTCTCCCTCAACCAGGGGATCCTCATCACCGGCGCGATCACCGCGGTCTACTGCACGATCGGCGGCCTGTGGGCGGACGCGCTGACCGAACTCGGCCAGTTCGTCATCCAGTTGCTGGCCGGAGTGGCCATGCTGGTCGCCGTCGTGCTGAAGCTGAACGACAAGGGCATCGGAGTGACCGAGGCCTGGGACCAGCCCGCGCTCCAGGGCCACGACAAGCCGCTGGTCGCCCAGTACGGCACCGTGTTCCTGCTCGCGTTCCTCTTCATCAAGCTCTTCGAGTACAACGGCGGGATGCTCAACCAGGCCCAGCGGTACATGGCCACGGCCGGCCCCAAGGAGGCCGAGAGGTCGGCGCGGCTGTCGGCGGTGCTGTGGCTGGTCTGGCCGCTGGTGCTGTTCTACCCGATGTGGATGTCACCGCTGCTCGTGACGTCGAACAAGCCCGACGGCTCCGACTCCTACGCCCTGATGACCGAACAGCTGCTCCCGCACGGCCTGTTGGGGCTCGTCATCGTCGGGTTCTTCTCCCACACGATGGCGATGTGCTCCTCCGACGCCAACGCCATCGCCGCCGTCTTCACCCGGGACTGCGCGCCG
Source organism: Streptomyces humidus (assembly GCF_014649655.1). Lineage (GTDB taxonomy): Bacteria > Actinomycetota > Actinomycetes > Streptomycetales > Streptomycetaceae > Streptomyces > Streptomyces humidus. The sequence goes on along the minus strand of NZ_BMTL01000012.1, from coordinate 164,774 downwards.
GTCATCTGGGCCAGGGCGCGCGAGTGGAACCAGCGGTCGGGGCTGATCGCGGCACGCGTGACGACCGTAGTCTTCCTCGGGCTGTCGATGGCCGCGGCCACCCAGGTCAACTCCCCCGCCTTCAAGGACATCATCACCGTCGTCATCAAGTGGGTGGCCGGTCTGATGGGGCCGATGGCGATCCCGATGATGCTGGGCCTGCTCCGCCCGTTCCGCCGCTCCGGCCCGACGGCGGCGCTGACCAGCTGGGCGATGGGCCTGCTGGCCTTCTGGCTGGTCAACTACCCGATCAACTGGAACGTCGACGGCGGGGTGCCGTTGCAGTACCAGGTGTCGATCCCGCTCGCCGTGTCGCTGGTCCTCTACATCCTGATCGGCTTCCTCAAGCCCGAGGACACCCCGGAACGGCTCGCGGTCATCGAGACCGTCAACACGGACGGCGGCTCCTCGGCCGCGGCGCCCCTCCCGGGCCGGCGGGACGAGGTCTCCACGGCGGCGAAGGAGTGACCGCCGCCCGTCGGGGACGGCGGGCGGCCCCGGCCCTGGGTCAGAAGGCCTCGCGGGGGTAACGGGTCAGCCAGCCGGGAGACGCCCCGGCGGCGTTGTGGAGTGCCGGTCCCTGGGTCATCTCCATGGCGAAGTCGTCGGCCAGCTCCAGCATCGTGGGACGGCCCTCCAGCTCGGCCAGCCAGGCCGGCGGGAGGGCCGTCTCGCCGTGCAGCGCGCCCAGGAGGCCGCCGGCCACGGCCGCGGTCGACGCCGAGGGAGCGCCGTGGTTCACCGCGAGCCGCAGCCCGTGCCGGACGTCCTGCGCGACGAGCGCGCAGTAGACGGCGCCGGACAGCACCGCCTCCGCGGTCCCCGGCCCGGCCAGCTTCTCCACCCTCGCCGGGCCGGGCAGCCCCTGCCGCACCGCGCCCAGCGCGTGCCGCAGCGCCTCCGACACCGGCTCGTGCCCCGGCCGCGCGGACAGCAGGGCCAGCGCGTGCCGCACCGCGCCGTCCAGGCTCTCGCCGCGGGCCAGCGCGTGCACGGTGACCGCGTACGCGCCCGCCGACAGACACGCCGTGGGGTGACCGTGGGTCTGGGCCGCGCACTCGACGGCCAGTTGCGCGACGAGCTGCGGTTCCCAGCCGACGAGCAGCCCGAACGGCACCGAACGCGGCACGACCTCCGGCCCGGCCGCGGCCGGGCTCTTCGGCGAGTCGAGCGTGCCCATCACCTCGTCGCCCAGCCCGAGCAGCAGGGTCCGGGTCGGGTCGCGGCGGACGTAGAGCCACTCCTCGCGGGCCAGCCAGCCGTTGTCCTTGCGGCGCAGGTCGGGGCCCCAGTCGCGCTGGGTGGCGGCCCAGCGCAGATACGCGCGGTGCAGGTCGGTCGGCGGATGCCAGGCGCCGGTGTCCCGGCGGACCTGGGCGCGGATGAGGCCGTCCATCGTGAAGAGGGTCAGCTGGGTGAGGTGGCTGACCGCGCCGCGCCGCCCGTAGGCGGGGGCCAGGTCGACCACGCCCTCGGGCCCGTGTCCCCGCCGGATCTCCTCGGCGTCCAGCCCGTCGACGGGGGCGCCGAGCGCGTCCCCGACGGCCGCGCCGAGCAGCGTGCCGCGCACCCGGCTGCGGAAGTCCTGTTGTTCGGCGCGGCCCCAGACGGGCCCGGCAGTCGCACCCACCACGTCCTCCCGGCCACCGTCCGTACGTACGACATTCGTCACTGTAATCGAACACGTCCGGGTTCCCGCCCCGGGCGCGGCCTGTCGCGTGGAGGGGTCGTGGAGACCTCGCGGGGTAGGAAGCCCCGCATGACCACCCCCACCCCCACCCCCACCCCGACCGCGCGCGGCGCGCACGCCTCACGTGTGCTTCCCCTCACCGCCGCCCTGCTCACCGGCACGGTCGCCCTCTACCTGCTGCTCGTCGCCTTCGGCAACATCACCGACTTCGGCACGAACCGGCAGTTCGTGCGGCATGTGCTGGCGATGGACGACACGTTCGGGGACGACGACCTGATGTGGCGGGCGGTGACGAGCCAGGGCCTCCAGGACGCCGCCTACGTCGCGATCATCGTGTGGGAGACGGCCGCCGGGCTGGTGCTGGCCGCCGGCACCTGGTTCTGGGCGCGGCGGGACGACATACGCGCCCGTACGGTGTCCACGTACGGGCTGGTGATGGTGATGCTGCTGTTCGGCGCCGGGTTCATCGCGATCGGCGGCGAGTGGTTCGCGATGTGGCAGTCGAAGACCTGGAACGGACTGGACGCGGCGACCCGGGCGTTCCTGTTCGCCGGCGTCGTCCTGATCGTCAACCATCTGCCGGCCCGCCAGGACGACGCCCGTCCCTGACATCGGAACACCGGTGACCATGAACGCCGGTGACCTCGGTTCCCGGCCCCGAGGGCCGTGGTCCCTAGTCGACGACCCTGACCTTCGTGCCCGTCTCGCCGAACGCCCACAGCGCCGTGCCGTCCGCCTTGGCCATCCGGATGCCGCCGGTCTGCGCGCCGGCGGCGGCCGGGGGCGGGGAGGAGCCGTCGACGGCGTTGGAGAAGGCGATGTTCACGCCGGACGCGGCGGAGAAGTAGACGACGTGCTCGATCGCCACGCCGTCGGAGCCGGTGACGGCGTCCTTGCGCACGGACACCGTGTAGCTGCCGACGGCCGGGTTCACCGTGCCCGGCCAGACCGTGAAGGCGCGGCGGGCCGTGTCGTCCGCGTCGACCAGCCAGACGCGGTGCTGCCCCAGCGAGTAGACGACGCGGCGGCCCGTGCCCGACTTCTCGGGGACCGTGGCGGCCTGCGAGGGAGCCGACGGCTTCGGCGCGGCCGACGGCTTCGCGCTCGCGGACGCCGAGGCTTTCGGGCCCTTCGCCACCGACGCCGTCGGGTGCGGGCCGTTCTCGGCCTGCGCCGTCAGCACGACGACCGCGGCGATCGCACCGGCGGTCAGGCCGGTGACCCAGGCCCAGGAGGGAAGCCGTCGGGCAGGCACGGGCACGCATCTCCTCAGCTACGGGACCCCCCGACCACGAGGGGTCCGATCATCGTACTGTGGGGATCCCGTAGGGCTGTCCCTCAGTCCAGTACCGGAAGCAGTTCCGGCAGGTGCCCGTCCGACGCCGACGCGGCCCGCCGGCGCTCCTCGGACACCTCGCCGTACAGCGTCGTGCGCGGCCTCGCCGGGCGGCCCGCCGCGTCCGCGACCGCGATCAGGTCCCTGACCGACTTGTAGGAGCCGTACGACGAGCCCGCCATCCGCGAGATCGTCTCCTCCATCAGCGTGCCGCCCAGGTCGTTGGCCCCCGAGCGGAGCATCTCCGCCGCGCCCTGCTCGCCCAGTTTGACCCAGCTGGTCTGGATGTTGGGGATGTGCGGGTGCAGCAGGAGCCGGGCCATCGCCGTCACCGCCCTGTTGTCCCGCATGGTCGGGCCGGGCCGGGAGATGCCCGCCAGGTACACCGGCGCGTTGGTGTGGATGAACGGCAGCGTGACGAACTCCGTGAAGCCGCCCGTGCGTTGCTGGATGCCGGCGAGGGTCCGCAGATGGCCCAGCCAGTGGCGGGGCTGGTCGACATGGCCGTACATCATCGTCGAGGACGACCGGATACCGACCTCGTGCGCCGTCGTGACGACCTCGATCCAGGTCGCCGTCGGCAGTTTGCCCTTGGTCAGCACCCAGCGGACCTCGTCGTCCAGGATCTCGGCCGCCGTGCCGGGGATGGAGTCGAGACCCGCCTCCTTCGCCGCCGTCAGCCACTCGCGGATCGACAGGCCGGTGCGGGTCGCGCCGTTGACCACCTCCATCGGCGAGAAGGCGTGCACATGCATGCCGGGGACGCGTTCCTTCACCGCCCTGGCGATGTCGAAGTAGGCCGTGCCGGGCAGGTCCGGGTGGATGCCGCCCTGCATGCAGACCTCCACCGCGCCCAGGTCCCAGGCCTGTCGGGCCCGGTCGGCGACCTGCTCGAGGGAGAGCGTGTAGGCGTCGGCGTCGGTGCGGCGCTGCGCGAAGGCGCAGAAACGGCAGCCCGTGTAGCAGACGTTGGTGAAGTTGATGTTCCGCGTGACGATGTACGTGACGTCGTCGCCGACGGCCGAGCGGCGGACGTCGTCCGCGACGCGGCACAGGGCGTCCAGGGCCGGGCCGTCCGCGTGGAGCAGCGCGAGGGCCTCGTCGTCGGTGAGCCTCGTCGGGTCGTCGGCGGCCGTCGCGAGAGCCTGCCGCACGTCGGTGTCGATGCGCTCGGGGACCATGCCGGGGGCGGCCGCCTCGCGCAGGGCGGCCCAGTCGCCGTACACCTCGTCGAAGTCGTCGCGCCGGTCGGCGGTGCGGCCTTCGGTGTCGATGGTGCGGTGCAGGTCGGTACGGCCGGACGGCACGAACACCTCCTCCGGCTCCTGCCAGGGGCGGCCCTCGACGACGGCGTCCGGCAGGGCGAGTCCCGTCTCCGGGTCGGCCAGCGCGCGCACGTGCGGGAGCAGCCGCGGGTCCAGCCAGGGCTCGCCGCGGCCCACGAACTCCGGGTACACGCAGAGCCGTTCGCGCAGTTCGAAGCCGGCCGCGGCGGACTTCTCGGCGAGTTCCTCGATCTGCGGCCAGGGCCGCTCGGGGTTGACGTGGTCGATGGTGAGCGGGGACACCCCGCCCCAGTCGTCGACCCCGGCGCCGATCAGCCGCCCGTACTCGCTGTCGACGAGGTTGGGCGGGGCCTGGAGGCAGGCGGACGGGCCCATGACGTGCCGCGCGACGGCCACCGTCGCGATCAGCTCGTCGAGTTCCGCGTCCGGCATCCCGCGCATCGCGGTGTCCGGCTTGGCGCGGAAGTTCTGGATGATCAGCTCCTGGACGCCGTGGTAGGCGCGGGAGACCTTGCGCAGCGCGAACAGGGACTCGGCCCGCTCCTCGTACGTCTCGCCGATGCCGATCAGCAGCCCTGAGGTGAAGGGGACGGAGGAGCGGCCGGCGTCCTCCAGGACGCGCAGCCGGACGGCGGGCTCCTTGTCCGGGGAGCCGTGGTGCGGGCCGCCGGGCTCGGACCACAGCCGGGTCGCGGTGGTCTCCAGCATCATGCCCATGGAGGGCGCGACGGGCTTCAGCCGCTGGAAGTCGGTCCAGGACAGCACGCCCGGGTTGAGGTGCGGGAGCAGCCCCGTCTCCTCCAGGATGCGGATGGAGATCGCGCGGACGTAGGCGATGGTGTCGTCGTAGCCGTGCGCGTCGAGCCATTCCCGGGCTTCGGGCCACCGCTCCTCGGGCTTGTCGCCGAGGGTGACGAGGGCTTCCTTGCAGCCGAGGGCCGCGCCCCTGCGGGCGATGTCGAGCACCTCGTCGGGCGACATGAACATCCCGTGCCCGGCGCGGCGCAGCTTGCCGGGGACGGTGACGAACGTGCAGTAGTGGCACTTGTCCCGGCACAGCCGGGTGAGGGGGATGAAGACGCTCTTCGAGTAGGTGATGACGCCGGGCCGGCCGGCCGCCTCCAGGCCGGCGTCCCGCACCCGGGCGGCGGAGGCGGCGAGGTCTCGCAGCGCCTCGCCGCGCGCCTGGAGCAGCACGGCGGCCTCGGCGACGTCGAGCGCGACGCCGTCCCGGGCCCGTTTGAGGGCGCGCCGCATGGAGTTCTCGGTGGGGCCGCCGGACGGGCCGGGGGTCGAGCCGGGGCCGGTACCGGAGCTCGCGGGAATCGTCATCCTTCGAGCATACGATCACCTTTTCGCAGCAAGGGGCGGGCCCGCCGACTCGACCGCCCACCCCGCCCCCGTCCTCGGCCCCGCACCCGCACGTGAGTATCCGCACCCAGGGCCGGTGCGCGGGCGTACCGATGTCCCGGGCGCCGCGTCCGCCTACGGTCCAGGCATGTCCCAGGAGAACACCCCCACCGTCCCCGCCGTCTCCCCCGCCCCGACCCGGACCCGCACCGCCGCGCGGGCCGTCGGCTTCGGCTGTGCCGTGCTCCTCGCCGTGCCGCTGCTCCTGCTTCTCGCCTTCGTCGTCTGGATCGCCGTCGTGACCAAGGACGCGTCGGACTTCCCTCGCGCCGCTCCCGAGGCGATGGCGAGCCGCGCGGCCGAGCGCTCCCAGGAGGCCTACGGCGTCCTCGGGTTCACGCGCACCCTCGGGCCCGGCGCCGGGCAGCCGGGCGTCTCCGCCGAGAACACCTTCGGCTCGGACGCCTGTTACCGGGGCGGTCTGACGGACGAGGAGGTCGACGGCGCCTACCGCATGCATCACAGCTGGGCCCTCGACCACGTCCCCGCCGGGCAGGCGCGGGCCGGTCTGCGCCGGCTGCGGGACCATCTCGAGGACTCCGGCTGGGACATCACCTCGTACCGGGAGGACGTCTCCGGCGACCGCGCCCTGAAGGCCTCCCGCTCGGAAGGGGAGGAGCGGATGTGGTTCAAGTGGTCCGCCGACCGGGGCTACTTCACCGGCGGAGCCTCCATGGCCTGCGCCGTGGACCCCGGCCGGGGGGACGGCGACGACAGGCCCGGCGACGATCTGACGCCGCCCGACCTGCATCCGTCGACGCCCTGAGTCCGCGGGCCCGGCCGGGGGCCGCCTACAGGAAGGGGGCGAACCCGTCGAGCAGCCCCAGCACCTCCGCCTCGCCCGCCGGCGGCAGCTGCACCACGACCTCCTCGATGCCGAGCTCCGCGTAGTGCGCGAGCTTGCCGGGGGACGGCTGGACGGCGTACGGCACGATCTGGAGAGCCTCCGGCGCGCGGCCGGCGTCCGCCCAGGCGGAGCGCAGCACGGGCAGCGACTCGGACAGGCCGCGTCCGCCGATCGGCAGCCAGCCGTCGGCGTACTCGCAGATGTGCGCGAACAGCTTGGGTCCGGCGGCCCCGCCGATCAGGGTGCGGGGGCCGGTGACCGGGCCGCGCGGCTTCTGCACGGGCTTGGGGTACGCCGTGCTGGCGCGCACGCTCCCGAACTCGCCCTCGTACGCGGTCGGTTCGTCCGCCCACAGCGCCCGCATCAGCCGCATCCGGTCACGGACCAGCTCGCGCCGGGTACGCCACTCGACGCCGTGGTCGGCGGCCTCCTCGACGTTCCACCCATAACCGAGCCCGAGGGTGAGCCGCCCGCCGGAGAGGTGGTCCACGGTCGCGATCTGCTTGGCCAGGTCGATCGGGTCGTGCTGGGCGACGAGCGTGATGCCGGTGCCGAGGCCGAGCGTCTCCGTCACGGCCGCCGCCTGCCCGAGGGCTACGAAGGGGTCCAGGGTGCGGCCGTACTCGCGGGGCAGGTCGCCGCCGGCGGGGTAGGGGGTGGTCCGCTCGACCGGGATGTGCGTGTGCTCGGGCAGATAGAGCCCGGCGAACCCGCGTTCCTCCAGCTCACGGGCGAGACGGACGGGGGTGATCGTCTCGTCGGTGAGGAAGATCGTGACGGCGATGCGCATGGGCGGCCCTTTCACTGCGTACGGCTCGATCGACGGCGTCGTCGCGGACGGCGCCCTCATCTGTACCGGCAGAGGGGCCACGTGTCCATACCGACTGGTCGGCATCGACGCCGAGACACGATCCCTGAGCGCCGACTCCGCGCGGGTGCCCCGTGGAAGGGGCGACTCAGTCGACCACCTGTGGGTCACGGAAGTAGTAGACGACCGTCACCCCCATGCCCGGAGTGTGCGTGTACACGACCGTGATCGCCTCGGCCGAGTCGCGGGCGAGGGGTGTCGTGTAGGTGTATTCCACGGACGGTGGCCGCCAACCCGGGATCTCGCGGCCTGCCGTCGGATCGCGGGCGATCACGGCGAGCGCCTCCCGGACGGCGTCCCGCTCCCCCTCCGTCAGATCGCCGAACGCCTTCCGCGCGGGCTCGGCCTCCTCCAGCGGGACTTCGCTCACGCCTTGCCCTCCCCCGTGCGCGCATCCTCGAGAGCTGCCATGACCTCGGGCGAGTTCCGGATCAGGATCCGGTGCCGGTAGGCCCGCACCACCGCCGCCGCGCCGTCGAAGTCATTGGTCGGAGAGGCTCCTATGGCCGCCGCCAGTTCCTCTTCGAAGCGCTCACGGTCGCCGGGGAAACCGTAGCGGCTCAGGGCGCCGCGCAGGTCGTCCACGGTCCGGATCTCCGGGAGGGGCATCGCTCCCCAGCCGTGCTCGGGCTGTGCGCTCATCGTCTGCTCCTGGTGAACGGGCATGACTCCACTTCCCAGTATGGTGCCGCTCCGCCGGACCGGGCAGCGCGTACTCAGCACTTCGGCTCGCCCCCGCAGTCCGCCCACAGCAGCTTGCCGCCCTTCGACGCGCCCAGGCGGCGCAGCACCGACACCCCCAGCTCGTCCGCGCACGCCCGCACGAGGTGCAGGCCCCGGCCGTTCTCGGCGTCGACCGGCGGGACGGCGTCGAGGGGGTCTCCCTTGAAGCCGGGAGGGACGCGCGGGTCCGCGTCCCAGACGGCGACGCGGACCCCGCCCGGGCGGGTCGACATCAGGCGGAGGGCGTACGGACCCTCCGTGTGGACGTGCGAGTTCGCCAGCAGCTCCGCCGCGACGAGCTCCGCGGTGGGGGTGAGGCCGGGCAGCCCGTGAGCGGCGAGGATCAGCCTGAGGGCGCCCCTGGCGACACCGGGTGCGCGGGGATCGCGGGGAAGGTGCAGGGTGTAGTTCCAGGACGGGGATACGGTGGCCATCGGAAGTCTCCGGTCACTGAGGGGAGTTGGACGGGTGCCTGGTGTCGATGCCGCGGCGTCCCACGGTGCGCTTCCGGGCGGGGGCCCAGGAATGAAGATAGAGGCTCTGCAAATTACATTTGCCAGAACCCGAGATACTCCACTCGCATTTAGCTCATGCGGGTGGCCCAGAATGGAACAGGCGTCCAGGAGGAGCGCACGTGGCCGCAAGACCCCCTCTCACCGCCCGCCGTATCCGACTCGCGGTGGAACTGCGCAAGATGCGGGAACGCGCAGGTCTGACGGCGACGGAGGCCGCGCGCACTCTCGGCACCAGCCAGGGGCAGCTCAGCAATGTGGAGTCCGGTCGATTCGGCGTGAGCCCCTCGCGGGTCAGGGCCCTGGCCCACGCGTACACGTGCTCGGACCCTGTGTTCATCGATGCCCTTGTGGACATGGCATCCGACAGGACACGCGGTTGGTGGGAGACGTTCCGGGATGTGCTTCCACCCTCACTCCTGAACATCGCTGAACTGGAACATCACGCCACGGCGCTGTGGTCCGCCAACACCGCCCACATCCCGGGGTTGCTCCAGACCGCGGACCACGCCCGCGAGATCTTCCGGCAGGTCGTGCCGGAATTCTCCCCCTCGGACGTCGAGCTGCGTGTGAGCCACCGGCTCCAGCGCCAGGCCCTACTGGACCGCGACGATCCGATCCCGTTCCGCGCCGTCGTCCACGAAGCCGCTCTCCGTGTACCCGTCGGCGGCTGCTCCGCAGCCAAGCGACAGTTGGAGCATCTGGTGGAACAGAGCGAACGGGGCCATATCAGCGTCCGTGTGATCCCGTTCGCCATCGGCGCCTATCCGGGGTCCGGGCAGAACATCCACTACGCGTCCGGCCCTGTGCCCCGTCTCGACACGGTCTCGCTGGATCAGTCGCACGGACCTGTGCTCGTATACGCGGAGGCACAGTTGGAGATGTACCGCATCCTGCTTGACCGCATGGAGCGCGTAGCACTGGATCCATCGGAGTCCCGTGACTTCATCAACGACCTCATCCACGACCTGTGAGGGGAACAGATGAACACCCACACCTGGCAGAAGTCCTCCTACTGCGGGCAAGGCGAATCCTGCGTCCATATATCCGCCGCCCCCGACACCATCCACCTCACCGAGTCCGCCGACCCCGCCCGGACCGTCCTCACCACCACCCCCGCCGCCTTCGCCGCCCTGCTCGACGCCGTCAGCGCGCGGTGACCCGGAAAGGAGCACCGCGGACGATGTCCAGCCCCAGTGACTTCCGTTTTCGCGCGACGACCGCCTTCCAGCGGTACCTCGCCAACCCGCTCATGCGCCGGCTGCCGTTCCACACGCTCCTGGAGACCACCGGCCGCGTCTCCGGCCTGCCCCGGCGCACCCCGCTGGGCGGCCGCCGGGTCGGCGACACGTTCTGGCTGGTCTCGGAGTTCGGGGAGCGGTCGCAGTACGTCCGCAACATCCAGGCCGACCCGCGGGTGCGGGTACGCATCGGCGGACGCTGGCACTCCGGCACCGCCCACCTCATGCCCGACGACGACCCGGTCGCCCGCCTGCGCACCCTCCCCCGCGCCAACAGCGCGGCGGTGCGGACGCTGGGCACGGGGCTACTCACGGTGCGGGTGGACCTGGAGACATGACGGTCGCCATGGACGCCGTATGATGATGGCATGACGGTGAACATGACGATGAGCCTGCCCGACGACGTGGCGGCCTTCGTGAAGGCCAAGGGCAACGCCTCTGCTTACACGGCACGCATACTGCGTCGGCAGATGCTCTCCGAGGAGCTGGGAAGGTCCGAGCGTGTGCGCGCGGAGGCCGGCATAGTGACGACGGCCGCTGAGCCCGCCGAAAGCGAAGAGGCGACCTTGGAGCGTTGGGGCCGGGTGGCGGGCCGGTGAAACGTGGCCATGTCTACGCGTTGTCCTTTGCCGGAGGGCCTGCACACGTTCTGGTGATCTCGTCCGACGCACTCAACACCCAGCACAAGTCGGCGACCTGCGTGCTGGTCTACCCCCAGCAGGTACGGGAGCCGACACTCGTGGACATCCCGGTGGATTCGCCCTCGGTCGGCACGATCGTGCTGGGCGAGTTCCGGACCCTGTCCGCCGTTCGGTTCACCGACGATCTGGGCCCGGTGGGCGAGCGGGTCATGGAAGCCGTCGAGATCGGACTGCGTGCCGTGCTCGACCTGTGAGCCCGGGCGGGCAGGCCGCCCGAGGGCCCGTTGTCCGGCCGGGCTCACCCCGGCCAGACGATCGCCTGCACCTCGCTGTACGCGTGCAGCGCGTACGAGCCGACGTCGCGGCCGACGCCGCTCCTCTTGAAGCCGCCGAACGGCGCTTCCATGTTGCGGCCGACGGTGTTGATCCCGACGCCGCCGGCCCGCAGCCGCCGGGCCACCCGGAACGCCTTCGCCACGTCCGCGGACCACACGTAGTCGATCAGGCCGTAGTCGCTGTCGTTGGCGAGGGCGACGCCCTCCTCCTCCTCGTCGAAGGGGATGACGACGACCACCGGGCCGAAAATCTCCTCCCGGGCCACCCGCATGCCGTTGGCGCAGTCCGCGAGCAGGGTCGGGGCGACGTAGAAGCCGCGCTCCAGCGGCGGGCGTTCGCCGCCCGTCACCACCACCGCGCCCTCCTTGCGGCCGAGTTCGACGTACGACTCGACCCGGTCCCGGTGCGCGGCCGAGATCACCGGGCCGACCACCGTGTCCGCCTCCCTCGGGTCGCCGACCTTCAACCGGCCCGCGTACGAGACGAGTTGCTCGACCAGCCGGTCGTACACGCCCCGCTGTGCCAGCACCCGCGTCGGGGCCGTGCAGATCTGGCCGCTGTAGAAGGAGAACGTGGTGCCGATGCCCGCGACCGCCGAGGCGACGTCCGCGTCGTCGAGGACGACCGCCGCGCCCTTGCCGCCCAGCTCCATCAGCTGGCGTTTCATCTGCCGTCCGCACACCTCGGCGATGCGCTGTCCGACGGCCGTGGAGCCGGTGAAGCTCACCATGTCGACGTCCGGCGACGACACGGCCGTCTCGCCGATCCCGACGGCGCGCCCCGAGACGACGTTCACCACCCCGCGCGGCACGCCCGCCTCCTCCAGGGCCTCCGCCATCCGGTAGACGGACAGGGGGTCCTGCGGGGCGGGTTTGACCACGACCGTGTTGCCCATCGCCAGGGCGGGGGCGATCTTCCCGGCCGGGTTCGCCCACGGGTTGTTGTAGGAGGTGACGCAGGTGACGACGCCGACGGGCTGGCGGACGGCCAGCGCGCCCATCACCCCGGCCCTCCCCATCGGGCCCGCCTCGTTGATCTGCGGCGGGACCGGCCACTCGGCGGGCTCCACGCGCGCGTAGCGCCGGAAGCGGGCCGCACCCACCCCGACCTGCATGCCGCGCGCGGTGCCGGTCGTCGCGCCCGTCTCCGCCCGGGCCAGCTCGGCGTACGGCAGCAGCCGGGCCCGCACGATGTCGGCCGCCCGGCCGAGGATCGCCGCCCGCTCCTCCGCCGGGGTGCGCGACCACGGGCCGAACGCCTCGCGGGCCGCAGCGCACGCCTCGCGGGCCTGGTCCGGGGAGGCCTCGGGGGCCCACCCGACGGTCCCCTCGGTGGCCGGGTCGACGACCTCGTAGTGGCCGCCGTCCGGTTCCCGCCAGGCGCCGTCGATGAACAGCCGCTGCCCCTCGCTCACCTCGTGCTCACCGTCCGGGTGTCCCGGCCCGAGCGCAGCACCCGGCCCGGCACCGCGCCCGTCACCACGTCGTCGCGGATGACCGCCACGCCGTTGACCCAGACGGCCCGCACGCCGATCGCCTTCGAGTCCAGCCGCGGACTGTCACCCGGCAGGTCGTGCACCAGGGTGGCCTTGCCCGCGTCGATCCGCTCCGGGTCGAACAGGACCAGGTCCGCATGGAAGCCCTCCTGGATCCGGCCCCGTTCCCGCAGGCCGAAGAGCCGCGCCGGGTCGTCGGTGAGCATCTTCACCGCCTGCTCCAGACCGGCCAGCCTTCGGCCGCGCAGACAGTCGCCCAGGAAGCGGGTGGTGTACGGCGCGCCGCACATCCGGTCCAGGTGCGCGCCCGCGTCGGAGCCGCCGAGCAGGACGTCCTCATGGCTCCAGGTCTGCGCGCGCAGCGCCCACGAGTCGGGGTCGTTGTCCGTGGGCATCGGCCACAGGACCGTGCGCAGTTCGTCGGCCGCGCAGATCTCGACCAGGCACGAGAACGGGTCGAGGCCGCGTTCGGCGGCGATGTCGCGGACGACCCGGCCGGTGAGGCCCTCGTTCGCCGCGCTGTAGGTGTCGCCGATGACGTACCGCCCGAAGTCGGCCAGCCGCCGGAAGACGCCCGCCTCCCGGGAGTCGGCCCGCCGCAGCATCTCGGCCCGCACGGCCGGGTCCCGCAGCCTCTCGATCCGCTCCGGGACGGGCAGGTTCAGGACCGGTCCCCAGCCCGGGATCAGGTTCAGCGCGCAGAACGTGCCCAGGGACATGTTCATCGGCGTGAGGATCGGCATGGTGAGCGCCACGACCCTGCCGCCCGCCTTGCGGGCCCGCTCGCTCGCCGTGAGCTGCCGGGGCACCCGCTCCGGGACGGCCGCGTCGACGGTGAGGACGTTCCAGTTCAGGGGACGTCCGGCCGCCGCGCTCATCTCGGCGAACAGGTCGATCTCGGCGTCGCTGAACTGGTCCAGACAGCCGGCGACGATGGCCTCGATCTGGGTGCCCTCGTGCTCGCCGACGGCCCGTGACAGCGCCAGCAGTTCGGCGGGCAGGGCGTGCCGGGAGGCGACGGGCCGGCCGTCGCCGTCGGAGTGGGTGGACGACTGGGTGGTGGAGAAGCCCCACGCCCCCGCGTCCATCGCCTCGTGCAACAGCCGTACGATCTGGTCCAGTTGCTCCTCGCTGGGCTGTCCGCCCACCGCGTCCGGCCCCATCACGTACCGGCGCAGGGCGCAGTGCCCCACCATGAACCCGGCGTTGACGGCGATCCGCCCTTCGAGGGCGTCGAGGTACTCGCCGAACCCGTGCCAATTCCAGGGCGCGCCCTCTTCCAGCGCGACCAGGGACATGCCCTCCACCTTGGACATCATCCGCCGGGTGTAGTCGGCGTCCTCGGGGCGGGCGGGGTTGAGCGGTGCGAGCGTGAAGCCGCAGTTCCCGGCCGCGACCGTGGTCACGCCGTGGTTGAGCGAGGGGGTGGCGTACGGGTCCCAGAAGAGCTGGGCGTCGTAGTGCGTGTGCGGATCGACGAAGCCGGGCGCGAGGACGAGCCCGGCGGCGTCCTCTGCGGTACGGGACTCCTCGGCGACCGTCCCGACGACGGCGATCCGTCCGTCGCGGATCCCGACGTCGGCGGTGAAGGCGGGCGCGCCGGTCCCGTCGACGACGGTCGCGCCCCTGATGACGTGATCGAGCATGAGAGCTCCTCCTCAACTCCGTTGCGGGCGGCACCGCTCAGGGGCGCGGGGAACTGCGCGACCGGCCACGACGGGCTCGCGGCCGCGGATCGACCCGCACCCCGACGGCGACAGCGCGCCCACAGGCCGCGACAGCGACTACGCGCCCTGCCGGAACCGCGTCGTCCGGTGGACGGGATCCGTGTCGATCCTCGGGATCACGTGCTCCCCGATCAGCCGGATCGTCTGCAGTGTCTGCTCCTTCGGCACGCCCACCGGCAGCCCGAAGGACAGCTGGTCCGCGCCCGCCTGCTCCCACCGCTTGCACTGCCGCGTCACCTCGTCGGGGTCGCCGCAGATCAGCAGCTCCTCCTCGATGAGGAGTTCGACGAACTCGGCGTTGTACTCGGGGAGCGTCTCGGGCCAGGCGGGGAAGCCCTCGGGGCGCGGGAAGGTGTCGTGGTAGCGGAACACGAGCGAGGGCAGGTAGTGCAGTTCGCCCTCGACGGCGATCCGGATCGCCTCGTCGTGCGTGGGCGCGCAGATCGCCGTCGTCGTCACCATCACGTTGTCGTTGACGAAGTCGCCGACGGGCTCGGCGTTCACGACGGCCGTCTTGTACTGCTCCAGCACCCACTCCATGTCGGACACCTTCTGGATGCTGAAGCCCAGCACCCCGAGGCCCTTCTTCGCGGCCATCGCGTACGAGGGCGGGGATCCGGCCGCGTACCACATCGCCGGGTGCGACTTCCCGTACGGCTTCGGCAGGATCTTGCGCGGCGGCAGCTGCCAGTGCTTGCCCTGGAAGCCGGCGTACTCGTCCTGGAGCCACATCTTGGGGAACTCGGCGATGGTCTCCTCCCAGATCTCCTTCGTGTGGTTCATGTCGGTGATGCCGGGGAGGAAGCCGAGGATCTCGTGGGAACCGGCGCCGCGGCCGGAGCCGAACTCGAAGCGGTTGCCGGTGAGGTGGTCGAGCATGGCGACCTTCTCGGCGACCTTGACCGGGTGGTTGACCTGGGCGAGCGGGTTGAAGATGCCCGAGCCGAGGTGGATGCGGTCGGTGGCGTGGGCGAGGTAGCCGAGGTAGACGTCGTTGGCGGAGAGGTGCGAGTACTCCTCCAGGAAGTGGTGCTCGGAGGCCCAGGCGTACTTGAAGCCGGACTTGTCCGCCTGGATGACGTACTCGGTCTCCTCCATCAGCGCCTTGTGCTCGGCGAGCGGGTCGCTCTCACCGCGCTTGCCCACGTATCCCTGTACAAAGAGCCCGAATTCCACGGAGGTTCACCGTCCCCGGTTCTGATGTCCCATGGTTTCTCACAGCACTTCTGACGATCCGTCAGTTCAGTGGCCCGACTGTCGCACCCCCCGCACGGAGGGTCAATACCTGACGTGCAGTCAGATGAGGCCTCAGACGACGCTGACCCCCGCCAGCCACCCGCCGTCGATCACGAAGGGCTGGCCGGTGATGTAGGAGGAGTCGTCGCAGGAGAGGAACAGCGCGAGCCGGGCGACCTCCTCCGGGCGGCCGATCCGGCCCAGCGGCACGAGCTTGCGGTACAGCCCGTCGACGGCCTTGGCGGTCTCCTCCCGGTCCGCGTCCGGGTCGAGCAGGGACGGGTTGGACATGGCGGTGTCGATCGCGCCGGGGCAGACCGCGTTGACCCGGATGCCGCGCGGGGCGAGCTCCAGGGCGGCGACGCGGGTGAGACCGAGGACCGCGTGCTTGGTCGCCGCGTACGAGCCCACCGCCGCCATCCCGGTCACGGCGGTGTACGACGCCGTGTTGACGATCGTGCCGCCGTCGGTCATCACCGGCGCGACCGTCTTGACGCCGAGGAAGCAGCCGACCTGGTTGACCTGCACGACCTGCATGAACTCGTCGAGAGGCGTGTCGGTGAGGGCGTTGAAGCGCAGGATGCCGGCATTGTTGACCAGACCGTCTATCCGGCCGTGGGCCTCCCGCGCGGCGCGCACGGCCGACTGCCAGGCGTCCTCCCGCCCCACGTCGAGGTGGACGTACAGCGCTCCGATCTCCGCGGCGAGCGCCTCACCCTGTTCGTCCAGGACGTCGGCGATCACCACCTCGGCCCCCTCCGCCCGGAACAGCCGGGCCTCCTGCTCCCCCTGGCCGCGCGCGGCGCCGGTCACGAGGACGACGCGTCCGTCGAGCTTTCCCATGCCGAACCCCTTCGCATCGCATCACTGGAGCTCAGCATCGTACCGCTGAAACTGACGATGCGTCAGATAGGGTCGACTACGAGGGAATCGACACACCGGCGATCCCCCGCCCCGGACACCCCACGGAGCCACCGGGGGTCCGCCGGACCCCTCGTGCCGGACGCCGAAGCGGGTGCGCGACGCCCGGTACGCGCCCATGCCACAGACCCGCGCGCGGGAGGCGGGCGGTATTCGCCGCCGTAGGTGCGTAGGGTGACGCGGATGCGAATAGCCGTGTCCTCCGGTCGGCGTGCCGGATACCGAAGCCGGCCGGTGCGGACCCTGATCTCGGCGCTGGCGCTGTTGTTCCTCTTCTCCGTCTATGACGACATGCGGGCACGGATCGTCTTCGACCCCGCCTTCGACAAGGAGGCCTTCGTCGGGGACTGGGTGCCGGTCTGCTCCGGAGCCCTGGCAGGGGCGATGGCCGTACTGGCCTTGGTGCGCGATTCCCGATGGGTCCCGCGGGTCGCGCTGGTGGCCTGCGCCGGAACCTTCGCGGCCACGGTGGCCTACCGCCTGCTGCCGGTGAACATGGTGACCAGCGAGAGCAGCGGCGGCGAACTCATCGGCCTGCTGGTCCTCCTCGCCGTGGCGGTGCGCCGCTGCACGCCCCGGTGGGTCCCCGTGATCGTGGCGGCCTTGGGCATCAGCGTGTTCTCCGTCCCGGTGCTGCGGGACTCGGATCCCGGCGAATTCTTCGAAAGCACCCTGCTGGAGCTGGCCCTGGCCTTCGTCTGCGGCCTGGTGCTGCGCCTCTACGACGTCCAACAGGAACGCACCGGACAGCTGGTCCGGCAGGAGGAACGGCTCGCGCTCGCCCGCGACCTGCACGACACCGTGGCCCATCAGGTGACCGCGATCGTGGTGCAGCTGCAGGCCGTGCGCCATGTCACCGGCCGCGGCACCCACGACCCGCGGATGCTGAACGAGATGCTCGAGGCCGTCGAGCACGCGGGCGGCGAGGCGCTGACGTCGATGCGGCGTCTGGTCGGTTCGATGCGCGGTGACGAGACCCCGCGGCATCCGGAGAACCTCGGCGAGGTGCTGACCCGCATCGTGGACGAGGCACGGGCGACGGGACTGCCGATCCGGCTGGACCTCGGACAGGAGCTGCCGGGGGACGTCCCCACGGAGGTCACCGGCGGACTGAGCCGCGTCCTGCAGGAAGCCCTGACCAACGCCCAGCGCTATGCGCGCGGAGCGCGGTCGGTCGACGTGTCCGCCCGGGTCGCGGCACGCCACGCCGAACTGGTCGTCGAGGACGACGGACAAGGCTCTCCGTCCGGACACCGCGGCAGCCTCGGACGGCTCGGCGGCGGCTTCGGCATCATGGGCATGCGGGAGCGGATCGAGCTGCTCGGCGGCACCTTCGAGGCGGGGCGCCGGCCCGAAGGCGGGTGGCGGGTCCACGCCTCCGTACCGCTGCACCCCGACGAGGCTTCACGGAACGCCCGTGCCCACGGGCGGCACGCCGTACGATCCGGGTTGCGGCTACGGGAGGGCAGGACGGCATGACCATACGCATCCTGGTCGCGGACGATCAGTATCTGGTGCGTGCCGGGTTCCGCATGGTGCTGTCGGCCGAGCCCGAAATGGAGGTGGTGGCCGAGGCCGCCGACGGGGCCTCGGCTTTGTCGCTCGCCCGCGAATTGAGGCCGGATGTGTGTCTCGTGGACATCCGGATGCCTCCGCCCGACGGTCTGGAGGTCACCCGCCGACTGGCCGGCGGCGGTCGTCCCGGAGCACCGAAGGTGGTCGTGGTCACCACCTTCGACCTCGACGAGTACGTCTACACGGCGCTGTCGAACGGAGCGTCGGGCTTCCTCCTCAAGGACGCCGGTCCGGTGCTGCTGACCGAGGCCGTCCGGGCGGCCGTCCGCGGGGACGCCATGGTCGCCCCGCAGATCACCCTCCGTCTGCTGCAGCACTTCACCCAGGCGCGGCGACGCGGCGCGGCCGAGCCGGCCGAACCGCTGACCGACCGCGAGGAGGAGGTCGTCCAGGGCATCGCCCGCGGACTGACCAACCCGGAGATCGCCGCCGAGCTGTACATCGCGCCCAGCACCGTCAAGACGCATCTGGGGTCGGTCCAGGCGAAGCTGGGCCTGCGCAACAGGGTCGAGGTCGCGGCCTGGGCCTTCCGCTCGGGGCGTGCCGAATAGCGATCGCGCCGTAGGAGCGGTCCCGCCGGAGCAGCGCCCCGGCGGTCATCGCGGTCGGGCCGGAACGGCGGTCCCGCGGCGATCTCCCCCGATCGGGGGATGCGGTGCCGGATGTTCGGGGGATCCGCCGGCGGGTGGCCGGGCGGGAGGCTCATGGAGGTCGTCATCAGCGGCGACACCCTCTGCCAGGAGGGGCAATCCATCGAGCGTCCACCGAGGATCGGCATGCACGCAACCCTGCCCCCTTCCGCCCCGGAGAGCTACGCGGCCCACGCCACCGACCTGACGAAGGTGTACGGCACGGGGGACACCCGTGTGGTGGCCCTCGACGCGGTCACGGTCGGCTTCGTCCGGAGCCGGTTCACCGCGATCATGGGTCCCTCCGGATCGGGGAAGTCCACCCTGATGCACTGCATGGCCGGTCTCGACTCGCTGTCGTTCGGGTCGGTCCGCCTCGGCGACACGGAGATCGGCTCCCTGAACGACCGTCAGCTCACCCGGCTGCGCCGCGACCGCATCGGCTTCGTCTTCCAGGCGTTCAACCTGCTGCCCACCCTGAGCGCCGTGGAGAACATCACCCTCCCCATGGACATCGCGGGCCGCAAGCCGGACCGGGCCTGGCTGGAGAGCATCGTCCAGACCGTCGGCCTGGCCGACCGGCTCGACCACCGGCCGGGCCAGCTCTCCGGCGGCCAGCAGCAGCGCGTCGCCGTCGCCCGCGCGCTGGCCGGGCGGCCCGACATCGTCTTCGCCGACGAGCCCACCGGCAACCTGGACTCCCGCAGCGGGGCCGAGATCCTCGAGTTCCTGCGCGGCTCCACGAGCGCGCTGGGCCAGACCGTCGTCATGGTCACCCACGACCCCGTCGCCGCCTCCTACGCGGACCGCGTCGTCTTCCTCGCCGACGGGCGCATCGTCGACGAACTCCACGCGCCCACCGCCGAGGCCGTCCTGGAGCGGATGGCACGCCTGACACCCGCGCACCAGGTCTGACGCCCGCGCCACGCCTGACGTCCGCTCACCGCGCCTGACGCGCGTACGCCCCGAGTGACGCGCGTACGCCCCGTGCCTGACACGCGTCCCGTTCCCGAGCACCCCTCACCCGGCACCCCCCGGAAGGCCGCCCGTGTTCCGCACCGCCCTGCGCAACGTCCTTGCGCACAAAGCCCGCCTGCTGATGACCATGGTCGCCGTTCTGCTCGGCGTCGCCTTCGTCGTGGGCACCCTCGTCTTCACCGACACCGTCGGCAACGCCTACAAGGAGCGCTACCTCACCACCCTGCGCAACGTCTCGGTCCAGGTCACACCGCCGTTCGACCAGGAATCCGGCGAGCCCGGAACCGCGGGGGAGGACACGCTACGGCGCCTGCAACGGCTGCCCGGCGTGGCGTCCGTGACCGGCTCCGTCAAGGGGTTCGCCGCCGTGGCCGCGAAGGACGGCCGCCCCCTCGCCGAGGACAAGGTGTCCATGGCGGGCAACTACTTCCCCCAGGCCGACGGCAAGGACGACCGCCACCCGCTGATCACCGGACGCGCCCCCACCGGGCCCGACGAGGTACTGGTGGACACCAGCACCGCCGACCAGGGCGGCTACAAGGTGGGCGACACCGTCCGGCTGGCCATCGACGGACCGGTGCTGCACAAGAAACTCGTCGGCATCGTCCGCACCGACAACACCTCCGGCTCCGGCGGCACCGCGGTGTTCTTCGACAACGCCACCGCGCAGAATCTGTTGCTGAAGCCGGGTCAGTACGACGGTTTCTCCCTCAACGCCGAGCGCGGCGCCTCCGAGCAGCGGCTCGCGACCGAGGCGCGCGACCTGCTGCCCAAGGACTCCGAGATCAGCACGGGTGCGCAGTTGCGCGAGCAGCAGCGGGCCGAGGCCGCCGAGGGGACGGACGGGCTCGGCCAGGTGCTGCTCGTCTTCGCGGCCATCGCCCTGTTCGTCGGCATCTTCGTCATCGGCAACACCTTCACCATGCTGGTCACCCAGCGTTCGCAGGAGGTGGCCCTGATGCGGGCCGTCGGCGCCGAACGCCGCCAGGTGACCCGCTCCGTCCTCATCGAGGCCGCCCTGCTGGGGCTGAGCGCAGGGGCCGCGGGGTTCCTCCTCGGTATCGGCGTGGCCATGGCCATGCGGCAACTGTTCGCGTCCACCGGATCCGGCGTCCCCGACGGGCCGTTGGTCGTCGCGCCGGGCACCGTGCTGGTCTCGTTCCTGGTGGGTGTCGTCGTCACCATGCTCGCCGCCTGTCTGCCGGCCCGCCGCGCCGCCTCCGTGCCTCCCGTGGCCGCCCTGTCCACGCTCCACACACCCCCGCCTGCCCGCAGTCTCCGCAGGCGCAACGCCCTGGGTGTCGCCCTGATCGTGATCGGTGTGCTCGGCGTGGTGTTCGCGGCGTCCAGCGGCGAGACGGGCCGTACCATCGTCCTCTTCCCGTCCGCCCTGCTGCTCATCGGCATCATCGTGGTGACCCCGGCGCTCTCCGGCCCGGCCATCGCCCTGGCCGGGCCCCTCCTGCGCCGCTTCGGTGTCCCGGGCACGCTTGCCCTGGGCAACGCCCGGCGCAATCCCCGGCGCACCGCCTCCACGGCCTCGGCTCTGATGATCGGGCTGTCCATGGTCACCGGCCTCACGGTGGTCGCGGTATCCGCCACGACATCGCTGCACCAGCGGGCCGAGAACACCGTCACGGCCGACTTCGAGATCTCGTCGAGGAAAAGCGACTACCTGCCCGCGTCGGTCCATGACGCCCTGGCGAAGTCCACGGCCGTGACCTCCTTGAGCCCGCGGCGCCAGAGCGTCGTCCGGATGGGCGACAACGAGCTGAACCTGACCGGTGTGGACGCCCGGAGCATCGGCGACCTCCTCGACCCGAGCTTCGCGTCGGGGTCGCTCGCGGCACTGGGCGCGGGCGGCGGCAAGAACCTGCTGATCGACACCACCACGGCCGACACCTACGGATTGGCCATGGGCCGGCGGGTTCCGGTGGTCTACGGCGACGGCAGCCGGGACACCCTGCGGATCGGCGGCATCTACCACAACGACGAATTCCTGCCGACCACCATGATGCCGCTCGCCACCCTCCAGCCCCATCTGAAGGAGATCGAGGACACCTCGGTCCTGGTGCACACCAAGGACGGCGACGGCGAGACGGTACGGCGGTCCCTGCAGCGCGCCCTCGACCAGAACCCCCTCATCCGGCTGCGGAACACCGACGACCTGGCCGATTCCGCCGGTGGCGGGGCCATCACCCTGCTCCTGAACATGCTGTACGGGCTGCTGGCCATGGCCGTGGTGATCGCCGTCCTGGGAGTCGTCAACACCCTCGCGATGTCCGTGTTCGAGCGCACCCGTGAGATCGGGATGCTGCGCGCGGTGGGGCTCCAGCCCGAGCAGACCAGGCGGATGATTCACCTGGAGTCCGTCCTCATCTCGCTGTTCGGGGCTCTTCTGGGTATCGGCGCGGGCATCTTCCTCGGCTGGGCCGCGGGCAGGATGGTCTCCGACAGCATCCAGGGGTACGAGATGGTCGTCCCCTGGGGTCGCATCGCCGCGGCCCTCGCGGGCGCCGCGCTCGTCGGCGTGGTGGCGGGACTCTGGCCCGCCCGCCGGGCGGCCCGGCTGAACGTCCTCACCGCCCTCAAGGCGGACTGAGACGCGCGGGACGGCTTGGTACCCGGGTGGCGGTCGGACTGGTTCCACCGCCGCCACGCGCGCCGCCCGGCGCATTCCCCCGAGCACTCCCAGCCGACCTGGTTGACCTGCACGACCTGCACGAACTCGTCGAGAGGCGTGCCGGTGAGGGCGTTGAAGCGCAGGATGCCGGCGTTATTGACCAGGCCTCCCCTTTGGTGCGCCCCTACTTCGTCGCCGTCGAGCGGGAGCGGGCCGGGCAGTCGCCGCAGCGAATCGTGCTCGCCCTCGCCACCGACTTCGGCAGCGGCCTCGACCGGCTCGGCCGGAATGCCGTCCGCGCGGAAAGGGTGGTTGCGTGGTGAGGGCGCCGGAGGCGGGCGCCGACCCGGCGCCGGTCGCCGAGTGCGCGCTCGCCGGGCGGCCCGGTCACGAGGACCCGCACCGGCGCTGTCGCCAGACGTCCGACGTACCGCTGCCGGGCGCCACGGGTCTGCTGCTGATGTCCCGCTGCCCGTGCTCCTGCCACGCGCCGGGCACGGGCCGCGAGGCGCGGTGAAGGCCGGGCGCCGGCCGGAGGGCCGGGTGTCCCGGCTGACCATCCGGACCTGTCGGGTCGGCCCCGACGGCGACGAGCCCGACGGTCAGGCACGGGAGCGCACGAGCACGGGCGGACATGACGGCGAGCGGCTGCCGAACGCTCACGACCGGCCCCCGTGCCGCTGTCCCCGCTGCTGGACGGCGCCTACAGCAGCGGCCCCACCTCCGCCCCGAACTCGACTATCTGGTCGACGAGTTCGGTGCGGGTCCGGCAGCGGAACCGGACCTGGATCTGGTCGACGCCCATCTCCCGGTAGGCGCGCAGGGATGCGGCGAGGGCCTGCGGGGAGCCGGTGAGGGTGCGGCGGCCGACGTCCCACCCGGGCGTCCCGACGTACAGGGGCTCGGTGATGGCTCCCACGGTGAACGGTCCCTCGGCTCCGGCCTCGGCGCGCAGCCGGCGGATCCGCTCGATCTGCGCGGGCAGCCGGTCCCTCGGGTCGCCCTGGGGCAGCCAGCCGTCGCCCCTGAGCGCGGCCCGGCGCACGGCGGCCGGGGAGGATCCGCCGACCCAGAGGGGGACGCGCGCCTGCGCGGGGCGGGGCCGCTGGCCGAGCCCCTCGAAGTCGTACGCCTTGCCGTGGTGGGAGGGGAACTCCTGCGGCCCGAGAGCGGCGCGCAGGGCGTCGATCGTCTCGTCCAGGACCGCGCCGCGCCGCTCGAAGTCCGCGCCCAGCGCCTCGAACTCCTCGCGCACGTGTCCCGCGCCGACCCCGAGGACCAGCCGGCCCCCGCTGAGGTGGTCGAGGGTGGCGTACTGCTTGGCCGTCACGAGGGGGTGGCGCAGACCGACGACGGCCACGTGGCTGAGCAGGCGCACGCGGGTCGTCACGGCGGCGACGTGGGCGAGGGTGGCCACCGGGTCGTACCAGACGGTGCTCATGGCGTCGGCGAGCCGGCGCGGGATCGCCACGTGGTCGCAGGCGGCCATGTAGGCGAAGCCGGCCCGGTCGGCGGCGCGGGCGATCTCGACCAGGTCGGCGGGGCCCGCGTCGGCCTCCCAGGGCTCGGCGTAGATCGTCGACTGGGACTGGACCGGGAGCTGGATGCCGTACGCGAGGCTCACCGGGGGCTCCACAGGCCGTCCTCGGTCAGCCCCAGCAGTTCGATGGCGTTGCCCCGCACGATCCGTTCGACCACGTCCGGGGCGAGGTGGCCCATCTGTGCCTCGGCGACCTCCCGCGACTTCGGCCAGGTGGAGTCGGAGTGCGGGTAGTCCGTCTCGTAGAGGACGTTGCCCACGCCCACGGAGTCGAGGTTGCGCAGCCCGAAGGCGTCGTCGAAGAAGCAGCCGTAGACGTGGTCGGCGAACAGCTCGGACGGCGGCCGGTGGACCTTGTCCGCGACGCCGCCCCAGCCGCGGTTCTCCTCCCACACCACGTCGGCACGCTCCAGGATGTAGGGGATCCAGCCGATCTGGCCCTCCGCGTACATCACCTTCAGGTTCGGGAAGCGCTCGAACTTGCCGCTCATCAGCCAGTCGACCATCGAGAAGCAGCAGTTGGCGAAGGTGATGGTGGAGCCGACGGCGGGCGGGGCGTCCTCGGAGGTGGACGGCATGCGGCTGCTGGAGCCGATGTGCATGGCGACGACCGTGCCGGTCTCGTCGCAGGCGGCGAGGAAGGGGTCCCAGTAGTCGGTGTGCACGGAGGGCAGGCCCAGGTGCGGGGGTATCTCGGAGAAGGCGACCGCCCGGACCCCGCGGGCCGCGTTGCGCCTCACCTCGGCCGCGGCCAGTTCGGCGTCCCAGAGCGGGACGAGGGTGAGGGGGATGAGCCGGCCCCGGGCCGCGGGCCCGCACCACTCCTCCACCGTCCAGTCGTTGTAGGCGCGCACGCACAGCAGGCCCAGCTCGCGGTCGGCGGCCTCGGTGAAGGTCTGGCCGCAGAAGCGCGGGAAGGTGGGGAAGCAGACGGCGGACTGGACGTGGTTGACGTCCATGTCGGCGAGCCGGGAGGGGACGTCGTAGGAACCCGGGCGCATCTGCTCGTAGGTGATGACCTCCAGCCTGATCTCGTCCCGGCTGAAGCCGACGGCGGTGTCGAGGCGGGTGAGGGGGCGTCGCAGGTCCTCGTAGACCCACCAGTCGCCGACCGGGCCGTCGTCGCCGGGCTCGCCCATGACGGGTTTGAAGCGTCCGCCGAGGAAGGTCATCTCCTTCAGCGGGGCGCGGACGGTGCGCGGGCCGACGTCGAGGTACTTCTTCGGCAGGCGGTCCTGCCAGACGGTGCTCGGCTCCACGGTGTGGTCGTCGACGGAGATGATGAGCGGCAGCGGTGCGGTGGTCGCCGGGACGGCGGGCGAGGCGGTCGCTGAGGTGTCCATGGGGGCACGGTAGCGCTGATCTGACGACCCGTCAGCAAACCTGCGGCCACCGCCGGTGATCGACTGTGACCGGATGTGCGCACAGCGCGTGTGAAAGGTCGGTGAACTCCGGTGAGCCGCGCTGTGATCGGCGTCTCGCGCAGCTGACGGTCTTGGCGCGGACAGGGCAAACTGGGCGAGTACTTCGGATGCCTAAGGGGAGCCCTGATGGACGACCGCGCAGAGCACGGCGGCCCACGCGTGCCGCAGCAGAGGCGCCCCGGTTCCCCCGGGGAGCCGGCCGCGCTGCGCTTCGATGTGCTCGGCCCGGTGCGCGCCCGGCGCGGCGACGAACAGCTGGCCACCGGGTCCCCCCAGCAACGCGCGCTGCTGGCCGCCCTGTTGCTGCGCGAGGGCCGGACCGCGACGGCCGCCGAGCTGATCGACGCCCTGTGGGGCGAGGACCCGCCCTCGCAGGCGCTGGCGGCGGTGCGGACGTACGCCTCCCGGCTGCGCAAGGCGCTGGACCCGCGCGTCCTGGTGAGCGAGTCGGGCGGGTACGCGGTGCGCGGGCTGGGCCAGGGCGCCCTGGACCTGGCGGTGGCGCAGGAGCACGCGGCCGAGGCGGAGAAGGCGCGGGCGGCCGGTGACCTGGGCCGGGCCCGGGAGGTGCTGAACCGGGCGCTGGGCCTGTGGGACGGTGAGGCCCTGGCCGGCGTCCCCGGCCCCTACGCCGAGGCCCAGCGCGTCCGGCTGGAGGAGTGGCGGCTCGGGCTGCTGGAAGCCCGCCTGGACATGGACCTGGAGCAGGGCTGCCACGCGGAGGCCGTCTCGGAGCTGACGGCGCTGACGGCCGCGTACCCGCTGCGCGAGCGGCTGCGCGAGCTGCTGATGCTGGCGCTGTACCGCAGCGGCCGGCAGGCGGAGGCGCTCGCGGTGTACGCCGACACCCGGCGGCTGCTGGCGGAGGAGCTGGGGGTGGATCCGCGCGCGGGACTGCGCGAGCTCCAGCGCCGCATCCTGCAGGCGGACCCGGAGCTGGCCGAGCCGTCCGCGCCCGCCGAGCAGCCCACGGTGGTGCAGGTCCGCCCCGCCCAACTCCCGGCGACCGTGCCCGACTTCACCGGGCGCTCGTCGTTCGTGCGGGAGCTGGGCGAGGTGCTGGCGGCGGCGTCCGGGCCCGGCGGGGGCGACGGGACGGGCCGGGTGATGGCCGTGTCGGCGCTCGCCGGGATCGGGGGCGTCGGCAAGACGACCCTCGCCGTGCACCTCGCCCACCGGGCCCGCTCCGCCTTCCCCGACGGCCAGTTGTACGTCGACCTCCAGGGGGCGGGGGCGCGGGCGGCCGAGCCGGAGACCGTGCTGGGCTCCTTCCTGCGGGCGCTCGGCACGGCCGACTCGGCGATACCGGACTCCCTGGCGGAACGGGCGGCGCTGTACCGCTCCGTGCTCGACGGGCGACGGGTCCTGGTGCTGCTCGACAACGCGAAGGACGCCGCCCAGGTACGCCCTCTGCTGCCGGGCACGGAGGGCTGCGCGGCGCTGATCACCAGCCGGGTCCGGATGGTCGACCTGGCGGGCGCCCATCTGGTCGACCTGGACGTGATGTCCCCGGACGAGGCGCTCGTCCTGTTCACCCGCATCGTCGGCGAGGAGCGGGTCGCGTCGGAGCGCGAGGCCGCCCTGGACGTGGTGGCGGCCTGCGGCTTCCTGCCGCTGGCCATCCGCATCGCGGCGTCCCGCCTCGCGGCCCGCCGCACCTGGACGGTGTCGGTGCTGGCGGCGAAGCTCGCCGACGAGCGGCGCAGACTGGACGAGCTCCAGGCCGGCGACCTCGCCGTGAAGGCCACGTTCGAGCTCGGCTACGGCGCGCTGGATCCGTCCCAGGCCCGCGCGTTCCGTCTGCTGGGCCTGGCGGACGGCCCCGACATCTCCCTGGCGGCGGCCGCCGCCGTCCTGGACCTGCCGCCGGAGGACGCCGAGGACCTGCTGGAGTCCCTGGTGGACACCTCCCTGCTGGAGTCCGCGGCCCCCGGCCGCTACCGCTTCCACGACCTGGTACGGCTCTACGCGCGTGCATGCGCGGAGCGCGACACCCGGCCCGAGGAGCGGGGGGCCGCGCTGTCACGGCTGCTGGACTTCTACCTGGCGACGACCGCGCAGGTGTACGTGATCGAGCACCCCAGGGACCGGCTGGTGGACGACCTGGAGCCCACGCGCTACCCGGGGCTGCGCTTCACCGAGGCGACGGCCGCCCTCGACTGGCTGTACACGGAGGCGGGTCCGCTGCTGGCCTGCGTCCGGCAGGCGGCGGGCACGGAACGGCTGCGGCAGGCCGTCGACCTGCTGTGGGCGGCCAAGGACCTGACCGAGTCGGGGGCCAACTCGCATCAGTACGAGACCACGGCGCGCGCCACCTGCGAGGCCACCCGGGCGATGGACGACCGGCGGGCGGAGGGCAGGGCCCGGACGGTGCTCAGCGATGTGCTCCTGGTCTCCGGCCGCATCCAGCAGTCGGAGGACGAGGCCCGGGTCGCCATGGAACTCGCGGACCGCGCGCGGGACGCCACCGCCGTGAGCTGGGTGGCCAACAACCGCGGGCTGATCTGTCTGCACCAGGGCCGGTTCGCGGACGGCAAGGTGTTCTTCGACCAGGCTCTCGAAGGCCTGCGGGCGGCGGGCAACCGCCCCTTCGAAGCCACCGCTCTGGGCAACCTGTCCCGCGCGTACCTGGGCATGGGAGAGACGGCCAAGGCGGTCGAGATCGCGCAGCGGGGCCTCGCCGCGCACAGCGAGATCGGCCGGTCGGTGCGCCTGGCCAACAGCCATTTCGCGCTGGGGGTCGCACTGACCCAGGCGGGCCGCCACACGGAGGCGCTCGCCGACTTCGCCGAGGCCCTGCACATCTTCCACGAACACCGGCAGCGGCTGTGGGAGGGCGTGACCAACTTCCGCATCGCCCAGGTGCACCTGGCCGCGGGCCGCCCCGCGCAGGCCGCGCAGCATGCCGAACTGGCCCTCACCCTGGGCTGCATCGGCGGCGACCGGATGCGCGGGAACGTCCTGACCCTGCTGGGACGGGCCCTCGCCGAGCTGTGCCAGGCGGACCGGGCCAGGGCCTGCTGGCGTGAGGCGCTCAGCCTCTACGAGCAGAGCGGCGCACCGGAGGCGGACGACGCCCGCGCGCTCCTCACACCCACCTCCACGGGATGACCGCGCCCGCTCGGGACCGTACCGGCGGCGGCCTTCGGGACCGTACCTGCGGGACGTTCGGGACCGTAACGGCGGGGCGTTCAGCGTTTGTTTATCGCCCTCGTGCACTGTCTGACGAGTCAGACCGTCGCGTCGGGGGGCAGACGGTCCGGCCGGGAGCCCACCGGTTACTGTGCGGCTCCGAGCGCTCGTCCGGAAGCCCTCGGGGGAGGCTTCCGGACGGGCGTTCCTCATTCGTCACAGCAACGGAGGAACCCAGGACCATGAGCGACCAGAACAAGGCCGCGGAAGTCTCGCCGCAGAACAACGCCATGCCGAGCGAGCCGACGGCCCAGGACGAGACGATCACCACGCTGAACAACGCCATGCCCAGCGAGCCGGCCACCGAGGACGATCAGATCGTCGCGCTGAACAACGCGATGCCGGCCCCGCCCGCCCTGGGCCTGGGCGGCAAGTGAGCCACACCCGACGGGGATCGGCCGCGGCGGCGCGGAGGGGGCGCCGCCGCGGCCGAGGCGTGCGGGGGAGCGGGACGGGGCCCGCTCAGGCCACCGTGTACTGCGTGTCCCCGAAGTCCGCGACGACCCGCAGTTCCCCGCCCAGGGCCCGCGCATAGCGGCCTTGTCTCCGGCGACCAGGAGAACGGCGCGACGCACGGTGCGGGCGGGATCACCACCCCCATCACTCCCCCGGGTGACGCCCGCCGAGCCCCCGCAGCTCTCCCTCGACCGCCTTGCCGAGCCCCCTGCGTGACCGGCTGTCTCTGTCGTACCGTGAGCTTGGTACAGCCCATGGAGGAGCAGGATGACCGCGCAGCACATGGAACCCGACGGGCCACTCGTGTCTCGGCCCGAGCGCACCCCCGCGGCCCTTCGCGTCGCTCTGGCCCAGGTGGCCCCTCACCGCCTGCCGGAGATGGAACGCCAGAAGGATGAGGCGATCGCACTCGCTGCCCGCACGGGCAGCCTGGGGCCCATCACCCAGTTCCTCGAGTCGTGGGCCCTCGCGATCGAGATCGCGCGGATCCCGTCGACAGCCTCCCGGCTCCGCGCGGCCGAGTACACGGCGCAGAGCGTCGACCGGGACCGGCCGGCATGGCGCGACGCCATGGACGAGATCCACGCCCTTCACGTCTGGGCGAGGGAGTCGCTCGCCCGTGGCTGACTGGCACTGGGAATACGACCCGGACGAGACTCAGGTCATCGGCGGAGGGACCCCGGCTCCCCCCGCCTTCGTCATCGAGGTGGAGAAGCGGGCAGAGGAGATCGTCCGGGCAGCCGAGGCTCTGCACCTGGACGGAAGCGCCTATCAAGGCGCAGGTGAAGGAGTGCAGACCGCCTACGTGCCCGGCGGCATGTTCCTCTACCTCACCGTCCCCCGGCACGAGTGCGTCTACGTGCTCCAGGTCACCGTGTGGCCCGCCTGACGCATCACGCGGTTCCCGACCCCCTCAGCTCCCCCTTCACCACCTTGCCGCTCGCGTTGCGGGGCAGGGCGGGGACGAACTCCACCGACCTGGGCACCTTGTAGTTCGCCATCTCGCGGCGGGCCCAGGCGATCAGGTCGTCGGCCGTCGACACCGCGCCCGGCCGGCGGACCACGTACGCCCTGCCCACCTCGCCCAGCCGGGGATCGGGGACGCCGATCACGGCGACGTCGGCCACGTCCGGGTGCAGACCGAGGAGCTGCTCTATCTCCGCCGGGTAGGCGTTGAAGCCGCCCACGATGAACATGTCCTTGATGCGGTCGGTGATGCGGAGGTTGCCGGCGGCGTCCAGGACGCCCACGTCGCCGGTGCGCAGCCAGCCGTCCGGGGTCAGCGTCTGCGCCGTGGCCGCCGCGTCCTCGTGGTAGCCGCGCATGACGTTGAAGCCCCGCACGAGCACCTCGCCCGGCGTGCCGGGGGCCGGTTCGCCGCCTCGCTCGTCGACCACCTTCACCTCCGTGCCGGGAATCGCCCGGCCCGAGGTGGTGGCGACGACGTCCGGCTCGTCGCCGCGCCGGCACATCGTGACGATGCCGCTCGCCTCGGACAGGCCGTACGCCGTCAGCACCGTCTCCACGCCGAGTTCGCGCCGCAGCCGTTCCACCAGGCGCAGCGGGACCACCGCCGCGCCCGTCACCACCAGCCGCAGCGCCGAGAGGTCGTACTGGTCGCGGGCGGGGTGGTCCAGGAGGGACTGGTGGAGCGTCGGAGGGCCGGGCAGCACCGAGACGCGTTCCGAGGCCACGTGGGCCAGCACCGCGTCCACGTCGAACACCGGCTGCGGGATCATCGTCGCGCCCCGCATCAGACAGGCGATCACCCCCGCCTTGTAGCCGAAGGTGTGGAAGAAGGGGTTCACGATCAGATAGCGGTCGCCGCGCCGCAGTCCCGCGAGGTCGGTCCAGATCCCGTAGGCCCGCAGAGTCTGCGCGTGCGTGATCACCGCGCCCTTGGGGCGGCCCGTCGTGCCCGAGGTGAAGACGATGTCCGAGGGCTGGTCCCCGCGCACCGCGTCCGCCCGCTCGCGGACCTCCGCCCGCCCCACGCCCTCGCCGCTCGCCAGGAAGTCCTTCCAGGTGCGGAAGTCCGCCGGGGCGTCGTCCGCCAGCACGACCACCTGGTCCAGCTCCGGCAGGCCCCCCAGCGGCCCCGTGCCGGGCCCCTCCCCGGCCGCCCGTCGCAGCGACGCCACGTACGAGGCGCCGAGGAACGTGCCGGTCACGAACAGCAGCCCGGCCCCGCTCCTGCGCAGCACGTCGGCCGCCTCGGCGCCCTTGAAGCGCGTGTTGACCGGCACCAGCACCGCCCCCGCCGACACGGCGCCCAGCGCCGCGACGATCCAGTCGAGCGAGTTCGGCGCCCAGATTCCTACCCGGTCGCCCGGCCGGACCCCGTTCGCCAGGCAGGCCGCCGCCGCACGCTCCACGCGGGCGCCGAGTTCGGCGTACGAGATCCGGGTGCGGCCTTCCACCACCGCCTCGGCGTCGGCGTGCCGCTCGGCCGCCGCGTGTACCAGGCCCGGGATGCTGCCCCACTCCACGTCACCGCGCATCACACGTCTCCCCGCCGGTAGCTGACTACCCGTCAGATTAGCTGTAACCTGACGCACTGTCAGCCGTCATATCGCATCGCGGAGGTGCGCGCAGCGTGACCCTCAAGGACGCCACCGCCATCGTCGGCATCGGCCAGACCCCCTTCGCCAAACACCTCCCCGAGTCCGAGAAGACGCTCGCCTGCCGGGCCGTCCTCGCCGCCCTCGACGACGCGGGCATCGCGCCGGACGAGGTCGACGCGCTCGCCTCCTACACGATGGAGGAGACGGACGAGGTCGAGCTGGCCAAGGCCGTCGGCTTCGGCGACCTCACCTTCTTCAGCAAGGCCGGCTTCGGCGGCGGCGGTTCGTGCGCCACCGTCGCGCACCTCGCCGCCGCGATCGCCGCCGGGCAGGCGACGGTGGGGGTGGCCTGGCGCTCGCGCAAGCGGGGCAGCGGACCGCGCCCGTGGACGAACACCGCCGTCCAGCTGCCCACCCCGGCCCAGTGGACCCGGCCCTTCGGGCTGCTGCGGCCCGCCGACGAGATAGCCATGCTGGCCCGCCGCTACATGCACGAGTACGGCGCGACCCGCGACCACCTCTTCAACGTCGCCCTCGCCTGCCGCAACCGGGCCAACCAGAACCCGGCGGCGATCATGTACGAACGTCCGCTCACCCGCGAGATGTACATGACCGCCCGCTGGATCAGCGAACCCCTCTGCCTCTACGACAACTGCCTGGAGACGGACGGGGCGTTGGCCTGCGTGATCGTCGGCCGGGAACGGGCCCGGGACTGCCGGAGCCGGCCCGTCTACGTGCACTCCGCCGCCCAGGGCCTTCCCGCCCAGCACCACGGCATGGTCAACTACTGGAACGAGGACCCGCTCACCGGACCCGCCTGGACCGCGGCCCGGCACCTGTGGAAGCACGCCGACCTCACCCCCGCCGACGTCGACGTCGCCCAGATCTACGACGCCTTCACCCCGCTCGTGCCGCTCTCCCTGGAGGGCTACGGCTTCTGCGGGCGCGGCGAGGGAGGCGCCTTCACCGAGGGCGGCGCGCTGGAGACCGGAGGGCGGCTGCCGATCAACACCGGCGGGGGCGGGCTGAGCGAGGCCTACGTCCACGGCTTCAACCTGATCAACGAAGGCGTCAAGCAACTGCGCGGGACCAGCACCGCCCAGGTGCCGGACGCCGCGGCCTGTCTCGTCACCGCCGGCGAGGGCGTCCCGACTTCCGCCCTGCTGCTCAGGAACTGAGAGCCCGAGGAGTTGACCCCACGATGCTCACCCCCGTCACCGACCCCGACGGCGCCCCCTTCTGGGAG
The DNA here is from genome assembly GCF_014649655.1 of Streptomyces humidus. GTDB lineage: Bacteria > Actinomycetota > Actinomycetes > Streptomycetales > Streptomycetaceae > Streptomyces > Streptomyces humidus. The sequence continues at coordinate 132,239 of NZ_BMTL01000012.1, read as the reverse complement.
TACGCCGCCCGGGGCGAGCTCCGCGTCCAGACCTGCGCCGACTGCGGCGAGCCCCGCTTCCCGCCCCGCCCCTGCTGCCCGCACTGCCGGTCCTTCGCGAGCGAGTGGCGGCGCACCTCGGGACGCGGGCGGATCTGGTCCTACGTCGTCCCCCACCCGCCCCTGCTGCCGGAGTACGCGGCGCAGGCCCCCTACAACGTGATCGTCGTCGAGCTGGCCGAGACGCCCCGGATCCGGCTGGTGGGAAACCTGGTGAGCGCACCGGGAGCCGCCCTGGACTCCTTCCCCCCCGACCGGATCCGGATCGGCGCCCGCGTCCAGGTCGTCTTCGACGGCGACGGACTGCCGAGTTGGGTCCTGGAGCGGCCGTGAGCGTGCGCCTCGACGTCGACGAGGACACCGGCGTCGCCGTCGTCACCCTCGCCCGGCCGGAGAGACTCAACGCCATCGACCTCGCCACGGCCGACGAACTGCGCTCCGTCTGGCGGGGGCTGCGCTTCGACGACCGGGTGCGGGCCGCGGTCCTGACCGGCGCGGGAGGGCGGGCGTTCTCCACCGGCATCGACCGGGACGCCGTCGTCCCGCAGCCCGGCTCCCCCTTCATGCAGGACGATCCGCTGCTCACCGTCGGCCCCAAGGCGAACGACCTGTGGAAGCCGGTCGTCGCGGCCGTGGAGGGCATGGCCTGCGGAGGCGCCTTCTACCTGCTCGGGGAGTGCGAGTTCGTCGTCGCGGGCGCCGACGCCGTCTTCTTCGACCCCCACACCACCTACGGGATGGTCAGCGCCTACGAGTCGGTGCTCCTGGCGCAGCGCATGCCCTACGGGGAGGTCGCGCGGATGATGCTGATGGGCACGGCGGAACGGATCTCCGCACGGCGCGCCCACGAGGTCGGCCTGGTCTCCGAAGTCACCGAGGCGGGCGGCGCGTCGGGGGCGGCCGTCGCCTGCGCGGCCGTCGTCGCCGGGTATCCGCCCGCCGGCGTCCAGGGCACGGTGCGGGCCCTGTGGGCGGCGAAGGAGGCGGCCCGCGCGACGGCGTTCGCCCAGGCCCCGCACCTCATCGCGCTGGGGAATCTGCCGGGCGAGGAGCAGGCGGAGTTGTTCGGGAAGCGGTCGGCGTCACGGCCCCGGGTCCGGTGAGAGGACCAGCAAGAACCCGGCTTCCCACAGGTCGGTGATCGCCTTGACCGAGACATGGTTGGCCGCCACCACGGGGAGCCCTGGCCGAACCTGGGGTCGATCACGACGGGGACGGATGGTTGTTCGGCCATGTCGTCAGCAGGTTCCACCGCCGCCGTTGACGAGGCGAAGGTCGACGGGCGGGCCGGCCGACGGTGTTCCGTGGAGCATCGTCTCCCAGGTCCGGCCCAGGGGGTCCCCGCCGAGCAGGGTCGCGATGCTCGGGTAGTACGCGGAGCCCATGTTGCTGACGTCGCTCGACCACTCGAGGAGGAGTTCGTCGTCGAACGGCGCGTGCATGGAGAAGGCACGCTCGATGGCGATCTTGGCTGTGAACACACCGGCAAGAGGATTCGCCCGGGTGCGGTTGAGCGGGGCGAAGCAGGAGCCCTTGGCGCTACGGACGGCCCTGGTCGCGTTGGTGATCCTTCCGGTCAGCTTCCCGTGGACCGGTGACTTGGCGAATTCGATACGGACGGGAAGGGTCTCGCGAAGGGAGTAGTCACCCTGTCGGGTGCGGACACCGATGGCGCCCTCCATGGCCCGCCCGGCGAAGGCGGCACGAAGGACGGCGTTCTCCTCGATGTCCGCGACCGGTTTGATCTTGGTGACGGCGCCCTGGGAGATCACCGCGAGGTAGATCGTGTTCGCGTAGGCGCGGCGGCGGTTTTCGATGTCCGCTTCCAGTTGCCTGGCGACGGCAGCGGAGAGCGGCAGATCGCCGCCGCGGGTGTGGAACTTCGATCCGCCGCCCTTGACAGCTCCGTAGCGCTGTGTGCGGGACGGGTCGCTCGGCAGTCGGATCGGCTTCTTTCCCGCGAACGGTTCCGTGCAGTGCACGATGCCGTTTCGCTGCGTGGAGGCCGCGCAGATACCGGAGAGAGCGTTCGGCGAGGCGCTGTTCCGGTCCGGGTCCGTGGCGGCCATGCTGGTCCCGCATCCGGCGAGCACAAGGGCAGCGAGCGCACCGGCCGCCGCCTGACGGATGACACGGAAGCTTGAGGTCGTGTTCATGGCGGCAAGCTTTCCGGGCCGTACCTGAAAACCTCCTGAGGGGCGTCTTCAGGATTTCTTCAGGTCGCATGGCGGAAACTGAGCGGATGCGCTTGCTTCTGGTCGAGGACGAACAACGACTCGCCGACGTCATCAAGTCCGGACTGGTGGACAAGGGTTTCGCCGTGGACGTGGTCGGTGACGGCGGCGAGGCCGTCTGGATGGCCGGCGAGCACCGGTACGACGCGATCGTGCTGGACGTGATGCTGCCAGGCCTCAACGGCTTCGCCGTGTGCCGGAAGCTGCGCGAAGCCGGCAACTGGACACCGATCATGATGCTGACCGCGATGGACGGTGAACTCGACGAGGTCCAGTCACTGGACAGCGGCGCGGACGACTACCTGGCCAAACCGTTCTCCTTCGCGGTGCTGCTGGCGCGGCTGCGGGCGCTCGTCCGCCGCGGGGCGCAGGAACGGCCCGCCGTCATCGAGGTGGGGGATCTACAGGTGGACCCGGCGGCGGCATGCGCCCGGCGCGGCGGCGTACACATAGCACTGACTCCCAAGGAGTTCGCGGTGCTGCATCTGCTGTGCCGCCGGGCCGGCCAGGTGGTGACCAAAGCGGAACTGCTTCAGCACGCCTGGGACTTCGCCTTCGAGGGCGATCCCAACATCGTCGAGGTCTATATCAGTGCCCTGCGCCGCAAGATCGACGCGCCGTTCGGAGTCCGCACCCTGACGACCGTACGAGGCAGCGGCTATCTTCTGGAACTTCCGTGAACCGGCTGTCGGTGCGGATGCGGGTGACCCTGGCCGCGTCCGTCATGGTCGCCACGGTGCTGACCGCGGCCTCCCTGGTGCTGATCCTCACGCTGCGCGACAGTCTGCAGGGCGGCGTCGCCGACGAGGCCGTCCGAAAGGTCAGGGCCAGTGCCGCGGCGCTCGAGGAGGACCCGCCCGTCGTCGCGGCTCCACCCGGCGGGGTCGGCGGCGCGGAGCCGACACCGGAAAAGAGCGGGAACGGCGCCGACCGGGGCGAGGAGAAGGTGGTCGTGGCCGACGGCTACGCCACCGCCAGCACCGTCGTGGTCACCACCGACGGCCCGGTGACGGTGAAGGCCAGGGTCTCGCTGGCGCCCGTGCGGATGGCCCTCGGCGTGCTTGAGCAGTTGCTCCTGGTGGGTGTCCCGGCGTTGGTGGTGCTGATGGCCGTGATGACATGGCAGTTGATGGGCCGGGTGCTCGCCCCCGTGGAATCGATCAGGGCCACCTTCGCGGACATCACCGCCAAGAACCTCCACCGTCGGGTGCCCGAGCCCGTCACCCGCGACGAGGTGGCACGCCTGGCCCGGACCATGAACGTCACCCTGGGCCAGCTGGAGTCCGCGGTCGAGCGGCACAAGCAGTTCGTCGCCGACGCCGCCCACGAACTGCGCAACCCGGTCGCCACACTGAGCGCCCGACTCGAGTTGGGGATGCCGCAGGCACCCGGCCTCGTCACCGAAGCACTCACCGACGTGGCCCGTATCAAGGAGCTGACCGGTGATCTGCTGCTCCTCGCCCGGCTCGACGCCGGCGAACCACTGACCGGCACCGATGTCGATCTGGCTCAGGTGGCGGCCGAGACCGCCGCACGCCCGGCCCCCGTGAAGATCGCGCTGGAGCTGGAGTCCGACGTCATCGTGACCGGCTCCCGCTCGCACCTGGAACGCATGGTCGCCAACCTCGTCGCCAACGCGGTCCGTCACGCCGCCTCCCAGGTCACCATCCGGGTCACGGCTGACGGGCTCGACGTCATCGACGACGGCCCGGGCATCCCGGCCGCCTCCCGTGAACGGGTGTTCCAGCGCTTCTACCGACTGGACGAGGCCCGGGTACGTGACGCCGGCGGATCGGGACTCGGCCTGGCCATCGCCCGCGACATCGCCACCGCCCACGGAGGCACCCTGGCGGTCCAGGACACACCGCACGGTGCGCACCTGTCGTTCCGCATCACCACGCCGGACGGACCGAACAGCCCGACCGGCCGGCCCGCAGACAGAAGGATCCGATCCGGCCGGACCGGGGCGACGCGGAGGTAATGGTTGTTCTCCCCGACAGTGTCACATCAGTGTTTGCAGACGGCTGCCGCCCGCCCGTTGAGTCACCCGCCTGCCGGCGCGACAGCGGCACTGCGCGTTGCTCGGCGGGCCAGTCCTTCGGCCGGGTTTCCTGTGAGAACTCCGTCCGAGGTTCACCATGTGGAACCTTCCCCGGTTCTTTCGGCGGAAGACCCGGACAGCCATCTCCATGTGATAGCCGCTCTGGAAAGACTCCAGGAAGTGGGTCCGGCGCTCCGCCGCCCGACGGTCGGCGCGATCGAGAAGAGTCGCTACCGGAACATGCGGGAACTGCGCCCACGCAACGGCGGGACCGTGAGTATCCGCATGCTCTTCGTCTTCGACCCGGAGCGGCGAGCCATCTTCCTGGTGGCCGGCAACAAAGCAGCCGGTCGGCAGTGGGCAGCTTGGTATCCCAAGGCCGTCAAGGAAGCGGACGACAAGTACGCGGCTTACCTTGAGGGACTGGAGCAGGAGAAGAAGGAAGGGCAGAGCAGATGAAACTCGGCACCATGGCCGACCTGACGGCCGACATCACCTCCGAGAAGCGCGAGCGCATCGACACCATCAAGGCGGAGATGGTCGACGCCGAGCGTGGCCATGAACTGGCCGCCCTCCGCAAGGCGCAAGGCTTCACCCAGGTACAGGTCGCCCAGGCCATGGGGGTCACTCAGGGACGGATCAGCCAGATCGAGCGGGGCCTCGCCCGCCTGGACACCTCGACCATGGCCGCATACCTGCACGCGATCGGCGGCGAGCTGACCATAACAGCCACCGTTGGGAACCTTTCCGTGAGGCTGTGAGGCAGTTCCTTCGAGAGGGGCGCCCATGACCGGTCGAGGCCGTGAGTGATCCATTCCTCGTCGGGCACGTCCTGTCCGTCGTCGGGGAAGACATCGCCGATGCGGTGAACCGTCCAGCCGCACGCCCTCAGCCCTTCCGCCACGCGACGCCCGAGATTGCGGTCGAGGAAGAACTCAGGCGACAAGGCTCACCACTGCCTGGCAGAGGGCGTCCACCTGCTCAGGCGTCATGGCGTAGTCGTACGCGATGTCCTCGACGCTCTCCCCGGCCTCCCACAGGTCGGTGATCGCCTTGACCGAGACATGGTTGGCCGCCACCACGGGGAGCCCTGGCCGAACCTGGGGCTGCTCCTCGCCCGGCTCGACGCCGGCGAACCACTGATCGGCACCGATGTCGATCTGGCTCAGGCGGCGGCCGAGACCGCCGCACGCCCGGCCCCGCCGGCGTCCAGGGCACGGTGCGGGCCCTGTGGGCGGCGAAGGAGGCGGCCCGCGCGACGGCGTTCGCCCAGGCCCCGCACCTCATCGCCCTGGGGAATCTGCCGGGCGAGGAGCACAGGCGGAGTTGTTCGGGAAGCGGTCGGGGGGAGAAGCCCCGGGTCCGGTGAGCGGATTCCGGATGAAGCGCGCAGGTCGGCGGTGGATATATATAATCGATGTTGCTCTTGAATAAAGGAGTCCAGTATGAGTGTGACGACGATCGATCTTGATGACGACGCCCTGGAGAAGGCCATGCGCGTCGCCGGCGGCGGCACCAAGAAGGACGTGGTCAATGCCGCCCTCCGCGAGTACGCCGAACGCCATGAGCGGGCAGCGCTCGTGGCCAAGCACTTCCGCGCCGCCCAGCAGTGGGACTATGACGGCTGGCAGCGACACCGCGCCGAGGACAAGCAGGGCGGCGCGTGATCCACTACCTGCTCGACTCCTCGGGCCTGTGGCGCCTGCTGCGTGAGGAGCAGCTGAGGGACGCGTGGCTGGAGACCACCACGCTCCAGGCCATCGGCTCGTGCGCCGCCCAGCGAGCCGAGTTCCGGCGCTCGGCCCGCAACGCCGTGGAGTACGAGGCCATGGGGCAGATGTTCGCCGATCTCTACCCTGACGTGCCGCTGCCGAAGCGGTTGTGGGACTGGGTCGACGCGGCCCAGCACACGCTCGCCGAGCGAGGAGCCCTCGGCGCGGCCGGTCCACTCGACCTGATGATCTGTGCCACCGCCGCGCACCACGGCCTGGTCGTCCTGCATGACGACGCCGATTTCGTCACTGTCGCGCGGTTCCTGCCCGATGTCGCCGAGCGGAACGTACGCAGCGTTCCGGGCTTCTGAGGATCCGCTGACCACTGTGGGTCATCACGCGCTCCCGCCGGTTGCCGCTTGTCCAGGGCCGCCCCCGCCCGGGCGCCAAAGGCGCGCTTTCCCCCGGTTCTTTCAGGAGGCCGGCGGCCCGCCGGACCCTCGTGGACAAGGGTCCGGTGAGCCCGGAACGCGGTCGGCGGCCGGTCGTCTCAGGTACGGGGGCGTCCCGCCTTCAACTGGTCTATGAAGGCCGTCCAGGGGGCTGCCCCGAAGCACAGCGCCGGACCCTGCGGGGCCTTGCTGTCACGGACCGGGACGACGGCCCGGAACCCGTCGGCCACCTCCACGCAGTCGCCGCCCGCTTGATTGCTGTAGCTGCTCCTGCGCCAGGCGACGCCGTTCGGATCGGGACGGGAGATTCGCGCCACGGTAGTTGCCCTCCAACGTGGACCGGATCATGTCCAGTGACATGATCGGGGGCAGGGCTGCCGCCCGCAGCCGATCGTAAATCACCTTGTAGCGGCTGACATCGGCTGGTGCTTCGATGAGTTGGCCATAGTCCGCACCCTCTGTGTAGGCCACTTCCGAGCCGTCCGGCAGAGTCAGAACCGTCAGCGAGCCGCCCATCGCCTCGTGCCCGCCTTGATCGAACGGCAGTACCTGCACGGTGATGTGACGAGCCGCGGCCGCGTCGAGCAGCCGCGCCAACTGCTTCCGCATCACGGCGTCGCCGCCGATCGGACGTCTCAGCACCGCCTCGTCGAGGATCACCCACAGCTCCGGCCTGTCGGGCGAGTTCAGCCGCTCCTGCCGTCCCATACGAGCCGTGACGCGCTCCTCCAACTGCTCCTCGCCGTCCAACAGAGCGTCCAGGCTGAGCACCGCCCGCGCATAGTCCTCCGTCTGCAACAGGCCCGGCACCACGTGCGCCGCGTACTGCCTGATGGCGACCGCCCGCGCCGAGTACTCCATGAACTTGCGCGACCAGTCCGGGAACGCCTCCCGGTACACGTACGGCCACAGCTCCACGAGCAGGTCGTCCGCGCCGAGGACCGTGTCCAGCGCACGCGCCAGGTCCAGCGTCGGCTTCGCGCCGGACGCCCGCTCGATCTGGGTGATCCGTGTGCTCACCACGTGGGTCCGGTCGCCGAGTTCGGCCTGGGTCAGGCCCGCCGCCGTACGGAGCCTGCGCACCCGTGCGCCGAAGAGGGCCGCCATCGACACGCTGGGATCAATTCCGTTGGCCAAAGCGTCACGTCCGTTCCTTACGGGGTGAAAAGTAATGCCGTGTCACCTGTCGAGCGTAGGGCGATCGGCCGACTCTTGAGAACGGAACGTGACGACTCGTGCACACCTCGAGACGTCCCGGGTTCGGCAGAGGACACGGAAGACAAGGACGGACGAGCCGTGCTGACAGGAACGACCGCTTCGGACCACGCGCCGAGGGAACTCCCCTCGTTCGCCGAGCAGTTCGCCTCCACGCCGCGAGGCGCCCGGCTCGCCCGGTGGTTCGCCGTACGGCGCATGGAGGAGTGGGGTCACCCGTCGGCCTCGGACGCGTCCTGCGCGGTCGCCCTCGTGGTCGGCGAACTCGCGGCGAACGCGGCGCTCCACGGGCGGCTCCCCGGACGGGACTTCGGCCTCCGGCTCGCCTTCGACGCGGCCGCGGGGCTGGTGCGTGTCGAGGTCGCGGACGCCGCCGCCGCGAAGCGGCCGCCCGCCGTCCCGCCCGCCGTCCCGCCCGCCGTCCCGCCCTCCGCGTGTCCGGAGGGCGAGTCCGGCCGGGGGCTGCTCCTGGTGGCCGCGCTGGCCGTGCGGTGGGGGACGGCTCCCCGCCTGCCCGTCGGCAAGACGGTGTGGGCGGAGGTGTCCGTGACGGAGGCGTCCGCGACGGAGGCAGCGGCCCGGTGAGAGGCGGGCGGTCAGTTCGCCGGTGCGTACGGTTCCGCGGCGCAGTGGTCGACCTTCGCCTCGACGCCGGGGGCGGACAGACCGACCTTGACCGTCTCCGTGCCGTTCCCGGCGACGTACGCGTCCTCGGTCCGCTCCTCCACCTCGCCGGAACCGGCGTCGAGGAAGGCGACCGTGACGGTGAAGGAGGCGCTGGTCGCGTTCGGGTTGGTGACTTCGACGGTGGCGTAGGCCCTGCTCGGGCTCGCGCAGTCGATCAGCCGGACCGTGGCGTCCTGGAGGGTCGACGAGCCGGAGCCGCCGCCCGTGTCGTCGTCATCGTCGTCCTGGCGGTCGTAGTCGTGGTACCGCGATCCGGAGGCGCCGCCGCTCGACGACGAGCTGTCGTGGTCCTGACCGGAGCTGCTGCATCCGCCGTCCCCACCGCTGTGGCTGCTGCCGTGGCCGTGGCCTCTTCCCGTCGAGAAGCCGGTCAGCGCCAGGACGACGCACGTCGCCACCGCTGCGAACCTGAGTCTCTGCCCCCGTCGATCCATACGGACAGGTTAGACACCGCCTGTCACGGCCATGTCACCGCGGGGCGACCGGGCCGTCCCCGGGCGGCGGCCGTCCCGGACACCGTGGGGACGACCGGGCTACGCCGTCCGCGCGGTGCCCGTGCCCTTCTCCGCGTCCAGCGCGTACACACAGCGGTCCTTGCTGCACGCGTACACGACGCCGTCGCGGACCACCGGGGAGCCGGTGATCTCGCCGCCGGTCGCCAGCTTCCAGCGCAGCCGGCCGTCGTCGGCCTTCAGGGTGTACAGCAGGTGGTCGGTGGAGCCGAAGTGGATACGGCCCTCCGCGACCGCCGGGGCGCCCACGATGTCGCCGCCCGCCTGGAAGCGCCACTTGGGCGTGCCCGTGACCGCGTCCAGGGTGTAGAGCCCCTTGCCGCTGCCGACGTGGACATGGCCGGCGGCCACCAGAACGGGGTCGACGGAGGAGCGGGCCTCGGTGGCGATGCGCCAGCGGTCGCGGCCGTCGGTGGCGTCGATGGCGTACACCGTGCCGAGGTAGTCGGCGAGGTAGACGCCGCCGCCGGTGACCGCCGGGCCGGGAACGAACGCGGGCGGGGACAGGAAGACCGCCGGCGCCTCGAAGTGCCAGCGCACCATGCCGCTCGCGATGTCGACGGCGAGGACGCGGGTGCCGGCGGACAGGTAGACGTAGCCGTCGGGTGCGGGGGTGACACGGACCGGGACGCCGCCGCAGGAGGCCGTGTCGCCGATGGGGTACGCCCAGCGCTCCTCGCCGGTGCGGGCGTCCAGGGCTCTCAGCCGGGCGTCCTGCCAGACGAAGACCGTGCCCTCGTGCAGCACCGGGCCGGCCTCCGGGGACTCGAAGTCGGTCTGGCAGCCGGAGATCTCCCAGAGCTTCTGCCCGTTGGAGGCCTCCCAGCCCTGCACGCCGCCGCCGCGCGTGCCGGTGACGACCGTGCCCCGGTCGGCCTTGAGCGAGTACACCCAGGCCTCCGTCGACAGCCGCCACAGGTCTGCCCCCTCGCGGGCGTCCAGGGCGAACAGCGTGGGCCCGTCGGAGGCGTGGACACGGCCGTCCGCGACCGCCATCGACCAGGCCACGTCCCGGGTCTTGAAACGACGGCGGCCGGTGGCCACGTCGAGGGCGTGCACCTCGAAGGAGGTGACGTACACCAGGTCGCCGGCCACCGACGGGGTCCCCCACACGTCGTTCGACATGCGGAAGCGCCAGGGCCGCCAGCCCGCGGGCGTCTCCGCGGGCGCGCCCTGGGTGGCCGGGAGGGCCGTGTCGGCGCCGTTGACGCCGGGGTGCAGGCGGGACCAGTTGGCGACCAGGCCGGGCTCGGCGACCGGCGCCTTCACGGCGGCCGTGGCGCGTACGTCGGCGACGCGCGGGCCGGGCCCGATCGGCACGGCCGCACCGGCCAGCCGGACGGGACCGGTGTCGGGGGCGCCGACGTGCGCGGGCGGCTGGGCCGGCCGGGCGAGCACCACGGGATCGTGGGACGGCGGGGGCGGCACGGCCGGCGCGTCGGGCCGGCCGAGTCCCACGCCACCGCCACCGCCGCGCGGGCTCACGGGGGCCGGCTTCACCGCACGGCCGCCACGGCGCGTCTCGATGAGGGCGACCGCCTTCTCGGGCAGCCACGCCGACGCCGTGCCGCTGTCGTCGGAGCCCGAGCCGAAGAGGTGGGGGGCGAGCTGGGCCTGGAGGTCGGCCGGGTTGGGGCGGGCCGTGGCGTCCATCTGCATACAGGACTCGATGAGGGGGCGCAGCTCGTCGGGGAGGCCTTCCAGGTCCGGTTCCTCGCGCAGCAGCATGAAGACCGTCTCGACCGGGTTCGCGCCGTGGAAGGGCGGGTGGCCGGTGGCGGCGAAGACGAGCATCGAGCCGAGCGAGAAGACGTCGCTCGCGCCGGTCACGCTCCGCGAGTCCTTCGCCTGTTCGGGCGACATGTAGGCGGGGGTGCCGACGGCCACGTTCGTCATGGTCAAACGGGTGTTCGAGACTCCGGACGCGATACCGAAGTCGATCACCCGGGGGCCGTCCTCGACCACGAGCACGTTCGACGGTTTCAGGTCACGGTGGACCAGCCCCGCGCCGTGGATCGACTGGAGGGCCTCCGCGACGCCCGCCGCCAGCCAGCGCACGGCCTGGGCCGGCATCGGCCCGCAGTCGTTCACTATCTCCTCGAGGGAGGGCGCGGGAACGTACGCGGTGGCCAGCCAGGGCACGGCGGCGCGCGGATCGGCGTCGACGACCGCGGCCGTGTAGAAGCCGGAGACCGCCCTGGCGGCCTCCACCTCACGCGTGAACCGCACGCGGAAGAGCTGGTCCTCGGCGAGCTCCGTGCGGACCGTCTTGATCGCCACGCGCCGGCCCGAGGCCGAGCGTGCCAGATAGACCAGCCCCATGCCGCCGGCACCCAGCCGTCCCAGCACCTCGAACGGCCCGATCCGCCGAGGATCGTGCTGCGTCAGCTGATCCACCACTTGCCTGCCACCTCCCCGTACGAGCCGCGCCACCCACTTGTGCGCACGGCCCCGTGCAGCGTCTCACCACCGCACCGCCGTGGCGGCACGCACCCCGATTCTTCCTGGCCGGGCGGCCGGTTGCGAACCCGTGGGCAATCAGGGTGTCTGATTTCATATCCGGGCAAAAAATTCCCACCCCGGGACGGACCCGTCGGCGAGAACGCCGTTCAGCGCCCCGTTCAGCGCTCCAGGAGCGCGAACGACGCCCCCTGATTGTCCGTGACGACGGCCACCGTGCCGTACGAGGCCGTGAAGGGACCCGCCTGCACCCGCCCGCCCAGCCGGCTCACCGCGCCCAGCGCCGCCTCGCAGTCCTCGGCGCCGAAGTGGACCAGGAAGTGCGGCGGCATCATCTCCGGGAAGACGTCGGCGACCGGGGCGCGGCCGAAGTCCGGGGCCGCTCCGGGGCCGAAGAGCGCCTCGTGGAAGAGATGCCCGTAGAACGTGTTCGCGGCCTCGGTGTCCCGTGCGTAGAGCTCGGCCCAGACGAACGCGCCGGGCCGGTGGCGGACGCCGAATCCCGGATGGCCGCCGGGCTGCCAGAGCCCGAAGACCGCGGCCTCGGGGTCGGCGGCCAGGGCGGCGACCCCGAGACCGCCGACCGGCGTCGGGGCCGTCACCAGCTGCCCGCCGGCCGCCCGGATCCGCCGGGCGGTCGCCTCGGCGTCCGGGGTGGCGAAGTAGACCGTCCAGACGGTGGGCATCCGGCCGTCGGCCTTGTGCGCCAGCGCGGCGACGGGCTCGCCGTCCAGCAGTGCCCACACGGAGTCGCCGTGGTCCTCCCGCCGCTCCTCGAAGGTCCAGCCGAAGAGCTCGCCGTAGAAACGCCTGCCCGCGTCCACGTCGGGGAGCTGCGCGTCCACCCAGCAGGGGACGCCCTCTGCGTACACCGATGCCCTGTTTTCGGCCATGGAGCCAAAGTAACGGCGGTTCACGCAAGCCGCAGACCAGGCACAGCCGCCTCCGAGCCCCCGCGCACCCCATTTGCAGTCGGCCGAATCGCGCTCCCATCACCCCTCGGTAAGCTGACGGCATGACAGGACAAGTGCGTACCGTCGACGGCCGCGTGGCCGGTCGGCGCGGGCAGGCGACGCGGCAGAAGCTGCTCGACTGCCTCAGCGAGATGCTCAGCTCCTCTCCCTACCGGGACGTCAAGGTCATCGATGTCGCCCGGAAGGCGGGCACTTCACCCGCGACCTTCTACCAGTACTTCCCGGACGTCGAGGGCGCCGTCCTGGAGATCGCCGAGCAAATGGCCGCGGAGGGAGCCGAGTTGACCGACCTGGTCGCCGGGCGCTCCTGGGTCGGCAAGGCCGGCTGGCAGACGGCGCAGGAACTCGTCGACGGCTTTCTGGAGTTCTGGCGGAAGAACGACGCGATCCTTCGCGTGGTCGACCTGGGCGCGGCCGAAGGCGACAAACGCTTCTACAAACTCCGCATGAAGATCCTCAACTCGGTGAACAACTCGCTCTCGGACACGGTCGCGGAGTTGCAGGCCAAGGGCAGGGTCGACAAGGACGTGAACCCGGCAGCGGTCGCCGGCGCGCTGGTCGCCATGCTCGCGGCCGTCGCCTCGCATCAGAAGGGCTTCCAGACGTGGGGAGTGAAGCAGGCTGAGCTCAAGCCGAACCTGGCCCTGCTGGTGCACCTGGGCATCACCGGGAAGAAGCCGACGAAGTAGCGGCGAAGCCCGCGACGGCGCACCCCTCTTACGATCAAGTCCTGTCTTCCAGGCGGCGGTTCACCGGTCCTTACCCGGTCGGGCCGCCGCCTGCCGCACTGTGCGGGCAACACCCGCCGCCGCGCCGAGCGGGCAGCGTCCGGTCCTTCACCACATGCCTCGTGACCGGCTCCGGCCTCAGCCGCCGCCCGCCCGGCAGCAGGGTGGCGAGCCGCTCGTCGTGGAGCCGCCGGAAGCCGGCGAGGGCGGCGGTGGCCGCCCGCGGCAGGCGGTCGGGCGCCCCGGACAGCCGCTGCGCGTCGCTGCGGAGCAGCCCGCCCGGATCAGGCGGGACCAGGGCCCCCGGTGGAGGCCTTCCCGGCGGGATTCCTCGGGGTGAGCCGGAACACCCGGATCTCGCGCTCCACCCGTGCCTGATAGGCCGCGTACGGCGGCCAGAAGGCCAGCAGCTCCTTCCACACCGCCGCCCGTTCCTCCCCCGTGAGCAGCCGTGCGGTCACCGGGACGTCGGCGCCCTTCCAGCTGATCTCCGCGTCGGGGTGGGCGAGGAGGTTGGCCGTCCAGGCGGGGTGCCCGGTGCGGCCGAAGTTGGAGCCGACCAGGGTCCAGCCCCGGCCGTCGGGCCCGGGCATGCAGGCCAGCGGCGTCCGGCGCGGCACGCCGCTCCTCGCGCCGGTCGCGGTCAGGATCACCCCCGGCAGCATCTGGGCGCTGAGCAGCACCTTCCCCCGGGTGAGCCGGTGGACGGCCCGGTCCAGCGCCGGGATCACATGAGGGGCGACCGTCGCGAAGACGCGCGTCGAGGACACCTTCTGCACCAGCCGGACGCCGATCACACCGTCACCTCCGTCCGCGTGAACAGGGCGGCCCGCTCGGCCGCGCGGGCGCGCAGCCGGTGTACCGGCCCGAACAGCAGTTCGTCTCCGGCTGCCCGCTTGAAGTAAAGATGCGCCTCGTGCTCCCAGGTGAAACCGATCCCGCCGTGCAGCTGGACGCCCTCGGCGGCGGCGAGGCGCAGCGCCTCCAGCGCCTGGGCGAGCGCGAGCCCGCCGACGTCCTCCGTCCGGCCGGTCGCCCACGCGGCGTAGTAGGCGGCGGACCGGGCCGCCTGGATCTGCACGTACACGTCCGCCAGCCGGTGCTGCACCGCCTGGAAGGACCCGATGACCCGCCCGAACTGCACCCGCTGCCCGAGGTACTCGACGGTGCGCTCCAGCGCCCGGCCCGCGGCCCCGACGGCTTCGCAGGCGAGGAAGGCGGCGGCGAAGTCACCGGCGTCGGCCAGGGCCCCCGGGACGTCCGCCGCCTCGTCCCCCAGCAGCTCGGCCTCCACGTGCCGTAGCTGGACCCGCGCCTGCGGCCGGGTCGCGTCGAGCGCGGTCTGCCGGGTCCGGACGACCCCGGCGGCGTCCCCCGCCACCAGGAACAGCAGGGTCCGCGACCGTACGAACCCCCCGGTGTGGGCGGCGACGACCAGCAGCCCGGCGCTGTGCCCGTCGAGCACCTGCGCGGCCTCCCCGTACAGCCGCCAGCCGCCCTCGGCCGGCCGGGCCTGCACGCCCCCCGCGCGGCCCCCGCCGGACCAGTCGCCGCCGCCCGGCCCGGTCAGGGCGAGGGCGGTGGCGAGAGCCGGCGCCGGGACGGCGAGGGCGGCGGTCAGCGTGCCGTCGGCGACCCGCGGGAGCAGACGGGCGCGCTGGTCGTCGGAGCCGAGTGCGAGGATCAGCGGCGCGGCGAGGACGGAGGTCGCGAGCAGCGGGGTGGGGGCGAGGGCCCGGCCGGTCTCCTCGGCGGCGAGGGCGAGGTCGGTGCGGGGGCAGCCGACGCCGCCGTAGGCCTCCGGCAGCGCGAGGCCGGGCAGTCCCAGCTGTCCGGCGAGGGCGGCCCACAGGGCGCGGTCGTGTCCGGCGGGGGTGTCGAGGGCGGCGCGCAGCCCCTCGGGGCCGCAGCGTTTGTCGAGCAGTTCGCGCAGTGTGCGGCGGATCTCGTCCTGTTCGGCGGTGAAGCCGGGGTCCATGGCCGCCCCTTCCTCCAGATCTGACGGTGCGTCATATTAGGAGTCCGGGAACGAGATGCACAGAGGGAGGTGGCCCCACTTGACTGCGGGGAACCGAAACGTGGCCGTCGTCGGCGTCGCGCTCTCCGACTGCGGGCGGGTGGACGACGCGACGCCCTACGCCCTGCACGCCCAGGCGGCCCGCCGGGCGCTGGCGGACGCCGGGCTGGGCCGGGAGACGGTGGACGGCTTCGCCTCCGCCGGCCTCGGCACGCTCGCCCCGGTCGAACTCGCCGACTACCTGGGCCTGCGCCCCACCTGGGTCGACTCCACCTCGGTGGGCGGCGCGACGTGGGAGGTCATGGCGGCGCACGCGGCCGACGCGATCGCCGCCGGGCACGCGAACGCCGTCCTGCTGGCCTACGGTTCGACGCCCCGGGCCGACATCAGGGCGGGCCGCCGCGGCGGCACCTTCGCCTTCGGCGCGCGCGGCCCCCTCCAGTTCGAGGTCCCCTACGGCCACACCCTGATCGCCAAGTACGCGATGGCCGCCCGCCGCCACATGCACCGGTACGGCACGACGATCGAGCAGTTGGCGCAGGTCGCGGTGCAGGCGAGAGCCAACGCGGCGCTGAACCCCGAGGCGATGTTCCGCGACCCGATCACGGTCGACGACGTCCTGTCGGGCCCGATGGTCGCCGACCCGTTCACCAAGCTGCACTGCTGTCTGCGTTCGGACGGCGGGGCGGCGATCCTGCTGGCGGCCGAGGAGTACGTACGCGACTGCCGCACGGCGCCGGTGTGGATCCTGGGCACCGGGGAGCACGCCTCGCACGCCTCGATGTCCGAGTGGGACGACTTCACGGTCTCCCCCGCGGCGACGAGCGGCCGGCTGGCCTTCGAACGGGCCGGACTGCGCCCGGACGAGATGGACTTCGCCGAGATCTACGACGCGTTCACGTACATGACGCTGGTGACCCTCGAGGACCTGGGCTTCTGCGCCAAGGGCGAGGGCGGGCCGTTCCTGGAGAAGGGCCGGCTCCAGGTGACGGGAGGAGACCTCCCCGTCAACACGGACGGAGGCGGCCTGTCGGCCCAACACCCCGGCATGCGAGGCCTGTTCCTCCTGGTCGAAGCGGTACGACAGCTGAGGGGCGAGGCGGGATCCCGCCAGGTGCGGGACCCCGCCGGCAACCTCCCCCGCCACGCGGTGGCCTCAGGCACCGGCGGCTGGTTCTGCTCCTCGGGGACGGTGGTACTGGGCCGGGGGTGAGACCTTCGGGGGCCGCGGGGACAGCGGGGCGGCGAGGGGGCAGCGGGGGCGTCATCCGGGCGCGGGGGCGCCACCGGGGCGCCACTCGGCGCGAGGGGTGACGGGGGAGCGCGGAGATAGGGGCCGCTGGGGCACTGGGGCACTGGGGCACTGGGGCACTGGGAGCAGGGCAGCAGGGGCCGCAGGGACGCAGGATGAAGACGGGCGGCAACCTTTGCGCGACCGGCGGCCACTGGGAGTCGGCAGGCGCCGCTTTCCGAAGCCGTCTGCCGGACGTGCTCCGCCGACTCGCGTAAGGATCCATCCGTGGCAAGTTCCTCGCACCGACGTTCCCGCCGCCCCGACCGGCGCACAAGTCGTCGCGTCCCCGTCGTCGCCGTGGTGGCGGTGGCCGCCGTCGCGCTCGTGGTGTCCCTGGTGGTGGCCTTCCGCCCCGGCGGCGGGGGCGACGACGGGGCACGGGCGGTCGAGGCGGCGGCCGGAACCGCCGCGAACGGGACGGCCGCGGCGAGCCCGGCGACGACGGCGCCGGCGGCCGAGTCGCCGTCACCGTCGGCGTCACCGTCGCCTAAGTCCTCCTCGGCTTCCGGCAGCCCGAGCCCGAGCGGCACGGGTCCGGCCGGCGCCTCGGCCGCGCCGTCCGCACGGCCCGCCGCCCGGGCGGCCGCACCCGCCGCCCGCCCGGCTTCCGGGACGGCGCCGTCGGCCGGACGCATCCGGCCCGGGATCGCCCGTACGGGGGTCGCCACCGCCTATGACATCGGCGACGGCAACGGCGCCTGCTCCTTCGGCCCGACCTCCGACGTCATGACCGCGGCGATGAACACCGCCGACTACGAGACGTCGAAGGCATGCGGCGCGTATGTGTCCGTGCGCGCGGCGAGCGGGGCGTCCGTGACGGTCCGGATCACCAACGAGTGCCCGGCGCCCTGCGCGGTCGGCCAGATCGACCTCAGCCAGCAGGCCTTCGCCAAGCTCGCGCCGCTCGTGACGGGCCGCATCCCGATCACCTGGAGCCTGCTGAGCCCGGCCACCTCCGACACCGTCTCGATCCGCTACAAGACGGGCTCCACGCAGTACTGGTGCGGCATCCAGGCGCTCGGCCACCGCAACCCGCTGGCCGGCCTGGAGGTCCGCACGGGCTCGGGCTGGACCCGGCTGGCGCGCACCGGCTACAACTTCTTCCTCTCCGAGCACGGCGCCGGCTGCGGCGGCCCGATCCGGCTCACCGACATCTACGGGGAGCGGCTCACCGTCGAGGGGATCGCCGTACGGGCGAACGTGGTGCAGCCGACCGGGGTCCAGTTCGCCCGCCACTGACCCGATACTCGGTGCATGGCCAAGGATCCGCAGGAACTGCATGAACTGCATGAACTGCTCAGAACGCTGCGGGTGTGGGACCCGGAGGTGACGGAACTGCCGCCCTTCGACCCGGCGTCGGCGCCCGCCGACCCGCTGCCCCTCTTCACGCAGTGGTTCGCGCGGGCGGTCGCGGCGGGTGAGCGGGAGCCGCACACCACGGCCCTCGCCACCGTCGGCGAGGACGGGCTGCCCGACGCCCGCATCGTGGTGCTGCACGGCGCGGACGCGGACGGCTGGTCCTTCGCGTCCCACGCCACCAGCCGCAAGGGCCGCCAGCTCGCCGCCCGCCCGTACGCGGCGCTCACCTTCTACTGGCCCGTGCTCGGCCGCCAGGTCCGGGTGCGCGGCCCGGTCGCGTCCGCCCCCTCCGACGAGGCCCAGGCCGACCTGCACGCCCGCTCGACCGGCGCCCTCGCCGCCGCGCTGACCGGCCGCCAGAGCGAGACCCTGGCCTCGCCGCAGGAACTGGCACACGCCTCGGAAGCCGCCTGGGAGCACGCCCGCCGGAACCCGGCGGCGAAGTCCCCGACCTGGACGCTGTACCGACTGCGCCCGGACGAGGTGGAGTTCTTCCAGGGTGACGAGCGCCGGCGGCACGTGCGGCTGGCGTACCGCCGGGAGCCGGACGGGGAGGGCTGGTCACAGCGGCTGCTGTGGCCCTGACCGGCTCAGGGCGGCCGGGCGGTCCGGCCCGCCCGGTCCACGCCCGGCACCGCGCCCGTTCCCACCCGCCGACGCCGCTGCGCCGTTCGGCCCCGTCTCGTTTGCCGACCCCTCGATGACCCTCTGTGATGGTTCATGACTTTCCGGTTCCCCGGAACGAATCCCGTGGAGGCATCAGTGACGTTCCGTCAATGGAGTGCGGCCCTTGTCGCGTCGGCAGGGCTCGCCGGTTCCGTGCTGCTCGGCACCCCCTCGGCCGTGGCCGCGGACACACAGGCCAGGGCGGTCCCCCGGCCCGTGGCGCAGCACCCGATCCCCGCCGGACGGGTGGACGGCAGAGACCAGGAGCGACCGGCGGCCGACGCGCCGAGACCGGAGCGCGAGCGGACGCGCTGCCTCGGCCTGGTCCCGTCGCCCTACCCGTACGCGCACACGCCCTACGTGTGCAACGACTGGCGGTTCGGACCGGTCAGGCTGCCCCAAAGGGGCGTGCTCGGCCGGATCCTCGCCGGCTACGACCGGTTCGGCACCCTGACGCCGGTGGAGTTCCTGAACAAGTGGTGGGATCCCAGCGCGGACCACGGCCAGGGCGACTGGAAGTACTCGCTCCTCCCGGACGACGGCTTCGACCACGACACCATGGGCGCGCCCATCGCCGCCGAGTACACGCTCCCGGTCGGCCAGCTGGTGGACCGCTTCGGCAACGAGTTCGGCAAGTTCCTCTCACCGGCCGGGGCCAAGTACGGGGAGCGGTCCATTCCGCCGTCCGCCCTCGACACGCAGGACCCGCGCTTCCCGTACAACTACCACCTGTACCGGGTGAAGAAGGCGACGGTGGTCTGCGCGGGTCCGGCCGCCCCCGGCTTCGAACAGCCGGGCCAGGGCGTGCAGTACGTGACCTCGGTCGCGCCGACGGCCGCCTACTGTCCGCATGTGAAGACGGGCGCCACGGTGAGCTCCCTGCTCAACAGCGGCAACCTGGAGCGCGCCAACTGACGCGGGAGACGGAAGGAGGGCCGGGGCATGGACCGTCGGGAGCTGTGTGAGGCACTGCATGCGGCGGGCGTCCCCGCCGGGCTGTACGAGATCGCCGGCTGCCCCGGTCCTGCCCCCGGCACGCCCCGGCCGGAGGACCGTCTCTATCTGGAGGAGGACGCGACAGGCTGGGTCGTGGGCGTACGACAGCGCGGCGTACGCACCGCCATGGAGCACTTTCCCGACGAGGACCGGGCCTGCCGCGATCTCTACGCGCGGCTGACCGACCCCGGACCGCCTTCCGTGCCGCTCACACCCGAGGAGAGGGAGCGGCTGCTGGGCCCATGAGGTCCGGGCCCGTCCTCGAACTCGTACACCGCGAAGTCCGCCACCGGGCGGTAACCGATGCGCTGGTAGAGGCCGTTGCTCGTCGGGTTCGACAGGTCCGTGAAGAGGAGGACCTCCGCCGCGCCCGAGGCCAGTGCCGCGCGGCTCATCTCGGCCGTCGCC
The DNA here is from genome assembly GCF_014649655.1 of Streptomyces humidus. Taxonomy (GTDB): domain Bacteria; phylum Actinomycetota; class Actinomycetes; order Streptomycetales; family Streptomycetaceae; genus Streptomyces; species Streptomyces humidus. Next base: position 112,445 of record NZ_BMTL01000012.1, on the reverse strand, counting down.
GCGCCCGCGTAGCCGCGTCCGCGCAGCTCGGCCGGGGTGTAGACGGGGGCCACCCTGATCTGGCCGGCCACCTCCGGGGTGGCGCCGGCCATGGCGACGGGGGTTCCGTCGGGTGTCTCCCAGAGCGTGATCCCGGCGTGGGCGATACGGGAGTCGGCCCAGGCTCCGCCGTCCTGGGCGGGGTGTGCGCCGACCTGCTCCGAGAACTCCTCGTACCAACGGGCGAGCAGGTCTCGGTCGGCTGCGGCGGCCACGCGCGCCCGGCCTGCCGGGGCCGGCTCGGGGGGCGTCAACTCCTCGAGCCGGTACAGGCGTTGCCGGACGGTCAGGCGGGGCTCGGCGTCCGTCCGCCGTTGCCACGCCCGGGCGAACGCGGCCGCGGTGTCGCGGTCGGCGGAGACGCCGGGGAACCGGTGACCGGCGGCGGCCAGCTTCACGGCGAGGGCGTCGGCGTCCTCCTCCGTCAGGGACGTGAGGTAGATCCCGTGCGGCGGCGTGCGGAAGAACACCCCGCGCACCCCGCCGACCCGCCCGGCCATGCTTCCCCCGACGCCCTCGCCGCCGTCGTCGCCGCCGGCATCACCGCCGTCACCGCCGTCCTCGCCACCGGGAACGTCCCCGCCCAGCACGCCGAAGACGGGGTCCTCGTCGCCGTACACGTGCGGGCCTCTGCGCCGCAGCGAGTCGACGACGGTGAGCGGGACCGTGTGCGAGGCCGGACGGGAGGCCAGGAACTCGCCGGCCCGCTCGAGGAACGCGTCGAGATCACAGGTGAGATGCCAGTCGTCAGGACTGCCGGAACTGCCGGGACTGCCGGGGTTGGCAGGGTCGCCAGGCGTGCCGGGGAACTCAGGGCTGTCAAGGGTGCTGGGGCTGTCAGGGCTGTCAGGGCTGTCAGAGCGCATGCTCCATCGTCGCGTGCGGGCCCCTTGCGCCGCCTGCGGATTACCGCGCCCTCACGGGAACTCCGGCTCCGGGTCCGTCGCCAGGCGTGCGTGCAGGTGGGCGTCCCGGAAGGCGTCACGGCGGTCCGCCTCCCACATCGCCCCGCGCAGGGTCCCCTCGTACCGGAACCCACAGCGCTCGGCGATCCGGCAGGAGGCGCCGTGACCGATCGCATGGCCCAACTCCAGCCGGTGCAGGCCGACTTCGGTGAACGACCAGCGGGCCGCGAGCAGCAGGGCGGCGGTGGCGACGTGCCGGCCGCGCGCCTCCGGCAGGACCCAGTAGCCGACCCGGGCGAAGCTCAGCACGCGGTCGATCATGTGTACGGAGACCTGCCCGAGGATCGTCCCGTCGCCCGCGTCCGTGACGCAGAACGGCAGGGCGTGCCCGGCGGCGGCGTCCGCGTTCTTGCCCTCCATCGAGGCCCGGGCGCCGGCGATGTCGGCGATCGTCCGCAGCGGGGTGTTCCAGCGCCGGAACTCCGGGTCGAGGTGCCCGCGCAGCCATGCCTCCACGTCGGCGGCGGACCCGGGGTCCCAGGCGCGGAGCCGGAGGCCGTGGCCGTCGAGCACGGGAATCGTGTGGGGCGCGGAGAAGGGCTCATGGGTCTCGGTCATCAGATCATTGAACACCTGTCCGGACCGGCGGGGGCAAGGGCGTGGCCGGGTCGGCGGCCGCCGCCCGGAACACCGGGATCCCGTCCCGGAAGGCGACCGCCAACGCCATTCCGATGCGCGGCTCGGCGTCCCCCACCAGCTCGGTCGGCATCCGCGGCCCCTCGGCCAGATCGACGATCGCCGCGACGTACGGCGTGCGCTCCCCGAAGGGCGGCAGGTCGTTGCGGTGGACGACGGACCAGGTGTAGAGGGTGGCCAGGCCGCTCGCGTCCTCCCAGGCCACGTCCTCGCTCCAGCAGTGCGGGCAGAACTCGCGGGGGTAGTGGTGGGCCCGCGCGCAGGCTCCGCAGCGCCGGATCAGCAGCCGGCCCTCGGCGGCGGCGTCCCAGTACGTGCGGGTGAAGACGTCGGCCTCGGGGAGGTCGTACCGGGCGGCGGCCATCAGAACCATCCCAGCGCGCTGTCCAGGGACCACGTCTGCCAGGCCATCCCGCCCAGCGCCACCGCCGAGATCAGCGCCATCATCGAGTTCTGCCCCTGCTCGGCCCAGTCGTGGATCATGAGGACGAGGTAGAGGAGGTTGAGGAGCAGGCCGCCGGCCAGCGCGACCGGAGTGAGGAAGCCGGTGATCAGCCCGAGCCCGAGCGCCAGCTCCGCGTACACCACCACATAGGCCATGACGCGCGGGCGCGGCTGCACCACCGCGGCGAAACCCGAACGGACCGTGTTCCAGCGGTGCTTCGCCGCCACGTCCGCCGCCCAGGCGATGCCGGAGCCCTCGAACCAGGCCTTCTTGTCCTTGTGGCGCCAGCTCTCCAGCCACCACAGTCCGAGTCCGATCCGCAGCACCGCCAGCCACTCGGCCCCGTCGAGCCAGATCGCATCCATGAATCTGACGGTACGTCAGATCACGACTCCCCGGAACCCCGCGCGCTCCCACCGAGCAACCCCACACGCCCGCCATGCCCCGCCCGGAGCCGTCCGGCTCGGTCCGGCCGCACGACCACGCTCGCCTTCCCCCCTTCCGCTCCCTCATCTCTCACCCGTCATCCCTCAACCTCGTCCCTCACTTCCCGCCTCTCTCCGCTCGCCGGTCCTTCACGACGACGTGGTCTACGTCACCGGTTCCACCCGCTTCTCCCCCACACGTGATCGATCCGCAACCAATTCCGGTCTTGACCGAGACCCATCAACGGTCCACGTGATTACGCTCGCGCTCATGGAAGACTCCGCACCGCGCCCGGCCCCCCAGGCGATCACCGCCGCGAACCCGGCCGACCGTCCCGTCTACGTGATCGGCGGCGGCCCCGGCGGTCTCGCCACCGCGTACGCGCTGCGCGCCCTGGGCATACGGGCGGTCGTCGTGGAGCGGGCCGACGCGGTCGGGGCGTCCTGGCGGCGGCACTACGACCGGCTGCACCTGCACACCACGCGACGGCTGTCCGCCCTGCCGGGGCTGAAGATGCCGCGCCGGTTCGGGCGCTGGGCGGCCCGCGACGACGTGGTGCGGTATCTGGAGAAGTACGCCGAGGTCCACGAGCTGGAGATCGTCACCGGCGTCGAGGTCTCCCGCGTCGAGCGCACCGCCGACGGCGCCGGTTGGCTGCTGCGCGCCACCGGCGGCCGTGAGCTCGTAGGCTCGGCCGTCGTCGTCGCCACCGGCTACAACCACACCCCGTACCTGCCGGACTGGCCCGGCCGCGAGGAGTTCACCGGTGAGCTGACCCACGCGGGCGCCTACCGCGACGGCGCGCCCTACGCCGGCCGGGACGTCCTCGTCGTGGGCGTCGGCAACACCGGCGCGGAGATCGCCGTCGACCTCGTGGAGCACGGGGCCGGGCGGGTGCGGCTGGCGGTGCGCACCGTCCCGCACCTGGTGCGCCGCTCGACCGCCGGCTGGGCCGCGCAGTACAGCGGCATCCTGGTGCGCCGTCTGCCCGTCGCCCTCGTCGACCGGATCTGCCGGGTGATGGCCAGGGCGAGCATCCCCGACCTGTCCGCGCACGGGCTGCCGCGCCCCGACACCGGCCTCTACACCCGGGCCAGGCAGGGCGCGATCCCGGTGCAGGACGTCGGCCTGATCGAGGCCGTGCGCAAGGGCCGGGTGGAGGTCGTGGCCGCCGTGGAGGGCTTCGAGGACGGCGGCAAGGTGGTGCTCGCCGACGGGACCCGGATCTCCCCGGACGCGGTCGTCGCGGCCACCGGATACGTCCGCGCCCTGGAGCCCCTGGTCGGCCACCTCGGCGTGCTCGACGAACGGGGCAGACCCGTCGCGCACGGCGCCCGCACCTGCGAGGAGGCGCCCGGCCTCTACTTCACCGGATTCACCACCCCCATCAGCGGCACGCTCCGCGAGCTGTCGATCGACGCGGAGAAGATAGCCAAGGCCGTCCGCCGCGCCCGGCGGTGACGGCCAGCGGTAGGCCATCGGTCTGCCGGTAGGCGGTGGGCGGTAGGCGGTAGGCGGTCCGATCGGCGGTAGGCGGTCGGCCGGCAGTCGGCCGGACAGTCGACACGCGGCCAGCGGTTCCGGCAGGTGACGGGCGGTGACGGTGCGCGGCGCGCTGCGCGCGATGACGGCAGTCAGCACGCGGCCCGCGCGGCCGGCAGGCGTCAGCCTCGGACTTCAGCCCCTGGCGTCAACCACTGGCGTCAGCCCCGACGTCAGGCGCCGCCGGATGTAACTCGCGGTAACTCCTTTGATTCCGCTGCTCGTTACACCTGTGTCAAGTGTGACGAGAGCGTTGTCGCGCACCCCCGTGCGGAGCCAGAATGTGAGCCCTGTTCACCTTTTCGGCTCCACCCACCTCTCGCTCCCGAAGCCCGACGGAGGACGCACGTGGCAAGCGAAAGACAGCCCACCGCACAGCCCGCCCCCAGGATGTCCCGCCGCTCCCTGCTCGGCCGCACGGCCGCGGTGGCCGCCGGCGCCACCGCGCTCGGCGCGACCGCCGCGGGTCCGGCCGCCGCGGCCACCCGGGAGGTGGACGTCGCGATCGTCGGCGCCGGGCTGGCCGGTCTCACCGCGGCCCGCGACCTGGTCGCCGCCGGCCGCACGGTCGCCGTCCTGGAGGCCCGCGACCGGGTGGGCGGCCGGGTCGTCAACCTCCCGCTCGCGAACGGCGGGGTCACCGAGGGCGGCGGCGAGTTCATCGGCCCCACCCAGACCCGCATCAAGGCGCTCGCCGACTCCCTGGGCGTCGCCACCTTCCCCACCTACAACGCCGGCAAGAACCTGCTCTACAAGGACGGCAAGAAGACCCCGTACGCCACCGACGGCCTGCTCGGCTCGGTCCCCCCGGTCGACGCGGCCGGCCTCGCCAACGCGGCGATCGTGCAGGCCTCGCTGGACGACATGGCCAAGACGGTCCCGGTCGACGCGCCCTGGACCGCCCCGAAGGCCGAGGAGTGGGACCGGCAGACCTTCGAGACCTGGCTGCGCGCCAACGCCGTGATCCCGTCCGCCAAGTTCCTGCTGGACGTGGCCTGCACCTCGATCTTCTCGGCCGAGCCGCGCGAGCTGTCGCTGCTGTTCGTGCTCTTCTACATCGCCGCCGCCGGCGACGAGTCGGCCCCCGGCACCCTGGAACGCCTCACCGACACCGCGGGCGGCGCCCAGGAGCAGCGCTTCGTCGGCGGATCCCAGCAGGTGCCGGTCAGGCTCGCCGCCACGCTCGGCGACCGGGTGGTGCTGAACGCCCCCGTCCGCACGATCGCCCGCTCCGGCGCGAAGTACGTCGTGACGGCCGACGGCGTCACCGTCACCGCCCGGAAGGTCGTCGTCGCCGTGCCCCCGCCGCTCGCGGCCCGCATCACGTACGACCCGCTGCTGCCCGCCGCCCGCGACCAGCTCACCCAGCGCCTGCCGATGGCGTCGGTAGGCAAGGCGATCGCGATCTACGACACGCCCTTCTGGCGGGCCGACGGACTCAACGGCCAGGTCGTCAGCGACACCGGCGTGGTCAGCTCCACCTTCGACAACTCCCCGCCCGACGCCTCCTACGGCGCGCTGATGGGCTTCATCGAGGCCGACGAGGCACGGGCGTACGACGCGGCGAGCGAGGCGGAGGTCCGGGCGGCCGTGCTCAAGGACTACGTCACGTACTTCGGCCCGAAAGCGGCCTCCCCCACGTCCTTCGTCCTGCAACGCTGGAACAACGAGGCCTACACCCGCGGCGGCCCCGTCTCCATCGCCGCGCCCGGCGTCCTGACCCGGTACGGCCAGGCGCTGCGCCGGCCCGTCGGCGGGATCCACTGGGCCGGCACGGAGACCTCCGTCCACTGGATGGGCTTCATGGACGGAGCGGTGCGCTCGGGCGAGCGGGTGGCGGCGGAGGTGCTGGCCGCGCTGTAGACGGCGGGCGCGGTCCGCCGCCCACAGCGCGCAAGCCCCTCCGGGGGGCACGGGGCCTCCTGCGAGCACGTAGGCCATGCGTGCACGTAGGCCATGCGTGCACGTGGGCCATGCGTGCACGTGGGCCATGCGAGCACGTGGCCCACGCGTGCACGCGGTCACCCCACGCCGGGGTCTCCGCACGCACGCGGTCTCCCCACGCACGCGCTTTCCACGTGCACGACCATTCCTGACGGGCCGTCAGTTCTGTAACCTGACAGAGCGTCAGTTACTTGGTGGTCACTCACGGCAGTCACACAGGAGCGGGCGGACCGATGCTTGGATCAACCCACGGCACCCTCACCACCGACTCCCGCCGGGCCCGGGTCATCGCGTGCGGCGAAGAGCCCGGACCCGCCGTCCACGGCCGGCCGGCCCAGGCGGACGACCTCGACGTCAGCGGCCGTCCGCTGTACGCGGACGTGCCCGATCTGGACCGGTTCTTCCGGCCCGGGTCGGTCGCGGTCGTCGGCGCCTCGGACGCCGAAGGACGCCCGAACACCGGTGTCACCCGGCAGCTGGTGAGCTGGGCGGAGCGGGTGGGGGCGCGTCTGCATCCCGTGCACCCCACCCGCGCGAGCGTGTTCGGGCTGCCCTGCGCCGCGTCCGTCGCCGACCTGCCCGAGCAGGTCGACCTGGCGGTACTGCTGGTCGCCGACCCGCTGCCGGTGATCGAACAACTGGCGGAGACGAAGGTGAAGTTCGCGGTCGTCTTCGCCTCGGGCTTCGCGGAGACCGGCGAACAGGGCGCGGCCGCGCAGGAGCGCCTGGCGGCGGCGGTGGAACGTTCCGGCATACGGCTGCTCGGCCCCAACACCAACCTCAACGCCTTCGAGCGGTTCCGCGGCGACCTCACCGGACCGGCGATCGCCCTGATCACCCAGTCCGGTCACCAGGGCCGTCCGGTCTTCGCCCTCCAGGAGCTCGGCGTGCGCCTCTCGCACTGGGCGCCCACCGGCAACGAAGCCGACCTGGAGACCGCGGACTTCCTCTCCTACTTCGCCGAGCGTCCGGAGGTCGGCGCCATCGCCTGCTACGTCGAAGGCCTCAAGGACGGCCGGTCCTTCCTGCTGGCCGCCGACCGGGCCGCGCGGCGCGGGGTGCCGGTGGTCGCGGTCAAGGTGGGCCGCACCGAGGCCGGCGCCCGTACCGCCGCCTCCCACACCGGCAAGCTGACCGGCGCGGACGACGTCGTCGACGCGGCGATGCGGCAGTACGGCGTGATCCGCGTCGACGGCCTGGACGAACTCCAGGACACGGCGACCCTGCTGGCGCGGGCCCGGCCGCCGCGGGCCTCCGGCGTGGTGATCTACTCCATCTCGGGCGGCACCGGCGCCCACGCGGCCGACCTGGCCACGGCGGCGGGCCTGGACCTGCCGGCCCTGTCGAGCGCGAAACAGGCCGAACTGCACCAGTGGATCCCCGCGTACCTGAACGTGGCCAACCCGGTGGACAACGGCGGCCACCCGGTCGGCGACGAGCGCGGCCGGAAGATCATCGACGCGATCCTCGACGACCCCGCGGTGGGCGTCCTGATCTGTCCCGTCACCGGGCCCTTCCCTCCCCTCAGCGACCGCCTGGTCCAGGACCTGGTGGACGCGGCGGAACGGACGGACAAGCTGGTGTGCGTGGTCTGGGGCTCCCCGGTGGGCACCGAACCCGCCTACCGCGAGGTGCTGCTGGGCTCCTCCCGGGTGGTCACCTTCCGCACCCTGGCCAACTGCATCTCGGCCGTCCGCGCCCATCTCGAGCACCACCGTTTCGTGACCGGCTACCGCTCCCCCTTCGACCAGGCCCCGCGCACCCTCTCCCCGTCCTTCCGCAAGGCGCAGCTGCTGATGCGGCCGGGACAGCAGCTCAGCGAGCACGCGGCGAAGCAGCTGCTGCGGGCGTACGGCATCAGGGTGCCGCGCGAGCAGCTGGTGACCAGCGCGGCGGCGGCCGTGCGGGCGGCGGGCCTGGTCGGCTACCCGGTGGTGATGAAGGCGTCCGGCGCGCAGATCGCCCACAAGACCGAACTGGGCCTGGTGAAGATCGGCCTGACCTCGGCGAGCCAGGTCCGGGACGCCTACCGCGAGCTGACCGACATCGCCCGCTACGAGGGCGTCGCGCTGGACGGCGTCCTGGTGTGCCAGATGGTCGAGCGGGGCGTGGAGACGGTGGTGGGCGTCACCCACGACGACCTGTTCGGCCCCACGGTCACGGTCGGGCTGGGCGGGGTCCTGGTGGAGGTCCTGCGGGACGCCGCCGTGCGCGTGCCGCCCTTCGGCGAGGACCAGGCCCGCGACATGCTGGCCGAGCTGCGCGGGAGGGCGCTGCTGGACGGCGTCCGCGGCCGCCCCCCGGCCGACGTCGACGCGCTCGTCGAGGTCGTCCTGCGGGTGCAGCGCATGGCCCTGGAACTCGGCGACGACCTGGCCGAACTCGACATCAACCCGCTCGTGGTCCTGCCCCGGGGCCAGGGAGCGGTGGCCCTGGACGCGCTGGCGGTGTGCCGGTGAGGGCCGCCTCCCGCGACCGGGGGAACGGAGCATGACCGTGCCGGAGCCGTCGATACGCCGGCGGACCGACCGCCATGTCACCCATCTGACCCTCGACCGCCCCGAGGCCCTCAACGCCCTCACCCCCGAGGGGCGCGACCGCCTGATCGCGCTCCTCGGCGAGGCCTCGGCGGACCCGGGCGTGCGGGCGGTGATCCTGACCGGCGCCGGCCGCGGCTTCTGCGCGGGGGCGGATCTGCGGGGCGGCGGCGCGCGCGGCGAGCGGATCGCCGGGGACGTCGCCCGCACCCTCCGCCTCGGCGCCCAGCGCCTGGTCGCCGCCGTCCTCGACTGCGAGAAGCCGGTGATCGCCGCGGTGAACGGCACGGCGGCCGGCCTGGGCGCGCACCTCGCGCTCGCCTGCGACCTGGTCCTGGCGGCCGAATCGGCGCGCTTCATCGAGGTGTTCGTCCGCCGCGGCCTCGTCCCCGACGGCGGCGGCGCCTATCTTCTGCCCCGTCTCGTCGGCCCGCAGCGCGCCAAGGAGCTGATGTTCTTCGGCGACGCGCTCACCGCGCCGGACGCGGAACGGCTGGGCCTGGTCAACCGGGTCGTCCCGGACGGCGAGCTGGACAAGACGGCCCGCGAGTGGGCGGCCCGCCTGGCCGCCGGTCCCACCCGCGCCCTCGCCCTCACCAAGCAACTCGTCAACGCCTCAATGGAGTCCGACCGCGCCACGGCCTTCGCCGCCGAGGCCGCCGCCCAGGAGATCAACATGACGACGAGGGACGCCCAGGAAGGCGTGACGAGTTTCGTGGAGCGCCGGGCGACGGACTTCCGGGGGCGGTGACGGCCGGCCGTCCGTGCGCCCGCACCCCTTCCCATCTGACGAGCCGTCAGCTTCAATGAGGGCATGATGGGACATGCGGGAATGGCGGCCGCCGCCGTCCGTTATCTCAGGGCGGGCCCGGTCGAGCCGCTGCCGCGCCCCGAACTGCGCTGCGTGCGCGAGGACGAGCGGGCGCCCGTCGATCCGGGCGAGTTCCGGCGGGTGCTCGGGAGCTTCGCGTCCGGGGTGACCGTCGTGACGGCGCCGACGCCGGAGGGTCCCGCCGGCTTCGCCTGCCAGTCCTTCTCCTCGCTCTCCCTCGAACCGCCCCTGGTCGCCTTCATGGTCGGCCGCACGTCCACGACCTGGCCGCGCATCGCCCGAGCGGGCGTCTTCTGCGTCAACGTGCTCAGCGCCCGGCAGGCGTCGCTGTGCCGCGCCTTCGCGGCGAGCGGCACGGACAAGTTCGCGGGCGTCGACCACGACCCGGCCCCGGTCTCGGGCGCCCCGCGCCTGGCCGGCGCGCTCGCCTGGATCGACTGCGCGATCCACGCCGTCCACACCGGCGGCGACCACCTGGTCGTAGTGGGCCGGGTGAACGCCCTGGGAACGGGCGAGAGCGCGGACGAACCGCCCCTTCTGTTCCACAGGGGCCGGTTCCTCTGACCGACGGACGGTCTCGGCTTTCCGGGGCAACTTTCGGGGTCGGCTTTCCGGGTCGGCTTTCGGGGTCCGTCTTCACCGATCCGCCGCTCAGTTCACGTAGTCGACGATCTGCATCATGCCTTCGTCGCTGTGCTGAAGCTGGTGGCAGTGCAGCATGGCGCGGCCGGTGAAGTCCTCGGCGCGCAGCCGGAAGGTGACCGAGCCGTTCGGCGGGACGGCGACGGTGTCGTGCCAGACCGGCGTGGCCAGCGGCCGGTTGTCCACGGCCGTCAGGAGGAAGTGGTTGGTGTGCAGGTGGAAGGGGTGATGGCTGTGGATGTGGGAGTCGTTGACGACCGTCCACTCCTCGACCTCGCCGAGTCTCACCCGCTGGTTGACGCGATCGGACGACAAGCGGCCCCAGGCGGTGTCGTTCCGTCCGCTCCGGAGGTCGGCGGGCGGGGTCTCCCCGTCACCCAGGATGCGGTAGGCGTTCGGGAAAGCGCCGGAGAAGACGTTCTCGTAGCTGCGGAAGGTCAGACTCCGGGTGCGGGTGGGCTCGGGCAGCTCGGTGGGCCGGCCGGGCAGGGCGGCCGGCAGTGACATCGAACGGGCGGCCCCGGTGACCACGAGCGTGAGCAGTTGACGGGAGGGGCCGCCGCCGGTCAGCCGGTAGGTGCCCGGCTCGCCGCCGCGGACCAGCACATCGGCGCGTCCGCCCATGGGCAGCGCCAGTCCGGTGGTCGCTACGGGCTTCATGAAGGTGACGCCGTCACAGGCGATCTGGTGCATCTCCTGCCCGGCCAGGCTCAGGAAGTGCGTCGTGAGCGCCCCGGCGTTGACGATCCGCCAGCGCTGGACCTCTCCCGGCGCGATGGTCAGCACGGGGTTCTTCACGCCGTTGACCAGGAAGGTCGAGACGATGTCGTCGTAGACGCCCTGCGAGGTCAGGTCCGGCACCCTGCCGCCGGACACCTTGAGTTCGCTGATGCACAGGACGACCTCCCGGGCGGCGGCGATCTCGGGCACCTCGTCGACGTCCCCCTCGACGACGAGCACGCCCGCCATGCCGCCCAGGAGCTGGGTCGCGGTCGATCCGTGGAGGTGGGGGTGGTACCAGAACGTGCCGGCCGGGTGGTCCGCGGGCACGTCGACGCGGCTGCGGTGGGTGGTGACATCCCCCGGGGCGGCGGCGGGCTCGAAGGCGCGGAAGACGTTGTCCGACTCGCCTGTGGGGTCCACGTGCATGCCGTGGGTGTGCAGGTTGAAGCTGTTGAAGTGATGCGGGACGTTCATGTCCCGATGCGCCGCGTCGCCGTTCGCCGGCAGCGCGTTGACGTGCGTGATCTCCAGGGAGTCCCCGGGATGCACGCGCAGGGTCGGGCCGGGGACGGTCCCCTCGTAGGTGCGTGTGGACACCCGGCCGACGTCAGGGATCTCCAGGTCGGTGAACCGGACGGTCAGCTGGGTCCTCAGCCGTCCCGTGTCGGGCGACGAGCTGCGTGTCTCCGGCTCCGGAAAGAGCGGGTCGGCCGCCTGGCGCGCCGCCGCGGGCGGGCTCGCCGCCCCCGCGGCCACGACCGCCCCGGCGGCGAGAGGCAGGCTTTTCAGTACGCCACGACGGGACAGGGCTGTCATGAGGCGCCTCCACAGGCAGCGGGCAGAGCAATCCGGACAGCCTCACATTACGGAAGGTAGTCGCCCGGTACGTGGAGTAATCACCGGCGGGTTGCGCACCCCCGCCCCGCTCCCCCGCTGAGACCGCGCAGACAGCCGTCCCCGCTCCCCCTGCCGAGACTGCACGGGCAGCCGTCCCCCACCGCGCACGCGGCCGGCATGCCCGGCCCGACCCACCGCGCACGCGGCCGGCATGCCCGGCCCGCCGCCTCCTTCACGCCGCGGCAGGCGCCGGGACCGCCGCCGGGACCGTCGGCCGGCGCCGGATCACCAGCGCCATCAGTGCGGCGGCGGCGCACAGGGCGCCCGAGCCGTACCAGACCACGTCGTACGAGCCGAACGCGTCGCGGGCCGCGCCGCCCAGGAACGCCACCACAGCCGCACCCACCTGGTGCGAGGCCAGGACCCAGCCGAAGACGATGGCGCTGTCCTCGCCGTAGTGCTCGCGGCACAGGGCGAGGGTGGGCGGGACGGTGGCCACCCAGTCCAGGCCGTAGAAGACGATGAAGAAGATCATCGGGGGGTGGACCGAGGGGGCCAGCAGCATGGGCAGGAACAGCAGGGAGACGCCGCGCAGCGCGTAGTACACCGCCAGCAGCCGGCGCGCCTCGAAGCGGTCGGTGAACCAGCCGGAGGCGATGGTGCCGACCACGTCGAACACGCCGACGACGGCGAGCAGCGAGGCCGCCGCCGTGACCGGCATGCCGTGGTCGTGGGCGGCCGGCACGAAGTGGGTCTGCACCAGGCCGTTCGTCGAGGCGCCGCAGATCGCGAAGGTGCCTGCCAGCAGCCAGAAGGGGCCCGTGCGCGCGGCCGAGGCCAGCACCCGCAGGGTGCGTCGGGCGGCGCCCTGCACCGGCGCCGGCTTGGGCACGAACTCCGTCGCGCCGTAGGGCTTCTGGCCGACGTCTGCCGGATGGTCCCGCAGCAGCAGCCAGACGAAGGGGACGACGGCGAGCGCGGCCAGCGCGACCGTCACCGCGGCCGGGCGCCAGTCGTACCGCGTGACCGTCCACGACAGCACCGGCAGGAAGATCAGCTGGCCGGAGGCGGAGGCCGCGGTCAGGATGCCGCTGACCAGGCCTCGCCGCTCGGTGAACCACCGGTTGGTGACCGTCGCGGCGAACGCGAGCGCCATCGAGCCCGAGCCGAGGCCCACCAGCAGGCCCCAGTACAGCATCAGCTGCCAGGCGGCCGTCATCCACACCGTCAGCAGCGAGCCGACGGAGATCACGGTCAGCGCCACGGCGACCACCCGGCGGATGCCGAAGCGGTCCATCAGCGCCGCCGCGAACGGCGCGGTCAGGCCGTACAGCGCCAGGTTGACCGAGACGGCCGCCCCGATCGTGCCACGCGACCAGCCGAACTCGTCGTGCAAGGGGTCGATGAGCAGTCCGGGCAGCGAGCGGAAGGCCGCCGCGCCGATGATCGTCACGAAGGTGACGGCGGCCACGAACCAGGCACGGTGGACGCGGACGCGGGGCCTGCCGTCCTGGTTCCGCCGCCCTGCCGCCGCGGGCGTCTCGGTTGTCTGGGTCACGTCATCGAGCTTCGGGCACCCATGCGCGCGGAACGAGTGGCTCGGAGGACAGCGTTCGCTAGGATCGGGCCATGCCGCACGGTGACACGCCTCACGACGAGCGCCCCTTCCGCCCCCACCGCGTCGTCGTCCTCGCCCTGGACGGTCTGCTCCCCTTCGAACTGGGCATCCCGCACCGCATCTTCGGCCGCCCCAGGGACACCGAGGGGCGACGCCTGTACGAGGTCGTCACCTGCTCCGTGCGGCCGCCGGGCCCCGTCGAGACGGACGCCGACTTCGCCATCCACGTCGCGAACGGCCCCGAGGCCCTGGCCACCGCCGACACCGTGATCGTCCCGGCTTCCTACGAGCTCGGCCCGGTCTTCGAGGAGGGCGTCCTGACCGACGAGCTCGCCGCCGCCCTCGCCCTCGTCCGGCCCGGCGCCCGCCTCGCCTCCATCTGCACCGGCGTGTACGTCCTGGCCGCCGCCGGCTACCTCGACGGCCGGCCCGCCACCACGCACTGGGCCGACGCCGAACGTCTCCAGCGGCTCTTCCCACAGATCGACGTCGATCCGGACGTGCTGTTCATCGACGACGGCGACGTACTCACCTCGGCCGGCGTCGCCGCCGGGATCGACCTGTGCCTGCACATGGTGCGCCGCGACCACGGCACCGCCGTCGCCAACGACGTCGCCCGCCGCACCGTCGTGCCCCCGCACCGCGACGGCGGCCAGGCGCAGTACATCGAACGCCCGGTGCCCGACCCGCAGCAGGCGACCACGACCGCCGCCCGCGCGTGGGCGCTGGGCCGCCTGCACGAGCCGATCCAGCTGCGCGACATGGCCGGACAGGAAGCCATGTCGGTGCGCACGTTCACCCGCCGCTTCCGCGAAGAGGCCGGGGTCAGCCCGGGTCAGTGGCTCACCCAGCAGCGCGTCGAACGGGCCCGGCACCTGCTGGAGTCCAGCGACCTGTCCGTCGACCAGGTCGCCCGGAACGCCGGTTTCGGCACCGCCCAGTCGATGCGCCAGCACCTACAGGCCGCTCTCGGGGTCACCCCCACCGCGTATCGCCGCACCTTCCGGACCGGCGACGGCCGGAACGCCGGAAACGGAGCCGGAAACAGGACCGGGAACGGAGCCGGAGGCGGCGGCGCGGACGTCGCCGGGCAGGACGGTCGGAGCCCGGCCGGCGTCCTGGGGTGACGCCCCGGCGGCCCGGACCTCGCCCCACCAGCCGACCGCGGTGAGCACCAGGGTCAGCCCCACCCCGGCCAGGACCGCCGTGGACGGCGCGACCGTCCGGAGCAGCGCGCCGGCCAGCGACCCCGTCGCCGCGTACCCCGCGCTCGCGGCCGCGTACATGACCGAGTATCCGGCCGCCAGGGCATGCGGCGGCAGGGCCTCGCGCAGGGACAGGTTGCGGGTGAGCATCGCCGCCGACTGGAGCGCGCCTCCCACGACCAGCGCCGCGGCGATCCCCGCCGTGCCCGGCGACAGCGCGGCCGTCGTCACGCACAGCGCCACCCCGGCCATCAGGACCACGCTGCGGGTGCGCAGCCGGCCCGGCCAGGCGCGCAGGCCGTGGACGAAGCCGCCGACCCCGCCGCCCACCGCCATCCCGGTCAGCAGCGGGCCGGACCAGCCGACGCCGACGCCGCGTTGTTCGAGCAGGGCCGGGAGCACGAGTTCGGCGAGCCCGAGCAGGGCCAGACCGGCCGCGCCCGTGACGTACACCGGCCAGGCTCCGGTCAGCAGCCGCAGCAGCGATCGGGCCGTGGGCCGCCCGCCGTCCGCGCCGTCCGCGCCGTCCGCGCCGTCCCCGCCCCAGGCGGACGGCAGCAGCCACAGGCCCGCGACCGACGACGCCATCAGCGCGGCGGCCAGCAGCAGCGGGACGCGCGGCGCGACGCCGAGGGCCAGACCGGCGACCGCGGCCGGGGAGAGCGCCCACACCCCGGCCGTCAGCATCGACTCCACCGACAGCGCCTGCGCCGTCGCCCGCTCCGGGACCAGCGCGGTGAGCAGGGTGCGCAGACCGCCGGTGGCGGCGGCCGGGGCGGCCCCGGCCACGACCGCGAACCCGCACAGGACCGCCGGATGCGCGCCCGGCAGCGCCCCCAGACCCGTGAATCCGACGGCGCCGCAGGCCAGGCCGCCGGCCAGGTGCGCGCGGGCACGGTCGTGGCGCAGCCGCAGCCCGAGCACGGGGGCGCCCACGATCTCACCGATCACGAAGGCCGCCGCGAGGACCGCCCCCAGCGAGTAGCCGCCGGGACGCTCGCGCATCAGGAACACCAGGGCCAGCGGGGCCATCGCGACCGGCATCCGGGCGCCGACGGCGGTGCAGGCCCACCACAGGACCTGCCGGGAGGCGACGTCGCGGTAGCTCATGCCCCGACGGTAGGGGGCGGCGCCGACATCGCCCCAGAGGTTTTCCGCAGCCTGTGGACAACCCGGGGGAACGAGCCGCGCCGGCTTGTCAGAACGTCAGCACCGCCCGCGCCACCCGCCCCGCCTCCGCGTCCGCCGCGGCCTTCTCGAAGTCCTCCACCGGGTAGGTCCGCGTGACGAGTTCGTCGAGCAGCAGCCGGCCCTCGCGGTACAGCTGCGCGTACAGGGCGACGTCCCGCTGCGGCCGGGAGGCGCCGTAGCGGCAGCCCAGGATCGACTTGTCCAGGAACAGGGAGGAGACGAGGAAGGACGCCTCGGCGGTCGCCGGCGGCACCCCCAGCAGCACCGCCTGGCCGTGCCGGTCGAGCAGGTCGACGGCCGTGCGGATCAGCTCGACCCGGCCCACGCACTCGAAGACGTGGTCCGCGCCCGTGGGCAGCACCTCGCGCACGCCGTCCGCCGACGTCAGGAAGTGCGTGGCCCCGAACAGCCGCGCCGCCGCCTCCTTCGCGGGGTTCGCGTCGACGGCGACGATCCGCGACGCGCCCGCGATCCGCGCGCCCTGGAGCACGTTGAGCCCGATCCCGCCCGTCCCGATGACGACGACGCTCTCCCCGTGGCCCACCCGCGCGCGGTTGAGGACGGCTCCGACCCCGGTCAGCACCCCGCAGCCGATCAGCGCGGCGGACGTCAGCGGGACGTCGTCCGGGATGCGGACCGCCTGCACCGCCTTGACCACCGTCCGCTCGGCGAAGGCGGAGTTCGCCGCGAACTGGAACAGCGGCCGTCCCGCGCGCGTGAACGGCTTCCGCGGCCGTCCGATGGCCTGCCGGCACATCGTCGGCCGGCCCCGGTCGCAGTCGGCGCAGGCGCCGCAGTTGGCGAGCGTGGACAGGGCGACGTGGTCGCCCGGCACGACGTGGGAGACGCCCGCGCCGACCGTCTCCACCACGCCCGCGCCCTCGTGCCCGAGGACGACGGGCGCCGGGAAGGGGATGGTCCCGTCGACGACCGACAGGTCGCTGTGGCACAGCCCGGCCGCCGAGATCGCGACGAGCACCTCGCCCGGCCCCGGCTCGCGCACCTCCAGATCGTCGACGACCTCGGTCCGCTTCCCGTCGAACACCACGCCTCGCATCACACTGCTCCCCTCCGTCTCATCCCTTGGGTTGCCTGGGCAGGCCGAGCACGCGCTCGGCGATGATCGTGCGCTGGATCTGGTCCGAGCCGCCGTAGATCGTGTCGGCCCGCGAGAACAGGAACAGGTGCTGTGCGTCGTCGAGTTCGTACGGCGAGGCGGGCGACCAGTCGGCCGGGCCGACGCCCGCCGCCGCCCCCCGCACCTGCACCGCCGCCTCGCCCAGCCGCTGGTGCCATCCCGCCCACAGCAGCTTCGCCACGCTGGGCGCGCCCGGCCCGCCCGAACCCCCCAGCGTGCGCAGCGCGTTCCACCGCATGGTGCGCAGCTCCGCCCACAGCCGCACCAGCCGCTCCCGCACGACGGGGTCGTCGGCCGCGCCGTTCTCCACCGCCGTGCGCACCACCCGTGCCAGCTCCGCCGCGAAGCCGATCTGCTGGGCGAGCGTCGACACCCCGCGCTCGAAGCCCAGGAGGCTCATGGCGACCCGCCAGCCGTCGCCCTCCGCGCCGACGACGTGCTCGGCGCGCGCGTGGGCCCCGTCGAAGAAGACCTCGTTGAAGTCGCTCGTGCCGGTGAGCTGACGGATCGGCCGCACCTCGACGCGCCCCGGCTGGTCCATGGGCAGGAGGAGGAAGGTGAGCCCGTGGTGGCGCCTCGACTCCGGGTCGGTGCGCGCGAGCACGAAGCACCAGTCCGCCTCATGGGCGAGGGACGTCCAGATCTTCTGCCCGGTGACGCGGTAGGACCGTCCGTCGGCGGCGGGTTCGGCCCGCGTGCGGATCCCGGCGAGGTCGGACCCGGCGCCGGGTTCGCTGTACCCCTGGCACCACAGCTCGTCGCCGGCCGCGATCGGCGGCAGGAAGCGCGCCTGCTGCTCGTGCGAGCCGTGCGCGAGGAGGGTGGGCGCGAGCAGGTTCTCCCCGATGTGCCCGGACCGGCCCGGCGCACCCGACCGCGCGTACTCCTCGGCCCAGGCGACCTGCTGGGTGAGGGTCCCGGTCCGGTTTCCGAACCCGCCCCGCGGCCACCCGAGCCCGATCCACCCGTCGGCCCCGAGGGTGCGCTCCCACGAGCGCCGGTCGGCGGCGTGCGGGACGTGTGCCGCGAGCCAGTCCCGCACTTCGGCGCGGAACGAGTCGTCCGCCGGCGTGAATCCGAAATCCACGTTCCCCTCCTTGAGCAAGGGCGGCCGGCACCCCCTGGGGGCGCGGGGCCGCATCGACGTGCGGCTGCGCCGACCGGGCGCGGCCGGCCACGGACCGCCTGCGCGCCGACGGCGCACCGGATCACCTGTTGGGACGCGCCCCGTCCCGCGCGGCCCGGGCCATCTCCTCCAGCCGCGTGAGCATCGGCATCGGATCCACCCCGACCGTCCCGGGCAGCGCCTCGGCGATCCGCTCCGGCGTCCAGGGACCTCCTTCCGCGTACGCCGCCCGCAGTTCCCGCGGCTGCGCCCACACCGCGATCTTCGGCCCGGCGACCGTGTACACCTGTCCGGTGACCCCGGCCTCCCGGGCCCGGTCGGACAGCAGGTAGACCACGAACGCGGCCACGTCCTCCGGCTCGCCGATCTCCGCGAGCTCCATGGGCACGCCGGCCGACATCCGCGTCCGGGCCACCGGGGCCACCGCGTTGGCCGTCACCCCGTACTTGTGCAGGCCCAGCGCGGCGCTGCGCACGAGGGAGATGATCCCGCCCTTGGCCGCGCTGTAGTTGGCCTGGGACACCGAGCCCTGGTGGTTGCCGCTGGTGAAGCCGATCAGCGTGCCGGAGCGTTGCCCGCGCATCACCGCCGACGCGGCCCGGAACACCGTGAACGTTCCCTTGAGGTGGGTGGCGACGACCGGGTCCCACTCCTCCTCGGACATGTTGAACAGCATCCGCTCGCGCAGGATCCCGGCCACGCACACGACCCCGTCGAGCCGTCCGTACGTCTCCAGGGCCGTGTCCACGACCCGCTGACCGCCCGCCATCGTCGAGATGTCGTCGGCGACGGCGACCGCCTCGCCGCCAGCCGCCTCGATCTCCTTGACGACGGCCTCGGCGATCGCGCTGGTGGGCTCGGCCCCGTCCACGCCGACGCCGTAGTCGTTGACGACGACCCGTGCGCCCTGCGCCGCCGCGGCGAGCGCGACCGCCCGTCCGATGCCTCGTCCCGCGCCCGTGACGGCGACGGTCTTGCCGGCCAGGAAGTTCGCCATGCCCAGCCCCCTCCCAGAGTTTCTGACGGACCGTTAGATTCAGGATGCGAGGACCAGATTGACCTGTCGGACAGTCGGGGACAAGCCCCGGGGAGGCACGTAATGACACTGCCGGCCGAGTTCCGTGACATCGCCGCACGCGTGAACAACTGGGGGCGCTGGGGGGCCGACGACGAGATCGGCACGCTGAACCTGATCACCGACGACGTCGTGCGCGCCGCGGCCGCCGAGATCCGCACCGGCCGCCGCGTCCCGCTGGCGCTGCCGCTGCGGGAGGACGGCGTGCAGACCGGCCTGATCCCGGGCCGGGTCAACCCGCTGCACGCCATGGTGCAGATCAACCAGGAGGTCTTCGGTCCGGGCACGGTGGCGTGCAGCGACGACATCGTGACGATGGGCCTCCAGGCCGGCACCCACTGGGACGCGCTGAGCCATGTGTCGCACTCGGGGAAGCTCTACAACGGCCGTCCGGCCGCCACCGTCACCGCGCACGGGGGAGCCGAGTTCGGCGGCATCGACAAGGCGCGGCACGTCGTCTCGCGCGGGGTGCTGCTCGACGTGGCACGCGCGCGCGGGGCCGACCGGCTGGCGGGCGACCACGCGGTCACCCCGGAGGACCTGGAAGCGGCGGAGGAGCTGGCGGGCACGCGCGTGCGCGCCGGCGACGTGGTGCTCGTGCGGACCGGGCAGGTCCAGGTCTATCTGAGCGGCGACAAGCACGGTTACGGCTATCCGTCCCCGGGGCTGTCCATCCGCACGCCGGAGTGGTTCCACGCGCGCGACGTGGCCGCCGTCGCCGACGACACGCTGACGTTCGAGATCTTCCCGCCGGAGATCGAGGACCTGTGGCTGCCCGTGCACGCGCTCCACCTGGTGGAGATGGGGATGCTGCAGGGCCAGAACTGGAATCTCGAAAAGTTGTCCACAGCCTGTGGAGAAACCGGCCGTTACGCCTTCCTGCTGTCGGCGATGCCCGAGCCGTTCGTCGGCGGCACGGGAACTCCGGTGTCCCCCGTGGCCGTCCTCTGAGCCCTCGACGGGCAACCGCGAAGAGCGGCCCCGCAAGGAGGGCGGGGGGAGGGCGCGAGGAGGGGGGCGGGGAGGAGGCCGGAAGAACTCGGCGGCAGGGGGCGAAGAGGGAAGGAAGAGGGAAGGGGGCAAGGGCCCCCGGGCAGCGGGCTCCTGGGCAACGGGGCCTTGGGGACGTCGGCCGGCGGCGCGCGGCTGCCCGCCCCGAGCACGGCACCGCGCACCGCCATCCGACTCCGGCGCACCCCCCCGACTTCCCTCGGCCCTGAGGAAGCCGTCGGCGCCGAATCGCGACCCGCACTCGGCAAGGGCCTCCGTCACCGAAGCCCTCGTCGTCCCCTCGCGGCGAATCGCTGCCCACAAGCGTGATCAAACGGACACCTCACGTCAACACCCGAACGGCGATTTGTCGCTCACGTCCGATTCGCAGTGGGCGCGCACGGAAGCACAGACGGGCGCACCGGCCCCTGAGGGCCGAGAACCGACGGCGCTCTCCGCATCCGTGCGCCGCACCCCGCCGGGCGACTCACGACCGCGCGCCGCCACGGGCGCGGGCCGGGAGCGTGCCCCGACGGCCCGTCACACCACCTCGTAGGCGCGGCCTCCGTAGGCCGGCGCGGGCTTCGCCCGC
This sequence comes from Streptomyces humidus, assembly GCF_014649655.1. GTDB lineage: Bacteria > Actinomycetota > Actinomycetes > Streptomycetales > Streptomycetaceae > Streptomyces > Streptomyces humidus. The sequence continues at coordinate 91,942 of NZ_BMTL01000012.1, read as the reverse complement.
CCCGCGACCGTGCGTTCGGCCGCCGCCGGGCACTCGGCGACGCCGCCCCGGTCGGTCTCCGCCCGGCCCGGCGCGGCACAGCGGTCGAGTTCGCACCAGATGCGCTTGCCCGCGCCCTCGACGCTCCAGCCCCAGCGGTCCGCGAGCCCGTCGACGAGGGCCAGACCGCGGCCGCCGGTCGCCTCGTCACCGGCGCATCGGGGCACCGGGGCGCGGTCGCTGGCGTCGGCCACCTCCAGGCGGACGACGGACGGCCCGCCCGCCGCGCCCGGCAGGGAGAGCCGCAGCACCGCCGGACAACCGGTGTGCACCACGGCATTGGTGACCAGCTCGGAGACGAGAAGGATCAGCGTCTCGGCGAGCGACTCCTCGTCCGCTATCCCCGACCCCGCGAGACGCGAGCGCGCCCACCTGCGGGCGCGCCCCACCTCAGCGGGGTCGGGCCGGATCTCCAGCTGCACTTGAAGCACCTGCACCGCTCACACCATCCGAACCGGCGGACACATGGCCGTGCGCCACGCGAGCCACGCGAGCCGCGTGAGCACCATGACGACGGGGGCCACGATCGTAGCCATTTTCTGCATGGCCAGAACAACAGCCAGAGGCAGGGTGACGGAACGTGAATCCCTTACGAGACAGCTTGGTTGACATTCAGTCACCCCAACAAGCGCTTCGGGCATATTCCATCGCGAAGGAGTACCCGTGCGGCATACTGTGCGACGCTCGTTGCGGGGAGTCGAACAGGCGGGGGCGAGAAGCCCGTCCGCCCTGCGAGCGGCGGCGCGCACCGCCGGATCCGGCGCCGCCCCAGGGGCACCGCCGGCATGGCTCATGCTCGGAACCACTCGCATCCCACAGAAGGTACCGGAGCGACCCGCCGACTCCGGGCCGTGACGGGTCACGCATCGGACACAACCCGGTATCAACGCTCCGTGATTCCGTTGTGCCACGATCCGCGACATCCGCACGGCCGTCCGCCCGTCGGCCGTACCTTCACCGCAGGCAGTCCCGCTGACGGTCCGTCCCGGACAGCAGGTCCCGCGCGAGCAGCTCCTCACCCTCCGTGCCGCCGCCCGCACGACGGGTGCGCACCCAGGCGCGCTTCAGCAGCAGATGGACGTCCGCCTCCCAGGTGAAGCCCATGCCGCCGTGCACCTGAAGACAGTCGCGCGCGCCGCGCACGGCGGCCTCGTCGGCGAGGAGCCGGGCGGCCGCGATGTCCGCCGGGTCGGCGGTGACGGCGGCCGCGTAGACCGCGGCACGGGCCGTCTCGACCCGCACCAGCAGTTCCGCGCACAGATGCTTGACCGCCTGGAAGGCCCCGATGGGCCGGCCGAACTGCTCACGCGCCCGGGCGTGTTGCACGGCCAGCTCGCACGCGCGCGTGGCAGTGCCGAGCTGCTCCGCTGCGGTGAGGAGGACCGCGACGGGATCGGCGGCCCCGCGCGCGGGGACCGAGTGCAGCGGGGTGAGCGGGTCCACGCAGTCCAGCGGCACGGCCCCGTCGGCGTCGCCGCGCACGACGTCCGCCCGGTCGAGCCACTCGACCAGCCCGCCGTCGACGGCAGCGACGACCGTCTCCCCCTCGGCCGCGCCGGGCACCCGCCCCGCCGCGAGGTGCGTGGCCAGCAGCGGCCCCGGGAGCAGGACCCGGCCCGCCTCCTCGAACGCCAACACCGCCTCGGGCAGCCCGAGTCCCACACCGCCGTCCGCCTCGGGCAGCCGCAGCGCGAAGAACCCGGCGGCCCCCAGCTCGCGCCACAGCGCCCGGTCCAGATGCCCCGGCCGGTCCACGGCGGCCCGCAGCGCCTCCCGGTCGAACCGGCGTGCCAGCAGGCCGCGCACGCCGTCCCGCAGCGCGCGCTGATCGTCCGTCGGTCGGAAACGCATGGCGGACGGCTCACCTCCCCTTCGGCAGTCCCAGGATCCGTTCGGCCACGATGTCACGCTGGATCTGCGAGGTGCCGGCCGCGATGGTGTACGAGAGCGAGGAGAGCCGGCCCTGGACCCAGGGGTGGGCCAGGTCCAGGGCCGTGTCGCCCAGCACCTCGGCGGCGGTGTCGTACAGCTCCTGGCGGGCCTGCGAGTACCTCAGCTTGAACACGGAGCCCCCGACGCCGGGCACCCCGCCGCGGGCGGCCTCCGCCTCGCTCACGTTCCACTGCGTCAGCCGCCACAGCGCCCGGAACTCGGCGTTGAGGCGGCCCAGCCGCCGGCGCAGGGCCGGATCGTCCCAGCGCCCGTCGCGGTGGGCCCGCGCGGCCAGTTCGCCCAGCACGCGCCGGCAGGCGACGACCTCGCCCACGAAGGCGGTGCCGCGCTCGAAGGACAGCGTCACCATCGTCACGCGCCAGCCGTCGTTCTCCGCGCCCACCCGGTTGGCGACCGGCACCCGCACCTCGTCGAGGAAGACCTCCGCGAACTCGGTGGAACCGGCGAGGGTGCGCAGCGGCCGGACGGTGACGCCGGGGGCGTCCATGGGCATGGCGAGCCAGGTGATGCCCCGGTGCTTCGGGGCCTCCGGGTCCGTGCGGACGAGCAGTTCGCACCAGTCGGCGACTTCCGCGTGGGAGGTCCAGATCTTGGATCCGCTCACCACGTACTCGTCGCCGTCGCGCCACGCGCGCGTGCGCAGCGCCGCGAGGTCGGAGCCGGCGCCGGGCTCGCTGAAGCCCTGGCACCAGACCTCCTCGCCGCGCAGCACGGGCGGCAGCCAGCGGGCCCGCTGTTCGGCCGTCCCCTCGGCGGCGATCGTCGGCCCCGCGTGCAGCAGCCCGACGAACCCGGCCCCCACGTAGGGCGCGCCCGCCTTCTCCGTCTCCTCGAGGAAGATCAGCCGGACGCCGGGCGAAGCCTCCCAGTGCACGTCGGCGTACCCGGCCTCGTACAGGGTCCGCTGCCAGCCGAGGTCGTAGGCGCGGCGGCCGGGCCAGTCGTCCGGGGAGGGCTTCGGCGGCAGGGTGGGCAGCGTCCTGGCGAGCCACTCGCGCAGCCGGGCCCGGAACTCCGCGTCCTCGGGGCCGTCCGACAGGTCCATGGTCGTCGTGCCTCCTCTCCCGTGGCCGCCGTGCCGGCTACTTGTCGAGGTCCAGGCCGAGCATGCGGATCGCGTTGCCCCGCATCAGCTTGTAGACCGTCTCGTCGTCGAGGCCCTTGACGTGGTCGAGGGCGATCTCCTTGGTGTGCGGGAAGGTCGAGTCGACGTGCGGGTAGTCGGTCTCGAAGGTCGCGTTGTCGCGTCCGACCGCGTCCAGCGACGCGACACCGTGCTTGTCGCGGAAGAAGCAGCAGAAGATCTGCCGGTAGTAGTACGTGGACGGCGGCTCGGGGACGAGGTCCCGCACGCCGCCCCACGCGCGGTGCTCCTCCCAGACGTCGTCGGCGCGCTCCAGTGCGTAGGGGATCCAGCCCATCTGCCCCTCCGAGTAGGCCAGCTTGAGACGCGGGAAACGCACCAGGACGCCGCTGAAGAGGTAGTCCATCATCGAGGCCATCGCGTTGTTGAACGACAGCGAGGCCTGGACGGCCGGGGGCGCGTCGGGCGAGGCGGCGGGCATCTGCGACGACGAGCCGATGTGCATGTTGACGACCGTGCCGGTCTCCTCGCACACGGCGAAGAAGGGGTCCCAGTAGCCCGAGTGGATCGAGGGCAGCCCCAGGTGGCTGGGGATCTCGGAGAAGGTCACCGCGCGCACCCCGCGGGCCGCGTTGCGGCGGATCTCCGCCACCGCCAGCGCGACGTCCCAGAGCGGGATCAGGCACAGCGGGATGAGCCGGCCGCCGCTGCCGCCGCACCACTCCTCGACCATCCAGTCGTTGTAGGCGCGCACACAGGCGAGCGCGACCTCCTTGTCGTGCGCCTCGGCGAAGGTCTGGCCGCAGAAGCGGGGGAAGGAGGGGAAGCACAGGGAGGCCTCGACGTGGTTGAGGTCCATGTCCGCCAGCCGGGCCTTCGGGTCCCAGCACCCGCGGCGCATCTCCTCCCGCGTGATCCCCTCCAGCGTCATCTCGTCGCGGTCGAAGCCCACGGCGGCGATGTTGCGCTTGTACGGGAACTTCAGGTCCTCGTAGATCCACCAGTCGGTGGGCTGGCCGTCCGGGTCCATGGTGATCCGGTACTTCCCGGCGACGTAGGCGAGCTCGCCGATCCCGGCGGTGAGGGGCTGCGGCCCCCGGTCCCGGTACTTGCGCGGCAGCCAGGTCGCGAAGAGGTGCGCGGGCTCGATCACATGATCGTCGACGCTGACGATGCGCGGCAGTTCGGTGCTCATGGCTTCCCCTCCGCCTGGCGGTGCGCCGGTCGTCCGACGCGCTGTCCGCAGCGCTATCTGATGGACCGTCAGATACCGGTCCCCCAGCAGGCTAGTCCGCGACCCCTGGACCGACAAGGCGACCGGCTCTACGCTCTGCCGAAAATCTGACTATCCGTCAGCTAGGTCAGGGGGCCGACGTGAACGAGACCGCCACCGCCACCGCCCACGAGCTGAGCGACTCCCGCACGCTCTGGGAGCTGCTGGTCCGCCGCGCCGACCTCACCCCCGACCGCCCGGTCCTCCTCCAGGACGAGCGCGCCCTGACCTTCGGCGGGCTGCGCGAACGGGCGGAGCGGACGGCGGCCGGGCTGCACGGCATGGGCGTGCGCCCCGGCACGGTCGTCGCCTGGCAGCTGCCCACCCGCCTGGAGACCGCCGTCCTGTCCTTCGCCCTGGCCCGGCTGGGGGCCGTGCAGTCCCCCGTCATCCCGTTCTACCGCGACCGCGAGGTGGGCTTCGCGCTGCGCGAGTCGAAGGCGGAGTTCTTCGCGGTGCCGGGCGTCTGGCGGGGCTTCGACCACGCCGAGATGGCCCGCCGGCTGGGCGCGAAGGGCGTCTTCGAGGCGTACGACGACCTCCCGGACGGGGATCCGGCCGTCCTTCCGCCGCCGCCCGCCGAGGGCGGCTCGGTGCGCTGGATCTACTGGACCTCGGGAACCACCTCCGATCCCAAGGGCGTGCTGCACACCGACCGTTCGCTGATCGCGGGCGGCTCCTGCCTCGCCCACGCGCTGCGGCTGACCCCGGACGACGTCGGCTCGATGGCGTTCCCGTACGCCCACATCGCCGGGCCCGACTACACCGTCATGCTGCTGCTGTACGGGTTCCCGGCGGTGATGTTCGAGCACTTCGCGCTGCCGGAAGCGCTGGAGGAGTACCGCCGGCACGGCGTGACCGTGGCGGGCGGCTCGACGGCGTTCTACTCGATGTTCCTCACCGAGCAGCGCAAGCGGCCCGGCGTCCCCGTGATCCCCACGCTGCGGCTGCTCGCGGGCGGCGGGGCGCCCAAGCCGCCCGAGGTGTACCACGCCGTCGTCCGCGAGATGGGCGTGCAGCTCACCCACGGGTACGGGATGACCGAGGTGCCCATGATCACCATGGGGTCGCCCGACGACACCGCGGAGAACCTCGCGACGACCGAGGGGCGGCCTCCGGCGGGCATGGAGATAAGGGTGGCGGACGGGGAGATACGCCTGCGCGGGGAGGCCGTGTGCCAGGGGTACCTGGATCCCGCCCAGACCGCCGAGGCGTTCGACGCGGACGGGTTCCTGCGCACCGGCGACCTGGGGCACGTGACCGGCAGCGGCCATCTGGTCCTCACCGGACGGCTGAAGGACGTGATCATCCGCAAGGGCGAGAACGTGTCCGCGAAGGAGATCGAGGACCTGCTCGCCGCTCACCCGGCCGTCGGGGACGTGGCGGTGATCGGCCTGCCCGACGCGGAGCGCGGCGAACTGGTGTGCGCCGTGGTGGAACGGGCGCCGGCGGCCGCGGAGCCGCTGACCCTGGCGGCGGTGACCGCGTATCTGCGCGCGGGCGGCCTGTCGGTCCACAAGCTGCCCGAGCGGCTGGAGGTGGTGGAGGCCCTGCCGCGCAACGACACCCTGCGCAAGGTCCTCAAGTACAAGCTCCGCGAACGCTACGCGCGGCCCGCCCGGCCGCCCGTTCCCGAGGGCTACTCGGGAACGGTGAAGTAGCGCGCGAAGGCGGGGACGATCTCCGCCTCGCCGACCTTGCCGTCCGCGTCGGCGTCGAGGACCGCGGCGGCCCCGCGGGCGACCTCGTCGGGCGCCCCGAGGGCGCGCAGCACCCGCACGGTGTCCTCGACCGTGGCCCGGCCGTCGCCGTCGGCGTCCGCGACGTCCAGGGCGGCGTGCAGGAAGGGCCGGGCGATCTCGGCGAACCGCTCCGGGTTGTCGCGCAGGCGCTTGACCGCGCTGTTCACGAACTCGTCCCGGCTGATGCGCTGGTCACCGTCCCGGTCGGCGATCCCGGCCATGCCCTGCCAGAACGCCTCGGCGCCCGCGTAGAGGGCCTGCCCCTTGTCGGAGCGGGCCGCGGTCCCGAACTCCGCGAGCACCGCCTTGGCCGCGGCGGCGAAGTCCTCCCGGTCGATGGAGCCGTTGCCGTCCTGGTCGAAGGTGGCGAACCGGCCGGCGATCCTGCGCTCGTACTCACTGCTGACCATGTCTACTCGGGCCGCCTTACGTCGTCACGTGGTGAGGTGTGTTGCGTTGCTGCCGGGAGCGCGCCGGAAGTGCTGCGAGGCGGCGCTTCCCGGCCGGTCCGGGGGCTCCCCGGGGGTACGTCCGAGGGTGCTTCCCGGCGTACGGCCGAGAGTGCTTCCGGCAGGGAGCGTACGACGCCGGGGACGTCCGGGTGACAGGAAGGCGTCGCCTGTGCCAAGACCGGGGGAATTTCGGGACAAGCGTGTGGTGGTGCGACAGCGCGGCTCACGCCGAGAGGGGCTCGGTCCCGTCGTCCACGGCGCCGGCGAGATCGCCGTAGACGTCGAAGAGGCGGCGCACGCCCAGCGCGCCCAGAACCCGGTTGACGTGGGAGCCGTCGGCAGCGCCGTGCGCGGGGAGGATCAGACGCAGCCGTCCCCGGCAGGAGCGGATCAGCCGGCGGGACGCGATCAGGACCCCGACGCCGCTGGAGTCGCAGAAGTACACGTCGGAGAGGTCCAGGACGAGACTGTGGCGGCCCTCGGCCACCTCGTCGTGCACCCGTTGCCGCAGCACGGGCGACGTCATCAGGTCCAGCTCGCCCGACACCTGGAGCACGGCCCATCCGCCGTGCTCGCCGCAGGTCACCGTGAAGGCCACCACCACGCCCTTCGTTCGCTTCGGCCGACTGTGAACGGAAGCTGTCCCTTCGCTTCCTTTCGCTTCCTTTCGCTTCCTTGCAGCGCGGCTGCCCAGCGGCCGTGCCCCGAAACTCCGAGCCGAAAACAGAAACCAACGGAAAGAGGCTTGTTTCTGTCATATCCGGTCCGGTTTGATCCTTGTCTGTCGGGCAGGCATCGCCCATACCACCTCCTCGCGGACAGGGGGCGCACATTGAAACAAAGGGGCGTGCATTGTCGTACGTGCCGACTACATTCGAGGAGACGCCGAACGCACGCTGGACACACGCACCGCCGAAGGACTCACGGCCACAGGGACGGACACGGGTGAGGGGGCCGCATGGCGAAGAAGGACGCACCGCCCCGCTGGGACCGCAGGATGCAGCAGCGGCTCGCGCGCGGTGAGAGCGGCCGCCCTCGGCGAGCTCTACGACCGGTTCGCTTCGCTCGTGCACGGTCTCGCCCATCGTGTGCTCGGAGACGAACGGGCGGCCGACAGGATCACCCACGAGGTCTTCGCCCACGTCTGGGAGCACCCCGACGCCTACGACCCCCAGCAGGGCCCGCTGCGCACCTGGGTCGCCGCGTTGACCCACCGTCTCGCCGTGCAGCGGCTGCGCGCCACCGAGACCGCCGCGCTGGCCGAGGCCGGCCACGGTTCGGCGGAGGCGACCGAGGAACTGGAGCGCCGGGTGCGGCACGCGTCCGTCGCCGCCCGCGCCGACTACATCGTCCAGGCCATGCCCGCGCCCCTGCGCGCCGCCCTGGAACTGGCCTACTTCCAGCGCCGCGACTACCGCCAGACCGCGGCCGACCTCGGCGTCACCGAGGACGAGGCCCGCCGCCGGCTCCGTCTGGGCCTCCAGCTGCTCTCCACGGCCCACGACACCGCGGCCCCCGGAGCCCCGCCCGGATACGGGGGTGCCGCGTGAACGACGCGAGCCCCTGGCCGTCGTACGACGGCGGCGAAGGCGAGGCGGACGGCCGCTCACGCGAGCGGAAGCGGGACCAGGAGCGGGCGCGGGACCAGGACCAGGACCAGGAACAAAATCAAGCGCAGACGCACGGCAAGGACATGGTGCCCACCGGGATGAACGGGCCGGACGACACAAGCGGGTCCGGCGGACCGGACGGACCGGGTGGACAGGACGGGCCTGACGGACCGGGTGGACCGGGTGAGGTCCGCGTGCCGGGTGAACCGGACGGCTCCGGCGCCGGGGGCGGTGACGGCGGCCGGGGCGCTCCCGCCTCCCCCGGCCCCGGCCGGGCGCCCCGCATCCCGCTGCCCCGCGCGTCCGTGGAGGACAGCGGGCTGCCGCTGCCCGCGCTGCCGGAGCCGGTCCTTCCGCCGCCGCTCCGGCTGGAGCACCCGGTGCTCAAGTCCCTGCTGGGCGCATGGGCGTTGGCGGCCTGCTCCGCCGAGGAGACGGCCGCCGTGGAGGAGCACCTCGGAGACTGCGGCGCCTGCGCCGACGAGGCACGGCGACTGCGCGAGGCGGTCGGCCTGCTGCAGCGCCCGGAGAGCCTCGACCTGGACCCCGGTCTGCGCACCCGCGTCCTCGACGGCTGCCTGACCCGCCGCCCGCCCCGCATCCCGGTGCCGACCTGGGCTCAGTCGTACGACGCCGAGACCGCGCGACTGGACGCCCTGCTCCAGGACTTCGGGGACGCCGAGTGGCACGCCCCCGTGCGGCTGCGCTGGTTCGGCGGCAAGGAGGCCACGAGCCGCCGGACCACGGTCGCCGGGGTCATCGCCCATCTGCTCGCGGTGGACGGGCTCGTAGCCCTGGCCCTGGGACTCGACGACCCGCTGGAGGCGGGCGGGACGCGCGACGCGGACGGGAAGGGCGACCGCGCGGACGGACCGGACGGACCGGACGGACCGGACGGGGCGAGCGCGGCGGACGGACCGCCCCACGCGCTCGGCACCCCGGCGCATCGCACCGAGGCCTTCTGGGCCGGGACGCGCCGTCCGCCGACCCGCTCCGTGCGCGGCCCCTGGCGCGAACAGAGCCACGCCCTGGTGCGCACGGTGTCCTTCACCGACGGAGAGCGGCACGGCGCCATGCCGGTGTCGTACGGCGGCTTCGCACTGCCCCTGCGGGACGCCATGCTGGACCGCGCCTTCGAGTGCTGGGTGCACGCCGAGGACATCGCCGAGGCGGTCGACTACCCCTACGCGCCGCCCGCCCCCGGCCATCTGCACGGCATGATCGACCTGGCCGCCCGGATGCTGCCGGAGACGCTCGCGGCGCGCCGCCGCGCCGGGCTCGCCGCACCCGCGCACCACACCCGCCACCTGGTGAGCGCCGGCCGCCCCGGCCGCAGCCTGCGGCTGGAGATCGAGGGTTCCGGCGGCGGCCAGTGGCTGATCCCCCTGGACTCACCGGGCGCGGTGGGCTCCGCCGACCACGAGGTGGCCCATGTGGCGCTGGACGACGTGGAGTTCTGCCGGCTGGCGGCGGGCCATGTGTCGCCCGAGGAGGCGGCCGCGGGACAGGTCGGCGACCGCGAGGCGATCCGGGACGTGCTCTTCGCGGCGGCGAGCCTGAGCCGGATGTAGGGGCGGCGCGGGACATCGCACGGGCCGACCGCGCTCTTCCCGCCTCCGCCGGATCCGCGGCCTTCACGGTCTTCGCGGCGTACGGATCGGCGGCCTCCGCGGCCTCCGGATCCGCGGCCTCCGCGGGAGGAAGGGCCGAGCCGAACTCCTAGGCGAAGACGACCGTCCGCCGGCCGTTGAGCAGGATGCGGCGCTCCGCATGCCACTTGACGGCCCTGGCCAGCGCCTGGCACTCCACGTCCCGCCCGATGGCGACGAGTTGGTCCGGCGTGACGCCGTGCCCCACCCGCTCGACCTCCTGCTCGATGATCGGCCCCTCGTCGAGGTCGGCGGTCACGTAGTGCGCCGTCGCGCCGATCAGCTTCACACCCCGCGCGTGCGCCTGGTGGTACGGCTTCGCACCCTTGAAGCTCGGCAGGAAGGAGTGGTGGATGTTGATGATCCGGCCGCTGAGCTGCTTGCACAGGTCGTCGGAGAGGACCTGCATGTAGCGGGCGAGCACGACCAGTTCGACGCCCTGCTCCCGGACCAGCTCCAGCAGCTGGGCCTCGGCCTGCGCCTTGTTCTCCTTCGTCACCGGGATGTGGTGGAAGGGGATGTTGTAAGAGCCCACGAGCTCGGCGAAGTCGGTGTGGTTGGACACCACGGCCGCGATCTCCACCGGCAGCGCGCCGATGCTGGCGCGGAACAGCAGGTCGTTCAGGCAGTGCCCGAACCTGCTCACCATGAGGACGACGCGCATCCTGTCGTCGGCCCGGTTGATCTGCCAGTCCATGTGGAACGAGTCGCCGATCGCGGCGAAGCTCGCCCGCAGCTTGTCCACGGTCACCGGGGGCTCGGCGGAGAAGTGGACGCGCAGGAAGAACAGCCCCGTGTCGTGGTCGCCGAACTGCTGACTGTCCTCGATGTTGCAGCCGGTCATGAAGAGGTAACTCGACACGGCGTGCACGATGCCCTGCTTGTCGGGGCAGGAGAGGGTGAGGACGTACTGGTCGGCGAGGTTCGCCGCGGCTCCGGACTGCGCGTTCATGCCGGACAGGGTCGCATACCGCCCAGGCCCGTGGGCAGTCGTCCCGCAGGACGGAACGGGATACCCGGTCCCGGTCCGCCGTCCCGGCGTGGATCCCGGGGCCCGCCCTGGCGTGAGTCACAGGTCCGGCGTCGATCCCGCCCGGGCGCCCGGCGTCGATCCCGGTCCGCGCCCCGGGCAGCCTTCTAGGCCGCCCGCGTCATGATCCGCAGGACCTCCAGGGTCCGCGGCGGCGCGTCGGGGTCGTCGCCGTCGCTCGCCGCCATGCGCACATGCGCGTCCCGCGCCGCCCGCACCGCGTCCGGCCACGCCTGGTGGTCGACGTACGCGGAGACCGGGGCGTCCGGCCCGACCTGGTGCATGATCCGCAGCACGCGCAGCACGGCGGTGTCGACCAGGGCCGCCTCCTGCGAGTCGCGGAAGATCGTCCCGACGTATTTCTCGGCGGACCAGTTGTCGAGCCAGGTGTCCTCGACCAGACGGTACACGGCGTCGGTGACGTCCCCGTACCCCTCGACGCCGGCCAGCCAGACGTTCTGCTGGAACGCCGGATCGGAGAGCATGTGCAGCGCGGAGCGCACATTGCTGCGCCAGCGCCACCACGGCATGTCGTTGAGTGGCATGCCGCCCATGGTGAACGAGCGACGGCCGCGACGGGAAGAGTTCTCCGAACCTTGCACGGTCACCGATCGTACGTTTCCCCGCCCCAGGGGCTTCACGGACCCCGGCAATTCACCTTCCCGTCACCGCTGGTCGACCGAGGGTCACTCCTGGGTTGGTGAGGTGACGGAATCGTGCGTGTTCATGACCGGCAGGCGACGCACGTCCACGCGAAGCACCTTCCTCCCCCGTTCCTTCCGCTTCACCAGGTCCGTCCGAGCCGCCGCCCTCTCGGCGGGCGCGGTGGCCGCCTGCGCGTCGCTCGCCGTCGGATGCGGGGCCGTCCCCGGTACCACGGGGGGTTCCGGGGGCGACCCGATCGTCGTGATGACGTGGGCGCCCGAGGGGACGTCCGCGACCAACGAGCCCGGCATGCCCGCCTTCGCTCGCGCCTACGCCCGCTGGGTCAACGCGGCCGGAGGCCTGAACGGCCGCAAGATCCAGGTCCTGACCTGCAACGACCACAACGACACGGTGGCCGCCGCGAAGTGCGCCCGGCGGGCCGTCAAGGAGCACGCGGTCGCCGTCGTCGGCTCCTACAGCCAGCACTCCGACGCCTTCTTCCCGCACCTGGAAGGCGCCGGCATCCCCTACATCGGCGGCTACGGCGTCACGAACGCCGAGTTCACCAGCCCGCTGTCCTATCCGGTCAACGGCGGTCAGCCCTCGCTGCTGGCCGGCCTCGGCAAGGAGCTGGCCACGAGCTGCGGTCCCGTCTCGCTGGTCCGCCCCGACACCATCGCCGGCGACGCACTGCCCACGATGCTCGACGCCGGACTGACGGCGGGCGGGCACGCCGAGGCGGCCGACCAGCCGGCCCCGGAGGACGCCACCGAGTACGCGACGCAGGCCGAGACCGCCCTCGCGCACGCGACCGACGGCGGGACCGGCACGAAGAGCGCGGCCGGCGGACAGGGCAACGGGGCGGGGAAGGGCTGTGTGGTCACCGCGCTCGGGGACCGCACCAGCACCTTCATGGACTCGTTCCGCCGCACCCGGGCGGACCATCCCGAGGTGCGCACCGCCACCGTCCTCGGCAGCGTCGACCAGTCGGTGATCGACGCTGCCGGCGCCGGCGCCGGACCCTTCGAGGGGGCGTACGTCACCGGCTGGTACCCCGAGGTGAGCGACCCCGCCTGGGCGCCCATGAAGAAGGTGATCAGCGAGGCGGCCTTCTCCGACACCAGGATCGACCCGGCCGACACCGGCGTGCAGACCACCTGGATCGCCTACACCGTGTTCCGGCAGGCCGTGGAGTCGCTGGCCGGCGGCGACGTGACCGCCGGCACCGTGCGCGGCGCCCTCGACGACGGCCTGCGGATCACCACGGGGGGCCTGACTCCGACGCTCCGCTGGCAGTTCTCCGACCGTCTCGCCTCCATCGGCTTCCCGCGCCTGGTCAACGCCGAGGTCACCCTGCAGACCGTGCGGCAGGGACGACTGGTGGCCGCCAAGAAGGGCTTCGTCGACACGACGAAGACCCTGCAGAACGCAGACGTGAGCTGACGGCTGCCCGGCCCGGGCCGAGCGACGGGGCCGGGCCGGCGGGCAGACCCGGGACGACCGACAGGCCCGACCGACGGACAGCGCCGGCCGACGGACAGGGCCCGCCCGACGCACGGACCCCGGGCAGGCGGACGGACCCCGGGCCGGGCGAGCCGGTCCTCCCGGGGCCGGGCTCGGGAGGACGAGTCGTGGCTACAGCTGGGTGGGGCCGCGTTGCGTGAGGCCGTACTTCTTCGCGATCTCGTTCCAGAGCTTCGCGGCCTGGCTCTTCTGGGCGCTGGCGGTGCCGCTCGCCCGGTTGCCGGCCTGGGCCTCGCCGGTGGTGCGGGCCGAGCCCTTCTTGCAGTACTTCTTCTTGTCGCCCTCGACCTGCCCCGCCCAGGCGGCGTAGTGGTCGTCGGCCGACGCGGAAGCCTGCCACGCCTTGGTGAGAGCGGCGGTCAGCGCCGCGTGGTCCGGCAGCCGGTCGACCTTCAGCGCGGACAGCTTCGTGACCAGACCGGTCCGCTGCTCGGCCGCGTCGCGCAGATCGGCGGCGGCCTGCGAGAGGTTGTCGCACGCCTTCACGTCGGCCACCGCGCTGATCACGCTGGCCCGGCTGCTGCCGCTGTCGGCCAGCAGCTTGTCCAGTTCGACGGCCTGCTGCCGCGCCGCATCGGTGGAGGTCGACGCCGATCCCCCGGAGACCGGGGCCGACGCGGCGACGGTCTTGTCGTCGCCGGACTTGTCACCGCCGCCGCCCGCGAGCATCGCGCCCGCGCCGACTCCGACGACCGCCAGCGCCACGCCGATCACCGCGAACAGCGGCACCCGCGAGCGGCGACGGCCGTCGCGCCCGTCACCGTCGTCGTAGGCCCCGCGTCTCCCGCCCGTCGCCGGGCCGCCGGGCGGCGTGTGGGCGGGCTGAGCGTAGGCGGGCTGCGGGGACCGCGCTGCGGGCCCGGCCCCGTACCCCTGCCGGGCGCCGTGCCCGGGAACGTCCGGCTCCTCGAAACGCGGAAGCTGCTGCGTGGACCCGGCGTGGCCGTCGCCGCCCGGGCCGCCGCGGAAGAGATTCTCGAACCCGGCGGGCGGCTGCCCCTCCCCGCCGCCCTGGCCCGGCACGGGCGGGATGTACTGGGTGGCCTCGGAGTCGGGGTGCGCGCCCGGCTGAGCCCCGGGGAAGGCGCCCGTGCCGGGCATCGGCCCCGGAGCGTTGTGCGGGGCGCGGCCCAGGAAACGGGTCGACTCGGCCGGGCTCTCGGGCGGCATGGCGCCGGGAGCGACCGGCGGTATGTACTGCGTCGCGCCCTCGTCGGCCGGGACGGGCGGTATGTACTGCGTCGCACCCTCGTCGGCGGGCACCGGCGGTATGTACTGGGTGGCCCCCTCGTCTGCGGGCACCGGCGGTATGTACTGCGTCGCGCCCTCGTCGGGCACAGCCGCCGGGGCCACGGCCGACGGCAGGGGCGCGCCCTGGCCGTACGCAGCCCCGCCCTGGGCCGGTGCGCCCTCCGGCGGGAGCGGGCCGGCGCCCGCCCGGGAGCCGCCGTACCAGGGTTCCTGCGAGGCGCTCCAGGGGTCCTGCCCGCCCTGCCCCTGCTGGCCCTGCCCGTGCGTCGTCCCGCCCTGCCGGTGCGCCGGGTCCGGCTGGTCCGCGGCGAGCGGCCAGCCCTGGGCCGACTGCTGCGGCGCGGACGTCCGCCCCTCGGGGCCCCAGGCCTGCCCCCAGGTCTGCCCGCCGGACGGCTGCTGCTGCCCGAAGTCCTGGCCGTGATCGGGCTGTCCGGGCTGTCCGTAGGCCGCTTGCCCGTACTGCTGCTGCCCGTAGTCCTGTTGGCCTGACAGACCCTGTTGGCCCTGTTGGCCCTGCTGCCCGTACTCCTGGCGTCCGGGGTCCGGCTGTCCGTACTGCTGGGCGCCGTACCCGCCGGAGCGCTCGCCCTGCTGCGGGCCGGGGTGCCGGCCCGGCCGGGCCGGCACGCTCGGCGTCATTCCCGGCAGCAGGGGTTCCCCACCGTCGGAGGGCAGCACGATGCCTTCGCGCGCGGGCTGCGCCGAGGGCTCCTCGCCCTGTCCACTCTGCGTCACCGGGACTCCTACGAATGGGGGACCTTCGGAATCGTCGGCTCACGCTACCGGGTCCCCTGAACCCCGTGCCACGCAGCTCAGCACGTGACCTCCCGCTTCGGGGCCGGGCAGTGACGTCCGCAACAGATCCGGAGCGCCGTGCGCTGTTCCGTCGCCGCCGTGCGGACGGACGTCGTCCCCCGCACGTTCACGCAGCGGCGCCCCGCCCCTTCACGCCGCGGTCTGCAACTCCAGCCGCGCCCCGAACTCCCGCACCACCGACTCCTCCCGGAACGGCTCCAGCCGCTGCTGGAGATCCTCCAGGTACTCCGCGCCCCGGTTGGAGCGGAGCGTCCCGAGCAACTCGACCGCTTTCATACCGGTGTTGCAGGCCTGCTCGATCTCGCGCTGCTGCACCTGCGCGGTGGCCAGCAGGACGTATCCGATCGCGCGCCGACGGGCGCGGCCCGGCGGATGTCCGGCCAGCGACTCCTCGGCGCAGCGCGCCGCCGCCTCGGACTGGCCCAGGTCGCGATGACAGTGCGCCAACTCGTCGGCCAGATAGGCCTCGTCGAAGTGCGCGATCCACGCCGGGTCGTCCCCGGCGGCCGGATCGGCCGCCTCCAGCGCCGACACCGCCCGCCCGGAGGCCGCCTGCGCGCCCCGGACATCGCCCAGCAGGGCGTGCCCGCGCGCCTCCGCGGCGAGGAACATCGCCTCGGCGCGCGGGGTCACCCGCCCGCGCGCGCCCTCCTGCGCCGCCCGCGCCAACTGGGCGATCTCGCGCGGGTTCCCGAGCTGGGCGGCGAGGTGGCTCATGGAGGCGGCGAGGACGTACCCGCCGTACCCGCGGTCGCCTGCCGCGTGGGCCAGCCGCAGCGCCTGGATGTAGTAGCGCTGGGCGAGGCCCGGTTGGCCGGTGTCGACTGCCATGTACCCGGCGAGTTCCGTCAAGCGGGCGACGGCCGCGAAGAGTTCACGTCCCACCGCCTCCCGGTAGGAGCCGACGAGCAGGCCCGAGACGACACTGTTGAGGTAGTGCACGACGACGGGGCGCACATGCCCGCTGCCGTACTGGTGGTCCAGGTCGACCAGCGCCTGCGTCATCGCCTTGACGGCCGCCACGTCGGACAGGCCCACCCGGGGACCCGCCGACCGCGCCACCTGGGCGTCGGGTGAGGAGATCAGCCAGTCGCGGCTCGGCTCGACCAGCGCCGATGCGGCCACGGACGAGCCGGAGAGGAAGTCGCGCCGGCCCACGTCGCTGCGCCACAGCTCGCAGACCTGCTCGATGGCCCCCAGCACCGTCGGAGAGAACTGCAGGCCCACGCCCGAGGCGAGGTTCTTGCCGTTGGCCATGCCGATCTCGTCGATCGTGACCGTCCGGCCGAGCTTGCGGCCCAGCGCCTCAGCGATGACCGCCGGCGCGCGCCCCCGCGGCTG
Source organism: Streptomyces humidus (assembly GCF_014649655.1). Lineage (GTDB taxonomy): Bacteria > Actinomycetota > Actinomycetes > Streptomycetales > Streptomycetaceae > Streptomyces > Streptomyces humidus. The sequence continues at coordinate 75,530 of NZ_BMTL01000012.1, read as the reverse complement.
CTGTCCGCGCAGCCAACGCGCCACGGACGTCTTGTCGTAGCGCAGGTCGAGACCGTGCTCGGCGCCGCACATGTTGACGCGGCGGGCGAGCCCGGCGTTCGAGCACCCCGCCTCCTGGATGAGCGCCTGCAGCCGTTCGTTCGGCTGCCGCGCGACTAGCGGCCTTGCGGCCATGGGCACAACCCCCTGTGGCTGCGGTGAACGGGGCGACGGGTGCCCGCCCACACACCGAGTTGACGTGTCTTCCACCGAAAAGTTCCGGCCGAGCAGATCAATGCCCCACGGACCGACCGAAAATGCGAGACATGTGAGGATTGCCGGTGAATGCCGAGCAATGCGGTTCAATGCTCTTCAACGGTCTTCAACGCCGATCAATGCGGAGAATCGCCGGGTCACCCGGGGAAGCCCCGACCCCCGCTACCTGGTTACCCGCTCCCACGCCCGTTCCTTCCACGCGCCCCCGCACATGCACCCATGCGCCCCGAACGCCGAATCGATGCTCCTCCCCCGCGCATTCGGGCAGGCGTAACCCCCGGTGAGCGCTAGAGTTGTGTTCATCGTGGAAGAGACCATCGCGGGCGCCGACGCCACTCAAATCCCGAAGCAGCGCGGGGAATCGCTGCTCGAGACCGCTGTTCGCTACGCCGAGGAACGTCATTGGGACGTGTGCCCGGGCACATGGCTCGAGACCGTCGACGGGGTGCAGCTCTGCTCCTGCGGCGACCGGGCGTGTGCCGCCCCGGGAGCACATCCCTCCCGGTCGGACTGGGCGACACAGGCCACCGGCAGTGCGACGGTCGCGCGCCGGATGTGGCAGAACCAGCCGACCGCCTCGATCCTGCTGCCCACCGGGCGCACGTTCGACGCGATCTCCGTGCCGGAGACGGCCGGGTTCCTCGCGCTGGCCCGGATGGAGCGGATGGAGCTGACACTCGGTCCGGCCACCCTGACGCCGGACCGGCGGATGCAGTTCTTCGTGCTGCCGGGCGCGTCGGCGAAGGTGCCGGACCTGGTGCGCAGGCTGGGCTGGTCGCTGGGCGCGCTCGATCTCGTGACGCTCGGCGAGGGCACGTACGTCGCCGCGCCGCCCACCCGGTACGGGTCCCGGGGGGCCGTGCAGTGGGCCTGCCGGCCGACCGCCGCGAACCGGTGGCTGCCGGACGCCGAGGAGTTGATCTCGCCGCTCGCCTACGCGTGCGGACGAGACCGGTAAGGCGCGCTCCCCGCCGCATGCGTAGGGTTCGTGCATGACGTCCGTACGCGTGCGCAACCTCTGGAAGCGGTTCGGTCAGCAGGTCGCCGTCGCCGGGATCGATCTCGATCTGCCCTCGGGGAAGTTCATCGGGCTGGTCGGGCCGAACGGAGCCGGGAAGACCACCACCCTGTCGATGGTGACCGGGCTGCTGCGGCCGGACCAGGGGTCCGTCGAGGTCGTCGGGCACGACGTGTGGCGAGATCCCGTCGAGGTGAAGGCCCGGATCGGGGTCCTCCCTGAGGGACTGCGACTGTTCGAACGGCTGTCCGGGCGTGAACTGCTGTCCTACAGCGGGCGGTTGCGGGGGCTGCCCGGCGCCGAGGTCGACAAGCGGGCCACGCAGCTGCTCGACGTCCTCGACCTGGCCGGCGCCCAGCACAAGCTCGTCGTCGACTACTCGACCGGCATGCGCAAGAAGATCGGGCTCGCGGCCGCGCTGCTGCACAACCCCGAAGTGCTCTTCCTCGACGAGCCGTTCGAGGGCGTGGATCCGGTGTCCGCGCAGATCATCCGCGGAGTGCTGGAGCGGTACACGGCATCCGGGGCGACGGTCGTCTTCTCCTCCCATGTGATGGAGCTCGTCGAGTCGCTGTGCGACTGGGTGGCGGTGATGGCGGCGGGGCGCATCCGGGCGCACGGCACGCTGGAGGAGGTGCGGGGGGCCGCGCCCTCGTTGCAGCGGGCGTTCCTCGAACTCGTCGGGGCGCAGGGCCGGGACACCGGCTCCGACCTCGACTGGCTGGGCGGGGCAGGCCGTTGAGCGCCCCCGCCGCCCCGGCCTCCACCACGGCCGCCCCCGCGCCGGACCTCGTCGCCACCGTCGTCCGGCTCAAGCTGTCGCTGCTGCGCAACGGGCTGCGGCAGTCGAGCGGGCGGCGGGCCGCCTACGTCGCCTCCGCCGTCCTCACCCTGGTGTTCGCCGCGCTGCTGCTGCTCGGGCTGGTCGCCCTGCGGGGGCACGCGCACGCGGTGTCGCTGGTGGTGCTGCTGGTCGCGGTGTTCGCCGTGGGCTGGGCCGTGATGCCCCTGTTCTTCCCCGGCGGCGACGAGACGCTCGACCCGACCCGGCTGGTGATGCTGCCGCTGCGGCCCCTGCCGCTGGTGCGGGCGCTGCTGGTGGCCTCGCTGGTGGGCATCGGACCGCTGCTCACGCTGCTCGTGCTGGCCGGGTCGGTGGTGGCGGTGGCGCACGGAGCGGCGGCCTGGACGGTGGGGGTTCTCGCCGTGGCGCTCGGGCTGCTGGTGTGCGTGGCGCTGGCGCGGGCCGTGGCCGCCGCCAACATCCGGCTGCTGACCAGCCGCAAGGGCCGCGATCTGGCGGTGCTGAGCGGACTGGTCATCGCGGTCGGGGTGCAGTTCGTCAACTTCGGGGTGCAGCGGCTCGGCTCGTCCGGTCTGGGGGAGCTCGATCCGACGGCGGCCGTGCTGCGCTGGCTGCCGCCCGCTTCGGCGGTCGGCGCGGTGCACTCGGTGAGCGAGGGCGACTACGGCGTCGCCGCCGCGCAGCTCGCCGTCAGCGCCGCGGCACTGGCCCTGCTGGTGACGGCGTGGGCGCGGAGCATGACGCGGCTGATGACCTCGCCCGACGGCTCGACGCTGCAGGCCGCCGAGCCCGCCGCGCAGAAGCGGCGGGGCCGGGCGGGGCCGGCACGGCTGCTGCCGGGCGGGCGCACCGGCACGGTGATGGAACGCAGCCTGCGCTATGTGTGGCGCGACCCGAAGACCAAGGCGGCCTGGGTGACGTCGCTGGCCATCGGCCTCATCGTGCCCGTGTTCAACGCGCTGCAGGGCACCGGCTCGATCTACTTCGCCTGCTTCGCCGCCGGGATGCTCGGCATCCAGATGTACAACCAGTTCGGGCAGGACACCTCCGCGTTCTGGATGGTCGCCATGACGATCTCGTCGACCCGGGACGCCTACGACGAGCTGCGCGCCCGGGCGCTGGCCCTGCTGTTGATCACCTTGCCGTACGCGACGGCGGTGACCGTGCTGACGACCGCGTTGCTCGGCGACTGGGCGAAACTGCCCGAGGTGCTGGGGCTGTCCCTCGCGCTGCTCGGCGCGATGCTCGCCACGGGGGCGTGGACCTCGGCGCGCTTTCCCTACTCGATCCCGCAGGAGGGCTACAAGAACGTCGCCCCGGGGCAGGCCGGTCTCGCCTGGATCGCGGTCTTCGGCGGCATGGTCTCGGCGGCGCTGCTCTGCGCGCCCGTCATCGCGGTGACGATCTGGCTCAACGTCAGCGAGGGCGGGGACGCGTGGACATGGCTGCTGCTGCCCGGGGGCGCGGTGTACGGCGCGGGCGTCACGCTGCTGGGGCTGCGGCTGGCCGCGCCACGCACGGCGTCGCGCCTGCCGGAGATCCTGTCGGCCGTGAGCAAGGGCTGACGCTCGCGAAGAGCGCCCCACCCGGACTCACCGCCCGTCCGAGCTCGGCCCCGTTCGGGCTCGGACCCCGCTCGGGCCCACCGCCCGTCGGGGCTCGGGTCCGTTCGGGCATGAGCCCGTTGGGGCTCAGGCCCCGCTCAGGCTCAGGCCCCGCTCGGGCCCACCGCCCATTCGGGCATGAGCCCGCTCAGGGCCCGGCCCACTCACGGCCCGGCCCGGCCCGCTCAGGGCCCGGCCCGTCGGCAAGATCGGGGCTCTCGAGATCAGGGGGCGTCGGGGCTGAGCACCGCGTCCAGGAAGGGCTCGATCGCCGTGCGCCATCCCTCGGGCTGGTCGTAGTGGACGAGGTGCCCGGCGTCGGCGACCTCGGCGTACTCGCCGCGCGGCAGGACGCGGACCATCTCCTGGGCCTCGGCGCGGCCCAGCTCGCCGTCCAGGCCCCGTACGACCAAGGCCGGGCACCGGACCTGGGTGAGCTCCTCCCAGTGGGCGTCGTAGACCCAGGTCTCACGGGAGGTGAGCATCTGCTCGGGCTCGAAGACGGGACGCCAGCCGTCCGGCGACTCGTGCATCGCCTCGGCATAGAACTCGCCCCGGGAGGGGTTCGGCCGCTCCACCCAGGGGTCGTCCTCGCCGAACCACTTGCGGACGTCTGCGAGGGTGGCGAAGGGGAGGGGCCAGGACGCGAACCAGTCGGCCCACTCGCGCTGCGAGGCCGCTCCCAGCGCCGAGGCCCGCATGTCGCAGACGACCAGGGCGCGCACCAGGTCGGGGCGTTTGGCCGCGAGCTGCCAGGCGGTGAGCGCTCCCATGGCGTGCCCGATGACGACGGCCGGGGCGAGCCCGAGCTGTTCGAGGGCCGCCTCCGCGTCCTCCACGTAGGCCTCGCGGGTGAACGCGGCCTGCGGCGGCTTCTCGCTCTGCCCGTGGCCGCGCTGGTCGAGAGCGACCGCCCGGTGCCGCTCGGAGAGCCAGCGGGCGGTGGACGCCCAGTGCGAGGCACGCCCCATCAGGCCGTGCAGTAACAGGACCCCGGAGGTCCGCTCGGGCTCCGCGGGCCGCGGCCGTCCCCCGGAGGACTGCGCCGGGATCCCCTTGGGCGGGTCCCCGAACTCCCAGGCCGCCAGACGTACGCCGCCCGCCCCGGTCACGTCGATGCGTCGCGCCATAGGTCCTGGCACCCCCCTAGCCGTCGTACCGCTGCGCTGCCGATGCTCCGTACCGCCTTCGATCACCCGCAGGCTATCGAATGCTCTTTCGAGAATTGCACTCTCCGCGCACAACACCCCTCGTTCGAGTGACCATTCTCAAGGAATGATCCGCTCCACCGAGGGGAGATCTTCAGCGGGAGGCGGACCGCTCGGGGAAAACGGTCCGAGGGGAATGACCCTGAGAGCTCGGGGCTCCGGGTCAGCACAGGGGAGGACAGGCCCCGGCGCCGCAAGGCGCCGGGGCCCTTCACTGCTCCGCGGCACATCATCCCGCCCCCTCAGGTCATATGCCTCACGCGACAGCCTGGCACGACAAGCGCCGGAGCGCTGCGATTCGGCACAGGCAATCTCCGATTCGACGGGTTCGACGAAGCGCCGCAACTTCCCCGTCGGCCCCAGGAGTTGCAGCCTGCCCGGCGCGGCGACGACGGCGGACGGCAGCCGGGACGGGCCTACCTCTTCGCGACGAACACGTGCGACGCGACGTCCGACGCCAGCTCCGCGGCCTCGCCGCCGCTTCCCACCAGCACACCGCCCGGCGACTCCGTCACGCTCACGACCGAGCCGGGCTGCACCCCCGCGCGGCGCAGCGTGTACATCAGCTGCGCGTCCGTCTGGATCGGCTCGCCGATACGGCGCACGACGACCGTCTTGCCCTCCGGGCCCGGGGCGAGATCGGCCAGCGAGACCATGCCCTCGTCCAGGAACGGGTCCGCGCCGTCCTTCTCGCCCAGCTCCTCCAGGCCCGGGATGGGGTTGCCGTACGGCGACTCGGTCGGGTGCCGCAGCAGCTCCAGCACCCGGCGCTCCACGGCCTCGCTCATCACGTGCTCCCAGCGGCACGCCTCCGCGTGGACCTGCTCCCACTCCAGGCCGATCACGTCGACGAGCAGGCACTCGGCGAGGCGGTGCTTGCGCATCACGCGCGTGGCCAGCCGGCGGCCCTCGTCGGTGAGCTCGAGGTGGCGGTCGCTGGCCACCGCGACCAGACCGTCGCGCTCCATGCGCGCAACCGTCTGGCTGACCGTCGGGCCGCTCTGGTCGAGCCGCTCGGCGATCCGGGCACGCATCGGGACCACACCTTCCTCTTCCAGCTCGAGGATGGTGCGGAGATACATCTCCGTGGTGTCGATCAGTCCGGACATTCGTGCCCCTCGATTAGCTCTGCCGAAAAGCTCGACCGCTCTACGGCGCGTGCGCTGGCCCTGCACTCAATTCTGCCGGATACCACTGACAAGCGTGCCTCGCCGTCCGGACGGGGAGGCGACGGCCGGGTCCCCGCGGCCGTCCCCGGAGCGTCCCGCGTCCCGGCCTTCCCCCGGCCGTCCCCCCGGCTCCGGCCGTATTGACAGCGCACTGGTCCAGACCGCACGGTGATCCGCGACACGGACAGCGACACCTCCACCGACCCGGCAAAGGGGCCCCTCGGATGAGCGACCGCAAGCTCGCCGCCCAGTTCTTCGACGCCGCCGTCGCCCTGCTGCAACGGGTCCGGAACGAGGAGGCCGAGGCCGTCGACGCCGCCGGCACGCTCCTCGCCGACACCGTGGCCGCCGGCGGCCGCCTCTTCGCCTTCGGCGCCGGCCACTCCTCGCTCGCCGCGCAGGACGTCGTCTACCGGGCGGGCGGCCTCGCCCTCATGAACCTGCTCGCCGTGCCCGGCGTCGTCGGCGTCGACGTCGTGCCCGCCACCCTCGGCTCGGCCCTCGAACGCGTCGACGGCCTGGCGAGCGCCGTCCTCGACACCTCGCCGCTGCGCGCGGGCGACGCCCTCGTCGTCGTCTCGCTCTCCGGCCGCAACGCCCTGCCCGTGGAGATGGCCTTGCACGCCCGCTCCCTGGGCGTGCAGGTCATCGGCGTGACCTCCGTGGCGTACGCGACGCGGACCACATCCCGGCACGCCACCGGGACCTTCCTCAAGGACCACTGCGACGTCGTCCTCGACTCGAAGATCGCGGTCGGCGACGCCGAGCTCACCCTCGACACCGTCCCCGCGCCCTTCGCTCCCGCCTCCACGGTCGTGACGTCGGCCCTTCTGCAGGCCGTCATGGCCACCGCGGCCGGAGCCCTCGCCGAGCGCGGCATCGAGCCCCCGCTGCTGCGCTCGGGCAACGTCGACGGCGGCCACGACTGGAACGGCCGGATCATGGAGGAGTACCGGGACCGCATCTTCTACCGGCACTGAACGCCGCCCACCCGCGCGCGGGTGCGGCCCGCGGGTCAGTTGCGTGCGTCAGCCGCGCGGGCCGGTCGCGCCGGTCAGTCCTCGCCCCGCTCGGCCGTCTGCGCCGTCAGGTCCGCGAGGTCCAGCGCCGAGGAGATGCGCACGGCGACGTCCTCGGCGTAGTTCGCGTCGGAGCGCTCGAAGGGGGTACGGCCGCCGCCGCGCAGGAACGTCACCACGCCCAGGGTGCGGCCGCGGCTGCGCAGCACCGCGCACAGCGCGTGCACCGTGTCCTCGGGCCACTGCCGCGTCCGCGCCCACGCCCGCGCCTCGTCGGCCGGCACCGAGCCGGAACCCGCCCGCACGGAACCGGCCCGCGCGACGCACTGCAGCGCCGGGTGCCCGTCGGGATAGCGCAGCGGCAGGCCCGCGTGTCCGGTGAGCGTGCTCGGGCCGGGGCCGCCCGAGGGGGTGGCCGCGACCCGCATCAGGCGCGGCGGCCCGGCCCCCTCCGCGTCGCCCATCACCCGGTCGACCAGCGCGTGGTCGGCGAAACCGGCGAGCGCGAAGTCGAGATGGACCGTCGCCGCCTCGGTGGGGTCCTCGCACTCGGCGGCGGCCCGGCCGGCCCGGTGCAGCTGGTTGGCGCGGAACCGCAGCAGCGAGGCCTCCTGCTCGCCCTGCTTGGCCGCCGTGACGTCCTGGAAGATCCAGCCGACGCCGAGCGGCACCGGTTCCTCCGCGAGCGGCGAGGCCAGCCGCAGGAAGCCGCTGCGCCAGCAGCGCCGCTTCTCGCCGTCCGGGGTGCGCACCCCCACCCACAGCTCGGCGGGGGCCGGCGGGGCGCCCTCGGCGAGGACGTGCGTCAGCGCGTTCTCCAGCTCCTCCGCGCCCCGGGTGAGGAGTTCTCCCAGCGGGCGGCCCAGAAGGGCCGTGCGGCTGGTGCCGAGCGCGCGGGCGGCGTGCGCGTTGACGACGGCGGGGCGCAGGTCGGCGTCGACCAGGACGACCCCCCAGGAGGCGTCGTCGAACAGGGCCTCACTGAGCGCGATGGAACGCTCCAGGTCGATCTGGGCGTGCACCTCGCTGAAGGCGCAGTACAGCCCGGTGGGCTTGCCGTCCGGGCCGGGCACGGCGGCCGACTGGGTGCGCACGAGCACCCGGCCGCCGTCCTTGGTGAGCAGCGCGAACTCGTGCACCTGGCGGCCCGGGGCGTGCATGGCCGCCATCAGCCGCCCCTCGATGTCCGCCGCGTCGGCCTCGCGCACGGCCCAGCCGGCGAAGCCGCGGCGGCCGACGGCCTCCTGCGCGCTCCAGCCGAGGATGCGCTCGGCCTCACGGTTCCAGTGGGTGACGACTCCGTCGCCGTCGAAGGCGCACAGCGCCGCGTCCATGCCGTCGAGCAGCGCGGCGAGCAGGTCTGCGCCGTCCGGGCCGACGGGGGGCTGCGCGCCGCCCGGGGTCTTCGGGCCGTCGTCGCCCCGCCCGGGCCGCTCGGGCTCGTCCGGCCCGAGTTCGTCGGTGGTCCCACTACGCCGGGAAGCACTCACCTGGACCCCCTGCAGGTTCGCTCACTTGCCCTCATTCAACTCGAACGTGACGCAGCCCACATACGGTTCCCGCAAGATGGCAGCGGAATCGCCGTGCTGCGCCTCGCCCGTGGCGGGAAGGGAGCCGCGGGCCGGACCGTTCCGCCGTTCCGCCGTCGAGCGCCACCGGGGCGCCGAGCCCTCCACGATGACGGCCGAGGGCGACAACGAAGATCATCCACAGTTCCAGCGAACCTCGCCCGCGCGCGTGCGTCAACCCGTGCGCGTCGATCGGCCATGGTCGCGGCAGCCTCGGGACCCGGGCGCCGCGGGCGTCGTGGCGACTTCCGGGGCTTTCGCGACGTCTCGGAAAAACCCCTTGAGCGACCGGGGACGGGTTCTTAAGGTGTGCGTACCGAATGAAAGGAGGTGGTCCGAAGCATGTATGCACACCGGACGTCGGAGGTGGCTGCGGGCTGATGGCCCGTCGCCCACTGAGTGCGGTGCCGGACCGGCGTGTGTGACTTGCACGCAACCGGCCAATTCAACGCAGTCACCCGACCCGCGAGTCGCCGGTACGTCCGGCCGGCCCTCCTGAGGAGGACCAGACTCGCGGGTCGCCTGCTTTTCCGCCCCGCGCTCCCCCGCCCCCGGCACCCGATCCACCGGTCCACCGATCCTCGGGTCCACCGGTCCTCGGCCCCTCCTGGACTTCCTGGACCTTCTCCGCAGCATTTGCGGTGCGTGATCCACGCCACGTACGGATTTTCTGCCAGGCAGTACCCTGAGCGCATGCTTTCGCTCGTTCGACGCCGCCACGTGGACTACGTCCGCGTCACGAGCACGGGCTGTCGACGCTCCGTCTGAGCCTCCGGCCCCCCGCGGTCCACGCCGCCCGCGCTCACGCGCTCCCCCTCCCTCCGCCCACCTGGCACCCGTGCGCCGTCCCACCCGACGCCGGCCGCGGGCCCCCGCACACCCACGGACGCACCATGACGAACGTGACACCCCTCGCGACGAACCCGTCCCACCGGCAGCTGCCGGTCATCGATCTCTCGGCAGCCGACCGCGGCCCCCGGGAACGGGCGCTGCTCCACGCCCAGCTGCACGGCGCCGCCCATGACGTGGGGTTCTTCCAGCTGGTCGGGCACGGAGTCGGCGAGCGGGAGACGGAAGCGCTGCTGTCCGCCATGCGCGCCTTCTTCGCGCTGCCCGAGGCCGAGCGGCTCGCTCTCGACAACGTGAACTCGCCGCACTTCCGCGGCTACACCCGGACCGGCGACGAGCGGACCGGCGGCCGGCGGGACTGGCGCGACCAGCTCGACATAGGGGCCGAGCGGCCCGCGCGGGCGCCCGGACCGGACGAGCCCGCCTACTGGTGGCTCCAGGGACCCAACCAGTGGCCCGCCGGGCTGCCCGAGCTGCGCACGGCCGCGCTCGCGTGGATCGATCGGCTGAGCGCCGTCGCCGGGAAGCTGCTGCACGAGCTGCTCGCCTCGATCGGCGCGCCCGCCGGTTTCTACGACCCGGTGTTCGGGGAGCGGGCGCACCCGCACCTGAAGCTCGTGCGGTACCCGGGCAGCGCCGGGGACGGCGCCGGCCAGGGGGTCGGCGCCCACAAGGACTACGGCTTCCTGACGCTGCTGCTCCAGGACGGGGTGGGCGGCCTCCAGGTGCAGCGGGAGGACGGCGCGTTCCACGACGTCCCGCCGCTGCCGGGCGCGTTCGTCGTCAACCTGGGCGAGCTGCTGGAGGTGGCGACCGACGGGTACCTCGTCGCCACCAACCACCGGGTGGTGTCACCGCCGAGCGCCGTCGAGCGGTTCTCCGTGCCGTTCTTCTACAACCCCCGCCTGGACGCGCGCGTGGAGCCGCTGCCGTTCCCGCACGCGTCCGCCGCCCCCGGCGTGAGCGACGATCCGGCCAACCCGCTCTTCGCCGAGTACGGCTTCAACGAGCTGAAGGGCAAGCTGCGCGCCCACCCGCTGGTGGCCGAGCGGCATCACGCGGAGCTGCTCAGCCCCGCGTGACGGTCCCCCGGGCCCGGCCCGGGCTCAGTCGGCGATGTCGTCGTAGCCCTCGATGTCGCGCGGGTCGCGGGAGCCGGGGCCGACGTAGCGGGCCGACGGGCGGACCAGGCGTCCGGTGCGCTTCTGCTCGAGGATGTGCGCCGACCAGCCGGCCGTGCGGGCGCAGGTGAACATCGACGTGAACATGTGGGCGGGGACCTCGGCGAAGTCGAGCACGATGGCCGCCCAGAACTCGACGTTCGTCGCCAGGACCCGGTCCGGGCGGCGGGCGTGGAGTTCGGCGAGGGCCGCCTTCTCCAGAGCCTCGGCCACCTCGAAGCGCGGGGCGCCCAGCTCGCGGGCGGTGCGGCGCAGCACGCGCGCGCGGGGGTCCTCGGCCCGGTAGACGCGGTGGCCGAAGCCCATGAGGCGCTCGCCCTTGTCGAGGGCCTGCCGGACGTAGGCGTCCGCGTCGCCGGTGCGCTCGATCTCCTCGATCATGCCGAGGACCCGGGACGGGGCGCCGCCGTGCAGGGGGCCCGACATGGCGCCCACCGCGCCGGAGAGGGCGGCGGCGACGTCGGCGCCGGTGGAGGCGATGACCCGCGCGGTGAACGTGGAGGCGTTCATGCCGTGCTCGGCCGCGGACGTCCAGTAGGCGTCGACCGCCTTCACGTGCTTGGGGTCGGGCTCGCCGCGCCAGCGGATCATGAACCGCTCGACGACGGACCGGGCTTTGTCGATCTCCCGCTGGGGGACCATCGGGGTGCCCTGACCGCGCGCGGACTGGGCGACGTAGGAGAGGGCCATGACGGCGGCGCGGGCGAGGTCCGCGCGGGCCTGCTCGGCATCGATGTCGAGGAGGGGCCTGAGGCCCCAGACGGGCGCGAGCATGGCGAGCGCGGACTGCACGTCGACGCGGATGTCGCCGGAGTGGACGGGGATCGGGAACGGCTCGGCGGGCGGCAGGCCGGGGTTGAAGGCTCCGTCGACGAGCAGGCCCCAGACGTTGCCGAAGGAGACGTGGCCGACCAGGTCCTCGATGTCGACGCCCCGGTACCGCAGGGCGCCGCCCTCCTTGTCGGGTTCGGCGATCTCCGTCTCGAACGCGACGACTCCTTCGAGTCCGGGTACGAAGTCGGACATCGGGCGGCTCCTCGTGTTGTGGACGACGGGACGGGCGGGCGACAGCGGGCGCGGGACGGACGACGCCGGTGGTTCCGCGGTCCTCGGAAGGACTCGCGGTCCTGGGCGGTCGGTCATCACACTGATGCCCCGTGGGGCGGGCGGCCACCCTGCGGGGACGGCATCTGCACCATATCCCCGAGTGCCACCTTTGGGGAGTGGTTGCGGCACTCAGTGCCACCCGATGTGCCGTCCCGGGCGGGTGAACCGCGCCGGCGTGCCATGCGGCAAGATGGCCGGGTGACCGACGCAGACGCCGTCTTGCCCGGGTCCTTCCCCGACCCGGCCGCCATGCGCAAGCAGTACCGGGCCGAGGGGCTCTCCGAGGCCGGTCTGGCCGCCACGCCCGTGGAGCAGTTCGCCCGCTGGTTCCAGGACGCGGCCGTGGAGGCCCATCTCTTCGAGCCGAACGCCATGGTCGTCGCCACCGCGGACGCCGAGGGCCGGCCCAGCTCACGCACGGTGCTGCTGAAGCACTTCGACGAGCAGGGCTTCGTCTTCTACACCAACTACGAGTCCCGCAAGGCGCGCGACCTCGCCGAGAACCCGTACGTCTCGCTGCTCTTCCCCTGGCATCCGATGGCCCGCCAGGTCGTCGTGCGGGGCGTGGCCCGGCGCACCGGGCGCGACGAGACGGCCGCCTACTTCCGCGCCCGGCCGCACGGCTCGCAGCTCGGCGCGTGGGCCAGCGCCCAGTCCTCGGTGATCGCCACGCGGGCCGACCTCGACGCCTCGTACGCCGAGCTGGCGGCCCGCTACCCGGAGGGCGAGCAGGTGCCGGTGCCGCCGCACTGGGGCGGTTTCCGGGTCGCGCCGCAGTCGGTGGAGTTCTGGCAGGGCCGTCTGAACCGGCTGCACGACCGGTTGCGGTACGTGGCGGAGCCCGACGGGAGCTGGCGGGTGGAGCGGCTCAGCCCCTGAGCGGCCGGCCATGGCCCGCCGGCCCGTTCAGCCGCCGGCCCGGCCCGTTCAGCCGCCGGCCCGGACCGTTCAGCCGCCGGCCCGGACCGGTTCAGCTGCCGAGCGGTACGGATCCCTGCGCGGCCCGCGGCTCCCGAGCGGCCCTGGAGCCTGAACCGACCCGTGTCCTCGAGCGGTCCACGAGCCGGGAGCGGTCCAGGAGGGCCGAGCCGTCCGGGAGGGCCGAGCCGTCAAGTGGCCCCAAACGGTCCGGCAGCCCTGAGCGGTCCGGCAGCCCCGGGGCGTCCTTGAGCCGGGAGCCGTCCGGGAGGCTCGGGGGGTGGGCTCCTCGTCGGCGGCGTCCCTCAGCGCAGCTTCTCGTCCAAGAGGCCGGCCCACTGCGCCACCACGCGTTCACGGCGGGCCCCGTCATCGGTGAGGAGGTTGGCGAGGCCGAGGCCGCGGGCCATGTCGAGCAGGCCCTGGACGCTCTCGCGGACCCCGGGCACGGACTCGTCGGCGCCCAGCAGTTCCACGGCGATCCGGTGGGTCTCGCGGCCGACGCGGGCCTCCAGTTCCGTCACCCGGGGGCGCAGCTGCTCCTCGTTGGAGGCGGCGACCCACAGGTGGAGGGCGGCTCGGAACATGGGTCCGGTGTAGAGGTCCACGAGGGCGGCGACGACCGCGGTGCGGTCGCCCCCCGCGCCCTGGGGGAACAGGGCGCGCAGCGCGCGGGAGCGCTCCTCGGCGACGTATTCGACGGCCGCGGTGAACAGGTCCTCGCGGGTGGGGAAGTGGTGCTGGGCGGCGCCGCGGGAGACGCCTGCGCGTTCGGCGACGACGGAGACCGTGGAGCCCGCCCAGCCGTGCTCGGCGAGACAGGACACGGCGGCTTCCAGGAGCCGCTGCCGGGTGGCCCGGCTGCGGTCCTGCTTGGGGAGGCGGTCGCGGTCGACTGCGCTCACAGCACCCATGCGGGATCCCGTCGTTCGAGGAAGGCCGTCATCCCCTCGCGGGCCTGCGCGGTGGAGAACAGCCGCGCCGAGAGCGCGGTGAGATCGGCGGCGTCCCGGTCGAATGTCTCCAGCACCCTAGCTGTGAGCAGCCGTTTCGTCTCCGCCAAGCCCTGGGGGGCGGATCTGCGCAGGCCCTCCAGGACGGGCGCGAGCACGGCGTCGACGTCGTCGCCGTGCTCGGTGAGCAGGCCGGTCCGGGCCGCCTCGGAGGCGTCGAAGCGCTCGCCGGTGAGGTAGTAGCGGGCGAGGGCGCGCGGGTCGGTGCGCGGGAGCAGCGGCAGCGAGATCACGGCCGGGGCCACCCCGATGCGCACCTCGGTGAAGGCGAAGGTCGAGCCGGTGGCGGCGGCCGTGATGTCGCAGGCGGCCAGCAGGCCCAGGCCGCCCGCACGGACGTGGCCGGCGACGCGGGCGACGACCGGCTTGGGCAGCTCGACGATCTGCCGCAGCAGCGCCACGAACGCGTCGGGGTCGGGCGGGTCGCGCAGGTCGGCGCCCGCGCAGAACGTGCCGCCGGTGTGGGTGAGGACGACGGCGCGCACGTCGGTGTCCTCGGCGCACTCGGCGAGCGATGCGGCCAGCCGTGTGACGAGCGCCGAGGACAGGGCGTTGCGGGTGGCGGGCGAGTCGAGGCTGAGCGTCTGGACGCCCCGCTCGCGGGCGCGTCCGACCGGGGAGGTGTCCGCCGTCGTCACGCGCCCTCCCGCAGCAGGCGGCGCAGGATCTTGCCGGACGCGGCGCGCGGTACCGCGTCGACGAAGGTGACGTGGCGGACGCGTTTGTAGGGGGCGACGCGTTCGGCGACGAACATGGCGACCTCTCCTTCGGACAGGGCGGGCGCGGTGGCCTGGCGGACCACGTAGGCGTGGGGGACCTCGTTGCCGTCGTCGTTGTAGACGCCGACGACGGCGGCGTCCGCTATGCCGGGGTGGGTGAGCAGCAGCGCCTCCAGTTCGGCCGGGGCGACCTGGAAGCCCTTGTACTTGATGAGTTCCTTGACGCGGTCGACGACGAACAGCCAGCCGTCGGCGTCGACCCGCCCGACGTCGCCGGTGTGCAGCCAGCCGTCGGCGTCGATCATGGCGGCGGTGGCGTCGGGGCGGCCGAGATAGCCCTTCATGACCTGGGGGCCGCGGATCAGGATCTCGCCCGCCTCGCCGACGTCGAGGTCACGGTCGGGGTCGTCGAGGGCGACGATCCGCATCTCGGTGCCGGCGATGAGCCTGCCGACGGTGCCCGCGGGGGCCTCGCGCAGCGCGTCCAGGGGGACGACGTGGGTGCCCGGGGACAGTTCCGTCATGCCGTAGGCCTGGCCGACGGGCGGCAGGTTCAGGCGTTTCGCGCAGGCCTCGGCGAGGCCCGCGTCCAGCGGCGCGGCCGCGCTGAGGACGTAGCGCAGGGACGACAGGTCGTACTGATCGACGGCCGGATGCCTGGCGAGGGCGAGGACGATCGGCGGGGCCACGTACAGGGCGGTGATGCGGTGGTTCTGGACGGCCGCGAGGAACGTCTCCAGGTCGAAGCGAGGCAGGACGACGACCGTGGCGCCCTGCCGCAGCGGCGCGTTCATCAGGGCGGTCAGGCCGTAGATGTGGAAGAAGGGCAGCACGGCGAGGATGCGTTCGCCGGGGCCGGTGGAAGCCACCGACCGGAGCTGGTCGAGGTTGGTGGCGATCTGGCGGTGGGTGAGCATCACGCCCTTGGGGACGCCGGTGGTGCCGGAGGAGTACGGCAGGGCCGCCACGTCCTGCGCCGGGTCGATGTCCACCCGGGGCTCGGGGGCGTCCGAGGCGAGCATGTCGGTCAGCGAGCGGTGTCCGGTTGCGCTGTCGCAGACGAGGATCTCCTCGACGCCGCCCGCGAGTTCGGCCGCTCGCCGGGCGGCCGGCAGCAGGGGGGACACGGTGACGATCCAGCGGGCGGCGCTGTCGCCGAGCTGTTTGGCGAACTCCTCGGCGGTGGCGAGCGGGTGGACGGTGGTGACCGTGGCGCCCGCGCGCGTCGCCGCGTAGAAGGCGAGGGGGAACGCGATGGTGTTGGGACTGTGCAGGGCCAGCACATCGCCCTTGCGGACCCCCGCCTCGGCGAGCGCGGCCGCGACCCGGCGGTGGAAGCGGTCCACCTGGTCGTAGGTGAGGGTGGTGCCGTCCGTGCCGTCGACGAGCGCGGGAAGCTCGCCGAACTCGGCGGCGCCGCCCAGCACGGCGTCGTGGATGGGCAGGTCGACCGGTGGGACGTCTTCGTACGGGCTGCGGAACACGGTTCCTCCTGGCACGGCGAAGGTGCGGCCTAGTACGACTTGGGCAGACCCAGGGTCTGGTGGGAGACGTAGTTGAGAATCATCTCCCGGCTCACCGGGGCGATGCGGGCCACGCGGGAGGCCGTTATCAGCCGGGCGAGCCCGAACTCGCGCGTGAGGCCGTTGCCGCCGAGGGTGTGCACGGCCTGGTCGACCGCCTTCACACAGGCCTCCCCGGCCGCGTACTTCGCCATGTTGGCGGCCTCGCCCGCGCCGACGTCGTCCCCCGCGTCGTACAGGCGGGCCGCCTTCTGCGTCATCAGCCGGGCCAGTTCGAGCTCGATGTGGGCCTGCGCGAGGGGGTGCGCGATGGCCTGGTGAGCGCCGATCGGCGTCTTCCAGACGGTGCGTTCGCGCGCGTACTCGACGGCTCGCCCGAGGGCGTGGCGGCCCATCCCGATCGCGAAGGCCGCCGTCATGACGCGCTCGGGGTTGAGGCCGGCGAACAGTTGCAGCAGGCCCGCGTCCTCTCCCCCACCGACGAGCGCCTCGGCGGGGAGCCGGACGTCGTCCAGGACCAGCTCGAACTGCCGCTCCACACTGTGCAGTTCCATGTCGATGGCGCGGCGGGTGAAGCCGGGCGCGTCCCTCGGGACGATGAACAGGCAGGGCTTGAGGCGGCCGGTGCGGGCGTCCTCGGTGCGGCTGACGATGAGGGTGGCGTCGGCGATGTCGACGCCGGAGACGAAGACCTTGCGGCCGGTCAGCAGCCAGTCGCCGCTCGCACCGTCGCGGCGGGCGGTGGTGGTGATGCGGTGGCTGTTGGAGCCGGCGTCGGGCTCGGTGATGCCGAACGCCATGAGGCGGCTGCCGTCGGCCATCGCGGGCAGCCATTCCTGCTTCTGGGCGTCCGTGCCGAAGCGGGCGATGACCGTGCCACAGATCGCCGGGGAGACGATCATCATCAGCAGCGGGTTGCCGGCGGCTCCCAGCTCTTCGCAGATCAGGGACAGTTCGGTGATCCCGCCGCCTCCGCCGCCGTACGCCTCCGGCAGGTTGACGCCGATGTAGCCGAGCTTGGCGGCCTCCTGCCACAGGGCGCGGTGGTCGACGTCGTGGGGGCGGCTCTTCGCGAACGCCGACACCGCTGCTCGCAGTGCCTTGTGCTCGTCGGACTCGATGAGGGTGGTCACGGTGGCTCCTTCGTCTGCCGGCTCGTCGTGGCTGGTCCCGCTCACGCGGTGGAACCGCGTCTCGATGCGGTCGCGCTCCCTGCTCGTCAGCCGCTCTCCACCACTGCCAGGAGCGTGCCGACCTCTACTTGCTGTCCCTGCGTCACGTGCAACGCCGTCACCGTCCCGTCCGCCGGGGCCGCGATGACGTGTTGCATCTTCATCGCTTCGAGCCAGAGGAGCGGTTCACCGGCCCGGACACCCGATCCGGTGACGAGGCCGTCCGCGAGCTTGACGACCGTGCCCGGCATCGGCGCCAGCAGGGAGCCCGGCGCGTGCTGGGCCTGCGGGTCGGGGAAGCGGGGCAGGACGGTCAGGGCGTCGGCGCCGACGTGGACGCGGTCGCCGTGGCGGGCCACCTCGAAGCGGCGCCGTACGCCGTCGATCTCCAGGACGACCAGGTCGGCGGCGGCCGACACCACCTGGACGCCCTCGGCCGCGAGGCCGGTGCGGGTGTGCCGGTAGCGCACCTCGGTCTCCTGGCCCGCGACCGCGTACCGCTTCGTCTGCGGCTGGGACGGCAGGTTGCGCCAGCCGCCGACGCCCCGGCGCGCGACGGTGTCCGCCGCCTCGGCGAGAGCCGCCGCGAGCGGGGCGTACGGGTCGGGGGCCGGCTCGGTCAGCTCGGCGAGGTGACGGCCGTAGAAACCGGTGTCCATGCGGGCCGAGGCGAACTCCTCGTGGCGCAGGGAGCGCACGAGGAGTTCGCGGTTGGTGACCGGGCCGTGGACCGCCGACCGCTCCAGCGCGCCCGCGAGTCTGCGGATCGCCTCTGCGCGCGTGGGGGCGTGGGCGACGACCTTGGCGAGCATGGGGTCGTAGTGGACGCCGATCTCGTCGCCGTCGGCGAAGCCGGTGTCCAGGCGGACGCCGTCCGGGACGGCCAGCCGGTGCAGGACACCGGTCTGCGGGGTCCAGTCGGCCGCCGGGTCCTCGGCGTAGAGGCGGGCCTCGACGGCGTGACCGCGCGCGGGCGGCGGCTCGGCGGGCAGGGCCGCGCCCTCGGCGATCCTCAGCTGCTCTGCCACCAGGTCGAGGCCGAAGACCGCCTCGGTGACGGGGTGCTCGACCTGGAGGCGGGTGTTCATCTCCAGGAAGTGCGCCCGGCCGTCGGCGACGAGGAACTCGACGGTGCCCGCGCCGACGTAGTCCACGGCGCGCGCGGCGCGCACGGCCAGGGTGCGCAGCCGCTCGGCGACGTCGTCCGGCAGTCCGGGCGCGGGCGCCTCCTCGACGACCTTCTGGTGCCGTCGCTGCAGCGAGCAGTCCCGGGTGCCCAGAGCCCACACCGTGCCGTGCGTGTCGGCGAGGATCTGGACCTCGACGTGGCGGCCGTTCTCGACGTACGGCTCGACGAACACCTCGCCGTCGCCGAAGGCGCTCGCGGCCTCGGCGCGGGCGCCGTCCAGGGCGGCGCCCAGCTCCTCCAGACGGCGCACGACGCGCATCCCGCGCCCTCCGCCGCCCGCGGCCGCCTTCACCAGCACCGGCAGCTCGGCCTCCGTCACCTCGTCCGGGGCCAGGGGCGCGAGGCCCATGAGCCGCTTGGCGCGGGTCTTGGACGCCATCGCCTCGATCGCCTCGGGCGGCGGCCCGATCCAGACCAGGCCCGCGTCCAGGACGGCACGTGCGAAACCGGCGTTCTCGGAGAGGAATCCGTAGCCGGGGTGCACGGCGTCCGCGCCCGCCGCGACGGCGGCCTTCACCACGAGGTCGCCGCGCAGATAGGACTCCGCGGGCGTGGAGCCGGGCAGCCGCACGGCCGCGTCGGCCACCCGCGTGTGGAGCGCGCCGGCGTCGGCGTCCGAGTGCACGGCGACGGTGCGAATGCCCGCCTCGCGGCAGGTCCGGAAGACACGGCAGGCGATCTCGCCGCGATTGGCCACCAGAACGGAAGTAATCATGTCCCTCACATCCGGAAGACGCCGAAGCCGCCGCGGGCGCCCTCGTACGGGGCCGTGTGGACGGCCGACAGGCACAGGCCGAGCACGGTGCGGGTGTCGCGCGGGTCGATGACGCCGTCGTCGTAGAGCCGGCCCGAGAGGAACATCGGCAGCGACTCGGACTCGATCTGCTGCTCCACCATGGCGCGCAGGGCGGCGTCGGCGTCGTCGTCGTAGAGCCGGCCCTTCGCGGCCGCCGACTGCCGGGCGACGATGGACAGGACCCCGGCGAGCTGCTGCGGACCCATCACGGCCGACTTGGCGCTCGGCCAGGCGAAGAGGAACCGGGGGTCGTAGGCGCGCCCGCACATGCCGTAGTGGCCGGCGCCGTACGACGCGCCCATGAGCACGGACAGATGCGGGACCCTCGAGTTGGAGACCGCGTTGATCATCATCGCGCCGTGCTTGATGATGCCGCCCTGCTCGTACTCCTTGCCGACCATGTAGCCGGTGGTGTTGTGCAGGAAGAGCAGCGGGATGTCGCGCTGGTTGGCGAGCTGGATGAACTGGGCGGCCTTCTGGGACTCCGCGCTGAAGAGCACGCCCTGGGCGTTGGCCAGGATCCCGACGGGGTAGCCGTGCAGGGCGGCCCAGCCGGTGACGAGGCTCGTCCCGTACAGGGGCTTGAACTCGTCGAAGTCGGAGCCGTCGACGATCCGGGCGATCACCTCGCGCGGGTCGAAGGGGGTGCGCAGGTCGCCGGGGACGATGCCCAGGAGCTCCTCCTCGTCATACTTCGGAGGGACGGCCGGGCCGGGATCCGGGTACGCCTTGCGGTGGTTGAGACGGGCCACCACGCGGCGCGCCTGGCGCAGGGCGTCGTGTTCGTCGACGGCGAAGTGGTCGGCGAGACCCGACACGCGCGCGTGCATCTCCGCACCGCCCAGCGACTCGTCGTCGCTCTCCTCGCCGGTGGCCATCTTCACAAGCGGCGGGCCGCCCAGGAACACCTTCGCCCGTTCCTTGACCATGATCACGTGGTCGGACATGCCGGGGATGTACGCGCCTCCCGCGGTCGAGTTGCCGAACACCACGGCGACGGTCGGGACGCCCGCGGCGGAGAGCCGGGTCAGGTCGCGGAAGACGGCCCCGCCCGGGATGAAGATCTCCTTCTGCGAGGGCAGGT
This sequence comes from Streptomyces humidus, assembly GCF_014649655.1. Lineage (GTDB taxonomy): Bacteria > Actinomycetota > Actinomycetes > Streptomycetales > Streptomycetaceae > Streptomyces > Streptomyces humidus. Next base: position 55,333 of record NZ_BMTL01000012.1, on the reverse strand, counting down.
CGGCCCCGCCGGACTCCACCAGGCTGATGAAGGGCAGCCGGTTGGCCAGGGCGATGTCGTCGGCGCGCAGGGCTTTCTTCAGCGACCAGGGGTTGCTGGCGCCCCCGCGCACGGTCGGGTCGTTCGCGGTGATCAGGCACTCGACGCCCTCGACGACGCCGATGCCGGTGACCAGGGACGCGCCCACCGTGTAATCGCTGCCCCAGGCGGCCAGCGGCGACAGTTCGAGGAACGGGGTGTCGGGGTCGAGGAGCAGCTCGATGCGCTCACGGGCGAGGAGCTTGCCGCGGGCGCGGTGCCGGGAGAAGTACTTCTCCCCGCCCCCCGCCAGCGCCTTCGCGTGCTCGGCGTCGAGGCCGGCGAGCTTGGCGAGCATGGCCTCGCGGTGTGCGCGGTAGTCGGGGCCGTGGACGTCCAGGGCGGACGTGATGACCGTCAAAGCAAGGCCTCCGGGATGTCCAGGCAGCGGGAGCGCAGCCATTCGCCGAGCGCTTTCGCCTGCGGGTCGAAGCGGTGCTGGGCGGCGACGCCGGCGCCGAGGAGGCCCTCGACGACGAAGTTCACGGCGCGCAGGCGGGGCAGGACGTGGCGGGTGACGGCCAGCGTCCGGGTCTCCGGGAGGAGCTGCCGGAACCGCTCGACGGTCAGCTCGTGGGCGAGCCAGCGCCAGGACTCGTCGGTGCGGGCCCACACCCCCACGTTGGCGTCGGAGCCCTTGTCGCCGCTGCGGGCGCCGGCGACGAGCCCGAGAGGCGCGCGGCGCACCGGTCCCGGGGGCAGCGGCTCCGGCAGGTCCGGCGCCGCCGTCGGTTCGAGCGGGCGGGTGCCGGCGGGCGGCGGGACCGGGATACGACGTCCGTCGTCGAGTACGGCGACGTGCTCGACGTCCTCCTGCGGCACGTACGCGGCCTCGAACACCCCGTACGGGGCCCCCTTCCCGGGCGGGGCGAGCACATGGAAGCCGGGATAGCCGGCGAGGGCCAGTTCGATCGCCGCCCCGCTCAACGCACGCCCCACGAGAGCCTGTTCAGGATCACGGACGACGAGCCGCAGCAGCGCGCTCGCCGTCTCCTCGGTGTCGGCGTCCGGCCGGTCGGTGCGGACCAGCTCCCAGCGGACCTCGGCAGGGCGGGACTTGGCGAACGCGTCCGCCATCTGCTCCTGCACGAGCGCGGCCTTGGCCTCGATGTCGAGACCGGTGAGCACGAAGACGATCTCGTTGCGGAAGCCGCCGAGACGGGTGCGGCCGACCTTGAGGTCCGGGGGCGGGGCCTCGCCGCGCACGCCGTGGATCCGCACCCGGTCGGGGCCGTCCTGGGCGAGCCGCACCGTGTCCAGGCGGGCGGTGACGTCGGGCCCGGCGTACCGGGCGCCGGCGGTCTCGTACAGGAGCTGCGCGGTCACCGTGCCGACGTCGACGAAGCCGCCCGTCCCGGGGTGCTTGGTGATGACGCAGCTGCCGTCCTCGTGGATCTCGGCGAGGGGGAAGCCGGGCCGTCGCAGGTCGCGGCCGCCCCCGAGAGGGCCGCCGCCCTCGGCGAAGAAGGCGTAGTTGCCGCCGGTGGCCTGCGTCCCGCACTCCAGGACGTGACCGGCGACGACCGCGCCCGCGAGCCGGTCGTACTGCGCCGGCTCCCAGCCGAAGCGGGCGACGGCGGGACCGGTCACGAGGGCCGCGTCGGTGACCCGTCCGGCGACGACGACGTCCGCGCCCTCGCGCAGACACGCGGCGATGCCGAAGCCGCCGAGGTAGGCGTGGGCGGTGAGGCTGCCGGGGTACCGGGGCCCAAGGTCGTCGCCCTCGACGTGCGCGACGCGGACCGGGATGCCGAGCCGGTCCGCCAACTGCCGTACGGCGTCGGCGAGTCCGGCCGGATTGAGGCCGCCCGCGTTGGTGACGATCCGCACGCCCCGCTCGTGGGCGAGGCCGAGGGACTCCTCCAGCTGGCGCAGGAAGGTGCGGGCGTACCCGGCGGCGGGGTCCTTGAGCCGGTCGCGCCCGAGGATGAGCATGGTCAGCTCGGCGAGGTAGTCGCCGGTGAGGACGTCGAGTTCGCCGCCGGTGAGCATCTCGCGCAGGGCGTCGAAGCGGTCGCCGTAGAAGCCGGAGGCGTTGCCGACGCGGAGCACGCTCACGACGCGACTCCCTTCGGCGGGCGGCCGGCGCCGGGCGGCCCGGCGAAGGCCTGGGCGACGTCCAGCCAGCGGTCGGCGTCGGCGCCCTCGGCGCGCAGGGCGAGGTCGGCGCGGTGGGCGCGCTGGGTGACCAGCAGGCAGAAGTCGAGAGCGGGGCCGGTGACGCGGTCCGTGGCGTCCTCCGGGCCGTAGGTCCACGACTCGCCGGAGGGGCTGCGCAGTTCGACGCGGAACTCCTCGAACGGCGTGGGCAGTCCGTGCACGCCGAAGGCGAAGTCACGGGTGCGCACGCCGAGACGGACGATGTGCCGGAGCCGATCGGTGGGCACGGGGACCGTGCCCAGCGCCTCCGCCACGTCCAGGCCGTGCGCCCAGGTCTCCATGAGCCGGGCGGTGGCCATCGAGGCGACGGCCATGGGCGGTCCGTACCAGGGGAAACGCGCTCCCGCCGGGGCCGCCCGCAGGGCCTCGTCCAGTGCCCGGCGTCCGGCCCGCCAGTCGGCGAGGAGCTGGGCGGGCGGTTTCGCCGCACCCTCCTCGGCGCCGTTGTCGACGAAGTCTCCGGGCGCGGCCAGCGCCTTCTCGACCTCACGGGCGAACGCGTCCTGGTCGGTCACGGCCAGCACGGAGGAGTGGTCGGTCCAGGCGAGATGCGCGATCTGGTGGGCGACGGTCCAGCCGGGGGCGGGGGTGGGAAGCCTCCATTGCTCCGGTCCCAACTCGGCTGTCAGCCGGTCGAGTTCGTCGCTTTCGGCGCGGAGGTCGTCGAGCACGGGGGTCGGGTCGGCCATGGGGTGGAGCATGGCAGCGAGCGAGGAAACAATCAAGCATGCTTGCATGAATTGACGCGATGCCCGTTTCCGCCGGGCCGCACGGGGGGGGGTGGGGATGGGGGCGGGGGCCGGAGCGGGGACGGACCGGCGCGGGGCAACGGGGGGGGGCGGGAGTGGGGACGGGCCGGCGGGAAGCGGGAGCGGGCGGGAAGCGGGAGCGGGAGCGGGAGCGGGCGGGCGGGCGGTGACGCCCCGGGGAGGGCGGCGGCTCACGTCAGGCCGCCGCCGGGCATGCCTCGGACCTTCCGCGAGCCCGCCACAACCCCCGGCAGGCACGCCAGGACGCCACCCCGCAGGCCCGCCTCGACGCCACCCCACAGGCATGCCTCGGAGCGACCGGCAGGCACGCCTCGGAGCGGCGAGCGGGCAGGCCTCGGAGCCCCGGAGGGCCCGCTCACACCTCGGGGACCGCCGTCTTCGGGCGACCCACCTGCGTGCGGACCGCGCCCATGCTCGCGGCGACGACCAGAGCGATCGCGGCCGCCTGGATCGCGGTCAGGGCCTGGTCGAGGACGAGGAAGCCCGCCGTGGCGGCGACGGCCGGTTCCAGGCTCATCAGGACCGCGAAGGTGGAGGCGGGCAGGCGGCGCAGGGCGAGGAGTTCGAGGGTGTACGGCAGGACGGAGGAGAGCAGGGCGACCGCTGCGCCCAGGCCCAGCGTGACCGGGTCGGCCAGTTTCGCGCCCGACTCGACGAGACCCAGGGGAAGGAAGAGCAGCGCGCCCACCGCCATCGCCAGGGCCAGCCCGTCCGCCTTCGGGAAACGGCGGCCGGTGCGGGCGCTGAAGACGATGTAGGCCGCCCACATCACGCCCGCCCCCAGCGCGAACGCGACGCCCGCCAGGTCGAGATCGCCGCCGAACCCTCCGCCGTGGCCGCCACCCCCGCTGAGCAGGAAGACGCCCACCAGGGCCAGGCCCGCCCACACCAGGTTCAGGGCCCGGCGCGAGACGACGACCGACAGCGTGAGGGGACCGAGGACCTCCAGCGTCACCGCCGCGCCCAGCGGGATGCGGTCCAGCGCCTGGTAGAACAGGCCGTTCATCGCGGCCAGCGTGCCGCCGAAGACCACGACCGTGCCCCAGTCGGCACGGGAGTGGCCGCGCAGCCGCGGCCGGCAGAACACGAGCAGGACCACCGCCGCGACCAGCAGCCGCAGCGCCACCACGCCCAGCGCGCCCGCCCTGGGCATCAGCGTCACCGCCAGCGCGCCGCCGAACTGCACCGAGATCCCGCCGGCGAGCACCAGGCCCACCGGGCCGAGGGCACCCAGTCGGCCGGGGGCGTCGGCGGCACCCACGGCCGGGGCGGCGGAGGAGAGCTGGGGGGTGGCGGCGGTGCCGGGGGCAGTCACGGGCGGTCCTGGGGCTCGGCGCGGGGTGCGTACATCACGCTGCACTGTCGAGTCCAGGGTAGTGGACCAGGTCAGGTGTGTGAACCCGTTATGCCACTGTCTCGGGCTGTGAGACGTCGGGGGCGGGCAGGTACGCGTCCCGCTGCCCGTGCGGATGTCAGGTCCGCGCCCGGTCCGCCGAGTCCCCCGACGGGTCGCCCGACGGGTCGTCCGCCGGGTCGTCCGCCGGACCCGCCGCCGGCCCTGCCTCCAGACCCGCCGCCAGCACCTCCGCGAGGTGGCTCCCCCGCACCCCCGCCAGCTGTTCCAGCTGCGTGCGGCAGGAGAATCCGTCCGCCAGGACCACAGCACCCTGCGGGGCGTCCCGCACGGCCGGCAGGAGCTGCTCCTCCGCGCAGGCCGCCGACACCTGGAAGCGGCCTCTCCCGAAGCCGAAGTCACCGGCCAGGCCGCAGCACCCGCCGCTCAGTTCACCGGTGAGTCCCGCGGCCTCGCGCAGCCGCCGCTCGGCCGCGTCGCCCAGCACCGCGTGCTGGTGACAGTGGGTCTGGCCGACCACCGGACGGTCCAGCCGGGGCGGCATCCAGGCGGGGGCGTACCGCTCCAGGGCCTCCGCGAAGGTGAGGACGCGGGCGGCGAGACGACCCGCGCGCGGGTCGTCGTGCAGCAGCTCCGGCAGGTCGGTGCGCAGGGCCGCCGCACAGCTCGGCTCCAGGACGACGACCGGGGCGGCCGTCTCCAGCACCGGCTCCATCAGGTCGAGTGTGCGGCGCAGCACCCCGCGCGCGTGGTCGAGCTGGCCGGTGGAGACGTACGTCAGCCCGCAGCAGACCCGCCCCCGGCGCGCCGTGAGCAGCGCGACCGCGCTCCGCGACCGGCCGTCGCCCACCGGACGGCCCCGCGTCCGCAGGGTCGGCGGCAGCGTCACCCGCAGTCCCGCCGCCTCCAGCACCCGGACGGCCGCCCGGCCCACGAACGGCGAGAGGTGCTCGGTGAAGGTGTCGGGCCACAGCACCACCAGCTCACCGCCCGCCGCGCCCCCGGAGGCGGACCGGGCGGCGGAGTCGGAGGCGGGCCCGGCCGCCGCTTCGGAGGCGAGCCCGACCGCAGGGTCGGCGGGAAGCCCGGCCGCAGGGTCGGCGGGGAGCCGGAGGGCCGCGTCACGGGTGCGCCACCAATCGGTGAACGTCTGCCGGGCCAGTCGCGGGAGGTCGCGTTCCGCCGCGATCCCGCCCAGCCGCTTGACGACGCCCGCCAACGGGCCGACCGCGGCGAGCGCGTTGACGACGGCGGCCGCCCGCAACCGGCTCGCCCAGCGCAGCCACACCGGCAGCCGGCCCATGCTGTAGTGCGCGGCGGGACGCCGTCGCCCCTGGTAGTGGTGGTGCAGGAACTCCGCCTTGTAGGTGGCCATGTCGACCTCGACCGGGCAGTCGGAGCGGCAGCCCTTGCAGGACAGGCACAGGTCCAGGGCGTCGCGGACCTCCGTGGAGCGCCAGCCGTCGGTCACCAGCTCACCGGCCAGCATCTCGTGCAGCAGACGGGCCCGCCCGCGCGTGGAGTGCTCCTCCCGGCCCGTGACACGGAACGACGGGCACATCACCCCCGCCCCGGACGCCGTCGTCGTACGGCACTTGGCGACTCCCACGCACCGCCGCACGGCCGCCGAGAAGTCGCCCCCGTCGGACGGGTACCCGAAGACCACGTCCACCGGCTCGCGTGGGAGGACGGAGAAGCGCAGGCCGGAGTCGAGGGGCGCGGGCCGCACCAGCATCCCCGGGTTGAGCAGGCCGTCCGGGTCCCAGACGTCCTTCGCCCGTTCGAACAGCGCGACCATGTCCGGCCCGTACATCCGCGGCAGCAGCTCGGCCCTGGCCTGCCCGTCTCCGTGTTCGCCGGAGAGCGAGCCGCCGTGCGCCACGACCAGATCGGCCACCTCCTCGGAGAAGCGGCGGAAGCGGCCGATGCCGGCCGGCGTCAGCAGGTCGAAGTCGATGCGGACGTGGATGCAGCCGTCCCCGAAGTGCCCGTAGGGGGCGCCGCGCAGACCGTGCTGCGCGAGCAGCCCCCGGAAGTCGCGCAGGTACGCGCCGAGCCGGGCCGGCGGCACCGCGCAGTCCTCCCAGCCGGGCCAGGCCTCGGAAGCCCCCGCGACCCCGGACAGCGGCGAAGGACCCCCGGGCAGCCGCGAGCGGCCCCCGGAGGGCTGGGAGATATCCCCGGGGGGCTGGGAGAGGTCCCCCGGGATCCGGGTCGCCGTGCCGCTCGCGTCCTCCCGGATCCCCCACAGCATCCGCTGCGCCGCCGGGTCCGTCACCACCCGGGCGTCCACGACGTCCGCCGCGCGCACGATCGTCCGCGCACGCGCGCGTGCCTCGTCCGGCGACGCGCCGCCCGTCTCGACGAACAGCCAGGCGCCGCCGCGCGGCAGCCCGGCCGTCCCCGGCGGCACCAGGTCGGCCGCCATGCCCTCCACGGTGAGCGGCCCGAACGGCAGCAGCCCGGCCGCCGCGTCGGCGGCGGCGCCCTCGTCCGCGTAGCCGAGCACCGCGAGCGCACGCGCGCGTGGCGCCTCGACGAGCCGTACGACGGCCTCCGTCAGCACGCCCAGGGTGCCTTCGCCGCCGCAGAAGGAGCGGGCGACGTCCGCGCCGTTCTCCGGCAGCAGCGCGTCCAGCGCGTACCCCGAGATACGGCGGGGCAGCTCGGGCCAACCGGTCCGCAGCAGGGCGAGCTGTCCGTCCACCAGGGCGCGCAGCCCGTCCGGCGCCCCCGCCCAGCCCTGCCCCGGCCGCAGCAGCCGCCCGCGCGCGGTGACGACCCGCAGCTCGCGCACGCTGTCCGCGGTCGTGCCCCAGGCCACCGAGTGGGAGCCGCAGGAGTTGTTGCCGATCATCCCGCCGAGCGTGCACCGGCTGTGGGTGGAGGGGTCGGGTCCGAAGCGCAGCCCGTGCGGGGCGGCCGCCTCCTGGAGCCGGTCGAGCACCAGCCCCGGCTGCACGACCGCGGTCCGCGTGTCCGGGTCGAGCGAGACCAGCCGGTTCATGTGCCGGGTGAAGTCCAGCACCACCCCGATCCCCGTGGCCTGTCCGGCGACCGACGTCCCGCCGCCCCGCGCGACCACCGGCGTCCCGTGCTCGCGGCACACCTCCAGCACGGCCGTCACGTCGTCCTCGTCGCGCGGGGCGACGACCCCGAGCGGGACCCGGCGGTAGTTGGACGCGTCCATCGTGGTGAGCGCGCGGGAGGTCGCGTCGAACGCGACCTCGCCCCGGACGACCTTGCGCAGAGCGGCCTCGAGATCCGTCATGGCTTCAGCAAACCAGCACGCGACCGCGCCCACAGCCCGCCGGCCCCCCACCCCGGCCACCCCCGGCCGCACCCACGACCCCCGAGACCCCACCCCCCACACCACCCGACCGCACCCACAACCCCCCAGGCCCCCGCCCCGGACGGCGACACGAACCCGTCTCACCGGACGGACGAGGTTTCGCCCGTGTTTCCCCCACCGGCTAACCTCGCTTCCGTGGCTGAGATCCGGATTCCTGCTGACATCAAGCCCGCCGACGGTCGATTCGGCGCTGGCCCCTCCAAGGTGCGGGTGGAGGCGCTGGACGCCCTGGCCGCCACCGGCACGTCCCTGCTCGGCACCTCCCACCGCCAGGCCCCGGTGAAGAACCTGGTCGGCAAGGTGCGCGAGGGCATCTCCGAGCTGTTCTCCCTCCCCGAGGGCTACGAGGTCGTCCTCGGCAACGGCGGCTCCACCGCGTTCTGGGACATCGCGACCCACGGTCTGATCGAGAACAGGTCGCAGCACCTCACGTTCGGCGAGTTCAGCTCCAAGTTCGCCAAGGCCGCCAAGCTCGCCCCCTGGCTGGCCGAGCCCACCGTGATCTCCTCCGACCCCGGCACGCACCCCGAGCCGGCGGCCGAGGCGGGCGTCGACGTCTACGCGTTCACCCACAACGAGACCTCCACCGGCGTAGCCGCCCCGATCAAGCGGGTCCAGGGCGCCGACGAGGGCGCGCTGGTCCTGGTCGACGCGACCTCCGGCGCCGGCGGCCTCCCGGTGGACATCGCCGAGACCGACGTCTACTACTTCGCCCCGCAGAAGTCCTTCGCCTCCGACGGCGGTCTGTGGATCGGCGTGTTCTCCCCGGCCGCGATCGAGCGCGCCGAGCGGATCCACGCGTCCGGCCGGCACGTCCCGGAGTTCTTCAGCCTGCCGACGGCGATCGACAACTCCCGCAAGAACCAGACGTACAACACCCCGGCCCTCGCCACCCTCTTCCTGCTCGACCAGCAGCTCGAGTGGATCAACGGCCAGGGCGGTCTGGACTGGTCGGTGCGCCGCACCGCCACCTCCGCGCGCACGCTCTACGGCTGGGCCGAGGACGTCAAGTACGCGAACCCGTTCGTCGCCGACCCGGCCAAGCGCTCCCAGGTCATCGGCACGATCGACTTCACCGACGACGTGGACGCGGCCGCCGTCGCCAAGGTGCTTCGCGCCAACGGCGTCGTCGACACCGAGCCCTACCGCAAGCTCGGCCGCAACCAGCTGCGCGTCGCGATGTTCCCGGCGATCGACCCGGCGGACGTCGAGGCGCTCACGAAGTGCGTCGACTACGTGATCGAGAACCTGTAGCCGCCTCCCGTACGGGTACCGGAACGGGCACTCGCACGGGTGCGGACGAGAGCGCGATCACGAGTGCGAGTACGACTACGAAGACGAGTACCGGCACGAAGACGAAGGGCGCCCGGCGACACCGGGCGCCCTTCCTCATGCAGCCGTGTCCCGCACCCGACCGGCCGTGCCCCGCCCGCACCCGCGACGAGTGCCCCGCACCCGGGCGGGAACCGCACGCGGCCGCGCGGCGCACGCCGCCGGCCGGCTCACGTCGCCGTGCAGCTCACGCTGGGCGCCGCCCCGCCGCCGGGCGCGCCCCCGAGGCCGAAGGTCGTCGAACCGCCGGCCGGGACCGTGCCGTTGTGGGCCGCGTTCACCGCGGTCACGGTGGCCCCGCTCTGGGTGTACGAGGCGTTCCACATGTTCGTGATCTGCTGCGAGCCGCTCCAGGTCCAGCTCACCTTCCACGAACCGAGCGCGGTCGTCCCGGTGTTGGTCACCTTCACCTCGGCGTTGAAGCCGCCGCCCCAGTCGCTGCCGACGGTGTAGGTGGCGGAGCAGGCGGCCGTGCCACCGCCGCCACCACCGCCGCCGCCTCCGCCGCCACCGCCGCCGCTCGGGAAGCCCGGCGCCTTGACGCTCGCCAGGTACCCGTCCTTCACCGTGTCGACGGACTGCCAGTCGTCCTTCAGGATCCCGCCGGTGTCACCGGAGTTGGGGTTCCAGGACCAGAAGGTCCAGTGGAAGGAGTCCGCGCCGTACGTCGAGGTCGGCCGCAGGTAGCTCACCAGGGCCGCCAGCCACTTCTGGTCCACCGTGGACTGCAGCGTCGTGCCGAACTCGCCCACCCACACGGGGGCGATGTTCTGCTTGAAGATGTAGCCCCAGTACTTGTCCCAGATCCCCGGCATGTTGGCGGGGAACGACGGGTCGCTGAACCAGCTCTGCTGGGCGACGCTCGTCGCGTAGTCGTGGGCCGAGTACACGACCCGGTTCGCCACACTCAGCTGCACCGGGTACTGGCCGACGCCCATCAGGTTGCCGCCCCACCAGCCGGAGACGCCGTTGAAGGTCTGCACGCCCTCGACGAAGATCAGCAGGCTCGGGTTGACGGACAGGACCGCGTTGCCGGCGCGCTGCGCGGCGAGCCGCCAGTCCGTCGCCGTGTCCCCGCACCCCCAACAGGCGGGATCGTGCGGCTCGTTGTGGAGGTCGATGCCGACGACGGCGTCCTGCCCCAGGTAACGGGAGGTGATCGCCTTGAGGTTGGCGATCCAGGTCGACTCGGGGACGGCGGCCGTGTACCAGAGCGCCGACTGCCCGCCCGAGTCCGGGCGGTGCCGGTCGAGGATGACCTTCAGACCGTCCTGGCCGGCGTACGCGACGAGCTTGTCCAGGACCTGGAGGGAGTTGAGACCCTGGAGGTCGGCGTTCTTGCCGCTGGAGAAGTCGATGCTGTTGGGGACGGCCCCGGACTTGAAGATGTCGTCGCTGTACGGGATGCGGAGCGTGTTGTAGCCCAGCGACTTCATCTGGTCGATCATGCTCTTGTAGTCGCGGGACCAGAGGCCGTGCACGACTTGGTTGGAGGTCTCGAAGCCGAACCAGTTGATCCCGGCGATCCGGACCGGCTGCCCGGCGGCGTCGAGGATCTGCCGGCCGCTGGTGTGCCAGTAACCGGCGCCGGCGCCGGCCGCGACGGCGCCGGCCGCATGGGCCGCGTCGGCCGCGTGGGCCGCCTGCGCGCTGGCGCCCAGGGGTATCAGGAGCGCGGCGGCGACAGCGCACAGCACTCTTCGCAAGCTGCGGAACATCTCGCTGCTTCCTCTCGGAGACGCGGCCCCGGAACGAATGGGAGCGCTCCCACTCACCGCGTACCCCCCAGGTAACTGACCTACCATGGCCACGTCAAGGAGTACGGCAGCGGCGGCTCCCGTGCGGGGGGCGCCCGCGGACGGTCCCGCTCAGCCGCGCCGCCGCAGCCGGCGGAGACCGAAGAAGACGGCGCACACCGCGACGACGGCGAGCGCGCCGACCTTGACGCCACCCGTCGCCGCGCTCCCGCCGTCGTCACCGGAGGCACTGGAACTCCCGCCCCCGGAAGGTGACTTGGACCCGGACGAGGCCCCCTCGGGCGCGTCCTCGGCCGCCACGGAACTCCCGGCCCCCTCGGAGCCGTACATGATCCTGGTGCCGTCGGCCGAGTAGCTGACGGACTCGCCCTGCCGTTGCAGCGGCACGTCGAGCCGGCCCTCCCGTTCGATCTTCCCGCCGTTCCAGGCGTAGGAGATGCCTCCGAAGTAGCCGCGGACGGCGATCCGGGAGCCGTCCGGGGAGAAGGCGGCGTCGGTGGCCCACAGGTCGACGGCGGCGATCGGCCGGAAGACGTTCGCCCCGGAGACGGAGAGCTTCGCCGGGCCCTCGTAGAGGTGCCCGCCGTCCTCCTTCTTGTCGATGATGTAGACGCGCCCGGTCCTGGGGTGCACCAGGAGCGACTCGGCGTCGCGGGGGCCGTCGGAGTACTTCACGACGTACTGCGTGGCCTTCACGGTCTGGTCGACGAGCTTCTTCGGCTCGGGCAGCCGGTATATCCACACGTACTTCCAGGTGCCGCCCAGGTTGTCGCCGATGTCGCCGACCCAGATCTCGTTGCCCGGGCCGATGGAGATCGCCTCGACGTCGCGCGGGGTCCCCACCCCGGCGAGGGCGATCCGGGCGACCGTCTTCCCCGTCGCGCTGTCGACGGCGTACAGGTAGGGGCCGTCGTCGGAGTCGTTGTGGGTCCAGTAGACGCCGGGGTGCAGGCGCGAGGCGGCGAGGCCGCTGGACTCGGTGATGCGCGGGTCCTCGATGGTGAACCCCTTGTCGCCGTCGGCCGCGGACGCGGGGATCGCGGCGGGTCCGGTGAGCTGGGCGAAGGCCCCCGAGAAGAGGACTCCGCCCAGCAGGGCTCCGGCTCGGACGGCGAAAGGTCGGCGCATGCCCCCAAGCCTGCCATCCCGCACGGCGGTTCAGCGGTCCGTGGCCGGTCTCACACGCTCCCGGCCACGGTGATCCGCTCCGGATCCCCCATCATGAGCGGATGCTCAGGTTCATGCCCGTAGGCGACTCGATGACGATCGGCAGCTCGGGCGAGCACACCTGGCGCTACCGCCTGTGGCGCCACCTGTGCGCTACGTACGGCGGCCCGTTCACCCTGGTCGGCCCCCGCGAGACGCTCTACGACAAGACGGCCGAGGCTCCCACGTCGTACGCCTACGCCGACCCCGACTTCCCCCGCGGCCACCTGGCGGGCTGGGGCGAGGGCTGGCAGCAGATGACCCCGCTGATCCGCGAGGCGGTGCGCACCACGCGGGCGGACGTCCTGCTGGTCTCCCTGGGCCTGATCGACCTCGGCTTCTACACGAACGCGGAGCAGACGGCGGCGAACGCGCGCGCCTTCGTCGCCGAGGCCCGCGCGGCGAACCCCCGGATCGCCATGGTGTGGCTCCCGGTCATCCACAACATCAGGGCGGCGAACGACGAGCCCTTCGCCGCCCAGGTCGCCCGCTTCAACGAGCTGCTCGCGAAGGCGGCCGCCGACCTGGACGAACGCAGCTCGCCCGTCCTCCTGGCCTCGATCCCCCCGGCGTGGGACATCGACACCGACACCTACGACGGCACCCACCCCAACGCGAGCGGCGAACACCGGCTGGCGGAGGCCTTCGCGGAGGCGATGCACCAGGGATGGGAGCTGGGCGGGGAGTACGCCGGCTGAGGACCGCCCACCGCGCTTGCCTCTGACATATGCGCGCTGCCCCGTGTCCCGTCGCCGTCCGTATCGTTGTACCGCGCGGTGGCACTCGACGAGCGGGTGCGGCCGGGGAGGAGCGCCAAGATGACCGTCCTCGAAGACAGGATCACGATGGCCGAGAGCGACAACACGATCACGCTCGACGAGATGTTCGAGCGGCTCGAGACGATGCCCGTCCCCGAGGGATACAAGGTCGAGATCGTCGAGGGGACCGTCTACATGTCGCCGCAGCGGGACACCCACTGGGAGATCATCGCGGACATCTACGAGCAGCTGCGGACCAAGTATCCGCGCAAGCGCGTGAAGTCCGACGTGCGCATCGACTACCCGGGGCACCTGAACGGGTTCGCGACCGACGTGACGGTGATGGCCGAGAGCGCCGCCAAGTCGCAGGACGGCCGCTGGAGCCACGAGGACGTCGAGTTCGTCGCCGAGGTGATCTCCAAGGGCACCGCCGCCAACGACTACGGCCCCAAGATGACCGCCTACGCGACCGCCGAGGTTCCGGTCTACCTGATCGCCGATCCCTACCAGCGCCGGTGCCACGTCTACACACAGCCCAAGAACGGCGAGTACGTCACCGAGACGAAGGTCGACTTCGGCTACGACGTCGACCTCACCGGCACGGTGGTCGGTCTCACCCTCAAGACCGACGAGTTCCCCCGCGACTGACCGGCCGCCCCCGCCCCCCCCTTGCATCGAGCGCACTCCAAGCCGTTGGCTTGTGCTCCATGAAGTACACGCAGCTCGGACGTACCGGACTCAAGGTCAGCCGCCTCGTCCTCGGCACCATGAACTTCGGCCCGCAGACCGACGAGACCGACAGCCACGCGATCATGGACGCGGCGCTCGGTGCGGGCATCAACTTTCTCGACACGGCCAACGTGTACGGCTGGGGTGTGAACAAGGGCCGCACCGAGGAGATCATCGGCAGCTGGTTCGCCAAGGGCGGCGGGCGTCGCGACCAGGTGGTCCTCGCCACGAAGGTGTACGGCAACATGGCCGCCGACGGGGACGCCTGGCCCAACCACGACAAGCTCTCCGCGCTGAACATCCGGCGGGCCGTCGACGCGAGCCTGAAGCGGCTCGGCACCGACCACATCGACCTCTACCAGTTCCACCACATCGACCGCAGCACTCCCTTCGAGGAGATCTGGCAGGCCATCGACGTACTGGTCCAGCAGGGCAAGATCCTCTACGCCGGATCGTCCAACTTCCCCGGCTACAAGATCGCCCAGGCCAACGAGACCGCCGCCCGCCGCGGCGGCGCCCTCGGGCTCGTCAGCGAGCAGTGCCTGTACAACCTGGCCGAACGGCGCGCTGAGATGGAGGTCATCCCGGCCGCGCAGGACTACGGCCTCGGGGTCATCCCCTGGTCGCCGCTGCACGGCGGGCTGCTCGGCGGGGTCATCAGGAAGCAGGCCGAGGGCGGCCGCCGCGCCTCCGGACGGGCCGCCGACGCCCTCGCCGACCCCAAGACCCGGGCCCGGATCCAGGCCTACGAGGACCTCCTCGACAAGCACGGGGTCGAGCCCGGCGAGGCCGCCCTGGCCTGGCTGCTCACCCGGCCCGGCGTGACCGGCCCCATCGTCGGCCCGCGCACGACCGAGCAGCTCGAGTCGGCGCTGCGCGCGGTCGAGCTGGAGCTGGGCGAGGAGCTGCTCGCCGGTCTGGACGAGGTCTTCCCCGGCCCGGGGCCCGCCCCGGAGGCCTTCGCCTGGTAGCGGCGAGCCCCTGACACGGAGCCGCCCGCCACCAGGGCAAGCGCCGCGACAGGCACCGTCCGCCCACCAGGGCAGGCGCCGCGGCGGAGGTCGGTCCGACAGCCTGGTCCGACAGCCTGCGCTATCTGCCGACCGCCGCCGCCACCGCCACCACCACGAACATCAGCACAAGGGCACCGGCCATGATCCGGTTCCGGGTCTTCGGGTCCACACGTCGAGACTATCCGGCCCCGCCGAGCGGCCAGCGCCCGACCGGCACGTACCGGGGCTGCTCGCCCGGCGCCCCGGATCTCGGCAGGTCGCTGCGGACCAGCACCAGCTCCCCCACCGTCCAGGCGCGGCCCTCGAAGGCCTCCAGCGCCTCGACGTACGGCCGCACGTCCACGGCGTCGCGACTGCGGGCCAGCGTCAGGTGCGCCTTGTAGCGGCGGTGCTCGCCCATCTCCACGCCCGCCTTCCGGCCTGCCGCCTCCGCCCGGTCGGCCAGCAGCCGCAGCGCCGGGACGTCGCCGGCCGCGCCGGCCCACAGCGTCCGCCCGTGCCCGAACTGCCCCCCGCCGCGCAGCGCCAGCGGGAAGGGCGCACCGCGGCGCGCGGCCCGCTCCAGCCGCGCCGTCAGCTCGGGGAGGAGGCCGTCGTCGGTCTCGCCGTAGAAGGCGAGGGTGAAGTGCCAGCCGGACCGGTCCGTCCAGCGCAGCGCGTCCGCGCCCGGCAGCGCGCGCAACCCGGCTGTCCGCTCGGCGAGTTCGTCGGCGATGTCGTCCGGGGGGAGCACGGCGGCGAAGAGTCTCATGGCCCCGGTCTTCCCGGCCCCGGCAGCCGGACACCCGCCGTGACGGACGTCATGCGGCTTCACCCCGACGCAGGCGCACACCGTCGGGGCGAAGCCGCATGACGTCCGCTGCTCCTGGGACGTCCCGCCGGGTCATGCGACGGTGGCGAGCTCCCGGTCCTCGCGGGGGACGAACCGCACGCGCGGGTGGCCGTGGTGCCAGCCGACCGACAGGCGGAGGTTGCCCGTGCGGGCCAGGACGAGGCCGACGGTGACAGCCGCGGCGGCCGAGATCGCACCGCCCGACGCCAGCCCCGCCCGGACGCCGTACACGTCGGTGACCCAGCCGGCGATCGGCGCGCCCACCGGAGCGCCGCCCATGAACACCATCATGTAGAGGGCCATCACCCGGCCCCGCATGGCCGGGTCGGTGCTCAGCTGCACGCTGCTGTTGGCGGTGACGTTGACCGTCATGCCGAACATGCCGATCGGGGCCATGAGCAGGGCGAACAGCCACAGGGAGGGGACGGCGGAGGCCGCGATCTCCATGGCGCCGAAAGCCACCGCCCCCGCGACCAGCACCCGCATCCGGGCCGTGCCGCGCCGGGCCGCGAGCAGGGCGCCCGCCAGGGAGCCCACCGCCATCAGCGTGTTGAAGAGGCTGTAGGAGCCCGCGCCCGCGTGGAAGACGTCGTCGGCGAAGGCCGAGAGGTAGACGGGGAAGTTGAACCCGAAGGTGCTGACGAACCCGACCAGGACGATCGTCCAGATCAGGTCCGGGCGGCCGGCGACGTAGTGGAGGCCCTCCCGCAGCTGCCCCCTGCCGCGCGGGGCGCGCTCGACGACGTGCAGCTCGCGCGAGCGCATCAGCAGCAGACCGGCGAGGGGGGCGACGAAGGACAGTCCGTTGAAGAGGAACGCCCAGCCGGTTCCGACGCCGGTGATCATCACGCCGGCCACGGCGGGGCCGATCAGCCGGGCCGACTGGAAGTTCGCCGAGTTGAGGCTGACCGCGTTCTGGAGCTGCTCGGGGCCGACCATCTCGGAGACGAACGTCTGCCGCGCCGGGTTGTCCAGCACGGTCGCGAGGCCCACGGCGAAGGCGGCGACGTAGACGTGCCAGACCTGGACGTGGCCGGAGAGGCTGAGGACGGCGAGCGCGATGCCGGTGAGGGCCATCGCCGACTGGGTGAACAGCAGCGTGCGGCGCTTGGGCAGCCGGTCGACGAGGACGCCGCCGTAGAGGCCGAAGAGCAGCATCGGCAGGAACTGCAGGGCCGTCGTGACGCCGACGGCGGTGGCGGAGCCGGTGAGGCCGAGCACCAGCCAGTCCTGCGCGATGCGCTGCATCCAGGTGCCGATGTTCGAGACGACCTGGCCGATGAAGAACAGGCGGTAGTTCCTGACGCGCAGGGAGCTGAACATCGAGGCCCTGCGGGCGGGTGCGGGGGCGGTCGGGGTGTCGTGGATGGCCGGTGCGGGTGCGGAGTCTGCTCCGGGTCCCGTACTCAACAGGTTCGCCTCCTCGGGAACGGACTACAGGTGTGCGAGCTTCTCCAGCACGGGGGCGGCGGCGCGCAGTTTCGCCCACTCGTCCTCGTCGAGGCCGTCGACCAGGGCGGCCAGGAAGGCGTTCCGCTTGGCGCGGCTCTCCGCGAGCATGGCCTCGGCCTGCTCGGTCCTGGTGACGACCTTCTGGCGGCGGTCGTCGGGGTGCGGCTCCAGCCGGACCAGACCCTTGGCCTCCAGCAGCGCCACGATGCGGGTCATCGAGGGAGGCTGCACGTGCTCCTTGCGGGCGAGTTCGCCGGGTGTGGCGCTGCCGCAGAGGGAGAGGGTGCCGAGCACCGACATCTCGGTCGGGCTCAGCGACTCGTCGACCCGCTGGTGTTTGAGCCGGCGGGACAGCCGCATCACGCCTGAGCGGAGGGAGTTCACGGCGGCAGCGTCGTCGCCATGGGTGAGGTCAGACATCTCTTTAGAGTAACTCATTACTCTGGCTAAACAAGCTGGGGCGCGCCGGGATTCCCGTGACCCTGGACACGGAACCCGGCCATCACTCGAACGGGTGATTCGGCAGCGGAAAGCGACCGGACTGCGCTACACGCCCGCGACCCTCGTCCCATGGGGACCAGTGTGCTCAGCCTGCGGATGGACGGGGAGCTGCTCGAGCGACTCCGGCAGCATGCCGCCAAAAGAGGAATGAGCGTCCAGGACTATGTCGTCCAGACGCTCATCCGGGATGACTTCGACGAGCGGTTCAAGACCGCGGTCGACGAGACCGGCAAGTTCTACGGGCTCACCTGAGCCCGAGGGCTCAGGGTCGCACCGAGGTCCACGTCACGCCGAGGTCCACGTCACGCCGAGGCTCAGGTGAGGCCGAGGGCCGGCATCAGGTAGTAGAAGACGAACACGGCGGAGACGACATACATCGGCGCCGGGACCTCCCGGCCGCGGCCGGCCGCGAGACGCAGCAGGACGAAGGTGATGAAGCCCATCCCGATGCCGTTGGTGATCGAGTAGGTGAACGGCATCATCACCATGGTCACGAAGGCCGGCATGGCGATGGTGGGGTCGGCCCAGTCGATCTCCTTGACCGAGCCGGACAGGATCAGGAAGCCCACCGCGAGCAGCGCCGGGGTGGCGGCCTGGGACGGGACCATCGTGGCGACCGGGGTCAGGAACAGCGCAACGGCGAAGAGCCCGCCGGTGACGAGGTTCGCGAAGCCGGTGCGGGCGCCCTCGCCGACGCCGGCCGTGGACTCCACGAAGGCGGTGGTGGCGGAGGAGGAGCCTGCGCCGCCCGCGGCGACCGCGAGGCCGTCGACGAAGAGGACCTTGTTGATGCCGGGCATCTCGCCCTTGGCGTCGGTCAGCTTGGCCTCGTCGCTGACGCCCATGATCGTGCCCATCGCGTCGAAGAAGCACGACAGCAGCACCGTGAAGACGAACAGGACGCCGGTCAGCACGCCGACCTCGCCGAAGCCGCCGAACAGGCTGACCTGCCCGATGAGCCCGAAGTCCGGGGCCTCGACGGGGTTGCCGGGCCACTGGGGCGTGGTCAGACCCCAGGAGGGGACGGTGACGACCGCGTTGACGATCAGCGACAGGGCCGTCATCGCGACGATCGAGATCAGGATCGCGCCGGGCACCTTGCGGGTGATCAGGGCCAGCGTGAGCAGCGCGCCCAGGATGAAGACGAGCACCGGCCAGCCGTTCAGATGGCCGTCTGCGCCGAGCTGGAGCGGGACGGTGGTGTGGGCGGCGTCCGGGATGCGGCTGACGAAGCCGGAGTCGACGAGCCCGATCAGCATGATGAACAGGCCGATGCCGATGCTGATCGCCTTGCGCAGCCCGTAGGGGACCGCGTTCATCACGCGCTCACGCAGACCGGTGGCGACCAGGATCATGACCACGAGACCGGCGAGCACCACCATGCCCATGGCGTCCGGCCAGGACATCCGGGGCGCGAGCTGGAGCGCGACCACCGAGTTCACACCGAGGCCGGCGGCCAGCGCGATGGGCACGTTGCCGATCACGCCCATGAGGAGCGTGGTGAACGCCGCCGTCACGCACGTCGCCGTGACCAGCTGTCCGTTGTCCAGCTGGTGCCCGTACATGTCCTTCGCACTGCTGAGGATGATCGGGTTCAGCACGATGATGTACGCCATCGCGAAGAATGTGGCGAAACCTCCGCGGATCTCCCTGGACAGCGTGCTGCCACGCTCGGAGATCTTGAAGTAGCGATCGAGGGCGCCGTGGGCGGGCCTGGCTCCCGGCTCGTCAGGGGCGGGGGTCTGGGCGGGGGCCGAGGTGGGCATGTATTTGGCGGTTCCTACGAAGAGAAGCGGTCAACGGCAAACCGTTTCAGTATGAACATATAGCGCGAGGAACAGCCATCTCCGCGCGTAGACGTGACCATCTCGTAAGCTGTCCACCATGGCGAAGTGGACACCCCAGCACGAGGCGCCGGAGCCCCTGGAAGGCCCCGTCGTCGCCACCATCACCGGCGGCACCATCCTCTGGTTCGTCCTCTTCCTCGTCCAGCTCCCCTTCTACGGCTGGTTCGACGACCACGGCCGGGCCTGGTGGGTGTGGACCTGCCTCGCCGGCGCCGGCCTCGGTCTGATCGGCATCTGGTACGTCCGCAGACGCGACGCGGCGATCAAGCGGGCGGCCGCGGCCACGGCGGAGACCGAGGCGACGGCGGCCGCGGAGTAGCCCCGGCCCGTCGGCGCGGAGCAGCCCCGGCCCGTCCGGCCGTACGACCCCCGCACTACCGCGGCACGACCGCCGCACGACCGCCGCACGATCCCTGTCCTCCCCAGGTCGGATCTTCGGGAGCTTCAGGGGGTGAAGCTCCCGAACCGCACGTACCGTCGATGCCATGGCCGACACCGACGCCCCCGCCCTCGCGCCGACGGCGACCGGTCTGACGGCCGCCGAGGTCGCGGACCGCGTCGCACGCGGTCAGGTCAACGACGTGCCCGCGCGCAGCAGCCGTTCCGTCGGCGAGATCGTCCGGGCCAACGTCTTCACGCGGTTCAACGCGATCATCGGCGTCCTGTGGCTGGTCACACTCGCCGTCGCCCCCATCCAGGACAGCCTGTTCGGCTTCGTGATCCTCGCCAACACCGGCATCGGCATCGTCCAGGAGTGGCGGGCGAAGAAGACCCTGGACTCCCTCGCGGTCATCGGCGAGGCCCGTCCCACCGTCCGCCGCGACGGCACGACGGTCCGGGTCTCCACCTCCGCGCTCGTCCTGGACGACGTCATCGAGATCGGGCCCGGCGACAAGATCGTCGTGGACGGGGGGTGCGTCGAGGCCGACGGGCTGGAGATCGACGAGTCGCTGCTCACCGGCGAGGCGGACCCGGTCGCCAAACGGGCGGGCGACCAGGTCATGTCGGGCAGCTTCGTGGTGGCCGGCGGCGGCGCCTTCCGCGCCACGAAGGTCGGCCGCGAAGCCTACGCCGCCCAGCTCGCCGAGGAGGCCTCCCGCTTCACCCTCGTCCACTCCGAGCTGCGCTCCGGCATCTCGACGATCCTCAAGTACGTCACGTGGATGATGATCCCGGCGGCGATCGGCCTCGTCGTCACGCAGTTGTTCGTGAAGAACAACGGCTTCCGGGACTCCGTCGCCCGCACCATCGGCGGCATCGTCCCGATGGTCCCCGAGGGGCTCGTCCTGCTCACCTCCATCGCCTTCGCGATCGGCGTGGTCCGGCTCGGCCGCCGACAGTGCCTGGTGCAGGAACTCCCGGCCATCGAGGGCCTCGCCCGCGTCGACACCGTCTGCCTGGACAAGACCGGCACCCTCACCGAGGGCGGCATGGACGTCACCGGGCTGCGCACCCTCGACGGCGCCGACGAGGGCTACGTACGCCAGGTGCTCGGGGCGCTCGGGGAGTCCGACCCGCGGCCGAACGCCTCCCTCCAGGCTGTCATCGACGCCTTTCCGCACGCCGGAGGCTGGCGCCGCACCGGGTCCCTGCCGTTCTCCTCGGCCCGCAAGTACAGCGGCGCCGCCTTCAACGAGAGCGCCGACGCGGACGACGGCGGGAGCGAGGGCGGCAGCAGCACCTGGCTGCTGGGGGCGCCCGACGTGCTCCTGGACGACGACGATCCCGCCCTCGCCGAGACCGAGCGGCTCAACGAGCAGGGGCTGCGCGTGCTGCTGCTGGCCCGCGCCGCACACGGACTCGACGACCCCGAGCCCGCCCGCGGAGCCCGGCCCGTCGCGCTGGTGGTGCTCGAGCAGCGGCTGCGGCCCGACGCGGGCGACACGCTGCGCTACTTCGCCGAGCAGAACGTCCAGGCCAAGGTCGTCTCCGGCGACAACGCCGTGTCGGTGGGGGCGGTGGCCGCGAAGCTCGGGCTGGACGGCGCCGCCGTGGACGCCCGCCGGCTGCCCGCGGACCGGGACGCCATGGGGCGGGCGCTGGACGAGGGCACGGTGTTCGGCCGGGTCACTCCGCAGCAGAAGCGGGACATGGTGGGGGCGCTCCAGTCGCGCGGGCACACCGTCGCGATGACCGGTGACGGCGTCAACGACGTCCTCGCGCTGAAGGACGCGGACATCGGCGTGGCGATGGGATCGGGCTCCGAGGCCACCCGGGCGGTCGCGCAGATCGTGCTGCTGGACAACAGCTTCGCGACCCTGCCGTCGGTGGTGGCGGAGGGCCGACGGGTCATCGGCAACATCACCCGGGTGGCGACCCTCTTCCTGGTGAAGACGGTCTACTCGGTGCTGCTGGCCCTGCTGGTGGTGTTCTGGCAGGTGGAGTACCCCTTCCTGCCGAGGCACCTGACCATGCTGTCCACGCTCACGATCGGCATCCCGGCCTTCTTCCTCGCCCTCGCCCCCAACACCGAGCGGGCCCGCCCGCACTTCGTGCTGCGGGTGATGCGGTACTCGGTCCCGGGCGGGGTGATCGCGGGCGTCGCGACGTTCGTCACGTACCTGCTGGCCCGGCACCACTACACCGGCGCGGGCTCGCTGGAGGCCGAGACGAGCGCGGCCACGCTCACGCTGTTCCTGGCGTCGATGTGGGTGCTGGCGATCGTCGCCCGCCCTTACACCTGGTGGCGGGTGCTGCTGGTGGCCTCGATGGGCGCGGCGTTCCTGCTCGTGCTGGCGGTCCCGTCGCTGCAGCACTTCTTCGCGCTGAAACTGGTCGGGCCGACGATGCCGTGGACCGCGGTGGGCGTCGCGGCGGTGGCGGCGGTCGCCCTGGAGTTCACCTGGCGCTGGGTGGACCGCCGCTTCCCGGACTGACCGCTGATCGGCCGGTCCGGAATCCCGGACCGGCCGCTCTCAGATGTCCGACGTCACTTGACGTCGACGAAGTCGCCCGCGGCGCTGACCGCCGGGGTGGTGGAGGTGCCGGCGAACACGAAACGGTAGTAACCGTCCACGGACGCCGTGACCGTGGTCTTCAGACCGCCGGTGGCGCTGGACTTGACGGTCTTGACGGTGCTGTACGTGCTGCTGCCCTTCTTGCGGAACTGCAGCTTCACCGACTGGCCCGAGTAACCGGCGTACCGGTTGGTGTCCCAGTTCGCGCGGGTCAGCGCGCCCGTGACGGTGATGACCTTGCCCTTCTTCACCGGCTCGGGGGCGGCGTCGACCGTCAGCTTCGCCTGGCGCTGCACCTGGATGGTGCCCGCGTTGGTCTTCGTGGTGAGCCCGTCGGCGTTGATGGCGGCGGCGCCGATCTTCCACGTACCTGCCACGGCGTTGGTCAGGTCGGCGAACTCGGTGCTCTTCGGACGGAACTGGAGGGTGGCCGTGCACTTCAGGACCGTCGGCGAGGACGCCGTGCAGGTGCCGGGCTCGTCGCCGATCCAGACGTGGTCATCCGGGGTCGACTCGTTGAGAGTGGTGCCCCGGTAAAGGACGGGGAAGGTGACGAAGGAGTTCGCGTTCAGACCGGCGGCCTTGGTGACGGTGTAGCTCGCCGGGACCGTGACCTTCGTGGTCGGGCCGACGACGACGTTCTTGCCGCCGTTGACCTGGACGCCGGAGAAGGTGACGGCGGGGCCCGCCGGAGCGGCCTGCGCGGCCGGAACGGCGAGGGCGGAGAGAGCGACGGCGCCGGTGGTGGCGACGAGGAGAGCGCGTATGCGCATGTGCGTTTCCCCAGATGGAGAGAAGTGATCTCGGGGTCTGTTGACCCATCAGGTCAGATCGCCGACGCATCCGGTGAGTTGTACGGCGGAAAGTAAAGATGAAGTCACTGCTCTGGCCGCCGGCCCACGCCGGCTGCGGGACAACCTCGACGTCGGATTCCGCTCAAGTCCGTTGCCAGCAGGGCCTGTTGTGACAGTATCGGCTGGCATGTCACCGTCAGCAGCGTGGTCGTCCGTGCCCCGTCCTCGTCTGTTCGTGTCCCTCGTGCTGCTCGCCGTGCTGGCGGCGCTCGGCACCGGGGTGAGCGATGCCGGGGCGGCGTCCGGCCCGTCAGCGGGGCCCACGACCGCGGCGACGCCCGATCGCGCCCGCTACGACGTGACCTTGCGCGCGGACGCCGACGGCGGGCACTGGGCCGGACGGCAGCGGGTGTCGTTCCGCAACGCCTCCCCCGAACCCCTGCGCGAGGTGTACCTGCGACTGTGGGGCAACGGCGAGGACGCGTGCGGCACGCCCGGCGCACCGCCCTCCCCCGTCGTCGTGTCGCACGTCGTCGTGTCGCACGTCGCCGGCGGTACGCCTGGGCCCCTGACCGTGGGCTGCACGGCCCTGCGCATCACGCTGTCCGAGCCGCTCGCGCGCGGTGCGCG
This sequence comes from Streptomyces humidus, assembly GCF_014649655.1. GTDB lineage: Bacteria > Actinomycetota > Actinomycetes > Streptomycetales > Streptomycetaceae > Streptomyces > Streptomyces humidus. The sequence continues at coordinate 31,811 of NZ_BMTL01000012.1, read as the reverse complement.
GACGTCCATCGCCTTCGACGTCTCCCTCACCGTGCCCGACCGCAACGCCCGCTTCGGCCGCGAGGGCGCGTACCGCTTCCTCGGCAACGCGCTGCCGGTCCTCGCCGTGCACGACGCGAAGGGGTGGCACCTCGACCCCTACGTGGCGCTCGGTGAGAGCTTCTACGCCCTGGCGAGCGACTTCCGGGTCCGCCTGGACCACCCGTCGGCCCTGAAGGTGCCGGCGACCGGCCGCACCCGCTCCCTGCCCGGCGGCCCCGGCCGCACCGTCACGCTCAGCGTCTCCGACCGGGTGCGGGACTTCGCGTGGGCCGCGGGCCCGTTCCGCTCGGCGACCGAGACCACGCCCGGGGGCGTGCTCGTCAGGTCGTTCTGGGCGGCCGGCACCCCCGACGCGGGCGTGCGGCTGACCCGCACGGACGCCGTCGCCTCGATCGACCGGTTCGGCGGCGAGTTCGGCCGCTATCCGTACGGCGAGCTCGACGTCGTGATGACCCCGGAGTTCGGCGGCGGCATGGAGTACCCCGGCCTCGTCCTCCTCGGCATCACCGAGGAGGGCGGCGCCGTCGTCCACGAGGTGGCACACCAGTGGTGGTACGGGATCGTCGGCAACGACGAGTACTCCTCGCCGTGGCTGGACGAGAGCTTCGCCCAGTACGCCAACGCCCGCTTCCAGGGCTGGGACACGCGCGGCTGCTGGTCGGACGTCTACTGGCCCGACGACAGCGCGACGCTGACCGCCTCGATGGCCTACTGGTCGCAGCACCGCGGTCAGTACCACCTCGTCTACACGGCCGGGCCCTGCGCCCTCGCCGACCTGGAACGCACGCTCGGCGCCGCCACGATGGCCCGCCTGCTCAAGCAGTACGCCCGTGACCACTGGTACGGCGTCTCCACCACCGAGGACTTCGAAGAGGCCGCCCAGTCCCTGACGGACGTCGACCTCGGCCCCTTCTGGGAAGCCCACCGCATCCGGTGACCGGTCACATCACTTCACGTCGACGAAGTCCCCCGCGGCGCTGACCGCCGGGGTGGTGGGGGTGCCCGCGAACACGAAACGGTAGTAACCGTCCACGGACGCGGTGACCGTGGTCCTCAGGGTGCCGGTACCGCTGGTCTTGACGGACTTGACGGTGCTGTACGTGCTGCTGCCCTTCTTACGGAACTGCAGCTTCACCGGCCGGCCCGCGTAACCGGCGTACTTGTCCGTGTCCCAGTTGGCGCGCGACAGCTTGCCCGTGACGGTGAGGGTCCTGCCCTTCTTCACCGGCTCGGGAGCGGCGTCGACCGTCAGCCTGGAGAGGCGCTGGAGCCTGACGGTGGCCAGTGCGTCGCTCTCGGTGTATCCGACCTTGGTCCAGTCGACGTCGTCGGAAGCCGGGTCGACGTCGTTCCAGTCGACGACGTACCCGGCCGCCTTCCATGCCGTGGCGTCGACGTTGTCCAGCATCTCGGACGGCAAGATGTCGATGGTGCCCTTGCAGGAGGCCACCGTGGCGGTGGTGTCGGTGCAGGACGGAGCGTAGTCACCGATCAGGGTTCTGACCGGGTGGGCGAACGACGCCCCGCGGTAGAGGACCAGGTCCAGCTGGACGTCCTCCGCGCTGAGGTCGACGCCGGCGCCGTGCGTGATCTTGAACGTGACCGGCGCGCTGACCCGGCCACCGGTGCCGGCCGCGATGGGCAGGCCCTTGTTGACCTTGACGCTGCCGAACGTGACGCCCAGCGGGTACGGAACACCGCTGCGGGCGGGGCTCGCACCGGTGAAGGCGGTCTTGCCGGCGAGGGCCGCGTGCAGGGCCTTCGACGTGTCCACAGCGTGGCGCGGGCCGCCCCCCGCGGCCTGCGCGGCCGGAACGGCGACGGCGGACAGAGCCATGGCGCCGACGACGGCGACCACGGTGGCGCGTGTGCGCATGCATTCCCCCTGAAGGAAAGGGTCCGGACGCTCCCGTTCGCACGGCTCGCATCACGTCCGGGCCCGACGGATGGCGAAGATTCCTGGGTCAGCTGCTCAGATGACCGAAGCGCAGGGACGGTTGTGCAGGCGGCAGGGTTTTCTCCACGGGACGGCGGAGGCAGTTGGATACCGGCCGATCCGACCCACGGAAACCGGACGGCATCCACTCGTCGTGGTGTTCACCGGTCGCGTCTACGACGGCTTCACGGCGAAAGCCGGTGAGACCCTCGCCGAGTACAAGGACGAGTGGCTCTGCAAAGAGGACATCGACTTCGGATTCTGAGGCGGACCATGACCGGCAGAGACATGAGTGACAGAGACATGAGCGACAGAGAACTGATCGAGATGGTCCGGGACCGGACCGGGATGTTCGGCCTGAACGGCTCGTACTACCCCACGGCCATGTTTCTCACCGGGCTCGACCTGGGCACCTCCGGGAGGTTGCTGGACGGGTTCCGCGAGTGGCTGCTCGCCCGCAAGGGTGAGGAGAGCAGCTTCACGTGGATGCTGCTCGTCATCGAGGACGCCTTTCCCGGGACCGGGCCCCGGCACTGGGCATCGCTGACGGAGAGCCAGCAGCAGTCGGCGGTCGACCACCTGTTCGACCTCTTGATCGCGTTCCTGGTGGAGCGGCAGCCGGCTGGCCGGTAGCGGGCAGGGGGACGGCCGTTCCACCGGCTTACCAGGCGGTGGAACGGCCGTCCGTCTCAGTCGAACCAGCGGTCCCTCGCCAGTTCTGGCGTCCTGGACGCGGGCTGGTGGTTCCACGTGGTGGTGGTCCACAACGGCCGGGTCTACGACGCCTGGACCGGGCGGGGCGGTGACAGCATCGCCGACTACAAGGCCCAATGGACCAGGCACCACCTCATCGACTTCGGGTTCCAGGAGAGGGATGAACGACAGGACAGCCATCGAGGCTCTGCGGGACAACCCGGAGGGGCGCGGCCTGAACGGCACCTACTACGCGACGGCCATGTTCCTCACGGGGATGGACGTCGGCAGCTCTGGTGGCATGCTGCGGGGCTTCAACCAGTGGCTGGTCGTCCGCAGGGGCGAGTGCAGCAGCTTCTACTGGCACAAGCTCGTCCTCCTGGACCTCTTCCCCGACCTGGACGTCGGAAATTGGAAGGATCCGGATCACCTGACCCCGGAGCAGCACGAACAGGCCGTGCAGCACCTGTTCTCACTCGTCCTGGACTTCTTGGACGTCCGGGGCGACCCGTGGGAGCTGGGCCGCATGTACGCACGGCACCGCGCGATGTACGCGCACATCCTGGAGTAGGCGCAGAACATCGTCATGCAGTCCGCGAAGGGCCGCCTCACCGGACGCTCGCCGGTGGGACGGCCCTTTCGGTGCCACGCTTTCGTCGGACCGGGCGGCCCCCTCGGGGTCAGTCGAACCAGCGGTCCCTCGCCAGTTCTGGCGTCCTGGACGGGTCCTCCAGGAGGGCCGCCACCTCGAAGCGGCGGGGCCACTGGCGGGCTGCCCAGGCGAGGCCGGCCGCGACGCCCTCCAGGGTGGCCGCGTGCAGGACGCCGTCGCCGGTCAGGCGCCAGTCGATCTCCACGCCGTCGACGACGAGTTCCTCGTGCTCGACGTAGGTGGCCGGCGTGCGCGGGCCGAGCAGGGCGCGCACCGGCTCCGGGACGTCGTGCTCGACGCCCTCGGAGTCGACCTCGCCGGTCACGGACTCGCTCAGCCGCCGCACCTGGAACAGCTCGGCGAGTTCGGCCGCGCGGGAGGGCCGTACCGGGAGCAGCGGGACGCCCTCGGTGAAGGGGAGCAGGTCGGGGGAGTCGACGACCACCGCGTCGGCGGCGTCCACGACCTCGACGCGTCCGTCGACGACGGCCCGCAGCTCGTCCGGCAGGGTCACCTGCTCGGGATCCAGCTCGGCCAGCGCCCCGTACAGGCCGTGCAGCTGGGCCGCGCCGACGGTGCGCTCCGGGTCGGCGAGGCGGTCCAGCAGTTCCGCCGCGCCGCCGGGCTCGTCGAGCAGGGCCGCCACCGAGGTCCGCACGCCGAGGGCGCGCAGCACCTGCTCGTCGTCGAAGCCGGTGGCGTCGGCCTCGTCGTAGAGGCCGTGCAGCAGCGGGTCGCCGCCGGCCGCGAGGAGGCCGGCCGGGCGGCGGCCGTCGAGGACCGGGTTTCCGCGCAGCCACCAGGCGGTGTAGGGCCGTACGACCTCGTGGGTGCCGTCGGGCAGGAGGACGCGCACGGGCTGGGTGAGCGCGTCGCGCAACGGCGGCCGGGCGAGCATGGCGAGTGCCTGCGGCCAGCGGTCCTCGTCGACGAGGTCGAGGTCGCGCACGGCCACCAGCTCGGTGGCCACGGGAGGCACGGGGCTGTCGGGGAACCGGTCGAGGACGTCCTCGCACCACACGTCCACCGCGTCCAGCAGCCCTGGGTCGTCGGGTTCGGCGAAGTCGCCCTCGCGCGGCTCCAGTTCGTCCGGGTCGAGGACGACGTCCGTGGCCCGTACGAGCGCGAAGCCGGCGAGCACGCCACAGGCGGCGAGCGGCTGTTCGCCCCACTTGTCCGCGAACTCGACGTCGACGCAGGCGAGTTCGTCCTCGCGGATGACCGAGGCGAAGGGGCTGCCCGGCAGGACCAGTTCGCCGGCGGGGACCGGTTCGCCGTCCTCGTCCGGCAGCGCGAGGGCGCCCAGCCAGGGCTCGTCGCCGGGCTCCAGACGCGCGTCGCGGACCAGTGCGAGCACGGTGTCGGCGAGTTCCTCGGCGTCCAGCGCGCCCTCGTCGTCCCAGGCCCCGCCGTCGTCGTCCAGGGAGGCCGCGACGGCCGCCCGCACCTGCGGGGTGGTGAGGATCGCGCGCGGGGTGGCGGGCAGGGCGCCGAGCTTCTCCAGCAGGGGGTGCGCGGCGTCCGGGTGGGCGACCTTGAGACCGAGCCGGGCGAGGACGTCCGGGTGGAGGACGGCCGCGTCCGGGGTGGGCAGCAGCACCTGGCGCGGTCCGACGGCGGTCCGCGCTCCCCCCGTGCCGAACGCCTGGGAGGACGTCGGGGAGGACGCCTGGGAAGACGCCCCTCCGGCCAGGGGAACGGGCAGCCCGGTGAGCCGGTCCGGGTCGACTCCGGCCAGGCTGTCGTAGAGCCGGTACCACCACTGCGGGTCCTTCTCCAGACCGGCCAGCCGGTCGACGACGTCCGCGAGCGGAATCCGCGTCACGCCCAGCGTGCGCAGCTCGACGCGCCGCTCCAGCCCGGCCGGCAGCAGCGTGGGCAGCACCTCCGCCAGCACCCGCACCGTGTCGGCGCCCGCGCCCTCGACGACCTCGGCGTCACGGGGGCGGAGCGCTTCGGGCAGCATGACCGCGACGTCGCTCCCGTCATCGCCGCCGCCGTCGCCCTCCCGCGCCTCGTCCGGCACGGGCGGGACGGCGGGCGGCAGGAAGGCGGTGCGCGGCAGCAGCTCCAGGACGGCCCGGCGCAGCGCCCCGTCCAGCTCCCCCTTGCCCAGCGGACCAGGCACCAGGTCGATGATGCCGGCGCCCACCGGCCGCCAGCCGGCGAGGAGTTCGGCGTACACGTCCGCGGCGCGGCGCACCAGATGGTCGGTCAGCGGGCCGGGGGCCGCGTGGCGGCGGGTGGTGTCGAGCGGGAAGGACGCGATGAGCAGGGCGGGGACGCCGAGGGGCTCGTCGCTGGGCGTGGGCGCGTGGACGACGGGCGCGGTGCGCGGCCGGACGGGAGCGCCGTCGTCGTCGACGGGCACGGCCCAGGTGACCGACCAGTGGGGCCGCAGCCGCTCCTCCACGGGGCGGTCGGCGAGCAGGTCCGGGGCGAGCTCGCCGTGGGCGGAGGCGGTCCGCCAGCGGGTCGTGCCCTGCCCGGTGTCGGAGACGACGGTGTGGACGCCCTCGACGGAACGCCGCAGGGTGCGGGCTGCGCCGTCGCCGATCTCGATCACGACCTCCTCCAGCCCCGGCAGGGCGAGGAGAAGGGCGTCGTCGACGGCGACGAGGAGGCGCTCGGCGAGGTCGGCCGCGGCGGCGTCGCGCAGCGGGAGGATGACGGCCGTGTCGTACGGGTCGGGGGCCGTGCCCTGGGCGGCGAACGGGAGCCGCAGAAGGGGCACATGACCGTCGCGCCGCCGGACCTCGTCCCCGAGGCCGGGGCTGTGCCGGGCGGTATCGGAGGCGAGCGCGCGGGCCTCGGCCAGGTCCCAGCGGACGCCGCCGTGGCGACCGACGACGGCCGGCTCGTCGGTGACGGCGAGCACGGCGGCGAACCCGACGCCGAACCGCCCGACGGCGACGCCCGACTGCTGTGCCTCGCGCTTGGCGGAGGCGCGGAGCGTGGCCAGGGACTCCACGCCGGCCGCGTCCAGCGGTGCGCCGGTGTTCGCCGCGACCAGGACGCCGTCCCGCAGCGTGAGCCGCAGCCGGCCCGGCACCCCGCCCCTGGCTGCCGCGTCGGCGGCGTTCTGCGCGAGCTCCACGACGAGCCGGTCCCGGTACCCGCCGAGGACCAGGTCCTCCTCGGCGTTGGCGTCCTCCCGGAAGCGGGCCGGGCTGGTCGCCCAGGCGTCCAGGACCCCGCGGCGCAGGCGCGCCGTGCCGAAGGGATCCGCGCCCTCGGGCGCCGGCCGCACGAACTTGCTCACGTTGGCTCTCCTCGTCGACGGGTGTCGACGGTACCGCGAGATGTTCTGCGCCCCCGCCGCCCCCGCCTCACCCCACGCCCCGCACGCCTCCCCCACCTCACGCACCCCGCACGGCCCGCCCACCTCGCACAGCCCGCGGGAACGCGTTCCACACCGGCCGACCCGCGCCCCGAGCCGCGTGCCCCGGCCCCGCCCCCGGCCTCCGCACGAAGACGAAGGAGCGCGCGGCCGGGCGACCCGAAGGACCGCAAGCCCGCAAGCCTGCAAGCCGGGAAGCCCGGGAGCTGAGACCCGAAGGCCGGGAAGCCGGGCAGACCCGGGACGCCAGGGAAGCGCGGGACGCCCGGGCACCCGGTGCTAGGAGTGGCCCAGCTCCGCCGTGTCCTCGTCGGAGACAGCCGGGACCGAGCCCGAGTCCGGGGCGGGACGCAGCGGGAACGGGTCGACCCGGGTCTCGTCGATCACCGGCAGGGCGGGCCGCGGCGGCTTGGGCATCACCGCCGCCTCCGAGTGACCGCCGCAGCCGTAGGCCAGGGAGACCACCCGGCCGTCGGCGGGGGAGAACTCGTTGGCGCAGACGCCGAAGGCCTGGCCCAGCGAACCGCCGATGGGGGTGAGGAAACCGCAGCTCACACAGGAGGCGGGAGCCGCCTGCGCCATGGGCGTCTTGGCGCCGAAGCCCTCTTCCCAGCGGTCGGCTGCGGTGTGCAGGCCGTAGCGGGACAGGACCCGGGCCCGGCGCAGGCCCAGTTCCTCCGCGACGGCCGCGATCGTGCCCCGGCGCGGGGCCGCGGGGAGGGCCGCGGGCGGGGCCGCCGTCACCTCCGCGTCCTCCGCCTCCGCCAGCTCGGCCAGCTCCTCGGAGAGGGGCGAATTGGGCGTCGGCTCGTCCACGTCGAAGTACCCCGGCTGCAGGCGCGGGTCGTCCTCGCCGGTGTAGCCCGGCTCCAGGCGGAGATCCTCCGCGTCCGTGGGGAGCAGGTCGCCCGGCCCCATGTCGCCGGGGCGCAGCCGCTCGCTCCACGGGACCCACTCCGGGGCGAGCACGGCGTCCGGGCCGGGCAGCAGGACCACTTCGTCCAGGGTGACGATCTTCGCGCGGGACGCCCGCGCCACCGTCGCCGCCCAGCGCCAGCCCCGGTAGCCCGGTTCCTTGCACTCGAAGTAGTGGGTGACCACACGGTCGCCCTCGGCGAGGACGCCCGCGTGCTCGCCGACCACGCCGGGGGCTGCCGCCTCCTCGGCTGCGGCGCGTGCGAGGTCGACTGCCTCGGCGCACAGGCGGTCGGGGGTGCGGCTTCGCGTGGTCGCTGCGCTCACAGGTATCGCTTCTCTCCTACGCCGTCTCTCGGTGCGCCTGCCTGAAGGCGGCGGGTGCGGACGGAGCGGACCACTGGACCGCGTCGACGTCCGCGCCCGAACGCGCTCGGGCGCACCTGCTGTCATCCATTCTGCGGGATGTCCGGGAGGCGCGCGGCCGAGAACGATCGCCACGGCGCGCTACGCACGCTACCCGCTCCCGAGCGCTCGGCCTACACCGACGGGACGTTTCTCCTACTTCGAAACCGACCGCGCCCTCCCCGCGCCCCTCCAGGCACCCTCTTTCCACCGCCCGGCCACCGCCCCGGCACGCCCCTCCCGCATCCGTTCCGTGTCCGTTCCGCATCCGTTTCGCATCGGTCCCGCATCCGTTCCGCCCCTCCCGGTCGTCTGCGGGTCGCCGCGGAATCGCGTCGCAACCGTTGCCGGACCGGTCCCGTGCGCCGACGATCACACGTCCATACGCGCGGTAACCGCGCTATGCACGGCGTTTCCGGGGCACTATGACGGGGTGGCAGCCGCAAAGACACCCCAGGGCGCCACCGGCACCGGTGCGACGAAGGGGAACAAGGGGAGAAGCCAGGTGAGCGGTTCGGGCCGGATGAGGGGGTCCGTCCGCGCTGTCGGCCGCGCCCTGAACCTCCCGTTCGCCGCCGCCGCCCGCGGCATCAGGAAGGTCACGCACGCGCACGGCGCCGGCGAGTCCGGTCTCGGCAAACTGATCGAGCTGCACGGAGTGAACGGCGCCGGCGACGTCATGATCACCGTCGCGCTCGCCTCCACCGTCTTCTTCTCGGTGCCCACCGACGAGGCCCGCGGCCGCGTCGCGCTCTACCTCGCCATCACCATGGCTCCCTTCACCGTCCTCGCCCCCGTGATCGGCCCCCTGCTCGACCGGCTCCCGCACGGCCGCCGCGCCGCCATGGCCGGGGCGATGCTCGCCCGGGCCCTGCTCGCGCTGGTGCTGTCCGGGGCCGTCGCCACCGGCAGCATCGAGCTGTACCCGGCCGCGCTGGGCGTGCTGGTCTCCTCCAAGGCGTACGGGGTCGTCAGAAGCGCCGTCGTGCCACGGCTGCTGCCGCCCGGGTTCTCCCTGGTCAAGGCCAACTCGCGGGTCACCCTCGGCGGCCTGCTCGCCACCGGCGTCGCCGCGCCCATCGGCGCCGGGCTCCAGGCCCTCGGCCCGCGCTACCCGCTGTACGGCGCCTTTCTGATCTTCGTGGCCGGGACGTTCCTGTCGTTCTCCCTGCCCGGCAAGGTCGACTCCGCCAAGGGCGAGGACGTGGCTCTCCTCGCCGCCGACGAACAGCACCTGCACGGCCCCCACCGCCACCCCGTCAAGCGTCCCGGCCTGCGGACGGTCGGCATCGCCGTCACCCACGCCCTCGGCGCCAACGCGTCCCTGCGCTGGCTGTCCGGGTTCCTGACCTTCTTCCTCGCGTTCCTGCTGCGCGAGCACCCGCTCACCGGGCAGAGCGCGGCCGTGTCGCTCGGCATGGTCGCCGTCTCGGCGGGCCTCGGCAACGCGCTCGGGACGGCCGTCGGGGCCTGGCTGCGCTCCAGGGCCCCCGAGCTGATCATCGTGACCGTCGTCGCCGTCGTGCTGGGCGCGGTGCTCGTGACCGCCGTCTTCTTCGGCGCGCTCCTGGTGGCCGGTCTGGCCGCCGTCGCCGGGTTCTCCCAGGCCCTCGCCAAGCTGTCCCTGGACGCCCTGATCCAGCGCGACGTGCCGGAACTCGTGCGCACCTCGGCGTTCGCCCGCTCCGAGACCCTGCTCCAGGTGTGCTGGGTGTTCGGCGGCGCGGTCGGCATCGTCATGCCGCTCAACGGCTCGCTGGGGCTGTCGGTGGCCGCCGGCGTGGTCGCGCTCGGCTGGCTGACCACCGTCCGCGGGCTGCTCGCCTCGGTGCGGCACGGGAGCGGCTCGAAGCCCCGCGTGGCGTAACACACAGCCGCGCCGCACCCCGCGTAAAGAGACCACCCGACGTGCCCGATAGCCTTCGGCCATGACCACGATGCCCCGCGGCGGAGCCGCTGATGTCCTCGGCGTTGTGCGACGCCGCCGCGCCGTCGCCGCCGCCGGCGCCGTTTGTGCCGGACTGCTCGTCCTGTCGGCCTGCGACAAGCCGACCCCCCTGTCCACGATCACCGTCGGCCGCGACTCGGTCAGCTCCGAGGCGACCTGCGGCGGAGAGGGCAAGCCCCTGGACTCCGCGGCCCTCACCAAGTGCCTCGGCGACAAGGACATCAAGTCCATCAGCGTCGACCCGGACGAGACCGTCCGCTTCGGCGTCGACCCCGACGTGGCCGACAAGCGCTGGACCATCCTGATGAACGGTCAGCCGCTCACCGAGGACAGCGACAAGACCTACCGGACCATCCCCGGCAGCGTGTTCTTCAACGCCCAGTACGGCGCCCAGGGCAACTCCACGCTCGTCACCATCAAGGCGGGCGACGGCAAGAAGAAGAGCCAGGCCGCGACCGGCCTGTGGTCCTTCAAGCTCAAGAAGGACGACTGACCACGTCCCCCACACGCGTCCTCGTTGCCACCGCGGTCCCCGCCGAGCGGGACGCGGTGGCGCAGGCGTGGCCCGGACGGCCCGCGCCGCGGTCCCTGCTGCCCGGCGTACCGCCGCCCGGCATGACGCTGCACCGCGCCGGCGGGACATGCGACCTGCTCGCCGCGGGCGTCGGCCCCGCCCTGGCCGCAGCCTCCGTCTCCGCCGCCCTCACGGCAGCCGCGCTGCGGGGCGCCCCCTACGGCCTCGTCGTCTCTGCCGGCATCGCCGGCGGCTTCGCGCCCGCCGCGCCCGTCGGCTCCCTGGTCGTCGCCGACGAGATCACCGCCGCCGACCTGGGCGCCGAGACCGCCGACGGCTTCCTGCCGGTGACCGAGCTGGGCTTCGGCGCCGTCACCCACCGTCCGCCCGGGTCCCTCGTACGGGAGACCGCGGCCGCCACCGGCGCCCGCACCGGCGTCGTCCTCACCGTGTCGACGGTCACCGGCACCGCTGCCCGGGCCGCCGCCCTGCGCGCCCGCCACCCGCGGGCGCTGGCCGAGGCGATGGAGGGCTTCGGCGTCGCCGAGGCGGCCGCCGCGCACGGCACGGCCGTGCTGGAGATCCGCGCGGTCTCCAACCCCGTCGGCCCGCGCGACCGCGCCGCCTGGCGCGTCGGCGAGGCGCTCGGCGCACTCGCCGAGGCCTTCGGGAAGCTCGCACCCCTCCTGGAGAGTTGGAAGGCACATGACCACGAGTGAGCCGGCGCTGCGGATCGCGTACTCCCCCTGCCCCAACGACACCTTCGTCTTCGACGCCCTCGCGCACGGCCGGGTGCCGGGCGCGCCCGCGCTCGACGTGACGTTCGCGGACATCGACCTCACCAACGGCATGGCCGAACGCGGCGAGTTCGACGTGCTGAAGGTGTCGTACGCCGTGCTGCCGTACGTCCTCGGCACGTATGCGCTGCTGCCCTGCGGGGGCGCGCTGGGCCGGGGCTGCGGACCGCTGGTCCTCACCGCCGAGCCGGGGGCCGACCTCACCGGCCGCACGGTCGCCGTGCCGAGCGAGCGCTCTACGGCCTACCTGCTGTTCCGCCTCTGGGCGGCTGACACGGTCCCCGGCGGCGTGGGCGAGATCGTCGTCATGCCGTTCCACGAGATCATGCCTGCCGTGCGGGACGGCAAGGTCGACGCGGGCCTGGTCATCCACGAGGCGCGCTTCACCTACCGGAACTACGGGCTGCACAGGCTCGCCGACCTGGGAGAACACTGGGAGTCCACGACCGGCCTGCCGATCCCGCTCGGCGCGATCATCGCCAAGCGCTCGCTGGGGGCGGCCGCGCTGACCCGGCTGGCCGACTCGGTCCGCGCCTCCGTGCGGGCCGCCTGGGACGACCCCGAGATCTCCCGGCCGTACGTGAGGGAGCACGCCCAGGAGATGGACCCGTCCGTCGCCGACCAGCACATCGGTCTGTACGTCAACGAGTTCACGGCGGACCTGGGCGAGAACGGCTATGCGGCGGTGCGCGGCCTGCTCACCCGCGCCGCGGCCGAGGAGCTGCTGCCGCCCCTCGGCCCCGGTGCGCTCGACTTCCCGTGACCGGCTGCCCGACCGCCTCCGCCTGCCCGACCGGGCTCGGACGTAGGGCTCGGACACCAGGCGCCCGGCTCGGACGCCGGGCTTGGGCACCCGGCGCCGGGCTCAGACGTCCAGCTGGTCGGCGACCGCGCGCAGCAGGCCGGCGATCTTCTTGCCGGAGGTCTTCTCCGGGTAACGGCCCTTCTCCAGCATCGGGGTGATGTTCTCGAGAAGGGTGGTCAGGTCCTGGACGATGGAGGCCAGTTCGTCGGGCTTCCTGCGCTGCGCCGCGGCGACCGACGGGGTCGGGTCGAGAAGGACGACGGAGAGCGCCTGGTCGCCGCGCTGCCCGGCGACGACGCCGAACTCCACGCGCTGGCCCGGCTTCAGTGCCTCGACTCCGGCGGGAAGCACCGAGGAATGCACGAAGACGTCACCGCCGTCGTCGCGGGAGAGAAAGCCGAAGCCCTTCTCATTGTTGAACCACTTGACCTTGCCAGTCGGCAAAGCACACGCTCCCTCGATAGCTGCCGGACTGACACCGGACGCCCTTGAACTGCCGTTTGGACAACCCTACCGGGGGTCTCTCCAGCGAGACATGCCTTAAAACGACACCGGGCCCCTGGCTGTGTCGACAGAGGCTCAAAGTGGCGGAAAGAGTGAGGAGCTCGGCAATCCCGTGCCGACGGCAATCCTTCATGGCACCCATACCGGCAAGCAGGCATACCGGCGTCCAGGTCTCCCGGCCTCTGCTGAAGTGAACGCCTTCGCCCGGCCGCGGCCAGACCGCAACCAGACCGCCGGCGCACCGGTGGGGTGGCGGCACGAGCGGCAGGGGACGCCTGACAGGTGTGGGGCGCCGACGTGGCGTCCGCACCCCCTTGCCGCTCGGTGGACGTCGAGCCGTCCGGGTCCGCCGGTGACGAGACGTCCCCCGGTCGTTCTCCGGAGCCGGGAACTACCCTGGACCGGTGCGTGACAAAACCCGAACGAATTCCGCCGCCGCCGGTGACCGACTGATCCGTGCCGGGGCCGTCGTGTTCTTCGCCGGCGCCGTGGCCACCCTGGTCACGGTCGCCCCGCTGCTGCTCGGCACGAAGCCTTTTCCGACGTACATGTTCGGACTGAGCATGCTGATGGGCGTCGGCTTCCTGGTGGCGGCCGCGGGCGTCCTGCAGTCGGCCGCCGCGGGCCGCCGTCAGGCGCGGGGCGGGAGTCAGCCCTCGTAGGCCGCGAACCACTCCGCGAACCGCGTCAGATCGTCGAGGACGACGTCCGCGCCGGCCTCGGTCAGCTCGGCCGCGTCGCACGGCCCCGTGGCCACGGCGACGGAGAACGCCCCGGCGGCACGCGCACCGCGCACGTCCCCCACGTGGTCGCCGACGTAGACGGACGCGCCGTGCTCGCGCAGGGCCTGCGCCTTCTGCTCCGCCCACAGGTCGCCGATCACCGCGTCGGGGCGCATGCCCAGGTGCTCCATGTGCAGCCTGGCGTTCGGCTCCCACTTCGCGGTGACGACGACCGCCCGTCCGCCGGCCGCCCGGACCGCCTCGACGGCCTCGTGGGCGCCGGGCATCGCGAGCGTGCCCGCGACGGCGAACTCCGGGTAGAGCTCGCGGTAGAGGTCGGCCATCGCCGGTATCTCTCGCGCCGGGAACCAGTGCGCCATCTCCTCCGACAGGGGCGGCCCCAGCCGGGTCACCACCAGGTCGGCGTCGACGTACGTCCCGGTCCGCGCCGACAGCTCCTGCCAGCAGGCGCGGATGCCGGGCCGGGAGTCGATGAGGGTCATGTCCAGGTCGAAGCCGACAGTGCGGGAAGAAGTGACGGTCATGGCCTCATTGTCGCCGGTCGGGAGCGCGGGCCCGCCGGCGCCGCCGTCAGCTCTGCCATGACGAGAGCGCCGTCACGTCCCCCGCCGTTGCGAGCGCCGTCATCTCTGTCGTTGCGAGCGCCAGACCAGGAACAGCGCCGACGCCACCGCCGCGCCCCGGATCACCCACGGCCAGGTCTCGGCGACGGCGTCGTTCATGTGCCCCTGGGCGATGGGCTCGCCCCAGCGGCCCTCGGAGCGCCCCCACAGCCAGACGAGCCCCGCCGTGAGCGCGAGCCCCGGCAGCCACACGACCGCCAGCTTCGTCTCACGGTCGGTCAGCCTGCGCGAGGCGTAGGCGATCAGCCAGCCCACCAGCAGCACGAGCAGGTTCCCGAGCACCGCGCCGACAACCAGGCAGCCGGCGGCGATCAGCAGGAGGGGGTTGCTCCAGCGCCGGGCCTGCGCGCCGGACGCCCCGAGGAAGGGGAGCCGGCGGCGCGGGCGGGCGGCGCCCCCGTCGTCGGCCGTCCCGTCGCCGCCGGCGACCGTCTCGGCGACCTCCTTCTCGGCGGCCTCCTTGTCGAGGTCCCGGCGCGGCGGGGGCTTGAGCAGGTCCGGGATCTCCACTCCGCCGACGAACCCGTGCCCGTCCTCGTCGGGGCCGAACGGATTCGGCTCGTACAGCCACCAGTCGGGCCTCTCGCGACCGTCGCCCGGTTCGTGCGCGGGGGCGCGGCGCGGCGACGACAGCGCGTCGGTGGGCGCGTCGCCGGAGGGCTCGGCGGGGGGCGGCGCGCCGGTGCGGGGCCGGGGCACGCCGCGCCGGATCCCCTTCGGCGGCCGCGGCGCCTCCTCGCGGTCGCGCTGCACGGGCACGGCGGGCGTCGGCGGCTGCGGCGCGCCGCCGCCGGACCCGGCCGCGGCGGCGACGAGGTCGTCGGGGCTGCCGAGACGGTCGATGATGCGGCGGACGGCGGCGGGAGAGTCGACGGCGGCTCTGGCCCGGCGCCGGTCGATCTCGTCGCGCAGCTCGGAGACGAGCCGCATCCGGGTGGCCGACGACAACTGCCGCTGCTGCGCAACGTCGCCGACGCGGCTCAGATACTCGTAGACGACTTGGTCGCTCTCGATCCCCACGGGAAGAAGCTACCGCTTCCGCCTGCGCACGCCGGGTACTCGTCGCCGACGCCGTCGGCATCGTGCGGGTCGCCGGGGACCGACGCGGGAGCGTCGAAGGGCGGCGGCAGGGAGCAGTGGCGGGCGGTGGCGGGGTCCGGGGGCGCGGCCCCCGGAGGCGTCTACCGCTACCGTGGGCAAGATGAGCACCGCGGACCAACAGGCCCCCCGGTCCCTCGCGGAAGCGCTCCGCGCCCGGGACGACGCTTCCCTGGCCGCGCTGCTGCGCGCCCGCCCCGACCTCATCACGCCGGTCCCCACGGACCTCACCCAGCTCGCCACCCGGGCCGGCACCCGTGCCTCCGTGGTGCGCGCGCTCGAGCGGCTCGACGCGTTCGCCCTGCAGACGGCGGAGGCGCTGGCCGTGGCGGGCGACCCTGCGACCTGGGACGAACTGCTCGGTCTGATGGCGGGTGACGCCCGCGACCCGGCGGTCGCCGCCGCGCTCCCCGGTGCGTTGACGTCCCTGCGCGAACAGGCGCTGGTGTGGGGCGCGGACGACCGGCTGCGGCTCGTGCGGACCGCCCGGGAGCTGCTCGCGCCGTCCCCGCAACACCCGTCGCCGACGGGGCTGGGGCCGAGCGTGCGGGAGGCGACGGCGGGGATGTCGCCGGGCCGGATCCAGGAGTTCGTCGCGAACGCCGGGCTGCCGTCCACGCACGACTCGGTGTCCGCGGTCTCGGCGCTCACCTCGCTCTTCTCGCGTCGCCGGAAGATGGCCGCGCTGCTCGCCAAGGCGCCCGCCGGTTCGCTCGACGTGCTGGAGCGGCTGGTGTGGGGGCCGCCGTACGGGCAGGTCACGGCCGAGCCGGCGGCGCATCTGCGGTGGCTGCTCGATCGCGGGCTGCTGCTGCCGACCGCGCCGGGGACGGTCGTCCTGCCGCGCGAGGTGGCCCTGCATCTGCGGGCGGGCCGCGCCCACCGCTCGCCGGAGCCGTCGCCGCCCGCCGTGCAGCCGGTGGTGACGCATCGTCCCCAGGTGGTGGACGCGACGGCGGCCGGGCAGGCGTACACGGCGCTGACGACGGTCGAGGAGTTGCTGAAGGAGTGGCACGAGGGCGGTCCGGCGGTGCTGCGGTCCGGTGGGCTGAGCGTGCGCGACCTCAAGCGGACGGCCGTCGCGCTGGACGTGTCCGAACCGGTGGCCGCGTTCTGGGTGGAGCTGGCGTACGCGGCCGGTCTGCTCGCCTCCGACGGTGAGGCGGACGAGCGGTACGCGGCGACCGCGGAGTACGACGAGTGGCTGGAGCGGCCCCCGGCCGAGCGGTGGGCGCAGCTTGCGGCGGCCTGGCTGGCGGCGACCCGGACGTCCGGGGTGGTCGGCGGCCGGGACCTCAAGGAGCGGGCGCTGTCGGCGCTGGGCCCGGGCCTGGACCGGTCGTCCGCGCCGGAGGTGCGGCGCCGGGTGCTGACGCTGCTGGCCGGGCTGCCGGAGGGAGCCGTGCCGGACGTGGAGGCCGTGCTGGCCCGGTTGCGCTGGGAGCGCCCGTTGCGCGGACCGCAACAGCAGGGCGTCACGAGCCCGCACGGCCCGCAGAGTTCCCAGGCCGGCCAGACATCCCAGGCCTCCCAGGCCGCTCACGGGCAGCACGGCTCTCCCAGCTCCCCCGGCTCACACGGCCCGCAGAGGGACGAGGATCTGCGGTCCCGGCTCGCGCGCTGGACGCTGACCGAGGCCGAGCTGCTGGGCGTGACCGGCAGGGGCGCGCTGTCGGCGCACGGCCGGGCGCTGCTGGGGGCGAGCGCGGCGGCGGTCCCGAGACCGGCCGCGGCCGGTCCCGCGCCGACCGGTCCCGCGCCGACCGGTCCGGGCGACAAGCTGCCGGCCCACCACCGTTTCGTCGTCCCCGCCCACGCGACCCCTCTGCCGGCCCCCGAGCAGGCCGTGGCCACCGCGGCCGCCGCCCGCCTGCTCGCCCCGCTGCTGCCCGAGCCGCTGGACCACGTGCTGCTCCAGGCGGACCTGACGGCGGTCGCCCCCGGTCCGCTGAGGCGTCCGCTGGCCGACGTGCTGAGCGTCCTCGCGGACGTCGAGTCCAAGGGCGGCGCGACCGTCTACCGCTTCACGCCCGGCTCGGTGCGCCGGGCCCTGGACGCCGGCCGCAGCGCCTCCGACCTGCACGCCTTCCTCGCCGAGCACTCCCGTACACCGGTGCCGCAGCCGCTGGCGTACCTGATCGACGACGTGGCGCGTCGGCACGGCCATCTGCGGGTGGGCGCGGCCTCGGCGTACGTCCGCTGCGACGACGAGTCGGTCCTGAACGAGATCCTCGCCGACAAGCGGGCCGCGGCCCTGCGACTACGACGGCTGGCGCCCACGGTGCTCGCGGCCCAGGCCGACCCGGCGGCCCTCCTGGACGGGCTGCGCGCGATGGGTTTCGCGCCCGCCGCGGAGTCCGCCGAGGGCGACGTCCTGATCACCCGTGCGCACGCCCGCCGCACCCCGCCCCGCTCGGCTCCCGAGCCGGTGCCGGACGGTCCGCCGGTGCCCGACGGCACTCTCCTCACGGCGGCGATCCGCGCGATCCGGGCCGGCGACCTGGCCGCCACGGCCCCGCGCAAGCCTGCCGAGGACGCCGCCCCGCTCGGCCCCGGTCAGCTCCCTCGCACCAGCTCCGCCGAGACCCTCGCCACCATGCAGGCGGCCGTCCTGACCGGGGAGGCATTGTGGATCGGCTACGTCAACGCCGAGGGGGCCGCCAGTCAGCGGGTCGTCGCCCCGGTCCGGGTGGAGGGCGGCTTCGTGACGGCGTACGACCACACGGCGGACGAGGTGCGCACCTACCCGCTGCACCGGATCACGGGAGTGGCGGAGCTGGCCGACGACTGACACCGACGACCGCCACTCCCCCACGAAGGTCACGAACCTTCCCGGCACTGCGGCCGTCGGCGCGCTCAGCACTCCACCACGGAAGCGTCCGCGGGGAGGCCGAAATGGGCGCGGGCCTCGGTCTCCAGTTCGGCGGAGGACATCGGGTCCCGGAGGGCAGGTCTGATGAAGACACCGAAGTGGGCCTCGGTCCAGCGCCCGTACCCCTCGCCGTCGGGCGGCTCGTCCCGGCCGACGACCCGGTAACCGCCGTCGGCCGCCCGGTCCCGTTCCAGCCGCACCACCTGCGGGTACCGGCCGGCCCGGCACGCCACGAGGGTGTCGTCCCGCACGCCGTACTCCACGCACAGGGTGTCGACGCCGGCGCGTACCCGGCCGGCGCGCTCCTCGAGTTCGAGCGCCTGCGCCCGGCAGAACCAGCGCGCGTCGCGGGCGGGCACGGCATCGGCGTGCCCGCCGCCCCGCGGCTCCGCCGCGATCCGGGCCTCGATCACCGGTCGCACCTCGGCCCACAGTTCCTCGTCGACGTCCGCCGGCCACATCACCCAGGTGCCCGTGGCCGCCAGAACCGCGGCTGCTCCGACGCCGACCGCGCCCCTGCGGAACGACAGGACCGACATACCGTGAACTCCTCACCGCGTCGCGCCCATCGCGCTGCTCCCCCGGTCAGACACCCGGAGGACGCACAGGGTTGCCCGGACGCCACCGGGGTCCTCCGGGGCCCGGAGCCGACCGCGGCCCGTCGTCCCGGCACTTCGTGCGGCACACTGGACGTTTGGCCCGTGCGGAAGGGATGTGCGCGTACGTGAACGGTCCTCTCATCGTCCAGTCCGACAAGACTCTGCTCCTGGAGGTCGATCACGAGCAGGCCGACGCATGCCGTAGGGCCATCGCTCCGTTCGCCGAGCTGGAGCGCGCGCCGGAGCACATCCACACCTACCGGCTGACGCCGCTGGGCCTGTGGAACGCGCGGGCGGCCGGGCACGACGCCGAGCAGGTCGTGGACGCGCTCGTGCAGTACAGCCGCTATCCGGTGCCGCACGCGCTGCTGGTGGACATCGCCGAGACCATGGACCGCTACGGCCGGCTCACGCTCAGCAAGCACCCGGCGCACGGGCTGGTGCTGACCACCACCGACCGGCCGGTGCTGGAGGAGATCCTGCGTTCCAAGCGGGTCGCTCCGCTGGTCGGCGCCCGGATCGACCCGGACACGGTCCTCGTGCACCCTTCCGAGCGCGGCCAGATCAAGCAGACGCTGCTGAAGCTGGGCTGGCCGGCCGAGGACCTCGCGGGGTACGTCGACGGCGAGGCCCACGCGATCGAGCTGGACGAGAACGGCTGGGCGCTGCGGCCGTACCAGAAGCAGGCGGTGGAGAACTTCTGGCACGGCGGGAGCGGGGTCGTGGTCCTGCCCTGCGGAGCCGGGAAGACGCTGGTCGGCGCGGGCGCCATGGCGCAGGCCAAGTCGACGACGCTGATCCTCGTGACGAACACGGTCTCCGCCCGGCAGTGGAAGCACGAGCTGGTGAAGCGGACGTCGCTGACCGAGGAGGAGATCGGCGAGTACAGCGGGACGCGCAAGGAGATCCGCCCCGTCACCATCGCCACCTACCAGGTGCTGACGACCCGCCGCAAGGGCGTCTACCCACACCTGGAGCTGTTCGACTCCCGCGACTGGGGGCTGATCCTCTACGACGAGGTGCATCTGCTGCCGGCGCCGGTCTTCAAGTTCACGGCCGATCTCCAGGCGCGCAGGCGGCTGGGTCTGACGGCGACCCTGGTCCGTGAGGACGGGCGGGAGTCGGACGTGTTCTCGCTCATCGGGCCGAAGCGGTTCGACGCTCCGTGGAAGGAGATCGAGGCGCAGGGGTACATCGCGCCCGCGGACTGCGTGGAGGTCCGGGTGAACCTGACCGACTCCGAGCGGCTGGCGTATGCGACCGCCGAGGCGGAGGAGAAGTACCGCTTCTGCGCGACGACCGCGACGAAGCGGAAGGTGACGGAGGCGATCGTCCGGCGCTTCGCCGGTCAGCAGATCCTGGTCATCGGCCAGTACATCGATCAGCTCGACGAACTGGGCGAGCACCTGAACGCCCCCGTGATCAAGGGCGAGACGTCCAACGCGCAGCGCGAGAAGCTGTTCGACGCGTTCCGGGAGGGCGAGATCAGCGTGCTGGTGGTGTCCAAGGTCGCGAACTTCTCGATCGACCTGCCGGAGGCGACGGTCGCCATCCAGGTCTCGGGCACCTTCGGCTCGCGCCAGGAGGAGGCGCAGCGTCTCGGCCGGGTTCTGCGTCCCAAGGCGGACGGCCACCAGGCCCACTTCTACTCGGTGGTGGCGCGGGACACCCTCGACCAGGACTTCGCGGCGCACCGCCAGCGCTTCCTGGCGGAACAGGGCTACGCGTACCGGATCATGGACGCGGACGAACTGCTGGCGGAGGAGGCCTGAGAAGCGGGCGCTCGTGCAGCGGACATCGTGGAGCGGACGGTCGTGGAACGGACGGTGCGGTGTCGTCATGCACCGAGTGAAGGGCTCGGCGGGGGCGCCGGGCATCGGCTCGGATACCCAGCCGGTGCGCCCGCGGGTACTCGGGCCGGGCCGGGGGCGCGGTGTCTCACCTGCGGCGGATGCCGGCTTCCTCGCCGTACTCGCCGAGGATGACCACCTCGAAGGCGGCGACCGCGAAGACCTTGATCGCGCGCAGGGCGTCGCCGAGGCGATGGCGGTGCCCATCGGACAGGGGGGTCGCGCCGGACGGGCGACCGGGGGCTGGGGTGAAGGTCGCTGCACTCATGTCTCCATGATGGGAGATGGGGGATAAAGGGGGCATCGGTCCGGCGGACGAAGCCGCGCTCCCCCTCGTACGCCTGCGGACGGAGGCCGTCCCTGAGGCGACCCCGACGGCGCCCGAAATGTCTACGTCGTTGCGCCGGAACGGAGTTGGCCCGTCACAGGCCGGACGGTCGACGTGCCGGCCACGGAAAGAACGGGACAAGGCGCCGCCGGGCCTCGGCCCCGTTCCCCTCTCGCGTGCACGTGTCCCTGTACGGGTGCGTGTACGTGTACGTGTGCGTACAGGTACGAGGCAGCCCACGGTCTTCTCGTGCGCGGAAAAGCGTTGGCCGGTGCCGTCGGCGCTCGTCTAGAATCTCCGCTCTTGCCCGCCTCCCTCGCCGGAGCGCCGCCGTCCGGACGGAAACCGGTCGGCCCTCACCGCAGCCCTCTCAGCCGGTCCGGAGGCACACCCCCCTTGTCCACGACGCCCACGACGCCCACGCCGTCCATGCCCTCCACTCCGCCCACGCCGCCCACGGCGTCCAGCCCCGTCGACGACGATCCGCTCGCCCGCGAGCGCTCCCACCTGTCCTCCTCGCGGGCCGCCCTGCGCGCGATGCGCGAGGACGTGGAGTCCCTCGACATCCGCGACGTGACCGCGAACTGGGTCAACGCGCAGATCCTGGAGCGCCAGATCGGGGAGCGGGTCAAGGCGCTCGCCGACCTCAGCGACACCCCGCTGTTCTTCGGGCGGCTGGACTACCTGCACGCTCCCGGCGCGGACCGGGCCGAGGGGGCCGGGGGAGAGCGCTTCTACATCGGGCGGCGACACGTCCACGACGCGGACGGCGACCCGATGGTCATCGACTGGCGTGCGCCGGTCTCGCAGCCGTTCTACCGGGCCTCCAGGAAGGACCCGATGGACGTGGGGCTGCGCCGGCGCTTCGGCTACACCCGCGGGGACATCACGGCGTACGAGGACGAGCATCTCTCCGACCCCGAGCCGTCGGGGGGCGCGGCCACCAGCAGACTGCTCCAGCAGGAGATCGAGCGGCCGCGCGTCGGCCCGATGCGCGACATCGTCGCCACCATCCAGCCCGAGCAGGACGAGATCGTGCGCAGCGGGCTGGGCGGCACGGTGTGCGTCCAGGGCGGGCCGGGCACCGGGAAGACGGCCGTCGGCCTGCACCGGGTGGCCTATCTGCTCTACGCCCACCGCGAGCGGCTCGCCCGCACGGGCACGCTGGTCATCGGGCCGAACCGGTCCTTCCTGCAGTACATCGAGCAGGTGCTGCCCGCGCTAGGCGAGTTGACGGTCCGTCAGGGCACGGTGGACGACCTGGTGGCCCATGTGGAGGTGCGGGGCGCGGACGACGCGGCGGCGGCGGTCGTCAAGGGCGACGCGAGGATGGCGCAGGTGCTGCGCCGGGCCCTGTACGCGCACGTCGGCGCGCCCGAGGAGCCGGTCGTCGTGGTGCGCGGATCCCGGCGCTGGCGGGTTCCCGCGTACGAACTGCAGGAGATGGTCGGCGAGTTGCTCGACCGGGACATCCGTTACGGCGCCGCCCGCGAGGCGCTGCCGCAGCGCATCGCGCACGCCGTGCTGGTGCAGATGGAACGCTCGGGCGAGGCCCCGGACGACCGGGTGCAGGACGCCGTGGCCCGCAACAGCGCCGTGAAGGCGGCCGTGAAGCAGGTGTGGCCGGTGGTCGACCCGGCGAAGCTGGTGCTGCGGCTGCTCACGGACGCGGAGTTCCTCGCCTCGCACGCGCGGGGCCTGCTGAGCGAGGAGGAGCAGAAGACGATCCTGTGGGCGAAGCCGGTGCGGTCGGTGAAGTCGGCCAGGTGGTCGGCGGCGGACGCGGTGCTGATCGACGAGGCCGCGGACCTCGTCGAGCGCACCCACTCGCTCGGGCATGTCGTCCTGGACGAGGCGCAGGACCTGTCCCCGATGCAGTACCGGGCGGTGGGCCGGCGCTGCACGACGGGTTCGGCCACCGTGCTGGGCGATCTGGCGCAGGGCACCACCCCCTGGGCGACCCGGAGCTGGGAGGAGGCCCTCGGCCACCTGGGCAAGGCGGACGCGGTGATCGAGGAGCTCACGGCCGGTTTCCGCGTCCCGACGGACGTCATCGCGTACGCCTCCCGGCTGCTGCCGCACATCGCGCCGGGTCTGGCCCCCGTCGCCTCCGTCCGCGAGAACCCCGGCTTCTTCGAGCTGCGGCCGGTCCGCGGGGACGCCGAGGTCGTCGCGGCGTGCGAGGAGTCGCTGCGCCACGAGGGCTCGACGGGTCTGATCGCGGCCGACGCCCGGATCCCGGCCCTGGCCCAGGCGCTGACGTCGGCGGGCATCGCCCACCTGGCCCCCGGCGAGGAGACGACGGACCGGGCCCGCCTCACCCTGGTACCGGCCTCGCTCGCCAAGGGTCTGGAGTACGACTACGTCGTCCTGGACGAGCCCCGCGCCGTGGTCGACGGCGAGCCCGACGAACGCACGGGCCTGCGCCGGCTGTACGTGGCCCTGACCCGTGCGGTCTCGGGCCTGACCGTGACCCACACGTCCGCCCTGCCGCCCGAGCTCGGCTGACGTCCGTGCGCGCCCGGCCCGGTCCGCCCGCGGTGTGCGTCCGCTCGGGCTACTCCGGCTGTTCGTCGTCGATCGTGCGCCGCCACTCCCGGACGGAGCGCTCCGACACCGGGCCGGTCCAGCCGTGGGGGCGGGCCGCGCCGCCGATGTGGAAGGCGTCGAGGCCGGCGGAGCGCAGGAGCGGCACGTGGTCCAGGCGCAGGCCGCCGCCGACGAGGAGCTGCTGCTCGTAGCCGGGCTCGGCACGGCGTGCCGCCTCCGCGAGGAGGGTGGGGAGCCCGGCGTCGACGCCGGCGGCGGAGCCGGCCGTGAGGCAGGTGTCCAGTCCGGGCAGGCCGTCCAGTTGTTTGCGCACGGCCTCGCGGTCGGCGGCGTGGTCGAGTGCGCGGTGGAACGTCCAGGGGCAGCCGTCCAGTTCGGCGACGACCAGCTCCACCGCGGCCAGGTCCACGGAGCCCTGGGCGTCGAGGAAGCCGAGCACGAACTCCTCGGCGCCGGCCTCGCGCAGCTCGCCGGCGGTCCGCACAAGGCGGTCGACGTCCTTCGCGGCGCCCGCGGCGAAGCCTTCGGAGAGCCGCACCATCACCCGCAGGGGGAGGTCCACGGCGGCCCGGATCCCGGTGAGCACGGTGAGCGGCGGGGTGAGCCCGTCGGCGGCCATGTCGGCGACCACTTCGAGGCGGTCCGCGCCTCCGGCCCGGGCGGCGACCGCGTCCTCGACGTCGAGGGCGATCACCTCCAGAACTGCACGCTTGCCCATGGGACCCCATTCGTCGGCGTTCATCGACACTCTTCGGCTACAGGTCTAGTCCAATTCAAGAATACGCGGGCCGGCGTGACAATGAGGCATGGCCGATCTCGACGTCCTGCGCACCCGTTTCAGCCACGCCCTGGAGGGCGTCCGGACCCCGGGGGGCGGCCCGGACCCCGGGCCCTACGCCGACGCCCTCCTCGCCCGCTGGCAGGAGCCGCAGCGCCGCTACCACACGCTCACCCATCTCACCGCGGTCCTCGACCACGTCGACGAGCTCGCCGGCCACGCCGCCGACCCGGACGTCGTCCGGCTGGCGGCCTGGTTCCACGACGCCGTCTACCTGCCGGACCGCTCCGAGAACGAGGAGCGCTCCGCCCGGCTCGCCGAGCGAGCCCTGGCCGAGGCGGGGGCGCCGCCGGAGCGGACCGCCGAGGTCGCCCGGCTGGTCCGGCTCACCGTCAGCCACGACCCCGCCGACGACGACCTCGACGGCCAGGTCCTGTGCGACGCCGACCTCGCGATCCTCGCCGCCCCGCCGGCCGGCTACGCCGCGTACACCCTCGCCGTCCGGGAGGAGTACCACTTCGTCCCGAACGACGCCTTCCGCGCCGGACGCGCCGAGATCCTGCGCCGGCTGCTCGCCCTGCCCCGGCTGTTCCGTACCCCTCACGGGAGCGAGGCGTGGGAGACGTCGGCCCGCCACAACCTGCGGGGCGAACTGGAGCTGCTGACCTCGTGACCGCCACCCCGCACACACCCGCACCGCGCCCGCCCGGCCCGGACACACCGGCCGCGCACACACCCGCACCGCGCCCGCCCGCGGCGCGCATCCCCGCCGGACGGCTCACTCTCGAAGGGGTCTCCCCCTCCGCGGCGGCCGGGCTGCGGGCGGGCGGCGGCGGGGGCTTCGCCTGGCTCGGCGGCGAACCGTTCGAGGGGACCCGGGAGGCTGCCGGGATGACGGCGAGGGCGTACGCGAACGGGGTGCACCGGCCGGAGTTCGGCCTCTACGTCCTCGTCCGCCGGACGGACGGTCTGGCCGTCGGCAGCATGGGTTTCCACGCCGCTCCCGACGACGACGGCCGCACGGAGATCGGCTACGACCTCGTCGAGGCCGCCCGAGGACAGGGCTACGCCACCGAGGCGTTGCGCGCGCTGGCCGGCTGGGCCCTCGCGCGCGACGACGTACGACGCCTGTTCGCGGTCGTAGAACACGCCAACGCCCCTTCCCGGGCCGTGCTCGAACGGGCCGGGTTCGTCCAGGTCGGCGAAGGCGAGGGCGAGTACGCGTATGAGCTGCGCGGCCGACCGCACCTGACGTAGCCGGGGCCGATCTTCGTCGCTTCGCCTCCCGCCGCCCGGCTCACTCTTCGGATAATTCCGGCATGGCCGCGCCTCGCGCCGGTCACGTGCGCCGGGGGAAACGGGGGAACGTCATGAGCAGCAGCGACCCGTCCACGCCACCGGAGCCGCCCCTTCCCCCGCGGCCGGACCCGGACGCCCACCGGCTGGCCCGGCAGAGCGTGCGGTGGGCCGTCATCGGGGTGGTCGTCAGCACGCTGCTCGCCCTGGTGGGGCTGTACCAGTCGTCCCACGGCGGCCGAGGCGGAGGCACGACGGACGGCGGCACGGGTTCCGGCTCCAGCTGGAGCACCGGACCCGGGCCCGGTCCGGATCCTGGACCTTCCCGCAGCTCCCCCGCGCCGACGGATTCGGCCTCCGGGGCCACCGCGATCTCCGACTCCGGTGGGACGCCCGACGGCGCCGCCTCCCCCGACGACGCCGAAAGCGACGCGGGCGGGACAGGCGGATCGGGCGGGGCGGGTGGATCCGGCGGGACAGGCGGATCGGGTGGGACCGGTGAGGCAGACGGCCTGAGCGCCGCCGAGCACGAGCTGCGCGACTCGCTCAACGCCGACCAGTGGTCGCGCGAGAGCTGCTCGCACGCCCAGTGGCAGGGTGCGGAGGCCGCCCTGTTCTGCACGGTCACCACGGTGGACGCCTACGGCGTGCCCGGCGTCGGCAAGGCCGGCGTCGTCATGTACGACACCAAGTACGACCGCGACGTCGTCTTCCAGTCCTACGCAGGACGGCTCCAGCCGGGCAACTGCGACGCCCAGACCGGCGTCTACGGCACCTGGCGGGAGAACAACACCGGGAACTCCGCGGGCGACGTGGTCTGCTTCCTGTCGGACACCGGCCAGTACGTCTTCCTGTGCAGCTACTACGACCGGCCCGCGCTCGTCCAGATCAGCGGCGCCGACCGGGCGGCGCTCGTCGCCTGGTGGCACACGATGGAGCCGGTGTTCACCCGCTGACGCCGCCGCCCTTGCGCCGGCGCAGACCGGCCGCCGTCAGCAGCCGCACCACCTCCCGGCTGCTCACCTCGACAGCGCCGGCCGCGACCAGCCCGGCGTACCGGTGCGAGGGGATGTCGATGGGGGTCCCCCCGCTCGAGCGAGGTCGAGAGTGGGGGAGATCGCGCTCGAAGGCGCCCCTCGGGACGCCCGACCGGTCCGCGAAAGCGTGGAGTTCGGCGTACGAGAGGTCGCTGACGAGGTGGGACCACATCCGACCGTGCCCCGGCCAGTCCGGCGGGTCGATGTAGACGGTCATGAGCCGCTCACGAGGTCGACGCGCCTCCCGTGGCCGCTCCCAGCGAGCCCACGGGCGCGACCTTCACGCCCGCCTTGTGGCACACCCAGTGCGGGTCCGGGCCGAGTTCGGGCTCGACGTCGAGGGCGTGCGGGTCGCCGGAGCCGCAGACCGGGCACAGCGGCCAGCGGCCGTGGCTCTCCAGCAGGGCGTCCTGCACGTCCTGGGCCACCAGTCCCGCGACGTACTCCGCGCCCTCGGGCCACTGCTCGACCCACCAGCGCCGCTGCACCACGGAGTCCTCGACCATCGACACGACGTCCGCCGCGGCGACCTCGCCCGAGGCCAGATCGGCGAGGACCCGGGCGCGCGCCGCGTGCAGCGTCCGCTCCAGGGGATTGACGGGATCGACAGGGGGGACAGGGCTGACGGGATTGACGGGGTCAAGGGGATTGACGGGATCGTCCATTCCCCCATTGTGCGCACTCCCGACCGGTACCCGGCGGGAAGAGGCGTTCCTCGGAGCACCCGCACCGGGGTGACCTCCGCGGTACAGCCGACTGCCGGCCGCGTCGTACGAGGCGTCGGCCCGTCGGCACGGGTAGACCGTAGGGGCGCCCGTGCGGCCCGGGGTCACGGACCCCGGCCGCGCGGTCCCGTCCGCGCGGCAGAACGGGCGGACGGGCCGCGCGGCGCGCCGCCCCGCGCCCCGACGTCAGACGCCCCCCCGCACCGGAAATGAGCCCGTCCCGATGACCTCCAGCCCGGACCCCCAGGAACTGCGCGCCGCGCTCGAAACGCTGACCACCGAGGCGTTCCGGCCCGACCTCTCCGAGATCGACCGACTGCCCACCCTGGACATCGCCCGTCTCATGAACGCCGAAGACGCGGGCGTGCCCGCCGCCGTGGCGGCGCAGCTGCCCGCGATCGCCGCCGTCATCGACGCCGTGGCCGATCGGATGGCGCGCGGCGGACGGCTGGTCTACGCCGGCGCCGGGACCGCCGGGCGGCTCGGCGTGCTCGACGCCTCCGAGTGCCCGCCGACCTTCGGCACCGCCCCCGGCCAGGTCGTCGGGGTGATCGCCGGCGGGCCGCCGGCCGTGGTGACCTCCGTCGAGGGCGCCGAGGA
The DNA here is from genome assembly GCF_014649655.1 of Streptomyces humidus. Taxonomy (GTDB): domain Bacteria; phylum Actinomycetota; class Actinomycetes; order Streptomycetales; family Streptomycetaceae; genus Streptomyces; species Streptomyces humidus. The sequence goes on along the minus strand of NZ_BMTL01000012.1, from coordinate 4,161 downwards.
CTCGCGGGAACTCGCCGAGGCGGACCTCGCCGCCCTCTCCCTCACACCCGACGACACCGTGATCGGGGTCTCCGCCTCCGGCCGCACCCCGTACGCCGTCGGGGCCGTGGCGTACGCGCGTTCCCGGGGCGCTCTGACCGTCGGACTGGCCTGCAACCCGGGCAGTGCGCTGGCCGCGGCCGCCGACCACGGCATCGAGGTGGTCGTGGGCCCCGAACTGCTCACCGGCTCCACCCGGCTGAAGGCGGGCACGGCGCAGAAGCTGGTGCTGAACATGATCTCGACGGTCACGATGATCCGGCTGGGCAAGACGTTCGGGAACCTGATGGTCGACGTCCGCGCCTCCAACGACAAGCTGCGCGCCCGCTCCCGGCGGATCGTCGCCCTGGCGACCGGCGCGGCGGACGGCACGGTCGAGGCGGCCCTCGCGGCCGCCGACGGCGAGGTGAAGAACGCGATCCTGGTCGTGCTGGCCGGCGTGGACGGGCCCACGGCCGCCCGCCTTCTGGAGGAGTCCGGGGGACATCTGCGCGCCGCGCTCGCCGCCGCGGGCGGCTGAGCCGCACGCTCGACGGGTGCGCATCGACTCCTCCTCCACAGCCGCCGCGATCCTGTCCCTGGTCGGCGGCCCCGCGAACGTCACCTCGGTCGCCTGCTGCATGACCCGGCTGCGCCTCGGCCTCGCCGATGCGTCCCGGGCGGACGAGGAGGCGCTGCGCGCGCTGCCCGGGGTGCTCGGGCTGGTCGTCGCGGACGGCTCGTGCCAGGTGGTCCTGGGGCCGGGCGCGGTCACCCGGGTGACGGCCGACTTCGAGAAGCTGACCGCCTCCGCCTCCCCCGCCCGTGCACCCGCCTCCCCCTCCGGCGCACCCGGCTCCATCGACGGCTCGGGCGCTTCCTCCCCCGCCGCCGGGACCGCCTCCCTCGCGGACGTCCTCGGCGCCCGCGGGGCCGCGTCGCGGCAGGCCCGGCGGGCCGGGGCGAGCGGCGCGAGCGGGCTGAAGAACGCCCTGCGCCGCCTCGCCGGCGTCTTCGTCCCGCTGATCCCCGCCCTGGTCGGCTGCGGGATCCTCGCCGGCGTCAACGGTCTCCTGCTCAACGCGGGGTGGCTGCCGGGCCTCACGCCCGCCCTGACCGCCGTCGCCTCCGGCTTCATGGCGCTGATCGCCGTCTTCGTCGGCCTCAACACGGCGAAGGAGTTCGGCGGGACACCGATCCTGGGGGGCGCGGTCGCGGCGATCGTCGTCCACCCGGGCGTCGCGAAGGTGACGGCGTTCGGGGTGCACCTCGCCCCCGGCCAGGGCGGGGTCCTCGGCGCGCTGGCGGCCGCGCTGCTGGCCACGTACGTGGAGAAGCGGTGCCGCGGCCGGTTCCCGGACGCGCTGGACGTCCTCCTCACCCCGGCCCTGACGGTCCTGGTCGCGGGCCTCGGCACCCTGTACGGCCTGATGTACGCGGCCGGCGCGGTGTCGTCGGCCATCGGCACGGCGGCGAACTGGCTGCTGGCGACGACGGGCGCGTTCGCGGGCCTCGTGCTCGGCGGCCTCTTCCTGCCCCTGGTGATGCTCGGCCTGCACCAGGCGCTCATCCCCGTCCACGCCACCCTCATCGAACAGCAGGGCTACACGGTGCTGCTGCCGGTCCTGGCGATGGCGGGCGCGGGCCAGGTCGGCGCGGCGCTGGCGGTGTACGTCCGGCTGCGCCACGACGCGTCCCTGCGCACGACGATCAGATCAGCGCTGCCGGCCGGACTGCTGGGCGTCGGCGAGCCCTTGATCTACGGGGTGTCGCTGCCGCTCGGCCGCCCCTTCCTCACCGCGTGCGCGGGCGGGGCGGCCGGCGGGGCCTTCGTCGGGTTCTTCGCGATGCTCGGCGACCGGGTCGGGGCCACCGCGATCGGGCCGTCCGGCTGGGCGCTGTTCCCGCTGCTGGCGGGCAACCGGGGGCCGGGCGAGACGGCGGCGATCTACGCGGGCGGGCTGCTGACGGGGTACGCCGTCGGGTTCGCCGCGACCTACGCCTTCGGCGGGGTCGCGGCGGCGGCCGCGGCCGCGACCCCGGTCCGCGACCCGCACCGCTCCTGAGATCCGGCGCTGCCGGCACTCCGACGTCGTGGTGCGTGCGGGTCAGATGATCCGCTTCATGACGATCATGCCCTGCTTGAAGGGGGTGTTCCCGCCCCAGGACAGGACGGCGAAGACCTCCCCGCCGGGGGCGCCGTGGATCTCGGGCGAGGCGGTGGCCGCGGCCCCGGTGCTGGCGCGGGACCAGCCCGTGAAGTTCTGGCCGCCGTCGGTGGAGCGGTTGACCCAGAGTTCGTGGTCGTTGGGGCTGATGCAGCCGATGGCGAGGTTCTGCTGCGCCTGGTAGCCGGGGTCGTTGGTATTGGTCGTGGGAGAGGCGGGGCCCGCGCGGCCGACCGCGACGGACTCGCACTCGCCGCCGCCGGGCAGTTCGGTGAAGGACGCGTTCCGCACGCTGTTCATGTCGGTGCGCGAACGGGAGACGTAGACGTGGTCGTTCAGCCCCCGTGCGACCTCGAAGTTCATGATGTTCGTACTGATGTTGATGGAATACGAGGACACGCTGCTCACCATGCCGTGCACCCGCGGGGAGTGCTGCGTGCCCCAGTCGTCCAGCGGGAACGACGGCGCGCCGTTCCACAGCTCCATGTTCTGCACGTACACCTGTTGGTCGCGCACCGTGTAGAGCACGACGTTGTTGATGCCGCTCGCCGTGGTGATGCCGGTAGTGGTGCGGAAATTGCCCGGGACGTTGTCCCAGTCCGACCACAGGTTGCCTGCCGCGCCGCGGAGGATGCTGTAGTAGACCACGCCGTCGGTGCCGACGTGGAAGACGACCAGGCGGGAGTCCTGCAGGCCGCCGGTCCCGATGTTGAACAGCGAGACGACCTCGGGACGGTGATACGTGCGGGCGCCCCCCGGCATCACCTGCCACGCGCCGTTGCGGTACCGCCACCAGATCTGGTTGTCGTTCCCGCGCGCCACCTCGTAGAGATCTCCGTGGAACCACTGCGCGGACAGCGCGTCGGGCGACCTGGCGTCACCGCCCTCGTTGATCCACGACCCCTCGGTGGCCGCGGCGGGTCCGGCCGACACGCCGAGCAGCAGCGCCAGCCCGGCCAGCAGGGCCACCCACGCGCGCGGCAGGAGACCACGTCCGATTCGCCTGCTCCGTAAACCTCTTGACCTCATCATCTGTCCCTCTCGTCCTCGTCGGCGCAGCGCGGCGGTCCGTGGACCGGGCTGCCGCCCGCCGGCCGGAATCAGCCGCCCGGGCCCGGAGCACTCTAGGGACGAGGCACCCACCGGACTTGCGCGTGCGTGCACCGGTTGTGTTCTGAGAACGTGCAGCGAGGTGGGCTGCCGCCGCCCGCGTCCTGACGGCGAGGGACCGCGTACGGCCGGGCCGCCCTACGCTGGGTGCCATGAACCACGCCCAGCTCACCGCTCTCGGTCGTGCCCTCCGACTGCTCGGGGAGCACGGCGAGGCCCTGACCGCCGACACGCCCGACGCCAAGCTGCACGAGGTCAAGGCCGATCTGCGGCGGGCCCTGGAGCTGCTGGACGACAGCGTCGTCGGCACCGCGCCGGCCACTCGCTGCGCCGAGCATCCGAACGGTCCGGTCGACAAGGCCGCCCATGACCTGTGCCTGCTGTGCGAGACACGCCGCCGGACCGCCCGCCGCGCCGAGTTCAACGGACCCGCGCCGCAGGGGCCGTCCACCGCCCCCGCCCCTTCCCGGTACGGCGCCCGCGCCGACCGCCCGCAGCCCCAGCAGCGCTGGCTGGCGGAGCTGTGGAGCGGCCAGGAGTGGCAGCTGTGCGGGACGCCCCGGCGGGACCGCCGCGAGGCCGAGCTGTACATCGCCGCGCTGCGCCGTGGCTCCCGCCCCGCGATGGCCTACCGTCTCGTCCACGAGTTCACCGACTACGAGGTCCTGCGCATCTGGGGCACGCCGGTGAAGGTCGACATCGAGCCGCTGGGCAATCTCTAGTGCTCTGACCGCATACCTTCGCCGGGTTGGGCGGGTGTGGGGCCATTGAGCACTGTGCATCGTGAAATTGCTGGTCACGGGCCTGGTGTGCGTAGGGTTCGGGATGCTCGTGCTGGTGGCGGGCGGATGACTTCGGCGAAGAT